>CAVOIC010000001.1:0-144102 GCA_963695985.1 uncultured Gammaproteobacteria bacterium
ACCGATTGACACAATCTTCATGCCGGTGCCCGATCGCACGCTTCCGAATTAGCCGAGTCTAACTTCGCGGGCAGTGGAGACCGGGGTGAATTAAGGCGTATAAGTCAAAAAAAAGGTCGCTCTGCCATTCGTTTCGAGCGCTCGGAGCGACGGTGAAGTTCTGATCAGACGTCGGTCTCTGTGCTGCGCATTTGCAGCAAGGCGGATCCGCTGGGCAGCGGGTAGGGAGAGCGGTGCATGGTGACGCGACTCGGAGGCCTACTGGCGACGGCCGCCTTGCTGGCGATGGCCAGCAGCGGGAGCGGTGCGGACAACGGGGGCACGGCGCGCATCGATCAGGCCCGGCTCAACGCGGCAGCCAGCGACGCGGACAACTGGCTCACCTATGGCCGGACGTATGCCGAGCAACGCTTTTCGGAGCTCGTGCAGGTCAATGACGGCAACATCGGCCAGCTCGGGCTAGCCTGGGCGGTGGAGCTGGACACGGCGCGTGGGCAGGAAGCGACCCCGATCGTTGTCGACGGGATCATGTACACCAGCACGGCCTGGTCCAAGGTGCTCGCGCTCGACGCGGCCACGGGCAAGTTGCTCTGGCAGTTCGATCCACACAACGAAGGCTCCAAGGGCGCGCATGCCTGCTGCGATGTCGTGAACCGCGGCGTCGCAGTGTGGAAGGGCCGTGTCTATGTCGGCACCATCGATGGGCGGCTGATCGCGCTCGATGCCCGGACCGGCGCCAAGGTCTGGGAGGTCGTCACGGTCGACCAGCGCAAGTCCTACACCATCACCATGGCGCCGCGCGTGGTGCGCGACAAGGTTTTCATCGGCAACAGCGGCGCGGAGCTGGGCGTGCGCGGCTACTTGTCCGCTTACGACACCGAGACGGGCAAGCTCGTGTGGCGCTTCTACACCGTGCCGGGCAACCCGGCCGATGGGCCCGATGGCGCCGCCTCGGACGATGCGATCGAAAAAATCGCCCGGCCCACGTGGTTCGGCAACGAGTACTGGAAGCTGGGCGGCGGCGGCACGGTCTGGGATTCGGTGGTCTATGACCAGGAGCTCAACCAGCTGCTCATCGGCGTGGGCAATGGTTCGCCCTGGAATCAGAAGTACCGCTCGGAAGGGAAGGGAGACAACCTCTTCCTCGCCTCGATCGTCGCGGTCGATCCGGACACCGGCAAATACAAATGGCACTACCAGCTCAATCCCGGCGAGACTTGGGACTTCACCGCCAACCAACAGATCACGCTGGCCAATCTCAGCATTGACGGCCGGCCGCGCAAGGTGCTGATGCAGGCGCCCAAGAACGCCTTCTTCTATGTGATCGACCGCACCAACGGGAAGTTGATTTCGGCACAGCCGTACGCGCCGCAGAACTGGGCGGAGCGGATCGACCTCGCCACGGGCCGCCCGGTCGAGAAGCCGAACGTGCGCTACACCGAGGGGCCGGCGCTGGTCGTGCCCTCGGGCATCGGCGCGCATGCCTGGATGCCGATGAGCTATTCGCCCAGGACCGGCCTCGTTTACATCCCGGCGATGGAGTATCCGCTCATCTACGGGGATGCCAGGCCCTTCGAGATTCATCCCGGCCGCTGGAACACGGGTGTGTCCTTCCTCGATCCGCCGCCGTTGCCGGGATTGCCGGCGGACATGGCCGCGCGGCGTGCGGCCTTGCACGCAATGATCCGCGGCAAGCTGGTGGCGTGGGACCCGGTCGCGCAGAAGGCGCGCTGGGAAGTGCAGCGCGACTGGCCGTGGAACGGCGGCACGCTGGCGACGGCGGGCAATCTTGTCTTCGAGGGCACGGCGCATGGTGAGTTCGAGGCCTACAGCGCCGACAAAGGTGCCCGGCTCTGGTCCTTCCAGACGCATCGCGGCGTGCTGGCCGGGCCGATCACGTATCGGATCAATGGCGAGCAATATGTCGCGGTGATGGCGGGCTATGGCGGCTCGATGGGCATGGCGAGCGCGTCGGACTTCGAGAAGCGCAAGATGCCCAACGGTCTCGTCGTCGCGTTCAAGCTCGGCGGCAAGGCGCAGCTACCGCCCTATACGCCGGTCCCGCTCGACAAGCCGAGCCCCAGCAGCGAGAGCTTCACACCGGCGCAGATCGCAACGGGCAACAAGTTCTACTTCATGTATTGCACCATCTGCCATGGCGGGCCGGTCAATCCCGACCTGCGGCGCTCGAGGTTGCTCACGCAGAAGGACGCGTGGCAGAAGGTCGTGATCGACGGCGTGCTCTCGCCGACTGGAATGGCGGGCTTCGCCGACTATCTCAAGCCCGAAGAAGCCGAGGGCATCCGCGCCTATCTCAATCAGCAGGCCAAGGCGCTGCTGCAGGCTGAAGGCGCGAAACACGACTGATCCGGTGCTTGCGCTGGCGAGCTGGTGCGTGGTGCGGGGAAAGACACTCTTCACACGGGAGCTACGCTGAGTCTCACCGCTGACCGTCAGCGCCACTCGTCGATGATGTTGATTGGATTGCCCCCTAGAAAGTTTCCCGGTGAAGGCTTCTGCAGGCGCCCCGCAAACATCTTGAATGCGCCCTGCGTCTCTCCGCCTGTGACGACGATCTTGATGTCGTCCGCCGTGAACAGATTGACCATCTGGTCCGGCGCTGCCTTGAGTCTGCTCGCATACGGCTCGATGCCGGCGACGGCGAGCGGACGATGGAGAGTGCTAACCCACTGGTCGTCCCAGTAATCGCGCGCCGACAGCTTCGCGTTCTCGGCACACCATTCGATCAGCGAGCGCTTGGTAAAGCCCAGGTCGACGAAGCCGCGTGCAGCGATCGGGTCCATCACGATCAGCGGCGGGCTGAAGTGATCCGCCGTCAGGCAGCGGATGAACTTCTCTTTCCACGTCGCGCGCGGTCCATAGCCGGATTGCGTGTACCAGCCGCCGAAGAAGATGCTGACCGTGCTTTCGTTCGCGCGAAAGCCCTCATCGACGTGGAAGGGCGCCCAGGGACTGCGTTCCTCGGCCTCGGCAAAGCAGGCCGAGTAGTTCAGGAAATTGCCGAACGTGCCGAGGTACGTGTCGCCCGGTACCGATCCGCCCTGCAGATTCTGGCTGAGCAGGCCGTAAGCGCGGCCAAGCGTCGCGTTGGCGTGGTTGTATGGCCCCAGCGCGCCGATGCCGGAGTTCATGCCGATCTCGTTGCGGATCGGGCCGTTGACCAGCGAAATCGTGGCAAAGGAATTCGTGCTGCTCGAACGCGCGGAGATGCCGCTCGCGGCCATCGCCAGGATGACCGGCAGGTACTCGGGCCGCGCGCCGGCCATGACGGCATTCACCGCGACCTTCTCGACATCGAACTCCCAGTGCTCGCGATACGCCGTCGGCTGCAGCCGGCCGACGATCTTGTCACGCGCATGCTTTGTGCCCTTCAGCATTCGCTCTACGCGCTCCTCCGTCGGCAGGATGATCGGCAGAAAGTCGGTCCAGCTGTTGCGTATAAACAGCTCCTGCAGATTGTCTTCCGTATCCGGCTCGAGCAGCCGCGGGAACTTGCGCTCGAAGCTCGCGTCCTTGAGGTCCTCCGCGCCGAGCGGTCGAGTCAATCCCTCGATTACGCCCTGCATGAAGGGGCGCTTCGATACCGGGTCGATGCCCTCGATATACGCTCGCAGCTCGGCAGGTGAACGGCCGACGACCGGTTGGGGAACGAAGACATTGCGCGCCGTCGGCATGCCCTCGGCGAGCGCCGTCGCCTTCGCGAGACGCGCGAACACGTGGGTGCTGACTGGAACGGTGGGTATCCCGGACCGCTCCAGTGCCAGAGCAAACCCCACGACCGTGGGGCAGCAAGTGCTTCAGAGACCGACGCCGATGATGGCGGCGTTGCCCTGAGCGGCGATCGTGGCCCGCATGTCCGGGTCGTCGATCCAGCACTGGCGTGGCTTGATGATGCGTGTGCTCACGGCCGGCATGTGCTCGGCGAACCACTGCCCGAGCTGCACCATGAAGTTGTCCGAGTTTTCGAACAGGCAGTCGATCAGATAGACGACCTTGCCGTCGAGGCGCTCGAGCCGATTCGCGAGCCGTTTGCCGGTGACCTTCGGTGGGAAACCGCGTGGATCGTGAACCGTGATCTTGTCGGCCATCGCCGTTACTCCGTTGCACGCGCCTGTGCCGCCGCCGACACGAGTGTTAGCGCGAGCGACTGCTCTGTCAACCGCGTTCGCACGGGTGCAGCCCGGCTGCGGATGCGCGCCCGGCATTCCCTGGTCCAGGTCGGTGTTCCCTACGATGGCGGAATGGTGGCGGCGAACACACCCATAACGCCACCATCTGGGACGAGCCGGTCCCATTCGTCTCAGTCTCAAGCCCGTTCGTCGCGTTTTTATGGCGACTCGTCGCAGCAACACGCTATCCGGATCGCACTTCGTCCCGCTGAACGCACAATGAGCCGCGACCAAGGGATGGGCGCTAAACTGCTAACGATGATGCACATGAGCCAGGCAACAGCCGTTACGCGTCTGCCGCTGAGGGAGGCGGCAAGCATCCGCGACGCCTCGTCGCTATCCAGTGCCGGTGCCGACGCTGTGCCAGGGCCCGTGTGGCCGCCGGGCTCGATGCACATTCCTGCCTTCAGCGCCTTGTTCTGGACGGCGATGTTTGCAATGCACACGCTGCAGACCGCCCTCGTCAACCAGTACACCGACTTCGCCTCGATTTCCTGGCGCGCGCTCTTCAGCGCGCTCGGGTTCACGCTGTGCCTGCCGCTCGGGTGGGCCCTCCGCCGCAGTCTGGCGTGGGGGCTACGCTACAAGGTACTGGCGATGGCGCTGGTCTGCGTCCCGATCGCCGTCACGTACGCGACGCTGGGCCATATCGTCTGGTTCGATCTTCTGGGCCACACTGCGCCATACGGTGCACTGGTCAACATCGCCCTGCAGTCGCTCTACAACCTGGTGCTGTTCCTGATGTGGTCGGGCTTCTGCGCGGCCATTCTCTACGCGGCGCGCCTGCGCGAGCACGAACGCAGCCTCCTGGAAGCCCGCGCGCTCGCGCACCAGGCTGAGCTGCAGATGCTGCGCTACCAGATCAATCCCCATTTCCTCTTTAACACGCTCAACGCGGTGTCGGCCCTGGTGGTGACCGGTCAATTGCAGACAGCCGATCAGGTCATCGCAAAGCTCGCCCGCTTCTTCCGTAATGCGCTGAACCGCGAAGCCGCAGCCAAGGTGACACTCGGCGAAGAGATCCGCGTGCAGGCCGAATACCTCGACATCGAGCTCACCCGCTTCGGCGATCGCGTACGCTTCACCACCGCGATCGCGGACGGACTCGACCGGGCGCTCGTTCCGCACCTGATCCTGCAGCCCTTGATCGAAAACGCTGTGAAACATGGCGTGGCGCGCATGGCGGACGCTGTGGCCATCCGTGTGCGGGCCACACGCTCGGCTCAGACGCTCGTGCTGGCGGTGGAGAACGATGCGCCGGCACATCCTGCGCCGAGGTTCGATACGCGCCCGCGCGTGGGACTGATCAACGTGGGGCGGCGCCTGGCGACCTTCTACGGTAACGCGGGGGTGCTCGCTGTGACCGAAGGCCTGGGGAATTTCACGGTGGAACTGCGCTTACCCCTGGAGATGGCGGCATGAACCTGCGGGTCGTGGCAATCGACGACGAGCCGTTGGCGCTGCAGCGCCTGGAATGGTGCCTGCGCAATCTTGACAACGTCGAGCTGGTCGGCAAAGCGCGCGACGGACGCCGCGGCGTGGAGCTGATTCGCTCAGTTGCGCCCGACGTCGTGCTGCTCGACATTGAGATGCCCGAGCTCAACGGTTTCGAGGTCATCGAAGCGCTGCGCGATGGTGAAGTGCCCGAAGTCGTGTTCGTCACGGCCTTCGACCATTTTGCGGTCCAGGCCTTCGCCACCGGCGGTGTCGACTACCTGCTCAAGCCGGTGGAGCAGGAGCGGCTCAAGGCCGCGCTGGACCGCGCTCGCGTGCGGCTGGAGCTGCGTGATGCGCGCGCCCATGTCGCCGAGCTCAGATCGCTCGTCAATGCGCTGCGCCAGGGTCGCCGTGCACAGCAGGATCGGCGCTACGAGAGTGAGCTCTGGGTGCGTGAGGGTGACGCACGCGTGCGCGTGCCGGTGAGCCAGGTCGAGCGTATCGAGGCTGACGGCGATTACGTGCGCCTGCACGTGGGTCAGCGCGTGCGGCTACTGCGCGCGAAGTTGGGCGAGCTGGCCGAGCAACTCGATCCGCGCTTGTTCATTCGCGTGCACCGCTCCGAAATCGTGCGCCACGATCTCGTTGCCGCGATCCGCCGGCAGGACTCGGGGCGCGCCGTTGCCGTTATGTCCGGCGGACGCGAAATACCGATCAGCAAGCGCTATCTCGCCCACGTGGTGCGCGCGTTGCGCCTCGGCAAACACGACGCCGAACCGGGGCGCGCATAGCCGCCGGGCGGTTTGTCGCACCAGTAGTTCGGCGCATTTTTCAGTCGTTTCGCAGCGTCACTCGGCCGCCCACGGCATGAGGCTGCCGACTCAACGCAATTTCATTTTCTGCACGCAGATTCGCGCTTAGCGTATCCGCCTGTGACATCGACGCAACGCCGTTGCAGCGATTGCATGTATCGCGGAGCGCTAAATACGTGAGCCTGACGATCCGTAGATTCCAGTATGCGGGTGCGCTGAATGGCAGCGCGCCGCCAAAGTGCCAGACCCGGGACACCGAGGTGCACTGGATTGCGGCCGGCCGCAGAGGCTACGAGGTCGATGCACGCGTGCCTTCGATTCACGCTGCCTGGCAGGGCCGCTACGCGCTCACGGTAGAGCAGCGTTCGGTCACACTCGATGACGAGGTGTTCCTGGTGCTGAATGCAGGCCATGCGGTCAGCGGCGCATTTCGCCGCGGCTCCGCTGGGCGGGCCGTTGCGATTTACTTCAGCGCGCAGATGGTGGAGCAGGCGTTCGGGTCGCTAGGCAGGAATGCGGACATGATCCTGGGGCGAGCTACGGACAGCGGGACCGAGCGCCCGCTTTTCTTCGAGCATATCCGTCCCCGCCAGCGGGCCATCGCCTCGGTGATGCGCTTCATCGCCCATCACCTTGAACACGGCATCGACGAGCCTCTGTGGTACGAGGAGCATGTTGCGCTGCTGCTGGAGCGCGTGTTGCGAAATGAGGCCGATACCGGCACGCGGGTCGCCTCGCTCACGCGCGCGCGCGAGCGCACGCGACGCGAGATGTTCCAGCGCGTGGCACGGGTGACCGACCTGATCCATTCCGCCTACGAGCAGCCGCTCACGCTGCGGGAGCTTGCGGACGCGGCGCGCTGGTCGATGTTCCACATGCTGCGCGAGTTCAAGGCCGTGCATAGCCAGAGCCCGTACGAGTATCTGCAACGTCGCCGCACCGAGGCGGCGGTGAGGCTGCTGCAGTCGACGGATCTGGCGGTAGCGGACATTGCCGAACGGGTCGGATTCGATGATCGCAGCACGCTGATTCGCCGCCTGCGGCGCTATCACGGCCTGGGTCCGCGCGAGGTGCGCGCCTTGGCCCTGGCCGAGGGCGCCCCCGTGGATGGATGGAGCCCGCGCCACGCGGCCACTAGTGTTGCTGTGGCTTCCTGAGGTATTCGTTCCGGTCGGCTGAGCGAACCTTCACGAGAGGCTGGGATCGCCCGCGCGCGAGTGTCAGCGGCACATCGGTGCCCACCGGGCCAAGACGCCAGATGCTGCGGAACAGCTCGGCCAGGCCCGATACGGGCTGCCCCGCGACCTGTAGTACCCGGTCGCCCAGCCGTACTCCGGCCCGAGCGGCGGGCCCCTGTTCGGCCAGGCCGCTGACGACCAGGTGTCCCTGCATTTCCATCGTGTACATGCCGAGCCAAGGACGCGGCGCCTGCGCCGGTCGGCCCGTCGCCGACATCTGCTCGAGGATGGGCTCAAGCAGATCGATGGGCACGAACATGTTGGCATCGATGCGCTCGCTCGACTGCGTCTCCTGCACCAGGAGCGAGCCGATGCCCAGGAGCCTCCCGGCCTCATCGAGGAGGGCGGCGCCCGACCAATGCGGATGTGCCGGCGCGGTGAATAGCGCTTCGTCCAGCACGTACTCCCAGTAGCCGGCGAATTCGCGCTTGGCGATGACCCGAGCCTCGAGCGCGTGTCCGAGGCCGCCGTGGCTGAGCACGATGACTCTCGATCCGACGCTAACGGTCGCGGCCGAGCCGCGCACCAGGGGCTTCAGATTCAGTCGGCCCAGCGGCAGCACCAGCCCGAAACCGGTCGCGTAGTCAAATGCGAGGGGATGCCCCGGCACGACGGTGCCATCGCCGGCGGTAAGCCAGAGAGTATCCGCTTCCGTGATGAGATAGCCGATCGTGAGGAGCAGGCCATCCGCACCGATGGCGACGGCATTGCCCACGCGTTCCGTCCCAAGGATCGAGGCAGTGAAAGCGTCCTCGGGAATCTTTGCGCGCAGCAGTGCGACTGAACCCAGCGCCGCCAGCAGATCGAACTGCAGCAGCTCCGGCCGCGGTCGAACTTCCTCCGGGAAAGCCCAGTCACTCAGTTCCGCCATGCGTCGCTCGACTAGCCTCGATCGGGATGCCTGCGCGCCCTTATGTTCGATCCTGAACAGCCTTGCAAGTTTCTTCAGCGCCCGCGCGCTGGTATGGTGCGCGCCCAGTCGACCTTGCAGGGGGTTCCCGTGTTCCGATTCAGCGCGCTCATCCTGGTTCTTGGTGTGCTCGTGTTGCCGGCCTGCAGCCGGCAGCCGGCGCCGGCAAGTGTGCCTGCAAACGCGG
Organism: uncultured Gammaproteobacteria bacterium; assembly: GCA_963695985.1. Taxonomy (GTDB): domain Bacteria; phylum Pseudomonadota; class Gammaproteobacteria; order Steroidobacterales; family Steroidobacteraceae; genus DATBVX01. The sequence continues at coordinate 8,775 of CAVOIC010000001.1, forward strand.
ACGGTCAGTTCGCATCTCTCGAACGCGAGTACGTGATCTTCAGCATGGCGCAATTTCCGGTCGTCGCGACCTACCTCGGCGGGTCGGCGTTCGACCCAGCGCTCGCGGAAGTCGACGGCAAGCTGCGGGATTATTCAGCGCCGTCGCTGCAGCAGGAGGATGCGAAGCTCGCGCAGTTCAAGAGCCGTTTCCAGGCGCTCGATCGCGCCAGCCTGTCCGCGCGGCGCCAGATCGATCGCGACGTCGCAGTGGCGCAGATCGAGTTCCTCCTGCACCAGCACCAGGTGCTGCGTCACCAGGAACGCGCCCTGGACAGCTTTGTCGATGAGCCTTTCCGCGGTGTCGACTTCCAGATCCAGGGCATGACCTCGACCGGCGCCTCGACCTACGGGTCTGATGCCGAATGGGAGCGCGTGATTGCGCGCACCAGCGCAGTGGCGAGCTACCTGGCCAGTGCGGAGAAGCAGCTCGATGCCGGCATCGCTTCCAGCAACACGCCCGACTGGCGCGTGCTGCTGCAGTTCGGCCTCCAGGGCACGCTGGCCGATGCGGAATACTTCGCGAAGACGCTTCCCGATCTCGCGGCTGCAAACATCTCGAGTGCGAGCCGCGAGCGGCTGGTGAAGGAGCTGCAGACGAAGGGCGCGGAGGCTGCGGCTGCCTACAGACACCTGCACGACTTCGTGGCCGGTGCCTTCTTCGAGAATGCCGCGGGCAACGACGTCAGCGCGCTCAAGGCCACGTATCGCACCGACAACTTCGCGTTCGGCGCGACCGAGTACGACTGGGCGCTACGCAACAACCTGCGCATGGACAAGAGCGCGGCGCAGCTTTTCGATGAGGCTTGGCCAATCGTCGAGCAGTCGCGTGCGGCGATGATCACGCTCGCCGGGGAAATCGCCAGCGCGCACAAATGGCCGGCGCCGGCGGGGCCGGAGCTGGTGCGCAACGTGTTCGATCGCCTGAGCCAGGATGCACCGCGCAGCGACGATGAGATGGTCGAGGCGTACCGCAAGACCGGCGTACGCCTCGTTGACTATGCGCGCAAGACCGGCTTGTTCGAAGTGCCGCAGGACTATCGGCTCGACGTGACCGTCACGCCGCCGCCGCTGCGTGCGGGGCTCGACGGTGCAGCTTACTACCCTGCGCCGCCCTTCAAGAAGACTGGCGTGGGGCGGTTCTACGTCACACCCACTGGCAATGATCTGGCGCAGCTGCGCGAGGAGCACAACTTCGCGGCGCTGGCGGACCTTGCCGCGCACGAAGGCTTTCCCGGCCACGACTGGAATTACAAGGTGATGACCGAGTATGCGCAGCAGATCTCGCCCGTGCGCTGGCTCACGCCCGGCGCGGTCGAAGACTCCTCGTCGATGTGGGAAGACTCGATGTCCTCGGAGGGATGGGCTCTGTATTCCGAGGCTCTCCTCGCCGAGCCACAGACGGGTGCGTTCAACGGCTTCTATTCGCCGGAGGAACGGCTCTACCAGTTGCGCGGCAAGCTATATCGCGACCTGCGAGTGCGAATCGATACCGGCATTCACACCGGACGCATGCAGTTCGAGGACGCGGTGACGCTGTTCTCAGAGGTTGTCGATTTCCTGCCGGGGTCGTGCACAGATGCCAAGGCACTCAAGCTCGCTGCCAAGCGGGCGAGCTGCGACAGTGCCCGACGCGCAATCGGGCGGTACTCACGTTGGCCGACACAGGCGATTACGTATCGTCTGGGCAAGGATCAGATACTCGCTCTGCGTGCGCGTGCGAAGGAACAGCTGGGCGACAAGTTCTCCGCGCGTCAGTTTCATGTTGAGTTCATGAAGCAGGGCACCATTCCGGCCGGCTATTTCGGCGAGGAACTGCTGCGGGCGCTTCAACAGTAACGTTGCAGTCCCAGCGGCCCTGATCAGCGCACCTGCTTCATGGCAGGGCCGAACGCCAGCCAAATTGTGCCGACCGGCTGCCAGCGCGTGACCGATCCCGTGAAGAGGAGGAGCACCTTGCATTCACGTAGGATGTGGCTTCTTTTCGCAGGGGGCGTGATGCCATGACTCGCAGATTGCTGATGTTCACACTGTCCCTGGCTTTCGGCACCGTCACTGGTGCGTGGTCGTCGTCCGGACAAGCGGCCGCCGCGCCGGACAACGCTCCGACAGCCACACCGAAACCCGCTATCGGCGACTTCGGCGTCGATCTCACCGCGCGCAAGGCCGGGGTCAAGCCCGGCGATGACTTCTTCAGCTTCGCCAATGGCCAGTGGTACGACAGCTTCGCGATTCCAGAGGACCGCAGCAGCTACGGTAGCTTCGTGGTGCTGGATGAGCTCACGCGCAACCGGGTGCGCGGGATCATTGAGGAGGCAGCCGCGAAGCAGTCCGCGGCGGGAACCCCGGAACAGAAGATCGGCGATTTCTACGCGAGCTTCATGGACGTCGCCGCCATCGAGGCTGCCGGGCTGGCACCTGTGCAGCCGGACCTCGATCGCATCCGCAATGCCCGCTCGCTCGCAGAAATCGCTGCCCTGTTCGGCTCGCAGGGCTTCCAGTCGACTTTCGCCGTCAGCTTCATTCCGGATCTCAAAGACCCGAACGCCTACAGCGTCGTGATCAACCAGAGCGGCCTGGGACTTCCCGATCGCGACTACTACATCAAGGATGACCCGAGGCTGAAGGAGATCCGCGAGAAATATGTGACCTTCCTCGGCCAGATGCTGACGCTGGTGAACGATGCGGACGCCACCAAGCACGCGCAGGCGATCATGGCATTCGAAACCGCGATCGCGCAGGCCCAGTGGCCGATCGAGAAACAGCGCGACGTTGAGGCGACCTACAACCCCCGCAGCCGCAAGGAACTGCTGGAGCAGGCGCCCGGTTTCGACTGGACGGTGTTCTTCGAGCCCGGGCGCCTCGGCACGCGCGAGAAGCTCGTGGTCGGTGAGATCACGGCCGTGCAGGAAATCGCCAAGCTCGTCGGCGCCACCGATCTGGACACGCTGAAGGCATACCTGACGGCTCACTACCTGACCGATCATGCCCGTTATCTGCCGGTGCGTTTCGACGATACGGTCTTCGCCTTCTACGGCCAGACGCTGCGCGGGCAGCCCAGGAAACGCGACCGTTGGAAGCGCGGTGTCGACCAGGTCAATGACTCGTTGGGCGAGCAGGTGGCCCAGGTCTACGTCCAGAGGTACTTCACGGCCGACTCCAAAGCGAAGATGCAGGCACTGGTCAACAATCTGCTCGCCGCATTGCGCGTGCGGATCGAGGCGCTCGACTGGATGACGCCCGAGACCAAGAAGCGGGCCGAGGCAAAGCTCGCAACCTTCGTCACCAAGATCGGCTATCCCGACAGGTGGAAGGATTACTCAAAGCTCGAGGTGAGACGCGGCGATCTCATCGGCAACGTGCAGCGTGCGCAACTCTGGGCCTGGGACTACCAGGTCGACCGGCTCGACAAGCCCGTCGATCGCACCGAGTGGGGCATGCTGCCGCAGGACGTCAACGCCTACTACAACCCCCTCAACAACGAGATCGTGTTCCCGGCGGCGATCCTGCAGCCGCCGTTCTTCGATCCGAACGCGGACCCCGCGGTCAACTACGGCGCGATCGGCGCCGGCATCGGCCACGAGATTGGCCACGGTTTCGACGACCAGGGACGCAAGTTCGGTCCCGACGGCTCGCTCACGGACTGGTGGAACGAAAAGGATGACGCTGCCTTCACGGCGCGGGCCAAGCGACTGATCCAGCAGTACTCCGGCTTCGAGGCCTTGCCGGGACTCAACGTGAAAGGCGAGAACACGATCGGAGAGAACATCGGTGATCTCGGCGGCCTGAATATTGCGCACCAGGCGTACCAGATCTCGCTGCATGGCCAGAAGGCGCCCGTCATCGACGGGTTCACTGGCGATCAGCGCTTCTTCCTCGGCTGGGCGCAGGTGTGGCGCGAGAAGTACCGCGACGATTCCCTGCGCGAGCTGGTGCTCTCGGACGTGCACAGTCCATCGAGGTTTCGCGTCAACGGCACCGTGCGCAACATGGACGTGTGGTACCGGGCTTTCGACGTCAAACCGGGTGACAAGCTGTACCTGAAGCCGCAAGAGCGCGTGAGGATCTGGTAGCCGGCGAGCGCAGAGCTCTTTCCTGATGTACCGCGCGCTGCACAGTTGCGCCTTGCAGGCAGACGGCAGCGCCTCGTGATCTCATTTGGCAGCTTTCTTTACGATGGCTTCGGTGATTCGAAACCGTCGAGAAGCTCCAGGAGCTCCGCGACATCGCGCAATGCGAGGTGCGGGCGATGCGCCGCGGGCAGTCGCGCTACCTCACCTTGTCCCCAGACGCCGGTGCGAACGACGATGCCCAGTGCGCCCACGCGGCGGGCCATGAAGACCTCGAGCGCTGGATCATCACCCACCACCACGAGGTGATTGGGGTCAGTGCCCAGGCGCCGGCAGGCGCAGAGCACCGCTTCGGCAGCCGGCTTGCCGAGCACCGTCGCACGCTTGCCCGTAACGCTCGTGATCGCAGCGCAGATCACGCGCGAGGAGGAGAGCACCTTGCCCTGTGCGCTTGCGAAGTAAGGTGCGAGCGAGCCGGTGAACAGTCGCGCGCCGGCGGCGACTGCGTTGCAGGCGGCTTCGATTTCATCCATCTTGAATTCGCGATACCAGCCGACGAAGACCGCATCAACGGACTCGGGCCCGCTGCCGCGCATCACTTCAATTCCCGCGGCCTCGAGTGGTTGCCATACGCCTTCGACGCCGAGCACGCGCACACGCTTGAAGCCGCGTCGCTTGAAGAATTCCGCCGCCACGCTGCTGGGCGTGAGCGTCAGCGGTTCTTCGACCCGTATTCCTGCGCCGTGCAGCTCATGCACGTACTCCAGCGGAGTACGGACCGTGCCATTGGTGAGAATCGCGTACGGCACCTGGCGGCTGCGCAGGCGTTCGAGCAGCGCCAGCGCCCCGGGCAGTGGGCGTATCGAACGGTTGCTGCGATCGCCGAGTACCAGCGTGCCGTCGAGGTCGAACAGGAATGCCCGCGCCGCCCGCAAGCGTGCCTGCACATCGGTGCGAGCAGCCACGTCAGACGCGCCGGCGCAATTCGAGCCGGAAGCCGGGCTTCGAGACTACGAGTTCCGAAGTGTTCTCGCGGCGGCTCAGCTCGCGGATCAGTTCGAGGATCGGGCGCGTGTCTGGCTGGTAGCGCCGCGTAGCGGGCTGCGCCGCGAGCATGGCATCGACCTGCTGGGCAGGCATGACCGCGCGCAGCAGGAACTCTTCGTCGCTCAGCGCCGTGCCAAAGCGGCGCCGCAGCTCCGCCAGTGTCGGTGGCGGGGGTTCGGCCGCCAGCTCGCGGGCGCGTGGCCGGTCAAGGATGCGATCCTTGATGTCGGGATCGACGGGGGCCGTGGGCCGGCCGAAGCGGCCGAGCACGTAGCGGATCACCTGATCGGGGACGGTGCCGTAGCGCTCAGCGCCGATCACGTTGAAAACCGCCTGCGTGCACACGATCTGCGGGAAGGGCGTCACCATGATCGGGTAGCCGAGCTCGGCGCGGACGCGGATCGTCTCTTCGATGGCCGCAGGCAGGCGATCGCTCAACTTCAACTCCTCGAGCTGGCGGATCGTCGTGGTGATGGCGCCGCCGGGCAGCTGATGGCGCAGGAACGCTGCGTCGTACTCCTGCGGCGTCCCGGCGGGCAGACCTTCGGCGTTAGCGAGACTTGCGAAGTACTCCGCGACACGATTCAACGCCGCCTCGTTGACATCGACCTCGTGCCCGAGCTCGCGCAGGTTGGCGACGGTGCGCTGCGCACCGGGAAGAGAAGTGCCATTCGCCAGAGGACCGCTGGCCACGTGCAGCACGTCAATGCCGAGCTCCGCGGCCGTCATGTACGTGAGCGGCGCGAGCCCGATGGTGCAATGAGAGTGCAGCTCCAGGGGCTTGCCGCCGAGCCGCGCGCGCACCGCCGGGATGAGCGTGCGTGCGCGCTCCGGCGTCAGCAGACCGGTCGGGTCCTTGATATACAGCCGCGCTACGTCGGGCGAGGCCGCAAGCGCGCCGGCCAGGCGGGCGTAGAAGGCATCGTCGTGCACCGAGCTGATCGTGTACGTGAGCCCGGCCAGCACCTCGCCCCCTTCTGCGCGAATCATGCGCGCACCGGCGAGCAGTGCCTGCTCATCGTGCATCGGATCGATCAGGGCGAAGCGCCCGATGCCATTGGCGACAAGAGTGCGGTACGCGAGCCGCATGAACTCCGGGTCCGAGGTTTCCCAGGAAATGAAGCGGAAACCGGTCGTGATGAACTGCAGCGGAGTGTGCGGTGCCGCGGCCCGCATGCCCCGGATCAGATCCCACGGGTTTTCCTTGTGGGTGCGCACCGCGATACCCATGTGGGTGCTCGAAGTGAAGTCGATCGCCTGCAGACCCACCCGGTCCAGCACGGGCGCAATCTGCAATGTTTGCGCGGTATTGAGCCCGGTGGCGCCCCACAGACTCTGGTTGCCGTCCCGGATCGAAACGTCGACTAACCTGATATTCGTCATCGGTGCGATTTACCTCTCGCCGATTCTACCTCCAGCGAATGCGTCTAGATGGGCGCCTGTGATCTGCTGATCAGGCGCGCCCCGAACGCCCGCAGCACACGCTCTCCCGGCTCCGCGTCGCAGAGCAGGGCGCACTTCACCAGGGCATCTGCGATCGCGGCTTCCGGCGCGATGACGGCTGCGCTCGTAAATCGCGGACGTCCTCCTGTGCGTCGGTCGTAATAGCCCTGGTGTTCGGGTGGGCGCTCCTTTGCATTGGCTTCGGCGGCGGCGAGGGATTCATCCCACAAGTCGATTGAGCCCACTCCCGCTGGTGTGCCGAGTCGGAGCGTGATCCGCTGGCTCTGCGATCCGCAGACACGCACGTCGCCACCCGCGTTCACGAGTCCCGCATGACATCCATGTGCGCGCAGGACAGCGACGGCTCGATCGACCGCGTAGCCTTTGGCAATTCCGCCCAGATCGATCGCGACCGGTGCGTGACAGACGATCTGGCGAACCGCCGTCAGCTCGACATCTGACATACAGCCCGGTTGATTCGGTAAGCAGGGATCAAAAACGCCGTCAGAGCCTTCACTGATCCTTTGCGCGAGAGCGAGCAGCTCCCAGGTGCTGGGGTGCAATTCAATCGGCACTCGGATCCGCCCCGCATTGATCCTGGCCACATCGCTGCCAGGGCGCCACGGGTGCATCAACCGCTCTACCTCCAGCACGGCGGCGAACGCAGCGTCGATGGCCGGGAGGAGAGCGGACGGCGACTCGTGGGTCGCTTCAATTGCGACCCACGTGCCCATGGCGACGCGCAAGCGACGCCCGGCGGGAGAGTCCGGTGAAGACCGCACTTTTCGATCGAGGATCATCCACTACAGCTCGGGCACATCAGGACAGTGGCGCCAGCAAAATGCGTCAGCTATGCTACAGCAAGTACGAATCATTCGCATTAGCATTAATGTTAAGGCGGATGCCCGCGCACTCTGACCGATGGTTATCAGCCCTGAGGACTGTTGATATGTCGCTTCGATTGAGCTCGCTCCTCGTGTCGCGCATCGTCCCTCTGGCGTCGGTGCTCGCGCTTTCAACTTCACCGCTCATTGCCGGCGCAGCGACTCCGGAGGAACTCGAAGCACGCCTGCAGGCGCTGATACAGCAGGTCGACACGCTCAGGGCGGAAGTTGCGTCGTTGCAGCAGCAGCGAGGTTCGACACGTCCCCAGGACGCCGTAGTCGCAAGCGTGCCGGTGTCGACAGTGCGGTTCCAACGCAGCAGCAGGCAAGCGCTGCGCTGCCAACGGCCGTAGACCAGAATCCGACCCTGTTCGGCTATGGCGAGATCAGCTACTCCAATCCACGCGGCGATGCTGCCGACGCCACCGCCGATCTCGGGCGTTTCGTGCTTGGCGTCGGCTATCGGTTCGATGACAAGACGCGCCTCCTGAGCGAGGTCGAGATCGAGCATGCCATCGCCTCCGCGGAAGATCCCGGAGAGGTGGAGGTCGAGCAGGCGTATATCGAACGCGAGCTGACGCCCAGCACAGTTGCGAGGGGCGGGCTGTTCCTGATTCCGAGCGGCATGCTCAACGAGGTGCACGAGCCGACGCGTTACTACGGTGTGTTCCGCAACTTCGTCGAGACCCGCATCATTCCGAGCACGTGGCGTGAAGGCGGTGTGGCCGTGCAGGGAAATACCGCCGGCGGTTTGCGTTGGGACATCGGTTTGACGACAGGCTTCGACTTATCGAAATGGGATCCAACATCGGCAGAAGGCCAGGAGTCACCGCTCGGCTCGATCCACCAGGAACTCGTGCTGGCGAGGGCCGAGGATCTCTCGGGCTTCGCGGCGCTCAACTACACCGGAGTCCCGGCGCTGCGTCTGGGTGGATCGATCTTCACGGGCGGCGCCTCGCAGGGTCAGCCCGCTCTCCCCAGCGCCGACGTCACGCTGTGGGAAGGCCATGCGCGCTGGACGCCCGCTGCCTGGGACTTCGCTGCGCTCTATGCTCACGGCCATATCAGCGGAACGCAGCAGATCAACCTCACGTTTGTCGGCAACCCGGTGCTGATACCGGAGGATTTCTTCGGTTGGTACCTGCAGGCCGCCTATCGAGCGTGGGACCGCGCGGATTGGTCGCTCGCGCCATTCCTGCGCTACGAACGTTTCAACACGGCATCCGGATACGCGGACATCGGCGCGGGACTGACTCCCTCGTCCTTGCCGGACCAGTCGGTATGGACTGCAGGCTTCAACCTGATGCTGGGCACGGGTGTCGTGATCAAGGCCGACTATGTTGATTTTCGCGGCGGCGGCGACGGTGATCGGTTCGATCTGGGTCTCGGCTACGCGTTCTGATTCCGATGACGACGCGCAGGTGACGCATGGCTGAGCACACGCTTTCCTGGCTTGTCGGCCCCGGGCTGGCGGCGCTGGCCGTTGCGCCGGCGCAGGTGGTCATCGCCGCGGAATACCTTTCGATCGAGCAGGCGCAGCAATCGCTGTTCGCTTCGGCGGATCGCTTCGAGGAAATAGCACTGGCCCTGACGCCGGCGCAGAAGGATACGGTCGTGAAACTCGCAGGACCGCAGCCACCTCATCGTTCGCTGCGCATCTGGAGAGCCCTGCGTGGCACCGAGTTGCTCGGACACGTATTCATCGATGAGGTCATCGGGCGCCAGGACTTCATCACCTACGCGCTCGGCATCGATACCGCAGGCAAACTGAGCACGGTCGAGGTTCTGGCCTACCGCGAGAGCCACGGTGCAGAGATCCGCGGTACCGGCTGGCGCCACCAGTTCGAGGGACGGCGCGGTCTCGAGCAGCTGCGCTTTCGGGCCGACATCAAGAATATCGCGGGCGCCACGTTGTCGTCCGAACATGTGACGCAGGGCGTGCGTTGGCTCGTCGGGCTATGGCAGACGGTGCTGCAATCCGGGCCGACAGGCGCTGCGTGATCCAATCGTGAACCGCCCATTGCCCGCGCGAATGTCCGCCAGGATGAGGTTGGTGTTGTACCTTGTCTTTGGCGCGCTGTGGTTAAGCGGTTGTGTCTGGCTGTTGCTCGAGCATTTCTTCCAGGAGAACACCGAGTTCGGCGTAGCTCCGAATCCATGGCAGCCCGCGCTCCTTCGACTGCACGGCTGGCTCGCGGTCCTGGCAGTGTTTCTGCTGGGCTGGATGACCTCGAACCACGTTCCAGACCGCTGGCGCCAGCCGCGCAACCGCCTCTCGGGATTCACGCTGGCCACGCTGGCGGCAGTGCTCGCGCTCAGCGGCTACGCACTCTATTACACGACTGACCAGGTACACGGAGTTGCCGCGCTGATTCACGAGGTCCTTGGCGTCGCTGCCGTAGGTTTCGCGCTGAGCCACTGGTGGCGGGCCAATGGTGCGCGAGGCGCCTGAAGAATCGAGCGGCCGCCGCGCTGCGCGTGCAGCGCAAGATCCTCCAAGTCTTGGGCTCACGCTCAATGTTAAGATTGGCCGTCAATCATGACAGTCCAGGGCTTCTCTTTCTTTGATACGACGATCGGCCGCTGCGCGATTGCGTGGGGTGAGCGCGGCATCGTCGGTGTGCAGCTCCCGGAAGGGCGCGAGTCCCGCACTCGAGAACGCCTGCTCGAGCGCTTTCCTGCAGCGCGCGAAATTCCGCCGCCGCCGGACGTGCAGCGCGCGCGCGATGCCATCGTCGCGCTGCTGTGCGGTGAGTCGAGTGACCTGGCCGCCGTGACGCTGGATATGGAAAGGCTGCCGCCGTTTCACCGGCGCGTCTACGAGATCGCCCGAACGGTTCCACCGGGCGCAACGATCTCGTATGGCGACATCGCCGAGCGGCTGGGCGCGCGAGGCTCGGCCCGCGCTGTGGGACAGGCACTGGGGCGCAACCCGTTTGCAATCGTGGTGCCGTGTCATCGCGTGGTCGCTGCCGACGGTCGCCTCGGCGGCTTCTCCGCCAACGGCGGTGTCGCGACGAAGCTGCGTCTGCTGGCGATCGAGGGAGCACAAGCTGCTGCTCAAGGCTCCCTGTTCGAGGGGGACGGCACACTCGGATTCGATCCGGATGCGGCAGTGAAACACCTGCGGGACTCCGATGCGGTACTGGCCCGCCTCATCGACGCGGTCGGCCCGTTTCGGCTGCGGCTCGATCGCACACCCAGCATCTTTACCGCACTCGCGGAGGCGATCGTTTACCAGCAGCTCACGGGCAGGGCGGCGGCGACGATCCACGCGCGCGTGTGTGCGCTTTTCCCGCGAGCCCACCACGGCCCCACCGCGGAGCAGCTCCTGCGCACGTCCGACGCCAGACTTCGCGGCGCGGGGTTGTCGCGTGCAAAGACGCTGTCCCTGCGCGATCTGGCGCGCAAGGCGGTGGAGGGCAGGATCCCAACACTGACAGAAGTGCAGCGCATGGAGGATGAGTCGATCATCGAGCGGCTCACCGAAGTACGCGGGATCGGCCGCTGGACCGTGGAAATGCTGCTCATCTTCCGGCTCGGACGCCCCGACGTCCTACCCGTGGACGATTACGGCATCCGCAAGGGCTTCGCGATCGCATTTCGCAAGCGCAAGCCGCCGCACCCGAAAGACCTGCAGAAGCATGGCGCCCGCTGGCAACCGTTCCGAACGGTCGCGAGCTGGTATCTGTGGCGGGCGACGGATCTCGCCGCGGAAGCGCGTCCGAAGCGCTAGTCCACGGTCGCAGCGAGCGCCTCGAGAATACTGCTCCAGCCCGCTGCGGCACGATCCGCGTATTGTTCCCATTCGGGCTTCATCTCGTGCGTGAGCGTGAGCTCGCAACCGGTCTCCAGCCGCACGATTTCGATGACCACGCGGTCGCCCTCGGTCGAGTATTGCTCGACCGAAAACCTGAAGACCAGCCGCCGCGGTCGGTCGATCTCGAGATACGTGCCGAAGTGTGCAACGTCCACTCCGTCGCGCCGATCGACGAAGCAGAATGAGCCGCCCACGCGCGGATCGATATCCGCGCGTACGATCTGCCCGGTTGCCGTCGCGAACAGGAACCGGCGGGCCTGCGCGGGATCGAGGAAGGCGTCGAACACACGCTCAGGCGGTGCGCTGAAGCGGCGCGCCACGTGCACCGTCAACGCCAATCCGGTGTCTGCCGAGTCCGGCCTGTCCGAGGTGTGAGTGTGTTTTGCGGTGGCCATGAGTCATTCCTTGTCGGGATGGCGGAGCAGGGCTTCGAGCGCATCGAGTCGCTCGCTCCAGAAACGCTCGTAGAACCTGAGCCATTCCGCTGCGCTCGCCAGCGGTTTCGGATCCAGGCGGCAAAAATGCGTGCGGCCCTGCACCGTGCGCCGCACCAGCCCAGCGCGCTCCAATGCCTTCACGTGCTTGGAGGCCGCGGTCAGCGACATGCGGAACGGCTGCGCCAGCTCGCTGATGGTGCGCTCGCGCAGCGCGAGACTGCGCAGCATCTGCCGGCGCGTCGGGTCCGTGAGCGCGTGAAACACGCGATCGAGTCGGGCAGTGGAATGCTGAACCATATGGTTGAATGATTATGGAGCGGCGGCAGAAAGTCAACCGTTTGGTTAAGTAGATTTGCGCCGGCTGACCAGCAACCACTGACCTGCCACTGCTGCGCGTGATTTGCCGGGTGCCGGCGTCGCGAGTAGCCTTCGCGGCCTATGCTGGTCATGACACCTCTCAAGCGCGGGCCGATCACGGTCGTGGATTGCCGGTGCAGCGCCGGACCCGCCGACCGTCCCTTCATCGAGGTCCACGACAAGCACACGGTCTCCTACGTACGCCGCGGCACCTTTGGCTATCAACATCGAGGCCGGGCGTTCGAGCTGGTTGCTGGATCGATCCTCGTCGGGCGTCCAGGCGACGAGTTCATGTGCACCCATGACCATGCGCAGGGTGATGAATGCCTGTCGTTTCACCTCGAGCCACAACTCGTCGAAACTCTGGGCGGCGCGAAGCACGCCTGGGGCGTCGGCAGCGTGCCACCGCTCGCTGAATTGATGGTAGCCGCCGAATTGGCACAGGCTGCAGCCGAGCGCGCCACTGACGTCGGCCTCGACGAGGCGGGCCTGCTGTTCGCGGCGCGGTTCATCGAGCTCGTTGCGGGAGGCGGGTACCGGGCGCCGCAGGCACGGGCTGCCGATCGTCGTCGGGCGGTAGAGAGTGCGCTGTGGATCGACGAGAAGAGCAGTGAGCCCATCGACCTCGAGGACGTGGCGCTGCAGGTGAACCTGAGTCCGTTCCACTTCCTGCGGCTGTTCAGCAATGTCCTCGGCGTGACTCCGCATCAATACCTGGTGCGATCCCGTCTGCGCCGCGCCGCGCGCCTGCTGGCCGACGAAGAGCGACCGATCGGGGACATCGCTTATGAAGTCGGCTTCGGCGATCTGTCCAATTTCGTGCGCAGTTTCCGCAGAGCCGCGGGCGTATCGCCACGGGAATTCCGGCGCAGCGCGCGAGCAGGGCAGCGGATCTCGTCCTGAGCGCGACGCTTGCCATGCGGTAAGTATTAGGTTACCGTAAGGCATGGCTTACCACTCGGCATTGGCCGCCCTGGCCGATCCCACGCGCCGACAGGTGTTCGAGCGACTGCGCTCCGGCCCGCGCGCAGTAGGGGAGATCGCCGAGGAGATGCCGGTAAGCCGCCCGGCGGTGTCGCAGCACCTGAAAGTCCTGAAAGAGGCCGGGCTGGTCGCGGACCGCGCCGACGGCGCGCGGCGCGTGTATTACATCGATCCACACGGTCTGGGGCCGCTGCGCAAGTGGCTGGATCAGTTCTGGGACCAGGCCCTGACGTCATTCCAGGCCGAAATCGAGCGCTCGCTCCACGCATTGCCCAGGGACAAGCAAGATGAACCGCACCCTCACGGTCGCGCCCGTTCGCAGAAGCGTGCGCGTCAGCGCGCCGCCCGCACACGCGTTTGAAGTGTTCACAGCGGGCCTCGCCCGCTGGTGGCCACATACGCATTCGATTGGCACCGCGCCCATGAAGGAAGCGGTGATCGAGCCGCGCGCCGGCGGGCGCTGGTTCGAGCGCGGGGAGGACGGTTCCGAGTGCGATGTCGGAACAGTTCTGGTCTGGGAGCCGCCCAGCCGGCTGGTACTCGGCTGGCAGCTGAACAGCAAATTCAAGTACGACCCGAGCATCACGACTGAAGTGGAGGTGCGCTTCACGGCCGATGGTGCCGCCGCCACGCTGGTCGAGCTCGAGCACCGCAATCTCGAGCGCTACGGCGAGCAGGGTGAGACCGTGCGCCAGCAGGTCGGAGCGCCGAATGGATGGAGTGGCTTGCTGCAGCTGTATGCGGCCGCGGCCGCGCAATGACTCACTACGCAGGAGTATCGACATGCTGAATCTGTACGTGTTTCCGCCTTCGCCGCGTGCCTTCAAGGTCATCGCGCTGGCCAACTACCTGGGCCTGGACTACAACAAACGCATCGTCGATCTCACCAAGGGCGAGCAGCGCAGCCCCGAGTACACGGCGCTGAATCCGAACCAGCGCATGCCGGTGCTCGAGGAAGACGGTTTCGTGCTCTGGGAATCGAACGCGATCCTGCAGTACCTGGCGGACAAGAAACCCGAGACCGGCCTGCTACCGACGGATGCGAGGAGCCGGGCCGACGTCACGCGCTGGCAATGCTGGGATCTCGCCAACTGGGACCCGGCCTGCGCCATCATGATCTTCGAACGGCTGGTCAAGAGACTGCTGAAGATTGGCGACGCGGATCCGACCGAGATTGCGAAGGGCGAGGAGCGTTTTCATCGCGCTGCCGCCGTACTCGATGCGCACCTCAAGGGGCGCAAGTACGTCGCCGGCGATCGGCTCACGGTGGCGGACTTCTCGCTCGGCGCGCCCTTGAATCTGGCCGTTCCCGCGCAGATTCCGCTGGCGAACTACGCGCAGATCAGGCGTTGGCATGCAGGCCTCGCGGAGCTGCCGGCCTGGCGAGGGTCGCTCGCATCCCCGCCGCCAGCCTGAGCGGCCTAAAGCAAAACTTAAGGCGCGTAAAGACACTCTGTTTGTTGCGTTGAGCGCTTCGAGGCAACCTGCGAGCGTGCGCTGAATCGTGATGTTGCGGTTCGCGGCGCCGACAGGAGACCCTCGATGAGCACGCGAAAATATTCGATCTTCGACACCCTGCTGGCACGCATCAGTCAGGGCTCGGTTCCCTTCGATGCGATCTATTGGCTTGATCCCGAGGCCGAAGATTCGGCATCGACGGTGGGGCCCGATGAGCTTGGTGCTGTAACACGTTCGCTGGTCGGGCGTCAGCTGGCGTCCCTTGAGTGTGTTACATGCGACTGAGCGCTGCCGCAATCGAATCTTTGCCGCGCATCGACGGGCGATTGAGCTTCGTCGTGGCTGGGCATGAACGGCCGCGTAACTACGCAGACGACCCGCCGCCGGGCGTGCCGCAGTCGACCGCCCAATATGAAGAGCGCACCGTCACGATCCGGAACCTGCGCCCGCTCGCCGCCGGGTTCAGGGTCGATCGCGAGGGATTTCAGTTTGCTACCGCCCCCAGTCGTTTCCAGCGCTTCGACGATGGCGAGGCCGTGCGTCGCGACTACTATGCTGAGGCGGCGCAGGTCGTCGTCGAACTGACAGGCGCCGCGCGGGTGATCGTGTTCGATCACACGCTGCGACGGCGCAGCGCTGACGATTCTCGCGGCAGCGCGACCGGCACGCGGCCGCCAGTGCATCGCGTGCACGTCGATTTCACTGCGAGCTCCGGACCGCGCCGGGCGCGCGAGATCCTCGGCGAGGAAGCGCACATCCTGCACGGGCGGCGTTACGCCGTGATCAATGTGTGGCGCCCGATCCGTGGCCCGCTACAGGATTCACCACTCGCCGTGAGCGATGCACAAAGCGTCGCGTTCGACGATCTGGTCGCGACAGACCTTATTTACCCCGACCGGGTCGGGGAGTTTTACACCGTGAAGTTCAGTCGGGCGCACCGTTGGTTCTACGCGCCGCAGATGACGCCGGACGAGGTGCTCCTGCTCAAGTGCTTCGACCAGGCGGAAGACGGCACGGCACGCTTTGCTCCGCATACGGCGTTCGACGATCCGGACGCGGGCCGCGACAAGTTGCCGCGCGAGAGCATCGAGGTCCGGACGCTGGCCCTGTTCGACGCGTAGATCGTTACGGCCCCTCGATTCGCAGCGGTCTTACCGGCGCCGCCGGCGCGCAGGTCGATATCGCTTTGCGCCACGACGTACAGCATCGCCGCCCAGCCCGCCACGTTCTGCTCGAGATCACTCCGGTCCACCTTGTTCAGCGTGTCGTCCGCGGAGTGATGCGTCGCGAAGTAACGCCGCGCATCCTG
This sequence comes from uncultured Gammaproteobacteria bacterium, assembly GCA_963695985.1. Lineage (GTDB taxonomy): Bacteria > Pseudomonadota > Gammaproteobacteria > Steroidobacterales > Steroidobacteraceae > DATBVX01. The sequence goes on from CAVOIC010000001.1 coordinate 24,622, forward strand.
GCTCATGCGCACGATGGGCACGCCTTGCTTATGCAGCTCGTCGACGTCGGTGCCGGCAAACGTCGCTGCGTCGTGGTCCATGAAGATGCCGAGCGGCGTGAGCACGCGAGCGAGTTCGGCGAGGCGTGGATCGCTCCACGCATCGATCGAGAATGCGATGCGGTAGATCCTCCCACTCCCCATGTCGCTTTCACTCGCCAGCACGATGTTCGAGATTTCCCCGCGATGCGCCTGCGCAAAGGCCGTCCCACTGCCGCCGGTCTCTTCCGAGCCCCAGAGCACGACGCGGATCGAGCGCCGCGGGCGTCGCGGCAAGTCTGCGATCAAGCGAGCCGCAGCCACGCAGATGGCAACGCCGGCCCCATCGTCCGTCGCACTCTCCGCCACGTCCCAGCTGTCGAGGTGCCCTCCGATCACGAGCATCTGTGCCTGGGGGTCGCGGCCGCGCAGATCCCCGACGATGTTCCAGGCGGGCGCGTGCGCGATGACTGAGGAAGCCAGGTTTAACCGCACTCGCACGGGTTGACCGCGAGCGGCGAGGCGCTGCAGCAGCTCGACATCGGGCACGGCAAGGGCGGCTGCGGGAATACGTGGGACCCCGTCCGCATAGCGCACGGCTCCGGTGTGGGGCAAGCGCGCATCGCTGGTGGAGAGCGAACGAATCATGAAGGCGAGGGCGCCGCGAGCTGCGGCAAGGGACGGTCCTTCGCGTCGCCCACGCGCCGCCGCGCGGTAACCCTCTTCACCCTGCGCCACATTGAGCGGCTGGTCGAGAATGGCGATGCGGCCGGCAAGCGAGCCCGGCGGCGCAGCCGCGAGTTCTTCGAAGCTCGAAAACAGGGTGATCGGCGCTTCGATTCCCGGCGGTGGGGTGGGGACTCCATTGCCAAGTCCGAGAATAGCCAGCGCGTGCGGGTAGGGCGCAGTGACCTGTGCGGATTCAGCCCCACGAATCCACGCGTTGTCCTTGACGAATTCCTCGGCGTGTACGTCTTCAAGACCCGCTGCCTTCAGTGTCGCCAGTCCCCACTCCCTGGCGCGAGCCATCGCGGGCGAGCCTACGGGTCGCGGGCCGATCTCCGTGGTGAGTGACTCGAGGATCGCCCATGCCTGGGATCCGGCGAGCGCACGATCGCGCAATTGCTCGGCGATTTGACGTGTGTCGCTGTCGGCAATTGCAGTCGAGAGGACGGAAAGCGTCAGGGCCAGAACGGCGAGGGCTACTGCTGCGTGGGTCCGGAGTGTCATGACTTCATCTCCCCGAGGGCAGTGACTAGCCGATCGATGTCGGCTTGCGTCGTATAGAGGTAGCACGAGGCGCGCGCGGCCGACTGCACGCCGAAGTGCTTGAGCAGTGGCAGCGCAGCCAGGTCGCCGGCGCGAATAGCGATGTCCTGCGCGTCGAGCCGGCGCTGCACATCTTCCGCAGTGAGACCGGTCATCTCGAATGAGAAGACCGGTATGCGTTGTTCTGGCACCTGTGGCCCCAGCAGGCGTAGGCGGGGAACCTCACGCAGTCTGTGCAGCGCGTATTCCGTCAGTGCCCTTTCATGAGCGGCGATGGCATCGCGTCCCAGTGAGTCGATGAACCCGATGGCGGCCGCCAGGCCGATCGGACCGGGAGCGTAGGGCGTGCCGGCGCCGAACTTGTACGCCGCGTGCTCGATCTCGCCCGAATCGCGATCGACTGCATGTGCCATGTTGGAGCCGGCCTGGTAGGGCGGCATCGCCTCAAGCAGCTCGCGGCGCGCCCAGAGTACGCCGACGCCCATCGGGCCCAGCATCTTGTGGCTGGAGAAGGCCAGGAAATCACAGCCCAGCGCGCGGACGTCGAGCGCGATATGAGGCGCTGACTGAGCCGCATCGATCAGGGTTAGGGTCCCCGCGCGGCGCGCACGCGAGCAGATTTCAGCCGCAGGGTTGACGTAGCCGGCGACATTAGACACATGGCTGAACGCGAGAAGTCGCGGGCGTGCGTCGAGCTTGCGCTCGAGATCGGCGAGGTCCACGCGTCCCGCATCGTCGACCGCGACCAGATCCACGCGGGCGCCCGCGCGATCGGCGGCCAGCCGCCACGGCAGCAAGTTGGAGGCGTGCTCGGCGACGGTCAGCAGCACCCGGTCGCCGGGCCGAAGGCCTGTCGGGCCCCAGGCAGCCGCCACCAGATTGATGCCTTCAGTGGTGCCGCGGACCCAGACTATCTCCTCGGCGCTCGACGCGTTGAGCCACGTCGCCACGACCTGACGCGCGCCCTCGTAGTGCTCGTAGGCGATACGCGCCGAGCGGTGCTGTGTCTTGCCGGGATTGGCATTGTCGCGCGCATAGAATTGCGTCAGCGCGGCGATTACGGCTGCAGGCTTTTGGGTCGTTGCAGCACTGTCGAGATAGGCGCGTGAGGAGCCTGTCAGTGCAGGGAAAGACCGGCGCCAAAGCTCGGCAGGATCGCCAGTGAGGTCGCGGCTCTCAGCTGTCTCGCCGGTTGAAGCACTGCCAGCCACCAGAATGCCGCCGATCAGGCGGGCGAGATCTCTGCGTGTCATGACGGGCACCTCCTGGCGGGCTTGACATTCAGCTTGTTAGGCATTGATATAAGCATATCGTATTATAGAAATAATGATACATATGTATCACAACACAAGCGAATGACAGAGCGCGTGACTACGGCGGCTGACGAGCGGACCTGGTGTCTGTTTGCATTCAATCTCCCGGCACAGCCCGCATACGCGCGCGTGAAGATCTGGCGACGCCTGCAGGACGTAGGCGCGGCTTCGTTCAAGAACGCGTTCTACCTCCTGCCTGCCGGCGAGGGGGCCCTGGAAGACTTCGAGTGGATTCTGCGCGACGTGCGCCAGGCGGGTGGCGACGGCGTGATCTTCACAGCGACTGCCGTGCAGGGAATGTCGAACGACGAACTCGTGGCCCTGTTCGACGCGGCGCGCACTGAGCAGTATCGCGAGCTCGCCGAGGCGATTGCCCAGTTCAACTCGCAGTTCGAGCGCAAGCGTGCACGGCCAACGCAAGGGGAAGCCGCAGCCGCGTTGGCTCGCTTTCGCGACCGCCTCATGGCTATCGAGGCTATCGACTTCTTCCAGGCCGACGGGCGCGAGCAGGTGCACGCACTGTTGCGGGGTCTCGAGCCCCATGCTGCGCCGCCGGCGCGGATAAAGGAGGTATCGGGCATGAACGTCGAAGACCTGGAGCATCTGCGAGGACGGACGTGGGTCACGCGCGCCAACGTACATGTCGACCGCATGGCGAGCGCTTGGCTGATCAGGCGCTGGATCGATCCCGAGGCCAGGTTCAAGTTCGTCACCGACCGGCACTACCGCGCAGGCAGCAACGAGTTGCGGTTCGATATGTACGAGGCGGAATTCACCCACGAGGGAGATCGCTGCACGTTCGAGGTCCTGGCCGCCCGGCTGGGTCGCGACGATCGGGCCCTCGCTGCCATCGGCGAGATCGTTCACGACCTCGACCTCAAGGACCAGAAGTACGGGCGCGAGGAGGCTGCGGGAGTCCAGCAGCTGCTCGCAGGCATCGTGGCCCGCTGTGCGCAGGACGAGGAGCGGCTTGAGCGCGCGTACGTGTTATTCGATGATCTGTACGGCTCGTTCAACCGGGAGCGCTAGGCGTGTTCGATACGGCTCAACTGTTGCTGTTCATGGCGGCCACCCTCGCGCTCAATCTCGCGCCGGGACCGGATGTGCTCTACGTCCTGGCCAACAGCGCGCGCCATGGTGTTCGCGGTGGCATATTTGCCGCGCTTGGAATCTCGGGCGGGATCGTCTTTCACACCTGCATCGCCGCGTTCGGAGTCGCGGCGCTGCTGCTCGCGCACCGCTGGGCGTTCGACGCGCTGCGGATCGGTGGGGCGCTTTATCTGATCTGGCTTGGCATCGCGGCGTGGCGGGACGCGCGAGTGCCGGAGTCGGCGGTCGTGGACCCGGACCTGAGCCAGGTCTTTCGTCGCGGGCTCCTCACCAACGTGCTCAATCCCAAGGTCGCGCTGTTCTTTCTCGCCTTCCTGCCGCAATTCGCCGATCCGGCACGAGGCAGCGTTACCACGCAGGTGCTCGTACTAGGCGCGCTTTTCATCCTGTCCGGGACGCTGGTGAATCTGCTCTATGCCTGGGCCGGAGGAGCCCTGAGCAATGCGCTGCGGCGCGACCTTCGCTGGCAGCGCCGGCTGACCCGCATCTCGGGCAGCATTCTCCTGGTCCTTGGCGGTCGATTGTTGCTGTCGCCGCGCGTGGGCTGAGCGGCTAGCGCCACTCGTTCCCGCCCTGGTCTTCGACCTGGGCGAACGCGTCGCGACGCGACAGTCCGTTGAAGGTGGAATCGCGCACGAACATCCTGGCGCCGATCGCCGCCTCGAACGAGCCCGACGCGCCCTGGATATAGCTGTTGGCGATGTGCACGGTGGCGTCCTGCACCACGACGCCCGTGCCGGAAGCGACGATGCGACTGTTGGTCAGGTACAGCTCACAGCCGGCGCGCGCAGTAACGGCATCGCCGTCGACGTAGATCTTGCGATTGTCGAGGTGAACCATGCGCGGACCTTCGCAGATGATCGGTTCAGCCTTGCGCAGTTCGGGCTCCGCGCCCGCTGCAGACGTGGCAGCACCACCGGATGAGACGATGCTGATACCGGGGCCGCTGACTTTGACCTGGCCATCGGCCCGCTCGATCGTGTAGTCCTTCGCTTCAGTGGCGGATGCTGCCTTCGCGGGTCCGGCAGGTTCCGCGGGCCGAGCGTCGGCCTGCGGTTCCTCCGTCGCCTCTGCGGGCGCAGACTCCGCGACACTCGGCGCGACCGTCGCTGCGGGAGCTTCGGATCGCGAGATGGGCGCCGCCAGCAGTGAGATGGGCGCGGCCGCCAGCTCACTCAATTTCACCGCCTGAATCTGTCCGGTTCGCTTGTCGCGGATCGTGAAGACGCCGGTCTGAATATCGGTGGCGATGACTTCGATGCTCGGATTGCGTTCGAGTGCGACACGCGCCCACGCAAGCTCGGTGATGCCTGCAGCCGGCTCCTTGGACTGCTGGCATGCTGCCAGGAGCAGCAGCGCCGAGGATGCCAGCATAAGAGTGTGAGTGCGCATGTGGGTCTCCGCTCGGTTCCGCACCGTGAGGTATCGTCTCCCCACGACGCGCCGGAGTCCATCCCGGCGGCGCGCTTATCTGCGATCTGAAGCCCCGGAAATGCCAGAAACAGCGCGTTCAGGTACGTTCGCCCGAATTGTGAACGCTGCCGCCATCGCGCTGACGAGAGCCAGCGCGCCGGCGATTAACATAACCAGTCGAATTGAATCGACGAACGCGCTGGCGATGACCGTGGTCGCGACCTCGCGCTCTTCCGGCTGCAGCTGCGATGGCATCGTCGGCAGCACGAAACCGCCTCGCGCACTGTCGACCACGGCTCTTACCTCGGGTGTAGCTTGCGCACCCACCAGGTGTCGATCGAGCGACCTATCCAGCGCACTCAGCGCAACAGTGCCGAGCATCGCGATCATGAGCAGGCTTGCGACCGATGCCACGGCATTGTTGATGCCGGATGCCACACCCGTCTGACGCGCCGGGACCGCATTGATAACCGTCGTGGTGAGCGGGGCTACTGTGATCGCCATGCCGAGGCCGAGCACCACCATCGGCGCGAGAACAGCCCAGTAGCGGGGGCTCGCACTCGCGAGAGCGAGCAGCCCGAAGCCGAGCGCGACGATACTGGGCCCGATGATCAGGGGGCCGCGCGCGCCGACGCGGTCGACGAGTCCACCGGACCAGCGCGACAGTGCCCCCAGAACCAACGTGAAGGGCAGGAACGCCGCACCGGTGGCGGTCGCGGAAAAGCCATGCACCTGGATGAGCAGGAACGGCACGAAGAAAAACGCACCACCCAAGGCGCCGTACAGCAGCAGGGTCAGGAGGTTGATGCCGCTGAAGGTTGTCGAGCTGAACAGCTCGAGCGGCATCATGGGCCGACGGCTGCGCCGTTCTTCGAACACGAACGCGACCAGCAACACGCCGCCGGCGATGATCGAGCCGAGCACGAGCGGATGCCGCCAGCCGAGTGCCGCGGCTTCGATCAGCCCGTATACCAGTACGCCCAGCCCGGCGAACACCAGCAGGGCGCCACGCCAGTCAAGTCCAGGCGGCGCCTCCGGATCGCTGCTCTCAGGCAGGCGCCGCAAACCGACCCACAGGGCGACAATCGCGAGCAGCGGGTTGATCAGGAAGATCGCGCGCCAGGACGTATGGTCGATCAGCCAGCCTCCCAGCAGCGGTCCAATCCCAGCCGCGATCGCCGACGCGCCCGACCAGATGCCGATCGCTGCGCCGCGCTCCTTCTCGTCGAACGCTGCGCCGATGATCGCGAGCGAGCAGGGAATGAGGAGCGCCGCTCCCACACCTTGAAGGGCGCGCGCCGCAATGAGCGCCTGCGCATTCGGGGCCAGGCCGCAGCCGAGGGAGGCCACCCCAAATATCGCGACCCCGATGAGGAACATGCGCCTGCGCCCAGCGAGATCGCCGGCAGCACCGCCGATCAGCAGCAACGCCGACATGCAGAGCGTGTAGGCGTTGACGACCCATTGCATCGCCATAAGGGTCGTACCAAGGTCGATCTGGATTCGCGGCAAGGCGACGCTGACGACGGATTCGTCGACAAACGCCATGGTCGAGGCGAGTACCGATGCCGTCAGCACCCACCTCTTCTGGTGGCGGCCGCAGTCGATCGTACCGCGAGTCGCGGCGATGGCCGCCTCATCGCAGGGGTGCGCTTTGAAGTTGATCATGCGGCGGCTGCTCCGACGGGGGGAGTATCCCCTTGATGTCCGTAGATCTGCCACAAGATTCGCGCTCACGAACCCCTGCGACCCGAGGCGACATGACAAACCGCGACCCCCGCTCCTGGATGTGGGCCGAGGCGCTCGATCTGCTGGAACGGGCCGATAGCCTGCAGCGGCAGTTCTATCGCGCCGTGGGCCGACCCGGAATGCAGCTGCACTGGGAGCCGCCCGTCGATGTCATCGAGACCGCGGCTGAAATCATCATCCTGCTGGCACTCCCCGGAGTCCCTGCGGAGCGAATCGAGCTGCACCTCGAAGGAGCCGCGATCCTGGTGCGGGCTGAACGCCATTCGAGCGCCAGCGGGCGTAACGCGCGCATTTGCCGCCTGGAAATTCCCTACGGGTGCTTCGAACGCCGCGTTGCATTGCCGCAGGGGCGCTACGAGCTCATCGAGCAGTCGTGCGCAGACGGCATCCTGCAGCTGCGCCTGGGCAAGCAATGAGAGAGACAGACCGCATATGAGCGACAACCAGTCACCTGCCACTGCAACGCCGACGTCCACAGTCTCGGATGACATGCTCGTCATTCTCCCGGTGCGCAACGTCGTGCTGTTTCCGGGTACCGTGCTGCCGATCGGCATGAACCGCGAAGGCTCGATCGCCGCGGCCCAGGAGGCCGTGCGCGCGGAGCGCAAGATCGGAGTGCTTCTGCAGCGCGACTCCGGCAAGGACGAAGTGACGGGCGAGGATCTGCACCGCATCGGCACGGTTGCGTCTGTGCTGCGCTACGTCACCGCAGGCGATGGCGCGCATCACCTGGTGCTGCAGGGCGAGCGGCGCTTTCGCGCGCTCGATTTTCAGCCCGGCCTGCCGTATCTGATGGCACGTGTGGAGTTTCTCGACGAGAAGTCCCCATCGTCGAGCGAAGTTGAAGCCCTCGCGCTCAACCTGAAGCGCCTGGCGGTGGAGGCGATCGGGCTGCTGCCGCGCGCGCCCGCTGAGCTGGCCAACGCGGTGCAGGGCATCGAGTCTCCGGCCGCGCTCGTGGACCTGGTAGCGAGCTTCCTGGATGTGAAAGTGACGGAGCGACAGCAGTTGCTCGAGACGCTGGACCTCAAGACGCGCCTCGATCGGGTCACGGAACTGGTTTCGCATCGGATCGAGGTGCTGAAGTTGCAGCGCCAGATCGAGGAACAGACCCGCGGCGCGATCGACGAGCGCCAGCGCGAGATCCTGTTGCGCGAGCAGATGAAGCAGATCCAGAAGGAACTGGGCGAGGACGCGGGCCTTTCGGAAGAGATGCGCGAGATCGGCGCGGCAATCGAGAAGGCGGGTATGCCGGCGGAAGCGCTGGAGCAGGCGCAGCAGGCGCTCAAGCGCCTGGAGCGCATGCCTGACACCGGCCCCGAATACTCGATGCTCCGGGCCTGGCTCGACTGGATGATCCAGCTGCCATGGTCGAAGCTCGATGAGGAAGCGATCGACATCGCGAACGCACGTCGTGTCCTCGACGAGGACCACTACGGCCTCGACAAGATCAAGAAGCGCATCCTCGAGTTCCTCGCCGTGCGCAAGCTCAATCCACAGGGTCGCAGCCCGATCCTGTGCTTCGTGGGTCCACCCGGCGTGGGCAAGACGTCGCTGGGGCAAAGCATCGCACGCGCGCTGGGGCTGAAGTTCGTGCGCACGAGCCTGGGTGGCGTGCACGATGAGGCTGAGATTCGCGGTCACCGGCGCACCTACGTCGGCGCACTTCCCGGCAACATCATCCAGGCACTGCGCAAGGCGGGTACACGCAATCCCGTCCTGATGCTCGATGAGATCGACAAGCTGGGGGCCGGCATTCACGGCGATCCGTCGTCGGCGCTGCTCGAAGTGCTCGACCCGGAGCAGAACAACACTTTTCGCGATAACTATCTCGGTGTGCCGTTCGATCTGTCCCGCGTGCTGTTCATCGCCACGGCTAACGTGCTCGATACGATCCCCGGGCCGCTGCGCGATCGCATGGAGCTCATCGAACTGACCGGCTACACCGAGGAGGAAAAAGTCGAGATCGCCAAGCGCTATCTCGTGCGGCGTCAGCTCGAGGCCAACGGCCTCAAGGCCGAACAGGCCTCGATCACGGACGAGGCGCTGCGCCACATTGCGCGCGACTACACGCGCGAGGCCGGCTGTCGCAGCCTCGAGCGCACCATCGGTGCGGTACTGCGCAATGTCGCGGTTCGCATCGCCGAAGGAACGCTCGTGCAGCGCACGGTCGAGCCGGATGAGTTGGACGCGATTCTCGGCGCACCGCGCTTCGAGAGCGAAACCGCCATGCGCACGAGCGTGCCGGGTGTCGCCACCGGGCTCGCCTGGACGCCGGTTGGCGGCGACATCCTGTTCGTGGAATCAACGCGCATTCCCGGGAGCGGGCGCCTGATCCTGACCGGCCAGCTCGGCGACGTCATGCGTGAGAGCGCGCAGGCGGCGCTGTCGCTGGTGAAATCGCGCACCGATTCGCTGGGTATCGATCCGCAGCTATATAAGAAGAGTGACCTGCATATTCACGTGCCGGCGGGGGCAATCCCCAAGGACGGCCCCAGCGCGGGCGTCGCGATGTTCACCTCGCTGGTATCGCTGCTCACCAGCAAGACCGTGGCCAGCGATGTCGCGATGACCGGCGAGATCAGCCTGCGCGGACTCGTGCTGCCGGTCGGCGGAATCAAGGAGAAAGTGATCGCCGCACATCGCGCCGGGATCCGTACCGTGCTGCTGCCGGCGCGCAACCGCCGCGATTTCGAAGATGTGCCCGAAAGCGTTCGCAAGGAAGTCCGCTTCGTCTTCTGCGACCGGGTGGACGATGCGCTGCGCGCCGCGCTCGGCATCACGACGCCCGTTGCGGAGTTGCGGCCAGCGGTCTGACGACGCGGCGCCCCGAGGCAATCTCGCGACCAAGGTGCGGCGCCGTGCAGGCGCCGCACCTGAGAGTGTCAGGCGAGTACGCCTTTTGCCTTTGCCGTATGAGTCGCGATCGCGTCCATCAGCGGGGGCGATAGGCAGTCGTACGGCTCGAGCTTCAGCTCCTTGAGACGCGCCCGCACTGCGCCCATCGTCTCCGGCTTGGCACCGGATTCGATGATCGACGATACGAAGGCGGCGAATTCCGGCGCCGCCCAGCCCTTGTCCTTCGACAACTCGACGTGAACGAAGTCCAGGCCGTAGAACGGGTGCGACTTGTTCTCGATGCGGCCGTACATGTGCACGCCGCAGCCGGTGCAGGCATGGCGTTGAATCGTGGCGCTGGGGTCGACCACCTTGAGCTTTTGCCCGTTACTGGTCACGGTCACGTTGTCGCGGCCCACCACCGCGACCACTGAGAACAGGGCACCCTGCGGCTTCCAGCACTTGGTACAGCCACACGCGTGGTTATGAGCCACGTTGCCCTTGATGCTGACGGTGACCGGATTCTGTGCGCACTTGCACGTCAGGGTTCCACCCTTGAAGTCCTTTGATCCAGGCTTTACGCCGCCGTCGACGGCGGGATGAATTGAGATCGCCATAGCGGTTTGCCCCTCTTTAACGTTGTTGCTGGCGCGAGCCTCGCGGGCTGGTCCAGGCCGCGAAAGCGCGCGACCAGCACGGCTGCACGGCGCACTGTGGCGCGCAACGTCGTTCGATGCAAGCGCGCGTCCTCTACGCAGTTTCCGCAATGCACTAGGCAAAGGCGCGCATGTCGTGAGCTCGGCCGACCCGGCATGATCCTTTAGCAGTTGCCCCATGCGCAGAGGGAGGTAAGGAGCAATGACCGCAGCGACAACCGGGCGCGAGATTCCCGGGACCCGCATTTTCGGCGCCGCCGAGGCTCGTCGCGGCTACGCGCTCAACCGCATGTGTTTCTCTTTCAACAACGCGGAGAACCGTGCCGCCTTTCTGAAGGACGAGGAAGCGTACTGCGCCATGTACGGCCTTGATGAAGCGCAGCGCGATGCCGTGCGCCGCCGCGACGTGCTGGCCCTGATCGAGGCGGGTGGCAACATCTACTACCTAGCCAAGCTTGCCGGCATCTTTAACCTGGATGTTCAGGACATCGGTGCGCAGCAGACCGGCATGACGGTCGGCGCCTTCAAGGAAAAACTCGTCGCAGCGGGGAAGTGAGCCGTGGCAAAGATAGTCGGCGCCCTGATGACGTCACACGTTCCGGCGATCGGCGGCGCAATCGCACGCGGAGTTCAGCAAGAGGCCTACTGGAAACCGTTCTTCGACGGCTTCGACGCCGTGCATGCGTGGCTCGATCGCGTGCGTCCCGATACGGTCGTGATCTTCTACAACGATCACGGGCTCAACTTTTTCCTCGACAAGATGCCGACCTTCGCGGTCGGCGCCGCGCCCGAGTACCGCAACGCGGATGAAGGCTGGGGCTTGCCGGTCCTGCAACCCTTCCCGGGTGATCTGGACCTTTCATGGCACGTGATCGAGCAGCTCGTGCAAGCCGACTTCGACATTACGACGTGTCAGGAAATGCTGGTCGACCATGCGTTCGTCGTACCGATGTCGCTGCTCTGGCCGGGTGCCGACGCGCGCCCGGTACGTACGGTGCCCATCGCCATCAACACGGTCCAGCATCCAATGCCATCGGCCGCGCGCTGTTTCGCGCTCGGTCACGCGGTCGGTCGTGCCATCGAATCGTTCCCGCGCGATGCGCGCGTGCTCATCTTGGGAACGGGTGGCCTTTCGCACCAGCTCGATGGACAGCGCGCCGGGTTCATCAACAAGGAATTCGACCTGATGTGCATGGACAAGCTCGTCGACGATCCGGCTGCGCTGACCGGCTACTCGAACCCTGAGCTCATCGAGCTTGCGGGCACGCAGGGCGTCGAGCTCGTGATGTGGATCGCCGCCCGCGGCGCGCTGCTGCATGGCGCGCGCAAGCTCCACAGCAACTATCACATTCCGATTTCGAACACCGCCGCTGGCCTGCTGCTGCTGGAAAATCCTGCTTTCGGTACCCCCGAACAGTACGCCCTGTCAGTGCCGCTTGCAGCGACGGCGTCCCCGCCGCGCCAGCGCCCGCGCGTGTAACCTTCTCCCTCAGGTTGCACGCCGGGCGTTGTGCGCCGGCGATTTACTCCGACGTTGCATCGCGTTCGCCAACTTCGTACCAGATGGCGTTCAGCACGCCAAAAGCCAGGGCGAAAGCGAGTCCGAGAATCCAGCTGAAGTACCACATGAGTGCCTGCTCCGCAGATCAATAGAAACCAAGGTGACGCCGTATTTCCTCCAGGGTGATCCGGCCACGCAACACCCGAAACGTCCATGCCGTGTAGGCGAGCACCACCGGCAGCAAGACGATCACCGCGATCAGCATGATGGTCAGGGTCTTCGCGCTGCTGGAAGCGTCCCAGACCGTGAGCCCGTGGCCTGGGTGGGTGGAGGAGGGCATCAGGAATGGAAACAGCGCGATGCCTGCAGTTAGGATCGTGCCCGCCTGAGTGATGGCGCTCGCGAGAAAGGCGAGGCTCGAACGTCCGGAGCGCAGCAGCAGTTGCGCGAACAGCGCTCCCGCCACGGCGCCCGCCGGCGCCAACCACAAAAGGCCGTGCGCGCGAAAGTTGGCGAGCCATGCCCCACGTTCGACGATTACGTCTTTCAAGATCGGATTCGAAGGAGCGCTGGTGTCTATCGCCGACATGATGCGCTGACCGTCCAGGGCACTGACCCAAACACCGGCCGCGATGAAGGCAATGACGAACACCAGCGCTGCCCAGCGGCCCACCGTGGCTGCGCGCCGGGCAATCGAGGCATCGACCTTGCCGGCTGCGTACACGGCACCGTGCAGGATGAACATCGACAGACTCACAAGCCCGCACAGTAACGCGAAGGGGTGCAGCAGGTTAAGAAAGCCCCCCGCGTAGAGTGGACGCTGCAGCTCATCGAAGTGAAACGGAATGCCGAGGAACAGGTTGCCGAAGGCGACGCCGAACAGCAGCGCAGGTACAGCGCCGCCGACGAACAAGGACCAGTCCCAGACGTTGCGCCATGCCGGGGCTGACAGCTTGCCGCGAAACGCGAAACCGACCGGCCGCAGAATCAGCGCGACCAGCACCAGGAACATGGCGAGATACAGCGCCGAAAACGACGCCGCGTACAGCAGCGGCCATGCCGCAAAGGCGGCACCACCGCCGAGGATGAACCAAACCTGGTTACCCTCCCACACCGGTTCGATCGATTCGAGCAGCGCGCGGCGCTCTTCGTCCGTGCGGCCGACGAAACGGAAGATCGCGCCCACACCCATGTCGAACCCATCGGTCACGGCGAATCCGATGAGGAGCACGCCGAGAATCAGCCACCAGATCAGACGCAGGGTTTCGTAGTCGAGCATGTCGCGACCCTCCGCTCAGCGCGCACCGGCCATTTGCGGCCGATCGGGCGCTGGCTGCGGCCAGTAGCCGAGCCCATCCGGCCCGAGCCGAATCATGCGCGTCATCAAATACGCATCGACGGCGGCGAGGGCGCTATAGAAAACGAACGAAGCCCGTGAGCGACAGCCACACGTTCGTGGCCGTAGTCGTGGATACGCCGAGGAATGTGGGCAGCACTCCGTCTATGGCCCACGGTTGCCGTCCGTATTCGGCCACGATCCATCCGAGCTCGGCAGCGAGCCAGGGCAGCGGCAGACTCAGAAACGCGAGCCGCAGAAACCATCGATTGCGCTCGAAGCCGTGGCTGGCGGAGAGGTAGAACGCAGCGCCGAACAGGAAAATGAAGAACAGCCCCAGCGCGACCATCACCCTGAAGCTCCAGAACAATACCGGGACGTTCGGTACCGTGGACCAGGCTGCGCGCGTGATCTCCTCGGGCGTTGCGGTCGCGGGGTTGGGCGTGTAACGCAACAGCAGCAGGCCGTATCCGAGGTCGGTCCGGTGCGCTTCGAACTCGGCCTGCGCCGCGACGTTGCCCGGATCGGCGCGCAGCGCCTGAAGCGCAGCGTGAGCACGCATGCCGCTTCCCACGCGCTGGCGCGCGCGTTCGACCAGCTCGTAGATGCCAGGTACCTCCTGGTCGAGCGAGCGCGTTGCAATCAACCCCAGCACCCACGGTACCTTCAGTTCCGCGTGTGTCTTGTGTGCGGCGACGTCCGGCCATCCGAGCACCGTGAAGCCGGCCGGCGCCGGCTCGGTATGCCACTCCGCTTCGATGGCGGCGATTTTCATCTGCTGGTTTTCGCTTGCGACGTAGCCGGATTGATCGCCGAGCACGACGACGGACAGCGAGCAGGCAAGGCCGAAACTGGCCGCCACCGCCATGGAGCGTCGCGCCACCGCGAGATTGCGGCCGCGCAGCAGGTACCAGGCGCTCACGGCCAGCACGAACACGGAGCCGACGACGTAGCCTGCCGCGACCGTGTGCACGAACTTCGCCTGCGCCACCGGATTGAAGAGCACCGCGCCAAAAGAAGTGAGCTCCATGCGCATGGTGCGGTAGTTGAATTCGGCTCCGATCGGATATTGCATCCAGGCATTCGCCACCAGTATCCATAGCGCCGACAGGCTGGAGCCCAGTGCCACCAGCGCAGTAACGATCAGGTGTGCCACCTTCGAGAGTCGATCCCAGCCAAAGAAGAACAGGCCCACGAATGTCGATTCCAGAAAGAAGGCCATCAGTCCTTCGAGAGCGAGCGGGGTGCCGAAGATGTCGCCGACAAAGTGCGAGTAGTAGGCCCAGTTGGTGCCGAACTGGAATTCCATCGTGACGCCGGTGGCCACTCCCATCGCGAAGTTGATGCCGAACAGCAGTCCCCAGAAGCGCGTCATGCGTTTCCAGATCTCGCGGCCGGTCATCACGTACACCGATTCCATGATGACGAGGATCATCGACAGTCCGAGCGTCAGCGGCACGAACAAAAAGTGATACAGCGCGGTGAGGGCAAACTGCAGGCGCGACGGGTTCACCACAGCGAAATCGATCATGGCGCTTCGCTCCGCGGGTCAGGGTGCGGGGTCGGGATGGCAGTTGGCTGTGCGGCGACGGCGAAACGACTGGCGGCGATGTGTGCATCGACGACTTGTCGCTGCGCGGGCGAGAAGAACAGTGCCCACAGGGTGAGCAGCAGGGCGAGCTTGGCGAGCACCAGCCACACGATCTCGGTTCGCAAGCGTCGTCGCCAGTTGCCGTGCAGTCCGCCAGCACTCACAAGAACGTCTCCGTTGAGCTCGTACGGGACGCGGGCTCTCACCCGGCAATGTTACCGCGGCGCCAGTGACGCAGGGTGAGGTACGCGCCCACCATGCCTCCGAGGTGTGCGAAGTGCGCGATGCCCTGTGAGGTTCCGAAAATGCCGCTCACCAGCTCGACGAGTCCATACAGCACGACAAAGAGCCATGCCGGCATGGGTATCGGTGGGTATGAGCAGGATCACGGTGCGCCTGGGATAGAGCACGGCGAACGCCAGCAGAATCCCGAAGACACCGCCCGACGCCCCGACGGTCGGGTAGGGGGTCCCGCTGAAGTTGATCGATGTCACGGCCAGTTGTACCAAGGCCGCGGACAGCACCGCGGCGAGGTAGAGACTGAGGAAGCGACCGGTTCCCAGCGTGCGCTCGACATCACGCCCGAACATGTAAAGCCCGAACATGTTCAGCGCGACGTGAGTGACATTGGCGTGCAGGAAGGCCGACGTGAGGAGCTGCCACGGCTGAAAGCCGACCGTGGCCTGCAGTTCCGGCAGGAAATGCCGCCCCACCGGCCAGAGGGCAAAGTTCACCAGCAGCGCGTCGCCGTACCAGGCCTGCAGCGCAAAGACCGCGAGGTTGATCAGGATGAGCAGGCGCGTCACGGCCGCCATCATACGATGCGCCCGCCCCAACGCGGGCGCGCGATCATCACCGCCGGCCCCGCTATGCGCGCACTTTTGCGACGCGTCCGACAGCAGGCGTCGCACTTCCTCCGCGGTCGCCCGCAGCGCAGGATTGCCGGTGCGCTCCATGGAAGCCACCGGATCGACAGCCGCCACTTCGATCTGACCGTTGGCCGTCTCGCGCACGATCACGTTGCACGGCAGCAGGACGCCGAGCTTGTCTTCGAGCTTGAGCGCCTCGTGTGCGAAGCGTGGATTGCAGGCACCGAGAATCCGGTACTTGTCGATCTGGGCGCCTATCTTTGACTTGAGGGTCGCCTGCACGTCGATGTCGGTGAGAACACCGAAACCTTGCTCCTTCAGACGGGCGGTGACGTCTGCAACGACCGCATCAAATGATCCGCTGACGGTCTTCGCGATGTAGTAGCTCATGAACTGCTCCTGCTGACCAGAGTCAGCGCCGGCAAAACTCCTGGTGCAACACTCCGATCAGCCTCGTGACGACGCCCGGCGGCAGCGAGTAGAGAATGCTCTGTGCGGTACGATTGGTGGTGACGACTCCGGACTCACGCAGCACCGCCAGGTGCTGCGACAAGGCGGACTGGCTGAGCGGCAGCCCTGCATTGATCTCGCCCACGGAGCGCGGGCCCTGGACCAGCTGGCACAGGATCATCAGACGTTGCTCGTTGGCAAGTGCCTTCAGCAGCTGCGCGGCGCCGCTCGCATGGGGACGCATGTCACGTGCAGCTCGCGCCAGCCTCAGCGAATCGGCAGCGGATCGGGAGCGGGTACCTCGCACGCGGGTCCTCCGTTGGTCATCTCGCAGCACATCATAATAAGCACTATCTAAATTAGCAATTGCTAATATAATGTACTGGTGCCGGGGCTGGATGCCTAGGTATTTTCCACAACTGGCTTGCCGCAGCTACGGATGCACCCGGCACGGCATTTTGACGACATTAGGCGGCGCACTGTCCGGAGCACCGGAGGGAGTTTCCAATGAGCATCGACCGAATCGTACTGGCCTTTGCGGGCACCATGATCCTGCTGAGCCTGTTGCTCAGTCAGCTGGTCAGCCCGTGGTGGCTGCTGCTGGCAGCGTTCGTGGGGCTCAACCTCCTGCAGTCGGCCTTCACCGGCTTTTGCCCCCTGGCAATCATCCTGAAGAAGCTGGGCGTCAGACCTGGCGCGGCATTCGGCTGATCCTTCGCGTTCGAGAGGTACGAGGCCATGCGTGTGCGAGAGACGATCGCGACGCTCTGCGTTGGCACTGTGCTGCTTGCAGGCTGTAGCCGGTCTAACGCGCCGCCAGTGGCGCAAAGTGCGCCAGCGGTCAGGGCAGTGGTCCTGCAGCCGACCCTTACTCCAGTGGAGCGCAGGCTCGATGGCGTCATCGAGGCCGTCAACCAGGGTACCGTCGCGGCGCAGACTTCGGGACGCGTCGAAGCGGTTCTCTACGATGTCAACGATTTCGTACCCGCTGGCGCAGTGATCTTACGCCTGCGCGCCACGGAGCAGCGTGCCGGTCTCCTGCAGGCGCAAGCCGCGCTGCGCGAGGCGACGGCGCGCGAGGCCGAAGCGCAGCAGCGCTATCGACGGATTGCCGACATGTACGAGCGCAAGGTCGTACCTAAGGCCACACTCGATGAGGCCACGGCCAATCGGGACGCAGCGGTTGCCCGGCTGAGTGCCGCGCGCGCCGCGCTCGAGAGCGCGCAGGAAGGCGTTGCGTACACCGAAGTCCGGGCACCGTACGCGGGCATCGTGACCAAGCGCCTGGTCGAGGTCGGCGAGACCGTCGGTCCCGGCACGCCGCTGATGAGCGGCCTGTCGCTGCAATATCTGCGGGTGACGGTCGATATTCCGCAGTCGATCGTCGCGCAGGTACGCCGCATCAAGAAGGCGGCGGTCTACGTCGACGGACGCCGTATCGAGGCGACCAAGGTCACCGTGTTTGCGGAAGCCTCATCGCCCTCGAACACGTTTCGCGCGCGGCTCGAGCTCCCGGAAAACGCGACCGATCTGTTTCCCGGGATGTTCGTGAAGGCCGGCTTCGTGACCGGCGAGGCCGAGCGCCTTCTAGTGCCGGCAAGCGCGCTCGTCGTGCGCAGCGAAGTGACGGCCGTCTACGTGCTCGATTCGAGTGGACGCACGTCCATGCGACAGGTGCGCGTGGGCAGCCGCTTCGGCGACACAGTCGAGGTGCTCTCGGGGTTGGTCGCAGGCGAGCGTGTCGCGGTCGACCCGCTGGTCGCCATGAAAGACCTCAAGCCCGCGACGTCGTCAGGTCCGGGCGCATGATTGATGCGGGCGTTGGTGGGGGTCGGAGTACCGCGCCGTGAGCGATGCGGTCGGCTTCAGCGGCCGCGTGGCGCAGCGGTTCCTGGGGAGCCAGCTCACACCGCTCCTGGCGCTCGCGGCCCTGCTTGATGGGTGTCTTCGCCGTGCTCGTGACGCCGCGCGAGGAAGAGCCGCAGATCGATGTCACGTTCGCCAACGTTTTCGTCGCCTTTCCCGGAGCTTCAGCCGAGCAGGTGGAGAACCTCGTGGCCTCGCCCCTGGAGCAGGTGCTCGGGGAAATTTCGGGCGTGGATCACATCTTCTCCACGTCCCGCCCAGGCCTCGCAATCCTCAGCGTTCAGTTCAAGGTGGGCGAGCGGCGCACGGACGCCATCGTGCGGCTCTACAACGCCATCTACTCGAACCTCGACTGGCGGCCGCCGAATGCGGGAATTCTCGCAGCCGTTGGTGAAGCCAAAAGGTATCGACGATGTTCCGATCGTCACGCTGACGCTCTGGACCGAGGATCCGAAACGCGGCACGCACGAGTCGGGGCAGGTTGCGCACTCGATCGAGACTGAGATCAAGCGCGTGCCCGGTACACGCAACGTCTACACGATCGGCAGCCCGCAGAGCGTCATTCGCGTGGAGCTGGATCCGCAGAAGCTCGCCGGCTACGGCCTGACGACTGCTGACCTCTCGCGGGCATTGGTGGCGGCCAATGTCGTGCAGCACGTCGGCGCGCTGGTGGGCGAGAATCGCGTCACGCCGGTGGACGCGGGGGAATTCCTGGCCAACCGCGATGATGTCGCGGGGCTCGTCGTCGCGGTCGATCGCGGCCGTCCGGTCTATCTGGAAGAAGTGGCCGACGTATCGGCACAGGCCGAACAACCCGGATCGTATGCCTGGCTTGGAACGGGTCCGGGCGCGGCTACGCGCGGGCTGCCGGATATCGCGCATGCTCCTGCGGTCACGATCGCGGTTTCGAAGCAGCCGGGCGTCAACGCGATCAGCGTCGCCCGCCAGGTGATCCAGCGAATCGAGCACCTGCGCGGCACCTACGTGCCTGAAGGCGTCGAGCTCACCGTGACGCGCAACTACGGCGAGACGGCCAACGACAAGGCCAAGAAGCTCATCGAGAAACTGCTCTTCGCCACAGCGTCCGTCGTGCTTCTGGTGATGCTCACCATGGGCCGACGGGAAGCCGTGGTCGTCGGCGCGGCAGTGACCGTCACTCTGGCAGCCACGTTGTTCGCTTCCTGGGCCTGGGGCTTCACGATCAACCGCGTTTCTCTGTTCGCGCTCATCTTTTCGATCGGCATCCTGGTGGACGATGCCATCGTGGTGGTGGAGAACATCCACCGCCACATGCGCCTGGGCGGCGGCACGCTGACCGAACTGATTCCGCGCGCCGTGGACGAGGTCGGCGGACCCGACCATCCTGGCTACCTTCACGGTCATCGCGGCACTGTTGCCGATGGCGTTCGTGAGCGGCCTGATGGGGCCATACATGAGCCCGATACCCATCAACTCGAGCATGGGCATGCTCATATCGCTCGCGGTCGCGTTGATCTTTACGCCGTGGCTGTGCCGCAAGCTTCTCGGCAGGAGCCACGCCAGCGAGGGCACACAGGAAGCCGCATGGTTGACGCGCGTGTTCGAGCGGCTCGTGCGCCCCTTTCTGGGCGCCGGCGCACGCCCGCGGCGCCACAAGCTCTATTGGGGAATTCTGGCGGCGATCTTGCTCGCGGTCGGACTGGTTACAGTGAAGCTGGTGGTATTGAAGATGCTGCCCTTCGACAACAAGTCCGAGTTTCAGGTCGTCGCCAATTTGCCCGAAGGGACCACGTTGGAAACGACTGCGCGGCTGCTGGATCAGTTGTCGCATGTCATCGAGCGCGTACCGGAAGTGAGCGACTACCAGGCTTACGCGGGCACTTCCGCACCGATCAACTTCAATGGGCTCGTGCGCCAATATTACCTGCGCCAGAGTCCCGAGCTGGGCGACGTCCAGGTCAATCTCGTCGACAAGCGCCACCGCAGCCGCAAGAGTCACGAGATTGCGCTTGCGGTCCGACCCCAGCTTGCCGCCATCGGCAGCAAATACGGCGCGTCGGTTCAGGTCGTCGAAGTGCCGCCGGGTCCGCCGGTACGGGCCCCGATCGTGGCCGAAGTGTACGGGCCGCGCTATGCCGAGCAGCGGCGCCTGGCGCAGCAGATCCGCGCAGTCTTCGACACTACCAAGGACGTCGTCGACGTGGACGACAGCATCGAGGCATCGTCCCCGCGCTACGTGGTGGCTGTCGACCGGCAGAAGGCGGCACTGCTCGGCATCTCCGAGGAGCAGATCGTGCAGGCGATGGCCGCGGGACTGCAGGGCTCGGACGTCACCTACGTGCACCTGGGGCGCGAGCGCTATCCGATCCCGGTGCGCCTGCAACTGCCGGTGGCCAACCAGGCGAGTATCGGGCAATTGCTCGAGCTCGAAGTCCGCTCGACGGGTGGCGCGCTCGTACCCTTGTCTGAACTCGTGAATGTACGCACCACCGAGTGGGACGGCGCCATCCATCACAAGGATCTGCTCCCGGTGGCCTACGTCACGGGAGACATGGCCGGGCATCTCGATAGCCCGCTGTACGGCATGTTCGACATCGTCGGGCGCATCGGCCGGGAGTTCGCCGGCGCCGCGAAAATTGAACAACGCTTCGTGAGCCAGCCAGACGATCCGAACGCACAGACAATCAGGTGGGACGGGGAGTGGCGGATCACCTACGAGACATTCCGCGACATGGGCATTGCCTATTCGGTGGGTCTGCTCCTCATCTATCTGCTGGTCGTAGCGCAGTTCGGTTCCTATGCGCTGCCGCTGATCATCATGGCGCCGATCCCGCTCACCATCATCGGCGTGATGCCGGGACACGCGCTCCTCGGCGCGCAGTTCACGGCGACTTCCATGATCGGGATGATCGCGCTGGCCGGCATCATCGTGCGCAACTCTATCCTGCTGGTGGATTTCATCGATACGGAGCTGCGCGCGGGCCGCAGTCTCGAGGATGCCGTCATCCGTGCCGGTGCGATCCGGGCCAGGCCGATTGCGCTCACGGCGTTGGCGGCCATGATTGGCGCGTTTTTCATTCTCGACGATCCGATCTTCAACGGGCTCGCCGTGTCACTCATCTTCGGCATCTTCGTCTCGACCGTGCTCACGCTGCTGGTGATCCCGGTCCTTTACTACGCCTATCTCAACCGGAGCACGGCGCGCGCTGCGCGCTGAGGAGGAACATCATGGCTCACGTTGCAATCATCGGTGCGGGCATCGGTGGCGTGCCTTGCGCCTATGAGCTGCGCAAGCGACTCGGCAAGCAGCATCGCATCACCCTGATCGGAAGCGCGCCCCACTTCGAATTCACACCGTCGAACCCCTGGATCGCGGTCGGCTGGCGCAAGCGCGAGCAGACGCGCGTCGCTCTGCATGAGCCGCTCGAGAAGAAGGGCATCCAGTGGCTGGCGGAAGCCGTGACCCTGATCGACCCGGCCACCAGGACGCTTACCCTGCACGATGGGCATCGGCTCGAATACGACTACCTCGTGATCACCACCGGGCCGAAGCTCGCCTTCGAGGAAGTACCCGGCCTGGGCCCGGAAGGCCACACGCAATCGATCTGCACCCAGGAACATGCGGCACGCGCGTGGGAGAAGTATCAGGAGTTCCTGCAGAACCCGGGCCCGGTAGTAGTCGGGGCCGCAGCGGGCGCGAGCTGTTTCGGGCCGGCGTATGAGTTCGCGATGATCATCGACGCGGACCTGCGCAAGCGCAGATTGCGCGATCGCGTGCCGATAACGTTCGTTACCAGCGAACCCTACATCGGACATATGGGTCTCGGCGGCGTCGGGGACAGCAAGGGACTCATGGAGTCGGAGCTGCGCCAGCGCCATATCAAATGGATCACCAACGCCAAGATCACCGCCGTCGCGGCCGGATTGATGTCCGTGACCGAGGTCGACGATGAAGGCAAGCCGAGGAAGGAAGCGCAGCTGCCATTCCAGTATGCGATGGTCATTCCAGCCTTCAAGGGTGTCGATGCCGTCGCAGCCGTGCCGGAGCTGTGCAATCCGCGCGGCTTCGTGCAGATCGACCCGCACCAGCGCTCGAAGAAGTATCCCAACATCTACTCGGCCGGTGTGTGCGTCGCGATTCCTCCGGTCGAGGTGACACCGGTGCCTACGGGAGCGCCCAAGACCGGCTACATGATCGAATCGATGGTGAGCGCAATCTGTGAAAACATCGCAGCCGAGCTGGCCGGCCAGCCGGCGAGCGCGCAGGCCACCTGGAACGCGATCTGCCTTGCCGACTTCGGAGATACCGGGGCGGCGTTTGTTGCCCTGCCGGAGATTCCGCCGCGCAACGTCACATGGACGAAGGTCGGCAAGTGGGTCCACGTGGCGAAGATTGCCTTCGAGAAGTACTTCCTGCGCAAGGTGCGCACCGGCTCGGTCACACCGGTGTACGAGAAGTACGTGCTGAAGGTGCTCGGCATCGCGTCGTTGAAGCAGGTTCGGCCATGAGCGCGCGCCGGGCGGCGCAACCCTTCGCGCTGGCGTTGCTCGTAGCACTCACGTCACCAGGTGCACTCGTGGCAGAGACGCTGCAGGACGCCTGGCAGCTGGCCGTCGCCCGGGACAAGGCGCTCGCCGCAGCGACTCTCGATGTGGAAGGTGCGCAAGCCGAGGAACGCGCGGTGCGCGGTGCGCGTTGGCCATCGCTGGAAGCCGGCGCGGGCTACACGTTTCTCAACGAGTCCCCACGGTTCGATATCTCGACGTCGACCGGGACCTTTCGCTCCGGACCGATCTTCGAGGACGACCAGTTTCTCGCCGCCACCGTGCAAGTAAAGCTGCCGCTGTACACCGGTGGGCAGATTCGGGCGCGAATCAATGCCGCCCAGCAGGCCGCACTGGGCGCATCCGAGAACGAGCAGGCCACAGCTATGGCGTTGAGGCTTGATGTAGCCGAGGCCTACGTCAGCGTGCTGCGCGCGCGGCGCGCTCTGCGAGCGGCCGAATCGAGCGTGGAGAGCCTCACAGCTCACGTCGGCGACGTGCAACAGATGGTGGAGCGCGACCTGGTGCCGACGAGTGACCTTCTGGCGGCGCGGGTTGCTCTCGCCAACGCCGAGCAGCGCCGTGTGCGTGTGGCCAATTCGGTCGAGATCGCGCAGGCCACATACAACCGCCGCCTGGGCGAACCGCTGGCGCGCTCACCCGAGCTGGATGAGACGCTACCGGTCGATGCCTCGCTCCCCGACACGCCGATCGAGGAGCTGATTGGGCGCGCCGTCGAATCCCGCAGCGAGCTCAAGGTCCTGCAGGCGCAGGCCGACGCCTTAGCCTCGCGGTCGCGCGCCGAGAAGGGCAGGCTTCTGCCACAGCTGGCGCTGACAGGCGGTTATGCGCATCTCGACAACGAAATACTGGATCGCCAGGATGTCTCGATGATCGGCGTCGGGTTTGCCTGGAACGTGTTCGATGGCGGACAGGCGCGCAATCACGCCGCGGCGCTGGACAGCGCAAGCCGCGCCACGAGGAGTCGACTGGAGGACCTGCACTCGATGATCGAGCTGGAAGTGCGCCAGGACTGGCTGGGCGTGCAGGAGGCGCGGGCGCGGGTGAAGGCCTCGCGCGAGGCCGTCGCACAGGCGCAAGAGAACCTGCGGATCTCGCGCGAGCTTTATGGCGGGGGCCTCGGCACCAACACCCAGGTGCTGGATGCCGTCACGCTGGAGGTCGAGGCGATCAATAACCAGAACAACGCCAATCTTGACGAATCGCTCGCCACGTTGCGCCTCGCGCGGGCGGTCGGTGCCCTCTGATAACATCATCCCGGGGTGACTCATGCTCAAGCTCTACCACGCGGAACCCGTTGCCAACTCGCTCAAGGCGCTGATTGCCCTGAAGGAGAAAGGACTCGAGTTCCAGAGCATCTATGTCGATCTGCACAAGTTCGAGCAGCACGAGCCCTGGTTCGTCGCCATCAACCCGGAGGGCCAGGTACCGGTGCTGGACCACGATGGGTTCATTGTCACGCACACCACCGTGATCAATGAGTACCTCGAGGATGCATTCCCGGAGGCGCCGGCGCTGCGGCCCGCCGACCCGCAGGGCAAGGCGCGCATGCGCTACTGGAACAAGTTCTGCGACGAGCACGTCATGAACTACGTGTCCATGCACGGCTGGCATCGCATGGTCGCGATCATTGCGCGGTCGGTCGACGCGGGTGAGTTCGAGCGGCTGATGGCACGCATCCCGCTGCACGAGCAGCGCGAGAAGTGGCGCACGGCGCGCTCGGGCTTCAGCCCGGCGGATCTCGCCAACGCCACGCGCAAGATCGAAGTGGCGGTGGACAAGGTGGAGAAGCAGCTCGCTGCGACACCGTGGCTGGCGGGATCGATGTATACCCTCGCCGATGTAAACTTCTTCGCCTATTGCGGCGTGTCGCTGCAACGCATGTTTCCGGAGATGAAGCTCGAGACGCGTGCGCCACGTCTGCTCGACTGGCTGGCGCGCGTGCGCGCACGTCCCGGCGTGAAGGCGGCGCTGGCGATGCCGGATCGTACGAACCCGGCGCTACGAACCTTCACGGGCGAGGCGCGCTGAGGAGGCAGGTAGGGCACAGCGGCGCTCAGCCGCGGTCGACTGCAGTGGGGAAGTGGACGACGTTGGAGTGTGCGGTGCCTGTTCGCAGTGCCTGTGTGATCGCCTGCTCGATGACCTGCTCGATCGCGGCGGCGTGCTCCTCGATCAGCCGTACGCTCGGGTCCGGAAGTGTGAACCTGCCGTGATGGCTGATCCCTCGCGCCATATCCAACAGCTCTTGCATCTCGTGGCGTGCGTAAGCACGCAGGGTTCGCACCCGGTCCTCGCGTGATACCGACGTCGACTCGGCGCCGCCATTGCGGCTGCGGCGGATGCGGTAGTACCCATCCAGCAGCAGATCGACATGACAGCGCCAGCGTTCGGGCCCCGAATGCGCGTGATCGTCGCGGGTTCCCCAGAAGCCAAAGTCACCGTCGAACATGCACTCGCGTGCATGCTGGCGCGCCACCAGCAGCTCACGGCTGCCACTGACACCTTCGAAGCGCTCGTCGACTGCAAAATGCAGTTCTCCCGGGTGTGCATCGAGCCAGGCGATGAGCTCGCTCGTGCAGCGCTGAGGCACTCCCGGCAATACGCGGCTATGAAGACGAGTGCGCACGAAGCGATCGATGCGCAGCATTCCCTGGCCGTAGCTGCTGCGGCGGAAGTGCTCGCCTTGGCCATCCAGGCCGCGCCGCGCAGCTGAACCCGGCTCGATCATTCCAGGCTCGGCAGCACCGGCCGCGAGCAACGCCGTGGGCCTTCCAAGGTATTGCGCGCAGATGTATTGATCCGTTACGAAGTAACGGAACAGAACGCCGTCGTGCGGCGGCGGCAGCGGAACAAAACGCATGGACTCAGCGCCCTCCGAACCCGAACTGCCAGCGAATCTCGCCACCGCCCGGCTGCGGGACGAACGCGAGTGAGGCGTTGGCACCACCATGACTGAGGAAAGCCTCATCGAAGAACGCTGCCGAAAAGTTTCCTAACGCCATGCCAAAGAGCGTATCCGAAGGAAAATGCGCGCCCGCCTCGACTCGCGCCCAGGCCGTTCCGATCGAGAGGGCATCGAGGCCGCCCGTCAGCGTGAGGCGAGTAGCGCGACTCAGGTCCATCCAGCCGAGATTGTCGGCCGCAAGGCGGGTGTAGACCGCCGATGTCGTGGCGTGACCGGAGGGAAAACTCTCGGTGTCCTGCCCACTGGGACGCTCACGATCAGTCACGTTCTTGAGCAGGCTGCTGGTCTCGATCGCGGCGGTCGCGGCGAGCAGCTGCGCGCCGTAGCCCTTGGCCTTGTTCACGAGCCACTCTTCACCCATGTCTCCACTGGGCGTGAAAATGACCGTGGCGAAGTGTGCGACCACCGAGGCGCTGCGCAGGTTATCGCTCCAGCGTTCCGCATCGGCCTGTGAACCAAAAATCGGTGTCCCCCGGCGCGCCCAGTCCGAAATCCTGTGATCCCAATCGTCGATCTGCACTGTCGCAGCGCCGAGGAGCGGCGCCCAGGTCCAGGGATCCTTCGCTGCGTTGACCGCGGAGACGCGAATCTGTTCCCAGCCGGGCGCGAGGGTCGCGCCATCGCCCCAGACGTGGCCGTTCGGCAGCGTGGTGCAGGCGCTGAGGCAAAGTACAGACGCAGCCAATCCTTGGCCTGCAGAGAGAGCAGGGCGCATCGAGTGGAAAGACGTTCGCGACGGGAGATGTCAGTCGAGACTAAAGAATTCTTAATGATCGGCTGTGCGGGAGCGCGCCGACGTGAGCATCAGCGGCGGCCGCCCGGCTGCCGACAGCGTCCTGAGGAAGCGCGAATGCCACGCATTGAGGTCGCTGCGCCGCAGAGCCTCGAGCATCTGCTGATGGCGCTCGCGCCGCTCCGCGAGCGGCATGTTGAAGGCCATCTCGATGGCGTGGCCCATGGCGCGCGTATCGTAGGGATTGACCTGTACCGCGCCGATGAGCTCGCGCGCTGCGCCCGCCAATGTGGAAAGAATGAGTACGCCGGGATCGGCCGCGTCCTGAGCGGCCACGAACTCCTTGGCGACGAGATTCATGCCGTCACGCACCGGCGTCACGATGCCCACGAGCGCTGACCGCAGGAAGCTCATGAGCACGTCGTGCGGGAAGTTCTTGTTGAGGTAACGGATCGGCGTCCAATCGGTGTCCGCGAACCGGCCATTGGTGCGTCCCGCCGCCTGCTCGAGCTCGCGCCGGATCTCCGAATACGCGCGCACATCCGAGCGTGAGAGCGGCGCAATCTGCAGGAACGTGATGTGATTCTGGTTGCCGGGATGAGTCTCGAGGAAGCGCTCGTACGCGCGAAAGCGCTCCACCAGGCCCTTGCTGTAGTCCAGACGATCGACGCCGATCATCAGCTTGCGGCCCAGCAGGCCGGCGGCCATGCGTTTGTGTGCGTCACTGGCCTGCGCCTCCAGGGCTTCGCGCTGCACGCCGTCCACGTCGATGCCGATCGGAAATACGCCTGCGGTCACGCGCCGATCGCCCACCAGTAGACGGCCATCGGCACCGATTGCGGTGGATCCCCACATCGAGGTGACCGCGGAATGAAAGGCGGCGAGATCGTTCTCGGTCTGAAACCCAAGGACGTCGTAGGCGAGCAGTGCCTGCAACAGCTCGCCGTAAACCGGCAGCGCCCGCAACACCTCAATGTTCGGGAAGGGAATGTGCAGGAACAGCCCAAGCGGCTGAGTGGCGCCGCACTCGCGCAGTTTCTGAGCGAGCGGGATCAGGTGGTAATCGTGCACCCAGATCAGGTCGTCGGGTTCGAGCAGCGGCATGAGCTCGCGCGCAAAACGCTGATTGACGCGCTGATAGGCATCGTACTGTTCGTCCGAGTAGCGGAAGCTGTCGAGGAAGTAGTGAAACACCGGCCACAGCACACCGTTGCTGAAGCCGACGTAGTAGTCCCGGTATTCATGCTTGTCGAAGTCGAACGTGGCGTAAGTGACTCCTTCACGGCGCATGACCTCGGTCGGGCCCGGCACGCCTTCGACCACTTCGCCGCTCCACCCGAGCCACAAGCCGCCGCGCGACTGCATCGCTGCGAGCAATCCGACGGCGAGACCGCCCGGCGCACTACGGCGGCGCGGTACCGAGACGCGGTTGGACACCGCCACGAGCCGACTCATGACGCTTCATCCCAGGTGCGACTCAGGCGCAACGCGCTGTTGATGACGCCGACCATGCTGTAGGTCTGAGGAAAGTTGCCCCACAGCATGCCGGTCGCCGGATCGATGTCTTCCGACAGCAGACCCAGCGGATTCCTGCGGGCCAGCAGTCGGCCGAAGTGGTCGCGCGCTTCGTCCACGCGCCCGATCAGCGCGAGCGCGTTGACATACCAGAACGCGCAAACCGTGAAAGCGCTGCGCGGCGTCCCGAAGTCGTCCGCATGTCGATAGCGAAACACCAGGTCGCCCTCACGCAGCTCGCGCCCAATCGCCTCGACCGTGGAATGAAATCTGCGGTCGTCCGCCGCCAGGAGGCCGAGCTCCGGCAGGAGCAGCGCGGTCGCGTCGAGGTCCTGGCCACCAAACGCGCCAACGAACGCTTTGCGCTCCTCGCTCCAGGTCCGCTCCAGGATTCGCGCGCGCATGCTGTCAGCGCTGCGCCGCCAGCGGTGCGCAGTATCCATGTCGCCCAGCCGGGCCGCGATGCGTGCGAGCCGGTCGCAGCCAGCCCACGAGATCGCGGCGGAGAAGGTGTGGGTCTGCAGCTTGCCGCGCCGCTCCCACGGCCCCGCATCCGGCATTTCATACACGGCAGTGGCACGGTTACCGAGGGACTGCAGCCGTTCGAACAACGAATGGTCGCCGACCTGCGCCAGCCGCTCATCGAAAAACAGCTGTGCAGTGGCGAGAATGACCGAGCCGTACACATCGTGTTGCACCTGGGACGCGGCCTGGTTGCCCACGCGAACCGGCCCCATGCCGCGGTATCCGGCCAGTGTCGTCACCGTGCTCTCTTCTGTATTGGTATCACCCCGGATGCTGTAGAGCGGCTGCAAGTCGCCGTCGTTGGAGCGCGCCAGGATGTGATCGAAGTAGTGCAGATAGGCTTCCATCGTTCGGGTGGCCCCGAGCCGGTTGAGCGCCTGGATGACGAAATAGCTGTCACGCAGCCAGCAATAGCGATAGTCCCAGTTGCGCTCGCTATCCGCAGCCTCCGGTATGGAAGTCGTGAGTGCGGCGAGCACAGCGCCTGAATCTTCGTAGGTGCAGAGCTTGAGCGTTATGGCGGCGCGGATGACGGCTTCCTGCCAGTCAAATGACACGGCCAGAGTCCGTACCCAGTCCTGCCAGTACGCGCGTGTTTCCTCAAGGAAGGCGCGCGCGAGAGTGGCGGGTGCCTCCTGGATGGTTTCGTCGTGACCGAGGATGAAGACCAGCGGCTGCGTCAGCACGGCCGGACGATCCTCCTGTACCAGGCAGAGCGAGGCGTCGGTCGTGATGCGGTACTCGAGATCGCCTGCCGTGAAGCGCAAATGGTGACTGCCAAAGCGTGCCGACGCTGATTCGCGGCCGTAATCGCTGGTCGGCCTCAAGCGCAGGCGCACAACGGGGCGACCGGCGACAGGCTCAATGATCCGTACCAGCATCATCGGCCTGAACATGCGCCCGCGCGCGCGGTACCTGGGACAGAAATCCGTGATGCGAACGGCGCCGCCGCTTGCATCGTGCAACGTGGTCTCGACGATCGCAGTGTTGCGCACATAGCGCTGTTCCCGGTGCGCAAGATTCACCAGATCGACGGCAAATACCCCACTCGCCGCGGCGCCGCCCTCCGCCGAGAGGAGCGCGGAGAAAACCGGGTCGCCGTCGGGTGCGGGTAGGCAGGTCCAGACGATGCGTCCCAGCTCATCGATGAGGGCCGCAACCTGACAGTTGCCAATCACCGCCAGGTCCAGATTTGGGGGTTGTGCAGTCAAGGGGATTGTTCCTGCCGCTCCACGAACGATCTCAGCCAGTTGCGTACTGCGGCCGGATCAGGCAGCTGCCACTGCGTTGACACCCGATTGCCCACCGCGATCGCCAGTCCTCCATGCTTGAGCACCGCCGCGAAGCCATCGCGGTCCGTGACGTCATCGCCCAGGAAGACGGGCATCCGGCCCGCGAACGGCGCTTCGCGCAGAAACGCCTCCACCGCGCTCGCCTTGCTATGGGACCCCGGCTTGATTTCGAGCACTGCATCGCCCGCGAGCAGCTCGAAGTCGGGCAGCAGTGAAGTCTGTAGCTGCGCCAGCTTGTGCCGCACGAGCGCTTCAAGCTGCGGGGCGCGCCGGTAGTGCAGGGCGAGCGCCGACTGCTTGTCCTCGAGCAGCAGTCCCGCGTGTGCGGCCACCAGCTGCTCGAGCTCTGCGCGCGCGGATTGCAGGTGCTTGCTCGCGAACGTCTGCCGGTGCAGCGCACCGCGGGCATCGCGACGTTCGAAACCGTGCACGCCCGCCGCAGGCAGTCGCAGGGGAGCGAACAGGCGATCGAGATCGTCGATGGTGCGGCCGCTCACCAGCGCGAGGGCACCTTGCGTCCGCTGTGCGGTCGCACCGAGCAGGTCTATCAATTCCGCGTCGACGCCGACACGGTCCGGTGCCAGCGCAAAGTCGAGCAGAGTTCCGTCGACATCGAGAAAGAGACAGGCATCGGCGTCCGGCACGGGTGCCGGGGACGCCGTGCTGCGCCTCCCCGACATCCTTGCGGCGCAGCTCTTCATGTAGTTTATTATATGAAACTATTAAAATTAGTAAACCAAATCGCCTGCAGCGTGTAACTGTTGCACGGCAGGTGCGCCAAGCGAGGAAGCCTGACTTGCCAATGCGACGCAAGGTACGACACGGTTCTGCAGCAGGACGCGGTGCAGATCGCAGGCAGCTCGAGCGCGCCGCTTTACTCGCGGCGCGGACTCTGGTCGATCGCATGCGAACGCTGTATCGCGAGCTGGAGCGGCAGACCGATGCTCCCATTACGATGCATCGCGCGCTCAACTGCATCAGTGCAAGCCCGGGTATGACGGCATCGAATCTTGCGACTGTGCTCGGGATGCAGCGGCCGGCCGTGAGTCACACTTTGAGAGGACTCGCAGAGCGCGGCTGGATCGAGCGCAGGCGCCACGCTTCCGATCAGCGTTCGGTGAGCCTGCACGTGACGTCGGCGGGCCAGCATGTACTCGGCGCGACCGCGGGCCGCGCAGTGGGCACGCTGCAACGTTGCGTGCGCACGTTGTCGCCGGAGGAGCTGCGCGGGCTGGCCGCGGGACTGGAAGCGTTGCTGATCAATCTTCCACCGCCCCCGCCGACACAAAGAGTCCGGCGGTACCGGCGGGCGTCCAGCCGGAACTAGTCGGCATCACTCGGCGGGCAGCGACCGCTCCACGCCTTACCGTCTTGCTGCCGCACGTGCGCGGCCGCGTTGCGCGGTCAATTCGGAAGTGAGGAGCTTTGCAGATGAGACGATGAGAAGGACGAGACGTCGCTCAAGCATGTCATCGAGCCTGGCGGCGGGTACTACGAGACTCAGGCTCCCCATGAGCGCGCGCTCCATGACCGAGATGGGCGCAGCGATGCCGACCATCTTCTTATCCACTTCGCCCCGCGTGATCGAATAGCCACGCTTGCGAATGGCCGCGAGCTCATCGCGAAACTTGCTCACGCTCTTCGGGACGAGGGTCGCATCCGCCGACGCACTGTCGAGGAGCTTGCTGAGACGCCGCGGAGGCAACTGCGCCAGAATCACCTTCGCAGTAGCACCGCGAGTCAGTGGGCGCGGTCGGCCGCGTTCATAACTGGTGTGCACCCCATCCTCAACTGATGTGTAATCGGCGATGCACATCACCCTGTCGTCATAGAGTCTGGATAAGAAGGCCACACACGGCACGCGTGCCTGCACCACCACGTCGCGCAGGAGCGATGTCCCGAACCGATACAGCGGATCAGTTTTCCGTACCAGCCGATCAAACTCGATGAAGCACGCCCCAAGGCGGTAACGAGCTGCGGTTGCCGACTCCAGGAAGTCGGTGGCCACCATCTCCCTTACCGTGCGATAGACGGTGCTTACGGGCAGCTTGAGCGCGCCCGCCATCTCAGCCACCGACCAGTCAGCGCGCTCCTCGCTGAAGAGGCGTAGCACCGACACATAGCGACTCAGCCCGCCCATGACTTGGTGATTATCACAAAGTGATAAAAGAGCCTCAACGAACCTGCGGCAACTACGTATTACCAGATTATTAGTTTCTGAGAAACTGTGCACATAGGGTTCACGCGCATTATCACAATGCGAGTGCAGAGCTAAGGGGCGCGGGCGTGTTCGGCCTGGCGAACCGGGTTCAGGAGTTCTGTGGGGACTGCGGAGGACACACCTTGGCTGACAAGGTGAAGAGCATTGCCGAGGTCATCCGAACCATCCCCGACGGCGCACATGTTGCCCTCGGGGGGTTCGCTATTGCCCGAAACGTCATTGCCGCGGTTCATGAGTTGATCCGCCAGGGCAAGCGCAATCTCACGGTGTCGCAGGGTGTCGCGGGTCTGGACACGGACCTCCTGGTTGGGGCCGGGGCCGTCAGCCGACTCATCATCGGGGGAGGGTCGCTGGACCGCTTCGGCCTGCTCTATTGTGTAAACCGCGCCCGGGAAGGGAAGACGTTGCGCGCGGAGGATTACACAAGTCTGTCCGTGAGCTTTCGCTATCTCGCCGGCGCGCTGGGTCTTTCCTTCATCCCGATCAAGTCGCTGCTCAGCTCCGAGATCCTGGAGCGGCTGGAGGCTAACTCCGCCGCTGACGATGTCAAACACATGAAATGCCCCTTCACCGGCGAGGAATACCTGCTGTTGCGGGCCCTGGTACCGGACGTTTCATTCGTGCACGTTCAGATCGTCGACCGCGACGGCAACGCGCGTATCGACGGTCCGCGTTGGGAAAACGAGGAACAGGCGAAGGCCGCACGGCGTATCGTCCTCATCGCCGAGGAAATCGTCTCCACGGAAGAGATACAACGGCAGCCGGAGCGCACAATCATTCCCGGACATCGCGTCGACGCCGTCGTACACGAACCCTTCGGGGCCCATCCCACCGCTGTGTTCCGCCGCTACGACTACGACGCCGAGCACTTGCAGCTCTACGTGGCGGACTCCAAGCGGGGAGGGATTGAGGAATATCTCAACACGTATGTGTACGGCACGAAGAATCATCGCGACTACCTGGAAAAATGCGGCGGCACGTTACGCCTGCAGCGGCTGCGGGCTGCGCCGGACCTGGGGTACTGATGGACGCAGTACGCGCGACGGAAATCATGGCTGCCGCTGGAGCACGCGAGCTTCACGACAGCGATACGGTCATTGTTGGACTCGGGCTACCGCAGATTGCCTGTGTCCTCGCCAAGTCAACGCATGCGCCTAATTTGGCAGCGATGCTCGAGATCGGTGTCATCAACATGCGGCCGAAGGACACGCCCGTGGGACTTGCCGATTCACGCATCTTCTATCGGGCAACATGCTGGAGCGGCTTCCTCGACATCATGGGCACGAACCTGCATCGCGGCGTAGTTGATGTCGGTTTCCTGGGAGCGTTGGAACTCGATCGCTATGGCAACATCAACACCACGCTGCTCAAAGAGGACGGCAAGGTGCGCTATTTCAATGGCAGCGCCGGTGGAAACGATGTTGCCTCGCTTGCCAAGCGCGTCCTCGTCATCATGCGTCACGAAAGGCGCAAGCTGCGCGCGGCGGTCGCCCACATTACGAGTCCGGGGTTTGTTGACGGCAAGACGCGCGAGCAGCTGGCACTGCGCGGCGGCGGTCCGCACCGTGTCATCACCGACAAGGCGGTGATCGGATTTGGCGTTGAGACCCGTTCCGCGAAACTGATTTCCCTGCATCCGGGTATCAGCCTGGATGACGTTCTGGCGAACACGGAAATGCCGCTGGAGGTCCCCAAGGACATTCCAGTCACGCCGCTTCCTTCGCGTGACGAACTGCGGCTCTTGCGGGAGGAAATCGATCCCCAGGGTGTGTATCTCGGGAAGTTGAGCTAAAGGTCCAGCAGGCGAGGTGCGGCATGATTTGCGACATCGAACTGAATTCCGCTGCGCACTATCCCGTGCGCGATATCGTGGAGCTCTCGCCCCAGATCGAAGCTGCGGGCTTCGGCGCGTTCTGGAAAGGCGAATCCAACAGTACCGACCCGCTCGTGCTCCTGTCCGCGATTGCCGCGCGCACCCGGACGCTGAAGCTCGGCACGGCGATCTATCATATTTATGGCCGCAGCCCGGTCAGCCTCGGCATCCAGTCCGCGACGCTGCAGGACTTGTCGGCAGGACGGCTGCTGCTCGGCCTCGGTGTTGCCAACAAGACTATCGCCGCCTGGCACAACGGGGTCTTCGATCGTCCCTTGCGCCGCGCCCGCGAATATATCGAGATCGTGAAGAAGGTGGCCGCAGGCGAGCGCGTCGAATATCAGGGCGAGATCTATTCCACCGGGCAGCGGTTCCAGCTTTCCTGGCACCCCTCGCACCCGACATTCCCAGTCTATCTGGCGGGTCTCGGCCCGCAGATGACCAACCTCGTGGGGAAGATCTCTGACGGCGTATTTATCAACATGGCAACGCCCGCGACCATTCGGGCGATTGCGCAGCGCGTGCGCGATGGAGCGGTCGAAGCCGGTCGCGATCCGTCGAAACTCGAGATCATCGTCAAGGTACGGGTGTCCTTGAACCCGGACCGCGCGAAGGCGCGCTCGAAGCTGCGCCAGGTCCTCACGTTCTACAACATCGCCGATCACTACAAGGACATGCTCATCGCCTCGGGCTTCGAGCCTGAAGTGACGGCAATTCAAGAGGCGTTCAAGGCCGGAGGCTTCAAGGCGGCAGCAACCAAAGTGACGGACGAGTACATGGACAAGCTGCCGGTGATACCCGCGACGTCGATCAAGGAGGTGAAGGATCGCTTGCAGCCCTTCGTCGAGGCCGGCGCCACGCGCCTCATCGTTCCGTACGTTCCGGTTACCGAACCGGTCATCGAGGATGCGCGGCGCTTCGTCGAGGCCTGGGGCAAAGCCTGAACCGGGCTATCTCCCTCGTAAGTTCATCGTGCTCTTAATGGAGTTCAGTCATGTGTGATTTTGCAGCTGATGCGCAAGCCGCCGAACAACTCTTGGTCGGCAGGGTGCTCACCGTCAAACGCGTTCGCGAGCTTAATGCCAAGGACTATTTCTACCAGATGCTCAAGGACAACCCGGAGATGCTCAAGATCTATCCGGGGATCGAGAACGAGCTCCTCAGAGGTGCCATCGACTGCCACATTCACGCCTACCCCGACTTCGTGCACCGCTCGCAGAATTTCATCCAGATCGCAATCGATGCCTCGAAAGCGGGCATGCGCGCGCTGGCGTTCAAGGACCATTGGAATGTTTCCGCGAACGCGGCGTATCTGGCGCAAGAGCACATCGACTATCTGGTGCAGAAGGGAGAGCTGACGCATCGCGTGGAAATCTACGGCGGCGCGGGCACCTGTTTCGGCATCAACCCGGAGGCGATCCGTGTCGCGCTGCAGTATCCGAACTTCAAGATGATCTGGTTCCCGACCTTTACCTCCTACGGCTTCTGGCGCGGCGCCGGGCATCCGGAGAAAGGCAAAGTGCGCCTGGTCGACGAAGCCTCCGGCAAAGTACTCCCCGAAGTGATCGAAGTGATGGAAATGGCGGCGGCCAAGCGCGTCGGTATCGGCTTCGGTCACACCGACTTTCAGGAACTGTTGCCGCTGGCGAAGATGGCGAAGAAAATCGGGGTGCGCGCCACGCTCGATCATCCGCTCCTGGAGCTCAACAAGCTTCTTCTCGATGAGATGAAGCAGCTCGCCGATCTTGGCATCTATGTCGGCACTTACTGCCAGCCAATGATCCCGAGCCTGTATCAACCTGTTGCTGATCCGATGGAGACCATCAGCACGATAAAAGCCATTGGCGCCGAGCGTTGCATCATCGGCTCCGATTTTGGGCAGGTGTTGCATATGGATTCCATCGACGGCATGCGCGTATTCATCCGCGCGCTGTTGGCCTTCGGCATCAAGGAATCAGAGGTTAAGGTGATGTTGCAGGAGAATCCGGCGAAACTAATGTATTTGGACGCCTGAGGAGATCGCTTGTCGCAACACGAAGACCGTCAGGCCATCCGGGATGCCGTCCGCAGGATCTGCGGCGGCTTTCCAGATACCTATTGGCGCGAAGTCGACCGTAGTGAGGAATATCCACACGCCTTCGTGAAGGCACTCACTGACAGCGGCTACCTCGCGGCGCTGATTCCGGAGGAATACGAGGGCGCGGGCCTCGGCATGGTCGAGGCGAGCATCATTCTCGAGGAGATCAACCGCTCCGGGGGCAATGCGCTCGCGTGTCACGCCCAGATGTACACCATGGGCACGCTCCTCAAGCATGGCAACCCCGAGCAGAAGCGGCGCTACCTTCCCGCGATTGCACGCGGCGAGTTGCGCCTGCAGGCCTTCGCCGTCACCGAGCCGAACGCCGGTTCTGAAACGACCAGGATCGAGACCTATGCGGCCCGGAAGGGCGACCGCTACGTCGTCAACGGGCAAAAAATCTTCATCTCGCGCGTCAAGCAATCGGACTTGATGCTGTTGCTCGCGCGGACTACGCCCTATAACGAGCTAAAGGACAAGACGCAGGGGCTGTCGGTGTTCCTGGTAGACCTCCGGAACATCCAGGGCAAGCTGGAAGTGCGTCCGCTCGAGATGATGCTCAATCATCACACGAACATGCTCTTTTTCGAGGACGTTGAAATTCCGGCGGAGAATCTGATTGGAGAGGAAGGTAAAGGCTTTCGGCATATTATTGATGGGTGGAACGCGGAGCGCGTTCTGGTCGCCGCTGAAGCCATCGGCGACGGGCGTTGGTTCGTCGAGCGCGCGTCCAAGTATGCGAGCGAACGGGTCGTGTTCGGCCGAAGCATCGGCGCCAATCAGGGCGTGCAGTTTCCCATTGCGCGCGCCTACGCGCACGTCGAAGCGGCCGATCTCATGCGTTTGGCCGCGGCGGAAAAGCTCGACCGCAACGAGAAATGCGGAGTCGAAGCCAACATGGCAAAGTTCCTGGCGTCGGAAGCCGCATGGGAGGCCGCCAACGCATGCCTCGACGCGCATGGCGGTTACGGTTTTGCACGCGAGTATGACGTCGAGCGCAAGTTTCGCGAGACCCGGCTTTACATGACGGCGCCGGTGGCCAATAACCTGGTGCTGGCGTTTCTCGGCCAGAACGTCCTCGGCATGCCGAAATCCTACTAGTGGGCGTTACTAAAGATATGGATCAGCAATCTGGACTCCTGCGCTCCTGGATGTTCGTTCCAGGCGACAAGCAACGAATGCTCGAGAAGGCGCTCGGACTGCACGTCGACTCGATCATGATGGATATCGAGGACGGCGTTGCTCCGGCCGAGAAGGAAAACGCGCGCCGTCAGATCGCCGTTACATTGAATTCCACCGCGGCGCGACTCGGGAGCGATCCGGCGCTGAAGACTCCGGCTCGCTACGTACGTGTCAATGCCGTTGGTTCCGAGCGGATGCGGGATGATCTCGGGGCCGTCGTGGTGCCGGGGCTCGAGGGCCTGGTGATTCCCAAAGTCGAGACGTCCGAACAGATCGCCATCGTCGAGGGCATCCTGGGACGCCGCGAAGTCGAAGCCAAGGTGCCGGGAGGATCCGTGCGCCTGCTCGTCGCCATCGAGAGTCCCGTCGGTCTCTTCAACGCCTACAGCATCGCTTCATCTTCTCGGCGCATCGTCGGTCTTATCTTCGGTGCTGAAGATTTCTGCCGCGAGATGGGACTTCCCTTGCGGCGCGAAGCCGAAGCGAGCGATCTCACCTATGCGCGCTCCCATATTGCTACGGCTGCCGCCGCGGCCCACGTGCAAGCGGTTGATGGCGTGTGGACGGATCTGAAGGATACCGAGGGCATGCGCCGACACGCGCTTCAGGCCCGACGGCTGGGTATGTCGGGTATTTCCATTATTCATCCGAGCCAAATCGACGCGGCCAACGCGGCGTTTACGCCGACGCGGGAGGAATTGGAATACGCCGCCGAAGTGCTGCAAGCGTTCGAGGCGGCCCGGGCGCGGGGCGACGGCGCCATCGCCTTGCGCGGGCAACTGCTTGACTATCCAATCGTCGATCGGGCACGCCAGACAGTAGCGCTGGGCAAGTCGCTGGGCGTCCCCGGGGCATGACGTCTGACGGAGGAACCTCAAATGGCCGTGAAACCAGGTTGGGAGGGGCGGTACTTCGAGGATTTCGAAGTGGGCGACATTTATCGCTGCCGTCTGGGGCGCACGCTGACCGATGCAGACAACATTTGGTTTACGCTACTCACCAATAACACCAATCAAATTCATTTCAACACCGAATACGCCAAACGTACGGACTATGGCCGGCCGCTGATCAACAGCGCGCTCACGCTCGCCATCGTCGCCGGGATGGGCGTCGCCGACGTGAGCGAGAACGGCTTTGCACTCGGCTGGGACCAAATCGAGCTGCCCAACCCCCTGTTCGCCGGCGACACGCTTTATTCGGAATCGGAAGTCCTGGAGAAGCGCGAGTCCAAGTCCAAGCCGCAATTGGGCATCGTGAAGGTGCGCACGCGCGGCATTCAGCAGGAGGGCAAAGTCGTCATCAGATACGCGCGCAGTGTGATGGTGTGGAAGCGCGCCTATGCGCCGAACAAGAATCTCTTCCCCGAGGTCAAGTCGTGACGACCGACGCTCCGGCGAGCCGCTCCGCGCTCACCGGCGTGCGCGTGCTGGCGCTGGAAACGTCTTTGTCAGGCCCGCATTGCACCAAGCTGCTCGCCGACCTGGGGGCGGAGGTGATCAAGATCGAGAGGCCGGGCGTCGGCGATGTTGTGCGCGGCTGGGACTCTGCCGTCAGGGGTCTCTCCTCAGGCTATATCTTTGCCAATGGCAATAAGAGGAGTCTTGGCGTCGACGTGAAGACGACGGCCGGCGCTGCTGCCGTCAAGTCGTTGGCCGAGCGCGTGGATGTCTTCCTCGAAAACTTCTCTCCGGGGGTGGCGCAGCGGCTGGGCCTTGGTCACGAGAAGCTTTGCAAGGCCAACCCACGCCTCATCTACTGCTCGATTTCGGGTTATGGGCAAGACGGCCCGTACCGCGATGTGAAGGCGTACGACCTGCTCATCCAGGGGGAGGCCGGAATGATCGCGACCACCGGCTATCCCGACAAACCAGCGAAAGTCGGCGTTTCGATCACTGACCTCACCTCATCGATGTATGCGGCGGTGGGAATTCTTGGCGCACTCTACGAGCGCGAAAAGACAGGGCGGGGTCAGGTCGTCGACATCTCGATGTTCGAATCGGCCGTGTCGTGGCTTGGCTACTTTCCACACCACTACTGGCACAAGGGCGAAGAGCCTCAGCGGGTCGGTTTGCGCCATCATTACATCACGCCGTATGGGCCGTATCTCGCGGCGGATGGCAAGTACGTCAATCTCGCCGTGGCCACGGAGTCCGACTGGGAGGCTTTCTGCCGCCAAGTGATCGAGCGGGCGGACTTGCTCGAAGAATCCCGTTTTGGTTCGCCCGAGCTGCGACGCAAGAATCGAACTGAGCTGGAGGAGCTGATCGAGAGTATCTTCCTCAAACGGGGCCATGAAGAATGGCTGCGCAGGCTCGCCAATGCGCGTTTGCCTCATGGCCGTGTCAACGGGATCGCCGAAGTGCTGGACCATCCTCAGATCTCCGCGCGCCATTTCATCCGCCAAGTGAATTCACCTGTGGGACCCATACCCATCGTCTCGAGCCCACTGCGCCTCTCCGATAGCGCACAGCCTTCGGGCCGAGTTCCCGCGCTGGGGGAAGACACCGAACCGTTGTTGCACGAATTAGGCTACACGGATGCCGATATCGCTCAGTTCCGACGCGACAGCGTGATCTAGGAACGCTCGATGGCTGAGCCGCCGCGGAAAATCGCGATCATCGGCGCCACTGGCGAGCTCGGCGGCGCGCTCGCCCGGCGGCTCGTGAAGGCTGGCGAAAGCGTCATCATCGGTTCACGCGACGCGGCGCGGGCACAGGCTGTTGCCTCGGCGCTCGAGAACGAGACGCGGCGTCGAGTGGCAGCCGGGTCAAACGCAGACGCCGCTGCCGCCGCGGACCTCGTGATCGTCACGGTGCCGTTTGCAGCGCAGAAAGCGACACTGCGCGAGATCGCGGCACACGTGTCCGGCAAGATCGTGGTCGATACGACCGTGCCGCTCGTGCCGCCCAAGGTCATGCGCGTACAGCTTCCCGCGGAGGGAAGCGCAGCACAGATTGCTTCCGGCTTGCTCGGTGCAGGCACACGGGTTGTATCCGCATTCCATAACGTGGCTGCGCACAAGCTCGCCACCGACGAGAAGATCGATTGCGACGTGCTGGTGTTTGGCGATGACCCCCAGGCGCGCGATGCCGTGATTCGCATCGCCGAGTCCTGCGGACTGCGCGCCTTGCACGCCGGCCCGCTCGCCAACTCGGCAGCAGCCGAGGCGCTGACGTCGGTCCTGATATTCATGAACAAGCGGTATGCTGTCGATGGCGCAGCCATCCGCATCACGGGCGCTCTAAGCCCAGGTTGACTCGATGAACCTCGAATCGACAGCTGTGCCCGCTCCAGCCCGGAGACCTTCGTGAGGGTTTGTGCGATCGTCGCGGCGCGCTCGCGGGGTGCCAAGAGCCGACTCGCGCCCGTGCTTTCGCCGGACGGCCGTGCTGCGCTCGCCCGC
Organism: uncultured Gammaproteobacteria bacterium; assembly: GCA_963695985.1. Taxonomy (GTDB): domain Bacteria; phylum Pseudomonadota; class Gammaproteobacteria; order Steroidobacterales; family Steroidobacteraceae; genus DATBVX01. The sequence continues at coordinate 64,935 of CAVOIC010000001.1, forward strand.
TCGATGCTGACCCAGGTTCTTCGTTCGGTGAGAGCCGCGCGCGGTATCGATCACATCATGCTCGTGACGACGGATGAAGAAGGGCCGGTGCCCGCTGGCGTTGAGGTGGTTCGCGACGCGGGCATGGGTCAGTCTGCGGCTGTCGCGACCGGACTTGCGCACGTCGCCGACACGGCCGACGCAGCGATCGTACTCGCCGCTGATACGCCGAACACTTCGCCGCAGGAGATTGAGCACTTGATCGCGGCCTTGGCGGACCGCGATGTCATCGTCGCCCCCGACCGGCGCGGCGAGGGCACGAATGCACTGGGGCTGCGTCTTCCCGCGCGCATTCAACTGCAATTCGGTGGACCGAGCCTGACGGCACATCTGCGCTCGGCCGAGGAGCTGGGCGCCCGGACGGCGATCATCGAGTTGCCTGGCTTGGCTCACGACATCGACCTGCCAGAGGATCTCGTGGATGAGCCGTTGCCGCGCGAATCCGCCCTGCGGTTGGTGGAGGAGGGCGATCTTACAACCATGATGGAGCGGGCCTCGGCGTTGGCCTTGCAGGGCTTTGGCCAGCGGGTCGGCTATTCGCGCAAGGTCTTCATCCCACTCACCCAGCTCTGCCGCGATGTCTGCCATTACTGCACCTTCGCCGGCCCGGCGCCGAGACACGCACGAGCTTTTCTGACACCGGAGGAAGTGCTCAGCTTGGCGCGGGCGGGTGTGAACGCCGGCTGCACCGAAGCGCTCTTCACCTTGGGAGACAAGCCCGAGCTGCGTTACGCGTCCGCGCGCGATGAGCTCAGAAGTCTCGGTTTCGCGACGACCCTCGAATATCTCACGCATTGCGCGCGCCTCGTGTTCGAGCACACGGGATTGCTGCCACACTTGAATCCGGGTGTCATGCAGCACGCCGATTTCGCAGCCCTGCGGCCCGTGTCGGCCTCGATGGGTATCATGCTGGAGACGAGCGCAACGCGGCTCATGGAACCAGGGATGCCGCATCACCGCTCGCCCGACAAGCATCCGACGATGCGCATCGCGACGCTGCGCGCCGCCGGGGAAGCGGCCGTGCCATTCACGACGGGTCTGTTGGTCGGAATCGGTGAAACACGGGCTGAGCGCATTGAGACGCTGCTCGCCATTCGTGAGCTGCACGAGGAGTTCGGCCACATCCAGGAACTGATCATCCAGAATTTCCGTGCTAAGCCCGGTACGCGGATGGCACGCTACCCCGAACCGCCACTCGAAGAGCTCCTCTGGACGATAGCCGCCGCGCGCCTCCTGTTCGGTCCATCGATGTCGATACAGGTTCCGCCCAACCTGAGCCCCACGCACCTGCCAGCACTGATCAGCGCGGGTCTCAATGACTGGGGCGGCGTATCACCGGTTACGCCGGATCATGTGAATCCGGAAGCGCCTTGGCCCGACATCACCGCGCTCGAGCGCGAAACACGGGCCGCGGGGCGCTGGCTCGTGCAACGGCTGCCGATCGTGCCTTCCTTCGCAATCGATGGCGAGAGATGGCTCGACCCGGCACTTCGCACCGCGGTGCTGCGCCGGATCGATGCGCAGGGCTATGTCCGCGAGGACGCTTGGACAGCAGGTTCCGGATCACTGCCACCCACGCGTTACGGCCGGCTGCTGGACAGAAAGTCGGAACGCGCCCCCGCGTCCCGCTCGTTGCGGGCCGTGCTCGAACGTGTTCGAGAAGGCAAGCCGCCGGACGAACAGCATATCGCGCAACTCTTCGCATCGGATGGCGCTGATTTCACGGCAGTCGTGCAACACGCTGACGCCTTACGCGAGGAGACAGTTGGCGATGCTGTCAGTTATGTGGTGAATCGGAACATCAATTACACCAATATCTGCAGCTACTCCTGCGGCTTCTGCGCGTTCGCCAAGGGTCGTAGCGCCAAGGCGCTGCGCGGACCGGGCTACAACTTCGACCTTGACGAGATCGAACGGCGAGTTGCCGAGGCCGCGGACCGTGGCGCGACCGAGGTTTGCCTGCAGGGTGGCATCCACCCACGCTACACGGGCCAAACGTACCTGCAGATCGTCGGGGCGGCCAAGGGCGCCGCCCCTGGTATCCACGTGCACGCGTTCTCGCCACTCGAGATCTCTCATGGCGCTGCCACTCTGGGCTTGTCATTGGCCGAATACTTGTTGCGCCTGAAGGAGGCGGGCTTGAGCACACTGCCGGGCACCGCCGCCGAAATTCTCTGCGACGACGTGCGTGCGGTGATCTGCCCGGACAAACTGAGTTCCGCCGAATGGCTTCAGGTCATGCGCACGGCGCACGACATCGGGATCCGCAGCACCGCAACCATCATGTTCGGGCATGTCGAGCGGCCCGTGCACTGGGCCAGGCACCTGCTGGCGATCCGCAGCCTGCAGGAGGAAACCGGCGGCTTCACGGAATTTGTGCCGTTACCGTTCGTGCACATGGAGGCGCCCTTGTGGCGATCCGGCCGTGCCCGGTCCGGGCCGAGCTTCCGCGAGGCGATACTGATGCACGCGATCTCCCGAATCGTGCTGTATCCGCTGTTCCCGAACATTCAGACTTCATGGGTCAAGATGGGCCGGCAGGGTGCGCTCGCGGCGCTCGCCGCCGGGGCTAACGATCTGGGTGGCGTGTTGATGGACGAGTCGATCACGCGCGCCGCGGGTGGCGTCAACGGCCAGCAATTGGATTCAAAAGACATGCAGGCCGCGATCCGTTCGATCGGTCGCTCGCCGCGCCAGCGGACGACACTCTATAAAGATGCTTCTCGACCGACACGGATATTCGCCGAAGCCGCTGCGGGCTGATCGGTGTTGGAAGCTGATCGTCCGTGGGCCGCGGTATGCGTACTGACAGTGAACGGTTGAGCATCACGGTTACGGGAATTTCGGATCTCGACGAGATCCGCCCGAGGGATGATCTGGGTTCTCTCCTGGCCGCAGCCCTCGGCCGGCTGACTGTGCGTGTTCGCGCCCACGATATTCTCGTCGTAGCGCAGAAGATCGTCTCCAAGGCGGAAGACCGGTTTGTCGATCTCGGCACGGTCGAAGTATCGGAGCGCGCCCTGGAGCTCGCCGCAGTGACGCACAAGGATCCGCGCCTGGTCGAGCTGGTTCTCTCGGAATCGACCGAAGTATTGCGTGCCAAGCCCAACGTCCTGATCGTGCGGCATCGACTCGGCTTCGTCATGGCCAATGCCGGTATCGATCGCTCGAATGTTGGTGGCCGTGATCGCGCTTTGCTCCTGCCGCGGGATCCGGATGCGTCCGCCGCAATGCTCCGCACCTCTCTCGAGGCTCGTCTCGGCATTGCCATCGGGATCGTGGTGGCGGACAGCTTCGGTCGCGCGTGGCGCAACGGCGTCACGAATGTCGCGCTCGGGGCCGCGGGGCTCCCCGCCCTGATCGACCGCCGGGGCGAGCTCGATCGCAACGGCCGAACACTCGAGGTTACGGAGATCGCGTTCGCTGATCTGGTCGCATCGGCTGCCGGGCTCGTCATCGGTGAAGCGGCGGAGAGCTGCCCCGCGGCGCTGGTACAAGGCCTGTCCTGGCACGCGCCAAGCGTGCCTGCGAGCGCGCTTATTCGCCCGCTATCAGAAGATATGTTTCGATGAGCCCACAGGCATGAGTGAAGGTTCTGTCGTGGTGCTCACTGGCGGGATTGGGGGTGCCAAACTCTGCCTCGGGCTGCAGCGCGTGCTCACGTCCCGCTCCTTGTCGGTGATCGTCAATACCGCAGATGATTTCGAGCATCTTGGCCTGCGGATTTCGCCGGATGTGGACACGACGCTCTACACGTTGGCAGGTCTCGCAAACCCGGATCTCGGTTGGGGCCGGTGCGACGAGACCTGGACCTTCATGCGCGTGCTCGAGACGCTCGGGGGCGAGACCTGGTTCAGATTGGGCGACGGTGATCTTGCCCTGCACGTCGAACGCACCCGCCGGCTTGCAGCGGGCGAGAGCTTGAGTACGTTCACCGCCGATGTTGCCCGGCGTTTCGGCGTCAGGACGCGCATCCTGCCGATGAGCGACGATAGCGTGCGCACGATCGTGACGACGCCCGCGGGGGAGCTCAGCTTTCAGGAGTACTTTGTGCGCGCGCGCTGCCTTCCTGTGGTCGGCCGCTTGCACTTTGCGGGCGTCGATGACGCGCGCGTTCCACCGGGCATCAACCAGGTGCTGCGCGACGCAGAACTGCGCGCCATCGTGATCGCGCCATCCAATCCGTATCTCAGCATCGATCCCATCCTTGCGCTTCCAGGCATGCGCACAGCGCTGCGAGCCGCCGGCGTACCGATCATTGCGGTTACACCCATTGTCGGCGACGTCGCCATCAAGGGTCCGACCGCGAAGATCATGACAGAGCTCGGGCTCAGTCCCTCGCCGCTCACCGTGGCCGAACACTATGACGGTTTGCTCGATGGCTTTGTGCTCGACGAACGCGATGCGCGATTCGCCACGCGCCTCAACGTGCCCGCTCGGATGTGCGACACACTCATGTTGACGCTCGAGGACCGTGAGCGTGTCGCGCGCTGCGTACTGGAACTCGCCGCTACGGCGCACCCGCGACGCGCGTAGCCCCCAGCAATCCGGGCGGCGGAGGACGTATTATCGGCCTCCAGCTCGATCATGGCCCAAACGGTCTGAAGGGAACCGGCATGAACACCTACCTCATCTGTTCGGCGATCCTGGTGCTTCTGTACTTCGTGCTCGCCTTCAATGTCTCGCTCTTGCGCGGGCGGACGAAGACCAGCATCGGACCCGGTGATGATCCCTCGGGTCCTCTGGGCAAGGCGTATCGGGCGCACGGCAACGCCGCCGAATACATTCCGATCTTCGTCGCGCTGTTTCTCTATTTTCTGATGTCGGGCGCGGGAGGTTGGGTCACGTGGGTGGTCATCGGCGTCACCGCCAGTCGTATCCTGCATGCCATGGGCATGCTGATGTCGGCCGGATTCAAGGGGCCGCCACATCCTCTGCGTGCCATCGGCGCGCTGGGAACGTACCTCGGCGGCCTCGCACTTGGCGTAGCGTTGCTGATGCGCGCGTTCCTGTGAAGCGCGCACACAGAGCCTGTCACTCACTCACGCCAGCCCTCCGGTCTGCGCTTGACCGACACTAGCGCATGCATACCGCCTCGATGTTGTTGCCGTCGGGGTCGAGCAGGAACGCGCCGTAGTAGGTGGGGGCGTATTCCGTGCGCAGACCGGGTCGTCCGTTGTCGCGTCCACCGGCCTTGAGGCCCTCTGCGTAGAAGCGATCCACCGTTGCGCGGTCTGCGGCGCGAAACGCCACGTGCACGCCAGCGCCAGTCGGAGCCTTGACGGTGCCGAGCCAAAATGCAGATTCGCCCTTGGGGCCGAAGCCCGCACTCGACTCGTCATGTGAATTGAGGACGTGGCCGAGAGTCGCGAGCGTTGCCGTATAAAAACGCACGCTGGCCTGGAGGTCTTTCACTTTCAATCCGATGTGGTCGTACATGCTGGCCTCCCTTGAGATTCAGCCCATCCTAGGCGGATCGCTGGAGGTACTTCTTGGAGAATCTTGCGACGGGTTCGGAAATGCGGGGCTAGTCCGCGTCGCGGGGCTGCCGCGCGGCCTTCAGGCTACGAGCGAGGAGTCGCGCACCTCCCATGTGCGTCGCCAGCGGCGCGAACGCGTCGGTCGGTCCGCGCCATCTCAATTCCTCGACGTCGTCAAACAGTTCGGCATCGCTCCTGAGCGTCGCCAGATCCTTGAACAGGAGCGCCAGTTCCCGCTGCTCACCGAGCACGCTCGGCGGGAAGTCCTCGATGCCGCCGTAGCGACCAATGAGACGTGCCGCGGTCGCCCGACCGATTCCCTCCAGGCCTGGATAACCGTCTGCAGCGTCACCGACGAGGGCGAGGAAGTCCGGGATCAAGGCCGGCTCCACGCCGAACTTCTCGCGAACGCCCTCGGCATCACGAATCTTCTGCGAACGGCGATCGACCTGCACCACTCGATCACCGCGCACGCATTGCGCCAGATCCTTGTCCGGCGTCCAGATGCAGACCTTCTGCACCCGTGCATCGGCCGAGGCAATCCGGGCGGCCGAAGCGAGTGCATCGTCCGCCTCCAGCTCGCTCATGGGCCAAACGGTCACGCCCATGGCGGCAAGAGCCTCTTCGAGCGGGTGAAATTGCGCGAACAGCACCGGTTCGATGCCATCGCCCGTCTTGTAGCCTGACCAGAGCCGATTGCGGAAGGATTCGATGACGTGATCAGTCGCCACACCGAGGTGCGTGGCGCCCTCTTCGAACATCTGCAGTACAGTATTCAACACTCCAATTACGGCGCCGAAGGGCGCATCAGCGCCCTTGTTGAAGCGGCGCAGGCCATAGAAATGCCGGAACAACTCGTAGGTGCCGTCAACGAGGTGAACGATCACGAAACGCCTCTGTCGAGAGAATCCTGGGAACGGACGCCATCTTGGCCGCTGCCGCTCGGGGCAGGGCGTGTACTTTTAGTCGAGCACGAAAGGAGCCGGGAAGGGAAGTCCCATTCACACCGGGTCAGCCGACCGATCGACGAACAGGAGAAGGAGCATGTCATCAGGTACCCAGCCAATGCCCAAGGTCGTCTCGCAAGAGGAATGGCGTGCGGCTCGTAACGCGTTGCTCGCCAAAGAAAAGGAATTCACACGTGCGCGGGATGCACTCGCTGCAGAGCGGCGCCGTTTGCCCATGGTACGGATCGACAAGGCCTACGCCTTTGATGCTGCGGGCGGCAATGTGTCGCTGCTCGACCTGTTCGAGGGACGAACACAGTTGCTCCTGTACCACTTCATGTTCGCGCCAGGCGTGGATGGCTGGCCATCGGCCGGCTGCCCGGGCTGTTCGATGTTCCTGGACAACATCGGTCAGTTCACGCTCATTCACCTGCGCGCACGCGATGTATCGTTCGCAGCGGTGTCGCGCGCGCCGCTGGCGAACATCCAGGCGTATAAGAAGCGCATGGAATGGGCTGCGCCCTGGGTCTCCTCCGCCGGCAACACGTTCAACGTCGATTTTGGCCTCACCACCAGCGACGACGAGCTGCACGGGCTCAGTGTCTTTGTGCGCGATGGCGACGATATCTTCCGGACCTATTTCACCTCTGCTCGAGGTCTCGAGGCGGTCGGCAGTGTGTGGACGTTCCTCGACCTCACACCTTACGGGCGCCAGGAAGAATGGGAGGACTCACCGCCGGGCTGGCCGCAGACTGCGCCGTATCAGTGGTGGCGTCGTCACGATGAGTACGGCAACGCGCAGTGATCTGCTGGAGGCACCTGTTGGCGCCGCTCGTCCACGGTCGTAGGACTACGCCGGCAGTCGGACCCAACCGTAAGCCGGCGCGCGCAGCCATTTGCCGTCACTGCATCAGGACGTTCAGGCCGAGCGTCACCCAGGGCGCGTTATCGATAGCATCGTCGTAGCCGATCAGCACATCGACGTCCACGGAATCGCTGAGCGCGTAGTTGAAGCCGAGCTGACCGACACGCAGGCCGTCATCCTGGGCGTAGAACTCCGCTATCAGCGAGAAGTTCTCTGCCAGCGCGTGCTCGATGCCCACGCCGCCGGTGGCTCTGCCGCGTGCGCCGCGCAGCTCAAGCCAGCCAAGATTGACGTGTACCATGAGACGATGTTCCTCATCCAGGCTAAAACTGGCGGGCACATTGACCGTCCAAGCCACGATGCGGTCGGTTTCGGTGCTGTAAGTGATGCCGGCAGAGGTCCCAATATCGAACCGATCGCCCTCAAAGTCGCGCCACAAGTGTTTGGCGTCGAGACTCAGAATCGGCCCGTACTTTGGGCCAAAGAACTGAGTGATGCCGAGACTGAACTCCGTGTCGAAACGATTGCAGGCGGGAGCGATGCTCAACTGCTGCCCCGGCGAAAAGGCTCGCACCCAGGTCTCGATCTGACAGCGGCCTGCCGGGGTAACCGTCGCATCGTCAACGAGCAGGCTGCCTCCGGCGTGCGCACCGGCGCCAAACAGGAGGACCATGCAAGCGCTGAGGAGCCTGATGCGATGACCCAGGTCAGAGGTTCTTGCTCGCGGTGCAAACACGCACGCGCCGTATGCCCCAACCCTTGTTCAAAATCAACCTTGTCGCCGGGAAACTCCGATCAGAGCTGTGATTGCCAATAGCCGGCGCCTCGCACCGGTGGCCGTTGCCTGTCTCGTGCTCTGGGCGTGTGTACCGCTCGCGGGTCGCGAGTCGCGGGCCGCCGAATCGAGCCTTGGCTGCATGCAGCGCGTCCGTGACGAGCGGCTTCCGGTGGGCGTGGACGATGACACGAAGCATTGCGTTGCGGCAGGCCTGATCGCTCGTTACTGCAGCCGTGCTGAGGCCTGGATGGCCAGCTATGGCAAAGAGATCGAAGATGCTTTTGGGCACGGTGATGCCCAGTGGAGTGACATCAAAGCTGACCGACGCGGGGTGACTTGCGCACGCGCGGCCAGCACCGATGAGCAGTTGCGTCACGTGTTGCGAGTCGCTCAAGGGTAGCAACCAGTACCCGTAGGCTCTCGGTACTTTGCCGGCCAGCCCGAGTAAAGTACTCTCTCACCTCGGCGCAGCAGTCGGTTTCCCCTGGCACCCGAGCCGGCGCGCGACTGCGGACCGTCGCCCACACAGAAGGAAATCACGATGAGCGTACAGGCGCCCAACGCCGAACGGCAGATCTGGATCTTCACCCAGATGTTGCGCATCCGCGCATTCGAGGAACGCGTCAAGCGGACCTTCACCGAACACCCGGGCGTGATCCGCGGTCATACGCACCTGGCCGACGGAGCCGAGGCGTCGATCGTCGGCTCGCTCGCCCACTTCCGGCCGGGCGACGCCGCGCTGGCGACCTACCGCTGTCACGGTTACCCGCTCGTTCTCGACAGCGACCCGAAGGCGATGATGGCCGAGATCTACGGTCGCGCGGACGGTTTGTGCAAAGGCCTAGGCGGGTCCATGCACTTGACCGACGTCAAGCGCGGCTTTCTCGGCACGTCGGGCATCGTCGGCGCGGGCATTCCCCACGCCGCAGGCGCCGCCTGGGCCGCGCAGATTCGCAAGAAGGGCGAGGTCGTCCTTTCCTTCTTTGGTGACGGCGCCTCAAAGCAGGGCGCCTTCCACGAGACGCTCAACATCGCCTCGCTGTGGAAGCTGCCGGTGATCTTTGTGATGGAGAACAACGGCTACAACGTCGTCACGACCACTGCGCAGGAAGACGCGAATGCCGCCGCCGGCGAGCCGCTGTCGATCAAGGCGAAGGCCTACTCGATGCCCGGCGTGACCGTCGACGGCTTCGACCCGTTGGCCGTGTTCGCCACGGTCGGCGAGGCGGTCGAGCGGGCCCGCGCAGGTAAAGGCCCTACGCTGGTCGAATCGAAGGTCTACCGTCTGTCGGCGCACGGGAACATCATCGCTCCTCCTGGCGTGCCGCTGCACTACCCCGAGCATGAAGCGATCACGGTGTTCGGCAAGCGCGAAGAGTACGAAGCAGCCCTGCGCGGCGACCCGGTTCCGCGCTTTCGCGGCGTGTTGGTGAAGAGCGGCGTCTTGAGCCCCGGCAAGGCCGACGAGCTCGCGGCGCAGGCGGCCAAGGAAATGGACGCAGCCGTCGCGTTCGGCCTCAAGAGTCCTTTCCCCAAGCTCGAGTCCGCGCTCGAGAACGTCTACGCATAGGCTGGAGTGACCCATGGCACAGCTTCCGTTCATCGCCGCAATCGATGCGGGCATCCACCAGGAGATGCGGCGCGATCCGAGCGTCCTCTACTTCGGCCAGAACATGGCGACGACGGAGAACCATGAGTTCGTCGCCGCCTATGGACACGACCGCGTGCGGGTGACGCCCATTTCCGAGACCGCGGAGATCGGCATCGCCATCGGCGCGGCCTTGGCGGGCCTGCGCCCGGTCGTCGAGCTCTACATGGCGGAGTTCATGCTCGTCGCCATGGACCAGGTCGTCAACGAAGCGCCACGGTTCCGGTACATGTCCGGCGGGCAGGTCAAGGTGCCGCTCGTGCTCAAGGCTGGTTTCGGTTTCACGGCGGGTTGGGCGGGGCAGCACACGGGCTCGCTGACCGCGATGTTCATGGGCGTCCCCGGCCTCAAGGTCGTCGTCCCGTCCACCGCCGCGGACGCCAAGGGGTTGATGGCGACGGCGATTCGCGATGACAACCCGGTCGTCTTCCTGCACCACTACATGCTGACGCTTGAGCCGGGCGAAGTGCCCGACGGCGAGCACCTGGTCCCGTTCGGCAAGGCCGAGGTTCGCCGTTCCGGCGGCGATGTCACGATCGTCGCCACCGGATGGATGGTTCACCGCTCGCTCGCCGCAGCCAAGAAGCTCGCCGACGAAGGGATCCAGGCGGAAGTGATCGACCCGCGCACCGTCGCCCCGCTCGACCTGCAGACGATTCTCAAGTCCGTCGCCAAGACGGGGCGGCTCGTGCTCGTCGATCAGGCGCCACGCCATGTCTCAGTGAGCGGCATCATTGCTGGCGATGTCGCCGAGCACGGCTTCTCGTCGCTCAAGGCGCCAATCGTGCAGGTCACGGCGCGCGACGCGACCGTTCCCTACAGCGAGCCGCTCGAGGCTTACGTGATCCCGGACGAGGAGCGGATCATCGCTGGCGTCCGAAGCGTGCTGAAGGGTCGCCGGTAGACTTACCGGCGGCCTGCCAATCGCGGCGTACCGCCGCTACTGCAACCGCCAGTCGAGACCCTCGAGCCGCTCGACGAGGCGCGCGAGGAACTCCGAGGCCATGCGTCCGTCAGCCACGCGATGATCCACGGTCAGCGTGAGCTCGGACAGCGGGCACACCTCGATGCTTCCATTGCGCGGCACGACGCAGTTTCGTTGCCGGCCGACGGCAAGAATCGCTGATTGCGGCGGATTGATCAGCGCGGTGAAGCGGTCGGGGCCTTCCGCGCCGAGGTTCGAGATGCTGAACGTCGCGCCGTCGAGCTCTTCGGCCTTCAATCGACCCTGCAGGGCGCGCTCGACGCAATCCGCGCGGCGGCGCGCGAGCTCCGCGAGGCTGAGCCGCTCGACATCGTGGAGTACCGGAACGAGCAAGCCGTCCTCCACGGCGACCACCAGGCCGATGTGCGCTCCACTTGCCGGCACGATGCGCGCGTCGGGCGAGTCCGGATCCCCCGAGAACGTCCCGTTCAACGCGGGAAACTCGATGAGTGTCCGTGCGACGGCCTGAAGCAGGAAGTCGTTCACCGACAGCTTGGGCGAGCCTTGCGCCAGCTTCGCGGAGAACTCGCCACGCACGGCCTGCAGCACGGTCCAGTCGACCGCACGCTCGACCGTGAACTGCGGAATGGTCGCGTTACTCAGAGTCATCGCGCGCGCCATTGCGCGGCGCATCGGTGGCAGCCGTTGCAATGCTGGCGCGGGAGCAGGCGATGCCTTTCCTCCTGCTTGCAGGTCGACAGCTCGCCTCACATCCTCGAGTTGCACACGTCCCCGCGGTCCCGATCCTGCGATCCGGTCGAGATCGAGGCCGTGTTCGGCAGCAAGCTTGCGTGCGACGGGAGAACTTCGGATGCGCTCGCCGACGTGCGCTTCGAACGTGGCGGGCGAGGGCGGCGCAACTTCAGGCTCGTTGGTCCGGGGCTTTGGCGCCGATGGGCCTGCAGGCTGGGCCGCTCCCGTCTCAATCCAGGCGATCTGGTCGCCGACACTCGCCTCCTGATCCACCTGCACCAGGATTTCCGTCAGGCGCCCACTGACCGTCGCCTCGATTTCGACGACCGACTTTTCCGTTTCCACTTCGACCAACGGCTCCCCCTGCGTCACGGTGTCGCCCACGCTCTTGAGCCAGCGAGTGACCCGGACCGCCTCCATCACGAGCCCGACTTTAGGTATTTCCTGCGCAACCAAAGTCACGTTTCGTTACTCCTGAGTCGGTGCTTCAAGGCCGAGCAGTTGGCGCACCGCGCGCACGATGTCCCTGCTGCCTGGCAGGAGCGCCCGCTCGAGCTCCGGAGCGAAAGGAATCGGCGCGAAGGGGCAACCAACGCGCAGCACCGGAGCGTCGAGTTCGTCGAACAGCTCAGTGCCGATGCGCGCCGCAATCTCGGCGCCTGCGCCACCGTTGCGCACCGCCTCGTGCGCAATCAGCACGCGGTGGGTCTTGGCCACCGACGCGGCGATGGTCGCCATATCGAGCGGCACCAGCGTTCGCAGATCGATGACTTCAGCCGAGACGCCCGCACGCGCCAGGGTCTCCGCCGCTTCCAGTGCATCTCGCACCATGGCCGAATACGCGATCACGGTGACATCCCTTCCCGAGCGCGCGATCCGAGCCTTGCCGATCGGCGGCAGCTCCGCGCCGTCCGCCAGCGCCTCTTTCATGGCGTAGAGACGCTTGTGCTCAATGAAGAGTACCGGGTCGCCGAGACGGATCGCACTCTTGAGGAGCCCGTAGGCCTCGGCGGGCGATGAGGGCGCCACCACCACCAGCCCGGGCACATGGATGAACCAGGCCTCGAGGCTCTGCGAGTGCTGTGCTGCTGCGCCGCCCGCGGCACCAGCCTGGGTGCGCACGACCAGAGGAACGGCGAGTTGACCGCCCGACATGTAACGGTACTTCGCGGTCTGATTGACCAGGCAATCCATCGCCAGGGTTGCGAAATCGATGAACATGATTTCGAGCACGGGCTTGAGACCACACAGCGCCGCACCCGTGGCGAGGCCCGTGATCGCCGCTTCGCTGATCGGCGTATTGCGCACGCGCTTTTCGCCGTGCTTCTGCGCGAGGCCTTTGGTAACCCCGAACGCCCCGCCGGCCGCGACGTCTTCGCCCAGCAGATAGACCGAGGCGTCACGCGCCAACTCCTCGTCGAGCGCACGGCGAAGAATTTCGATGAAGGTGTGCTCCATGGACGCTCAGCCGGGTATCGCGTTGAGGGAGGGCGAGCGGTAAACATAGTCCCGCACTGTCGCCGGATCGGGGCGCGGCGCGGCGCGGGCGCGTTCGACCGCCTGCTGCACCTCGAGCTTGGCACGCTCACCGATGGCGGCGAGCTCGTCCTCCTTGACACCACGGTCTACGAGGTGGCGCTTCAGGCGCTCGATCGGACATTTCTCACGAATCGCTGCAAGCTCTTCCTTCGAGCGATACTGCTGCGCGTCGCCCACGTAGTGGCCTGCCATGCGGAACGTCATGCACTCGAGCAGATATGGGCATTCGCCCCTGCGCAGTGTTTCGATTGCCTCGCGCGCGGCCGCATACACGGTGGGCAGGTCGTTGCCGTCGATCGTCTTCGTGGGTATGGAGTACGGCGCGGCGAAGCTGCTGACGTGCGTGACGTTGGAGTGCTCTTCGCGACTGGTGAACTCGGCATAGCCGTTGTTCTCGCAGACGAAGAGCACCGGCAGCCGCCACAGTGCGGCGAGGTTCAGCGTTTCGTGGAACGCGCCGGCGCCCGTCGCACCGTCGCCGAAGAACACGACACTGATGTTCTGCTTGCCCTGCGCTTGCGCCGCCCACGCGGCGCCTGCAGCGAGAGCGAGGTTGCCCGCCACGACACCGGTCGCGCCCAATACGCCGTTTGCGGCGTCGACCAGGTGCATCGAGCCACCGCGACCGCGGCACAGGCCATCCTCGCGGCCGAGGATTTCGGCGAATGTCGTTTGCAGGTCGCTGCCCTTGGCGAGCACGTGGCCGTGACCGCGATGACTGGTGAACAATACGTCGTCGCTGGAAAGGTGCGCACAGATGCCGACGGCAACTGCTTCCTGCCCGGTCGACAGGTGTGGAAATCCCGGAATCTCGCCGGCGGCGGCAAGCCGCTGCACCTGACCTTCGAATAGCCGTATCCGCCAGAGCGCGTGATACATCTGCTTCCAGTCATCTAGCGTCGGCGCAGCCACATTCTCGCCTCATTGTTGGAACATTGGTTTCGACCCCTAGGATAATAGACTCTCCCGGCACAATTCGACGCTGCTTTGGATGAGAATAGTCGAGGCATCACATGGCTGCGCGCCATCGACTTTGACTGTCGAAGCCAACTAGGCCGCCAGTACCTTGCCCGGATTCATCAGGCCGTGGGGATCGATCGCATGCTTGACGGCGCGCATCAGATCGAGCTCCACAGTCGACTTGTAGCGTGCGGCCTCGTCGCGGCGGAGGATGCCAAGCCCGTGTTCTGCGGAGATGGAACCGCCCGCAGAGGTTACGGCGTCGTGGACGATTCGGTTCAGCTCAGGTTCTGCTGCCAAGAAAGAACCGCGATCGGCGCCGTTTGCGGGAGACAAGTTGAAATGCAGATTGCCGTCACCCGCGTGCCCGAACACGACTAGCCGAATGCTCGGCCATCGAGCCTCGATTGCCTTACTGGTTGAGTCGACGAATGCTGCCAGGCGCGATAGCGCCAACGAGATGTCGTGCTTAATCGCCGGCCCCTCGCGACTCTGTGATTCAGAGATATTCTCGCGCAACGACCACAACTGGCGCGCCTGTGCGAGTGATCCGGCAACGACACCATCGCTCGTGATTCCAAGTTCGAACGCGCGCACGAGAAGCTCGTGGAGACCAGACTCTGCATTCTGATCGCTGGTCGGATCTGAGACTTCAATGAGGACGTACCACGGGGAGGGTTGCTCGAGAGGTGAGCGTTGTGTGGGATGATGTCGCAGGACGAGATCCAGACAGGAGTGGGACTCGAGCTCGAAAGCCGTCAGCCGACTGTCCAGCGCATCGCGAGCGAGGTCTAGTAATTCAATAGCGGCGTGTACGGCCTTGACGGCGAGAAACGCTACTGCTCGTCCCTTGGGCCTGGCATGCAGTCGCAGTACGGCGGCTGTAATGACGCCGAGCGTGCCCTCGGAGCCAATGAACATGTCGCGCAGATCGTAGCCCGCGTTGTTCTTGCGCAGACCGTGCAGTCCATTCCAGACGATGCCATTCGGTGTGACAACCTCAAGCCCAAGACAGAGATCGCGCGCATTACCGTAGCGAAGAACGCCTGTGCCGCCGGCGTTGGTTGCCAGGTTTCCGCCAATCGTGCATGACCCTTCCGCGGCCAGGCTGAGTGGGAAGAACTTTCCCGCGCTTGCCGCTGCCTCTTGCACGTCGCGCAGAATGCAGCCGGCCTCTGCTATCAGGGTGCTGTTGTAGCCATCGATAGCGCGAATCCGGTTCAGTCGGGCGAGCGACAGCAGGAGTGACTGGCCAGATTCGTCCGGCACCGATCCACCCGATAGACCCGTGTTGCCGCCCTGGGGCACGACGGGAATCCCACGCGCCGCGCACCAGCGCACGACTGCAGCGACGTCGTCGGTCGTGTCGGGTTGCACAACGCAGCGCGCGCGGCCTGTCCACTTTTGGCGCCAGTCGGTCAGAAACGGTGCCATATCTGACGGGTCGGTGAGGAGTCGGCCCGTGAACACTGCCCGCAGTGTGCCGAGATCAAGCGCGTCATTCATCACGGGCGGCCTTAGCAGTGACTTCCCACGGCTGGATACGTGGACCTGTGTCAGGTCGGACTACTGCGGCCGATGTGCGGCTGTGAGCCCACCATCGATGATCCAGTCCTGACCATTGACATACGAGGCCGCGCCAGAGAGGAGGAACGCGACGACCTCCGCAATTTCTTCCGGCCGACCGAATCGATGATTCGGAACCTGCGCTTTCATCGCCTCTGCGACTGATGGTGGCAGGTCGCGCTCATTGAACTGTCCAGTGTTGACGTAGCCGGGGCTGACCGAATTGACGCGGATGTCGCGGGGTGCCAGTTCCACGGCCAAACCCTTGACCAGACAGGCGAGTGCCGCCTTAGTGGGCGAGTACAGCGTGGCCCCGGCCAGACCACGGTGGTAGGTCCACGAGGCATTGACGACGATAGCGCCGCCGTCCCGCATCACCCCTAGAGCCTTCTGGATCGTGAAGAACGTTCCCTTGTAGTTGACACTTGTAAGGAAATCGAAGTCGCCTTCGGTCCACTGACTGAATGGCTTGAAAAGCCCGAGCCCGGAGTTTGCAAACAGCACGTCGATTCTTCCGAACCGCGACTGGATCTTATCGACCAGAGCGTCGACGTCGGCGAGCCGGGCGCCATCGGCGACCACTGGGACTACGGCGTCCTGCCTCGCAAAGTCGCGGTGGGCTGCATGCAGTTTCGCTTCGTGGCGGCCGGTGATAATGACGGTCGCGCCGTGCTGGTTCAGGAGTCTGGCCGTCGCCAGTCCGATCCCCGATGAACCCCCGGTGATCAGGGCAATCCGCTGTTCGAACCCAGGCATTCCGCTGACCCGTTGAGTACGTGTTGGCCGAGTTACGGCGCTTGTTGGTGGAACGACTCGAGCGGAGCCGCCGACCGCCAAGTTCGAGTGTCGGTCTCGACTTTCCGAGGGCCACGTTCACGGCTCCTCAAGATGTCAATAAACCGATGGGCCACCGGCGGCAGGGTCCGGCCCTTGAGGTAGCTAATGCTCGGCTCACAGTAGAGCACGTCACACTGATCCATGCGCAGCTCGACCAAGGTGCCTGTCGCGAGCTCTCTTTCAAAAAGCCTGCGAGGTCCACCGGTAATGTAGTTGGCCCGACTGACCAGGTTACGCAGCAGCGGGATGTTCCGGCACTGAATGCGATGGATCGCAGCGTAGTACGCCTGTGGCGACATATCGCTGGGTGCATGCTCGGTGAGCCAGACACGCAGCCGCTCGCTCATCCTCGGCAGCGCCAATGGAAATTCGAGAAAGTCACTCGGCGCCACGCGCTTGTCGGCGGCGAGCGGGTGCTCCGGTCGACAGACGAGGATGTTTTCGACTTTTCCGAGCGAGATGACCTCAAGGTCCGCCTCGTCCTGCAGCCGTGCGATGTCGACGACGAAAAGGTGCAGGTCACCCTGTCGCACCAGTCTTGGCAGGTTGGACCAGTCGTCGACTATGACCTCGATGCGCACGTCCGGCAGTTCCTCAACAAGCATCGAAAGTGGCTCGGGGAGCACCGATTCGGCCATGATTGGCCCCGTCCCGATCTTCAGTTCGCCCCCGCACTGTTGCTCAAGCGAGTCCAGCCGGTGATTCATCTCATCGAGCTCGACGAATACTCGGTGCGCGTGTTCCAGGATCACTTCACAAGATGGCGTCGGTGCAATGACCCCGGCGTGCCGATCGAACAGCGTGACCCCAAGCATTGATTCGAGGTGCTGAATGCTCTTGGTCAAGGCGGGCTGGGAAATGCAGAGTGATTCCGCGGCCCGACGGAAGTTCTTGTACCGATCGAGCTCGAGGATGTGTCTCAGCTGCCGCATGTCCAGCATTCTCGAGGTCATTGTCTATCTCCCATTGTTTGAGGGGTCGCCACCTTGTCAGCTCACTACATACTCTGACGGGTGGTGCCCTTGGACCTCAGTTCGGCGAGCCGTCGGAATGCGTTGATGCGTTCGAGACTCGTCTTGATGTCGACAACGACTGGCCCGTCCTGCTCGAGCGCCTCACGGATTACAGCGCTGACGTCACCCGGGGATGAAATCGTCAGCCCCGTGGCCCCGAAAGACCGCGCGAGCGCTGCAAAATCCGGATTCGATAGATTAGTCGCGATTACGCGCCCCGGGTACGCAGCCTCCTGGTGGGCGCGAATCACGCCATAGCTGCCATTGTTGGCGATCAGGATTTTGGGCGTCGCGCCAGTGGCCATCGCCGTAGCAAGCTCGTTGCCGGTCATCATGAATCCGCCGTCCCCAACGAGCGCTACGATCTGCCGCTCGGGGTAACGCAATGAGGCGGCGACCGCGGCTGGCACTGCCAGGCCCATCGAGCCACCTACTGCGCCGACCATATCCTGTGTCGCGCGAAACCGAACGTGAGCGTGAATCCAAGAGACGAAATTGCCCGCGTCGAGCGTAACGATCGCGTCGTCGGCAAGCCGGCGGCCAAGCTCCAGTGCGACTCGCCCAAAATCGACCCCGTCGTCCATGTCGGCCGGTGTGTAGCTCGACAATTGGTCGCGTACCGCTCGAAGTCTTTCGATCCATGCTAGCCGCCGCGGTTGACCGCGCGGCGGTTGCGCGCAAATGGCGGCGAGCACGGGCTGCGCGTTCGCGACAATGGGCAGCTCGGTCCTGTGATTGCGGCCTACGACTGCGGCATCCGGATAGATGTGGATCAGCGCCTGGGCCGGTGTCGGTGCCAACGGGAACCGATAACGCTGTGTGCTGATGTCCCCGAGTCGAGTGCCAAGGCCGATGATCAGATCGGCCTCCGCGAGTACCTTGG
The DNA here is from genome assembly GCA_963695985.1 of uncultured Gammaproteobacteria bacterium. GTDB lineage: Bacteria > Pseudomonadota > Gammaproteobacteria > Steroidobacterales > Steroidobacteraceae > DATBVX01. Next base: position 83,168 of record CAVOIC010000001.1, read on the forward strand.
CGAGCGCCGGAGGGACGATGAATCCGATGTGGCCGATCCAGTGGTCATGATCGTTGGGGAATACGCATTGATGCTTGTTGGTTGCAGCGACCGGCACTGACCAAGACTCGCTGAACGCCAGCAACTCGGACCGCGCTGCGCGCGGCTCGCAGTCGCCCCCCGCGAGCACCATCGGACGCTCGGAGCGCGCTACCATCTCGGCGAGCGCCTGGACGTCGACTTGACCGGGAGCCATCGGGCGGGCGGGCCGCGCCGCCGCGATGGATGCCTGCGTGCGTTCCTCAAACACGTCCTCGGGCACAGAAATGACAACCGGTCCGGGCGTGCCCGCGGTGGCTTCGTGTACAGCACGGGCAACGAATTCGGACACACGTGAAGGGTCACGGACTTCAATGGTCCATTTGGCAAGGTCCGAATACGTTTTGATGTAGTCGACTTCCTGAAAGGCGCCACGACCCAGATTCGACCGCTCGACCTGACCAATGATGAAGATGACTGGCACGGCGTCTTGCTGGGCCACATGCACAGCCAGCGTCGCGTTGGCGGCGCCCGGGCCTCTGGATACGAAACATGCACCGACCTTTCCGGTGAGGCGTGCGTCCGCGACGGCCATAAGACCAGCGCCCCCTTCGTGCCGACAGCACACAAGATCGATGGCCGGCTCGTCGTAGAAGGCATCCAGGGCAGCGATGTAGCTTTCGCCGGGAACGCAGAAGACACGATCGACACCCGCCGTTCGGAGCGTTTTGACCAGCGCTTGTGCACCGGTGATGAAGAGTGTCGACATGAGAACTCAGCCTCGCGCGAATTCGGCCGCAGGTCGCGGTTCTGCTGACAATCGTTAGATGCCCCGGAACTTGGGCGTCCGTTTGCTGGCAAAGGCAGCCAAACCCTCCGCCCGATCCCAGGACGATCGGTGCAGCTTTAGCATCTCCTTCTCATTGGTTAGCGCCTGTTCCAACGAGACCAGTAATGCGCGGTCTACAAGAGTCTTCATGCGCTTCAGCCCGAGCGGCGAGCGACTCGCTATCCTGGCAGCCAGTCGGTTGACCGCGTCGTGGAATTCTTCAGGCAAAAAGACACACTGTATCAATCCGCATGCGAGCAGCCGCTCAGCTTCGATCAGGTCGCCGGTGAATGACAGCCACTTCGCTGCGGCGGCGCCGATGCGGCGTGGCAACCGTGCCGATGCTCCGCCGCCGGGCAGGAGTCCGTAGCGGGCGTGGCCATCGCCTACCCGCGCATCGGTCCGCGCGACGATCAAGTCAGCGCACAGCGCCAACTCCAGACCGGCCCCGAGTGTCGTTCCGTTGAGGGCGGCGATGACCGGGAATGGCAATCGCTCAATCCGATTCAGCACCTCGTTCACGTCCTCGATGAATCGTTCCAGTTGACGCTCACGATCATTGTCGTCCTCACCGCCTACGAATCCGAGATCAGAGCCGCTGCAGAAGGAATCGCCGGCTCCGGTCAGCACGATTGAGCGAATAGCCGAGTCCGCTTCGATTGCATCGAGTGCAGTGCGCAGTGACGCCAACAACGTGGGATTAACGGAGTTCAGAGCAGCCGGCCGATTCAACGTGAGCCACACGACGTGGTCCCTACGCTCGATCAGAAGTTCGTCCGAGCCGGGTATGCTGCTCGCCATGGCGATTGAGTTCGTTGACTGTGACCGCGATGCATTGCATATTGCCACTGTCATACTCACTGGTCAAAAAAACAACCAACGCGTCCATACTGATGGTAGTTTCGCAAGGACCGTGTTCGGCGGTCCGCGGCGACGAACAGAGGTATTCGCATGAGCCGAGAGAGTCTATATGCGGTGGTTGTGCTGTTGGCGGTCGTGGCCTTCGGTGTGGCCGGCCCTGCCATCGCGGATCCACCCGAGCAACACAACGGTCGTCCCGGCGTTTACCCCGCGGATTTCGGCATGACGCTGGACCAGCAGGGTGCACGCAAGTTTACCGCCAACGACATCAGAAGCTTCGTGTATCACGTGTTCTCGATGTACGAGCGGGCCACCAGCAATACCCGACGCGTGGGCCCGGAGGCGTTCCGGCTTTTCGTTGATGACAACGTGCGCATCGATTTTCCTGACTACAAGATCGCGAACTGGTCCCAATTCGTCGAATGGCACAAATGGATTCATGGGCGCCTGATCGGCGATGACCATGTACTTGGGCCGATCGAAGTCAAGTTCATGAGCGACGGCAGCTATCAGGTGCACTTCGTGGTCGTGTGGCGGGCACTGTTCAAGACGGGCGAGTACACAGAGGCCCGAATTGAGCAGACCTGGAGGCTGCGTGAGCAGGAGGACCGGGACCTCCCAGTCATTGAGACTTATGTGGCGAAGATCGCCGACCCTCGCGTCCTTGACTGAGTAAGCACCTCACGAAGCAACTTGGGTTCACACTCTGCTGCCTAGTCAGTTCACATACCAGAGGGTATGATTCCTGTCGCTCGGGTCGGTCATGGTCGAATGCCCGGGCAAGTACATTTGGAACGGGAGCGGTCGATGGGACGCGCGTCGAGGGCCTTTATCGTCGGCGTTGGCGAAAGCGCGTATACGAGATGGGGCGCGATGACGGACCAAAGCGAATTGGGTATGGCGCTTGAGTCCGTCACGGCCGCGGCCAGGGATGCCGGCATCGCCACGAGCGACATCGACGGGTTCGCTTCCTACTCCAACGACGCCAATCTTCCCGCGCAGATGCAGCTCGGCCTCGGCGTTCCGATGTTGCGCCACGCGTCGATGGTGTGGGGCGGAGGTGGAGGCGGGTTGCTCGGAGCTGTCGCCCACGCTGTCGCGGCGGTCGAAGCGGGCCATGCAAACTGCATCGCCGTGTTTCGCGCGCTCGCTCAGGGCCAGCGCGGACGGCTGGGCCAGGGCGGCAAGGCCGGTCCGACATTCAATGCGACGGCGCCGTTCGGGCTACTGATTCCCGCCCAGCAGGCTGCACTGATGATGCGGCGTCACTTTCATGATCATGGCACCTCACCAGACACGCTGGCCGAAATCGCCGTAGTGTGTCGCGAGAACGCGCAAGCGAACCCGAAAGCACTGATGTGCGGCCGACCGATGGATCGGGCTGCTTATTTCGAATCCCGCATGATATCCGATCCCCTACGCCTGTTTGATTGCTGCCTTGAGAGCGATGCAGCGGCGGCCGTGCTGGTAACGACAGCTGATCGAGCGAAGGACCTGCGCGCCGTGCCAGTAGAGATCCTGGCGGTCGGCGTCGGCGGTGGGCAGGCTTGGGGCATGGGATTTCTGGGCGGCCACAACATGCCGGTCGAGCGCTATTCGCACGGCAATGCGAATGAACTCGGGGCCGAACTCTTCGCTCGCGCGGGCATCGCGCCCGACGACGTCGATGTTGCTCAGCTGTACGACGCATTCACTCCGATGGTCGTGCAGGCACTCGGCGACTACGGCTTCTGCGCGCACGATGAGGTGGCCCAATTCGTGGCGAGTGGTGCACTGCGCCGGGGCGGCTCCCTGCCGATCAACACATCCGGGGGCTCCCTATCTGAAGCATACGTGCACGGAATGAATCTGCTGATCGAACTCGTTCGCCAGCTCAGGGGCGAAGCCTTGAATCAGGTCGAGCATGCGCAGCTGGGGTTCATTGCCGGCGGCCCAGGCGTGGCGCCGACAAGCGCGGCGGTGCTCGCAAGGCGCTCCCCTTGAGCTACCTGAGCACAAACATGCCGGCTCCGGTGCCCGATATCGATGACGCGCCGTTCTGGGAGGCCGCTGCGCGCCAGCGACTTATTTTCCAACGCTGCGTCAGCTGCAACACGCATCGGCATCCACCATCGCCGATGTGCCCGAACTGCCAATCGGCCCGAAGTGAGTGGACTGAAGCGCCGCCAAGAGGTGAGCTTTTCTCCTATACCGTCACTCACGTCGCGCCACATCCGGAACTTCGAGATCGGACGCCTTATGTGGTCGCCCTTGTTTGCTTCCCGACGCTCGACAACGTGCGCATCGTGACCAACATAGTCGATGCAGCGCCGGAGGAGCTTCAGATCGGCGTCGAAGTTGAGCTCGCGTGGGAGCCGATTGGCGCGGAAATGTGGGTTCCGCGATTCAAATTTGTGAGGGGCCCTCGGTAGAGGGCTGGCGCGGTGAAAGCGGTACTAATGAGGCAACACGGGTCGCTTGATGGTCTATACATAGGCGATCTGCGCGAGCCCGTGCCCGGGGCCGGCGACCTGTTGATTAGCGTAAAGGCCGCAGGCGTCAATCCGGCAGACTGGAAGATCATCGAACGAGGATTTCCAGGCTGGACGTATCCGAAGGCGATCGGCCTCGATGTTGCCGGCGTCGTTGCGGCTACCGGGGCGGGGGTCACCGGCTTTGTGCCGGGAGACCGGGTCTACTACCACGGAAGCTTCGCGGGTCTGGGCGCTTATGCGGAACAGGTTGTCACACCCAGCCATGTCGTCGCCAAACTGCCCGACTCGGTCGCATATGAGGTCGCGGCAGCGATTCCGACCGCAGGCTTTACCGCCTTTCAAGTTATCGAAGAGCGCTTTCGCCTCGGGCCACAGAACATCGCATTGATTCATGCTGGGGCCGGAGGTGTGGGCGGGATTGCCATCCAATTGACGAAGCGCAAGCGCGCGACCGTCATTACCACGTGTTCTGCCGAGAACGCGAGCTACGTTCGGCGCCTCGGCGCCGATCACCACGTCGACTATGTCAAAGAGGATCTCGCAAAGCGCGTTGCGGAGCTGACCAATGGGCGCGGCGTTGACGCGATCCTCGACACGGTCGGTCCTAGTGTGGGCGGCAGGGCGATCGCCATGCTCGCCTTCCAGGGCCATCTAGCGTGTTGCGCGGGTCTGCCTGATTTAGCGTCGCTGCAACCGTTGCCGCGTGGTGTACAGATCGCGGACATTGCTCTGGGTTGGGCGTATCTGAGCGGGGATACGCGGGCACAGACGAGGCTAGCGCACTACGGCGAGGAGATGGCCAAGCTCGTGGCTGCAGGCGCGGTGGATCCCATGATCGCAGAAGTGGTCGAATTCGATCGGGCCATCGACGCGCTCAAGAGAAGCAGATTGGGTCGCCAGCGCGGCAAGCTCGTGATCCGCGTGGCGTCAGCGTGAACCTGGGGTGCGACGAATGAACGACAACTTCGATATGGGGGGTCGAGTGGTGCTGGTGACAGGCGCCGGTCAGGGCGTCGGCCTGCGGACGGCAGAGCTGCTGGCTGAACACCATTCGGGCGCTGTTGTGGTGAATGACTATCATCTGGAACGCGCAAAGGCGGCGGCCGCTCGCATTGAATCCCTCGGTGTCCGCGCACTGGCAGTTCAGGCCGACGTCGGCGATTTCGCCCAGGTGCAGGCGATGTTCCGCGCGGCACACGAGAAATTCGGTCGCGTCGATGTGCTGGTAAACAACGCGGGAAACGCCGGTCCAATCGCGGATACGGCGGCTCACATGAATCAATTCTGGGAAACGACGCCGCAAGAGTGGCAGCTGTGGCTGCACACCAATCTCTACGGCGTCATGATGTGCACCCACGCAGCGATGCCGGGTATGGTCGAGCGCAACTACGGCAGGATCGTAACCGTCATTTCGGACGCCGGCCGTCTGGGCGAGCCACATCTTGCCGTCTATTCGGCCGCGAAGGGAGGAGCCGCGTCGTTCATGCGCGCGATCGCGAAAGCAGGCGCGCGCTACGGCATTGCCGCGAACTGCGTCTCTCTGGGTGCGATGTCGACGCCGGCGCTGGAGGCACGATTGTCGGATCCCGAGCGACGCAAGAAGATACTGAGCCACTATCTGGTGCGCCGGTTGGGAACGGCCGACGACGCCGCGCTGGCCATTCTTTATCTCGCGTCCGACGCCGCTTCTTGGGTTACCGGACAGACCCTTCCGGTGAACGGCGGCTATGCGCTCTCCATGTAACTCTCCGAAATAGCCGCGACATCCACCATGCGTGACCCGATATTTTCCACAAGAATTACCAAACTGTTCGACATTCGCCACCCCATTCTGTGCGGTGGCATGCTGCACCTCTCGGACGCTCGCTACGTGGCGGCAGTCGTCAATGCCGGAGGCATGGGTTTCATTGGCGCGTGGAACTTTCCCGACCCCGGCGAATTCCTGAGCGAAGTCCGCATGTGCCGGGAACTGACCGAGGGCAAGCCCTTTGGAGTGAATATTTCCGTATCGCGGCGCCCCGGCGTCAACGAGTTGTTGAAGCCGCACGTCGACATCGTGATCCGCGAGGGTGTCAAGTACGTCGAGACCTCGGGTTCGAGCCCAGCGCACATCCTCGGCCCGCTGCAGGGCGCCGGCGTGAAGGTCATTCACAAAGTGCCGTCGGTGCGCTACGCACTGACCGCGCAGCGCGAGGGAGTCGACGCGATTACAGTGGTTGGTGCGGAATGCGGCGGCCATCCGGGTTACATGATGACGGGCACCATGGTGCAGGCGGGCCTGGCAGCCGAGCAAATCAGCGTGCCGCTGGTGCTCGCGGGAGGAATCGGCACGGGGCGGCAGATCGCAGGTGCATTGGCGATGGGTGCCGATGGGGTACTGCTCGGGTCGCGCATGCTGGTGGCAGAGGAGCTTCGTTCGCACCCGCGATACAAGCAGCGAGTGATCGAGGGTCGCGGCGAGGACAGCTGCATCGTGATGGCGTCGTTCAAACGCCATCACCGCGTGCTGCACAATGACGCCGCAGGGAAGGTACTGGAGATGGAAGCGGCAGGCATCAAGGACATCGATGCCTACACCGGGCTGATTTCCGGAACACAGGTGCGCAAGGCCTACGAAACCGGCGACTACTCAATCGGGATGCTTGATTACGGCCAGGCGGTCGCGTTCGCGAAAGAGATCAAGCCAGTCGAGGCGATTTTCGATGAACTGATCGACGGAATGATTGCGGCCAGGCGCCGCTTTGCCACGTTGATGGTGTGAGGAACGCTTCGGGAATCAGAATGAAGCGTTCTCTCCGGAGTCAGGAGCGTGAGGGCAATCGATTTCTTTGACCGCTCCGCGGAGTATTTTGCCGATCGCTCTTGCGTGCGCGACGAGTGCGACGACTTCTCGTACGCAGAGGTCCGGCGCCGCTCGCTCAAGCTGGCACGGAGGCTTGTCGCCGAGGGTCTTGCCGAAGAGGCCAAGGTCGGCGTCCTATGCCCCAACGTCGCCGCAGCAATTCCGGCGGTCCTCGGTGTCATCAGGTCGGGTTGCTCGTGGCTGCCTGTAAATGCCCGCAATTCGATGGCCGACAACGTTTCGATTCTGACCAATAACGACTGCGAGTGGCTGCTATATCACAGCGATCACGAAGTGATGGCGGAATACCTGCTGGCGCAATGTCCCGGCACCAAGGGTGCCATCTGTATCGACGGTGCGAGCAAGCTCGGGCCCGCCCTGGACGAATGGGTCCGGGCGTGCGACGAGCAGGCGGTCGAGCGCGGACTCGGCCGGGATCACGTCTACAAACTCGCCCTGAGCGGCGGTACTACCGGCACGCCCAAAGGGGTCATGCATACGAATCTGAACGCTCAAGTCATGATCTCGAGCCTCCTGCTGACATTCCCGCATACGCGACCGCCAGTGTTCCTGTGCGCTGCGCCGGTGACCCATGCGGCCGGGAATCTCTGCCTGTGGATATTGGCCGCGGGAGGCACCATCGCACTGATGCAGAAAGCAGATGCCGGTCTCATGCTCAAGAACATTGAAGCGTACGGCGCAACGACGCTGTTTGCACCGCCGACCGTTATCTACAACATGCTCGCTCATGCGGATCTTCAGCGATTCGACTATTCGAGTATCGAGTACTTCCTGTACGGCGCTGCGCCTATGTCGGTGCCGAAGCTGAAGCAGGCAATTGCGACCTTTGGGCTCAAGATGGCGCAGATCTATAGTCAGGCGGAAGCCACGATGGCCCTGACATTCCTGCGCCGCGAAGATCACGACGTCATCGGCGATCCCGAGAAGGAACAACGTCTGCGCAGCGCGGGCAGGCCTGGACCCTTGGTGCGCATTCGGATCGTTGACGAGAAAGGAGGCGAACTACCACCTGGAAAGCGAGGCGAACTCGTGGTTCACAGTGATCTGATCTGCAAGGGCTACTACAAGAACCCGGAAGCGACGGCTGCAGTCATGCGTGACGGGTGGCTGATGACGGGTGACATCGCCTATCGCGACGATGCGGGATTTGTCTACCTCGTGGATCGCAAACGGGACCTCATCATCACCGGCGGCTTCAACGTCTATCCGAGCGAGGTCGAGCAGGTGATCTCGGAGTTGCCGGGAGTCCTCGACGTGGCCGTCGTCGGCGCGCCTGACGACAAATGGGGTGAAAGTGTCGTTGCGGTGGTCGCGCTGCGCCCGGACGAGCAGATCAGCGAAGACCGCGTGATCCAGCACTGTAAGACGCGGCTAGGCAGCGTCAAGGCACCGAAGCGCGTCGAGTTCCGGTCGAGCCTGCCGAAGAGCGCTAACGGCAAAGTGCTGAAGCGCATGGTGCGCGAGGAATTCTGGAAGGACCGCGACAACCAGCTGACGGCATAGCGTTCGCGCGACTCGCCTGTCAGAACGCTACTTTGACTCTTTGGTCAGAAAGGGTGCGATGCGGTTCAAGAAGTCTTCCGATTTGAAGCAATTCTCCTGCGTGATTGCTTCGAACTCGAGTGTCTGCTCGAGCGTGATCGGCATGTTCTGCAAGAACTGTTTTGTGAAGGCGAATGCGCGTTTCGGCTGATGTGCCAGCAGCTGTGCAACCTTCAAGGCGGTTGACTGTACCTGATCGTCCTCGACCACCCGATCGACCAGGCCGATCTCCAGCGCGCGCGCAGAATCCACCAGCTCCGCCATCAAGAATAGCTCGCGCGCCCTGGATGTGCCGACGCGGCGGCTGACGGTAAACATAGTGCCCCAATCGGGAACGAAGCCGATCTTCAGGAACGAGAATCCGATCCGTGCAGATCGCCCCATGACGATATGGTCGCAGCACATGGCAAGAGCGAGGCCCCCGCCAACACCTACGCCTTCAATGGCAGCCACCGCAGGCTTGTCGAAGCTGCAGAGCTTCAGCACCAGCTTGTGACCCCTTTTCAGATATTGCCGGAATTCGGTCTTGTCGACCTGCATCAATCCCTGGAGGTCGCCGCCCGCACTGAACTCCCCTCCCGCACCCGATAGAATCAGTGCTGCGACGCCGGGATCGGTCGTCAGCGCTTCGATTCGCTCGGTCAGCGCCTCGCGCATCGCCGCATTCATCGCGTTCTTCTTGCCGGGCTGGCTCATCACGAGCTGGACGATGCCCGGCGCGGCAAGCCGCTCCTCGAGATATTTCATCGCCCGCGGGCCCTGCGGGCATCGGGCCTTGCGATCCCGTCGAAGACGAACTTGATGAGCTCGTCGGCGATCTGCTCGCCACCCATCTGGCCCTCCGAGGAATACCAGTGGTGGATGTTGCGGATCGCGCCCATCACGAAGAATTCGATAAGCCGCGGATCGCAGTCGCGAAACTGGCCTCCGGCGATACCCTCCTGCACGAATCCCCGGAAGACTCGATTCCAGTTACGGCGGTTATCCTGCACCGTGGCGAGATGTTCCGGACTGAGCGCGCTGTCCTCAGACATGAGGCCGCCTCCACCAAGCTTTTCGATCAGGCTGACCGTGTAATGGCGAAGCAGCATCTCGAGTTTTTCCCTGCCATTCTTGCCGTTCTTTTCCGCGTACGCCCGCGCCTCGGCGCCATACTGGAACGCAAGTTGGTAGCAAAGAAACAGCAATTCCTGCTTGTTCTTGACGTAGTAGTAAACGACGGCCTTGCTGACGTTCAGGAACTTGGCGACGTCGTCCATCGATGTGTTGGCATAGCCCTTCTTGCGGAAGATCTGACTCGCCGTAGCCACCAGCGCCCGCCGCTTAGCCTCGTGGACTTCCTGGCGCGTTACCCCGACGCCGATCCATTTCGCATTCCGAGTCTCATTCGTCAGCTGATTGCGTGCCATGTGTCGAGCCGTCCGATGTGTGCTGGAACTGTGATGGTTCGGGTCGCGAGCGCAATTCTAAGGCCTGCGTAGCGTCCCATCCATGTGACGCATCTACCACCATACGGGCCAGTAGCATATTATATCTTTCCAGTAGAAAGTTTGACGAAGAAATAATGACAATCGATTGCGCGACTGCGGGGTCCGTCGATGGGTGAATTCGCCGAGCTTGGTCATTTCGTCCATGGGAAGGTCGTGGCTACCGGTGACGGTGGAGTCATTCCGCTTATTAACCCTGCTAACGGTCAGACCGTCGCAACTATTCCTCAGGCAAGCGAGCAGCTACTTGCGACAGCGGTGGAATCGTCGCGCCACGGTTTCGCAAACTGGTCCAGGACGTCTGCCTACGACCGCGCCAAAGTTCTCCGACACGCTGCGCAGCTTATTCGTGAGCGCATCGAGATGCTCGCGCGAATCATGACGACCGAGCAAGGTAAACCGCTCGCAGAGTCGCGTGTGGAGTGGTTGATGTGCGCGGACGCCTTTGAGTGGGCCGGGGACGAGGGCCGCCGAGTCTATGGCCGCGTCATACCGTCACGCGCAATCGGCGTCAGTCAGGTGGTGCACAAGTTCCCGATCGGTCCCGTCGCGGCCTTTACGCCCTGGAATTTCCCGGCGTTTTCGCCGACACAGAAGGTCGCCCCGGCCCTTGCCGCCGGCTGCTCGGTCATTCTCAAGCCCGCGTCAGATACGCCAGCGTCTTCGACCCATCTCGCACGCATTCTTCACGAGGCCGGCTTGCCGGACGGCGCGCTGAATGTCGTTCACGGCAAGGCGGCGATGGTCTCGCAGTGCCTGATCGAATCGCCGGTTGTTCGCAAAGTGTCCCTGACCGGCTCGGCCGACGTCGGGCGGACGCTCGCAGCCCAAGCGGGGCGGAATCTGAAGAAATGCACGATGGAGCTGGGCGGGCACGCACCAGTGATCATTCTGCGCGACGTCGAGGTGGAGCGCATCGCGCCGCTTGCCGTTGCGGCGAAGTATCGCAATGCCGGACAGGTTTGTACGTCGCCCACGCGTTTCTTGATTGAAGATCCGGTATACGACCGCTTCGTATCCGGTTTCTTGGCACATGCCGCTGCCATCCGCACGGGTGACGGCCTTGCGGATGGAGTGCAGATGGGCCCGCTCGTCAGCACGCGACAAATGCATACCATGATGCGGCTGGTCGAAGACGCCCGCTCGCGAGGCGCGACGGTGTCGCTCGGCGGCAGGCGCATCGAGGTGGATCAAGGTGGGTTCTTTTTTGAGCCGACCGTCATCGAGAAAGTACCGGACGATGCTCAAGTACAGCACGAAGAGCCATTTGGCCCGATCGCCATCATGATTCGCGTGCAAGATGTTGATGAGGCAGTCCGGCGCGCGAACGCTTTGCCATTCGGACTGGCCGCCTACTGCTTCACCAAGGATTCAACCCACATCGATCGCATCTCTCGCGAAGTCGAGGCTGGCATGCTCGCATTCAACCAGTTCCAGGCCGGCGCGATCGAAGCGCCATTCGGCGGGGTCAAGGATTCCGGCTTCGGCGCGGAAGGAGGCACCGAGGGAATCGACGGTTACCTCGTTACGAAGTTCGTCTCGCATCGTGCTCTCTGAAAACAGCCCGCTCGGCGCGATGACCGGCACCCTTGTTCTCGACCCGAACCGCCTGCGTGAGGTCGTCGCTTCGATCTTCGAGTTCCACGGCTGCGCTCCAGGGGAGGCGAACGCTGTAACCCGCCATCTACTCGAAGCGGACCTTTATGGGCATCCGAGTCACGGTTGCGGGCTGGTGCCGCTGTATATCGCAAACCTGATCAAGGGCGAGGTGCTACCCAACCAGACTCTGCAGCGGCTACCGCCCGGGCAGGGCTTTCTGCTGTTCGACGGGGGCAGTGGCTTCGGCCAGTCGCTCGGCATGCAGCTGGTAGAACAGGTCCTCGCTCACTCAAAGGACGCCGGCATCGCAGTATTCGGACTGCGCAACGCGCACCACCTCGGACGAATCGGCGACTACGGTGAACGGTTCGCCGCGGCGGACTTTGCGTCAGTCATGTTCGTGAATACTGTGAGCCGACCAATCGTCGCGCCGTTTGGCGGGGCGGAGGCACGGATGGGCACGAATCCCGTCTGCATCTCTGTCCCGCGGCGTAATTTGCCTCCGATCGTGCTGGATTTCGCTACCAGCGCGATCGCCGTAGGGAAGTGCAGGGTGGCTCTTGAAAAAGGCGAGCCGATTCCGCAGGGCATGGCCGTGAATGCAGCGGGCGAGCCAACCACAGATCCGGGCGTGCTTTATGCGTCGCCACAGGGAGCGCTTAGGCCGATGGGGGGATACAAGGGCTCAGGGCTCAACCTGATGAGCGAGCTCCTTGCTGCGTGTATTGGCGGTCTCACCATGTCGGACGCTCGTCCGCAATCAGGCAGCGTAATCAATAGCCTGGTTGGTATGTGCTTTCGCACGGCACAGCTGCCCGACGCCCTCGAGCACATCGAGTCGGTGGTCCGGTATTTCCTGGCGACACGGCCGGCGCGCGAAGACGGGCCGGTCAAGTTGCCGGGTGCGACTGAGCGGGAAGCTTACATGCAGCGCCGCGCCGCAGGCGTGCCGATGGCGCGATCGACCTGGGCAGCCATCGCCGAGCTCGCGCGCGGGGCAAAGGTTCCCGAGGTCGAGATTCGCGGGGTGGCCGTTGCGGGTCACGACCACTAATGTCAACCGAGGAACAGTTCGACTACGTCGTGATCGGCGCTGGATCGGCCGGCTGCGCCGTTGCCGCGCGCTTGGCTGAGGGTCGTACGCATCGTGTGCTGGTGCTCGAAGCAGGTCCCTGGGATCGCTCGATCTGGATCCACGTGCCCAGCGGCTTCTTCAAGTCCGTGTCTAACCCCCGCTATAACTGGGGCTATGTGGCTGAGTTCGACGAGTCGGCTGCGGCACGGCGAGTCGCTTGGCCGCGGGGCCGCGTGATCGGAGGCAGCAGCTCCATCAACGGATTGGTTTACGTCCGGGGTCAGCGCGAAGACTATGACGGTTGGCAAGGCAGCTCGGCGGCCGGCTGGGGTTGGGCCGGTGTCGGTCCGTATTTCGACAAAGCCGAATCGGGCCCCGTCGGAGTGTCAGATGCCCGTTACACCCACCCTCTCTGCGACGCGTTCATCGAGGCGGCAGAACGATGCGGAGTCACGCGCGTGCGGGACTTCAACGGCCCGCGTCAGGCGGGCGCCGGCTACTTCCAGCTGAACACACGCCACGGCAGAAGAAGCAGCGCTGCCGTTGCTTATCTGCACCCCTCACGGCATTACCGAAATCTCGACATTCGCACCGAGAGCGTGGTGGAACGGCTTGACATCGGTCACGGCCAGCTGCGCGGCGTTTGGTATCGCCGACGCGGGCTGAGACATTTCGCTGCAGTCACCCGCGAAGCGATCCTCTGCGCTGGCGCGATCGGCTCGCCGCAGCTGCTGCAGATCTCCGGCATCGGCTCCGCCGACGTACTGGACCGCGCTGGCGTCGAAGTCGTGCAAGACCTGCCGGCCGTCGGCAGGAACTTGCAGGATCACTTTGCCTCACGCGTGATCGCGCATGTGGTGCACTCAAGAACACTGAACGAGATGTCGCGGTCGTGGCTGGACCGGCTCGGTATGGGCCTCCACTACGTCGTCGCCCGACGCGGCCCGTTGACGCTCGGCGCAGCCATGGCCGGCTCGTTCGTCTCGGTGGAAGGTAGCGACAAACGCCCGGATGTCCAGTTGCTCTTCGGGCCGCTAAGCAGTGACGACCCGACCAAGGGACTTCACGAGTTTCCCGGCATGACCCTCACCGTCTGCCCACTGAGACCGAGGAGCCGAGGCTGGCTTGCGATTCGATCCGCCGATCCACTCGAGCATCCGCGCATCGTCGCCAACTATCTCGAAGACGAATACGACCGCCGCCTTCTCGTCAAGGGCCTGCGCTACGCCCGGATGCTTCTCGATACGGAGCCGCTCAAACGGTACGTAGGGGGCGAGTACCTACCAGGCAACAAGTGCGTGACGGACGAGCAGCTGCTGGACTTTGCTCGTATGCGCGGTGGGTCGATCTACCATCCCGTCGGCACCTGCAGGATGGGCGATGGACCAGACACGGTTGTCGATTCCAGGTTGCGGGTCCGGGGCATCGCCGGGCTTCGGGTTGCAGATGCCTCGGTCATGCCCGTTCTTACGTCCGGCAACATCAACGCAGCCTGCCTGATGATCGGCGAGAAGGCCGCAGACCTGCTCAAGGCAGATCAGTAAGCGGCCGTGCAGAGAGCCCATATGACGCACGCTACCCCGCCTTCGGCCACACGAATTCTTCACACGATGCTGCGAGTGCGCGATCTCGATGCGACGCTCAGCTTCTATACAGGGGTGCTCGGAATGAGACTTCTGCGTCGCGACGATTATCCGGAAGGCCGGTTCACCTTGGCGTTCGTCGGCTACGGCAGCGAAGAGGACAGTGCCGTCATCGAATTCACCCAAAACTGGGACACCGCGAGCTACGAGCTCGGAACGGCGTACGGGCATATCGCGCTCGCCGCGCCGGATGTCCATGCCCTGTGCGAGGAGCTGAGAAATCGCGGCGCGAGGATCGTTCGCCCGGCAGGGCCAATGAAGCATGGTACTCGGGTGATTGCGTTCATCGAAGATCCCGATGGCTACAAGATCGAGCTCGTCCAGCGGGCATGAACCTCGGAGCCGCACCTTGAGCGGCAGCCGCGACAGATAGGTGTTGCGGTTATCAATTCGATAACTATAACTCATTAGACAGACACATATACGTTGGATTCAATTCATCTACTTGAACGTATATTCTTGCTGTAATCCTCCGTTGCGCAAAACAGACAGAAGGGGGCAAGCCTGTGAGAATGACATCGAAGAGAGCAGCTCTAGCAGCGCTGCTGCTGACGACAGCCGTCGGCGTTGCAGACTGCGGCTGCTGCCGCGTTGGAGGAGGTAATCGTCACGGCGCAGAAGCGCGAGCAGAAGGCGCAAGACGTCGGTATCGCGATGACGGTCATGAGTGGTGACGAGATCGCGAGTCTTCACTATACCAACGCATCCGATCTTGCCGCCCAGTCACCGGGCGTCGAGACACGTCGCCAGTTCCCTAACCGCGGCTTGCGATCGAACTTCTTCATCCGCGGCGTCGGCTCGACCGACTTCAACGATGCGACCGAGACTCCGATCGCCATCTACGTCGACGACTTCTACATGATCTCGCCGAGTACCACGGACTTTTCACTGATGGACATCGCCCGTGCGGAAGTCCTGAAGGGGCCGCAGGGCACGCTCTTCGGCCGCAACTCGAACGGCGGCGCGGTGCAGTTCGTGACCAACAAGCCGCAGTTCGACGCGGTGTCCGGATCCTTCGAGGTCGGCTTCGGCACGGACGAGACTCGGCAGCTGCAGGGGGTGCTGAACGTCCCGGTCAGCGACAAGTTCGCGATTCGCCTGGCCGGCATGCTGGATGACCACGGCTTCCTGACAGAGAACGTGCTCGCGGGCGGTCGCGATGCGGCCGACCAGAACTTCACGGCGGGCCGTGTATCGCTGCGCTACAAGCCGACCGATGCGCTCGACATCACCTACAAGTTCCAGCACGGTGATTCGCACGGCGCCTACGGTGAGACGGACCCGCTGGTCACGCTCGCGCAGCCCGAAGGCGACGTGATCCACAAGCCCGATAACACCAATGCCTTCGGCTACAACCCGTCCACGAACGGCACGGATGAGGCGGATCGAATCGCCGCAGAGGGTCTCAATCAGGGCTCCAACAAGACCCAGTCACATCTGCTTCGGATCGAGTGGGATGTCGCGGACAATGTCACGTTCACATCGATCAGCGGGTTCCTCAATCAGAGGTACTCGGTCTATGAAGACTGCGACGGTACGCCCTCGATCATCTGCAACTACGACGGCTTCTATGAATCCAAGCACTATTCGCAGGAGTTCCGCCTCAACGGCAATACCAATCGGATCAATTGGACCGCGGGTCTTTACTACCTGCACCAAGAGTCTTCTGGCGGCCTGGACGCGCCGCTGTACTTTACCGCGGACGGCAACGTTGACCCGAGCGGTATTACTCCCGGCCTCGGATTCTACGCAGACTTCGATCAGACCTTGAACGCGTACGCGGCATTCGGACAGATTGAGTACGCGCTGACCGACAAGGTGACTTTGATCGGAGGTGTGAGGTTCTCGAGGGACGAAAAGGACTTCGAGGAAACCTATCCGGTCTACTCCATGCTGACTTCCAACAGCATCCTGCCGTTCAGTCGGCCCGACGCTTTCCTGCAGTCGAGCCACCAGATCACCGGCGTGGTGATCGAGAAGGACTTTACCCAGCAGACCGTCGGAGATCTCACCAATCTCAGTGATGACTCGTGGAGCGGCACCGCTCAGGTCAACTGGCAGCCCGCCAACGGCCAACTCTTCTATGCATCTGTGCGTCGCGGCGTCAAGGCGGGAGGCTTCAACAACGGATCGGTTCCTGTATTCGACATTCAACTCGACCAGTACCCGTTCGACCAGGAGACGCTGATGGCGTATGAAATCGGGGAGAAGGTTTCGTTCGCACAGGACCGCGTGCGACTGAACTCCGCGATTTTCTATTACGACTACAAGGACTATCAGGTGACGGCGTTCAAGACGCTTGGAATCATCCAGACCAATGCTGACGCGACGATCGAGGGGGCCGAGGTGGAATTGTTCGCGTCCCCGACCGACGGTCTGGACTTTAGCGTGGGCGCGGCCTACCTCGAGACGAACATCAAGGACATCTCGCGCGGCGCCGGGCTGCCGCTCGTCGACAGAGAGATGGGCGAGGCCCCGAGGTGGGACGCGAATGCGTTGATCCGCTACGAATGGCCCGCCTTCGGCGGCAGTATGTCGATCCAGCTCGCTGGGACCTACACGGGTGAGCGCTGGACCGACGCACAGAACCTGACAGTCGGCCGGCTGCCGTCCTACACGGTCGCCGACGGCCAAATCGGCTTTCAGTCTGCAAACAACCGGCTCTCAGTACTATTGTGGGGCCGCAATCTGACCGACAAGCGCGTTCCTTTCAACACGCTCGCCACGTTGACTGGTTTCAACATCGGCCAGCAAAAGTGGAACGAGGGACGAATAGCCGGCATCACACTCGGGTATCATTTCTAGCGCCGTCACGCGTCGGAAATCGCCCGGGATCGATCCAACGCCCGGCCGCGTGTCCGGCCGGGAGTGGCGCGAAATGGTTCAGCGATCGAGATCGCGATGATCCAATTGGACGTCAATGGGGTACGGCGCACGATTGAGGTCGAGCCCGACACACCACTGCTGTGGGTGCTGCGTGAGCAGCTGCAGCTACCGGGAACCAAGTACGGGTGTGGTATTGGAGTGTGCGGTGCGTGCACCGTCCATATCGACGGACGGGCCGTGCGGTCCTGTCTGCTGCCAGTTGGCTCAGTGAAGGGGTCGGTCGTCACCATTGAAGGCGTGGGCGGCGGCGGCCAGCTTCATCCAGTCCAGTCCGCCTGGATCCAGCACCAGGTGCCGCAGTGCGGATACTGCCAGTCGGGGCAGATCATGGCTGCGATCACGCTCCTGAGCCACAACGCCAGTCCTTCGGACGAGGAGATCGGTCAGGCGCTCGATAACATCTGCCGTTGCGGCACGTACGATCGGATCCGCAGGGCGATCCATGCAGCCGCCCAATCGATGATGAAATGATGTGATCCAGGAGTCTATTAACAGGCGCGACTTCCTGAGCATGTCGCTCCTTGGGGGCGGCTCCCTTGTCATGACGTTCACGTTGCCGGCGGGCGCTCGCGGTGACGAGTC
This sequence comes from uncultured Gammaproteobacteria bacterium, assembly GCA_963695985.1. GTDB lineage: Bacteria > Pseudomonadota > Gammaproteobacteria > Steroidobacterales > Steroidobacteraceae > DATBVX01. The sequence goes on from CAVOIC010000001.1 coordinate 101,027, forward strand.
GGCAGCACGCCCGGCTGCCGCAGTACCTGTGTCCGTGTGGCTGAAGGTCAGCAGGGACAGCCGCCTCACGTTCATCAATCCGCATGCCGAGATGGGACAGGGGATCGGGTCCTCGCTCGCTATGGTCTTCGTCGATGAATTCGGTGGCGACTGGGCGTCGACGGACATCGAAGCCGGAACACTCCGACCGGAGTTCCGGTTGAACCCGTTCGTCGGAGAGATGTTCACGGCGGGAAGCTCATCGATCGCGACCGGCTACTTGCCGGTGCGATTAGCTGCCGCGGCCGCGCGCCAGATGTTCTTGTCTGCCGCAGCGGCCAGACTCGGAGTCGCCGAGACGGAGCTCACGCTGGTGGATTGCAAAGTGCACAGTAAGAGTGGCGCTGTGGTTGCCATAGGGGAGCTGCTCGATGATGTATCGCGGCTCCGTCCGCCGGCTCAGCCCGCGCTCAAGGAGGACGCCGCGCTTCTCTACGTCGGCAGAGGCCTGCCGGCCAAGGACATCCCGGACAAGGTGACAGGCAAGGCGCTCTACGGCATCGACTACCACGAAGCCGGCATGCTGATCGCGACCGTCAGGACATCACCTGTTCACGGCGGTCGCGTCGTCGGCTCGAACGCCACGGATGTGCGGCGAATGCCCGGGGTCAAGGCGATCATCGACATCCCGCATGGACTCTCGGTCGTTGCCGATACGTTCTGGCACGCGAAGAAGGCCGCTGACGCCCTCCAGATCCAGTTCGACGCCGGTGCTGCCGTGAACGTGGATGACCAATGGTATCTGGATGCGCACAGCGCGGCGTTGCGCCGCACGGACGGGGTTGTCGGATTCAACGACGGCAACACACTCGGCATCCTGGCGGCGAGCAGCGATGTCCACGAGGCAACGTACTTTGGACCGTGGCTCGCGCACGCGACGATGGAGCCCATGACCTGCAGCGCACGCGTGACGACGGATCGCGCTGATCTGTGGCTGGGAACGCAAGGGCTCGAGTATGTGACCAACGAAGTGGCGCGAGTGACGGGACTGTCGCGCGACAAGGTGCACGTCCACAACCTGATGCTCGGCGGCGGCTTCGGCCGCCGCTACGAGGCCGATTATGCCGTCCAGGCTGCGACTGTCGCCAAGTCGCTACCTGGGATCACGGTCAAAGTGATCTGGACGCGCGAGGAGGATATGCAGCAGGACTATTACCGCCCGGCCGGGATGGCGCTCCTGCGCGCGACGCTCGGCGCGGGCGGGTTACCTGCGGCACTGCTCATCCGTGTTTCCGCACCCGCCATCGCCGCACACAACCCGGGGTTTGAGAAGTTCGCGAAGCCGCTCGACATCACTGCGATCGATGGGCTTACGAACGTTCATTACGAGCTGCCAAACAAGCGATTCGAGTGGGTCCAGACCGAAAGCCACGTGAAGATCGGGTGGTGGCGATCCGTTGGCAACTCCCACAACGCATTTTTCAAGGAGTGCTTCATCGACGAGCTTGCCGAGAAGGCCGGTATCGACCCGATCGAATATCGCCTGCGAATACTGGGTGGCGAGAAGCACGCGCCCGTTCGCCGGCTGCTGGAGGAGTTGGCGCGTGCGTCAAACTGGGGCCGCGCTCCGAAAGGCCGCTTCCAGGGCGTTGCCCTGCACGATACGTACGGGACGATCGTGGGCGAGGTCCTGGAGCTGTCGGTGACCGGGACGGAAATCCACGTGCACCGCGTGACCTGCGCTTACGACTGCGGTTCGGTGATCAATCCGGGACCGGTAGACGCGCAGATGCGCGGAGGGATCATCTGGGGTTTGACGGCGGCCTTGATGGGAGAGATCAACGTCGAGCACGGTCGCATCAAGCAGAGCAACTTCCATGACTATCCCGTACTACGCATGTCGCAGGTGCCTCAGATCGAGGTAATCCCGGTGCTGCGCGGAGGAGCGCCTTCCGGCACCGGAGAGCCGGGCGTGCCCCCGGCTTTGCCTGCGCTCGCTAACGCGATGTACCGAGCGACCGGAAAGCGATTCAGGCGTTTGCCGCTGAGCAAGTTCGGGTTTACGGTCGCATAGCGTGCCAAGTAACGCGTTGAGTTCCTCAAGCTCGCCCGGCACGACGCTCCGACGGCTTGTCGATGACGCACAGCTCGGGCCCTTGCACTGGCGTGTGCTGGTTCTGTGCGCCCTTGTGTTGATGGTCGACGGCTACGACCTCGTGTCGATTGGTTTTGCGCTACCGGCAATGGCGCGGGATCTTGGTATTCCGCCCGCTGCTTTCGGACCGGCGCTGTCTCTGTCGTTTGTTGGTGTCGCGCTGGGGTCGCTCATCGCGGGTACGCTTGGTGACCGCTTCGGTCGTCGCCCGGCGATCCTGGTCTGTTTTGTGCTGGTGGGCGCCGCGTCGCTGGCTACAGCGACGGCCGGGACGCTGATGCAGATCGCAACCTGGCGGTTTGTGACGGGCCTCGGCATGGGCGGCGTGGTCCCCAATGCGGTTGCGCTCGTATCCGAATACATGCCGCTGCGCAGGCGCGCGTTTCTCATCGTCGCCGCATTCAGTTCGGCCGCATTCGGCTCTTTCGCGGGGAGTCTGATGTCCGCATGGCTGATCCCGAACTTCGGCTGGCAAGCCGTGTTCGTGGTGGGTGGGTTGGGGCCACTGTTGGTTACTGCGCTCGCGTTCGTTGCGCTGCCGGAGTCACCGCATTTCCTGGCGGCCGTTGCCCGCATTTCGGAAGCCGCAGCGCTTGCTCGTCAACTCGCGCCGACGTGGGAGGGTGCGGAATCGACACTCGCGGCTCCCTTGCGCACGGCGACTCGGGTGCCGGTCGCCGAGCTGTTCGCGGGCGCGCGCGGCGGCGCCACGGTTCTCATTTGGATTCTCTTCATCGGAACGCAGGCCCTCGTGTTCTTCATGGGCAGCTGGCTCGCGACCTTGCTGACGCAGACGGGCATGGCGATCAAGCGGGCGCTCTTTGCCGTGTCACTGTTCCACCTCGGCTCACTCGCGGTCGGGCTCTTTGTTGCCTGGCAGAGTGACCGTCATTCACCCGAGAAGATGCTGGCCACAACGTACTCGGCTGCTGCGGTTGCCGTGGCCCTGCTTGGAATCGGCGGTTCGCAAACCGGCGCCGTATATCCACTCTGCTTTGTCGCAGGCGGCGGAATCGTGGGCGCTTCCTTCTGTCTCGGCGCGCTGGCATCCAGTTACTACCCTCCCTCTATCCGCAGCATGGGCTTGGGTTGGGGTCTCGCGATCGGTCGCGTCGGCTCAGTGACGAGTCCGCTCCTCGGCGGACTGGCTCTCGGCGCCGGTTGGCCTGTAGGGATGATCTTCGCCGCAGCCGCGGTGCCGGCCGTCGTGTGCACGGTGGCTGTGCTCGCACTTCTCGGAGTACGGTCGCGCGTGATGCGCGAGTTCGACGTCGCCTAATACAGGGCGGTGCTCTAGCGCTCACTATCGAGAATCCGCATCTGATGCTCGTCGTAGCGTGCACCGGCGACTGCGGACGGCGGAATGGCGCTCTCGATGCGGGCAAGGTCGGCCGGCGCGAGCGTGACGTCGAGCGCGCCGAGCGACTCGTCCAGCTGCGCGCGAGTGCGCGCGCCGATGACGGGCACAATGGTAATGCCCTTTGCGAGGACCCACGCGATGGCGAGCTGTGAGGGACGGATGCCCTTCTCGGCCGCAAGGTGCTGTAGCGTGTCGATGATCCGCTGGTTCCGTTCGCGGTTCTCCCCGGTAAAGCGCGGTAGGTGCGCCCGGAAATCACCCTTCGCGCTCGGCTTTGAGCCGCTCAACAGGCCGCGAGACAGCACGCCATAGGCTGTCATCCCCACGCGCATCTCGGAGAGCGCGGGAAGGACATTCGCCTCGGGCCCGCGGCTGATGAGTGAGTACTCGATCTGCAGGTCTGAGATGGTATGCACGGCGTTCGCGCGGCGGATCGTCTCGGACCCGACCTCTGACAGGCCGACGTACCGGACGTAACCCGCCTTGACGAGGTCGGCGATCGCGCCGATGGTCTCTTCGATCGGCACCGCCGGGTCGAGGCGAGCCGGGCGATAGATGTCGACGTAGCTAACGCCAAGTCGGGTCAGGCTGTAGGCGAGGAAGTTCTTTACGGCAGCCGGACGCGCGTCGGCACCGATCCATCCCCCGTCCGGGGAACGCAGAGCGCCGAACTTCACCGAGAGGAGCGCCTTGCCCCGGCGGTCCTTGAGTGCCCGTCCGAGGAGCATCTCGTTGTGCCCGGCCCCATAGAAGTCGCCGGTGTCGAACAGGTTGATGCCGCGGTCGAGCGCGGCATGGATGGTGGCGATGCTCTCACCGTCGTCCGACGGGCCGTACATTCCTCCGGACATCCCCATGCACCCCAGCGCCAGCGGAAAGACTCTGGGACCGTTGGCACCGAGTTGGCGCAGGCTATCGGGGGTGTATGAACTCGGCATGCGCAAGAGTCAGGGAGTTCGGTGGTCGGGCTTACAGGATATAACCGCGATCCGGAAGGGTCGAGTGCGCCGATTACCCCTTCGAGGCGTAAGTTGGATAACGAGCCATGAGCACAGGTGACCACAGACGATCAATAACTTACCAGCAGTGACTTACCCATTGCGTGTCCATCATGACTCGGCCAACTGTTCATCCCGTAGGCGGCGGAGCTCAGCTATGCTCTCGAACCGATCGCCAGAACCGCAGAGGTTTTCTGAAATGGCCACGATAGTGGGCGGCATCGCGACGTCGCATACCCCGACGATCGGCTTTGCCCTCGATACGAACAAGCAGAAGGATGCGGTGTGGGCGCCGATCTTCGAGGGCTACAAGCCCGTGCAGCAGTGGCTCGCAGACAAGAAGCCCGACGTGCTGTTCTTCATCTTCAACGACCACGTCACCTCGTTCTTCTTCGATCACTACTCGCACTTCGCGCTCGGCGTGGGCGAGCGCTACTGGGTGGCGGACGAAGGCGGCGGGCCGCGCAAGCTCCCGCCCATCAAGGGCCATCCCGGACTCGCGCGCCATGTCGCAACCGGGCTCGTCGCCGACGAGTTCGATATGTCCTACTTTCAGGCCAAGGGGCTGGATCACGGCTGCTTCTCGCCACTGTCGCTGCTCTGGCCCCACGAGCCCGCGTGGCCGGGCGCCATCGTGCCGCTGCAGGTTGGCGTGCTCGAGTTCCCGATACCCTCCGCGCGCCGCTGCTTCAAGCTCGGGCAGTCGCTGCGCAAGGCGATCGAAAGCTATCCCGAGGACCTGAAGGTCGCCATCGTCGGCACCGGTGGACTCTCGCACCAGGTGCACGGCGAGCGCGCCGGATTCAACAACACGCCGTGGGACATGGAATTCCTCGAGCTGCTCGAGAGGGATCCCGAAAAGCTCACGCAGATCACGATCGCGGAGTACGCGAAGCGCGGCGGCTTCGAAGGCGCTGAAGTGATCATGTGGCTGATCATGCGCGGCGCGCTCTCGAAGAGGGTGAAAAAGCTCCACCAGGCGTACTACCTGCCGTCGATGACGCCGATCGCGACGGTGATCTACGAGAATGATTCGAACGAACCCGCCGACGAGACGGTGGCGCAATATCGCGAGCGCATCGGCAAGCAGTGGGCGGGCATCGAGAAGCTCGAGGGAACGTATCCCTTCACCCTCGACCGCAGCGTCAAGGCCTATCGCCTGAATGAGTTCCTGCACGGGCTCATCGAGCCGGCCAGGCGCAAGCGCTTCCTCGCGGACCCGGAGCCCATGTTCGTGGAAGCGGGTCTGACGGAGGAAGAGCGCGACATGATTCGCCGACTCGACTGGCGGGCGCTCATCCGATACGGAGTGATCTTCTTCCTGCTGGAGAAGCTCGGCGCAGTGGTCGGCACGTCGAACCTGCACATCTACGCGGCCATGCGCGGCCAGTCACTCGAGGACTTCCAAAAGACGCGGAACGCGCAGGTGCTCTACTCGGTTGCAGGTCAGGAGGAGGGCAAGAAGGACTGGGACAAACGCACGACCGGCCGCTAACCGCACGCTGTCGCGCAAACTGTAACCGTTGCGTGCCCAGCAATCCGAGACCGTTTTCGGACAAGAACGATTTGGGGTCGGCAACCATAGAGTTGACGCGTGCGTGAATTGAACCGACGCAGTAATAGTGATTCCGATCACTAGCCCTCTTTCGGTCGATTGAATTCCGCATCAATTACGATGAGGACCTTGTCGCCAATAAAAGGCAAAAACGTAGAGATCCCAAACTCGCTCCTCTTCAGGGTGCCGCGCGCCGAGAAGCCGAGCGTCGGCCGCTGATCGAAGGGATTCGGTCCCACCTTGTTCAAAGTTGCATCGAGCGTGAGCGGCTTGGTTACTCCGTGCAGGGTCAACGTCCCTTCGATACGAAATCCATTGGTCCCCGTACGCGTGACGCGCAGGGACTGGAATCGCATTTCGGGGAATTGAGCGACATTCAGGAACTTGTCGCTACGCAGGTCGTTGTCGCGCGCCTCGAAGCCGGTGTCTATCGAGGCTACGCGCACCACCACGGCGACGTGGCAGGATTCAAGTGCTTCCGGATCGCAATTGAGTGTCGCGTCGATGTCGCGAAACGAACCGTGTTTCTGGGAAAACCCGATATGGTCGATTGTAAACACCAGGTCGACGTGCGTCTTTTCCAGGTCAAATTGAGCGGAGGCGGAGTGCGCTAGTGGCGCTTGAACCAAGCAGGCAATGAGAAAACACAAACCTGTTCGCATGGCTATGACCTCTTGGCCCTTGTAACAACGTAAAGGTGCAAAGTCCCCGCGCGATCGACCGCTTGGTGCGCCCGAATCCTGCTGGTGTCGATACTAAGCGCTTCCGATTTTACGTGGGGATCGGTTGCGATCCAAAGCAGCGCGTAAGAGTTACCTGACGGACCGCGTCGAAATTACGATCCTGTGAGCGTCTTGTGGTCGGCGCTCCGCCCGCGGAGAGAATCTGATTGACATGCGCTCGGTGTCTTGCAAAGTAGCGATTATTGAGGCAAATCCGACTGGCGTATTCGTCCGGCAGCACTTCAACTGGGGGACAAGCAATGGAACCGAATCCACACATCCTGAAGCATCACCACATCACTTTGAATGTCGGCACCGCTCAGGACGATTATGACTTTCACACCAAAGTGCTCGGATTGAAAAGTGTGAAGAAAACGGCGCTCTATGACGGAGACGAGCCGATCTATCACCTCTACTATGGCAATGATCTCGGCGACGAAAGTACCCTGATTACCTGCTTTCCGATGCGCCAGTCCGGTCGCAAGGCGCGCCCCGGTACGGGCCAGATCAAGACGCTCGCTCTGTCCGTACCACGATCGTCGCTCAAGTTTTGGCAAGAGCACCTCAAAAAGCACGGCGTCAACGCGCTCGATGACGAGCGATTTGGCGAGCGGATGCTACGATTCAAGCACCCCTGCGGAATCGGATATGCCTTTGTCGGCATCGATGATGACAATCGAAAGCCCTACTCGAACGGCGCAGTTCCCTCGGAGTGTGGGATTCGAGGCACCCACGGCATCACGGTGTCGGTGCGCGATTCGGAAAACTCCGAAGAATTCATTCAGGACGGTTGGAGCGGGAAGAATCGGCGAACCGATGGCGCGACGATTCGCTACGAAGTCGGGACGGGCGGCACGGGCACGATCGTTGACTTCCTACAGGAGCCGACTGTTCCGCAAGGTTCGTGGGCCTATGGCGAAGGTACGGTCCATCACTGCGCCTTCAAAGTCGCAACGCTCGACATCCAGAGCAATGTCAAGTTTCGACTGGAAGGCTTGGGATACACGGATACGTCGGATCGGAAGGATCGTGGATACTTCGATTCGATCTACGTACGCACGCCCGCTGGCGCGCTGTTCGAAGCGTGCGTCTCCAAGGCCCAAGGATTTCTCGTCGACGAGTGCTACGAGGATCTCGGCAAGAGCCTCCAGATTCCGCCCCCGTTCCGTGACCGCGAGAAGAGTATTGCGTCGTACCTTGAGCCGCTGAAGTACTGAGACACCGGGCGGCCAATCTACATCGGGCGGTGGCACGATTCTGATCCGTACCCGCGTGAGGTAGGCTCCGCACGGCGGGGCGTACCGCGCCCAGTAGTCCATGAGCGCGCATTGTCGAGGCGATCAGGTCTCGCCTCGGCATGGCCGTGGCAGCTACGCAGTCTTGAAGACGAGGCGTGACTTGACCTGAAGGCGCGGCTACGTGGGCTTGAGCTTCCCTTCTCTTTCGTACTGAGCGCGCTCGCGCGCGGTGAGGACGAAGCTGAAACCCTTTCCATCGTCGAATTCGGCGGAACCATCCCGGAGCTCGTGTGCACGATACACGCCCGGTGGCGCGTCTCTGCGTACGCCTTGGTCCGTGATGTGTGTGATGACGCCGGTGAGCTTAATGACGCTGGTCTTCATGGGATCCGTCCCTCGATCTAGTCTGAAACCTGTCGATGCCTGAAGTGGACGGTGCCAGTCTACTCGCTTTCCACAACAGTCTCGGCGCCGTGGTCGGCACGTCGAACCTGAACATCTACGCGGCCAGTCACTCGAGGACTTCAAGAAGACGAGGAACGCGCAGGTGCTCTAGTCGGTGACAGGTCATGAGGAGGGCAAGAAGGACTGGGACAAACAGACGAGCGGCCGCTAACTCACAGGATTTGAACCTGCGACTCCTATACGTAGAACGACCCGATACCATGGGCGCGCGCTAGTTGGCAGTCCCCTTTCGGTATGATCACGGGCCACTATGGATCAGGCCGGTGACAAAGACCTCCCGCTGCGCGAAGACATTCGTCTCCTCGGCCGCATTCTTGGCGATACGGTGCGCGCCCAGGACGGCGCCGCGACCTTCGACACGATCGAGCTCATCCGCCAGACGGCCGTGCGCTTTCACCGCGAGGCCGACGCCACGGCGCGGCGCCAGCTCGAAACCCTTATCAGCGAGCTGCCTAGCGAGCAGGCTACCCGGATCATCCGCGCCTTCAGCCATTTCTCGCACCTCGCCAACATCGCCGAGGATCAACACCACATTCGCCGCACCCGGACACACGCCCTGCTGGGCACACCACCGCGCGAGGGCACGCTGGCTGCCGCACTCGGCCGCGCTCGTGAAGCAGGCATTTCACGCACGCGACTGCAGGCGTTTTTCGACTCGGCGCTGTGCAGTCCCGTTCTCACCGCCCACCCCACCGAAATCCGCCGGCGCAGCGGCATCGACCGTGAAATGGAGATCGCCCGGCTGCTGGACGAGCGTGACCGCATCGCCTTCACGCCCGAAGAGCTCGCCGCCAATAGCGAAGCCCTGCGCCGCGCCGTCCTCACCCTGTGGCAGACAGGCCTCGTGCGCGACACCCGCCTCGCGGTCATCGACGAAGTGGCCAATGGCCTCGCCTATTACGACCAGACGTTCCTGCGCGAGCTGCCGCGCTTATATGCCGGTCTCGAAGATGTGCTCGGCACCCTGGACCCGGCGTGGCAGGGGATTCCGGTCGGCTCGTTCCTGCGCATCGGCAGCTGGATCGGTGGCGACCGTGACGGCAACCCGTACGTCACCGCCGACGTCCTGCGCCGGGCGTTGACCCTGCAGAGCGAGCGCGCGCTCCGGTTCTATCTCGACGAGGTGCATCGCCTCGGCAGCGAACTGTCCCTTGACGATCGTCTCCTCTCGGTCTCAACCGACCTGCAGCGGCTCGCCGACCTCTCGCCCGACCCCTCACCGCAACGTCGGCACGAGCCGTACCGGCGGGCCCTGAGCGGTCTCTACGCGCGCCTCGCCGCGACCCTCGAGCGCCTCGACGGCTTCGAAGCGCCGCGCCACGCCGTCGGCGCCGCGCCCCCCTATGCGACCGACGAGGAACTGCGCGCCGACCTCGACGTCATGCATGCCTCGCTCACCACCCACGGCTCCGCGGACCTCGCGCGCGGCCGCCTGCGTCACCTGCGGCGCGCCGTCGACGTGTTCGGTTTTCACCTCGCGTCCCTCGACCTGCGCCAGAACTCCGACGTCCATGCGCGCGTCATCGCCGAGCTCTGCCAGACCGCTGGCGATCCCATGGACTACGCCGCGTCCAGCGAGGGCGCGCGCCTCGCCTGGCTCTCGGGCGAGATCACTCATCCGCGCCCCTTGACCTCGCCCTATCTCCCGTATTCGAGCGAGACGACGTCCGAACTGGACGTGCTGCGTGCCGCGGCCGAAGGCCGGAAGATCCGCGGTGCCCGCGCGCTACCTCACTACGTCATCTCGAAGACCACGAGCGCCTCCGACGTGCTCGAAGTCGCCGTCCTGCTCAAGGAAGTGGGACTCCTGCACCCGTGCGAGAAGTGCCTCGACCTGGACCTCGTCCCGCTCTTTGAGACGATCGACGACCTGCGTCGCTGCGCTGAGGTCATGCAGACACTCTTCGCGCTCCCGGCATACCGCGCACTCCTGCGTTCCCGCGGCAACGTGCAGGAAGTCATGCTTGGCTACTCCGACAGCAACAAGGATGGCGGTTACGTCACGTCGACCTGGGAACTCTACAAGGCCGAAGTCGCGCTCATCGACACCTTCCGCCGCCACGACATCGTACTGCGACTCTTTCACGGCCGCGGCGGCTCCGTCGGCCGCGGTGGCGGACCGAGCTATCAGGCCATCCTCGCCCAACCCGACGGCGCGGTGCAGGGCGCGATCCGCATCACCGAACAGGGCGAAATCATCGCCGCGAAATACTCCAATCCGGACGTCGGCCGCCGCAACCTCGAAGCCCTGGCGGCTGCGACGCTGGAAGCCACTCTCCTCAGGCATCCTGGCGCCACACCGCGCGCCGAATTTCTCGCGGCCATGGACGAACTCTCGGCCACCGCCTACCGGGCGTATCGAGCACTGGTATACGAAACGCCCGGCTTCGAGCGCTACTTTCGCGAATCCACCGTCATCGGGGAAATCGCCAGCCTCAACATCGGCAGCCGTCCCGCATCTCGCAGCTCCTCCACGCGCATTGAAGACCTGCGCGCCATCCCTTGGGTGTTCAGCTGGGCGCAATGCCGCCTGATGCTCCCCGGCTGGTACGGCTTCGGCGCCGCCGTCCGCGCCTGGCGTGCCGCACATGCCGCCGGTCCCGCCGACGGCCTCGCGATCCTGCGCACCATGTCCCGCGAGTGGTCGTTCTTCAGGACCCTGCTTTCCAACATGGACATGCTCCTCGCCAAGACCGACCTCGGCATCGCCTCCCGCTATGCCGAGCTCGTCGACGACCCGAGCCTGCGCGAGCAGGTCTTCTCACGGGTGCAGACCGAGTGGCACGATGCAGTCCAGGCTCTGCTCGATATTACCCAACAACGCGCGCTGCTCGACACCAACCCGCTGCTCGCCCGCTCCATCCGCAACCGCTTTCCCTACATCGACCCGCTCAACCACATCCAGATCGAACTTCTGCGCCGCCACCGCGCCGGCGACACGGACGCGCGCGTCGTGCAGGGTATTCATCTCACCATCAACGGCATCGCGGCTGGACTGCGCAACAGCGGCTAGAGGAGACGATCGTGGAGGGCACGCACCAGAGCGATGACGAGCAGGCGAAGCTTTGGAACGGCCCGGCTGGCCGCGCGTGGGTTGATGCGCAGGAGCTGCTCGACCAGATTCTGAAGCCTTTCGAGGATCTGCTCGTTACAGCGGTGGACGCGAGTGCGGGACGGCAGGTACTCGACGTGGGCTGCGGCACGGGAAGTACGACGCGCGCGGTCGCGCGATTACTTGGCGCAAAGGGTCGTTGTCTGGGCATTGACATTTCAGAGCCGATGATCGCTGCTGCCCGCGCCCGCGCCGAACAGGAGAACGCAGCGGCGACGTTCGTCTGTGCCAATGCACAGACCCACGCGTTTGAGCCGGCAAGCTTCGACATGATCATTTCGCGCTTTGGCGTGATGTTCTTTGATGACTTCGTCCAGGCCTTTGCAAACCTGCGCCGTGTCGCAAGTGACGCCGCCGCATTGAGATTCATAGCCTGGCGGAGTGCTGCCGAGAATCCGTTCATGACGACGGCCGAACGCGCAGCGGCACCGCTGCTGCCAAACCTCCCCGCTCGTCGGCCGAATGCGCCGGGGCAGTTCGCTTTCGCCGACCAGCAGCGGATCTACTCCATCCTGGAGCAGAGCGGCTGGGCTGAGATCGATATCCAACCGATCGATGTGGCTTGCACGCTGCCCGAGAAGGAGTTGAACCGGTACCTGACCCGGCTCGGTCCCGTCGGCCTCATTCTTCAGGAGGTGGACCAGCGGACTCGCATGCAGGTCGTCGAGACGGTCCGCGCGGCGTTTGATCCCTATGTGCGCGGAGCTGAAGTGCGCTTCACGGCGTCCTGCTGGATGGTTGGCGCTCGAAACTTCTAAGTGGAACCCGCCATGGGTTGCAGGTGGGCGCGTGACCGGTCGCAACGCGCGTTATCTATTTCATCGTCGCTGGACATGGATCGCCGGCCGTGACAACGGCCAGATACCGTTTCGTCCGGAGCGCTTCTGGGGTCGCAACCTGCTCATGCCGCTCGTGGTCGGATTCATGTTCCACCACATCCTCACGGTGAAGACGCCACTCGGCCGAAAGGCGCGCCCGGCTGTGCTATCCAAAGGCGGGCCGCTGATCCGTGTGAAGCGCTGCGACTTCGCCGCGGCCGGCGTCGAGCGTACGCCGCGGGTCGTTGGCGTGCGCAACGGCCGGCCATTACTCCAGGATGGTCGGACGCTCGACGTTGCGGATGTCATCTGGTGCAGCGGGTTCGATCCGGGCTTCGATTGGATTGACCTTCCCGTCCTCGATGAGGACGGGGAGCCGAGGCACCAGAGTGGCGAGGTCGAAAACCAGCCCGGGCTGCATTTCGTCGGGCTGCCGCTCCTGTACGCAATGTCCTCGTCGATGATCCACGGCGTGAGGCGGGACGCGGCGCGCATTGTCGAGGCGATCAGGTCTCGCCTCGGCATGGCCGCGGCAGCTACGCAGTCCTGAAGACGAGGCGTGACTTGACCTGAAGGCGCGGCTACGTGGGCTTGAGCTTCCCTTCTCTTTCGTACTGAGTGCGCTCGCGCGCTGTGAGGACGAAGGTGAAACCCTTTCCATCGTCGAACTCGGCGGAACCATCCCGGAGCTCGTGTGCACGATACACGCCCGGTGGCGCGTCTCTGCGTACGCCTTGGTCCGTGATGTGTGTGATGATGCCGGTGAGCTTGATGACGCTGGTCTTCATGGGATCCGTCCCTCGATCTAGTCTGAAACCTGTCGATGCCTGAAGTGGACGGTGCCAGTGTACTCGCTTTCCACAACAGTCTCGGCGCCGTGGTCGGCACGTCGAACCTGAACATCTACGCGGCCAGTCACTCGAGGACTTCAAGAAGACGAGGAACGCGCAGGTGCTCTAGTCGGTGGCAGGTCATGAGGAGGGCAAGAAGGGCTGGGACAAACGCACGACCGGCCGCTAGTCGCAGCTGCCAGCCGCGCTCGTGCGGCGTGCCACTGGTGTGCTTACCGACACAAAGGTAACACTTCATTCCGGGCACATAGGTAACACTTTCCGGCCTTTGCAGGAGATGCAAAGTGCCGTGGCAGGAGTGTTGCAAGATGGACGAGCGGCTGCGGTTTGTTGCCCGGTTACTCGAAGGCGAGAAGATGGCGGGGCTGTGCCGGGAGTTCGAGATCTCGCGCAAGACCGGGCACAAGATCTTCAACCGGTACCAGGAGTGTGGGCTGGAGGGCCTGACGGACCGCAGCCGACGGCCCTACCGGCATGCCAACCGCTTACCCTTCCAGGTCGAGACGCTGATCGTGCAGCTGAAGAAGGAACACCCGAGCTGGGGTGCGCCGAAGATCCGCGAGAAGATCCGGCGCCGTCACAGCGCGATCACGCTGCCCGCGATCAGCACCGTGCACGCGGTCCTGGACCGGCATGGGCTGGTCACTCGAGGTCGCAGGACTCGCTACAAGGCCAACGGCACCACGCTCTCTAGGCCCACCCGAGCGAACGATCTGTGGTGCGCGGACTACAAGGGCGAGTTCATGCTCGCCGACCGGCGTTACTGCTATCCGCTCACGATCACCGACTTCGCGAGTCGCTACCTCATCTGCTGCGATGCCTTGGCGACCACCAAGGAGGTCTATGCATTTACCGTGTTTGAGCGGGCTTTTAAGGACTTCGGGCTCCCGCAGGCGATTCGCACCGACAACGGCCATCCCTTCGCGAGCGTCACTTCGTTCTTCGGTCTGAGCAAGCTCTCGGTGTGGTGGTTGCGGCTCGGAATCGGCATCGAGCGCATCAAGCCGGGTAACCCGCAGCAGAACGGCCGGCACGAGCGCATGCACTTAACCTTGAAGAAAGAAGCCACGCGACCGGCCGCGAAGAACTTCCTGCAGCAGCAGGCGAAGTTCGACCAGTTCATCGAGTGCTACAACCACGAGCGGCCACACCAGGCGCTGGGCATGAAGTACCCGGCCGAGCTCTACACGTCCTCGCCGCGGCCCTATCAAGGCTTAGGCGAGCTCGAGTATCCCTTCCACGACCGAACCATTACCGTCACGAGCTGTGGTCGGATCTGCGTCGGTAGTCGAAAAATCAACTTGAGTGCGGTCTTCGCCGGCCAGAACGTCGGCATCAAGGAGGTCAGCGAGAAAATATGGCTCGTGACCTTTATGCACTACGATCTAGGTTTCTTTGATCACGAGGTGGGCCGCGTCGAATGCGCCCCCAATCCCTTCGAGACAAAAGTGTTACCTATGTCTCCGGTATAAACCGTTACCTATGTGACCGGAATGGACCCTGGGAGAGTTGGTCGGGGTGACAGGATTTGAACCTGCGACTCCTACGTCCCGAACGTAGTGCTCTACCAGGCTGAGCTACACCCCGAGGTTGGTGTCGACGGCGCCAAGGTCGCGCCACGGCAAGGGCGCGAAGTGTACTCAAGAGATCCTTGTGCTTCAACTGCTTGCGTCTGTTCAGCGAGCTCGCAGTCAACCCTGCGCCTGATCGGGCGTTTGTGGGTCTCAGGACGCTGGCAATAGACAGGAGATCCTCATGATTCTCTTCCGACTCTCTTTCGCGGCGATTGCAGCGGGCGCGCTGAGCGCCAACGCATGGGGTGCCGACGTGGTTGCCCGGGACGTGCAACGCGATGTGAACCAGGAGCAGCGCATCGAACAGGGCCTGCAGTCAGGCGAGTTGTCGACCCGGGAAGCCGGCAAGCTCGAGCGCGAGGAGCAGCACGTTGACCAGCTCGAGGCGCACGATCTCAAGGACGGCTCGATCAGCGCCGCAGAGCAGGCCAGGATCAACGCTGCGCAAAGCAACGTGAGCCAGGACATCTACCAGCAGAAGCACGACGTACAGCAGGGCAATCCCGATTCTGCGTCCTCCGAGCGCATGCAGGCGGACGTGCAGCGCAACGTGAACCAGGAGAAGAGAATCGAGACCGGCGTTCGCAACGATTCGCTCACCAACCGCGAGGCCGGATCACTGGAGCGCGGCCAGGCCCGCGTCGACCGCGACGAAGCAAACGCCGCGGCTAACGGTCGCGTCCGCGCCAGCGAACAGCAGCGCATCCAGGGCGCACAGAATCATCAGAGCCATCGCGTGTATCGGAAGAAGCACAACGATCGCTGGTCGGGCTGATGGGCAGCGCCGACGTATCGCTGGCGATCGTACGGGATCGCGGTGATGGAAGGCCGCCTCAGGGCGGCCTTCCTTATTCCTAGCGCCAGCCGCCTTTCTGCGCGGCGGATTCGGCGGCAGCACTGAGCGGCGCACCCGCCATCTCATCGTCGACCGCCTGCAGCACTGCCGTCGGCAAGTCCGATCCAGCCGGCCGGTAGTCAGTTGTCCCTGACGGGGGCTCGCTGCGAGCGAGCACCTGCAGCGCCCAATCGTCGCCGTGGCGGCAGGCGAAACCCGCAAGGCCGCCACCGTCGCGCGTCACGAACGTGCGGCATAATTCGCCGGACTTCGAGCGAAAAGTGACTCCGATTCGTATGGCCGCGTCCGCGGATTGCGTGCTGGCGAGCTGACTCGTCAGCGCATCGGCCAACTGAGCCCGCGCGACGAGCCGACCCCCTCGGGAGGCGATCGGCGCAAGCTCCGGCGAGCGCTGCCACAGGTAACTCACGATCACGCCGAGTATCACGCTCGCAGCCATCGCGCCCCAGTGGGGCCATGACCAGCGTCGGGATGATTGTGGTGTCCTTTCGGCGCGGATCTGCGCCAGGTCGACTATCTCCGGGCGACGCTCGCCTTCGGCGGCTGTGCCCACGGGTGTATTGCGCGCCGCAGCCAGCAGTCGATCGGGGATGGGTTCCGACAACACGCCATCGAATGCGGCGCGGAGCTTGCTACGCAGAGCCTCCTGCCGCGCCACTCGTTGTGCGAGCTCTGAATCCGCGGCGACGGCCCGTTCCACTTCGGCGCGCTGCTGGGCGTCGAGCTCGCCATCGACATACGCCATGAGGAGTTCATCGGAGATCGTCATGGCTTGCCGTCCTCCAGAAGAGCGGCGAGCGCTTCGCGGCCGCGGGCGAGTCGACTCGTGAGTGTGCCGATCGGCACCTGCAACACTTCAGCGGCTTCCTTGTAGGAGAGCCCTTCCACCAGCACCAGCCCGATGGCCATGCGTTGCTCTTCCGGCAGTCGCGCCAGCCCTGCCTGCAGAGCGATTGCATCCTGGTCGCGGTCGCTCGAGGGCTCACCGACGTTCTCTCCGGCTGCCTCAGGTGCAAAGACACGCTCGCGACGCCCGCGTGCGCGCACTTCATCGATCCAGGCGTTGCGCATGATTCCAAACATCCAGCCCTCCAGCCGCGTCTCATCTTCCCACTGGTCGAACCTGCGCAATGCGCGCTCCACTGTGATTTGCACCAGGTCGTCGGCGTCGTGCGCATTGCGTGCGATGGCGCGCGCAACGCGTCGCAGCCGCGGCAGCAGTTCGATGACCTCGTCACGGAGGAGCTCAACCGAGCGACTCATGTCTCCTCCAGAGCAGGACGATTGCGGTGAGCATTCTCTTCCACGGTGCGCAACAAATAAATCGGTTGCAACAGTGATATGCCCCGCTAATGTAAGGCGCATGAAAGTGGACCGTCCGGAGGCTTACGTCCCGCGTCGTGCCTGCACAGGTCTGGCCGTGCGCGCGCTCTTCAGCGTGCTCGGCATCAGCGGACTGCAGGCCGCGAACGCGCAGATCACGGTGCCCCAGGTGCCGCTGCCGAATCTCCCGGTCCAGCTGCCCGTAGATATCAACCGGACCGCCGCGGGGGTCACCAACCAGCTCGATCCGGACCAGCTACGCAATGTGCGCCTGCTGCGGGTCCACGACTTAATCCGCAAGCATCGCGATACTTTCGAGGCGGACCCCCAGGGCGCTGCGATCATCCGCAACGAAGTGCTCACCTACGCGCCCGCCGCAGCTGCCCTGGAACGCGCGCGCGCCGCGGGCTTCACCGTGGTGCGCGAAAGTGCGCTCGAGGCGCTGGGAACCGGGATCGTTACACTGCAGCCGCCGCAGGGCATGTCTACCAAGCGCGCGCTCACGGAGTTGAGAAAGCTTGACCCGGAGGGCGCATACGACTTCAACCATATCTACACCGAGACCGGTGTCGTGTATTCCACGGCACAGAACGGTCTGGCGGAGCCGGGCGGTGCGATGGCGAGTACAAGTCCGCACGTCAGGATCGGCATGATCGATCGCGGTGTTGATGACTCGCACGCCGTCTTTAGTGGCTCAACCGTGCATCTGCACGGCTGCGGCGGAAAACCAGCCCCGGACCCTCACGGTACCGCAGTCGCTTCGCTCATTGCGGGCCACACGGGCACATTTCATGGCGCGGCGCCCGGCGCCGAGCTCTTTGCGGCCGACGTGTTCTGCGGCGTTCTGCGAGGCGGGTCCGTCGACCTGATCGCCGACGCGTTCGCGTGGCTCGCAGCCGAGGACGTGCCCATCATCAACGTGAGCCTCGTCGGGCCGCGCAATGTGATGATCGAATACGTGGTGCGGGCGGTGCTCGCGCGCGGGCAGAAGATCGTTGCGGCTGTGGGAAACGACGGGCCCGCGGCGCCGCCGCTGTATCCGGCTTCCTACGACGGCGTCATCGGAGTGACGGCAGTCGATGCGCATCGACAAGTGCTCATCGAAGCCGGACAAGGACCGCAGGTCGATTTCGCCGCACCGGGTGCTGACATGGCAGCGGCCATTCCGGGACAGAGTTTCGGAAATGTGCGCGGCACGTCGTTCGCGTCGCCCATCGTGACCGGATTGCTGGCCCTGCAGATGGAGGCCGACGCGCCACAGGCGCCCGATGCGGCAATTGCGTCACTTGCCCGCCAGGCGATCGATCTCGGTTCTCCGGGTCTTGATCGCATCTATGGCAATGGTCTGGTGGGAGACAGCGTGCGCGTCGACTTGGTCACTGCCGGACATATAGAAGAGGGAACGAAATAAGTTAAATGGAGCCCCGATACGTCGGGAAGAAACGGTACCCCCCAGTCGTCATTGCTCTTGAAGGTCGCGGATAGGCCGCGGCGTCAAACAGGAGTGATGACCATGAAGACTTATCGTTTCTTTGCGAGTGTCGCCGTGGCCTCGGTGCTCACGGGCGCTGCGCCAGTCTACGCCCAGGTTCTGGGTGGCGGGCTCAACGGTGCGGTGAATGGCGCGTTGTCCGGCGGGCTGGGCGGCATCGATGGCATGGCCAGCGGTGCGAGCAATGGCTCGGTGACCGGCACGATCGGTGGTGACACCGACGCGGTCGGGCGCATCGGGCAGCGTGCGAAGGGGACCGCGGAAGGTGTCGCGGATCGCGCGCACGGTACAGCGGACAAGGCGCGTGACAAGACGCAGTCGACCGCCGGCGAGACGCACGACAGGGCGCAGTCGGGCATCGGCCAGGTGCGTGATGTGAGGGGTTCTGTGACGGGCTCGGTGAATGGCACGACCAACAGCGCGGCGAATGTCGTCCATTCGACAAACGCCACCGCCAGCGGCGCAGGTTCCGCGGCGTCGGACGTGAAGGCCCCGAGCGCTCTCACCACACCCAGTGCCACGACACCCAAGCGTAGCGACGAGAACTCCGATCGCGGCCTCGCGCTCGATGGTGCACTCAATGCATCGGGTGCGGGGCAGGGCGACCTGATGACCGATTCAGGACCGACCCACGCGTCGGCCGGCGGCAATTCAAGCACCAACGGCAGCGCTGGCGTCAACCGCAGCGGAGTGAACGCCTCGGCGCAGCACTCGGACGCGGCGAGCGCAAACGCCTCTACTTCACGCTGATGACGTCCTGAGGTGATTGGCGGCGGAACCGGAAGGTTCCGCCGCTCACTCTTTCGGTGTGTTTGCCCGGTACCGCGAATGCTGATTTACTGGTCGAGCCATGAATGCCGAATCGCGCCAGCTGCACCCGAAACTCGAACCGTCGCCGACCACGGAGGAGGAGGGGCTGAGCCTGCCCGCCTGGATCTATCACGACCCGGAATTCTTTGAGGTCGAGAAGCAGATGATCTTTCGCACCAGCTGGCAGCTCGTCTGTCACGTGAGCGACATCCCGAACGTCGGCGACTACCACTCCTTTGACCTCTTCGGCCAGTCCGTGTTCGTGGTCCGCGGCGAGGACGGGCAGCCGCGCAGCTTTCACAACGTGTGCCGTCACCGTGCCTCGCGCCTGGTTGCGGGACCGAAAGGTCGATGCGGCCGGCGGATCACGTGCCCGTACCACGGTTGGACCTATGCGCTCGACGGCCGGCTGATCGGCCTGCCGCAGCGCGAATCCTATGAGGCGCTCGATCTCAAACGTCACGGTCTTGTGCCGCTCGAGCAGGAAATCTACATGGGTTTCATCTTTGTGCGGTTCGCGCCCGGCTTGCCGAGCGTGCGCGAGATGATGGCGCCCTATGCGCATGAGCTCGCGGCCTATCGAATGGAAACGCTGGTGCCGCAGGGACGCGTCACGTTGCGTCCGCGCGCCGTGAACTGGAAGAACGTCGCCGACAACTATTCTGATGGGCTGCACATCCCGGTCGCCCATGCGGGATTGACGCGACTGTTCGGCAATGGCTATGGGATCGAGGCCAAGCCCTGGATCGACAAGATGTGGGGAGCAATTCGCGACGTCACCTCATCGAACTGGTCGGAGCAGCGCTATCAGAAGTTGCTGCCGAAGGTCGATCATTTGCCACCGGAGCGGCAGCGGTTGTGGACCTATTTCAAGCTGTGGCCGAACGTCGCGTTCGACATCTATCCCGACCAGATCGACTTCATGCAGTTTCTGCCGGTTTCGCCGACCGAGACGATGATCCGCGAGATCGCCTACGTGCAGCCCGACGAGCGACGTGAAATGCGCGCGGCGCGCTATCTCAACTGGCGCATCAACCGTCAGGTGAATCGCGAAGACAAGGCGCTGATCGAGGGCGTGCAGGCAGGGATGGCTTCAGGCAGCTACACGGTCGGTCCGCTCGGCAAAGGCGAGGTGTGCCTGCGAAGCTTCGCGCGCCGTATGCGTTCGCTGATTCCGGAGAGCCGATTTCTGCAGGCGCCGGCGCGCGGTTGGAGCCATTCCTCACTGCTGCGAACCTGATCGGTACGCAGCAAGGGCGCCAGCGGGGAAGGCACCGCGTCCAGAATGGGCTGACGCAAATATGCCAATTCCTCATGTCATTGACATGGACCTCAGCCGGGTTGCTGAGTCGCAGCGCGTCGCAGTCTGGACGCAGTGGAGCGCCGAGACATTCAGCAACATCCTGGTGTCCGACTGTCCCGGCGGAGCGTTGGACGGGTTCATTCGCGGCGTGACGCTCGGCGCCGGGCGGTTGCTGAAGGTTCGTTCGCCGGGCCGGCGCCTCATGCGCAAGCCTGTTCCTCAGGTCGAGCCGGCGTTAACCGTAGTCCTGCAACTCACTGGGGTCAGTCACATCGACCAGGAAATGCGGTCCTGCACGCTGACGGCAGGTGATATCAGCGTCACGGACGGGATGTATCCCTTCCAGCAGCGGGTTTCATACGCTTCCGAGATGATGCTGCTGCAACTGCCACGTGATACGGCTGTTGGACGTTACCCGGCCTTGCTGCAGAGTTCGGCGCAGGCACACCCTGCGTGCCAGCCCGCGGCTGCTCTGGTGCGAAACGCCCTGGAAGCAGCTTTCCAGACGGCGGTACACCTATCGGCTGCCCAGCGTGAACGGCTGTGCCATGTCCTGTTCGCTCTCGCGTCTCTGTTGTCCGATGATCAGGCATCACCTGCAAGCGGAGACCATTACCGGCAGCATGCAGCTCTCACCGAGATCGAAGAGCGCCTCGGGGAAAGTGCGTTCTCGGCACAATACCTGGCAAAGCGAGTGGGTCTGAGCCGGCGGCGTCTGGACGAGATCTTCGTAAAGAATTTTGGCCGTCCTGTCACTGCATATATCTGGGAGCGCCGCCTGGAGCGAGCGAAGGACATGCTGCACGATGCGCATCACCTGAGCCGAACGATCACGGAAATCGCCTTTAGTGTCGGCTTCGAGGACACCTCGCATTTTTCTCGCGCATTCAAGAATCGCTTTGGTGCTGCACCATCGGCTTGGCGTTCCCAGACAACCGAGACCTCGGCCTGATTGCGGACCTAAGAAAAGAAAGAGCCACCGACCTGAAGACTGATACCAACAACACCGAAGACAAACAGCGCAGCCGCATCGCTGGTTGGCAGGCGCTCGACGGCAGGGAATTCGAAAGTCCCGCGGTCGCCGAGCTGTACCGCCAGCGCACGCAGCGTTTCGCGGACATCGTGGATCTGAAACAGCCAGATCGCGTGCCGTCGCTGATGATGGCGGCGGGGATCCTGAGTCGATTCGCGGGGATTTCGTTTGCCGATACGTTCTACGATTCCGAGAAGACGGCCGCGGCGACGCTCAAGTTCGTAGAAGACTTCCGGCCCGAATACATATTGATGAGCGGTGTCGCATCGGGCAAGGCGTACGACTTTCTGGGCTACAGCGCCTATAAGTGGCCGGGCAGCAGCCTGCCCGATGATGTGCCGTTTCAGTATGTCGAAGGCGAGTACATGCCCGCCGAGGACTACGACGCGCTGACCAACAATCCCGAAGGCTACATGCTGCGCAGCTTTCTGCCGCGCGTGTGCAGTCAGCTGCAGGGTCTGCGCCTGGTCCCGAGTCTGTTCACGCCGGTGGAAATGCTCGGCGTCAGCATATGGCTCGCCGGTCTATCCGCGCCGCCAGTGCAAGAGGCGCTGTCACGACTCAGCCAGGCGATCGATCACATCAGCAAGGCCCTGGCGGTCGCGCTACGGACCAACGCCAAGATCATCGGCCATTACGGGTGCCCCAGCCTGATGGGAGGTATTACCAAGGCACCGTTCGATATCGTCGCGGACACGCTGCGCGGCACACGCAGTGCACTCATGGATCTCTACCGGCGTCCGGACAAGGTGCTGGCCGCCAGCGATGCGCTGATTCCGAGCGCGATCCACATGGGCGTCGGGTCCAGCCGGCCCGCCGCTCCGCCGTTTGTGTTCATGCCATTGCACAAGGGTGCGGTCGGCTTCATGTCGCCAAAACAATTCGAGAAGTTCTACTGGCCATCCTTCAAGCGAGTGTTGGAAGGCATCATCGCCGCGGGCATGGTGCCGCTGCCGTTCGTCGAGGGCAGCTTTGACGAGGCGCGCCTCGAAATGATCGCGAGGTCGGGATTGCCGGCCGGCCGGACCGTCTGGTTATTCGACCGCACCGACCTGCGGCTGGTGAAGAAATGCTTTGCCGGTTTCGCGTGTTTCGGCGGAAACGTGCCGGTATCGTTATTCACGGCCGGTACCCCGGCGCAAATGGAGGATTACTGTAAGCGCCTGCTCGATGACGTCGCGCCGGGCGGCGGTTTCTTTCTCTCGACCGGCGCGCCCGTGGATGAAGCCAATCCTGCCATCGTGCGCACCTTTATAGCGTGCACGGAGAAATACGGCATTTATTGACGACCGGCGGCGGCCCCCGCCCCAGAGCGCACTACACCAGTGCGCCTCCCTCTGGTGATACGCGATTCGGATCGAATTCCTCTTGAATCTTGTTCCACCACAGATGGTAGTTGGATAGAGCTCGACCGATTTCCTCATTCTGGCCCGCCAGCAGTGCGAAGTAGCGTTCCTTGAAAGCCCTCGCACTCTGCTCGTTGTGCCAACCCTCTACCGCCTTTTTGGCTTCAGCGTTCTGAGGATCGAACTTGCAGAATATTTCCGTCTTGCCCAGATGGCCCTGTTCCACGCCCCATCCAAAAAAGGCGCCGCCGTCATCGACGATCAGACCCTTCTCGATCAACGGCTCCTTCGCTTTGCCGGCTCCGATCGCCCACTTGATGGTCAGGTCTCTCTGGCCCATGACAGGAATGGAACTGAAGGCGCCTCCCGGACGGAATGTTTCTCTGATGGAGGCAGAGATTCGTATGCACTGGCACAGCAGAATTCCTTCGATCCTGGGATCTTCGACCGATTTCAAGGACTTCCCGCCGGCTTCACTTGACGATCTGCTGCAAGACGCGTTTCTTGTATTCGAAGTCGGCCGCGGAGTTGCCGGCCATGATGATGAAGAAGCCGGGACCCTGCACCTCCTTGCTCATCCGCTTGAACGTCTCTTCCTCTTCTTCGTTACTGGTGGTGATATTCGCGGCCACCATGGCCACATTGAAGCCCATGAGCTCGAACGCGATTTCACTTTCGCCGATCTTGATCTCGGCCTGCCACATCTTCTCTACGGACGGGAAGCTGAAATATCGCGCCATGAAGTTCGGCGGGTATCTCGCTCAGGGAGTAGTTCGGCGAAATCCCTACGATGGGAAATCTTGTCGGGCCCGGCCAGTGATAGAGCTTCATCGCAGCCTTGGTAAATACGCCCGGGGTTACGCCGGGCGGCACCGCGCTGGTCAGGATGCTCCTCAACGACGGACCCGGTCCGTCGCCGCAGAACCACTCATCCGAAGACCCCAGCGAACCGGACCGGACGATGTCCCCTGCGGGAGTGACCCATTCGATGGCCAGATGATTGCGATCGTCGCCGCTCGTCGTTTGATCCAGGTGTCCGTGACCCCGCAGCATCGCCGAGCAATTGGAGCCAGCTCCCTTGACGTTGAAATGCAAGCCCCTTTTCATCAACTCCGCCTGCAACTGCGCCGAGATCACATACGGCTCAACGACCGCATACATGTTCTTCTCGTTGATTTCGACGATGCGGTTCATCCGTCTGAGGTCGAGGTAGAGAACCCCCTTGGGGAACTTCCCTGTCCAGCCGGTGCACACCGGCCGGAATTGCAACTTGTGCTTGTTGCACAGCTTGACGATCGCTTGAACCTCCGCGGTGTTCTTCGGAAGAACTATCGCCGCGAACTCAGTGGCGTGATACGAAGGCATGATGACCGGGTCATCACAGATATATTCGGCTCCGACCACGTCTTCGAGCGCCGAATAGATTTCTTTGCTGAGGGCCATGATTTCTCATCCCCCTTATTCGATTGCTTTCTCTACGAGTTCGACGATGTCATAGACCTTCAGGTGGCTGCCGGTAGCCTTGATCGTCTCGCTGAAGGTCTTCTCGCACCGGGGACAGGCGGTCACCATCGACTTCGGCCCCTGTGGATTCGGCTTCCTCGATTCTTTCCCGCGCAGTCCATTGGGCAAATTCGGGATTCGATTCGCTTGACCCCGCCGCCGGCCCCGCAGCACCAGGCGTATTCCTTGATCCGAGTCATCTCTGTCAGTTTGATGCCGGGAATGCTCTTGAGAACATCCCTTGGCGGTTCATAGACGCCATGCGTGCCTCGCCGGTACACCTTGGGCGGATCGAACACGAACCGGTCTCCCGGAATCTTCTTCCCTTGCCAGTGGATCCATGGCTCACCCAGCCTGCCGAGATGGCAGGGGTCGTGGTAGGTCACCGCGAGGTCGACTTTCTTGCGCGGCTTCAGCTTGCCATCTTTGAACAGTTGATCGATGTACTCTGAAATGTGCAGCACCTTCAGGTTGCCCTTCAGATTGAATTTGTCGTAGAGAACCTTGAAGGCGTGGTACGCCTCGGCGGAGGCCGTGACGACCGTCTTCACTCCGGCTTGCTTGATGAGGGCCATGTTCTTCCTGGCCTGGTTCAGAAAGTCCTCCTTGTAGCCCATCTGGTAGGCCCGACCGCCGCTGCTGGTCTCGGCGTCGCCCGCGATGCCGAAATCGACTCCGGCCTTCTGCAATATTTTCGCCGTCGCCTTGGCCACCTTCTGCATGTTGCGGTCGTAGCTCGTGAGACAGCCGACGTGATACAGCACGTTCGCCTTTTCCTTGGTGATGTCCTTCAGGTTGAGCCCGGTAGCCCAGTCGCCCCGTTTGCCCTTGGCGCGGAACCATCGAGCCGTGCTTGCGCAGACCGGCGATCACCTTGTCCAGGGCAGGATGCGTCTTGCCGTCCTCGACGCACTTGATCCTGAATTCATAGATGGGCTCCATGACTTCCATGTCCATGGCGTAATTGCAGGAGACGCCGCAGGCGCCGCACATCTGGCAGTTGTAGACGATGTCGAGGAGCCTATCCGTATAGTTGAAGCCGTTCTTCAACATCGCCGCGCCAATATTCACTCGGCCACCGCCCGAGTAACTGTGAAAGTTGTACCTGGAAATGCTGGGGCACACGTTGGCAAACTTGAATCCACTCACCCGTTGCATTGGCACAAACTTGCAGGCCGAGCAGCGGCAGCACATCTCCATATCGCCCTTGTACTGTTCCAGTCCCATCGCGGCTGTCTCCTGATATTCCCCAGATCGCTCGGCTCTTCGTGGCTGCCTCAGAAGCACACCTTGCCCGGATTCATCACGTTGTTTGGATCAAAGACCTTCTTGAACGTGTGCAGGACAGCGACCGTGGCCGCATCGCGGTTCAGGATCGTCCTTGCACTTTCCCCATAGGGCCTCGAAAAAAAAGCTCCCTTGGCCATCAGGTTCTGGACGGCCGAGCCGGCCAGCTCCTGGACCCTATTGCGCTCCCTGCCGTTGGCGGGGTCATAGAAGAGATTGAACTCGCAGTGATAGCCCGTGCCCTGCACGATCGGCTGGATGTAAGTACCGACGTTGGAAGCTGCGTAACCAGCCTTCTCTGCCAGATCAGCGACGGCAGCGATCTGGCCTTCGAGCTTCTCCCTGAGGGTCAGGAAGAAGATGTCCTGGCAGGCACCCTTCGGGCGCAGCTTCCAATAGGGGTTCTCGCAGGGCTTCTGGACCAGATTCAGGATTTCGTTGGCGGAAACTCCGCCGGCCGCCTTCAGGGCCTCGATTCCCAGCCGCTGCGTAATCTCTGTGATGTCTCTGATCTGGGAGTCGACGCGCTCCTCCGGGAAGTACTCGTAGCCGGCGACCGTATAGAAGAGAGTCCAGGCGGGCAGGGCCGCTTTAACGTTGTGATAGTCGCTGGGCGACTTCTGCGTGAGTATGGTCGCCAGATTTGTATTGTTGAGAATGAAGCATTCGTTGACGACTCTCAGTCTTATGAGCCAGTAGCTGAGCTCGAGCAACTGATCGAGGTTGGAGGAGCCGGCGATGAAAGGCTCTTCCAGCGTGGGTAGTATTTCGCACCTCATCGATACCCACGTCACGATGCCCATCGTTCCTTGCGCCCCCTGGATCAGCCTGTGCCAGGAAGCCGTACCGGGCCCATACGGCGCTTTTTGCACGCCCCCCACCGCCCACTGCTCCTCGACGGTACCCGGCCCAGCCGCCTGTCCGGTCCTGAACTCATCGCCAGTTCCAAAAAAGATCCCGGCACAAGCCAACGGGTCCGAGTTGTCCCATTGGTACTTGGGCATTGTTACTGGCTCTCGCTCCAATATGCTGCCGATGACCGACTTGGATTCCCGTGGCAGTAACGGCATGTTGAGCCTGAGTCCTTCTTTTCTAACCTCCGGGATCAGTTCGCCGAAGGTCACGCCCGGCTCGCACATGGCCACGCGTCTCTTGCGGTCCACGAACATGATCTTCTTCATGCCGCTCATGTCGACGATGACCGCGCCTCCAACGCTGGGAACTGTATCTCCCCGGAAGTGCGGCGGGCCCGAGCTTACGGGCACCAGAGGCGTCTTCGTCTCGTTGGCAAATTTCAGAATTTTCTGAATGTCGGCGGCGGTTTTCGGCTTTACGAGTGACGCGGGGCGCACACGGTTGGCAAAGCTGATATCTCTCGAGAAGCTGTCTATTTCCGCTTGATCAAGACTGATCCGCTCGCGACCGACGGCATTCACTAACGCGGCTTGCTCCACCATTGGCGTCCTCCTGTGAACGCCGACCTCGACCAGCTGCGCGGCGTCACTCCTCCGCTATTTACGGATGCTATCGATGTCAGGAACGGGCGCATGACTGTGTTGGCGGGATGCTTTGCTCATATGGAAGGATTCCACCGTGTCATCGAGTGTGAGCAATCTGCCATCGTGCAAGTACGGCGGCGAGTCCTTGATGCCACGCAGGGGGAACGTCTTGATGGCGCCATCTGTCACCGCCATGTGACCCGCGATCTCGCGAGGCTCGAAAAACCTTCCAGTCTGCAGGTCGTGCATCTGGTTGTCGGTATAGTAGGGCGCGGCGTGACATTCACCACAGCGTCCCTTGCCGAAGAAAACCTTCTCACCGCGCAGCTCCTGGGCACTGGCCTTGGACGGATCGAGTCGTCCGAACACATCTAGCTTCGGCGCAGGCGGAAAGCCGAGCAGCTCCTGGAACTCCGCCATGAAATGCACCTGACTGCCGCGTTCGAGGATGTTCACGCCCTTCTTGGTCGCAATCACCGGGTCGCCATCGAAGTACGCTGCACGCTGCTCGAACTCCGTGAAGTCCTCCACGCTCTTCAGTGCGCGCTGCGAGCCGAACAGACGCTGAATGTTCACGCCGCGCAAGCTCGGCGTCTCGATCTGGTGCCGAAATGCCTGCGGCCGAATGTCGCCGACGAGATGTACTGCGGCGTTTGTATGACCGTTGGCGTGGCAATCGAAACAGGCGACGCCCTGGCTCGGCTTGGCAGACCGGCGATCCGCCGTCGCATTGAATTGCTGCTGCGCAAATGGCGTAAGCAGCAGCCGCAGGCCATCGAGCTGCTTGGGATTCAGAATCCCGCTGAAGATCTCGTAGTAGTTTGTGAGGGTGACAAGCTTGCCCTGCGACACGTCACCCAAGTCGGGGCGCGTCGTGAGGTAGATGGCGGCCGGCGACTCCGCGAGTAAGTACTCCGGCGTTACGAAATCCAGATCGAAGCGCTGCAGGTCGCGCCCCTCCTGTGCCTTCACCAGATCGATGTGTGAGCGCGGGAAGAGCATGCCGCCTTCCGGGTGATTGGGATGCGGAAGCGGGAGAAAGCCGGCCGGGTATGCGTCCGCCCTGCGGATTGCGTCTGGCGTCATCGACCCGAGCGCGCGTCGCTGCACCAGGCACCCGCGCGTGCGCGCGGTCGCCCGCATGCAACAGGACAGCATCGGCGGGTGCGGTTGCTACTGGAAAGGATCAGTAACTGCGTTCGACCGCAAACATGGCGAGCGAACGCAGGGCGCGTGAATAGGGCGATTCCGGCACCTCCGCCAGCGCCGTGAGCGCGGCGTCGGCTTCCGAGCGGGCGAGACGTGCAGTGTAGTCGAGTCCGCCGGTGGCTTCGATGGCCCGCGTGATGTGCGCGAGCTCTGCGAGGCCACCCTGTTCAATAGCGAGCCGGATCAGCGCACGCTGCTCATCGTTGCCGTTCCGGAGCGCATGAATGAGGGGCAGGGTCGGCTTGCCTTCCGCAAGATCCTCGCCGAGATTCTTGCCGCGTTCCTCGCTGCTGCCGCGGTAGTCAAGCAGGTCATCGATGAGCTGAAAGGCCGTGCCGACGCGACGCCCGTACTCGGCGAGCGCCCCGCGAACCGCATCGTTCGCGTCCGCCAGCACGGCGGCGACTTCGGCCCCGGCTTCGAACAGCCGCGCGGTCTTGCGATAGATGACATTCAGATAGCGCTGCTCGGTGGTTTCCGGATCGTGGGCATTGAGAAGCTGCAGCACCTCACCCTCGGCGATCGTGTTGGTCGCATCGGCCATGATGCGCATGATCGCGAGCGAACCCATCTCGGCCATCATCTGGAAGGCACGTGAATACAGGAAATCGCCCACCAGCACGCTGGTGTCGTTGCCCCAGACCTCGTTGGCGGTATCTTGCCCGCGGCGCATTGAGGACCCATCGACCACATCGTCGTGCAGGAGCGTCGCGGTGTGGATGAACTCGATGAGGGTGGCCGCGTCGATATGTTGCGACCCACGGTAACCCGCCGCTCGAGCTGCCAGGAGCACCAGCAGCGGGCGCAGCCGCTTGCCGCCGCCAGCGATGATGTAGGTGGAGACCTGGTCGACCAGGGCGACCTCGCTGTGCAGCCGTTCGCGGATGCGCCGGTCCACGGTTACCAGGTCGTCGCTGACGAGTTCGCGTATGTCTTCTAATTTCATCAGGTTGCAGGACCGTCCGGGACGGCGCATGGTAACGGCAAACGTGTTTGACCCGCCAGCGCCCAACTATTAGAATTCGCAGCCTTTTTTGCGTCCTGCGGGCGGGACGGAGAACTCAAGATGTTTGCGGTGATTACGACGGGCGGCAAGCAGTATCGCGTGCAGGAAGGCAGCGTGCTGCGTATCGAGAAACTGCCCGAGGCCGCGGGGGCCACGGTGGTATTCGGCCAGGTCCTGCTGGTGGGCGAGGGCACCGACATCAAGGTCGGCAAGCCCTACCTCGAGGGCGGCAAGGTCACCGCTACGGTCCAGTCGCACGGCAAGGGCGACAAGGTGCGGATCGTCAAATTCCGCCGCCGCAAGCACTACAAGCGCGAAAAGACCCATCGTCAGCCGTACACCGAAATCAAGGTGACGGGAATCGTCGGATAGAGGAATCTTCCATGGCACACAAGAAAGCAGGCGGCAGCACCCGCAACGGGCGTGACTCGCAGAGCAAGCGGCTCGGCGTCAAGAAATTCGGCGGCGAGAAGGTATTGGCCGGCAATATCCTGGTCCGCCAGCGCGGCACGCAGTGGCATCCGGGCGTGAATGTCGGCCTCGGCACGGATCACACGCTGTTTGCGAAAGCCAACGGGCGCGTCAAGTTCAACGTGCGCGGCAAGGCACGCAACACGTTCGTGGACGTCGTCACCGAATAGGTTTGCACTGCGCCGGACGCCGACAGAAAACCCCGGCCCGGCCGGGGTTTTTGTTTGAGGCCCCGTCATGAAATTCGTCGACGAAGCTCAGCTCAAGGTTCAGGCCGGCAACGGCGGGCGCGGTTGCGTGAGCTTCCGGCGCGAGAAGTTCGTTCCATTCGGCGGGCCTGACGGCGGTGACGGCGGTGATGGCGGCAGCGTCTACCTGCGCGCCGAAGCGGGCATCAATACGCTTGCGGACTTTCGCATCGCGCGCACCTACCGCGCCGCGCATGGCGAAGCCGGGGGAAGCCGCGACTGCACCGGCAAAGGCGGCGCGGATCTCGTGATCCCGGTGCCGGTCGGCACCGTGGTTCAGGACATCGATACCCAGGAAGTGCTCGGCGATCTGACCACGCCCAAACAGAGCCTGCTGGTGGCGAAGGGCGGTCGCGGCGGCTGGGGCAATACCCGTTTCAAGAGCAGCACCAATCGCGCGCCACGCCAGCACGGTCCGGGCCTGCCGGGCGAGAAGCGCCAGCTGCTGCTCGAACTCAAGCTCATTGCGGACGTCGGGCTCCTCGGGTTGCCGAATGCGGGCAAATCGACGTTGATTCGCGCGGTGTCGGCCGCCAAGCCCAAGGTTGCGGACTATCCCTTCACGACGCTGCATCCGAATCTAGGTGTCGTGTCGGTGGGTCTGCATCGCAGCTTCGTCATGGCGGACATTCCCGGCCTGATCGAAGGCGCGGCGGAAGGCGCCGGCCTGGGTATTCGCTTCCTCAAGCACCTGCAGCGCACGCGATTGCTGCTGCACCTGGTCGACATCGCGCCCCCCGATCCGGCAGCGGACCCGGTAAAGGACGCGCGCGCGATTGTTGGCGAGCTCAAGAAGTTCAGCCCGGAGCTGGCGAAGAAGGATCGCTGGCTGGTGCTCAACAAGATCGACCTGCTGGACCCGCAAGCGGTGGACGGGCATTGCAACGAGATCGTCCGCAGGCTCCGTTGGAAGGGACCGGTGCACCGGATTTCCGGCGCCACCGGGCAGGGTACCCGTGAGCTCTGCCAGGCCGTGATGACCCACCTCGAAGGCTGAGAACTGTGGATTGGTTCACACTTGGCATTGTGAACCGTTCAACAGAAGTCGAAGGCCTCCATGCCGTGATCTCTTATCGGCGCTAGCATTTCCGACACGAATCACCGCTGCGCACGCGCGTGCGCGACCGGGGCTGCCATGGCGGTTCGAGTGCTTTCCGATACGACCCAGCGTGCGAAGGAGTCGCGCGGTTCGGGCGCTCGCCCGCAGGGCCGCAAGGAAGCCTGGCATGCGGTGTCGATTGTCACACCGAGCTCTTGCTGCGAAGCGGCCCAGGCGTTGCGCAACCACCGTTTCCTGTCGAAGGATGCGCCGCGGTTGCCGCTCACCGGCTGCTCTGCGCCCGAATCCTGTCAATGCATTTACCGGCACCACGCCGATCGCCGCGCCAAGCCGCGTCGGGCAGGAGACCGCGGTGAGCTGCCGCGCCCGAGCGACGACGCCGAGCGTCGCGGCCGGCGTGGGCGGCGCGCCGACGACTACCCGGAAGACGAATGAGTGCGGAGCACGTCTACCTCGAATCGGACGTTAGTGAGACGCCCGATCCACGTTCCGTCCGGAACGTGCAGGCGAGCTTCAGGTTGCACAGCCGCTGGCGCGGCTGTTACACACTGCTCGACATCTTCGAGAAGCGCTTTCTCTCCGTATGCGCCAAGCGCCCGCGATTGCCGCTCAGGCACTACGCGCTCGCCTTGCGCTTCGTCGATCCCATCCCCGAGCGCCAGCGACACATTCCCTGGCGGTGCCTGCAGGCTGCCCTGGGACTCACGGTGGTCTCGGCCGGGCTCTGGTCGTGGATGAAGAGAACACCCGTGCCGCTGCACGAGCACGGCTGGCTGCCGGCCTGGATCCTGGTGGTGGCGGCCGCGCTGTGCGCAGCACTGCTCTCGGCCTATCGCACCACTGAAACCCTGACCTTCTTCAGCGTGCATGGCCGGGCGCGCCTGTTCGACATCGTCGGCGGGCTCGGAGTCTCTCATGCTGCGCACCAATTCGAGGCGGAACTCGCCGCACACATCCAGCGGGCGCAGGCCGGTGCGGGCAAAGGGAAACAGGCCCAGCTCCTGCGCGATGAAATGCGTGAGCACTATCGCCTGCAACAGTGCGGCGTCCTGTCGCCCTCCGAATACGAAGCGAGCAAGGCGCGCATCCTGCAGCAACACGCCTGAAACTCCAATAAAATTCAGTCCGCACCGATAAACGCCGCAACCAGCGGCGAGGCGGATTGATCGTGTCCAGCCTTTCGAAAATCGTGCTCGTTCTGGCCACCGCCGCGGTGTCAGGGCACATCGCTTTGGCGAGCGACGTCACAGTGTTGCGCGGAGCGAAGATCTACAGCGCACCGGACACCGAGCCGATCGAAAATGGCGTAATCGTGATGCGCGAGGGCAGGATCACCGAGGTTGGTGCGCGCGATACGATCCAGGTTCCCTCCGGCAGCAGTGCTTCGAGCTGCAGCGGTGGCATCATCACGGCCGGCTTTCAGAACAGCCACGTTCACTTCACGGAAGAGAAGTGGAAGGGGGCGGCGGGGCAGGACGCGACACAACTGGAGCGGAATCTGACCGCGATGCTGACGCGCTACGGATTCACCACCGTAGTCGACACGGCATCGGACGTCGACAACACGGCAGCGCTGCGCAAGCGGATCGAGCGGGGCGAAATCCGTGGCCCGAGAATCTTCACCGCCGGCTGGGCGCTCTATCCGCCAGACGGGATTCCGTTCTACCTGCGTTCCCTGCCACCTGAGCTGCTGCAGCAGCTGCGACAGCCGGCCACGGCCGAGGCGGCGATTGCCGACGTGCGTGACAACCTCAAGCACGGTGCCGACCTCACGAAGCTCTTCATCGCGACGCCGCAGGCAGACAAGACCGTCAAGTACATGCCCGCGCCGATCGCGGCCGCTGCGGCGGCGGAAACCCATCGCCGCGGCCGGCTGGTGTTCGCGCACCCGACGGACGTGGCCGGCATCCGCGCCGCCATCGCCGCGGGCGTCGACGTTCTCGCGCACACGACGCTCGGCAACGAAAAGCTGCTGTGGGAGCCGGATCTCGTGCAGGACATGATCACGCACGACCTGGCCGTGATACCGACCCTCAAGCTGTGGCGCTATGAGCTCACGAAGGCGCACGTACCGGAGCGCATCATTACCCTTGCAGTAGGCGACACGCAGCAGCAGCTGCAGGCCTTCAGCGATGCGGGCGGGCAGGTGCTGTTCGGCACCGACGTCGGCTACATGACCGACTACGACCCGACCGACGAGTACGTGCTGATGCTGAAAGCAGGGCTCACCTCGATGCAAATCCTCGCATCGCTCACGACGGCGCCCGCCGCACGCTTCAAGGAAGACAGCAGGCGCGGGCGCATCGCACCGGGCATGGATGCCGACCTGGTGGTGCTCGGGGCTGATCCCGCGCTGGATGTGCGCGGCTTTGCGCAGGTGCGCTGCGTGTTCCGCACGGGCGTGCGGATTTACACGGCGCCGCCGGCTCGCACGGCAGGTTCAGCCGGCCGCTGAGCCGACGGCTCGCCGGATAGCAGCGCGCGCCAGCAGCCGCGTCGAGTCGAGCGTCGGCAGCGACGATTCTGCGGGCAGAATGATCAGCGGCAGCTCCGTGCAGCCGAGGACCACGCCATCGCAGCCCTCATCGCGCAGCCGTGCGATGACTTCGAGGCACTGCCGGCGCGACGGCTCGAGTATCTCGCCGTTCACGAGCTCCTCGAAGATGATGCGGTTGATCGAGCTGCGCTCCGATGTTTCGGGAACGGTCATGCCAATGGCGCGTGCTTTGAGCGCTTCGCGATACACCGGACCTTCCATGAGATAGCGCGTGCCGAGCACGCCCAGGTGGCGCAGGCCCTGCGAGCGCGCCTGATCGGCCACGACCTCAGCGATGTGCAGCCACGGGATCGGCATGGCATCGCGAACATAGGGCAGGGCCTGATGAAACGTATTGTCAGGACAGATCGCGAAGTCGGCACCCGCCGCGTGCAGCCGCCGGGCTGAATCGAGCATCAACGCTCCAACGCCGCGCCAGTCGTCGCGATAGATGAGCTCCATGTACTCGGCGAGCGCGATGCCGTCGAGCGTGATGCGCGGATGGCGATACTCACCCAGCAGTGCCGGGGCCTCGAGGCAGATAGTGCGATAGCAGAGCGCCGCGCCCTCGGCGCTGCCCGCGACGATGCCGATGTGCTGCGTCAGGCGGCGTGAAGTGTCTTGCGCATGATCACGAAGTGTGAGGGCTGGGTGAGTCGTTCGTCCACGAAGGCCCGCTGACCGACGACGTGATAGCCGAGGCCGCCGTAGAAGGGAAACAGCTCCTGGCGGTGATTCACCACATCGATCTCGACTTCAGTGCAGCCGCGCGCCTTGAAGAACGACTCGGCGGAGGTTACCAGCTTGCGCCCGAGCCCATGATGCTGACGTGCGGTCGACACCGCGAGGAGCCCGAAGTAGCCGATCTGCCCCCGCACCTCGACGTAGACACAGCCATCGAGCGCGCCGAGCGTGTTGGGCTTCAACAGGAAGGCGCCCTTGGCAAGCTTGGCGCGCACCTCGCCCGCGTCGATCCGTGGCCCCTCGTACAGGAAGCCCTCGGCGGGCAGGTACGCTTCGTTGATCAACGCCACGACTTTCGCGACGTCTTTGGCTGTCGCCTCGCGCAGATCCTCTTTGCCCATCCATCGCCCTCCGGACGGGGTCCCCGCGTCCTCTCGCCTCAACGCGCCGTGCCGTTGCGCACCCGCTCCAGGTAACGATCACGCAGCTCGGTCTGGCGCGAACGATCCGACTGGAGCTTCCCCCCGATGAACACTCGGTCCGGGAGACTCGTGACGTCGAGCGGGTCGCCGCTCCACAACACCAGATCCGCCAGCCGCCCGCGCTCAATGGTACCGAAACGATCCGCCACCCCGAAAATCTCCGCCGGCACCCGTGTCAGGGCCGCGAGGCCGGCCTCCCACGGCAGGCCATGAGCCACCGCGACACCCGCGGTCTGGCGCAGCTTGCGGATGTTATGGGGTTGGGGGTCACCCAGCGTAAACGCAACTCGCACACCAGCACGGTGCAGTCGCGCCGCATTTTCCAGCGTGGCGCCCACGGCGTCGAAGCTGCCGGGCAGGTCTTCCAGTGCATCAATGATGACGGGCACCTTCGCGGCCGCGAGCTGACTCGAGACGCGCCACGCCTCGGCGCCGCCACTGATGACGATCCTGAGCTTCTCGCGCTGCGCGAACGCGAGCACCTGCAGGATGTCGGAGGCGCGATCGACATTGAACACGAACACACCGGCACCACCGATGAATTCCTTCAAAGCCTGCCGGCCCGCGGGCGTCAACAGGCGCTGATCATCCGGCAACAGCAACCTGGGAGAGCGCACTTCGGTGAACGCCTGCTGCAACAGCATGAATTGCGCAGCGCGGCTGCCCCCGGCGAGGCCGTTCGTATCGCCGCCGAAGTCGAGAAAGAGCGCGCGTGAATACGTGGTCGGCTCACCGTTCAGGCCGACGACGCTCCCCTGGCCCGCGATGATCGTGCCGCTCTGCTGACCGCCGTCGCCTTCCTCGGTGGAGGGCGAGAGCACGGCAAAGGTGATGCCGCCGCCGCGGCTCACGGCGATCGCCACCGAGGCCGGGTCGAACGCGAGCGCAACGTCGAATTCCGGTCGCATGGCTCCGAGCTTGAGCGCGTAGTCATCGACCGTCGGCTCCAGGCCGATCTCTTCGAGACCTAGGTGAGTCAGGCCGCCGAACAGCCCCGGCGTCACCGGGAGTCCACCGGCCTCGATCGACCTGAGTCTCGGCGGGCGCCTGCAGTCCGCGGCCGATATCCGCAACGCGGCCATCTCTGATCAGGACGTCACCTTCGATCGTGCCCGCCGCGGTCATCGTATGCACGGTGGCATTGCGGATCAGCACGGTGTCGGCGCCCG
Source organism: uncultured Gammaproteobacteria bacterium (assembly GCA_963695985.1). Taxonomy (GTDB): domain Bacteria; phylum Pseudomonadota; class Gammaproteobacteria; order Steroidobacterales; family Steroidobacteraceae; genus DATBVX01. The sequence continues at coordinate 137,171 of CAVOIC010000001.1, forward strand.
CGGAGCCGATTACGCCGAGGGTGAGCAGGGATGCGAGCACGCGCTTCATGGCCCGACCCCGGCAGCTGCAGGCTGCCCCAGCAGGAAATCGGAGACAGGCGGCGCGGGATGCGCGCGGTCGTACTGCACGACGCCATCGATGAAGACGAGATCAGTCAGCGCGTACACGCTGAACGGATCGTGATTCCACAGCACGACGTCCGCCATCTTGCCGGGCTCGAGCGTTCCGGTCTGGTCGAGAATGCCGAGCGCCTTGGCGGGATTGGCCGTGAGCCAGGTGATCGCGTGTTCCGCAGTGATCGCAAGGCCCGCGCGTCGGCCAACCGTCATGGCTTTGCCCGCTTCCTGGTTCAGGCGCTGGATTCCTTCCTCGGAGTCCGAGTGCACGATGGCACAGCCGCCCGGTGCCGCATCGACCAGCGCGATGTTTTCCGGAATGCCGTCGTAAGATTCCATCTTGAAGCCCCACCAGTCGGCCCACATCGCGGCGCAGACGTGGTTCTCCGCGAGCAGGTTCGCAATCTTGTAGGCCTCACTCGCGTGATGGAATGCGGCGACGTGGTAGCCGAATTCCTTCGACATGTCGATCACGGTCGCCATCTCGTCGGCGCGATAGCAGTGCTGGTGCACCAGGATCTCGCCGCGCAGGGCGCCCGCCAGCGTGTCGAGGCGCAGGTCGCGCTTGACCGGCTTGGCATCTTTGTCACCGGCGGCGACCTTGCGCTGGTACTCGTCCTGGTCGCGCAGGTATTCCTGCGCCTCGATCCACTGCGCGCGGTACCCCGCGACGTTGCCCATGCGCGTTTCGGGAAATTTCTTGTCGCTGCCGTAAACGCGCTTCGGATTTTCCCCGCAGGCCATCTTCAATCCTTGCGGCGCGCCGGGGAATTTCATGCCCTGATACGTCACCGCGGGGACGTTCTTCAGCACCACCGAACGCCCACCGATCAGGTTTGCCGAGCCGGGAAGAATCTGCATCGCAGTGATGCCGCCGATGCGCGCAGTCGTGAATCCCGGGTCCTGCGGCCAGATCGAATGCTCCGCCCAGACATTGGCGGTCACCGGGTTGCTGGCTTCGTTGCCGTCGCTGTTGCCGCGCACCTGCGGACTCGGATAGACGCCCAGGTGCGAGTGCACGTCGATGAGTCCGGGCGTGACCCAGCGATCATGGCCATCGACAATCTGAGCGTCCGCCGGCGCTTCGAGATTGCGGCCCACCGCCTTGATGCGCCCGGCGACGATCAGCACATCCGCACCGTCGAGCCGCTCGCCCGTACCCGTGAGTACGGTGGCGCCGCGAATCAGCGTGGGCGGCACCTGCTTCGGCCGATAGCTGGACGGATACGGATTGACGACAGGAACGACGTTCGCCGCGGGCGCAGCTTGCGGCTTCGGGGTCGGCGTGGCTGCGCAGCCCGCGGCCACGACCATGCCCAACAGCACAGATCCCACGCTGCGCATGTTCGCCTAGGGTCAGCGTGTCGCTGGGCGGTAGGATAATCAGGACATCGCGCGGATGCGCTGTGCCAGCCGGCTCTTGTGGCGGGCGGCCTTGTTGCCGTGGATCTGATTCTTGTTGACCATGGAATCGATCACGGGCACGGCGGCGTTGTACTGTTCCTGCGCCGCGGCCTTGTCACCCGTGGTGATCGCCTGGGTCACATCGCGGATCGCCGTGCGCAACTTCGAACGTGCGGCGACGTTGCCGGTGCGGCGCTTGAGCGCCTGCCGGGCGGCTTTTTCAGCTGACTTGGTGTTGGCCAAAGGTGAGAACTCCAGTGCTCGGATGGCCGCGCGGGGCGGCTGCGAAAGGCCGCGTAGTCTGCTGAGCGCGCCGGCGAAAGTCAATCCTTTGATGGCTCGCAATCGTGCTGTAAGTCCACGGTGCCAATGGGATTTTCCGCTATAGTGCGCCACCGTGGAGAGCCCCGCTTGAGCATCCTGCGCAACACCACGACCGTCAGCATCATGACGCTGGTGTCGCGCGTGAGCGGCATGTTGCGCGACATGATGTATTCGCAGGTGTTCGGCGCCGGGCCGCTGATGGACGCGTTCTTCATCGCGTTCAAGATCCCCAACTTCCTGCGGCGCCTGTCTGGTGAGGGCGCGTTCTCGCAGGCATTCGTGCCGGTCGTCTCCGAGTACCGCATCCGCCGCTCCCAGGCCGAGGTGCGCGAGCTGGTGGACGGGGTCACCGGTACCTTCGGCGTCGCGCTCTTTGTGATCACGTTGATCGGCGTGATCGCCGCGCCGGTGATCATCTTCATGTTCGCTCCGGGCTTTCGCTCCAGTGGCGGCCGCTTCGATCTCGCCGTCGACATGCTGCGCTGGACGTTCCCGTACCTCTTCTTCATTTCGCTCGTATCGCTGGCGAGCGGCGTGCTGAACAGCTACGGTCGCTTCGGCTCGGCGGCGTTCGCGCCGGTGCTGCTCAATCTCATCATGATCGTGACGGCGTACCTCATCGCGCCGAACACACCGAATCCAGGGGTTGTGCTGGCAATCGGCGTGTTCGTGGCAGGCATCATCCAGCTCGCGTTTCTGTGGCCCTTCATGGTGCGGCTCGGGGTCGCGGGCTTGCCGCGCTGGAACTGGGCACACGAAGGCGTGCGGCGCGTCGCGCGGCTGATGTTGCCCGGCATCTTCGGTTCTTCGGTCGCGCAGGTGAGCCTGCTGCTCGATTCGCTCGTCGCCTCGTTTCTGCTCACCGGCAGCATTTCCTGGCTCTACTACGCGGACCGGCTGGTCGAGTTCCCGATGGGCATGTTCACGATCGCGCTGGCGACGGTGGTGTTGCCGGCGCTATCGGCGCACCACGCAAGCCAGTCGCCGGAGCGGTTTTCGACCACGCTCGACTGGTCCGTGCGCCTGGTCTTCCTGTTCGTGACCCCAGCCGCGGTCGGATTGCTGGTGCTCGCGGGGCCGTTGATCGCCACCATCTATGGCTACGGGCGCTTCGACGCCCGGGACGTGGAGATGGCGACCTATGCGCTGATGGCCTATTCGCTCGGCCTCATCGGCTTCAGCATGGTCAAGGTGCTCGCGCCGGGGTACTTCGCGCGCCAGGACACGCGCACGCCGGTGCGCGTCGGCATGATCTCGCTGGTGGTCAACATGACTTGTAACGTAGGCATCGTTCTGCCGCTCGCCAAGGCCGGCTTCCCCGCACCTCATGCCCTGCTGGCCGTGTCCACGGGCCTCTCGGCGTTCGTCAATTCGACGCTCCTCTTCCGCGGATTGAAGCGCGCCGGCGTGTATCGCGCCGCTCCCGGCTGGTCGCGGTTCGCGGGCCAGGTGTGCCTGGCGAACCTCGCCATGGCCGCACTGCTGTGGTGGATGGCCGGCGACACCGGCGGGTGGCTCGAACTGCACGCCGGACATCGAGCGCTGCGCCTGATGGTCTGCGTGCTCGGCGGCGCGGCGGTTTACTTCGCGGCACTGTGGTTGTGCGGCCTGCGCCTGCGGGACCTGCGCCGCGTCTAGCTTCCAGTCTGACAAGCCGCTGATTTCTCCTATAATCTCCGTCTCTGGGCAGGCTTGCGCGAACGGCCGGTGGCTGACTCATGGAACTCGTGCGCGGGCTGCATAACCTGCGCGCCCGACATCGCGGGTGCGCAGTCACGAGATGGTGAGCTGGCTTGCTTCACCTAGACATACGCTTTGTCGCAGCGCTAGTATCGCGCGAGAATGAACGCCGCCCGATCGCCGGGCGTCGTACAGGGCTGATGCATGTCTCGCTCCTCGGCTGGCTCTCACCCTTTGCGTGTGCGCTTCGGTGAATTCGAGCTCGACGAGGCGAACGCCCTCCTGCGTCGCGGCGGAAGCGCGATTCCGCTTGCACCGACACCTTTCGGAGTGCTGTGCGCCCTGGTCCGCCAGCCGGGCTCACTACTGACCAAGCACGCCCTGCTCGATCAGGTCTGGGGCCACAGCTACGTCAGCGACTCGGTGCTAAAGACCGCAATCAGCGATCTTCGGACCGTGCTCGTCGACGATCCGCGCCAGCCACGATACATCGAAACCGTCGCGCGCCGCGGCTACCGGTTCATCGCGGCCACGACAGGGCTGTCCGTTGCCGCCCCGCCGACTGCGGGCAACTCGCTCGTTGACGAACACGCAAAGACCGGCGCCTCGCCGACGACAGCATTCGTCGGCCGCACGAGGGAACTCGCGCGCCTCCGTCACGCATGGGACAGCGCCAGTCGCGGGAAGCGCGCCGTCGTCTGGATCGCCGGCGAGCCGGGAATCGGCAAGACCGCGCTCATCGAGCACTTTGTTTCGGGCCTCGGTGACATCGCATGCGCGCGTGGGCAGTGCGTAGAGCATTACGGCACGGGCGAACCGTATCTCCCGGTACTCGAAGCGCTCGGGCAGTTGTGCCGGGCCGACGCCTCGGTTGCACCTCTTCTGAGTGCCGTCGCTCCGACCTGGCTGCTACAGCTACCCTGGCTCAGCAACGCGGAACAGCGCGAGAGCTTGCGTCGCGAGCTCGTAGGAGTCAGCCCGGATCGGATGCTCCGCGAGCTGGGCGAGCTCCTCGATCGCTACACCGAACACCGGCCGCTCTTGTTGGTGACAGAGGACCTGCATTGGGGCGACCGCGCCACCATTCAGCTCATCGACTACATAGCCCGTCGGCTCTCCAGCGCGCGCCTTATGTGGCTGTCGAGCTTCAGACTTACCGAGGTCATCGTCTCCAATCAGCCGCTCAACGCCGTACGGCACGAGCTGCGCCTGCACGGCCTGTGCGAGGAGATCGTGCTCGATCCGTTCTCGGAGGCCGAGGTCGCCGCGTACATCGCGGAGTGTTTGCCTTCGATGGCCGGCGACGAGGGCTTTGTGCGAGCGTTGCACGAGCGCACTGACGGCGTGCCGCTCTTCGTCTCGTCGGTCACGAGTGACGTGATCGCGCGTGCGGAGCAGCACGGCAGGAACGACGGGGATACGGTGTCGCTGGCGAGCATGCCCGTTCCGGAGGACCTGACGGCAATCATCGACTACTACATGCACAAACTCGACGACGAGCGGCGCTCGCTGCTCTCCGCTGCCGCTGTCTGTGGTGCCGACTTCCGCAGCGACACGCTGGCGCGCGTGCTCCAGCGCGATGCCAGTCGCGTCACCGAGGCGTGCGACCAGCTCGTCCGCGAGCAGCGTTGGATCACCGCCCCAGGTGCGCGGGGAGCCGGTGATCTGCGCGAGAAGCCGTACTCGTTTCGCCACGCGCTCTTTCGGGAAGTGCTCTACGAGCGCACGGCGGCATCGACGCCAGCGGAGCTCCATCGAAAAGTCGGGGCCGCACTCGAGGAGGAGCGAGCGGCGGGTCTCACCGTCACCGCCGCGGAGCTCGCGATGCACTTCGAGCGCGGCCGCGCGCCGATGGCGGCGCTGCGCTACTACGCGGAAGGTGCGGAGACCTCTCTGCTGCACTTGAGCCCCGCCGAGTGCATGAGCCTGACCGAGCGTGCGTTGACCCTGCTGGACCATACGCCCGCCTGCGCGGAACGCACTTCGCTCGAGATCACGCTCGCAACGCTGCGCGGTGTGTCCGCGTTCCACGTGCTCGGCGCCGGTGACGAGACGAAAATCGCCTTGCAACGTGCCTGCTCGCTGCTTGCCGACCATCCGGCGCATCCCATGCGGGGCCTGGTGCTGCATGGGCTCGGATTCCTGCTTACCGTGCGCGGTGAGTTCGCCGACGCACTTGCCACCGCGGATCGAGCCGACGCGCTCGCATCCGGGACCGGAGATCCATTTCTTCCGCTCGCCGCGTGCACCGTGCGTGGACACGTCTACATGCACCAGGGCCGGCCGGGCGCCGCCCGCGACGCGCTGGAGCGCGCGCTCCCGGCCATCGAGGGGGCCGAGACAGCTTTCGAGCGGCGCTTCATCGCCGACCCAAGCGTCACTCTCCTCGCGATGCTCAGCCTGCCGCTCACGCACCTTGGCCTTGTCACGCAGGCGCGTGAGCGCCTGCAGCAGGCGTACGCGCAAGCGCGCCGGTTGGGGCAGCCGATGGCACTCCTGGTGACCCTCTGGTACGACGCTCTGTTGCAGGTCCGTCTTGGGGACGTGGACCGCGTGGCCATGATCGCGGATGAAATGCGCGCACTCGTCGACGAGTTCGCACTCGCGCAGGGCAAAGCGGCGTGCCGCTGGTTCCGTGCGTGGGCCGACGCCCGGAAGGGGAAAGCGCTCGAGGGCTTCAGGCAGATTCGAGACGCGCATGACGAGAACACGGCGCTCGGGATGATGGCAGGTGCCAGCGAGAACCTCGGCTATGCCGCGGAAGCGCTCCTCCTGCACGGCGACTGGCACGCAGCTCAGGAGCAACTCGATCAGGCGCTTGAAATCGTCGAGACATACGGCGAACGCATCTATCTTCCGCAGCTGCTGCTCATCGAGGGCGCGATCGCGCACGCACGCGGCGAACCCGATGCCGCCATTGCATCGATCCGGCGCGGGATCGGAGAGGCTCGAGAACAAGGAGCGACCTGGCTGGAACTGTTGGCGCTCACCGCACTCTGCGAACGGGGAGCCGCGACAGACGAGGATCGACGCGCGCTCGCCGCGCTGGTCGACCAGCTCGAGGAAGCAAGCGACACGACCGCGCTCACCCGGGCGCGAGCCCTGCTCGCGGACGCGTAGCCGGCCCGATCCCGGCTGAGGTTTTCCGACCGAACGGCGACGTTTCCCTCACCACTCGGCGGTCGGCGGCGACTAGGATCGCTACCGAACTCCCGATGCGGAAACGCCTGCGATGATCCTCAGCACAGAATCGAAGTATCCCAGCCGCCGCGCGTACGTCGTGAAGTTGCGCAGCGATGCGACGCCGCGTGCCCTCGTCGGACGCCTGGAAAACCTCGTCACGGGCAGGCAGTGCGAGTTCACGTCCGCCCGCGAGCTGCTCCGCCTCATCGCCGGTGACATCGCGG
>CAVOIC010000002.1:0-183649 GCA_963695985.1 uncultured Gammaproteobacteria bacterium
GGCGACCTCTTCACGCAGGGTGGCGCAGGCGAGCAGGCCTTGGTGGAGACCGATATCCTCGAGCCGAGCGAGGCGTTCCGCGCCCCGCTGGACTACTACGCACACTCGCCCCAGACCGGCACGATTCTCCGGCGTCTCGCGGAGGAGAAGCCGACAACGCTCGCCTGCATGCACGGCAGCGCGTGGCGCGGCGATGGAGCGACCTTGCTGCGCGCGCTCGCCGATCGACTTGGTGCGTCGGCACGTCAGCAGGCCGCGTAGACCGGGTCTCCGTGGCCATCCGATGGCGTCATTGGGAGGGGTGACTCTCGCGGCCCCGTCCTGCCTGATTACAGCGAGGGCACGCCTACTGATAGCGCGAAAGTCGTCATCAGGCAGCAGGAAACGTCTCGTTCGTGTCGGGGCGGCGAGAGTCACCCCTCCCAATGACGCCATCGGATAGCGCGGTTAGTCGACTGGGCCGAGCATTGCCCCGCCGTCGATCACGATCTGCGAGCCCGTCATGAAACTCGAGGCCGGCGAGGCCAGGTAGAGCGCGAGACCCTTGATCTCCTCGACGCTCGCCATGCGACCGAGCGGAACGGTGTGGGCGAAAGCCGCCTGCACCTCCGGCCGGTGCGCGTGGCCGCCGCCGATATTGGTGATGAAGGGGCCGGGCGCGATCGCATTGACCGTGATGTTGTAGCGCGCGAGTTCCTGGGCCGCGGCTCTCATGTATTGCGCGGCGCCCGCCTTGGCCGCCATGTAGGCGGCGCCGATGCCCGACTCGATCAGCATGCCGGCCACCGACGTCGTCACGATGATGCGGCCGGAGTTACGCTTCTTCATGTGCCGGGCGGCCGCCTTGATGGTGGTGAAGACCGAATTGAGATTGGTCTCGATCACCTTGTTCCAGCGCGCATCGTCATAGTTTTCAACGGCGCCTTCGGGAACGCGAGTCTTGCGATCAAGCGTCACGAATCCCGGCCCCGAATCGATGCCCGCGTTCGCGAACACGACGTCCAGTCGACCGTAGAGCGCCGCGGTGTCATCGAACGCACGGTGTACGGCGGGCCGGTCCGTGACATCGACTGCGACACCGCGCACGTCGAACCCCGCATCGCGCAGCCGCTTGCCCTCACGCGCTAAGCGCTCCTCGCTGAGATCGAGCATGGTGACACGGGCACCGTTCTCGGCCATGACCTCGGTGAACCCGAGCCCCAGCCCGCTCGCGCCACCGGTCACGATGACGCCGTAGCCCCTGACGCAGAACATCTCTTCCAGCTTCATGTGTGTCGCTCCAGGAATTTCAGTGCCCGATCAGCGGCGCGGATCGACGAGCGCCTGGTAGAAGCCGGCGCGTGCGATGTTCCATACGGCCGGGAGTGTCGGATCGGCGAAACGCTGCGTCAGGCCCACGAACACGACATCCTGCTGCGGGTCGACCCAGAACCAGGTACCCGCGATTCCCAGCCAGGAATACGTTCCGACACCCGTTGGATCGCCGAGCCGCAGTGGATCGGTCACGACGCCGACGTCGTAGCCAAAGCCTCGTCCTGGCACAAGTGGACTGGGCGGCGGACCAAACTCTCCGGTGAGCAGACGAGCCGGCAGCTTGTTCGAGCTCATCAGCTCGACGGTGCGCGGTCCGAGGATGCGCACGCCGTCGAGCTCACCCCCGTCGAGGAGCATCTGCGCAAAGCGCAGGTAATCGCTCGCTGTCGAATACAGGCCGATGCCCCCGAGCGTCAGCGTCGGCGGTGCAGTGGGATCTGGAACCAGCGCGCGGACGGCAAGCGCGTGTTGCGCCGGGTCGAGCTGGTACAGGGTCGCGAGCCGCGCACGCTTGCTCTCGGGCACGTAGTAGGCAGTGTCCCGCATCTGCAGCGGCTCGAAGATCCGCTCGCGCAGGAATTCGGCGAATGGCCGCCCCGACAGTTTCTCCACGATGCGTGCCTGAATGTCGGCGGAGACGCTGTACTCCCAGCGCGTCCCGGGCTGATAGTCGAGTGGAATGTGCGCGAGCTTGTCGACCAGTTCCGTCAGCGAGCGCGTGGTGAATTCGAATGTCGCCCGCGAGACGATCTCCTTCGCGTACTGCTGGTCAACCCAGCTGTTGCTGAAGAGGCCGTAGGTGAAGCCCGCCGTGTGGGTCATCAGCTCGCCCATCGTCGGCGGATGGAGCGCGGCCTCGAGCTCAGGCTGGCCATCGGTTCTCACGCCCCTGAGCACCTTGAGATCCGCAAATTCCGGCAGGTACTTTGCGATGGGATCCTCCGGCTGCCATTTGCCTTCCTCGTACAGGATCATCATCGCGACGCCCGTTACCGGCTTCGTCATGGAGTAGATCCGGACGATCGCGTCCTTCGGCATGGGCTTGCCACTCGCGAGATCCTGCACGCCGAAACTCTTCGAATACACGATCTTTCCGTGGCGCGCAGCGAGTGTCACGATGCCGGCCAGCTGCCTCGAATCCACCAGCCGTTGCATCGACTCATCGAGGCGTTGCAGGCGCTGCGCGGACAAGCCCACTGCCTCCGGCGCGGCCGCCTTGAGATCACGGGCCGCCGGCGGCGCATCCGCGCGCGCGAGGCACATGAGCGCAGAAAGTGCGAGACCAGCAGTGAGGCTGCGGACCGGCTAAGGCGAGCGCCATGGATTCCCCCTGAAACTAATTATGATAGCGGGCAGGCACGAGACTGCCGCTCGATCATTCGGGGATCGACCTCAGTCTGTCAATACCGATGTCGCAGCCGCTACTTGCTCTGTCCCGCAAGCTTCGCGGGATCGAGTGCACCGATGTAGTAACCAATGAGCGTACGCTGGAACATCTCGTTGTAGCGCGCGGTCACCACGGCGCTCGCCCCGTCCACCTGGGTCGCGCGTGATTGCGTCAGCTCGACGAGTGTCGAGGCGCCCGCCTGATACCGATCCTCCGACGCCTTGAGAGCGAGTTCCGCCGACTTCTGCTGGGCCTCCGCCGCCGCGAGCTGCTCGTGGGCAGCCTGCAGGTCGAGGTAGGCACGACGCACCTGTAAGCCCACGTCATTCTGCAGGCCGTCGAGATCGATCTGTGCATTTTGCAGCTGGATCTCGGCGCGCCGCGCGGCGGCGGCCGTACTGCCGCGATCGAAGATCGGAATGATGATGCCGAGCCCGATCGCGCCGCCGCGACGCTGGTCGATCTGGTCGAAAAACGGCACGTCCGCGGCGCTGGTGTAGGTAGTGTCGTAACCAGCGCTGAGCGACACGCTCGGCCAGAAGCCAGAGCGCGCGACCCGCACCGCCTGGGCCGCGGCGTCGACTCGCGCCTTGCCGGCCACGAGATCAGCGCGCTGCTCGTACGCCCGCGTGAGCAGATGCTCCAGGTCAAGCTCCGTGGTCGCGGGATACAGCGAGCCGAAGGCGGGCGCTTCGAACTCGTAGGTTCCACGCGGATCGAGCTGCAGCGTCTGCATCAGGTTGACCTCGGCGAGCTGTGTGGAGCGCTCACCGTTCACTACTTCGAGCTTCGCGCTCGCCACACTCGCCTGCTGCTGGTAGAGATCGGCAACGGTGCGTGCGCTTGCATCGACGTACGCCTGGATCTGCTGCTCGAGTGCCGCCTGTGCCGACAGATTTTCGCGTTGTACCTGCAGCTGCTCCCGTTGCTGGATCAACACGAGATACTGGGTGGCCACGGTAAAGGCGATGGTCTCGCGCGAACGCTGCAGATCGCGCGTGCTGGCATCGAGACTGAACTTGGCTCCCTTGAGGGTCGCTGTGTTGCCGAAGCCGTTGAACAGTACGACGCCGGAAGACAGCCCCATCGAAGCACTCTGCGTAGTCTGATTTACCACCCGGCCCTCGCCCGAATCGAAATTGCGCCCGTAGTTCTGGCTGCCGCGCGCGTCGAATTGCAGGTCAGGGAGAAACTGTTGGCGCGCCGCCTTGACGTCGACTTCACCGAGCGCCGCCGCGTTTTCCGCCAGCTTGAGGTTGCTGTTCTGGTCCAGCGCGATACGGATCGCTTCCTGAAACGTGATGATGCGCGTGTCCTGGGCGTCGGCCGACGCGCCTGCCAGCAATCCCGCTGCGAGCACGACCGAGAGGAACCTACTCATGTCGCAAGGCCTGTATCGGGTTGAGCGCCGCCGCCTGGCGCGCCGGGTAGAAGCCGAAAAACACGCCCACTGCAGCCGCGAAACCTACCGCCATCAGCGCCGCGCCCGGTGGTGTGATGGTGCTCCAGCCCATGACTCGGCCGAGAATGGCGGCGCTGACGTACCCCAGCACGATGCCGAAAAGGCCACCGAGCACGCTGAGCACGACGCTCTCCACCAGGAACTGCGTGAGCACGTCCGAGCCGCGCGCACCGATCGCCATGCGAATGCCGATCTCGCGCGTGCGCTCGGTGACCGACACCAGCATGATGTTCATGATGCCGATACCCCCCACGATCAGCGAGATCGAGGCGACCCATGCGAGCAGCGCGGACATGACCTTGGTCGTGTCCTGAGCGACTTGTGCCAGCTCATCCTGGTTGCGGATCGTAAAATCGTCGTCTTCACCGTCGGCAATCCTGTGCGCCTCGCGCATGATCGCCCGCATCTCCTCCGTCGCCGCGGGGATATCGTCGGGCGCCGAGGTGCTGGCGAGGATCATGCCGATGCGCGCGTTGTTATTGATGCGCGCCTGCACCGTCGTGTACGGAACGATGATGACGTCGTCCTGGTCCTGGCCACCGAACTGCTGACCCTTGGGGCTGAGCACGCCGATGATCCTGAACGGCACATCCCGCAGCTGGATCTGCTGCCCGACCGGATCGGTCCCGGGGAAGAGGTTCTGCGCCACCGTGTTGCCGAGCACCGCGACCTTGCGCATGGCGCGCTGATCGCTGTCGCTGAAGAACACACCCGAGGACACCGGCCAGTCGCGAATGGTCTGAAAGTCGGTGGATACACCGTTGACGCGGGTGCGCCAGTTACCCTGCGCGCTGATGGCCTGCACGCCCGTGAAAGTGACCGGCGACACCGCCGCGAGCAGCGTCGCCTCGCGCTTGAGCTTGTCCGCATCCTGCAGAGTCAGGCGGTTGAAGGTGCCTGCGCCCTGGCTGACACCGCCCTGTCCGCTCGAGCCTGGCATGATGAACAGCATGTTGGTGCCGAGATTGCCGACCTGCTTCTGAATGCTCGATTGCGCACCGGTGCTGATCGCGATCATGACGATCACCGCGCCGACACCGATCATGATGCCCAGCATGGTGAGGAACATGCGCAGCTTGTTCTTGAGGATGCTCTGGGTCGCGACCCTGACTAGAACCGACTTTCTCATGTCCCCGCTCCGTTGCCGGCATCGAGAGCCTGCAGGTCCGCGCTTGCCCGGCCGCGATCCACAACCGGCACATCGCGGATGATGCGCCCGTCGCGCATCTCGAGGATGCGTCGGGCGTAGTGCGCCACGTCCGGCTCGTGCGTCACGACCAGTACGGTGATGCCCTGGTCGTTGAGCTCCTGGAAGAGCGCCATGATCTCGATCGTGGTGCGGCTGTCGAGATTGCCGGTCGGCTCGTCGGCAAGCAGCAGCGCGGGCTGCGTCACCAGCGCGCGGGCGATCGCGACGCGCTGCTGCTGACCGCCTGAGAGCTCGCTCGGCTGGTGATCGGCGCGCTCGGCCAGTCCGACGCGCGCCAGCGCTTGCGCGGCCAGCGCCCGCGTGTCGAGCTCGCGGCCGGTACGGTCGTAGAGCAGCGGCAGCTCGACGTTCTCGAGCGCGGTGGTGCGCGGGAGCAGATTGAAACCCTGGAAAACGAATCCGATCTTCTGGTTGCGAAGGTCGGCGAGGCGGTTTTTGCCGAGGCCGTTCACGCGCACGCCGTCCAGAAAGTATTCACCGCTGCTCGGTGCATCGAGACAGCCGAGCATGTTCATGAGCGTGGACTTGCCCGAGCCCGAGGCGCCCATCACCGCGATCATTTCGCCGCTTTCGATCTTGAGGTCGATGCCGCGCAGGGCGTGCACTTCGTTGCGGCCCATCTGGTAGACCTTGGTGACCCCTTCGACACGAATGACTTCCGCGGCTGGCACGGCGCCCGCTCCGCTCAGAAGCCGCCCGGCCGGCGCGCCGGACCTGCCGGCGCCTGCGGCTGCAGGGGATTCGCGGCCGCCGTGGGCACGCTTTGTGTCACGCCGACGATGACCTGCATGCCCTCCTTGAGATCCTTGCCGCTCACTTCTGTGCGCTGTCCGTCGCTCAGGCCCACCTGCACGCGCGCGACCCCGGGCTCGCCCTTGTCGTCGAGATACCAGAGCGTCGTCGCGTTGCGCGGTCGATTCCCGGTGGCAGTATTACGCGCACCGGCGCCGCCCTCAGGCTGATTGCCCGCGCCCGCAGCTGCACGCACATCCGGACTACCTTCACCGCGCGCGGTGGCGAAACGCTTGCGCACCTGCGCGCGCATCTCTTCCGTCGGCCGGAAGCGCAGCGCCGCGTTCGGCACCAGCAGCACGTCCTTGGCCGAGCCGGTGAGAAAGTCGATGGTCGCCGTCATGCCCGGCAGCAGCTTGGCGTCGGGATTGGAGACGCTCACAACCACGGTGTAGTTGACGACGTTCTCCGTGGTCTTCGATTGCAGCCGGACCTGCTTGACGTTGCCGGCGAAGGTTTCGTTCGGGTACGCCTGCACGGTGAACCGCGCCGACTGGCCTTCGTGGATCGCGCCGATGTCGCTCTCGTCCACGGAGGCCAGGATCTGCATCTGCGAGAGGTCGTTCGCGATCAGGAACAGCTGCGGCGCCGACAGGCTGGCGGCCACGGTCTGGCCCACGTCGACGTCGCGCTCCACCACGACGCCGTCGATCGGCGCGTAGATCTTGGCGTAGGCTAGATTCTGGCGCGCACGATCGAGCGTGACCTGCGCCGATTTCACGTTGGCCCGCGCGACGTCGTAGGCGTACTTCGCGGTATTGAAATCGATCTCGGTGAGGACCTTGCGCTCGAACAGCTGCTGGTTGCGCTCGTATTCGCGCTTGGTCTGCTCGAGCTGCGCCTGGCTGCGCTCGAGGCCTGCCTGGGCGTCGCGCACCGTCTGCTGCAGCAGCATCGGGTCGATCTCCGCAATCAACTGGCCCTGCTTGACCTGGTCGTTGAAGTCAGCGTGGATCGCAACGATCTTGCCGGAGACCTGTGTGCCCACCTGGACAGTTGTGACGGCGCTCAGGGTGCCGGTTGATGACACCGTCGCCTCGAGATCGCCGCGTTCGACCGGCGCCAGGCGGTACGTGGAAGTGCCGTCCTCACTCTTGCCGGTAAACAGCCAGGCACCCGCCGCGAGCACCAGCACGCCGCCGGCCACCAGGATGATGTGCGATCGCTTCATGGGGTCCTCATATGACCTGAGCGCATCGTAACGAGGTCCGCCGACCGGCCCGGCGCGTCTGTCATGGCCTGCACGCGCGTGTCTTGAACTGCGCCGCCGGCGCCATGAGCGGCCTGCCACTACGATTCATGGGCCCAAGCGTGCACTTCGTGCCACTGCCCGTGCCACTGACGCATCCTGCTTTGCGGTGGATGGCAGCTTGTCCCTATGCTTCGCCTCAGCAATCCTGCAGACCCGACGAGGTGCATAACCGTGGATGCGACGAGCCCATCGTCGCCTGCCTCCCAGCCGGCCCCAGCGCCGTCGGACGAACCACTCGCGTTTCGCCGCGTCGATCTGCTGTTGATCTTCGGGTTCTGGACATTCATCGCCCTACTCACGGCCGCCAACGCGCTGCTGGATCCGCGGGGGCGTTCGGTCTTGACCTGGTTCGCCGGCGCACCGTTCGCCCTGGCCTTCACTACTTCATATCTCTGGGCAGTGCTGACGCCACTCATCTTCTGGATGGTGAGCCGTTTCACGGTGGAGCGGCGCAGCTGGCTGGCGCGCGCGTTGCTCTTCTTCGCCGTCGGCGTCCTGGTGTCAATCTTCGTCGATATCAGCGTCGGCTGGCTGCGGGTGAACGTGTTCCACATCCTGCCGCGCCGTCCCCCGGCCGAGCTCACGCCGATCACGCGGATCACACGCTTCTGGTTCATGAACGAATTCCTGGTGTATGTCGCCGTGCTCGCCGCGGGCTTTGCGCGCGCTTACTTTCTGCGCTATCGCGCGCGGCGCGAGGAGGCCATGCGCCTGCAGGCCCACGCCGCACAACTGCAGGCACAGCTCGCCGACGCACGGCTCGCAGCGCTGCGTACGCAGCTCGATCCGCACTTCCTGTTCAACACGCTGCACGCCGTGTCGGCGCTGGTCGAGCACGATCCGCGCGGCGTGCGCCGCATGATCGCGCGCCTGAGCGAGCTGTTGCGCCACACGCTCGAAGGCACGCAGGAGCCGGAGATCACGCTCGAGCAGGAGCTCGCACTGCTGCAGCGCTATCTGGAGATCATGGAGATCCGCTTTCGCGGCCGCCTGCAGGTCGAGATGCACGTCGCTCCCGACGTGCGCGGCGCCCTGGTGCCGAACCTGATCCTGCAGCCGCTCGCGGAGAATGCGATCAAGCACGGCGTCAGCAAGATCGACGGTACCGGCCGGATCGAGGTTCACGCCGCACGCGATGGCGATCGCCTGGTGCTCAGCGTGCGCGACAACGGTCCGGGACTGAGCGATCAGGCGGCGCATGCCGAGGGCCTGGGGCTACGCAACACGCGTCAACGGTTGCAGGAGCTGTACGGGCTGCAGTACAGCGCGACACTGCGCGAGCTTGACCGTGGCGGCGTGTGTGCCGAGATCATCCTTCCCTATCATGCGCGGATAGCCACCTCCAACACACCGGCTGCGGTGCCTGTCACAGGATCTCGCCGGTGAGCGCGAGCAAACCGCTGCGGGTCCTGATCGTCGATGACGAGATGCTCGCCCGGCAGCGGCTGCTCGATTTGCTGGCGCGCGAACCGGAAGTGGAGATCGTCGGTCAAATCGACAACGGCGAAGCCGCCGTTACCGCCATCAACGCGCTCAAACCCGATCTCGTGTTTCTCGATGTGCAGATGCCGGGCAAGACCGGTGTGGAAGTGGCGCGCGCTGTGGGGCTGGAGCGGATGCCCGCCACGATCTTCGTCACCGCCTACGATCATTACGCCCTCAAGGCCTTCGACGTCGCAGCAATCGACTACCTCGTCAAGCCCTTCGACGATGAGCGCTTCGAGCAGGCCTTCCAGCGCGCGCGCCGCATGGTCGAGCTTGAAGAGGTGGGCCGGTTGTCCGAGCACCTGCTCGCGCTCCTGCAGGGCGCGCAGCGTGACACCGCGCCGACGACGGCCCCGTCCAACTATGTCGAGCGCATTCCGGTCGAATCACGCGGCCAGGTCCGCGTCGTTGCGGTCGAGCAGATCGACTACATCACCGCGAGCGGACCGTACGCTGAGTTGCATGTCGGCGACAGGACCTACGTGATCCGCGAGCGCATGCAGACTCTCGAGGAGCAGCTCGATCCGACGCGCTTCTTCCGCATCCACCGCTCCTCGATCGTGCGGCTCGACCGGATCGAAACGCTGCTGCGGGATCCGGGTGGAGATTACGCGGTGCGATTGAAGTCCGGGGTCAAGCTCGACGTCAGTCGCAACCGGGTCGAAGCGCTCGAGAAATGGATGGGCCTGCCGACCTGACTCTCCCTCCGACTGCACCAGTTGTACAATGATGCGCACCCCGCCTCGATCAGGAGTCATGCCATGAGCAAGGGCCTCGACAAACGCAAGGAACAGAGAAAGAAGCCGGCCAAGTCGCTGGAGGAGAAGCGCGCGGAGAAGCGTGCCAAACGAGCGGCCCGGCAGGGCTAGCTGTCCCAGCCGAAGTACACGAGCACGACGGCACACGTATCGATGAAGCCGTGGGCGAGAATGCTCGCCCATGGATCTCGGCTGGCCAGGAGGTCAGCGGCTCCGAGGATTGTAAGAACTCCACCGAACTCCTCGCGATGACCGGTGCCTGACAACAATGACTGGGCCGTCGCTTGACGTGCCCGCGCAAGGAGCGCTTCGTGATTACGAAACAGGGAATGTTGCGGCATGCGGTGTTGGTCAGCCTCCCGCTTGCGCTCGCGGCCTGTGGCGGTCAGGCAAAGCTCAATGTCGCCGAGGGCATGGGTGCTGACCCCAAGCTTCCGCCCCCGGACAAATCGCTCATCCCGACGCTGCAGATCGCGCCCGCGACAGGCTGGGCGAGCGGCGACAGGCCGATCACGGCCGAAGGCACTGCGGTGGCCCCATTTGCCGATGGGCTCGATCACCCGCGCTGGCTCTACGTCCTGCCGAACGGCGACGTGCTGGTCGCCGAAACCAACGGCCCGCCGCGCCCCGAAGACAACAAAGGCATCAAGGCGCTACTTCAAGAAGCGCGCCATGGTGAAGGCCGGAGCGGCACCGCCGAGCGCCAATCGCATCACGCTGCTGCGCGACACGAACGGCGACGGCGTGGCCGACCTGCGCTCGGTCTTCCTGACGGATCTCAACTCGCCCTTCGGCATGGTGCTGGTGCGCAGCGATCTCTACGTCGCCAACACGGACGCGCTGCTGCGTTTTCCGTACTCGCCAGGTCAAACGCAGATCACTGCGCCAGGGCGTGAAGGTCACCGACTTGCCGGGCGGACCGCTCAATCACCACTGGACCAAGAACGTGATCGCGAGCCCGGACGGCAGCAAGCTCTACGTCACCGTAGGCTCGAACAGCAACGTCGCCGAGAACGGTATGGACAAGGAGAAGGAGCGCGCGGCGATCTGGGAAGTCGACCCGAAGAGCGGCGCTCACCGCATCTTTGCCTCCGGCCTGCGCAATCCCAACGGCATGGCGTGGGAGCCCGAGAGTGGCGCGCTGTGGACGGCCGTGAATGAGCGCGACGAGCTCGGCAGCGACCTGGTGCCCGACTACATCACTTCGGTGCGCGACGGCGGCTTCTACGGCTGGCCGTACAGCTACTACGGCCACCATGTCGACGATCGGGTCGAGCCGCAGAACCCCGAGCTCGTGGCCCGTGCGATCAAACCCGACTATGCGGTCGGTCCTCACACCGCATCGCTCGGCCTGGCTTCATCGAAACACGCCTCGGCCCTGCCGCCGCGCTTTGCGGACGGCATGTTCGTGGGGCAGCACGGATCCTGGAACCGCAAGCCCCTGAGCGGCTACAAGGTGATTTTTGTGCCCTTCAGTAACGGCCAGCCGTCCGGCGATCCCGTGGATGTGCTGACGGGCTTCGTCGACGAAGCGGGCGACGCGCATGGCCGCCCGGTCGGCGTTGCGATCGACAAGCAAGGCGCCTTGTTGGTCGCCGATGATGTGGGAAACGTCATCTGGCGTGTGACAGCCGCAGACACACATCAGGCAACGTCCGCAATCGGTGCGGAGTGATCGCCCAGGCGAGGCTTCACCAGGGAAACTCGCTCCCGTCGTGATGGAAGAACTTGCCGGTATCCGCCGGCTTCAGCTTCTCGATCACGCGCCGCATGTTCGACACACTCTGCTCCGCCGTAATGTTGGCGTTGGGGCCGCCCATGTCGGTCTTGACCCAGCCGGGATTGAGGAGCACACAGATGATGCCGCGCGACTTGAGGTCGAGCGCGACCGTGCGCATCACCATGTTGACGCCCGCCTTTGAGCTGCGATACGCGATCCACCCGCCGGAGCTGTTGTCCGCAAGCGAGCCCATACCGCTCGTGATGGTCACGATGGTCTTGCGCTCACTGCGCCCCACCTGCTCGACGAAGGCCTCGGTGACGCGCAACGGGCCCATCGTGTTGACATCGAGCACTTGAGCCCACGACGCATAGTCCATTTCGCCCAGGTCCTGCTTCGGTTTACCCATGATCCCCGCGCTGTTGATGAGCAGGTCGAGCGACAGGTCGCGCAAGCGCGCCGCGGCGCTGTGAACGGCCTTGCCATCCGTGACGTCCATCGCCAACACCTCGACGCGCCCCCCTGAGGCCTTGGCAATCGATTGCAGCTTATTGGCCGCGGCCGGATCACGGCATGCCGCGAAGACGTGCCAGCCGTCCGCCGCATACTGGCGCACGAACTCGAGCCCGATGCCGCGGCTCGCACTCGTGATCAAGACTGAGGACATGCAACCTCCTCCGTGAATCTGGGTCACCCCAGGTTCTCATCGAACCAGCGATAACCGTAATACAGCCCCGCCGCGCCGGTGAGTGCGCTCAGGATCACTGCGAGCCACAAGGCCACGTGCGCCCCCAGCCACCAGCCGAGCCAGCCCGCAAAGAAAGCGCACAGCCAGCCGATAAGCGTCCGCATGCAACCTTGATGCCGGAGTGATTCCTGAACGCAGATTCTGCGCGTCCGGCCGCCCGCGCGCTATGCTTGCGCCATGTTCTGCTACGAGCTCGTGCCTGCACGTATTCCGGATGCGGCCTGCATCTCGCTGATGTCGCGCCAGTTGATCGAACGAGGCCTGACTCCTTCCTGGGCGCCGCAGCGCATCGCTGCCCACATCCGTCACCGCGAGAGCGTGGTACTGACCGCCCGCGCGCCGCAAGAAATCGCCGGGTTCGCGATCATGCAGTTCGGCGAAGACAGCGCGCATCTCAACCTCCTCGCCGTTGCCCCGTGGCACCGTCGCCGCGGGATCGCACGACGGCTCATGGTGTGGCTCGAAGAGACTGCACTCACCGCCGGCACGTTCGGCATCACGCTCGAACTGCGCGTGACGAACCTCGCGGCGCACGCGTTCTACACAGCGCTCGGCTATGAGGAGGTTGCGCGGATTACCGGCTACTACCAGTGCGTCGAGGATGCCATCCGCATGCGGCGCGATGTGCGGCCCGATCGTGTCCTTTCACGTGGAGGTACAGCGTGCGCGCCCTGATCCGATCGCTCATTCATGTCGCAGCTGCAGCTCTTGTATTAGCGGTGCCTGTCGCCGGTTTCGCTGGCGACAATCCCAATTCCTCGCAGCAGCTCGGCCCGCTGGTCAAGGCAGCGCAAGAGAAACTCGGGGCGATTCGCGGCCAGCTCGACCAGCTCGATGACGCGCTGAACCGCGCCGCCAACAGCAGCGCGGGAGTCATGGGCAACGTGTTCGTGGGTGGCGGGCGCGCCGAGTACTCGGACCTGCAACGCAGCGTCAGAGACCTTACTGCCATCGGCAATCGCGTGCTGGACCTCACTTCGAAGTGCGGCGAGGAAGCGCATCAAGTCGGCACCAAGTTCCGTACCCAGACCCAGCGGCTGCAGAGCGATGTCAACCGGATTGAGTCGGCCTCGGGCGCCGCCATGGCGCAACTGTCGATCGGCAACGTGCGGCGCGACGTCGACGATACCGAGAGCCAGGTGCAGGCTGTCGTGGGCCTGCTCGGCAGTTGCGGGAACTAACAGCTACGAAGGCCGGCCGCCCAGGATCCGCGCCGGCAAAAGGATAATCGCGCGCAGCAGTTCGAAGACGCCCTCGACCGCGATCCCCACGAGGCGGAACGGCAGCGATAACAGCCACACGATCGGCCACAGCAGGAGCGCCAGCAGCGCAAGCGGCCAGCACAGCACCAGGAGAATGAGCCAAAGCACAAATTTCATGTCTTCACCCCGCGGGCAAGCGTACCCTGTGCGCCCCGCACGGAAAAGGGCGCCGACGAGAGGAGAACAGCATGATCATCGGAGCGCACTCGATCATCTACAGCGTCAATCCGGATGCCGATCGCGCCTTCCTGCGCGACGTGCTGAAGCTCAGCCACGTCGACGTGGGCGACGGCTGGCTGATTTTCGGTTTACCGCCGGCTGAAGTCGCGGTGCATCCCTCGAGCAACAACGACGTGCACGAGTTCTACCTGATGTGCGAGGACGTGGAGGCACTCGTCGGTGAAATGCAGCGCTACGGCGTTCCCTGCGCTGCCGTGGAGGATCTCGGCTGGGGGATACGCACACACGTGATGCTGCCGGGCGGCGGCCAGCTTGGCATCTATCAGCCGCGCCACGCGCGGCCCGCGACGATGAAGGCAAAGAAGTCAGCCGGCAAGAAGTCGGGCAAGCGCGCGACGCAGAAGCCACGGCCGAAGCGCGCGCGCAAAGCGCGCGCGAAGCGGGCGAAGAAAAAGAAGTAGCCGCCTTCTGAGATCAGCGCGGTCTTCCGAGGCCAGCACGCTGCGCGGTCAGATCCGCGGCGCTATCCACGGCAAGTAAGTGGTCCTGAACTCCGGCAACGCGTCGCAGCGCTGCAAGTGCGCGGCCAGACTCAGAAACTGTTTCTGGAGCTGCGGATCCAGCGCATCGCGCAAGACCGTGAAAATGCAGGCGACCATCAGGTCAGCGCGCGTGAAGCGACCGCCGACCAGCCACTGGCCCTCGCCCTTCTGCGACGCAATGCGCTCGAGCTCAGCGAGCGCGCCTTCCATCTGCAGGTGGCAGCGGTCGATCCACGGCTGATACCACTTTTCCTGCGGCTTGAACGTACGCTCGTAGATCTGGTCCCGGCTCTTCTCTGCGGCGCCGAATGCGAGCGCGATGATCCGCAGGGCCGCGCGCCGCTCCGCGCCCGACGCCGGCAGCAGTGCCCGTTTGGGTCCGACGCGCTCATCGAGGTAGTCGAGCATGGCCGAGGACTCGATCAGCACTTCCCCGTCGTCGAGCACGAGCGTCGGCACCCGCCCCAGCGGGTTGTACTCGCGGATGCGGTCGAAGTCCTTGCCGACCGACCAGTCCAAATGATCGAAAGGAATATCAAACATCTTCATGCTGATAGCGACGGAGCGCACGAACGGCGAATCGAACATGCCGATGAGCATCATGACCTGCGTCCCCCTGAGGTCGTTCAGCGCGGCTCTATCGTCACTTCCGTCTTCACGGAGTTCGCGATGTAGCAGGAATGATGCGAACGGTGATGGAGCTCCTCGAGCTGGCTTGCGCTCGGCGGATTGTCCACCCACCTGATCCGCGGCCGCAGCTTCACCTTGGTCATCGCAACCACGCCCTCAGCGTTCTTGCCGGTCTCGCCCAGCGCCTCGTCCTCGTAGCGATCGATCACGAACCCGGCCCGTGCGGCATAAGAAAGAAAGAACAGCATGTGGCACGAGGACAGCGAGGCGACGAAAGCCTCTTCTGGATCCACAGCGTCCTCTCGCGACAGCGGCAGCGGCACGACCTTCGGCGAGCTCGAGGCCGGCACCACCGTGCCGCCGTCGAAGCGCCATTCATGAGCGCGCGAGTACTTGTTGTCCTTGAAGACGGTGCCTGCCGGTCGCTCCCATACCAACGTCGCAGAATACGTGCTCATGATTGTCTCCAGTTATGTACGCCACGGATGCCACTGATACGTATGGCAGGAGCACCGTGAGGGGCGCATTCTAAGGCCCTCGAAGCGGAGAGTCGCGGGTCCGTTCAGGTGGAATTAAGCGGCCGCTGAGTAGACTTCGGGTCACGATGAGTAGTCGTATCGCCGCACTGGTGATCACATTTCTGGCCTCTGGAGCCGCCCTGGCTCTGGACGCGGATCCCCCGGCCCGTGTCGCGCGGTTAAGTTACATCGAAGGTGAGGTCCTGCTGCAGGCGGCGGATGGCGGCGCACCTGAACGCGCGGAGGTGAACTGGCCGGTTACGATCAGCGATCGCCTGACCACCGAAGCGGGCTCGCGCGCCGAGTTCAGCGTGGGCACCGCGGCGGTGCGGCTCGATGAGTTGACCGATCTCACCGTCGCCAATCTCGACCAGGACATCGCCCAGGTGGCGCTCAACTCCGGCACTCTCGGAATACACGTCCGGGAGTTGCGCGAAGCGGAAACCTTCGAGATCGACACGCCCAATGCCACGGTGCGCCTCTTCCGCCCCGGCGACTATCGCATCGACATCGATGCCCTGGGCGCGACCGTACTCGCGGTACACAACGGCGATGCGGAGCTCGACAGCGGCGGTGGTCCGTTGCGGCTGCGCGACGGCGAGCGGGCACGGCTCGGAGCGGGCGATCAGTACGCCGAGCTGCAGCAGCTTGGCATGGAGGATTCGTTCGACGCCTGGTGCATCGATCGCGAACGGGCAATCAGCGACGATGAATCGAGTCGCTACGTGTCGCGCGATGTCGTCGGATACGAGGACCTCGACCACTACGGCAACTGGTACTCGGAGCCGGGGTATGGGACGGTCTGGGCGCCCACGATCTTCGTGGCGGGCTGGGCTCCCTATCACTTCGGCAGCTGGATCTGGTTTTCACCGTGGGGCTGGACATGGGTCGACCACTCGCCGTGGGGATTCGCACCCTTTCACTACGGACGCTGGGCGTTCCTGCACCAGCGCTGGTGCTGGGTGCCGCCGCCGCGCCACCACCACCCCGTCTGGGGGCCGGGCTTCGTGGCATGGAATCACCACACCGGGCCGGGCGGTCCGCGCCAGCGACCCGTGAGCTGGGTGCCGCTCGGGCCGAACGAAGTGTTCGTGCCGTCGAAGAGTGTGAGCCCGCGCTACATGCGCAACGTGAACGTCTCGAACACGGCGATCGCCAACAACGCCTACATCACCAACGTCTACAACAACCGGGTACGCGATATCCGGTACGTCAACCGCGGCGTGCCGGGCGCCGTCACGACGCTGCCTCGCGCGGCGTTCGCGAGTTCACGCACGCCTGTTTGGACGGGCGACTTCCGGGACAATCAACGTCTGCTCCCTGGTAAGCCCGTAGCCCTGGCCCCGAATCCTGATCGACAAGCCGACGACCGGCGCATGACGATACCGCGCATGCCCGCCGATCGGCGGCAGGCCGAGAGTGACAACCACTGGACGCGCATCGACAACGGCGCGCGCTTCGACAGTCGCTCGAATTCCTTCACGCGCTCGACCGAGCAGCCCGCCGCGATCGCCCGGCCGACACCCCCGGCGATCACCAGGTCGACGCCGCCGCCGGTGCGACTGGCGCCGAACCCATCGCACGACAACGGGGAACGCGCGCGCGGCATGCCGCGGCAGAATGAATCGGCGCGGGAGAATCGGAACACACCGAGCACGCGCGGCCGCGCATCGGCACCGGTTCGCGCAGCGCCCGTTCGCGATGAACATGCCGGAACTTCAACTCAATCCCGGCCCGCACCTTCGAATCGCGGCGCGCCTTCGAATCGCGGCACACCTTCGAATCGCGGCACACCGTCCAATCGCGGCGGCCTGATCGCCAATCAGCCCTGAGCGATCCTCACGCGATCACCCGCGCGTGGCACCGAACCCGGGCCACGGGCTCAGCCGATGTCAGCGCCTCTGTGTTTGAGAAGCTCTCTGAGTATCGACCGATGACATCGAGTCTCTTCCCGGCAGTAGCAGCCGACGGACAGATTCGTGTGATGGGAGAGCGCAGCGAGCAGATCCAGGTCCCTGCTCGCATCCGGGGTCTTCATCTCGGCGAGAAAGCGCCGCTTGAAGGCGCGCCAGGATTTTTCATCGTCCGCGGCCAGTCCCTGTTTCAGCAGCGCTTCGCTCGGCGACAGATTCGGGTACCAGACGTCGTAGATGTCCTTTGACGCATAGTCTTCCTTGCGTACGCCCCGCGGTGGGCGCCTCACGGTTCCGATTCGCAGCCCTTCCCCGGCTACCCTGGGGCTGCCCAGTCTCACAATTCTGATCGTCATCCTTCTCTCCTCAGCCGCTGAGGGCCCGGCGGCGCGAATCGCTCAGGCACAGCTACGCGGTGCGCGTCGCACCCCGCCGCCGGATCCACTCCGCGAGCAGCACCAGCACCAGCGTGCCCGCCATCAGGAGTACGGCGAGCGCGATCATCACCGGCAAGCGGCTTGCAAAGCGCAGCTGGCTGAAGAGATACACCGGGAAGGTCGGCTCATTGCCCGCCAGGAACAGCGCGAGCGCGAATTCATCCAGCGACACCGTGAACGCCACGAGCCATGCCGAAATGATGGCCGGTGCGATGAGGGGCAGCACGATCGTGGCGATGACCTTCGCGTAGCTCGCGCCGAGATCCATCGCCGCTTCCTCGAGGTCGCGGTCGAAGCCGGCCAGCCGTGCGGTGACGATGAGGACCACGTACGGCAGCGCGACGACGACATGGCCAATGGACACCGTCCACAATGAGCGATCGACGCCCACGGCAAGAAACAGCACCAGCAGCGCCACCGCGAGCACGATGATCGGCACCACGAGCGGCAGCATCGCCAGCGCGAACAGCAGTGACTCGCCGCGAAACCGAAAGCGCGTCAGCAGCAGTGCCACCGCGGTGCCCAGAATCGCAGCACCGGTGCTGCTCCCCGTGGCGACGATCAAACTGTTGCGCGCCGAGCGTATGACCTCGGGCGCATCGAACAACCGCTCATACCAGTGCAGCGTCAGTCCTTGCAGCGGAAAGGACAAGGTGGTGCCGGCGTTGAATGAGAACAGCAGCAACACCGCGAGCGGGATGTACAGCAGGATGATGATCGCGGCGTAGTAGCTCGCGAGAAAGCGTGGCCGCGGCAGCGCCGCGATTGAAGACCAGGCGATCTTCATCCGAGCAGCCGCCTCACGTTGACGAGTCGTGTGGCAATCGCGACCAGGATCAGCGTCACCGTCAGCATCACCATGGACAGCGCCGCGCCGCGCGGCCAATTGGCGGCCTTGGTGAAGAAGTCCTGGATGATGTTGCCGTACATGCTGCCCCGGCTCCCGCCGACGAGCAGCGGCGTCACGTACTCGCCCACCGTCGGAATGAACACCATGAAGAACGCCGCGAGCACGCCCGGGAGGCTCAGGGGAAAGGTGACGGCCCAGAAACTTCGCCGTGGCGGGGCGCCGAGGTCCGAGGCCGCTTCCAGCAGCTCAGGCTCGATGCGCTGCAAAGCCGCGCTGATCGGCAACGCTGCAAATGGAATCCACACGTAGATCAGCGTGATGACCACGGCGTTGCGACTGTAGAGGATGCCGCTGATGGGCTCGGCGATTGCATGTACGTACAAGAGGAGCGAGTTGATCACGCCCTCGGACCCGAGCAGGAACTTCCAGCTCATCACTCTCAGCAGGAAGCTGGTCCAGAACGGGATGAGCAGGATGATGAGACAGAGCCCCGCGGCACGCCCCGCGCGAAAGACCAGAAAATAGGAGATCGGATAGGCCAGTGCGACCGAGAGCAACGCCACGAAGAACGCCATGGCGATGGAAATCCCGAGCAGGCGCCAGTAGCTGCCCACCGCGGCAATCGCCTGGTATTGCGCGAGTACCGGCGTCCACCGGCCCAGCAGCTCGCCCTGCATGTCCGCGCGAAAGCTGAGCGCGAACATGAGGACGAGCGGAACGAGAAAAAACAGGGCCAGCCAGAAGACTGGCGGGAGGTACAAAACCCAGAAGGCTGTCCGCCGCTCCCGCGACACTGCGCCTCCTTGCCAGGATCAGGGCGCCGCTTTCACCTCGGTCCACATCGCGGTCCAGTCATCGCGCTGCTTGGTCGTCAGGTTCGGCGTGAAGTTGGTTCGTTGCAGCACGGTCGGATCGTCGACTGAAAAAGCCTTCTTGAGCGTCGGATCGGTGATGCTCTTCATCACCTCCTGGTTGGCAACGCCGTAATAAAGGCCATTCACGGTGTTGACCCCAGTGGCGTTGCCAAGCTTGTCGTCGAGGAACTTGAGCGTGAGTTCGTAGTTGGGCGTCCCTTTGCGGATGCCGTAAACGCCCACCCAGGAGTTGCGCCCCTCTTTCGGATCGGCATAGGCCACCGGCACGCCCTTGCCCAGCAGCGTCGCGTAAGCGCCTTGCCAGGCGTAGGCGACCCACACATCGCCGTTGGCCATGCCATCAATCAGCTCGGGCTCGCCCGCCCAGTAAAAGAGATTGAGCTCGCGCTGCTTGATCCACTCCGCTTTGATCGCCTGCAATTGCGCCGGCGTGATATTGGTCTCGTTGTATTTGTGGATATAAGCGGAGACGGTCACCATCCCCGGCCCGTCGTCCCAGGTCGAGATGTGCCCCTTGTACTTCGGGTCGAGGAGCGCGGCCCACGAGTCGATCTTTCCTTTCACCTTGTCGGTGCGGTACAGGATCGAAGTGAATCCCCAGTCCCACGGCACGAAGTATTGCTTGCCCTTGAAGCGCCCGAGCGCCTTGAAACTTTCCGGTACCTTGCTCCAGTTCTTGAGCTTGGAAGTATCGATCTCCTGCGCGAGACCTTCGTCAACGTAGAACTGCAACCACCCGGTGTACGCATGGAACGTGTCGGCCTTGGTGCCCGCCTTCATCTTGCCGTAGACGTCGGCATCGGATGAGCCGATCTCGAAGTTGACCTTGACGTTGGGATTCCTCTTCTTGAAATCGATCCAGTACTCCGGCGCGTCGTAACCCGCCCAATCGAGCACCGCCAACGTGGCGGCAGGTGCCGCAGCATTAGCCTCCTCGCCCGACGGAGTGACCGTCAGAGTCGTCAGTGCGAGCAGACCCGAAACCAGCATCGACTGGCGCAACGTGTTCATGGAGGGACCCCCTGCTGTGAAGCGGCGTCGCCGTGTCCCCGCGCAAGCAGAAACTCTCCGATCCAGGGCTTCGCCGCGATGTTCTTTGCCGCGAGTCTAGTGACATCGGATGCGCAATGCCACGTCGCACGAAACCTGGCGGTGACGACAGCTCAACTTACCCAATCGAGGAGCCGGTACCAGGCGGCAACCGCGGGCAGGAACCAGGGTTTACCCCAATACACGCCGAACGGTGCGCCTGGAAACGGGATCTGCGCGAACGGGATCGTGCGCACATCGGCGCTACCGACCGCCTCGCCCATGCGCGTACCGAGCTCGGTCGCCAGTGCGACGCCGTGCCCCGCATAGCCGAGTGCGAAGTGAAGCCCGTCGAGCTTCCCCGCGTGCGGTAGCGTGTCGAAGGCGAAGTCGAGCGTGCCGCCCCAGGCATACTCGACGCGCACCTCGCGCAATTGTGGGAATACCTCAAGCATCCCTCGATGGAGCAACGTCGCACTCTCGCACACGGTCGCCTTCGTCTCCGGCCGGAAGCGCGCACGACCGCCAAACAGCAGTCGGCGATCCGCAGTCAGGCGAAAGTAATGCAGAAAGTGGCGCGAGTCATACATCATGCGCCCGCGCGGGCTGGTCTCCCGCGCCAGGGTTTTGGGCAGCGGCTCGGTGACAATGATGTAGGAGCCGATCGGCACAATCCGCCGGCGCAGCGCCGGCGTTGCGGCCCCGGTGTACCCACTCGTCGCCACCAGAACTTCCGCAGCCTCGACCGTGCCGCGAACGGTGATCACTCGCCAGCGAGCACCTTGACGCTCGATTCGCTCGACTGGTGCTCTCTCGCATAGGGCTGCCCCCGCCGCACTCACCGCACGAGCCAGTCCTGCAACGTACCGCGCAGGATTGATGCTGGCGCTCGCATCATCGACGAGACCACCGTAATAGAGATCGGAGCCGATCTCGCCGCGCAGATCCGTGCGTGCGACGGGGCGAACTTCATGCGCAAACTCGCGCGACAGCACCTGCGCGGCACTTACGAAATGCTCGTAATGGGCGGGCTTGCACGCGAGCGCCAGATGACCGCAGCGCGCGAAGTCACAATCGATACGCTCCTCGCTGACCAGGCGCTCGACACGATCTACGGCTGCCACCGACGCCTTGAAGAGCTGAAGCGCGACTTCACGCTCATAGCGCGCGATCAGAGTACTTGCGCCCAGCTTGAGGCCGGTGAGCACCATGCCTCCATTGCGCGAGCTCGCACCCCAACCGATGGTGTGAGCCTCGAGCACGGCAACGTTCACGCCGCGTCTGGCGAGCGCTCTCGCGGCACTGAGCCCCGTGATGCCACCACCGATCACGGTGACATCAACCCTGGGCGGCAGTGGCAGTAGCTCAGCCGCGACTTCCGAGGCGGTGTCCCACCAGTATGGCCTCTGCTTCAGGTCAACGGATTGTGCCGTCATGGCCTGGGACGCGCGACAGATCCGCGAAACGGTTGTCCTTCTTGTAGGGCGCCGGCGCCACGGTCGCCCTCACCTGTTTTTGCGGTGTTCCAGGATTGCCCCAGACAATCGTGACCTCCTCACCCGGGCGCGTGTGTGCGACGTCGAGATACGCGAGCGACAGGACCTTGCGAAAATGCAGACTGTAGCCCGGAGTCGTCGAGACGCCGATCGGTCGCCCATCTTTCAGCACCTGGTCCGTGTGCGCGACCCATGTCGGTGGGTACGGAATCTCGAGCATGTCGTAGGGCTGCTCACTCCGGAACATCGAGGCGTAGATGTCGATGACATCATCACTGTCGAACTCCAGTGTCACGACGGTGCGTATGGGACTGGCAACTTCCTTCTCCAGCGCCTCGCGCCCGATGAAAGGATGGTCGAACTTGATGCTCTTCCCCCAGCCCATCTCCACGGGGCTACGGTAGTAGTCCGAGATGTCCTGGCCCTCGAAACTGCCCGTGATCGTCGGCACCAGACCGAGGGGTGAGTGCCGGCGCAAGTGCTCGCGGTAGCCGGCGGCGTCATCGTCGTAGACCGCGGGTACATAGTGAAACCATCCGGTCGGGAAACACGCCTCCAGGTGATTGATCATCGAGGTGCGCTTGCCGAGCCTGCGAATGCCGAACGCCTTGCCTGCTTCGAAGATCGCCTGGTGAATCTCGTTCGCGTGCTCGATCGGACCCTGCAGCTCGAAACCAATTTCCCCCGCCATGCCCATCCGCAATGCTATGAGGTCGTGATTCGCGATCCGGATCGGCTGATAGCGCATGAACGCAACACCGCGCAAACTCTGGTTCGTCACTTTCTCTAGCAGCGAGAGCGTGTTCGGCCCAGAGACCTGGAACTTGAACCGCTCGCCGACCGTGCGCATGCCGTTGTATTCGGAGATTACATACGAGGCGCGGGCGTTGTACTTCGGCTTGGCCGTTTCGAACTGATAGTGTGCCCAGAAGATATTCGACTCGATCACGAACTCGTCGTCACTCAGGCGCAGGACGACGCCTTCGGAGGCGACCTTGCCGCGCGGATTACACTGGACGATGTGCTTGCCCTGGCCGATGTCGAACTTCGCGTAGCTGTTGATGGAGATGTCTGCCAGGAACTTGAGCGCATCCGGTCCCTTGACGTTGAGTTCCGCCAAGTTGTGCGTCCAATCGCCGATGTAGCAGGTGTTCTTCCACGACTCCTGCTCATCGCGCCAGCCGGAGAACTCCCACGCCCGCCCCGGTGGGATGAAGGTGAACGTACCGGACTCGTAATAGCGACTAGCGGGATTGAACAGACGGTACCGGTCGACTCGATGGGTGCTCATGCGATGACCTTGAGCGCGCGGCGGCACGCGCGTAGCGGATGAGTCTACACCGCGGGCGCCGTCGAGACGGCGCTGCCCAAGCGTCAGCGGAATTTCAACGGAGGCGCGGCGCCGAAGAGTGCGAGAATGCCCCACACCGCGAGCGTCATGCCGCCGCAGAGATAGAACACGAGGAAGAAATGGAATGCGAACGGATTGTCGCTGCGGTTGGGACGATACACCTTCCACCCTGCGGCGCCCGCAGGAAACACGCCCGCGAGATAGCCCTGCCACGCCACGGCAAGCACACCGGCGCCAAGCAGGATAAGGATGATCGAGCCAAGCGCGCGCGGCATGAGCGGCTAGGCCTCCGCACCCAAGTACTTGCGCGCCACCTTGAGCGCACCGACGATCGCGAGCGCGACGCTGCCGAAGATGAGGATCTCGAACGGCCACAGATTGTGCGAGGTCGGATCGCGCGCGGTATCGACGATGATGCGCAGCACGACGAAGAGCACGACGCACGCCGGCACCGCAGCCGCGATCCTCCAGCCGCCGCGCCACTTCCACACGCTCCACACTGGCACCGCGAGCCCGGCGAGAAGACAGTCCCAGGATCACGAGCATGAAGCCGCTGAAGAGCGCCCACTGACCGACCGGCACCGGTTCATTGGCGCGCCGCTGGGCATCTTCCTGGTAGCGCGCCTTTTCCGTGGCGAGCAGATCCTCGACCCACTTCGCGCGCGGCCCATCGGACGGCAACGCGTTCGTCCAGCTCAGCTGCACCGGGTAGCGCGAAAGCTCCCACTCTCTATATGGCTTGCCGCCGCCCGCAGAGATGCGGACCTCATCAACCTCGCCCGGCGCCGTGAGCGCGAACCAGCCGAGCGCTTCGCCCGAGCCCTGATACGTGAGCGACGCATTCGACATCGCCTTCTGGACTTGCGTGCCATTGCGATAGGGGCGCGCCCACAAACTGATCGGCTCGTCCGAGGTGTACTCGATGCGCACCCAGAACGACTCCTGGTGCCCGAGCGTGGCGTTATTTGACGGCTGCGTTTCGATGATGCGGGCGGTGGCGTCAGCGTGGGCCGCGAGCGATGCGAGCAGCAACGCCGCCAGCGTAGATACGCAAGAGAATCGGCGAATGACCGGCGTCATCGATGCCTCGAGGGCTGCTGGCCCAATGTCGAGGCGATAGTGCGGCGAGCCGCTTATACGAACAAGAAAACCCGAGCTTGGTAGCAGCGAATCGGTGAACCGGATCACACTGACGGCGGTGCCGACCCAAGAAAAGTGCCCGATCGCGCGGAGGGTTGGTCCACGCGATCGGGGACCGAGAAAGTTGCCTTTGGCAGCGCGCTCGAGCTACGCCGCCGAGGCGGTATGGAGGTTATTCGCTTAGAAGCGTCGCGGCCGTCCACCACCGCGATTATTGGATCGCTCCTGCGCTTCGTTCACCTTGAGGGCGCGACCGTCGATCGTATGGCCGTTGAGGCCCTGGATCGCCCGGGCGGCATCCGCATTCGCCATCTCGACGAACCCGAAACCGCGCGGCCGGCCCGTATCACGATCGGTGATCAGGGCAAACGACTCGACGGTCCCGTATTGCGCAAACAGCGCACGCACGTCCGCTTCATTAGCACTAAAGGGCAGGTTGCCCACGAAAATCTTAGTCATACAAGAGAAACTCCAAAATCTAGGAAACACTCGACAGTCGTCCGGACCCCTCACCGCCGCTCGAAGCGTACGGATGCCCGGGCATTGAAACGCCTGTCACCTGGTTCGGGTACCAATCGGATAGATGGGCTTTGGCCGGGTAGATCACACCGGAACCGGCTATTGGCCAAAGCAATCATGAGAAAAGCGCACGAGCCGACACATAATATAGCCTAATTCATGTTTTTTCGCTCGACTAACTGCTCCAAACACTCGCTTGGCGCAGATATTGCTATTCAAGGGTCTGGCGGCCGCGTATGGTGTCACCCATGTCTACCTCGAATACACCAAATCCTGCCGCACCGTCCTCCGTTCTCGAGATGCCGTACACGCTCGACTCCATCACGCGTGCGCCCTCGCCCGTTGCGGATGACACGCGCGATTGGCACTCATATGTGATCGGCCACGGCAATAACAAGATCGTTGGCCACCGCCCCGGCACCGCCGAGAATGTGCGCCGCGCGGCCGAAGATCTCGTCATGCGCCTCAACGAGCGGCGCAGCTTCCATTCCGGCCGCAAGCACCTGGTGATGGCCCCGAGCAAGAGGACTTGAGGCCGACGCGGCCGGAGGAATTCATGTCGCACGACAAGTGGACTCAACACACCCGGGCTGCACCGCCGCCCATCGCCGGCGAGCTTGTCACCGATTATCGTGCCCGCGTCGCCGCGATCGAATACGAGGCACGCGAGCGCCGGCGGCAGGAAATTGCGGAGCAGGTCGCCGTACAGAACACGCCCGAGCGGCGCATTCAGATCTGGGAGCGGCTGCACGAGTTGAATCTGCCGAAGAAGGCCAATCACCCTCTCGTCAGGATCATCGCTGCCGATACCGAACTGACGGTCGAGCAGGTCCGTGAAGAGCAGCTCCGACGCCTGACCCCGGTCAAGCGTGAACCGGCGATCCCTGCGCCCGCGACTTTCCCGCCGCGGATTTAAGACCTCACCGATTCCACGCTGACTGGCCGGCCGCCATGCGCCAAACGGCGCGTCAGAATGGCGCGCCGATCACGAATCGCCACACCCCCAGGTCGTGCGCGAAGCGATAACCTACTCCGAGGCGTGGCACGGGAATGCGCCACACCGTCACTCTCGACCGCGTGCCGATCGTCAAGCCGACTTCGAACTGATTGGAATCCGCTCGCTCCGGTGCCTGACTGAGAGGCTCATCCGCCCGATTCAGAAATGATTGGGCGAGCAGATACGCGCCCCAATCGAGCGGATGGTCCCCGAGGTTCAAGCCGAGCGCATGGCGACCCTCGACGCCAAAGTCCAGCAGGAGCAGATCGTCGGAAGGCAGTTGGGTTCGCGGGTGCACGGCCGCGTAGGTCGCACCGATGTCCAAACGAAGGTCGAGCCAGCTCGAACTCATCGACGTCGCCACGTGGGCGCCGAATGAGTAAACCACGGCGTCGCCGTCGCCAGTCCGGTCCCACGTGCGTCCCGCCTGTGCGAATGGCAGCAGGTGCCACTGAGGAGTCAGCTCAAAGTCGAGCTCGACGCCTGGCACGAAGCTCAATGTGTCGAAGTTCTCCGGCAGACCGGTGTCGATCACATCGCGCGATCTGAAATCGAGGAATCCAAAGGTCAGCGGCAACGTCAAACGCACACCCGGGCGCTTCCCGGACGGCTGGGCGAATGTGTAGCCGAAGGGCAGTCGATAGATCTGCAACGTGCGACCGGCGATGTCGTACACGCCCGAACCCAGCTGCGTCGCAAACGCGTAGTTCACGAGCTGCTCCTCGCTGGCGTGCAGGGGGCTCTGCGCGGCAGCGCGCTCAGGCGCGAGCAACACAGCGATCAGTAATGCGAGGTGGATGACGGCTCTCATTTCAGACTTGTCGAATCCGCTGCGACACAAGGTCACGGACAACGCGGTATGCGAAGCCGTGGCCCTCGAGCCAGTCGCTCGCGCGGGGTCCGGCCACATTCAGAATGCGGATATCGTGCTGGAGGATGAATCCGTCCATTTCACGTACGGCGTTCGCCTCGGCGGTCGTCGCAGCATCGATGAGGAGGAAGGGCTTACCGTGGCGCCGGCAGAGATCGAGCGTCAGACGCGCGCCGCCAGCCGGCGCGCCACTGCAGATGATCACCGTGCCGTCACCGTCCAGGACGTTCTGCAGCGTGCGTTCGGGATAGCCGGCACCTGACAGCGGCGTGAGCGGATAACGCGGCGGGATCGTGCCATCTTCGGCAACACGGTCTTGAGGACAGGATCCACCGCAGGGAAAGCCGAGGTCCAGCGCGGCATCGAGTGCTCCGCGGTCAACGCCGGTCTGGCCGCCGGAAATGATTCTTTCGAGCGCCATGCCGCGCCCAATGATACGGGAACCCCCAGCCGAGGCCGCGCCGGCCATCCGCCTGGTAGTCAGCTGATCGGATCCGCACCCGGCGATCCGGATCGTCGAGCGCAGCGGCTCGCCATGGCCTTGCGAAATTCCTCGCGCTGTTCCGGCGTCATCCGCCCCCAGCGCTCTCGCATCCTACCGCGCCAGTGTCGGGCGGGGCCGTGAAAGCCACGCCAGCTGCCAAAGAAGATCCAGCTCAGTCCCAGCAATCCCACTGCCTGCCAGAACGTGAGCGCGGGCAACTTGAACAGCCCAGGCATCAACCAGTTCCAGAGGCTCAGCACCGCATACCCGAATCCTGCGATGACGATGACGGCAACCAGCGCCACCGCTAAGACCACCCCGAAGATTCGAACAATCCGTCTGTGTCTCATGGCAATCCTCACTCAGCCTGTATTTCATCGTAAATGGCCTGCAGCCGTTGGCGGAGCCGCAGCACCGCATAGCGCTTGCGCGCGATCAGCGTGTTGATTCCGACGCCCGTCCGTGCGGACATTTCCTTGAAACTCAACCCCTCGACCTCGTGTGCCAGAAACACCTCGCGCTGTTCGACTGGCATGGCCTCCAGGGCATCCTCCAGCTCATCGATCAATAGAGCGCGTGTGTAGGCGCCTTCTGGTCCGGGATCGAGCGCCGGAAGCAGGTTTTCCAGCGCACGCGAATCTTCATCCGTCGCGACCGCCTGGTCTGCCAGTGCTTCCGGTTTCTTCTTGCGAAAGAGATCGGTGATGCGATTCCGTGCCACGCGAAAGAGCCACGCGCCTACGTCCTCGATCAGCTTCAGCGACCGGTACGCCAGGACCAGCTCGACGAACACATCCTGCAGGATGTCGTCGACCTCGGCCGGTTCCGCGAGCTGTCGGCGGATCCAATTACGAAGCCGGAGCCGTTCTCGGCCCACGACCTCGGAAACCTGCCGGGCCTGCTCTGCGTTCATGCGCGCTGTGAGAGCCAGCTCTTGCATCTGGCTTTGTAGACGAATGACAAGCGCGGATATTGTATCGACGGGCGCATCGGTTCAGGTCGTGGGACCACGGCGATCGCGCAATAACCCCAAGGTCGGATCGCGCGTCGGGTCCACGACATGGGCTTAAGCGCCGAGGCCGAACGCATGCGCCGCACTGCCGAGGAATCCGTCGCCCTTCAGCGCACCGCCATCGAGCGCATGAAGCGCGTCGGCCGGATCGTCCTACCCTTGATCCTCGTGCTCATCGCGCTCGTCGTATGGCTCATCATGAAGTATCGACTTCTCTGACCAATCTCGGTGTCTTGCAAATCGGGCTCAAAATGTGATTCCCATGTCCCAATTGTCCCTTCACATAGTGTGACTCACGCACCACGCGCCGTCCCTTGTCCCAACGACAATGGCAAGGGAGAGGTAGCTTGATGCGCGTCACACTTTCTGTCGCCTTGCTGCTTGCAACGACGCCGAGTTTCGCTGGGTCCACCGCTGAAACGGCGTTTGAGAACGCTCGCGACTGGACGGTCTATATCAAGACGTCCGTGGATCGTGCCTTTGTCGAAGACAACCAGGGTTCTCTTACGGGCTCGGGCATGGTCATCGACGCAGCTCGTGGGTGGGTGCTGACCAACGCTCACGTCAGCAGCCATTCCTATAGCCAGATTGCCATTGCCTTCCGCGGTGGGAAGCCACTCCCGGCAAAGCGTGTATACGTCGACCCGTATCTTGATCTCGCGATCATCGCTTACGATCCGCGGCTCCTTCAATCTCCGCCGCCGGAGCCGACACTCGAATGCGACAGCCTGCCCCCTGTTGGCCATCCCGTTGGCGCCTTCGGCCATCCCTGGGGTTTCCGCTTTACCGGCACGCGCGGCATTGCGTCTGCCGTCACGTCGCGGCTCGGGCCCGACATGCTGCAAACGGACGCCCCGATCAACGCTGGCAACTCCGGCGGTCCGCTAATCAGCCTCGAATCGGGTCGTGTGCTCGGCGTGAACACGGCGACCCTATCCAAGGGAACGAGCGAGGGAATGAGCTTCGCCATTCCCATGCCCTTCGCTTGCACCATCATCAACCTGTTGAGGCAGGGGCGGGATCCTTCACCGCCGGACGCGCTCGTTGACTTCGCAATCGACGAGGACAACGAGTACACGATGGTCGTCGCCAGTAGCCGATTGCCCGCGGGCGGCATTGACCTTCATGTCGGTGACGAACTTATCTCAGCAGGTGTATCCGCCCGAGCACTCAACAGCGCTTCTGACCTGGTTGACGCTCTGCGTGGGGGACTGAACGACGTAACACTGCGGGTTCGGCGTAACGGAGCGGACATCACCCTCAGAGGTCAATGGCCGGCAGCAGCGCGCATCACTGAGCGGCAAGCGCTCTGGCTCTCTGGCGCGATGTTTGCGAGCGCTGAGCACGTCTCTGCCGGTTTCAAGGGACTTCCTGCCCTCATGGTTCACCACGTCGAACCGGGTTCAGACGCCGAGGCCTCCAATATCGCCCCTTTCGATCTTCTGCTCACCGCAGATGGGCACGAGGTCCGCTCATTGCTTGAACTTGAGACGCTAGCAAGACGAGCCCTGGCTGAAGATCGCAAACTTGCACTCATCTTTCTTCGCCTCGCGCCCGCGAATCAGATGGAGTTGTTCCTTCACGAACGTCGCTATCTGGCCGCTACAGATCTCGAGTGGATCGGCGAGAATCGCACTATCGTAGGAAGCGCGTCGCACTAGCTAAAGCCTCGGTCGAGCAGATCGCGGCCTGCCACGAGCCGCCTACGTACTAGTCGTGAACGTCGTAGCCGCGGCGCGAGAGGTTGGTTCCACATTTTACGAAACGCGCCGACAGTTGGCCCGCAACTGAATTCGGGTCCGCTGTTTCGTTACGCCAAGTGTCCCAGGCCTTGCCGAACGTTGCCGCGTCTTTGGTGCGGCCGACCCAGTATAAGGAGACAAGGTTCTGGGCGCCTGGAGCGGCGTCAACACCTCGGCCTTGTAGCTGTACTTGGCGCCCCACTACGTATTGAAGTCCTTCACGATTTGCATTTCAGTCGCGAAGGTGCAGCCTTCGTTGAGCTTGAACTCGATGACATCGACATAATCGGCGCTTGCGGCCATTGGCAACGCCAACAACACCAGAGTCTTTGAGTCAATGAGCGCCGCCTCCTTTGCCGACTGAGTTTCCGTCAACTGCCGTAGCGCGTAACGCTTGTTTGAGATCTGGCCGGAAACGGCGTTGACCGCTGCGTTCAACTCGTAGAGTTGTCGGCCGCTTCGGTATCCAGTCAGGAAGTCCTCTTCAACGCCCGCCGGCAGCACCGACGTTGAACCCGTTCGATTCGCGGCAGTAGGTTTCAACCCCCTGCGCGTAGCCCGCGCGATAAGCGTCGAGATCGGGGGACACGCCGTGCTTAGCGCACGCCTTACGATAGTCGCCGATCCTCGCGACCGAGGCGCCCTTGGCGCCGTCTTCGAACCCCACGGAATGCCAATCGCTGACCTCGCACTCCAATCGACCCATCGTGCTGCATCCCACCACAGTGATTACGGTGAGCGGCAGCAGCACGCGCCAGGACAAACTCCAGGGGTTCATCTTCATCGCAACGCCTCGCAAACCATACGGGTTCGGACCGCGCGGCGACCTTAGTACAGCCGTGATTGAGCTCACGAGAAGGCAGGGTTGCGAGCCTGGGTGGCGCTTCTTGGACCGCATCGCGGTCGCGCGTGCGCCCGCTCCCTAGGCGCACGCGCTGGTATCTCGTGTCAGCTCACTCGGTCGGTTGCTTGTCGCAGGACACTTCCGTGTTCCAGTCGGCGAAGCTGCCGTTTGGGTTGTCTTCCCACGCCCAGACGTGGATTTCGTAGAACGCTGGCAAGGTGTAGCGGTTGGGCTCGGTCACCAGGTTCATCAGATGCCCTTCCAGCGTTGGCTGCTTGCCGCCGCTCGTGGCCTTCCAGACGTCGGCCAGCTCAATGAACTCGACGCCGACGAGACGCATTGCACCGTTCGACATCGGCTCGTAGATCAACGCTTCCGGCTGATCGGCGCGCAGGATGCCGTCACCAATGCGTCCGTCCTTGACGAAATGCACCCCCATCGCGCCCGAATTCGGGCCACTGACGCAGGGGGTGGCCCGCGCCCAGCCGCCTTCATTGATCATGACGTTGATGTCCCGGTATTTCGCAGTCGCCCGGCGCACTCTCTCGACGAGCGGCGAAAAGGACTTCTTCGCCGAAGATTGCTGGGCGAATGCTGCCAGAGCAGACCCGGGCTGCTCCGTCGCCGTGGCGGCGAGGGGTATTCCCAGCGACAACACTACGAGCGCTGCACAGCGAAACCTGCTCGTCGGCGTTCTCACGGATTCCTGAACGGGGCTCTTCATTGTCTTCTCCTCGCCGGTGACTCCCGGCTGCTGGGTGTCTACTTGTAGAAGTAAGGATCGAGGACGCGAACCTCGGTGATGTGCTCGACCGGGAGCTTGTTGCGGTTCGCCGTACGGCGGATCGCCTCGGGCGACGGTGCGTCGTACACGCAGAACGTCTTCTTCCTGTCCGCGCTCACGTAGGAATGTACCCACGTGACCTGCTCCGTCATGTTGCTGTCGACCACCGCCAGGCAGGCCCTGGCGCCGGCCTCGTCGACGGGAATGTTCAGTCCGTCCGGAAACTCTCGTTCGACGACATAGCGGGGCATGGTGTCAACTCCGATCGTTTGGCTTACAGCCACTTGGTAGTGCACGGTAACGGTGCGCAGGCAGCCGCAAATCGGGCGACCTACCCAAATTGCACCGGCCATACACCCAGATTGCGCCACCCGTACCCAGGCGCTGCGCCTTGACGGATACTGTGACCAAGGCCGCCATGGAGCTCCTGGAACGCCAATCCCAGCTCGAAGCACTGGCGCGACTCCTGCGTGAAGCAGGGACGAGCGCCGGCAAGATTGCGCTCGTCAGCGGCGAGGCGGGCGCGGGCAAGAGCGCGCTGGTCGAGCACTTTGCCCAACAGGCATCTCGCACGGCGCGCGTGTTGTGGGGCCACTCTGATGCCCTGCAAACCTCACGCGTGCTCGGGCCCGTCAACGAACTGCTCGCCGGGATGTCACTGCAGCGGGGTGCGCGTCCGGAGTCAGATCTTTCACGGGAACAGCTGTTCTCGCGCCTGCTCGAGCGGTTCTCACCACCCAATCCGCTCACTATGGTCGTGCTCGAGGACCTGCATTGGGCCGATGAGGCCACGCTCGACTTCGTGCGCTTTCTCGGGCGGCGCATTCAGCGCACGCGTTGCCTGCTGATCGCGACCTATCGTGACGACGAGCTGCCCCCAATGCATCTGCTGCGTGGCGTGCTCGGCGAGCTGACCGGACAGCACACGGCCCGCATCTATCTGCCCGCCCTTTCGCTCAACGCCGTCGAGCAGCTCGCTCAAGGCACGCACCGCGACGCCCGCCAGGTCTACCAGGTGACCGGAGGCAATCCGTTCTTCGTGCGGGAGTTGTTGTCTGCCCCGGCTGACACCGTGCCAGAGACCGTGCGCGATGCTGTGCTGGCGCGTTTCATTCAATGCTCTCCGGCGGCGCGCGCGGTGGCGGAGTTCGTTTCTCTCCTGCCTGGCAGAACCGAGCCCTGGCTCATCCGCACGATACTCGGCGACGTCGGCGCAGCCGCCGATGAAGCCGTCACGCGCGGGCTCTTGCGCTACTTCGACGAGGCGCTCGCCTTTCGCCACGAGTTGGGGCGGCTCGCAGTCGAAAGCACCATCCCGCGTGCACGTTCTCAAGTGCTGCACCAACGTATCCTGCGGGTTCTCATTGAGCACGAGGCCGACCTCTCACAACTCGTGCATCACGCCTCACATGCACAGGACGTGAAAGCCCTGCTGGAATACGCTCCGCGGGCCGCCCAGCAGGCCGCGCTCGCCGGCGCACACCGCGAGGCCGCTGCGCATCTGGCGACCGCGCTTCGCCATGCGGATACGCTGAGCGCGCCGGAGCGCGCCCGTCTCTTCGAAATGCATGCGACCGAATGCAACGTAACCAACCAGTCTGACGCCCTCATCTCTGGAACCCAGGCACTCGCACTCTGGCGCGAGCTGGGCGATGTCGCGGCGCAGGCACGCGTGCTGTTGTTGCTCAAATGGCCGTACTGGAAGTCCGGTGATAAAGCGGCTGCCGATCGGCAGGTGGCCGAAGCCATCGCGCTGCTCGAGACCCTGCCTCCAGGAAGAGACCTCGCCATGGCTTATAGCTCTCGCTCGCAACTGGCGATGACGAGCGCGCGTACGGAGGAGGCGCTGGAATATGGGCAGCGTGCGCTCGATGTCGCTGCGCAATTCGAAGACCACAGCGTGCGGTCTCACTCACTCAACAATATCGGCTCCGCGCTGCTGCAGGCAGGCGACGAGACCGGGCGCGCGCAGCTTGAACAAAGTCTCGCCGTCGCCCTCGAGCACAATCTGCATTACCATGCCGGGCGCGCTTACTCCAACCTGGTGAGCACTGCGGTCAGCCAGCATTTCCCTGACCTGGCAGAGCGCTACGTAGCCGAGGGCATCGCGTACTGCGATGTGCACGAGGTCCAGGACTCCCTCAACTACATTCGCGCCTACGCTGCACACTTCGAGCTCAACAAAGGTCAATGGGACAACGCTGCGCGGCTAGCCACGGAGCTGATCGAGCACCATGCGCTTGCGATCGCGCAGCGCATACCTTCCCTGGTGGTGCTGGCGGCCGTTCGTGCCCGACGTGGTGATCCCGGCGTCGACCCGCTCCTCGATGAAGCCGCCCGGCTCGCACGACCGACCGGTGAATTGCAGCGAATCGGGCGCGTCGCGGCGATCCGCGCGGAGATCGCCTGGTACCGCGGCGACCTTAAGCGCGTAGCGGACGAAGCTGCCGTCGGGTTGAAAGCGGCCGAGGGTCATCGAGATCTTTGGCTGCAGAGCGAGCTTGCTTACTGGGGACGTCGCGCCGATTCGCGGATGGAACTGGCTTACGAGATCGCTGAGCCGTACCGGCTCATGATTGAAGCAGATTGGGAAGCTGCGGCTGCGGCCTGGCAACGGCTCGGTATGCCCTATGAACAGGCGCTGGCACTGTCTGACGGACCGGAAAGCGCACTACGAGAGTCGCTGACGATCCTCGAACAACTGGGGGCCGGCCCGCTCGCCGCGATCGTGCGTCAGCGCCTGCGCGAGTTGGGCGTGCGCGGCATTCCGCGCGGGCCGCGTGCCTCAACGCGTGACAATCCGGCAGGGCTGACGTCGCGCGAGGTCGAAGTACTCAGGCTCCTCGTGCACGGACACACGAACTCGGAGCTCGCCCACCGGTTGCACCTGTCGGCGAAAACCGTCGATCATCACGTCTCCTCGATCCTGGAGAAGCTCAAAGTCCATTCGCGCACCGAAGCCGTCGCCGCCGCCTTCGGCCTCGGTATTGTAAGAGC
The DNA here is from genome assembly GCA_963695985.1 of uncultured Gammaproteobacteria bacterium. Lineage (GTDB taxonomy): Bacteria > Pseudomonadota > Gammaproteobacteria > Steroidobacterales > Steroidobacteraceae > DATBVX01. The sequence goes on from CAVOIC010000002.1 coordinate 34,602, forward strand.
AGCGACCTAGAGTGAAGTGAAGGGTGGACGGGAGTGGAGTCAGGTCTTGCAGCCACGCGGATAGCCGCCGCTTGACTACAAGACCTGCCCACGAACACGGACTAGTTGCTCGCGAGTCTTGGCATGTGCGCGCGGTAGATCGCAGACAGCTGGGGGCTGTTGACCTGCGCCACCGCATTCGCCACTGCAGTCGTGTAGCACGGACCTGTCTTAATGTGCATTTCGGGAAACGGGCCGACATATCCATCGCAGACGTCGTAGGCCGCTCGCTGAATGCGCCGGTACAGGACCTGGGCACCCTCGGAGCGCGACAAGTCTAGCTCCCCGAAGTGCACCGTGACGCTTCGAACGTCGACCGCACCAGGGTTCGCAGGCGCTGCGGTCGAGGCGATGCCCAGTAAGAGCGCCGCCGCTCCGATGAGAAACTTTCGCATTGCGTCGTTTGACTGAATGGTTGCGTACATGATCGTTCTCCTGAAGGTTGGTTGACATCTATCCCACGGGAAACAGAGTAGAGACGCGCACGCGGCGGCAAATCGGGGGCTTTCCCCAACTTGCAGGCCAGTGACCCCCAATTTGCGCTACCCCGGTGATATGGCTTTCCGGATACTGGTCCACGAGGCGCCATGGAGCTCCTAGAACGTCAACCGCAACTCGATGAACTCGCCCGGCAACTGCAGGAGGCCGAGGCGGGCCACGGCAAGGTCGTGTTCGTCGCGGGCGAAGCCGGTGCAGGCAAGAGCGCGCTCGTCGAAGCGTTCGCAAGCAAGCCACGACGTGGCGTGCGCGTCGTCTGGGGCGCCTGCGATGCGCTTACAGACGCCGCGTGCTCTCGGGCCCGTCCATGAAATCGCGAACGCGCTCGCGGTAGCGAGCGCTGACGCCGAGCACGCTGAGCATTCCCGCACGCAACTGTTTGCGCGCCTGGTGAACGAGCTGTCCCGGCCGAATCACGTGACGACCGTGGTGTTGGAGGACCTGCACTGGGCCGACGAGGCCACACTCGACTTCGTGCGCTACCTGGGCCGGCGCATTCAACGCACGCGCTGCCTCCTGATCGCCACCTATCGCGACGACGCGCTGGCCGCAGCGCACCCGTTGCGGCGCGTGTTGGGGGAAGTGACCGGGCGGCATGCGTTGCGCATGCGTATTCCAGCCCTGTCCCTCGCAGCCGTGACCGAGCTGGCACGGGATGCGCATCGCGATCCGGAGCGGATCTACACGCTGACGGCCGGCAACGCCTTCTTTGTCCGCGAGTTGTTGAACGCACCGCGCGATGTCCTTCCGGAGACGGTGCGTGATGCGGTCATCGCACGCCTCATGCAGTGCTCGCCGGCGGCACGGGAACTGGCAGAGCTCGTGTCGCTGTCGCCGGGCCGGACCGAGCTGTGGCTGGCCAAGTCACTCCTCGGCGACGTGAGCGCGACGCTCGAGGAGGCAGTGGCGGGCGGCGTGCTCCGTCAAGGCGACGAGAGCATTTCTTTTCCCCATGAACTGGCACGGCTCGCTGTCGAGTCGGTCATGTCACCCGCCCGGGCTCAGGAGTGGCATCAACGCATCCTTGCGGCCCTCACCGAGCATGGCGCCGATCTTTCGCAGCTCGTGCATCACGCGCAGCTCGCGCGCAACATCGACGCCATCCGCGTATTCGCCCCGCGTGCCGCCCAGCAGGCGGCGCTAATCGGCGCGCATCTCGAGGCCATGGCACATTTCGCCACTGCGTTGCGGCACGCGGATACGCTCCCGGCACTGGATCGCGCGAAGCTGTTCGAAGCGCACGCGTGGGAGTGCAATCTGGCGAATCAGGCGCCAGACGCGATCGAGTCCGACGTGCGCGCCCTGGCGTTGTACCGGGAACTGGGCGACGCCTCAGCGCAAGCGCGCGTATCGCGTGTTCTGGCGCGCCTCTATTGGCAATCGGGGAACAAGACGCAGGCCGACCGCAGCGTGGCGGAGGCCATTGGGGTGCTCGAGAAGTCGCCGCCCGGACGCGACCTCGCGATGGCGTACAGCACGCGCTCCATGCTGGCGATGCTGGGTGGGCGCGTGGAGGAATCGCTCGAGTTTGGCCAGCGCGCGCTCGACCTCGGTCGGCAGTTCGACGATGTAGAGTCACAGGTGCACTCGCTCAACAGCATGGGTTCAGCGCTGCTCGGCTCTGGCGACGAAGCGGGCTGGGGCCCGCTAGAGCAGGCCCTGTCGCTGGCGTTGGAGCGCGGTTTACACGAACCCGCAGGCCGCGCCTACTCGAATGCCACCACGTGCTCAATCCTGAGCTGCGATTTGCCGCGCGCTGAAGGGTATCTGCGTAGCGGGTTGGCGTTTTGCGAAGAGAACGAGATCTATACGCACTGGTACTACCTTCGTGCCTACCAGTCGCGACTCGAACTGTTGCGTGGTCACTGGAACGATGCCGCCAGTCTTGCGACGCAGCTGCTCGACGGGAGCTTCATCACGACCAATCAGCGTATCCCCACGTTGCTCACCCTGGCCCTGGTGCGAGCGCGCCGCGGCGATCCCGGGTCCGGGCCACTGCTCGATGAAGCGCTGCGGATTGCACTGCCGACCGCGGAACTGCAGCGCATCGGCCGCGTGGCCGCGGCGCGCGCGGAAGTTGCCTGGTATCGCGGCGATCTTGATCGGGTCGCGAGCGAGGTATCGGTGGGGCTCGAGGTCGCGCAGGGCCATCGCGATCCGTGGATTCGTGGGGAGCTGGCGTTTTGGCTGTCCCGTGCACGCCCCGATGCGGAAGTCCCCGCTGATATTTTCGTGCCGTATCGACTCATGATCGAAGGCGATTGGCGAGAGGCGGCCGACGCCTGGGAAGAGCGCGGAATGCCGTACGAGCGTGCGCTCGCGCTCGCCGACGGCCCGGAGGCGGCGCTACGCGAGGCGCTCGAGATCCTCGAAGAATTGGGCGCCGGCCCGCTGGCGGCGATCGTGCGTCAGCGGCTGCGCGACCTCGGTGTGCGAGGAATTCCACGCGGGCCGCGCGCCTCGACGCGCGGAAATCCGGCGGGACTCACCTCACGCGAGGTCGAGGTGCTCAGGCTCCTCGTGCACGGGACACACCAACACCGAGCTCGCCCAGCGGCTGCACCTGTCGGCGAAAACCATCGATCATCACGTGTCCTCCATTCTGGAGAAGCTCGATGTTCGTACGCGCACCGAAGCGGTCGCGGCGGCGTTCGGCCTTGGGATCGTGAAGGCGGTCGACTAATCGGCACAGGTGACCGAACGCGCGCGTGCGCGGGAGCGTGCTCATGAGCGGCGTGGATTGGTACGTGGAAGGGCCGAGCTTTGGCAGCTGCAACTGTTCTTACGGCTGCCCCTGTCAATTCGAGGCGCTGCCGACGCATGGTCACTGTCGCGGCTTCGAAGTGCTGCGAATCGACAAGGGCCATTTCGGCGCTGTGAAACTCGACGGGCTCAAGACCGCCATGCTGTACGCCTGGCCCGGAGCAGTGTTCGAGGGCAAGGGCGAGATGCAGGCCGTCATCGACGAGCGTGCGAACTCTAATCAGCGCGAAGCCCTTACCAAGATCCTGCACGGCGAGGAAACCGTGGAGGGTACCACGCATTGGTGGGTGTTTCGCACGATGTCGGACACGGTGCACGCGCCGCTCTTCAAGCCGATCGACTACGAGGTCAACATCGAGGCGCGTACAGCGCGCGTCGTCATTCCGGGCGTGGTCGAGTCCGTCGGCACTCCGATCAAGAGCCCGGCGACCGGCCAGCCGCACCGCGTGCGCATCAACATCCCCAACGGCATCGAGTTCGAGCTCGCCGAGATCGGGAGCGCGACGACGCGCACTTCCGGCGTCATCGAGCTGGATCTTACGGACACCTACGGCCAGTTCAGCCTGCTGCGCCACACCGGCCGGGGTGTGGTGCACGGCTAGACGAACGTGCGCTCAGTGCACGGACAAGTGGGCAGCCTGACCCGCCCACTTGCCGTCATCGACTAATTGCTGGCGATCCGCGAGAGCTGCGCACGATGAAGCGTGTCCAGTAGAGGGCTGTCGACCTGCGTCACCGCATTCGCCACGGCAGTCCTGTAGCAAGGGCTCGCCTTGGTGCGCAGTTCGGCGAACGGGCCGACAAATCCATTGCAGACTTCATACGCTGCCTGCTGAATCAGCTTGTACAAGACTTGTGCGCCTGTAGACCGTGACAGGTCGAGATCCGCAACACTTACAGTGACACTTGAAGAGCTGTCCGACGCCGAACGAGCGAGCACGCCCGTCGACGTGACGCCCAGCGTGAGCGCCACCAATCCGACAGCAAGGGACTTTAACGCTGCACGATTCGACCGAGTGGGTGTGGACATTATCGATTTCCTTCTTAGACGTGTGGGTGATGCCTCAGCGGGGACGCATCATGCCCAGCGGCGGTCGGGCGTTCTGTCAAGTAGTTGACACAAGCGCACTGGTGATCGACTGGATTTGAGCATCTCCGCACAGGAGGACCCCGCAGCTCCGTTCGCGCCCCGGACCGGGCTCCATTTGAGATCCTTCGGCAAGCAGCGAGGAAGAGTTTCACGCCGCGAGGCACGAATCTGTTGCGCGCGGTAACGTCGCGGCTATGATCTTGCGGAAAATACCTAGCGAGTTCAGGTCGCCCGTTCCGTAGCCTAACGGGGGTTGACCATTACACCGAATGCTCGACGGGGAGCGCTCCATGGCGAGTTCGCAGACCTATAACGATGGCGTCGTGCGCCAGTTCGCGATCATGACCGTGGTCTGGGGCGTGGTCGGCATGCTGGTAGGCGTGCTGCTCGCCGCACAGCTCCTCTGGCCCGCGCTCAATTTCGATATTCCCTGGCTCACTTACAGTCGCCTGCGGCCGCTGCATACCAACGCGATGATTTTCGCCTTCGGCGGCTCGGCGCTCTTTGCCACCTCTTACTATGCCGTGCAGCGCACCTGCCACGTACGCCTCTTCTGCGATCGGCTCGCCGCCTTCACGTTCTGGGGCTGGCAGCTCATCATCGTGCTCGCCGCGATCACGCTGCCACTCGGCATCACCTCGAGCAAGGAATACGCCGAGCTCGAGTGGCCGATCGACATCCTGATCGCGATCGTGTGGGTCGCCTACGCCGTGGTCTTTTTCGGCACGCTCGCCAAGCGCCGCGTCGCGCACATCTACGTCGCCAACTGGTTCTTCGCCGCGTACATCATCACCATCGCGGTGCTGCACATCGTGAACAACGCCGAGCTGCCGGTGACGCTCACCAAGTCCTATTCCGCTTACGCGGGCACGGTCGATGCGATGGTGCAGTGGTGGTACGGGCACAACGCCGTGGGATTCTTCCTCACCGCGGGCTTCCTCGGAATGATGTACTACTTCGTGCCGAAGCAGGCCGGGCGTCCTATCTATTCTTACCGCCTCTCGGTCGTGCACTTCTGGGCGCTCATCTCGATTTACATGTGGGCGGGGCCGCATCACCTGTTGTATTCCACGCTCCCGGACTGGGTGCAGTCGCTCGGCATGGTGTTCTCGCTGATGCTCCTTGCGCCCTCCTGGGGCGGCATGATCAACGGCATCATGACGCTCTCGGGCGCCTGGCATAAGCTGCGCACCGACCCGATCCTCAAGTTCCTGATCGTCTCGCTCTCTTTCTATGGCATGTCGACCTTCGAAGGGCCGATGATGTCGATCAAGACAGTCAATTCGCTTTCGCATTTCACCGACTGGACCATCGGCCACGTGCATTCGGGGGCGCTCGGCTGGGTGGCGATGATCTCGATCGGTTCGATCTACTCGCTCCTGCCGCGCATCTACGGGCGCAAGGAGATGTACAGCACACGCCTCATCGACCTGCACTTCTGGATCATGACGGTGGGCGTGGTGCTGTACGTGGCGTCGATGTGGATCGCCGGCGTCATGCAGGGGCTGATGTGGCGCGCCACGAACCCGGACGGGACGCTCACCTACACCTTCGTCGAGGCGCTCGCGGCGACGTATCCGTACTACGCCGTGCGCTTGCTCGGCGGCCTGCTCGTGCTCGCCGGCATGGGCATCATGGTCTACAACGTCAAGCGTACCGTCACGCAGCGCGCCACCGACATCGAAGTGGCGATTCCGCAGCCAACCTGAGCGGGGCACTGCATGCAACACGACAAGATAGAAAGGAGTGCCGTGCTGCTCGGCGTGTTCACGGCAATCGCGATCAGCTTGGGCGGGCTGGCGCAGATCGTGCCGCTGTATTTCTCGAGCAGTGCCACGACGCCAGCGCCGGGCATCGTGCCGTACCCGCCGCTGCAGCTCGAGGGGCGCGACATCTACATACGCGAGGGCTGCTACAACTGCCACTCGCAGATGGTGCGCCCGCTCCGTGCGGAGACCGAGCGCTACGGCCATTACTCGCTCGCGGGCGAGAGTATCTATGACCATCCGTTCCAGTTCGGCTCCAAGCGCACTGGCCCCGATCTCGCGCGCGTCGGCGGGCGTTACTCGGACGACTGGCACCGCATTCACCTCAAGCGCCCGCGCGATGTGGTGCCGGAGTCGAATATGCCGGGTTTCCCCTGGCTCGACCAGAACAAGGTCGATGTCAGCCTGACACCGAGAAAGATGCGCACGCTGCGCACGCTCGGCGTGCCGTACACGGATGCCCAGATCGAAGGCGCTTCGGCCAACGTCGCGGGCAAGACGGAACTGGACGCGCTGGTCGCGTACCTGCAGGGCCTCGGCGTCGCCTCACGCAGCTGGAAGTGATGTCATGAATGCTGGAACCGTTTTCGGAGTAATCACGCTCGTGCTGATGCTGCTCTTCGTCGGCATCGTGGTGTGGGCCTGGGACGCACGGCGCAAGCGCGGATTCGACCGGGCCGCGCGCTTGGCGCTCGAAGAGGACGCGAACACGGATCCGCGCGGGACAAAGCCATCATGAGCCTCGGCTGGAACATCTGGATCATCGGCCTCGTCGCACTCAATGTCGGCGGCGCGCTGTGGCTGCTGTGGTGGACCAAGAAGCGACGCGGCGGTGAAGCGGCTCCGGAAGCGAAGACAACCGGGCACACCTGGGACGGCGACCTCACCGAATACAACAATCCCCTGCCGCGCTGGTGGCTGTGGCTCTTCTACCTGACGGTGATCTTCAGCTTCGTGTACCTCGCGATCTATCCCGGCCTGGGCAGTTACCCGGGTACCCTGCGCTGGACGCAGCAGAAGCAGCACGCGAAAGAGGTCGCGGTGGCCGAACGCGCCTACACCGAAAAGTTCGCCCGCTACGGGGCGGTCGACCTGCCGACCCTGAGCCGCACGCCCGAAGTCGTGGCAGCGGGACACAATATCTTTGCGAACACCTGCGCTCAGTGCCATGGTTCCGATGCGCGCGGCGCCGTCGGATTCCCGAATCTTACCGACCATGATTGGCTCTGGGGCGACTCGCCCGAGATCATCGAGGAGACCATCAGGAACGGCCGCCAGGCCGTGATGCCGCCGTGGGCGGAAGCGCTGGGCGCACAGGGCACGGAGGAAGTCATCGTCTACGTTCTAAGTTTGAGCGAGCAGAAGGTGCCGGCTGATTTCGCCGCCGCTGGCAAGATGCGCTTCGAGCAATTCTGCGTCGCCTGCCACGGCCCCGATGCGCGCGGCAATCAGCTGCTCGGCGCGCCCAACCTCACCGACAACATCTGGCTGTACGGCAACTCACCGCAGGCGATCCGGATGGCGTTGCAGAAGGGGCACAACGGGCAGATGCCGGCGCACCTGCCGCTCCTCGGCCCACTGAAAGTGCACCTCGTCGCCGCGTACGTGTATAGCCTGTCGCCGCCACAGACGCCGCCCTCACAATGAATGTGGAAGTGAAACAAAGATCGCAGCGCTGGCGTGACATCGCTGTGGCACTGTGGACCTCGTTTCTCGCCGCCTCGGGTGCGAGCGTGTTGTGCTACGCGTTCGTGGATCCCGTTGACCTCGAGCTCCTGCGCGGCATCGACTCGCCGTTACTCGCGCGCATGACCGGCTATGCGTTGGGCTTCTTCTTCTTCTGGGGCGTCGCGCTCGCGGCGTGCCTGCTCACGCTGTATCTGGTGCGCACTGCAGATGCGGCTTCGACCGCAGATGTGCCGCCATGGACGCAGGAAGATCGCTGAAAGTGCCTTCCGGCACTGACGCGGCGACCTCCGGCACTGCGGATGCGGGTAGTGACAGCTTCTACGTCGCGCACCAGAAGATCTATCCACGCGAGATCAGCGGGCGCTTCAATCGCCTGCGCACGATTACGGTCATCACGCTGCTGGGGCTGTTCTACCTCGTGCCCTGGCTGCGCTGGAACGGACGGCAGGCGGTACTGTTCGATCTGCCCGCGCGCAAGTTCTACATCCTGGGGCTCACGTTCTGGCCGCAGGACTTCTTCCTCCTCTCCTGGCTGCTGATCATCGCCGCGCTTTCCCTCTTCTTCTTCACCGCGCTCGCCGGCCGCTTGTGGTGCGGTTACGCCTGCCCGCAGACGGTGTGGACAGAAGTGTTCGTGTGGATGGAGCGGCTCACGGAGGGCAAGCGTTCGCAGCGCATGAAGCTCGACCTTGCCCCGTGGACCGTGCACAAGGTGCTACGTAAGGGCGCGAAGCAAGTACTCTGGATCGGGTTCGCCTTGTGGACCAGCTACACCTTCGTCGGCTTCTTCACACCCATCGTGACGCTCGGCCGCGAGATCCTGACGCTCTCGCTTGGGCCCTGGGAATCGTTCTGGATCGTGTTCTACGGCTTCGCGACATACGGGAATGCCGGCTACCTGCGCGAGCAGGTGTGCAAGTACATGTGCCCATATGCGCGCTTTCAGAGTGCGATGTTCGATCACGACACCCTCATCGTTTCCTACGATCGCGCACGCGGCGAGCCACGCGGAGCGCGTGCCCGGGGAAGCGATTACCGTGGTAAGGGACTCGGCGACTGCATCGATTGCACGCTGTGCGTGCAGGCCTGCCCCACCGGCATCGACATTCGTGAGGGCCTGCAGTATGAGTGCATCGCCTGCACGGCCTGTATCGATGCCTGCGACCAGGTGATGGACCGGATGAACTACCCGCGCGGACTGATTCGCTACGCGACGGAAAGGTCCATGGAGGGCGGTGCGACGCGCGTGTTGCGCCCGCGTATCCTGATCTACGGCGCCGTGCTCGGCGCCTTCATCGTCGGCTTCTTTCTCGCCGTCGGCATGCGTAATCTCCTTGGCATCGACGTGCTGCGCGATCGCAATGCGCTTTATCGAGTGCTGGCGGACGGCACGATCGAGAATGTTTACACAGTGCGCCTCCTTAACAAGGACGAGCGCGCGCACCAGCTCCGATTGAGTGCCGAGGGACCGACCGGACTTGCACTCGACGCCGATCGGGACGCGTACACTGTGGGTAGCGGCGAGGTGCTGACGGTCGCGGTGCGGCTGCGGATGCCCGGTCCACAACCGGGCGGCTCACAGAAGGTGGTTCTGCGTGCCACGGCGGTCGATGCGCCGCAGCTCACTCGAGTTTCCGACACGCGCTTTATCTCACCGGCCGGGTGACCCGAATGACTCAGCGCGATGACACGACTCCGCAGCTCCCCTGGTATCGGGACGCGTATCGCTGGTTGCTGATCGCGATTCCGTTCGGGGCGTTCGTCGCGGGTCTCCTGACGCTCGTCATTGCCTTTCACAACGCGGATCCGGAGCTGCCGCATCCGGACCCGACCTCGAGCGCCCGGACTTCGCAATGACGGCTGCTGCCATTCGCTGGGAGTCCTACGATGCGCCCGCCTTGCGGCGCCGGCTGCTGCAGGTGCAGGACGGTCTCGCGAGCGCCCAGATCGATATCGAGGGCATGCACTGCGCCAACTGCGCCCGGCGCATCGAGGAGGCCCTCACGCGCGTCGACGGCGTCAAGAGCGTCACCATCAATCGTGCCACGCACCGCCTGCAGCTGACCTGGGACTTAGAGCGCGCGCGCTTCAGCCGGCTGCTGCGCACGATCGCCGCGCTCGGCTTTCGCCCGATCGTTCCCGATGGCGTGAGCGAGGCGGCGCAGCGCCTGCGCGAACAGCGCGTCGCGCTCAAGCGCCTGGCCGTGGCGGGCATCACGATGGCGCAGGTGATGACATTCGCTTTCGGGCTCTATGCAGGCGCGCTCCAAGGCATCGAGAGCCGCTACGCCGAGTATCTGCGGCTCGTCAGCATGCTCGTCACGATTCCAGTAGTGCTGTACTCCGCGGTGCCCTTCTTCACCGGCGCGTGGCGCGAACTCGCAGCCCGGCGCGTGGGGATGGACGTTCCGGTGAGCCTCGCCATTGCCGCTGCCTTCCTCGCGAGCGCCTACAACACGCTGCGGGGCACCGGCCACGTGTACTTCGATTCAGTGACGATGTTCGTGTTCTTCCTGCTGCTCGGTCGCTTCATCGAGATGCGTACGCGTCATCACGCGGGGAGCGTCAGCGATGCGCTGGCGCGCCTGATACCGCCGACCGCTCAGCGCCTGCACGACGGACGCGTGGAGGCAGTACCGGTGCACGAGCTTGCGGCGGAGGATGTCGTCGTGATTGCGGCGGGTGCCGTCATTCCGGCCGACGGCGTCGTGATCGAGGGCGCAAGCCACGTCGACGAATCGCTGCTCACGGGCGAGTCCACGCCACTCACGCGCAGCGCCGGTCAGCCCGTGATCGGTGGCAGCCTCAATCTCTCGGGGCCGCTTCAGGTGCGGCTCACTGCCGTCGGCCCCCGGACCGTCATCGCTGGCATCGTGCGGTTGCTCGAGCGTGCGCAGACCGAGCGCCCTCGCGTCGCACGTGCAGCCGATCGCGTGGCCGCGCACTTCGTGGCCTGGATCCTGCTGGGTGCACTCGCCGTCTACGCCCTGTGGCTGTGGCTCGACCCGCCGCGTGCCTTTCCTGCGACGCTCGCTGTGCTCGTCGTGACTTGCCCGTGTGCCCTTTCGCTGGCAACGCCCACCGTCATCGCCGCCGCCACTTCGCGCCTGGCGCGCGCGGGATTGCTGGTGACGCGCGCGGATGCGATTGAAAACCTCGCGCGGGCCAAACGCTGGGTGTTTGACAAGACCGGCACGCTGACGCAGGGCGCGCCGCGAATCGCGCGCCGTCGCAGGCTCGGCGCGCTCGACGCCGACGCCTGTGCGCGAGTAGCCGCCGCGATCGAACAGGCGAGCGGACACCCGCTCGCGGCCGCATTTCAGCCCTACACGCACGCAGCGATCCAAGCACGCAATGCTCGTGTCTTTCCGGGCCGCGGTGTCGAGGGTGAGATCGATGGCACCCGCTATCGCATCGGGCAGCTCGACTTCGTGGGCGAGCTGGGCGCCGGGATGAAGCGTCCGGAGGATGTTCCCGAGGCAGCTATTTTCCTTGCGAATCCTTCAGGTCTGCTCGCCGCTTATGAAATGGATGACGCCGTGCGACCCGGGGCGGCGGCAGCAATCCGGGCGCTGCAGGCTCTGGGCCTGCAGACCGAGCTCGCGAGCGGTGATCACGCCGAGCCGGTCGCTCGCGTGGCACACGAGCTTGGAATTGCCGCGTGGCGTGCACGCCTGACGCCGGAGGCAAAGCTCGAGCACGTGCGCGCGCTTGGTGAGGAGCCGGGCGACGTTGTCATGGTGGGCGACGGCATCAACGATGCGCCGGTCCTGGCCGCAGCCAGGGTCTCGATCGCGATGGGCGGCGGCTCGGCGCTCGCGCACGCAAGCGCCGACCTGATCCTGATGTCGGAATCACTGGCGACGCTCGCCGAGGCGGTGCCGGTGGCGCGCAGCGGCGCTGCGCATCATGCGCCAGAACCTCTTCTGGGCTGCCGCGTATAACCTGCTCGCGATTCCGCTCGCGGCGCTGGGATGGGTGCCGCCGTGGGCGGCAGCGATCGGCATGTCGGCCAGTTCCGTGCTGGTAGTCCTGAACGCCCAGCGCATTGCCTGGATCAGGATGCGTCCGGCGCGCGCATCGCCTGCGGTCACGCCGGCGACCGAGCGCGTCGCACGCCGAGAGCTGCCCGCATGAGCATTCTCTTCGTCCTGATCCCGCTCAGCCTGGTGCTTGCCGCCGGCGCCATCTGGGCGTTCTGGTGGGCGGTGGACAACGGCCAGTTCGACGATCTCGCGGAGCAGGGCTCTATCGCAATCGAGGCTGAAGAGTCGCCTGCGTCAGAGACGACTCAGTCAGCCTCTGCAACTTCCAGTCAGCACCCGCTCACTTAGGCTGAGGCACGATACGCAAGTACGGACGCGGTGCCTTCCAGCCCTGCGGGTAAAGCTTCTTCGCTTCCTCGTCGGAGACCGAGCCCGCGATGATCACATCCTCACCCTGCTTCCAGTTCACCGGCGTTGCCACGCGGTGCTTTGCCGTGAGTTGCAGCGAGTCGATGACCCGCAGCACTTCATCGAAGTTGCGCCCCGTCGTCATCGGGTAAGCGATGATCAGTTTGATCTTCCTGTCGGGCCCGACGACGATCACGTTGCGTACCGTCTGATTGTCCGCGGGCGTGCGACCGGTCGAGGTGCCCGGCGTTTCGGCCGGGAGCATCTCGTAGAGCTTCGAGACCTTGAGGTCGGAATCGCCGATCAGCGGGTAGTTGGGCGCGTACCCCTGTGTCTCCTTGATGTCGGCCGCCCATTTCGAATGGCTGTCGACCGGATCGACGCTCAGGCCGATCACCTTGACGTTGCGCTTGTCGAACTCGGGTTTGAGCTTAGCCATGTACCCGAGCTCGGTCGTGCAGACGGGCGTGAAATCCTTCGGATGGGAGAACAGCACGGCCCAAGAATTGCCGATCCAGTCGTGGAACTGGATGTGTCCCTCGGTTGTTTCGGCTTCGAAATTCGGTGCGATATCGCCAATGCGCAAAGTCATATGTCACCTCCATCATCTCCCTCTGGTCGCGCAAGTGTATTGCGCGCTGCGGGAGCCCCGTTATTACCTTTGGTTCGGCCCATCATGCTCGCGGTTATAGGGCCCGCGACGAGCAGCCGCGCAGGCTCTATTCGATCTCGAGCAGGACATTTCCCACTGCACCGCCTCTCTCCACGAGCTCGTGCGCCGCGACAATGTGTGTGAGCGGGAACCGTGCGGCGATGTTGTGCTTCACCCGACCCGCTTCCAGCCAGGCCGTGAGCTGGGTAATGGCACGGGCCCGATCGTCGGCGTTCAGCAGATAAACCAGTATGAAGCGCAGCCGCGCGTGCTTGCGGATGGCGGTGCTGAAGGAAAGCGTGACGTCCGAGGCGCCGCTCCCGAAGACGATGATGTCCCCTTCCGGGCGCAGCAGCTGCAGGTCGAGCGCGGCATTGACGCCGAAGTCGACTTCCACGATGCGGTCGACGCCGCGATTGCCGGTCGCTTCGCTCACCTTGGCGAGTAGGTCATCGCGCTTGTAGTTGAGCACGACGTCGGCACCCGCCGCCTGCGCGACTTTCGCCTTCTCGAGCCCGCTCACGGTTGTAATGACCGAGCCCGCCTGCATGAGCTGCGCGAACTGGATCGCGTAGTAGCCAACCGCGCCAGCACCACCCGCCACCAGCACGTTCTTGCCGGCGACACCGCCATCCACCTCGAGCGCGTGCAAGGCGGTCAACGCCGGTATCCCGAAGCACGCACCCGCTGCGAGATCGACGTTGTCGGGCAGACGCACGGCCTGCGCCTCGGGCAGCACCACGTACTGCGCCGCCGTTCCAAACGCACGCCCCCAGGCCGCGTTCCAGGTCCAGACACGCTCGCCGACGCGCTGTGGCGCTACCCCCGCTCCCACCGCGTCGATGACTCCGGAGCCATCGCTTTGGGGCACGATGCGCGGGAACGGCAGTGCCCGCGTGCGCAGACCCGAGCGCGCCTTGACGTCCGACGGATTTACGCCCGACCAGCTCAGCCTCACGCGCACTTCGCCTGGACCCGGGCTCGGTGTCGGCAGCTCCTCGATGCGGAGAACCTCCGCCGCGGATCCGGTGCGCTCGTAGACGGCGGCAAACATGGGGACCTCCCGGGGCGAGACGACGCGCGGCGAGTGGACAGATTATGCGCGCGGGACCTCCGGCGCAAAACCGCGATCGCGCGCCAGCACCGCCGCCTGCGTGCGCGTGCGCACGCCGAGTTTTTCGAAGATCCGCGTGAGCGAATTGCGCACTGTTTTCTCGCTGATGAACAGGGCGGCGCCGATCTCGCTGTTGCTGCGCCCGGCGATGAGCGCAGCCAGAATTTCGCGTTCGCGTTCGGAGAGTGCGGCCAGCCGCGGATCCTCGGCCGCAGGCTGGGCCCGGCGACCGGTGTAGTCGAGCACGACTTCCTTGAAGCGCTCCCAGGCCGGTTCGTCCGCGAGCAGGACGTGGTTGCGCGAGTCGAGCTCCACAAACTCGGCACCTGGAATCTCCGTCGCGAGCAGCTTGCCGGCCGAGAACGGGACGACCTCGTCATGCCGGGCATGCACGACCAGCGTCGGTACGCGGACCTGCGACAAGAGCGGCCGCACGTCGGCCTCGCCCCGGCTTTCGAAGAGCCGGCATGCAATCTCGGGCGTGGTCGTGCGCCGGCACAGCTCGTTGAACCAGTCGAGCTGCTCCGGCCGGGCCTCCGGAACGAACATAGATGTGAACAGCTGGCGGAAGACCGGATTGTCCTTGCCCCAGCCGTGCCGGATGAGCTCGATCATGGCGCGATAGCGGCGCAGCCCTTCGGAATCGGCGCGATGTGCCCACCCGGCCGCATAGCCGCCGTACAGGATCATGCGCGAGATGCGCTCGGGATGGCGCACGGCGTAGCCGACCGCGGCAGCCGCGCCTTGCGACACGCCCAATACGACGAATCGCTCACCCGGATCGCTGGCCTCAATGACGGCTTCGAGATCCTCGGACCAGCGCGCCGGCGTCAGGTCGCCGACGTGCCAGTCGGTCATGCCACAGCCGCGCTCGTCATAGCGGATGAGCCGGAAGTGACTGCCCAGGAACTCGATCCAGTGCCGCCACAGCGGGCTCTCGAGATCGTAGTTGAGGTGGGTCAGCCAGTTCGCAGCCTTGACGAGCGGCGGCCCCTCGCCCGAACTGGCCCAGGCGATGCGCACGCCGTCGCGCGTCTTAAGGTACCGAATGGATTGCTGGAGCGGCACGTTCCCCTCGCGGGCGAGTTTAACCTCCCTGAAACCCCGGTTCACTGCATCGCAGCGCACGTCGGGACAAACCTCCCCTGCACTCAGGCCTTAGCCGCTTCACGTCAGGACATTCTTCACCTGTGACGGCGTGGGCAAAACCGTCATCTTGCGCCCCGTCGCAAACACCTGACTTTGGGGAGTAACTACCGTGAGTGCAGCAGCAGAAACCTTGCAGCAGGACATGACCACCTATCCATCCGTCAACACCGCCCGGTACGCCCGGATCATCAACGCATCGAAGCGCGCCCGCTGGGACATCGACGCCGATGTCATTCGCGGCCGGCTGTTCGACCTGTCAAAGCGCTTCCTGCCCAACGGGCTGTCGAAGGTCGACGAGCTTGCTTTCCTCGATGCCAGCGAGGCACGCCTCCTGACGCAGGTACAGGGACGCACGTACGCGCTTCTCTTCGGCCTGGTCGAGCGCTTCATCAACGCCAAGGTGCTCGAGATCAGCCGCGATCACTGGCTGAAGGATCAGACTGCCCTGCATGCGCTGATTCGCTTCAGCGACGAGGAGCTCAAGCACCAGGAGCTGTTCCGGCGCATTGAAGAGATGATCGCCGCCGCCATGCCGCCAGGCTATCGCGCCGCCGCGGAACCGAATGCCGTGGCCGAATTCGTGCTCGGCAAGTCGACCTGGTCCGTGCTTGCCCTCACCTGTTTCATCGAGCTCTTCTCGCAGCAACACTACCTCGACAGCATCGCTCCGCAGACCGAGATCTGCGGGCTGTGGAAGGACATCTTCATGTATCACTGGAAGGAGGAGTGCCAGCACGCGATGATCGATGAGCTCGAGTGGCAGCGCGAGCACGCGAAGCTGACCCCTGCCGCGCGCGACCAGGCCGTGAACGATCTGATCGCGCTGGTCGCCGGCGTCGATGGCATCGTGCAGGGCCAGGCCGCAGCCGACGTCGAGTACTTTACCGCGATCGCGGGCCGCACGTTCAGCGCTGCGGAGCGCCGCGCGCTCGACGCCGGCGTACTCAGGGCGTATCGCTGGCAGTACATCGGCTCGGGCGTGCAGCACCAGCACTTCATGCGCCTGCTCACGAGCCTGACCACAGCGGATCAGATGACGCGCATTCAGCAGGCGCTGACGCCCATCCTGCAGACCTGATCGTCCCCACGACCACACCGAGGAAAGTCGTCATGTTTATTTTCGAACGACCGTTTGCAGCGGTGCTCGCGGCTCTGACGACCGCAGGGCTGTTCGTGCTCCTGGATGCACTGTTACGGTTCGGCGCCGTTGGCTGAGGTCAGATCGAGCCGTGCGCGCGGCCGGACGACGCTACGGCTCTAGGGCAAAGCGCGCCTGATCGATAAGCAGGATTTAAGTGGGCTTCACACAGTCTGGCCGCTTTCGGGCGTGCCTGACGCTACTGTAGCGCCCATCGGAAACCATGCTCACAAACCTTCAGGAGAGCCAACATGTCAGTACGCACATTCGATCTCAGCACGTTCCATCTGCCGGAGCGCGAGTATGAGGGCGACGATCGTTTCGAGCGGGCCGACGAGCTGATCCGGGAAGCCGGCGAGAGGCTGCTCGAGGTCGGACGCGAGGTGAACGAGAAACTCGCGATCTACAACCAGATCCAGCTCAACGCCCTGTTGGCACCGGCGCGCAAGCCCTGCTTCGAGCTCTAGAGTTCTCCGGCAACAGCCGTGTCGGCTCGCACAGCATGCATATCGCTGCAGTGGAGCGCGCCGACCTCCGGCTGACTCTAGTAGGCCTGTAGCACCCGTACCAGCGCCTGCGTATCGAACCGACAGTACTCGAGCAGCAGTCGCGCGATCTCATCCCGGCGCTGCACCGACGTCGAGGGATGGATGGCTTCAAGGTACGCTTGCTGCGCCGCGCCGCCTTCGCGGATCTCGCCCAGATCCTGGTAGTGCATCCCGGGCACAAACGTCGGCAAGATCGCCTTGATGGACCAGCTGCCCTTCATTGCCGGGTGATAGTAGTGGCGCTGGAAGAGCGGCAGTAGGTCGACCAGGCGCGGCACCAGGGCCCGCAATGCCCCGGCCAGCGGGGGCACGAGCTGCGCCAACGTCTCGATGCAGCGCTGCTCATAGGGTGAATAGACGATGATCGGGCCAGAGTCGCCCAGCGCATCGACGAGCGCTTGCGCGATGCCGCGTGCGGGAAAATCGCCGCTCAAGTCCAGGTATTCGAGATGCTCCACCTGCCCGGCCGACTTCTCTACGTGGATCGACCACTGGAATGGAATCGCCTGGCAAGGGCGCGTTCCGGCCCAGATCGGCACCGCAAGATCGATCGCCTCGAAATCCAGGTAGTAACGTGGACAGGGAATCGCACGCAGTTCTTCGCCCAGTCCAGGCTGGATTTCCGCACGCCCCGTGAGCGTCGCGCGCCACACGCGCAGGCGCTTTTCTCCAGTAACCGCCTCTTCTGGCACGTCGCGCACGTCGCGATAGCCGTGGGCCACATACTCGTCGAGCTTCGCGCCGAGCCTGGGTAACACGTCGAGCGGGTACTCGGTCCGCGGCCAGCAATACTTCACGAACGGGCACGCGTGGGGGGTGCGGCAATGACTTCCAACGGAAATTGCGGGCTCGGGGCCTTCGAGCGTGTGCCGCGCTTCGCGCGCCCAGATGGCGACCTGGTGTATGACGTGGCTTGCCAGGTCGCCGAGCGGCACTTCGACCAGGAGCCCGCGGTAGTCGGCATTGCCCGGGTAAACGAACTTCGAGTTCAGGTGCGCCACGGCGATCTCATCGAGGCGCACGCCCACGCCATTGATCACCCAGCTTTGAATCGCGACGTCCGGCACGTACTCCTCCTTCACCCGCGTGCCGGACTTCACTTCGATGAGGCGCGTGCGACCGGAGCAGTACTCCAGGACATCGGCGCGGACCTGGACTTCCTCATGCCTGAAGGTCGCCTCGAAGAAGACCTTGGCACTCCCCGCCTCGGCACGCGGAAAGAGATCGCCCTGCGTGCTGTCGAATGACAGCCAGTCATCGGTGCCGGAGGCGACCCCGACCTCGCGGCCCTGCGCATAGAGCTGGCGTGCCACTTCGCCCACGCGCTGGCCGGATTCGAAGCGCGCCCGCGCCGCGCTCGTGTACTGGCCGAGCTGCGGCCGATACACCTCGAGCCACAGGCGCTTGGGGCACTGCAGATGGGCGAGCAAACGGGATTTCGACAGTCGCACGGCTTGAGACGCCGTATATAAGAGTGGGTTATGTTAACTACCGCGCCGGACCATCCAGCCGTCATAGCGGCCGCCATGCTGCTGCGCAACAGTGGTGAAGCGATTCGACAGCGCGCTGATGTCCTCTACTGACAGGCGCATCGCTTTGCGCGCATGCAGGCTCACACCCTTGATCTCGTCCTTCATCGGATGGCTGTCGGTCACGAACCCCTCAGGCTCGAGCTGTCGCGCGACGCTTTGCGCCGCGACCTCGTCGGGCAGCGCGAAGAAGAAATCGAGCTCGTGTGGCTGAAACGGATCGAGGCCCTTCTCGCGCAGCTGCCGGATAAGCCTCTCATCGAAGCTCTCGTGCCGTCCCGCGCGCCGCCGGCGCATCGTGAGGTAGATGCGCAGCGCCGCCACCGTCACGGCCGCCAGGATCAAGAGCAACAACACCTTCACTGAGGTCCCCCCGCCATGTGGCGACAGGCGGTGACTGTACACAGCCCACCCGCCCGCGTCGAAGCTCGCGGTCCGTGGGTCACTGCGGGCTATTTTGGGCCCACGTTTGGCAGATGGAGGGGAGGCCAAGGGTGAAACGTCGCACCGCGCTGCAGTTCGGCCTGGCGTGCGGTATCGCGACAGCCTGGCCTCGACTCGCTGGGGTGGGTGCGTCCTCGATGCACGAGCCGGCGAGCGCGCCCACAGCCGACTGCCCCGGTCGCGGGTGAGGCAACGGGGCGCCGGGGACGAAGCCTGCCGCCACCGACCCGGCCATGCGGCAGCTGCCCCTTTGGGCGTCGGCGCCGACTTTGCAGCGAAGTTTCTGGGTGGTCGCGGTGAGGGTCAGCATTTCGTTGACGTCGAAGAGGGCTGGACCCTCGACCCACGAAAGCCTTCTCACGCATCACATCGGCCCGCCACTCGCGGGACCGATCGACGACCGCTCGCGGCCGCACGGTACCGCCGTGCTGGGGATCGTTTGCGGCGCCAGCACGACCGGCGGCTATGTTGGCCTGGCTCCGAAGGTCGCGTCGGTGCATGTGGCATCGGGCGCCGAGAACCTGCGCTCCGCGATCAAAGCTGCCACCGACAAGCTGATCGCAATCAACGAAACGGACCCAATGAGCGGTGGCGGTGTGCTACTACTCGAGACTCAGGCCCTTCTCGTCACTCCGCAGGGTGGAATGGGCCACTTGCCGATTGAAGCCATTCCGGAACTCTTTGACTTAATTGCGGGCGCAACCCAACGCGGAATCACCGTCATCGAAGTCGGGGGCAACGGCCGTGATACCGGTGGTGCCCCTCAGGGAATCGACCTGGACGAGTTCGTGGATCGGCAGGGCACAAAGATCCTGCGTCGAGATTCTCCGCGTGGGGATTCCGGCGCGATCGTTGTTGGAGCGGCTCGCGCAGATGCCATCGATGGTCTGCACGCGCGCGTCGGTTCGAGCAACTTCGGCAGCCGGATAGACTGCTACGCGTGGGGGGAGCGTGTCATCGCGCCGTCTCCGATGTCAGCAGCACCCAGCTCGCACTCCGCGTGTGTCGCAGATTTCGGCGAGACCTCTGCCGCCGCGGCGATCATTGCGGGCGTGGCTCTCATCGTCCAAGGCGTCGCAGCTGCAGTACGACCCGGGCGGCGGCTGCCTCCTCGTCGGCTGCGCGAGATTCTGAGTGCCCGCGCCCTCGGCACCGGTTGTGTCACCGCCGAGGGCGAAATCGGCATAATGCCGGACCTTGCGAAGATCCTCGACGCCCGGGTACTGGATGTCACTCCGGTGCGGAGGTCGAAGCGGCCCCCGGCGACCGAACACGGATGACGAAAGTATCGCCGTAGACCGGGGTCCCGCTGCCCTCGCCCGTCACCGTCAACTGGTAGCGCCCAGGCCGCAGCGATGCGGAATCCGCGAAGACGCTGATGAAGCCGTCTTGGGCTGGACGAAGATCCTTCACAGCAGCCACGGCCTCGGTCGAGCCATCATCTTTGAGGCGCACAAGAGATACGCTGTATTTCTCCGCGCCTCCAGGCGATGCTGGCAGCAGCCGCAGCTTCAGTGCTGGCGCTCGACCGGAAGCTCGATCTCGGCGTCATATTTCTCGCTGCGCACGCGGAGCATGGGCGGTGTTGATCCCACGGCGAGCACTTTGCCCGAAGCGTCGATGAGTTCCGACGCGGTGGACGCCAGCATCGAGGGCTCGCTCGCGCCCTGCCACCGTACGAACACGAGTCCAATGGCGAGCACGCCGATCGACGCGGCAGCCGCGAAGAATCCCGGTCGTTCGAAAAACGGCCGGGCACGCACGATCTTGTCGAGCTCGCCACTCTCGCGCAGCCTTTCCATTCCGACCTTCAGACGAGCTGTGGCTTCTAGCTCCTGGGCGACTCCAGGATTCTGCAGCAGGGACGCTTCGAATGCGTCGCGCTCCGCGTCGCTAAGCTGATCCGCGAGATAACGGCCGGCCATCGTCGGATCATCCCTGAACTTGTTTTCGACCTTCATGGCAAGTACTCCTCGATGACCTGTGCTCATAGCAGCACCAATACAGATAGAAGATCCGATTTCGCCAGGCCCTGCGCCTCGAGCAGGTCCTTCAAGCGGCCGCGCGCGCGATGCAGCACTTTGTCGAATTGCGCCGCATCCAGATTGAGATCTCGACAGATCGACTCCTTGTCCTCTTCGTCAAGATAGAAACGGGTGAGGATGAGCCGGTCGCGCGGCGTGCTCATGCTGGCGATGACGCGCTTCACGCGTGCGGCGATCTGCCGCTCAGACCCAGGTGTCCCTCGACGCGGTGTCGTCAGCTATCGCGTCGAGCTGAGCACTGTCCGCGCGTGCTCCAGGGCGCTCCGCCATGCTCCTACGTCGGTTGCGCAGCAGGTTGACCGCCACCTGGAAGATGTATCCCGCGATCTGATCCGGCCGTTCGATCTTGTTCGCCTGCCATTTCTCCCAGGTGATGCAGATGGCTTCGCTCAGGAGGTCGGCCGCAATGTTTGGGTCACGGGTGCGCCGCAGGATCAGGAGCCGCAAGCCGGTGTAGTTCTTGAGAATGAGCGACTCGATGGTCGACTTGGTCATGCCCTCCGCTGGCATCGAGCGCGTCGACACATCGGCCGATGTGTGTTCGGCAGCGCTCGTCACGGGCGCAGGGTCAGGCTTTGGCACGAGGCGCAGCCTTCTCATGGGTGAAGCCAGGGATGCAGTTAGACGGCTCATATTACGGGTTCACGGCGTGGACGTCGCCTCCATGGGGCTGATCCGCGCCCGGCGGACATTCCCAGGCGGGTTTCCTTTCGGTGTCCAATCTCTGGTAGCAGAACCGCACCGTGATCAGGCGCTGGGGCTTGTTCTGCAGTGTCTTCTTGGTGACGGTGGTGATGTCAGGACAAAACTTTCCGGGAAACCTGCTATACCTTTTTGTTTCATCCGTGATCGTGATCAGGCGCAGGGGCTCACGTTCGCCGAGTCGATGTGGCGCTGCCAGTCTCTGTCTATCGCAGCATCCCACCATATCCAGCGTTACCGATGGGTCCAATGTTGCCGGCGGGTTCGAGTCGCGATGAAATCTTACGGACGCGACAAATCCCACATTACCGGTAACTGCCTCGCCATCGATGTCGATCTTGTCTCCTACATTCAGCGTGAACCCTCTCGCCAGAGTAGGACTATCGTCAGGCTCATAATCCCCGACGCTGCACACTACGTATGGGCCGTTCCGCACTGGCGTTCCCTCGAGAGGACGGGACGCAGGGGCAGGTTGAGCCGAGGCATCCATTACCCCGGGGAGAGTGGACGCGCCGCCGGATTCGCCGTGCCCGCCGCACGACGCCAGTGCTATCAATGGAAGCAGGAGCATCATTCTTCTGGTGTTCATTGTCTTACTCCTTGAGTTGCTCTCGCACACACACTCGCCGCTCATCAGGAGGCCAGCACGACGAACGCAGCCCAGTAGTAAGGCTGGCCGAAAGTCGGGTCTTGCATCATCTCGCGCGCGACTGCCTGAGCGGCAGCAGTCGATGTCAGTCCTCCATTCATGTAGTGACGGTAGAAGCTTTGCATGTACTTTTCGGTGGCCGCATCTGAGACCTTCCACAGGCTCCCCAGCACGTTGGTTGCGCCGGCGAGCAGGAAAGCCTCCGACAGACCGAAAGAGAGTTGACCACGATACTCTTTGCCGAGAGAGCCCTCGCATGCGCTCAGCACTACCGCGTCCGCTTTGAGTCCGAGGCCTACGATATCGCGCAGGCTGAGAGCCGCGGCATTCTGGCCGACTTCGGCTGGCCGGCTCGACAGCACGATTGACGACAGCTGAGGGTCGTGGACGTCGAGGCGCGCATGAGTCGCAAAATGCAGGATCCGGAACGTGCCCAGGGGCATCGCCAGCACCGCAGCTTTGGTGGCAGCCTCTCCCAGCAGTACATCCGTGTGCCATCCGTTCGCGATCTTGACGATGCTGTCTACTTCGCGTCTCGATGCCGGTAAGCGCTGGATTTGTGGCAAGCCGTCGGCGCTCGGCGGCTCGCCTCGGAGCTCGGCGACTTCACTGCTCTTGTCCTTCCCGCCAATGACCACTGGGTCGCCCACGAGAAGGATGCGCTGGTCAACCCCGGCTTTGTCCGACTTTGCTGGGGCGGGCTGCCAACGGTTGAGTGCCGGTTGATAGGAGACCGTGGCAGTCTCGGCAAGGCGCCGCGCAGCGCTCGTGTCGCCCGACTCGAACCACACCGCTCCGAACGGGATCGCACGCAGGGCCCCATCTGCAACGATCGTCACGGCGCGGTACTTCAAAACCATGGCACCGGCCGGGCCAACGATGGTCCGGCTGGCCTTGAGTTCGCGATCTCGGGCCGGGGCTCCAGCGGGCGGTCGGCTCCACAGCGTATACAAGTCGTGGGCTGCGGCTTCAATGTCCTTGCCGGTCGCGAGTGGGTAAGCTGTGGCTGCGTCGCGCGTGATGCACCAGATCCAGCTCCGCTCCTCACCGAGTAGCCACGTCACGAGAGCGGCGTCGCGGGCCAGTGAGCGCTGCAGCTGCGAGAGCGAAAGTCCTGGTGAGGCGGAGAGCGTCTTGGCGCCTGAGCCCTTCTTCTGGACCGTCACATCGAGCTGTGTTCTCAATAACGCGATCTCCCGGCGCAGGGTTGCAACCTGGTCTGCAGGCGGATTGTCCAGATCCAGCAGGGTCGCCAGGCGGTGGCGCTTGGCCGCGAGGCGAGAGTCCAGGTCGCTCAGTGCCGCTGAATCGGCCGCGTCAGTCTCTGCATTACGTTGTTGCGCGAATTGGCGAAAGTCGGCCAGCGCCCGGGTGCGCAGGAGTTCTGCCGTGCCGAGGGCCGCCGAGGCGAGCCGATCCTTCTCCTTTGGGCTAGAAGCGCGCTGCCAGAGCGTCATGGTGAGGTCTGCCTGCAACTCGTATGCAGCCGCTCGATTCGAGATGTAGGTGGCGCGCAGGTCGGGATTCACGGCACGAATTCGCTGCGCGTTGTAGAGGCTGAGAGCCTTGCTGACATGGCGAAGCGCGGAATCGAGCTGGTCGCTGCGGCGCTCTTCCGAGGCGAGCAGGGTGTAATCCTTCGCAGCGTAGTCGTCATCTCCAGATGCTTCGTGCGCTTGAGCCGCTCTCAGCAACAGCTCTCGCCCCGCCGCGTCTCCCTGGCGACTACGCGCGTACCCGTAAGCGCCCATCAGCAATACACGCGTGGTGGCCTGCTCGGGCAAATCGAGCTTCAGGGCACGCTGATAGGCGTCGACGGCGGGGCCTGTTGAGCCCGCTGCCATCTGGTCCTGTCCGATGGCAAGGAGCACTCGGGCTTTCTCCAGGGGAGAGACTGCCTGATTCAACGCCTGCGTGTGCAGTTGCAGCGCTCCTTGTGTCGCTCCCTTCTCGCGCCTCACGTCGCCGTTGATTACCAGGCTAGTAAGCAGGCCCTGGCGATCCTGCACAGCCTTGGACTGTCGCAGTTCGAGGGCCTGTTGCAGGAATATTTCGCCGCGCTCTGCTTCGCCGAGCGTCAGGTAAATTCGCCCGAGCTGGTACCACGTCCGCGCGCGATCTGCGAGCTCGGCACTGCCTTCAGTCAGCGGCAACGCGGCCAGCAGCGATTCGAGCCCCTCACCTGTCCGACCAAGCGCGTACTGCGCAACCGCAAGGTTGTTCAGAATGGCCAGATAGGTTCGCCGGTTGCTCTGCGGGTCGAGCTTGCCGAGCAGTCGCTTGTAGGTCTTCACCGCGTCGACATACTCACCACGCTGGAAGTCGATGACAGCGATGTTCTGCAGCGACTGAACTTCGCTCACCGATTCACCAATCTCAACAAACATGCGCACGGCCGTCTCGTAGTGCGCACGAGCCTCACTGAGTCGGCCCTGGTAATGAGCCGACACGCCAAGGTAGTTGATGGCCGCAGCCTGATCGTACTTCAGCCCGGCGGCCTCAAAGCGACGCGAGCAGTCCGTGAGGATCTGCTCCGCCTCATCGAACCGTGTGCGACCCGATCTTGGTGCGGCAGCCGGCTGGGTTGGGCCCGCGCCCTCGATTAGTGACTCGGCGCGAAGTGTATTGGCCTGCGATGACATGATCGGATCGGGAATTCGATCGAAAGCCTCGACGGCGAGCGCAGCGCTTTGTGCCGCACGAGTCCAGTCACCGAGTGTCCAGAAATAGACGCTTGCGATACGCAGGAGCGCTTCGCCTTCGAGGCCATTCGCACGCGCCGCCTGTAACGCCGTCCTCGCCGCTTGCAGGGTTGTCAGGCGCCGCTGCGCATCATCGGCGCGCGGTGCCTCCGCTACGATCGCGGCTGAAGTCAGATCCGAGAGTCCACGCGCACGCGCGGATCCAGGCGCCGCATCGTTGAGCTCACGCCATTGGACATCGATCGTTCGTGTCGGCAGGCCTTGATCCACCGCGGCGATGACGAGGGTGTATCTCCCGGTCACGCGTGGGTTGAAGAGCAGAAGTTCCGGGCCAGCGCGGACAGTCGGTGAGTCGACCTTGAGCACGCGGCTCGTATCGGGCGCGAGGATTTCGAGCGCCACATCACGCGCCTGCCGGGTGACTTGGGCAAGATAGGCTCGATTGGCGTGCAGGTCTGCCTGGCAGCGCCACGGCCTGCCATCAGCTATGGGCACTCGTTGTGAGCTGCCACAGGTCACGGCGCTGCCTCCGGCCTGGCCGGCGAACGACCACCCGCCGAGCAGGAGAAGGCCGAGCGCCGTGACGCCGGAAGAGCGCCTGTTGAATCTAGTTGTTGGCCGTATGCGAGCCACGCGCCCCCCCTTCCCCGCAAGCGGACGGCGCTGATTGGCGCAGAAGCATTCAGCGCTGATGCCATGCGAATTGCAATAGCGAGAGGGGACGCCTCCGCTACCCATTCCAGGCGTCGGGCCAAAGCGGATTTGTGTGTCGGTCGGAACCATCGGCTGCTGCTTTGATGAGTCATGGTTGCCATTCTCCAGTACGGCGGCGCACAGGGCGGGCGCTCCCCGGGGCAGCCTGGAACAGCAGGACTTAAATATTCCGAACCGCTCCGGAGAGCACCCGCCCTGTTTCCCGAAAGAGCATGCACCGGGACGGCTCGTGGCTGGCGTCGAACATCGACCTGCCTGCGCTGCAACACCGTCCCAGTTTCCACATTGGTCTCCCAAGGATCACCACGAAGAACTCGGGGTTTCAGGAGGTATCTGTTACGAGTGGAACTCTTATCGCAGGTAACAAAAAAAGAAGGGCGGGAGTCGAAATCCCCCGCCCCTATTGGGGTGAGTCACCCGATCACTTGCTCGCGACGCGCGTGTTCTGATCCTGATGCAGAGCTGTCAGCAAGGGCGAGTTAACCTTCGCGACCGCCTCATTGACGGCTGTCTTGAAGCAACGGCTCTTCCGCGTGTAGCTCCCGGGCAGCGGAGTCTCGTAGCCACCACAGACCGTGAAGGCCGCTCTCTGGATGCGCTTGTACAGGGCTTCAGCGCCAGCCTGCTTGGTGAGATCGAGCTCGGCATAGCTCACGGTCTGCTTGCGCACACCGTCATCAGACCCGGATGCGAAGCTGCTCGTAGAAGCAAGACCAAGGGTGACCGCAGCAAGACCAGCGAGCAGAACCTGTTTCGCCCCGCGCTGCAACACAATATTTCTATCCACGTTCCTCTCCTCGATTAGTTGTAGGGGATTCCTGCAGTGGATACCTGTAATAAGTCAGTCAGTCATCGCAGGTAGACTCGCAAATCGGCCGTATCGAGGATTTCTGGGGGTTGCGTTCGCTATCGCGTGGTCAGTCGAACGCAAACGCACTCCGGGTGGAAATGCCATTGAAATTCGGAGATTTCTGGCGCTCAATGACGCCGCGCTCTTACCAACTCGCCTCAAGCCGAGCGGACTACGGATGGCGAACAAAGATAAAGATGGGCGCGG
Source organism: uncultured Gammaproteobacteria bacterium (assembly GCA_963695985.1). Lineage (GTDB taxonomy): Bacteria > Pseudomonadota > Gammaproteobacteria > Steroidobacterales > Steroidobacteraceae > DATBVX01. The sequence continues at coordinate 61,284 of CAVOIC010000002.1, forward strand.
GAATCAGCGAAGGACGTGGATCGCGGCGATCAGCACAAGTCCCGGCGCTGGTCGCGGCGGCTTCAAGGCATTACTTCCAAGGTCGGGTCATGACCCCAAGCCGGCGCGCCAAAGAGCGCTACACGGCATGTTACAGCCGCAAGCCGCCAGATGATGGATCAACGAACAAATCACCAAGGAGCAAACCATGTGCCCGAGAATCCATCTCACAGTCACAGTCACAGTCGCTCTAATCGCCACGAGTTGGATTGCAGCGCCATGCCAGGCGCAAGCCCAAAAGATCAAGCAGTCCGACAAGTATGACGTGTGTGATGTTGCCACGACGGGCGTTGTTCATATTGACAAAGCCAGACCGGGCAAGGCGGCTGACACGGTCCAAATCATGAAGCTCGACCCTCTTGCGAACGACCACGACTACCTAGTGAATTTCCTGGGCCTTACCACAGTTCAAATGAAATCTGAGGCGGGCGAGTCCATATTGCGGTCGATTGCCCCAGCCGGCGTAGCGTTCAAACACAAGAACCGCGATACAGGTCAAACCACCGAGCCGGTGTTGCACCAAGTGGTTATCAGGATGGATTCGAGTGATGTGGGGGAATACATCGGAAGCGGCAAGTGCAAGACAAAAAAGGATAGGAAAAACGAGGCGGGCAAGGTGGGTGACATCATCGAGATCACCTTCTGCTCCCGGGACAGCGCGACTGCTCAGTGGGACTGCGGGGCTGGCCACCATCAAGGCGACGTGCACGCGCAGAATTAGTGACGTCTCGGCTCGGGAGGAGCAATGCCGCTACTTACCCGCACCGGCATTGTGCTCGGTTTCTCCTTGTTGGGAGCAGGCGCGACAGCAGGGCTACCCGCCTCGATCAGCGACGCCGGCTCGAAGTCGGTCGAGGCGTGTACCCTGGTCAACGAGCCGCTCAAGGTGTGGTTGCTCTATGACTACTGCTCCGAGCCCGCTGCGACCGACGTTTGCGGAGCCACGCCATGGGCCGATGCGAGGAACAAAGTGGCGCAGCATCTCGGTGAAGCGGATCGAATCTTTTCACGGTCGCACGCCGGTATCAGCTTCGCCAATGCAAGCGTGAACGTTATTTCTGGCAACCGCGAGCTTGAAGAACTGATCTACCGCGATGCCATTCGGTGTCATTCGGACCCACAGAATCCCGACCTCGTGGCCAATCTCACTAGGGAGTTAGCCGCCTTCACGGGGCAGACTGAGACCGAGTATTCGCAACACTTGAACGTGTTCTATGTGCGCCACCCTCTTGGCTTCGGCCAATGGTGCGGCCAGGAGGATCCTTACGGACCGGGTCGCGACACGATCCTCATGGGCCGGGATGCCCGTTTGCGAACTCTGGCGCACGAAATCGGGCACGCCTATCTCAACTCAGGCGCGCACGTCGACGATACTTGGCCGGTTAGTTTCAGCGAGGACGATGTTGCGCACAACCTCATGCGGGTGAGCAGTCCCGGCGATCGCTTAACGAGTGACCAGGTATCGAGCGCTCATATGAATCCGGGCTCGATCGTCAATCGGCATAGCGCCGGAAGCAGACAGACCACGTGTTCGGCTGCGGCGATCAGCGATGCGGAACGTCAGGTTGTGCGTGCAGCCACCAAGGCATCGGGTCGGCTGCCACCTTGATCAGTCTGCGCTGCGAAGAAACAAGCAAGTGGGCAGGCTGACCCCGCCCACCTGCCGGACACCGACTAGTTGCTGGCAAGACGCGTGCTGTGCGCACGGTGCAGAGCGGACAGCCGGGGGCTGTTGACCTGCGCCACGGCATTCGCCACGGCATTCTTGTAGCAAGGGCTCGCTTTGGTGCGGATGTCGCCGAACGGGCCAATAAAACCGCCGCCGCAGATCTCGAACGCCGCCTGCTGGATGCGGCGGTACAGGATCTGGGCACCGGCGGGCTGGGTCAAGTCGAGCTCCGCGTAGTTCACGGTAATGCTCTCGCTCGAAGACGGCGAGCTCGCGAACACCTTCATGCTCTCGCTCGACGGCGAGGCCGCGAACGTGCTCGTGGAGGCGAGACCCAGCGTGATCACGGCCAATCCTGCAATGAGAATCTGCCGCACCCCGCGATTTAACTGCGTATTCATCGTCGTTCTCCCAAAAGTTGGTTGGATGAAGTAAACCTGCCCCGAATCTCTGTTGCGACCCAGCACTTCTTCGCACCGGGTTCGACAAACCGTGGGGCGGGGCTCACTGAACTACTGGTTAGCGAATCGTCCGCGACACACGTTGGTTCTTTGAGCGCCCGCCCGTCGCGGTTCTGAGTGTCGATGCGGGCTGCCCCGCAATCAGACTCTGTTGCGAGTGCGCGAGGTGTCGCACCGCCGCGGACGATGCCGCGGCGGCTTCGATCAAGTACAGGAGCGGATGACTAGCGCGGGTGGAGCCAGGTCGGCAGGAAGCTGAAGGGATCGTCGCGCACGGACTCGTCGTATTTCACCTGGCTCGCGGCCAGGAGCTTCTGCAGGCGACCTTCCTTGCAGGCCTGCAGGATGTCCGTGGCGCCGCCCAGAAACTCACCGCCGACGAAGATCTGCGGAATCGTGCCGACCGAGGTCCTGGCGGTGAGCGCCTCGCGGATCTTCCCGCCGCGATTGTCCTTCTGGTATTCGACGGAGTCGAGGTCGACCGAGCGATACGGAATCTTGTACTTGCCGAACATGCGACGCACCGACCAGCAGAACTCGCACCATTCGAGCGCGAACATCACCACCGGCTGCGCACGATCGCCAATGACCTTCTCGACGAACGTCGCCGCATCGGCCTCCACGGGCGGCGGCGCGCTCGCCGCCTGCGGCTCTGGTGTTGGCGCGGGCGCTGGCGCGGATACGTCGAATCGATAGTTCGGCGTCGAACGTGAGACCTTGATCTCCTCCTCGGTCATGTCCGCCGGAATATCCGCGAACAGCGGCGTGCTGAGATAACGCTCCGCAGTGTCCGGCAGCATGCACAGGATGTTCGCGCCTTTCGGGGCCGATTTGCACACCTGCAGCGCGCCGGCGAACGTCGCTCCGCCGGTGATGCCGACAAAGATGCCTTCCTTCTGTGCGAGATCGCGCGAGCACTTCATCGCGTCTGCACCGTTGATCGGCATGATCTGATCGAAGAGTTTCAGCTTGACCGCATCTTCCGTGAGCTTCGGAATGAAATCCGGGCTCCAGCCCTGCATGAGGTGCGGGCGGAAGAGCGGGTGGCTACCCGAGGGCAACCCGTCGGGCCCGCGCGGCTGCGGGATGCCGCTGCCGAGAAGCTGCGAGTTGTCGGGCTCACACACGATGACCTTCGTCTCCGGCCGCTCCTTGCGCAGCACGCGCGCGACGCCCTTCAGCGTGCCGCCGGTGCCAAACCCCGTGACCCAGTAATCGAGCTTCTCGCCTTCGAAAGCTTCGAGAATTTCGGGGGCCGTGGTGCGCGAGTGCATGTCGGCGTTGGCTTCGTTCTCGAACTGCCGGCACAGGAACCAGCCGTGCGTCTCGGCAAGCTCAACGGCCTTCGCGAGCATGCCACTGCCCTTCAGCGCGGCGGGTGTGAGCACCACCTTCGCGCCAAGAAAGCGCATCATCTTGCGCCGCTCGACGCTGAAGTTTTCCGCCATCGTCACCACCAGCGGGTAGCCTTTCTGCGCGCACACCATCGCCAGCCCGATGCCGGTATTGCCGCTTGTCGCTTCGATGACTGTCTGGCCGGGGCGCAGCGCTCCGCGCCGCTCGGCATCTTCAATGACGCCAAGCGCCAGACGGTCCTTGACCGAGCCCATCGGGTTGAAGGCCTCGATCTTGACGTAGAGGTTGACGTGCGCGGGGGCGAGCTTGTTGATCCTGACGACCGGCGTGTGCCCGATCGTGCCGAGGATATTGTCGAATTTCCTGCCCATAGCCACCTCTGTTGGACTGTTCCCGGTTCGTAGCGGTCGGGTGCGAAATCTTGCCCCGAGCGCGCCGAATCGACAAGGCGCGGCTGCCGCGTTCAGCGCAGCGCCGGCTTTTGGACCGCGTTCACCTTGCCTGACTGCAGCTCGACGCGTCCCGCCAGAAAGACGCCTTCCTGGATTTCGAGTGCGTATAGAAGGTACGTCGCTTGTCCCTCGCCGGCGCGTTCTGCCGTCGCCGGTCCCAGGATCTTCGTGACTTCCGTGGTGCCCATTCCGGGATGAATGCGCTCCCAGTTCGCCGCCACGAGCCACGGCGGCACTTTGGGTGGGGCCAGCGGCGCATTCTGTGAGGCGGCCGCTATCGAGCGCTCCGTCGAGCGCATCGAGCTTCGCTCGAGCTGATCGATGCGGCGCGCCTGCGTCTGCAGGTCGCGTCGCAGCTGCTCGACATCGAGCTCGAGCTGGCGTTCACGCACGTCATCGGCGCGGGCAAGCGCGGGCGCGCCGGCGAGAATTCCCAGCCACAACAAGCCGAAAGCCCGTCGCAGAGACATTACAGGAGCACTTTGACCGTAAGCGGAGCCAGAGTTGCACCTTAGGCCGCGCTAAACAGGACGCGGCGGTCGACGGTCCGCACGTCGTTGCATCCGGTGAGTGCGAGTGACACGGCCAACTCCTTGCGAATGAGATCGAGCGCCGTCGTCACGCCTTCGCCGCCCATCGCTGCCAGGCCGTAGAGAAACGCCTTGCCGATGAGACAACCGCGGGCACCGAGGGCGAGGGCGCGCAGAACGTCCTGGCCGCACTGCACGCCGCCATCGAAGAGCACCTCGCAACGTCCATCGACCGCCTCGACGACCTGCGGCAGGGCTGCGATCGTCGACGGCGCGCCATCGAGCTGCCGACCACCATGGTTCGATACCACGATGGCGTCGGCACCGGTGGTGCACGCCTGTCGCGCATCGTCGGCATCGAGTATGCCCTTGAGAATCAGCTTGCCCGGCCACTGGTTGCGCACCCATTCCACGTGTTTCCAGTTCACCGTGGGATCGAACTGCGTCGCGATCCACTGCGACAGCGTGGCGAGGCCGCGTGCACCCTCGATGCGGCCCTCAAGATTTCCGAAGGTGCGGCGCTTGCCGAACAGCACGCCCAACGCCCAGGCCGGCCGCATGGCGATCTCGAAGGCATTGCGCAGCGTGAGATGCGGCGGAACCGCAAGACCATTCTTGAGATCATGGCGGCGCACACCCTGCACCTGCAGGTCGAGCGTCAATACGATCGCCGGGCACTCCGCCGCCCGCGCGCGCGCGAGCAGTGCCTTGTTGAACTCCCGGTCGCGCATCAGGTAGAGCTGAAACCAGAAGGGCCGCGTCACCGCGGCGCGCACATCCTCGATCGAGCAGATCGACATCGTGCTCAGGCAGAACGGAATCCCGAAGGCTTCGGCGGCGCGCGCACCGACGATTTCGCCGTTGCGATAGAAAAGACCCGTGAGTCCCGTGGGCGCGATGCCGAGCGGCATGGTGGCGGCCTGGCCCGCAAGGGTGGTGGCGAGGGATTGCGCCGACACGTCGATCGCCACGCGCTGACGCAAGGCGATCGCCTCAAGGTCGGCACGGTTGCGGCGCAGGGTTACCTCGTCGTAAGAGCCGCGATCGGCATAATCGAAGATCGCACGCGGAATGCGCTTGCGCGCAAGGTCGCGAAGATCGGCGATGCTGGTAATTACGGTCACGACGTGGCCCCCTGGAGCATCCGGCCCGTAATGTTATCCGATCAGGGCGGCGGCGGACGCCAGCGTTCCACCCAGCGATCGAGGGCCCCGGCCACCGATTCGCGTGCGCGATCAAGCCAGGCACGCTTGCCCCAGCGACGCGGATCGAGCTCCTTGGAACGGCCAAGATCATCTTCGAACGAGTTTGCGATCAGCTCCGCGAACGGCGCTGCGTCGATCTCCTGGTTTGCTTCGAGGTTCCACTTGAAGCTCCAGCGATCGAGATTGCTGGATCCGATCGAAGCCCAGTCGTCGCACAGGGTCATCTTCCCGTGCAGCATGTGCGGCTGATATTCGAAGATACGCACACCCATGCGCAGCATGCGGCCGTAGAAGCGCCGCGCCGCATGCCGCACCCACGGGTGATCGGTGAGAGCACCGGGCACCAGCAGACGCACATCGACTCCACGACGCGCCGCCTGGCGCATGGCCTTGCGAAAGCGGCGCGACGGCACGAAATAGGCGCTCATGATCCATACGCGTCGCCGTGCAGTGCGGATCCGGGCCACGACCTCGTTGGCGAGCGGCGAACGACGCCAGCCTGCGCTGAGGACGACGCGACCCGGTACTCCGTGTGCGCGCGCCAAGCGGTCCGGCGGCATCGGCAGGGCGAGATCGTCCGCATTGCGGTTCCAGGTCTGCAGGAATGCCGCCTGCCAGTCGCCGACCGCCGGCCCGCGAATCTCCAACATGATTTCCCGCCATGGCGTACCCCTGGCCCCCGTTACGGCAAAGACATCCGCGAGCCCCACTCCGCCCACGAACGCGATCTCACCGTCAACCAGCAGGAGCTTGCGGTGATTGCGCATGAAATTGCGCAGCCACTTGCGCCAATGCAGGCCGTTGTAGATCTGCAGTTTCACGCCGGCCTGCAGCAGACGCGCGCGATCCGTGGCGAGCAGTCCGCGTGAGCCGTAGCCGTCGAAAATTGCCGCCACGTGCACGCCGCGCGCGGCACCGCGCGCCAGCGCCTCGACGAACCGACTGGCGACAATTCCGGACTCGAGGAGATACATCTCGAGCAGCACGTACTGCCGCGCAGCCTCGATGGCCCCGAGCATGCGCGCAAAGAACTGCTCGCCTTCCCTGAGGAGCTGCACCTCGTTGCCCTGCCGCCAGGGCCAGACGAGGATCGGTCGCGCCCGGTGTCGGCGCATCAGGCCAGACTCCGGTCGCGCGAGATCATCCGTGCGGGAACTGCGTGTGGATGCGATACTCTAACGGACGCAGATTTGCTTAAGGAACGCGCACCCTTTGCGCGCTTGACTCTGCCTCGGGAGATTCGAATGAGTATGCGACGGACGTCCAAGCTGATTCTGCGAAGCCTCATGGTTTCGATCGTTCTCTCTGGTGTGACTGCGGCGATGGCCGAAGACAAGCCGCAGCCGCCAGCGACCGCCGAGCCTTCGAAGGAGACTCGGGAAAAAATGGCCGTGATGCACGAAAAGATGGCCGCGTGCCTGCGCTCCGACAAGTCGATTGCGGACTGCCGCAACGAGATCCGGGCGTACTGCCAGCAGTTGGGCCCCGGCGGCTGCCCCATGGGCCCGGGCATGGGCATGCATCCGCCGATGAACCGTCCCGACGGCACTACCGGCACCAAGTAGACACTGCGCTTCAGTTCCACAGCTCGCGGGAGGCGATACGTGCGCCTTCCGCGAGCGCGGCGAGCTTTGCCCACATGATCGTGGGGTGTACGCGCTGCACGTGCGGTCCCTGGGCGAAGCCGCAATCCGTTCCGCCGATCACGTTTTCCCGCCCGACCAGCCTTGCCAGGCGGACGAGGCGCTCGGCTACAAGCTCCGGGTGTTCGACGACGTTGGTCGCGTGACTGATGACACCCGGAACAAGCTTGCGGCCGGCCGGCAGCTTCACCTTCTCCCAGAGGCGCCATTCGTGCTCATGACGCGGGTTCGCCATCTCGATGCAGTAGGCCCCGGCATTCACCTTCAATACCAGATCGACGATATCCCGTAGCGGGATGTCGACGACGTGCGGCGTATTGAAGCTGCCCCAGCAGATGTGATAGCGGATGCGTTCCTGGGGCAACCCGCGCAGCGCGTGATTGAGGACCTCGATGCGCAGTTCCGCCCAGTCGCGGTACTTCGCGAGGTCCTTTTCGGCAAACGCCATGTCCCACATGAACGGCAGGAAGGCGTCATCGACCTGCAGTAGGAGCCCCGCATCGATGATCGCGTGGTACTCCTCGTGCATCGCCTCGGCCAACGCGTAGAGGAATCGCTCTTCGTTGCCGTAGTACTCGTCGACGTAGACCGGCATCGCACTTCCAGGCGCCACCACGGGAACGAACCCGGCCGTGACCGTGACGTTTCTCAGCGCGGCCTTCAGGTGCTGGATGTCCCTGCCAATGGCCTCCTGCCCCTGGTAGCGGATCGGGCCGACACATACGATCGCACCAGGGCTGGCAAATCCCTGGGTGTGGAAGTACTCGGCGTAGAACTCCGGAAACAGCGCCGCCTCGCGCGTACGTACGCCGCGCAGGGAGCCTGCGCTCGGCGTGCCGTCGGGATTGAGCACCGGGCGTTGCTCTAATCCGGCCAGCCGGTCGATGATGTACCACGACCAGCTGCGGAACTTGCCGAATTCGCCATCACTCACGATGTCGATTCCAACCTCGGCCTGTTTCTGCACGACCTCCGTGACGGTGCGCTCAAGGCAGGCATCGAATGCGCGCGGGTCGACCTCGATGCCGCTCTCGATGGCGCTGATGTAGCGGCGCAGCTCCGGTGGGCGCACTAAGCTGCCCACGTGAGTGGTAAGAATAGCGGTGCTGGAATCGTGCACGAAGGAATCCCCGGGCCTCGCCGCTGACGAGGCCGGATGTAATACCGGGACGAAAGGAAACGCAACAAGAAGGGCGGGCCAGCGGATGCTGGCCCGGGAATGATTGGTCGTTCACAGCCGCAAACTGCGGCCGGGAATCTCGATGCTGTAGCGACCAGGCCCCAAGGATAAGGCGCCTGAAAACACCCGAAGGTTAAACTTGGTTCATCTGGACGACCCTTTCTTACCAGTCTCGCGGAGCACAAAGCAATGAAAACCTCACCCCTTGTAGCCGCCGCACTCGCATTGGGCCTCGCGATGTCCCCGCTGTGTTCGGCGCTGGATCTGAAGCTCGAAGGCAAGACGGCGCTCGTCACGGGCAGTACAGCCGGCATTGGTTACGCCACGGCCAAGGCTCTGCTGCAGGAGCACGCGCAGGTCATCATCAACGCGCGCACGCAGGAGTCCGTCGACAAGGCCATCGCGTCGCTGAAAGAAGCTACCGGGCGCGCTCCCCTCAGCTTCGTCGGCGACATGAGCAAAGCCGAAGATGCCGCGCGGCTGGCCAAGACCTTTCCCGACGTCGACATCCTGATCAACAACGTCGGGCGCTTCATGCCGAAGGAATTCCTGCAGAGCACGGACCAGGACTGGTACGACACCTTCGAGCTCAACGTGATGTCCGGGGTGCGCCTCTCGCGCTACTACCTTCCCGGCATGAAGAAAAAGAACTGGGGCCGCATCATCTTCATCTCGAGCGAGAGCGCGCTGCAGATTCCGGTCGAAAGCATTCACTACGGCATGAGCAAGGCGGCCGAGATCGCCGTCGCGCGCGGCATCGCCGAGACCGTGGCGCAGACCGGCATCACCGTGAACAGCATCCTTCCTGGCCCGACGCGCGACCTCGACGATCCGCGCACGGCGGAGATGGCCAAGCGCTTCGGCATGAAGTCGGTCGCGGAAATGGAGGAGCAGTTCTTCAAGACGCGTCGCCCAACCTCTCTCATCAAACGCTTTGCCCACCCGGATGAAGTCGCCGCGCTTGTCGTCTATGTGGCTAGCCCGCTGTCCTCGGCCACCACGGGTGCAGCCCTCCGGGTGGATGGCGGCGTGGTTAAAAGCGCCTTCTGAACGTCGACGACGCCTTGTCAGAGCGCGGCGGCTTGCGCCGGACGCGCTCGTGGGTGTATAAAAATTATGCAAGTAATCACTTGTATATAGATTACAAAGGGGATCGCGATGCTGACCTGGGCACTGGTGATATTCGCTGCAGCGGCGGTTGCGGGACTGACCATGGCCGTCGGCGTTTTCAAGGGCCGAACGCCCTCGGTAGGAGTGGCGCTCATTCACGGCGCATTCGCGGCTACGGGCCTGATCCTGCTGCTGCTCGCAGTCTTCAGGCAGGGAGCCGGGAATCCGGCCCGCTGGGCGCTGTACCTGTTCCTGATCGCGGCGGTCGGCGGCTTCACGCTCGCGCTCGGCTTTCACGCGCGTAAACGCCCGCTGCCCAAAGCGTTCGTGGCCGGTCATGCGCTGCTCGCGGTGACGGCGTTCCTGATCCTGGTCGCCGGTGTCCTGGGCCTGATCTGATCGAGACCCTTTGAAGCTGACTCAACATCCGCTGCACCCGGCGCTCGCCCATTTTCCGGTCGCGTTCTGGTCGGCTGCGGTGGCGACCGATGCTGCGGCGGTCTTCACCGGCGACGGTTCGTGGTGGACCTGGAGCCACCACGCGCTCGTCGCCGGGCTTCTCGCGGGCACCCTCGCCCTCCTCGCGGGGGCCGCGGAGGCGTTTCTGCGGCCGATCCCACGCCCCGCACAGAGGACACTCGTCCTTCATCTCAGTTGCATGTTGACAGCGTTCTCGCTCTTCCTCGCGAGCCTCGCCCTGCGCAAGCACAGCCCGCCATCGAGCGTGGCGGTCGCACTTTCGGCGCTCGGCTTGTCGATATTGCTGATCGGGGGCTGGTTCGGTGGCTCGCTTGTGTACCGTTTTGGCGTGGGTACCGCATTTACCGCATCGGCCTCGACCGGCAAGAGCAATGAGTCGAAAGTCTAGCCCGCCCGCTTCCGCCCGCCCTCTGCTTGAGTCTCTCAAGCGCAAGGGACCCGCGACGATTCGCGAGCTGGCGCAGCGCCTGCGTGTCACGTACGAAGCGGCGCGCCTGCAGATGGGCACTCTGCTCGAAGGGGGCTGGGTCATGGCCGCGCTTGATGAGCGGACGCGACGCGGGCCTGGCCGGCGAGCACAGGGGTTCGTCCTGAGCGAAGCCGGCGAGCACGTCTTCCCCAAGCACTACGATGCCCTGTCCAGCGAGCTGGTGGCGACACTGACGCAGAGCTGCGGGCCGAAGACGCTGCTCGCAGTACTCGAGCGCATGACGCAGGCGCGCGTGGATCGCTGGCGGCCGATGCTCGCGCGCCTGCCACTCAAGGCGCGGCTCCAGGCACTGCGTGGCCTCTATCAAGAAGAAGATGCGTACATGGAGGTCAAGTGGCGCGGCAAGGTGCCGCTCCTGATCGAGCGCAATTGCCCGTTCCTCAGCGTCGCGCGCGCACACCCGGCGCTTTGCAGCGTATCGGTCTGCACGCTGTCACGCCTTCTCGGCGTGCGCGTGGTGCGCGAGCGCCGTTTTCAGGACGGCGACGGCTGCTGCGTCTTCCGGGTCTGTGTCGAAGAGCCACTCGCGGACATGCCAGTCGGCGCCGAAGAGCCAAGACCCGCCTGAACATGGCGCAGCGACGCGCGGAACGGTAAGGTACGCCCCCAATTTCATCGCTGGAGGCGAGGCATTCAGCGCTGCCGCGCGAAGTGCTGCCCGCTAACAATTCATGCACACACGCTCCTTCATCGCTGCATTCGTGTTTGTCGCCGTCACTGGCCTGGCCACCAGCACCGCCGGTGCCGCCGACGCCGAGCACGCGGATTCGAAGTCGGACAACGCTTCGCAGGAGAACGAGAGTCCCCGTCACCTCAAAGATGAGAAACAGCTGACGCAGGGATCGGTCACCGTCGGCAATCGCAAGCTCGCCTACCAGGCGGAAGCCGGCATCCTCGTGATTCACCTCAAGGACCCACTCGACAACGATCCGCCGCCGCCCGACGAGAGCAAGAATCCCCCACCGCCTGAGGCTGGCATGTCCTACGTCGCCTACTTGCAAGGTGCGCAGGAGAACCCGCGCCGCCCGATCACTTTCATTTTCAATGGCGGACCCGGCTCCGCGACCGTGTGGCTGCACATGGGCGCCTTCGGCCCGAAGCGCGTCATCACGCAGACCGACTCGCACACGCCGGCGGCGCCGTACCGGATCGTCGACAACGAGTACAGCCTGCTCGATGCGAGCGACCTGGTGTTCATCGATGCCCCGGGCACCGGTTTCGGACACCTGCGAGGCAAGGACAAGGAGAAGGCGTTCTACGGCGTGGACCCGGATGCGCACGCGTTCGCCAATTTCATCGTCGAGTTCCTGTCGCGTCATGGACGCTGGAACTCACCCAAGTACCTCTTCGGCGAGAGCTACGGCACGACGCGCTCCGCGGTGCTCGTCAACGTCCTGCAGACCGAGAAGCGCCTCGACTTCAATGGCGTCATTCTCCTGTCGCAGATCCTGTGCTTCGACAACAGCCCCGACGAGCCGCAGTACAACCCGGGGGTCGATCAGCCCTACGCGCTGGTACTGCCGACCTATGCAGCGACCGCCTGGTATCACCACAAGCTGGCGAATCCGCCCGCATCGCTCGAGGCCCTGCTCCCGCAAGTGGAGAGCTTCGCACTGGGCGAGTACCAGCAGGCGCTTGCGGCCGGCAGCACGCTCTCGGCCGAGCGCAAGGCGGAGATTGCGGCCAAGCTGCACGATTACATCGGGCTGCCGACGGAGTACATCCTGCAGGCGGACCTGCGCATCAACGGCGGCGAGTTCGAGAAGCAACTGCTCGGCAGCGACGTGACTGCCGGGCGGCTCGATGCGCGCTTCTCCGGCCCCACCATCGATCCGATGAGCAAGGAGGCGGACTACGACCCGCAGGCGGCCTCGATCTCCTCCGCGTACGTGTCAGCGTTCAACGACTACGTCCGCGGCACGCTCAAGTTCGGCGACAAGAAGATCTACAAGCCGGGCATTCCGATCTGGCGCACCTGGGATTACCTGCACCAGCCGCCGGGCGCGCAGGAGAAGGTGCAGGCCGCGACCAACGTGCTGCCCGACCTTGCCGTCGCGATGAAGCAGAATCCGAATCTCAAGGTGCAGATGCACGGCGGCTACTACGATATCGCCACGCCCTATTTCGCCGCACTCTACGAGCTACGCCAGCTCCCGATCCAGCCGGCCCTGCGGGGCAACATCGAGACGCACTTCTACCCGTCAGGCCATATGGTGTACGCGCGCGAAGCAGACCTGAAGGCGCTGCACGACAACGTGGCGTCCTTTATCGAGCGCACGTATACGCCGCTCGGCGGCGAGACGCGCTGACGCTCAGCGACGTGAGCCGACGACCGGAAGCTCGATGAAGGTGGCGTTGTCGCCGCTGCGATAGACGCGCTGCGTGGCCTTGCGGTAATCGCCCGGCTTGGCGAAGAAGATGTTGTCGACGTAGGTCTGCGGGTTGCGGTCATAGAGCGGAAACCAGCTCGACTGGATCTGCACCATGATCCGGTGACCGGGCAGGAAAACGTGATTCGCATTCGGGAGCGCGAAGCGATAACGCTGCACCTGCCCCGCCGGAATGGCAGCCGGGTGCTCGAAGCTGTCGCGGTAGCGCCCGCGGAAGATATCCATGGCGAGCGCGAGCTGATACCCGCCCATCTCGGGCTGTGACGGCACTTCGTCCGGATACACGTCGATGAGCTTCACCACCCAGTCGCTGTCCGTGCCGCTCGTGGAGGCGAACAGGTTGACGAGCGGGGCGCCGCTGATCTGCAGCGGTTGAGTGAGCACTTCCGAGGTATAGGTCAGAACGTCGGTACGATCGGCGACCGCGCGTTGATCCATGATCAGCCAGCGCCGCCAGGCGTCGGAATCCTGGAACCGCACGGGCCGCGGCGTGTACGGCACCGGCTTCGCGGGATCGGAGACGTATTCATCGAAGCCGTCCGCGCCACCCGCCGGTGCGGAGAATGCCAGCCGGAAGTCCGGCCCCAGGTAGAGTCGCCGCGGCAGATCGGTACAGCCACAGTCGGGCGGCCAGCGGTCGAGCCGCCGCCATACGTCGGTGCCGGACTCATACGCGAACACCGGCGGCGTCTGTGCCTGCGGGGCGCCGTCCTTCAGATACTGGTCGAGGAAAGGCTGCATCACCTCGCGCCGGAACTGCAACGCCGTGTCGCCTTCGAACTTGAGCGGGCCGAGCGCGCGGCCCTCGTAGTTCACGCCGCTATGGCGCCAGGGGCCGAGCACGAGGTAGTTGCGATCGTTGCCAGTGTCCTTGGGCTCCGTGGCTTCATACGTCGCGATGGCGCCATACATGTCCTCCTGGTCCCAGAGACTCGCGACGTACATTCGTGGCGGCGTGAGAGGCTCCTTCGCCAGGATCACGTCGAGCGCCTGGTACTTCCAGAAATCGTCGTACGCGGGGTGCTCGGAGACCTTCTTGAAGAAGTTCAGCCGATCGAGGCCGAACTTGCGCGCGTAATCGCCCGCTGAACCCGCACGCAGGAATCCTTCGTAGTCGTCATACGCATCGCGAATGACTGACTTGCCCTCGTCCTTCACCATGGTCTGTTCGGTGAAGTAATCGAAGTTGACCTGGCGGAAGGCGCCGTAGTGAAACCAGTCATCGCCCTTCCAGCCGTCAACCATCGGGCTCATGGCTATTGCGACTTTGAGCGCGGGATGCGGATTGACGAGCGCCATCAGCACCGTGAAGCCCTCGTACGAGGAGCCGATCATGCCGACCTTGCCGTTCGATTCCGGCACGTTCTTCACCAGCCAGTCGATGGTGTCGTACGCGTCGGTCGCGTGATCGACTTTGCTCGAGTTGAGTGGACCGCGCAGCGGCCGCGTCATCACGTACTCGCCCTGCGAATCGTACTTGCCGCGCACGTCTTCAAACACGCGGATGTAGCCCTCGCCCACGAACACCTCATCGCCCTGCGGTAAGGTGGCGAGCATATGCGTGCTGAGATTGCGCTCGGCGCGCTTGGAGGCGTTGTACGGCGTGCGGGTCAGGATGATCGGCGTGCCCTTCGCGCCCTTCGGAATCACGATCACCGCGTGCAGCTTCACGCCGTCACGCATCGGGATCTTGACTTCGCGCTTGACGTAGTCGAGCACCTCCGTCGGCTGCTGGAATTTCTCCTTCGAGATGTCGGGTGTAAGCGGTGAGGTCTGGGCGCGCGCGCCCGCCGGGAACGCGACGAGCAGGGCCAACAGAAGCGTGCGGCCTGCGATGGCCAGCTGCTCGCGGCTCGCATCACGAGCAGCAGGATGATGAGTGCTCAAGACTTCTGTCCGAACGTAAGCTCTAAGGACTTCCTCGCGACCAGCCACGATTCATCTCACGAAGTCGACTTCGAGTCGTGGGATACAGCCTGTGCGCAGAAACGGCGCTCCCGGCGTCGGGCCGGGAGCGCTCAGGTAGCCAGTCCTAGAATTTCTGGCCGAACTTGAGACCTATCGTCCGCGGCGCCGTGGGCGTGAAGTAGACGCCATTGTGCGGGGTACCGCTCAGCCCGCAAATCAACGCGTCACACTGTGCCCAGCGATCGATCTCGCCTTCTTCGCCGAAGGCGTTGTTCACGAACAGCTCGATCGAGTAGCTCTCGTTACCGAAACCTGCACTGAAGTTTGCAATAGTGTAGGCCGGCTCCTTGCCGAGCACTTCGCGCTGTGCCGTCCGCAAATCCGCCCACCGTTCGCCGACGTAGGCCGCCGCGCCCTGCACGTAGGCATCATACGAGCCGACAGGGAAGCTGTAGCGCGCAATCAGGTTGCCCTTGAACTTCGGCGTCACTGGCATTTGTTGACCATCCGGCGCCAGGATCGGCGCCGGCTGTCCGCTGCTATCCAGACAGGTACCGTTCCCGTTGGCGTCCAGCAGCCCGCAGTAGTCTCCGTCGAGCGTGGCATCCGTATAGGCAGCTCCTAGCGATAGCGTCAGATCAGCGGTCGCCGCCCAGTTCAGCTCGGCCTCGATGCCTTTGACCTTCGCATTGCCGGCATTGACGATCTGCGTTACCGAGTTGGGGCCGAGGAACGAGTACTGGAAATCCTTCCAATCCTCGTAGTAGAAGGCGCCGTTGAAGCGCAGCCTGTCTCCTCCCCAACTCGTCTTCCATCCAAGCTCGTAGCTGTAAAGGTAGTCCGCCTTGTAAGGCGGCAGACTGCCGACGCGATTGACGCCGCCCGCACGGAAGCCCTCCGAATAGGTAGCGTAGACGAGCGCGCGATCAGTGAATCGATAGGTCAGGTTCACTTTCGGTGAGTTGCCGTCCTCGTCGGTATCCTTATCCAGGTTCTTGCAGGGCGCGCCATTTATGCCCTGCGGATTGGCTGCGCACAGCGGATTCTTTTCTCCGGTCGCTGAAGTCCAGCCGTTCGTCAAGCCGAACCCGAAAAATCCCTCAAGCGACAATTTGGTCTTGAAGAAGCGGATGCCGACGGTGCCCGTCAGCTTGTCGGTAATGTCGTAAGTAAGCTCGCCGAACGCTGCATAGTCCTGGTCGACGCGCTTCTGGTTGGTCAGCCACCAGGTATCCGTCCAGCCTGTCACCCACAGCGAATCCACGCCGGGGTCTGCATTCGGTCCCGCTAGATTGTTGATCAGGTAGTCCTGCAGGATGTCGTGCTGCTGCCGCGCATAGAAAAGGCCTGCCAGGTAGCGGAAGCGCTTATCCTGCGGTGAGATGATGCGCAGCTCCTGGCTCAACATCTTGTAGCCATCCTTGCCATGGATGAACTGCGTGATGTCGATCGGCGCCCCGGAGTTGTCCCAGATGTAGTTGCCGACATGATAGGTGGGGCTGTAACAGCAGTCGTAGAAGTACGAATAGTCGGCGTAATCCGACTTGGTTTCGTCCTGGCGGTCCATATACGCGCCGGCGTAGACCAGGTTGAAGTCGCTGAAACGGCCTTCGACTGTCAGTGCAGCCTGCCACCAGCGGTCTTCCGTCGTTTCAGGGTTGAACCGCGTGATCTCGAACGGTTTGCCAGTGGAACGGTATCCGTAGCTGCCGTTATAGTTCGCCTTCTGGGCCATCGCCGAAGGTGTGATGGTCCAGTTATCGTTCAGGTCGATCTTGAGTGCGGCGCGTGCGCCGTAGTTTTTGCTGTCGTTATAGTCCTTCGCGACCCGGTTGGAGTTATCGATGGTGATGCCGGACGACGGATATGTCAGTGTGCCGTGCACGTTGTCGATGTAGCCGGCGTCCTTCTCGTACCAACCCACGAGTCGAACCGCCGCGTTCGATGAAATCGGCAGGTTGACGAATCCTTCACCCACGTAACCCTGCTCCCCATGCTCCAGCGTGTTGACCTGGAGGTCGTATCCGGCCTTGAATTTAGTCGGGTCAGGCTTGTTCGTAATGATGCGCAGCGTGCCGGACTGCGAGCTCGCGCCATACGGCGTGCCCTGTGGACCCGCCAGCGCCTCGACGCGCGCGATATCGTAGATATGGATGTCAAGCGCACCGCTAATCGTCGTAATCGGCTGTTCGTCCAAATACGTGCCCACGCTCGGCGCCGGGCCCGAATGGTTCGCCGTTTCGCCGCTCGCTATACCACGCATGAAGGAGCGGGCAAACCCGGGCCCGCCGGCCTGACCGCCATTCTGCGTCGCCAGGCTGGGAAGGAACGCCGAGTAATCAGCGTAGCTATTGATATGCAGCTCTTCGAGCTTGGCGGAGCCGAGTGCCGTAATGCTCAATGGGACATTCTGCAGATTCTCCTCGCGCTTCTGCGCGGTCACGACGATCTGTTCCAGGACCCCGCCCTGGGTTTCCTGCGCGTACACCGGCGCAGCACCGGCGAGAATCGCTGAGATCGCGGAGGCCAGAGGAACTCCCGTCATGATTGCGCGGCTGCGCATCGCGGGCGGGGTGCGTTTCATCTTGCGGATCCGACTACGAGTCATTGGATCGACCCTCCCCAGTTCGGTTTAGCGACAGTATGCCATGCCTCAGGGCATTCGAAACTCCGGCGTCGATGGATAGGCGTCCAACACCGGTCCCAGGGCTTCTCGCAACGGCGCCAGCCAGGGATCGTAGTGTCGCCAATGCTCGACGGCATCGCGGAAGATCGGCTGCCTGACCTGTTCGGAGCTTGCCGTGCGCACGGCCCGTTCATTTTCATAGAAGCGCAGGCACCGCTCATCGAAGGACAAGCTGCAATAGTCGAGCAGGCGCCGGACTTCAGCCTCGGTATCGTCGATCATCTGTTCGTAGACGACCCGATGCACCCGACCCGGCAGCACGGCATCGAAGTGCGCCATGAGTTCGACATAGTCGCGATAGTAGCGGCCGACATCCTCGAGGCTGTAGGTGAAGTGTTGCCCGCGTGCGAAATGCTGCTTGAAATTTGAAAAACAACATCCGAGCGGATGCCGCCGCGCATCGATGATCTTTGCGTTGGGCAGAATCAGATGAATGAACCCGACATGCAGAAAGTTATTGGGCATCTTGTCGATGAAGAACGGCGCGTCGGTCTTGCGCTGGATACGGGTTTGCAGGAGGTACTTCTCACCCAGGGCACGCAGGTCGTCGGCTTTCAGATTCGCAAGGACCTCTGGATATCTCGCCGTTTGCGCCCGAGTCTTTCTTGCGCCGAGCTCCCCGGCCATGAAAGCGATGTCGGGCAACTCCATCGTGCCCTCTACTGCCGGGTGGCTCGACAGGATCTGCTCGAGCAGCGTGGACCCCGCACGCGGCAGGCCGACGATGAAGATCGGGTCAGGTGCCGGCGCACCCATGCCCGCGCGTTCCGAGAAAAACTGCTTCGAAAAGACAGCCTTGGAGCGTCGCACGTGCGCGGACGTTTCCTCGGCATCGTAGCGAATCCCCGCCCGGCGCAGTCGGTTACCGCTCGCGTAGTGCTCGAATGATTCGGCGTAAAGGCCCAAGTCTTCCAGCGCCTTGCCGATGGCGAAATGGAAATGAAAGCGATCCTCGTCCGAGAGATCGTTGTGCTTCAGCTGTGCACGCATCGCATCGAGATCTGACGGCGAAAATCGGACCGTCTTCATGTTGGCAAGGCTCCAGTACGCCTCGCCCAGACCCGGTTTGAGGTCAATACTCTTGCGGTAGGCGCGGATGCACTCCTCTTGCTGCCCGGCAGTTTTCAGGGCATGACCGTAGCTCATCCAGGCCTTGGCCTGATTGGGGTACTCCGCAAGCACGCCAGAATAGATTTCAATGGATTGCTCGTATTCGCCGATAGCGCTCAGGATCGCGGCATGGAGATTGCGATAGCCCGGATTCCTCGGATCGAGGTCGAGCAGCCGACCAATTTCTTTGAGCGCCTCGGCAGGCTTGTGCTGTCGGTGCAATACCAGGGCCAGATTGTGCCGGGCCGCCGCAAAACTCGGTGCCAGTTCCAGGCATCGCCTGAGCAGCGCTTCCGAATCGCTCATGCGTCCGAGCCGAGCCGCCACTTCCGCCAACATCCGGATCGCTGCAACGTCGGTTGGGAACTGCTTTAGATACTCACGCAAGATCGCTTCGGCGACCGCAATGCGACCATCACACAGGGCCGCCGCAGCCTCCATGAGGCGTGGATTGCGGGACGAGAACCTGATCTGCTGCGCATACGCTTCATCGGCAGCCTGCGTATCGCCGATGGCGGTGAGGTGATCACCGAGTGCGCGCCAGGCATCCCCCATCTCTGGTTTGAGCTGGACGGCGCGCCGCAGAGCGGCGACCGCCGCTTCACCTTTCCGATCAGCGCCCAGAGACAAGCCAAGCTCATAATGCGCCACGGCCCAGTTGGACTGCTTTGAGGCGAGCTGCGTAAGCACGCCAATGGCGCCCGCGGCGTCGCCCGATTTGCGGCGTGCAACTCCCAGCAATAACGTCGCCTGCGGATGCTCAGGCACGACCTTGAGGATTTCGGTAGCCTGCTCAGCGGCGGTCGCGGGGTCCGTGGCCAGCAATTTCGCGGCGTGACCCAGCGCAACTTCAACGGTGCCGACTGGCCCTGACGCACCGCTCATCCGATATTCCCCACCTTTGTGGTGTACTGCGTGTCAATCCATCGGCGATAGCTCTTATCCATGACGCCACGCCACCATGACTCGTTGTTCAGATACCAGTCAAAAGTAAGTCCCAATCCGACGTCCAGGGTGATCGACGCGGCGAAACCCAGCTGCTTCTCAATCTTCATTGAGTCCATTGCGTATCGGCGATCGTGCCCGGGCCTGTCCTTCACAAACTGAATGAGACTCTCGCACGGTTCACCGTGAGCCGCAGGCGACGCGGGGAAGCGCCCCTTGAGCGCGCTTTCCGCTGCGAATTTCGCGTCTGCAATGGCGCAAACTCGTCTGACAAGTTCCAGGTTCTCACACTCGTTACCGGCACCGATGTTGTAGACCGCTCCCACCTGGCCGCGCTGCAGGATCAAGTCAAGTCCGCGACAATGATCGCTCACATGCAACCAGTCGCGCACATTACGACCATCGCCGTAGATTGGCAGCGGCCGTCCCTCGAGTAGGTTCACGATTATCAGCGGAATCAGCTTCTCCGGAAAATGGTACGGGCCATAGTTATTTGAGCAGTTGCTGATCGTCACACTGAGGCCATAGGTATGATGATATGCGCGCACGAGATGATCCGAAGCCGCTTTGCTTGCGGCGTACGGGGAGTTGGGCGCGTACGGCGTTGTTTCGACAAACGCCGGATCATTTGGACCGAGCGAACCGTACACTTCGTCCGTAGATACGTGGTGAAATCGATGCTGGTCGACGCATCGGTCCTCTAGCCACACTTGTCTCGCCGCTTTCAACAGGGAATGCGTTCCGACTACGTTGGTCTTTACGAAGCTGTCTGGGCCCACGATCGAACGGTCGACGTGTGATTCCGCCGCGAAGTGGACGATCGTGTCGATTCTTTCCTCGCGCAGTGCGCTTTCGATCACGCCGGTGTCGCAGATATCTCCGTGGATGAATCGAAACTCTGGTCGCCCTGCGATCGGCTTCAGGCTCGCCAGGTTGCCGGCATAGGTGAGCGCATCAAACACCACGACCCGCTCTCCGGGATGCTGGGTGAGCCAATACTGCACGAAGTTCGAGCCGATGAAGCCGGCCCCGCCCGTAACCAGCAATCTAGGCACGCGCAATCTCTCCCAGAGTCGCTCTCAGGCCCGTTCGCCAATGGACAGGGCGGAGACCGAGCACCGCGTATGTGGACCGCTTGTCGAGCACGCTATATGCGGGTCGACGCGCAGGCGTTGGGTACTCCGCCGTTGATATTGGCGACACCTCGACGTCCGGCGGGAGCAGCTTTATCAAAGCCCCCTCTTCGGCGATTGCAACCGCAAAGTCATACCAACTGGCAACGCCCGCATCTGTCCAGTGATAGATTCCGTAGATATCCTTGCGCTCGACGAACCTCCACAGCACATCCGCGACCGACCGCGCTGCCGTTGGTGAGCCAACCTGGTCTGCCACGACGCGTACCGAACCCCGTTCGGCCATGAGCCGCAGCATCGTGCGCAGAAAATTGTTGCCCCAGGCGGCGTAGACCCAGGCCGTGCGAAGAATCAGACCTTCACCGCCGAGGGTCTGCAGAACGGCCACCTCGCCGAGTCGTTTGCTTTCTCCGTAGACGCCCAGGGGTCGAGGAACTGCGTCTGGAAGATAGGGCGACGAGGCCTTGCCGTCGTACACAAAGTCGGTGGAGATGTGTAGAAGCCGCGCGCCGTGGTGCTTGGCACTCTGCGCCAGGTAACGCGGGCCTTCGGCGTTCACCTGATGACACGCGGCCGGTTCGGTCTCAGCTCGATCAACGGCTGTGTACGCGGCGGCATTGACAATGACGTCGGGTTCCACCTTTTTTATGATCGCCCGAACTTCATCCTCCCGCGATACGTCGAGCTCGTCCCGCCCAAGCGCGTGAACGTCACAGCCGGCAGGAACGCTGCGCAGCAGTGCCTGGCCCACTTGGCCATGAGCTCCCGTGATCAGAACCTTCACGCAAAAAGCTCCGCCGTGCGCAGTGCCGCTCCAGCCGCGTCTCGGGCAGACACAATAGGTGCCGCTCCTGGCACTAGCGGCCAGTCAATTTTCAGTTCTGGATCATCCCATCGGACGCAGCGCTCGTACTCTGGCGCATAGTAGTCGCTGCACTTGTAACTGAAATCCGCCACCTCGCTCAATACCAGGAATCCGTGCGCGAAGCCTGGCGGAATCCACAATTGGTGGTGATTGCGGTCCGAAATTGTTTCGCCAACCCATTGGCCGAAGGTGGGCGAGCTCTTTCGCAGATCAACGGCAACGTCAAACACGGTTCCCGTGATGACCTGCACCAGTTTTCCCTGCGGCTGCTGAATCTGATAGTGCAATCCACGCAGCGTGTGTCGTACCGATCGGCTGTGATTGTCCTGCACGAATTCGATGTCGAGACCCGCCTCGGCAAATTTCCGCTTTTGCCAGGACTCCAGGAGGAAACCGCGGTCGTCCCCGAAAATCTTCGGACGCAGCAGGATGACGTCGGCTATCCGGGTTGGGTGGAGATCCACGACTATCGCTCCGAGCGCACCAGATCGAGGAGATAGGCTCCGTATCCGGTGTTGGCGAGCGGCTGCGCCAAACGCTCGAGCTGACCCGCGTCGATGTATCCGGCGCGATAGGCAATTTCCTCGGGACAGCAAACCTTGAGTCCTTGCCTGCTCTCGATGGCTTCAATGAACATCGCTGCTTGCAGCAAGGATTCATGCGTGCCCGTATCCAGCCACGCGATGCCCCGGCCAAGCAGATCAACCTTCAACTGTTTCATCTCGAGATACGCGCGATTGACGTCGGTGATCTCCAGTTCGCCCCGCGCGGAGGGAGTGAGTGATGCGGCGATATCCAGGACCCGATTGTCATAGAAATAGAGACCTGTGACCGCAAAATGCGACTTCGGTTGTGCAGGCTTTTCCTCGATTCCGAGCACGCGACCGTCACGATCGAAGTCGACGACACCATACCGCTCCGGATCCTTGACGCGATACGCGAACACCGTGGCCCCGTCATTCGGTCGAGCGGCCCTCTGCAACTGCTCCGGTAGTCCGTGGCCGTAGAAGATATTATCGCCCAGGATCAAAGCCACGTGATCGCGGCCAACAAATCCTCGACCGATCACGAACGCCTGCGCCAGCCCCTCAGGCCGCGGTTGCTCGGCATAGCTCAACTCAATCCCCCACTGACGACCGTCGCCCAGAAGTCGCTGGTAATGCGGCAGATCGATCGGAGTTGAGACCAGGAGAATGTCACGAACACCCGCGAGCATCAGAGTGCACAGCGGGTAGTAGATCATCGGCTTGTCGTAGACCGGCAGCAGCTGCTTGCTGATCGCGAACGTTGCAGGATGCAGCCGCGTTCCAGCTCCCCCAGCCAAAATGATTCCCTTGCGGCTCATTGCATTCAGAAGTGTGCGGCCTGCTCCGACATCGGCTTGAAGGTTGGGGACGTCCGGTGCCGCAGCCGGTCGTAAGCCAGGAAATCGGCGCAGCGAAAGCGCTCCATGTCGGGGCCGAAACAGCCCAGCTCCAGCGCGAGCTCGCGCGGATAAGCAATGGCCAGCAGATCGATCTCGCCCTCGCCGAGCGTCATCAGGTCGGTCGCGGCGGGCTGGCCACGACGCAAAACGTACTTCTTCCAATACGCCACGGGGACAACCGAAAGTGCGTCTTTTTGACCGGCAATGTTCCGCGCGTGTGCTTCGAGATAGGTAGGGTACAGCAAGCAGTCATGCCCGAGGTAACAGACATGTGTGCCGCGGGCCTCTTCCAGCGCTATCCGGCGGAGTCGATTGCCGTACGCTCCGCGCCGCCGCGGAATCCGCTTGTACTGAATGGGAATTCTTCCTTCGAGCTGCCGCGCGACCAACTCGCTCTTGGATGATCGGCCATCCGAATACATCCGGATCTCCCAGTCAGTCAGTGTTTGCGCCATCACCGTCTGCACAGCGTGCGGCAGAAAGTGCTCGGTCTTATAGACAGTAATCGCTACCGTGAACTGCATTTCAGGACGCGCGCATCATCGGGGTTGCGGATCGGCGTGCAGCGGCACGACGGCTCCATGTGCCAGTCCGGCGATCAGTGCCGCGGTACGCGATGCCACTCCTGGAACGTTATAGTGTTTGCGCACGTGAGCGAGACCGCGGTGGCCGAAACTCTTTCGCAGCTCGGGCGATGCGAGCAACCGGTACAAGGTCTCGTACCATTCTCCTTCCGTGGTTGCGAGAAACCCGTTGTACTCGTGAGTAATCAGTTCACTGTTTGCACCCACCGGCGAAGCAACGCACGGCAGGGCCGCGGCCATGTACTGCAGCAACTTGAACGCGCACTTGCCACGCGTCCACTCATTGTCGGAGAGCGGCATGAGACCGATATCGGCACTCGCAAGCGCGGGCACTTCACTTTCGGAACTCCATTGCACCCGCTCCAGCATTGAGTCGGCCCAGCTCGGAAAGCGCGAGCACACGACACGCAACTTCAGCTCAGGCCAGGTGGTCTGCAGCCTCGCAATGACCGGCTTCAGCGGCTCAAGATGGATGAGATTCTCCGGCAGCCCGATCCACACGAGGCGCGGCGCACGCGCGGGATCGGGTGTCGATTGCCGATAGCGCTCGCAATCGAGCGGAGTCGGCACGATTTCGACGTGCACCCCATACGAGCGCACCGCCTCGGCCAGGTGCCGGTTCCCAGCGATGATCAGGTCCATGATGCGGCAGGTAGCCGCGAACTTGGCTCGACGCCACCACGAATCTTCCGCATCGGCCAAGGGTCCTCTGGGCTTGCCCACATAGATCGCGTCATCGAGATCGAGCGCGAGATGCCGAGCGAGGCGCCGGAGCAACCACGCTTCCGGCGGAGCTACCTTGAACTTCACAAGGACCACGGCCGCAGCCTCGCGCAAAGCTGAGCGCAACTCCCAAATGCGTCGTCCATAACGGCCGTGCGGGAATGCTTCGATGCGGCAAGGGATTCCCTGTTGCCTGAGGAGCTCGATCGCGGGGGCGATCCGGTAGCGGAAGCTCGGAAGGTCCGGATCGTGTGCCAGAAAGAGAACGGGCTCTGAAGTCGCCATTTCAGGTACTCTGGGCGATCGTACCTGACCTGTTCTCCAACCACATACTTGGGTTAGACATCAGCGCGGCTGGAATCAATCGCGTACGGCAAATGGCAGCCCCGCAGATCCGCCCGGCAGCGCTGGTGGAGTGGTCGGCCCGAGTTGTACTCGGTTCATTCGCTGAGGACGCGGTGGACCAGCTGCACGCAGACCGATCCCTCGCCGACCGCGGATGCCACACGCTTGACACTACCGGAGCGAACATCGCCCACCGCAAAGATTCCGGGAACGCTGGTCTCCAGAAGGTATGGCGCGCGCGGCAGCGGCCAGCGCCCCGCAGCCAGATCCTCGGTCCCGAGATCGGAGCCGGTCTTGATGAAACCCCTGTCATCGAGGGTCACGCATCCTTGCAGCCAACTGGTGTTCGGATCGGCGCCCATCATGAGAAAAACATGCCCGATGTCGTGCGTCTCGCGGGATGAGCCGCTGCGCCAGGTCACGCGCTGCAGCTGGCCGTTACCTTCCAGCGCTGCGATCTCCGTGTACGAGCGCAGCGTAATGTTGGGGCTCTCCTCGATGCGCCGGATGAGGTAGCGCGACATGCTGTCGGCGAGACCCTTCGAACGCACCAACAGGTGCACTTGCCGGCAGCTGCTCGCCAGGAACACCGCCGCCTGGCCGGCGGAATTTCCGCCACCGACCACGATCACTTCCTCGTCCTTACACAGGCGCGCTTCGACGTTGGTCGCGGCGTAATACACGCCGACGCCGATGAACTGCGAGAGATTCTCGAGCGCGAGCTGCCGGTACGCGGCGCCGGTCGCGATGATGATCGCGCGTCCGCGCACGATCTGCTCTCCCGACACCTCGACCGCATGCAGAGGAGGCTCGCAACGCAGGCGCAAGGCGCTGCTCGCAATCGAGACCGTCGCGCCGAACTTCTGCGCTTGCACCAGTGCCCGGCCCGCCAGTGCCTGGCCGGAAATACCGGTGGGAAAGCCGAGGTAGTTCTCGATCTTCGAGCTCGAGCCGGCCTGCCCGCCCGGAGCGGTGGACTCGAGCACCCGAACGTCGAGACCCTCCGATGCCGCGTAGACCGCGGCTGCCAGTCCGGCAGGCCCCGCGCCGATCACGATCACATCGTGGATTTTGGCGTCGTCGACCTGGGGATTCATCCCGAGGCAGACTGCGAGCTGTTCGCTGCTCGGATTCCTGAGCACCTGCTCCCCACGGCACAGCACCACCGGAATCTCGTCGACGCTCACGCGGAAACGCTCGAGCAGGGCCTGCACGCTCGAGTCGCTGTCGACGTCGAGGCTGAGATAGGGGTAAGAGTTGCGTGTCAGGAACTGCTGCACACGCAGTGTCCCGGCGGAATGGCGCGAGCCGATCAGGATCACGTCCCCGGGTGCCGTGGACACCAGTCCCACGCGCCGCAGGATGAAGGCGCGCATGAACAGCTCGCTCAGTTCCGAATCCGTCTGCACGATGGCGCGCAGATGCTCTTCGTCGATCGCTAGGATCTCGCCCTCCTCCCGAACCCGCGCACGCACGAGGCTCCCCTGCCCCCGCAACGTACTGATCTCGCCCGCGAACTGATTGGGCTCGTGCACGGTCACGAGATCTTCCCCGGAGATCCCGGGCCGCACGATCTCGACACTTCCGGACAGCACGACCATCAGCTTGCGGTTACGCTCACCGGGCTCAGCGAGCACCTCGCCCGCGCGCGTCCGCAGCCGGGTGCCATGCGGCGCGAGGCGCGCGACCTGCGCTGCCGTGAGATGCGGGAACATCTGCGCACGGCGCGTCTCGAGATTGGCGGGCATGTCCGCCACTGTCACTTCCTGTGCAGCCCCGATTCGACCGCGTCGAAGAGCCCGTGCAGACCGTAAGAGACGTCGTGGATGGAGCCGTTGACGAAGAACGTCGGCGTATTGCGCGCACCGCTCTGGCGCCCGCTGTTCAGGTGCTCGCGCACGCGCTGCAGGTAGATCTCGTCGTCCATTTCTGCGGCGAAGCGCGCCAGATCGAGCTCCAGCCGCGCCGCATATTTGCGCAGGTGCTCCAGGTTCAGGTGACTCTGGTTGTCGAATAACAGGTCATGCATTTGCCAGAACTTGCCCTGGCCGCCGGCACACTCTGCCGCTTCGGCGGCGCGCAATGCGTGCGGATGGACCTCCTCGAGCGGAAAGTGGCGGAAGACGAAGCGCACGCGTTCCGCGAATCTCTCCACCAGCAGCTTTACAGCCGGAGCCGCCTGCTTGCAGTTCGGGCACTCGAAGTCGCCGTATTCCACGACGGTCACGGGCGCATGCGGCGGGCCGATTGCATGATCAGTCGGCCCGACCGGCACGGCCAGCTTGAAGGGGTGCGGTCGGTTCATGGGCACCAGTATCGCACCCTCTCATCAAAATCGGCATCAGCCTCGGGCCCGGCGGCAAACCTGCGGCAGGGCCTGCATTTGCCGGAGTGCTGTTGCAGCATCAGCCGGCGCGGCCCGCAACGGCTGCCGCAGCGCCGCTCCGGGAACGATTTCTAAGATCACATTCCCGGTGCGGTCGATGAACAACAATTCCGGAACGCTGTAGTCTCCGATCCGTGCACTGAATGCGTAGATCGCTCCCAGCTCCGAAGCCTGCAGCTTGCCGCGCACAGCTCCGCCCGCGGTCTCGAATTGCAGGCTGTCATCCGGCGCGGCGGTTGGTGCGCGTACGATGGCGCCGTGCACCTCCAGGGAGTGTCCGCGTCCCCACAGGACGATGACGGGGTCCGGCCACGAATCTGCCAGCCGCCACACCGCTGACAACTCCTCTCCAGGAACTCCGACGCGACGCTCCGGCATCATTCCATCCAGAACGACGGCTATCGAGGTGTGAAACTCGCGCGCGAGTGCGTCGAGCGGCAGGTCGGGTTGGCGTGCCAGCTCCCACTGCACCAGTGCGCGCAGTCGGTTGCTGGCGCAAAGGTTCCCGTCGACGCGGTCGAGTGCCGCGATCAGCAGCTCGGCACTCGCGAACACGGCTACCAGCACCCAGGCCGTGATGCGCAACGCGCGTGCACGCGCGGCCGAGTCGTGCCGCCTCGCCAACGGCAGTGAACGGGACAAGCGACGGTCACCTCCTGCGAAGAGGGCGGCCAACGGCGCTCGCGGGCGCCGCCGGCCATCGCTCGCTAGAAGTTGGCTCGCAAGATCAAGCTGACATCGCGCCCCGGCAGGATCACTTCGTCCTTGTTCAGTGCCACGGAGTTGCGTTGCACACTGTCGGTGAGGTTATGACCTACCAGCGCCAGCTCGAGTCCCGGGGTCGAAGTCCAGGGGCGCCAGCCCAGCTGAGCATCCACCGAGGTGAATCCATCGGTCGGTGATTCCGCAGTACCGACATCATTCTGTGCGCCGGAATACTTCACCAGAAAGCTCGCGTCGACGCTTGGCCCGTCCCACGCCAATCCGCCACCGATGTGATAGGGGGGAATACGCGGCACGTTGCCGCCGTTGTCGAGCGTCGCACGCACGTAGTCCGCGAGTAGCAAGGCCTGCAGTTTGCCGCTCGGGCCCGTATAGAGTCCGAAGGTCGACTTGGCTTCCGCACCCCAGAACTTCGAGTCGAGCTGCTCGTAGATCAGTTCCTTGAGCTCTCCGGTGTCGCCGACGACGCAATTGCCCGCGTCGTCGCAGGTGCGACCGGTCAGGTTGCCGAAAATGTAATTGCTGAAGCGCGCTCCCCACACTGACACGTCCAGCCGGACCGCGTCGGTCCGTACGCGCACCGAGCCCTCCAGCGAGTTGGCACGCTCGAGGTCGAGTGTCGGATCGCCGGTCTCGAATGTTCCCGGCCCATCGTGAGGACCGCGTGCGAACAGCTCGGTCTGCGCCGGCGCGCGAGCCGCACTCGACAATGTGAGGCCCAGCGACACCGTTTTCGTGGCCGTGTACAGCAAGCCGATGGAGCCACTGACCGGTGTGAAGTCGCGTGACGTCGCTACATCGGAGGCGGGAGTGCCGTCCACTTTCACGTGCTCGACGCGCGCTCCCGCCTGCAGGTCCAGGACCTGGCTCAGGGGCGCGTCGGCGAACACGAAGCCGGCATAGGTTTGGGTCGTCGTCGGCAGCAGGTAGTCGGCGCCCTCCCCGAGCGCGGAGAAGTTGCGGTTCTGGAGCTGGACGCCAAAGGCCGCGCCGGAGAACGGTCCCATCTCACCGAACAGTCCCTCCGCTCGCGCATCCCATTCGTTGTCCTTGAAGGTCGATGCCGCCACGCCCGCGGGATCGCGCTCGCTGTGCTCGTAATCGGCATAGCCGCCTTCAATGTTGAGCTTCTGAAACGCTCCCGCCCCGATCGCGAATGAGGAGCGCATGAGCTCCTTGGTCTGCTTCATGTCGATGAAGGTGTCCTCCCCCGGGATGCCGTACTTGGCGTCATAGTGAATGGCCCCCACGCCAATGCGGCTGTCTCCAAAAAAGTAGGAACCGCCGCCCGCATAACCATCGCCTCTGAAGTAGGAGTTGCTTTGGGTTCCTTCCGGTGTGTCGTAGTCATCCGCGTGCCGATCGAAGCCATCGACGTGGAAAGCGAATTGCCCGGCGCGCGCATCGATCAGCGCCGCCCCCTGGCGGGTGTCGGCATTGGTGGCATAGCTGCCGGAAGCCTCGCCGGTGAAGGCATCCTCCGGCAACTGCGTCGGCACTCGATTGTTGATGGCATTCACGACCCCGCCGATCGCCTGGCTGCCGTAGCGCAGGGTTGCAGCGCCGCGGACCACTTCGATCTTCTCCGCCGAGAGCGGATCGATGGGCACGCCGTGATCCGGACCGACGTCGGAAACATCAAAGCTCCCGATGCCGTCCTCCAGGATGCGGACGCGATTGGCGTCGAACCCACGGATGACGGGCCGGCTCGCCCCAGAGGCGAAAGTCGTGCCAGTGACTCCAGGCTCATTGGACAGCGCGTCGGCGAGGTTGGCGCCGCCCTGCCGTAGGATCTGATCCCGGTTAACGCTATCAGCAATAGTCGCGAACGAGTCCGCGTCTCGCTCCAGCGGCGAGGCGCTGACGATGACCTTTCCGATCTCCTGTGCGTCGGGATCGGCCAGCGCACCGTCAGTAAAGAGTAAGGTCAGGGCCGCTGCGGCACTGACAGTTGCTATGTGTGACATAAATAACCTGCTCCACATGAAAGATGAGATCCGGCACGCTTGCGCCGAAGCCGCGAGGTGCACGGAATGACAAACGCAACCCGCGACGGGTCAGTCGCGAATCGCGGTCAAGGGCAACGTGGAGTCAGACGACGGGAGGGGCGCGGCCGCGCCAGCTGAAGGAGACCGCGGCTACTGAAACGAGTGGGATTACAGCGGGTGAAACGAAGGGACCGGATGTCAACCGCGTCGGCAGGTCCGAGGGCGTAGGCGTCGAGAGCGCGCCCGTGTGCGCAACCACCTGGCAAAGCGGGCAGACGCCGTCAGGTTCTCGATCGCGGCGCTGGCCCTGCGCGCCCTCCGGGTCCAGGGACGAGGGTGCCGCTACCGCTGCCTCGGGAACGGAATCGATCGAGGCCGCAGCAAGATAAGCCGGGATGTGGATGTGCGTCTGCGCAACCTGGATCTGCAGTGTGGCGGCCAGCACACAGCACAACAGCAGTCCCAGCCGCCAACGCGGCAGAGCAGTCTCACCCCCTGAGCGCCTGCCTCGATGGAAACGCTTCAATCCCTGTTTCACGCCTGAGACTCTACAGCGATCGCTCGCAAAAGTTCCACAATATTCAAAGGAAGAGGTGCTCAGGGCCTGCCCCGGGTATCTGAGTCCCGGACTCGTTCCCGCAGCGAGCTCAATTGCTCTCCCCACCACAAGGCGATCATGCGGCTGAATTCTGCACCCACCAGGCCATGGCGAGCGGGATGTCCGTCACGCAACGAGCTCCATCCGCGATGCGTGACGGTGACCGAAGTACCATTGGGCGAGGGGGCGAATTCGACCTCGACCTCCGTGCGTTCATCGGGCGCGAAGTTGGCATTGCGCCAGGAAAACACCAACCGTTCGGGTGGCTGCCAGACACTGACGCGACCGACTTCGATAACCGTGGGACCGTCACTGCCTTCGATCGACTCGAAGATGCGCCCGCCGACTCGCGGCTCGATGTGAATGAAGCCGCGGCCTGTGCCGGCGTGGCGAAACTTCGGACCGCGCCGCCACCACTGATCGATCTGGGCCGTGAAGATCTCGAACGCGGACTTTGGTGGCACAGCGACGCTCACCGTTACCCGCGCCTGGTCGCCGCTCATGCCCCGCGCCCGCGGGCGCCGGGGGATTTCTCTGCATGCGCCTTGAAGGCGCGCAGCTGGTCTTCCCACAGGCCCTCGACCTGTTCAAGCCACTCTCGCAGGGGTGCAAAGGCAGAGCGGCTGAGCGTGTAGATCCGCACTCGCGCATCATGTTCGACGCCTTGCTCGACGATGACGCCCGAGCGGCGCAGCACGCGCAGATGCCGGCTGAGAGCGGGCGGACTCATGCCGAGCACTTCCGCCAACTCGCCGGCGCGATGCGGCTTCTTGAGCAGCGTCTGGATTACCTGGCGACGCGTCGGGTCTGCCAGCGCCCCGAACGTCGCGTCAACCTGTGCCGCGGCACGGACCATCGTTGCGAACTAAGAAGCGGACGGGTCGCGCAGCCGCTGTGTGACCCACCACATGTGCCCTTCCGGATCGAGCGCGCCGTAGCTGCGATCCGCGAAATAGTCCGCGCCGTAGTCGTGTGTCGCCGGTTCCTCGACGATCCGCGCTCCGCGCGCGCGCGCGTGGGCGCAATGGGCATCGGCATCGTCCACGAACAGCATCAGCGACTGCGTCGTGCGGCCCTCGAGCGAGCGCGGGCTGCGCATGAACGCTTTCCACGGCCTCTTCTGCACGTCGCCGCCCTCCTGCGAGACCATGATCAGGCCTTCGCCGTAGGTCAGTTCGCTGTGCTCGATGCGTCCGCCTTCGCCCTCCACTCTGAGGCGCACTTCGAAGCCGAAGGCTTCGCACAGCCAGTCGATGGCGGCGGCTGCGTCCTGGTAGAAGATCGAGCTCGAAAGGCGTGGCCAATCGCGTGGCGTTGGTTTCATGGCGCTCTCCGCAGGCAGGCTTGTAGTTGCTGGTATCGCTAAATATTAACGATATAGTTAACTACATGCAACTGCACCGTCACGGCGTCACGGCGGCACAGCCTGGGAAAGCCAGTGGACTCCTCAGCGCCCCGGGTCGTCGCCCTGTCGGCTGGCCTCGAACAGGAACCAAATGCGCTGCTCGGCCTCATCGATCCAGTTCTCGAGCAGGCTCGCACTCGCCACGTCGCCGTGCTCGTCGCACACCGCATGTACTTCGCGCATGCGCATCACGAGCTGCTGGTTGTCGTCGCGCAGTTCCGCCAACATGTCGAGCGGCGAGACGTAGTCAGCGTCGTTGTCGCGCACCCGCTGCAGCCGGCTGATGTGGCCAATCGAACGGATCGTGGTACCGCCCACCTTCCGGACGCGCTCGGCAATAGCGTCCGTCGTCGCATAGATCTGCGCTGCCTGCTCATCCAGTAGCAGGTGATAGTCGCGGAACCGCGGCCCCGAAACGTGCCAGTGGAAATTCTTGGTCTTCATGTACAGCGCGAACATGTCGGCTAGCAGCAGGTTGAGCGCCGCAGAAAGGTCGCGTGTGGCCTCGGAGCCGAGGCTATTCGGCGTTGCAAGCCGCGCGGTTCGCCGCGCCTTGGCAGCTTTGGCGTTCATCAGTCCTCCAGTTGTTTGCGGACCCACGTACCACGCGGTCCACTTCGCCAGTCTGGCTGCGCGACGTGACATTACGGGCGCGGCCGAATCGTTTTCGTGACAATGATGAGCGCTGAGCGCTCACCCTTCAACTGCTGTTACTGCCCGCAGGCTGCAGTAGGCAGAGTGTGCTCCGGAGCGGTGCACGGGCGCGTGTACGGGCGTGCAGGTAAACTGCCGCCATGCTGTGGCTCAAGGCCTTGCACGTCGTCTTCATGGTCACCTGGTTCGCAGGCCTGTTCTATTTGCCGCGCCTGTTCGTGTACCACGTGGCGACGACCGATGCGATCGGCCGCGAACGGTTCGCGACCATGGAACGGCGCCTGTTCGCGATCATGACCATCGGTGCGGCACTCACGCTCGCCTTCGGTCTCGCCATGATCTGGCAGACGCCCGCCTATCTCGATCTCGACTGGATGCGCACCAAGCTGGTGCTGGTCGCAGTGCTCATCGCCTACCACGTCTGGTGCTACCGCCTGATGCACGAACTGGTCCGCGGTTCGGGCGGCCGCTCCCACACCTGGTACCGCTGGTTCAACGAGGTTCCGGGGGTACTCTTGATCGCGATCGCGATTCTTGCGGTCGTGAAACCCGCCTTGCGCTAGGGCGCCTGACGTCCTCGCTGCCGGCGATCAGTGCCCAGATCGCGGCGGGATTACGTGCGTCGCATGTTTCTATCCTGGTTCAAGGGCAGCGGCGAGCAATTCGTACGAACGCATTCTCGCAGGTGATCGTGCATGATGGTGACGATCATCACCTCATCGAGGTGCCACTGATCTGCCATGAGGGTCACCTGCCGACGCAGCGTCGTGGGCGAGCCGATGAACAGGGAAGGCAGAGTTCCGTCGTCAACGCGGGGCTCGGGCGCCGCCGGCCCAAGTTCGCGCACGGCCTCCTCCACCGACGGCACAAGTCCTTTCTCGCCCGCGCGGATGCGGCGCCTCACCAGGCGCACACTCGTGGCCAGTCGCAGCGCTTCCTCGTCAGTCTCTGCGCAGACCGCGCTGATCGCCACGATGGCCTGCGGCGCTGACAGATAGCGTGAAGGCTTGAAGCACGCGAAGTAGTACTCGAGCGTTGAAGCTGCGTGCTCCGGCGCGATGAAATGGGCGAACGCATACGGCAGGCCGAGCTCCGCCGCCGCGTGTGCGCTCCACGGGCTTGAGCCCAGCAGCCAAACGGTCGGGCTGCCCGGCATGTACGGCGTCACTGTCAGGCCGCTGAACGGGTGGCTCGAATGGAACTCGCGGTGCAGAAATCCGAGGAGCTCCATGAGCTGATTCGGAAAATCATCCGGAAACGGTGTCTCGGTGCGTTCGCGCCGCAACGCGAGTGTCGCCAGCGGGCCGCCACCCGGCGCACGACCAACCGCGAGATCGATGCGATCGGGCGCCAGCGCATGCAACATGCGGAACTGCTCAGCAACTTTGTAGGGGCTGTAGTGCGGCAGCATGACGCCGCCCGAACCCAGGCGAATGCGCGTAGTCTCCGCCGTGAGCCTCGCGATGAGTACTTCCGGCGCCGGGCTCGCGAGCGACTCGATGTCATGGTGCTCGGCTATCCAGTAGCGCGTGTAGCCCAGTCGATCCGCGAGCCGTGCGAGCTCGATCGTGTTCTGCAGCGCCTGCGCGGGAGTCGAGCCCGAGGAGACTGGCGATTGGTCGATGACTGAAAGGCGCATGCCTACGGCGCTGCGCGCTTCACTTCGGCTGCCAGCCGTCGCGGCCAGACTGCCAGAACACGAACGTCGCAATGTCCGTGGCCAGCTCGTCCTCTTGCGTCTTGGTGGAGCCGATGCCGTGGCCGGCCTCAGTGTCGAGGCGGAACAGGACCGGTGCGCGAGTGCCGGAGGCCTGCAGCCGCGCGGCGAACTTGGCGGGAATCCACGGATCCACGCGCGGGTCGTTGAGCCCGGTCGTGATCAGGATCGGCGGATACTGCATTCCGTCCACCACCGCGTGATAGCTGTCCATGGCGAGGAGATTCTTGAATCCCTGCGGATCCTTGACCGTGCCGAACTCTGGGATATTCGCCGGACCTCCGGGTGTCGTCTCCGAGCGCAGTGAATTGGAATCCGGCACCTGGTCGATCACGCCCGCAAAGAGGTCGGGCCGCTCTTCCATGGCACGTCCCATGGTGATGCCCCCGGCCGAGCCGCCGCGAATGAAGAGCAGCTTGTTTGTGGTGACACCGCGCGCGATCAGCGCTTCGCCACAGGCAATGAAATCGCGCCACGTGTTGGGCTTATTGGCGTCCTTGCCCCCAAGGCGCCAGGCTTCGCCGAGCTCGCCGCCACCGCGCACGTGACAGAACGCAGTCGCGCCGCCTGCCTGCATGAAGGGCACATACGCCGGTCGAAACGTCGGCAGTGTCGATATGCCGTACGAGCCATAGGCGTACAGGATGACCGGCTGTGGGTTCTTGTTCTTGGGCAGCTGTACGAGTGTGAGCGGAATGTTGGTACCGTCCTTCGCACGGCCGACCATGTTGCTGACCTCATATGCGTTTGGATCGAACGGGGGCCGCGCATCAAGCTTGAGATCGGTGCTCTTGCGTGTTGCTGGATCAAAGTGCAACACGGTCGGCGGCTGCACCCAGCTCTCCAGCGTAAATGTCACCCCGGGTCGGGTCGGATCCGAGAACGCTTCGCCCAGATCGCCCTGAAAAGGCAGAGCTATTTCCTCCGCCGCACCGCCGGCAAGCGGAATTCGAAGCAGGTGAGAATAGACTCCGGCTCGCGATGCGACGTAAAGCCCGTCCGACGCGGCGCGAATCCACTCGATCACGCGGTCCGGGCGCGCGGCTAGAATCGTGGCCGCCTGCGTGAGTGACTGACCCGCGTTGAGGGCCAGGACCCGGAACGTCGGGGCGTCCTGGTGCGACAGGAGAAAGATCCGGTCGCCGGCCATCTCGACCCAGGTAATACCACTGTCAAAGGTGGTCAGCTGACGCCAAGATGCGCCGGAGTTTGCGGCCTCGGCCACTGGCGCCAGCCACACCTGCCACTCGTTCTGCACACCGTTGACGATGACTGCTCCAGCCTGGCTCGCACCGAGCCAGATGCCTATCACGGGGAATTGCTGCGACTCGATGTGGGGACCGTGGCCGACAGTGGCACCGAGGAGAGCGACGGGTTCATCCTTCAGGTTCCACACCGCGGCGATGCTGTTGAGGTACTTCTCCGCGAGTACCTTCGTGTCCGCGAGACGATTGAGAAAGACGGTCCGACTGTCCTGCGTCCACGACACTGCGCCGATTTCTGCGCGACTCAACGGACCGGCTACGACGCGCCCACTTGCTACGTCGTAGACCGAAAGCGACGCATTCTCTGAACCTCCCTCCGAGATGCCAGCTGCGACCTTGCTCCCGTCCGGTGATGCCTGGAAATAGTTGATGGCGTAGGGCGTGCCGCCGTGCGCCGCGCGCAATGCGCCGACATCGACCACGGTGCGCACCGCACCGCTTCCCTCTTTGACCAGCAGGTCATAGTTGTCCGAGCCCGGCGCCCGATACAGATAGAAGGAGCGACCGCCGAAAGCCTGGTACGACTTGACGAACCCGAACGCGCTCGTGAACTTCGTGAGCTGTTCGCGATACGCGGCACGCCCGGGGATTGAGTCGAGCACACTGCGCGTGTAGCGCCCCTGCGCTTTCATCCACTCGACCGTCTCGGCGTCCATGCTTTCCATCCACCGATACGGATCGGTGATCTTCGTGCCGAAGTACTCGTCCGTCACCGGCCGGACCGGCGCCACCGGCGGGCGCGCGGTCTCTGCAAGCGCTGCGCATGCGGCTAGCGTCGAGAGTACGAGTGCGGCAAGCGGCCCGGTCAATCGTGTGGCTCGTGTCGAGCTTGAATGCGCTCATCGGCTTCTCCCAATGGTTTTGGGGAGCGTAGCCGATCAGGCCGTGTCGCGAAACTTTCAGAACCGCCAGTTGGCGGTAATGCCGATGGTGCGTGGCCTGAAGGTGGTGGCGTAGAACAGCGTGTCGTTGCAGCACGCATTCCTGCGCAGCACTGTCGGCTGCGAGTCGAACACGTTGTTGACAAAGAGTGCCACGTCAAAGAGCGACCATTTCACGTCAGTTCGCAGATTGACAAGGTTCGTCGAAGGATCCGCGCGACGGTCTGGCGCGTAGTACGGCGATGCCGGATTGTCCGTGTAGAAGGGACCCGGGTTGTGGCTATGAAATGCGTCCTCGACGAGGAGGTTGCCCCTAACCCCGCTGGCCAGGGCGAACGCATATTCGAGTGACGCGGTGAGGTTCCAGGGCGATGTGACGAGCGGTATGGTTCCCAATGCATCGCCACTGCTGACGATCACGTGCCCACCAGGGCTCACTGTCTGGGTGTAGTGCGCGTCCGTATACGAGACGCCCAGGCCAGCCTTGAAGTGCTCGGCCAGCAGCACCTGCGTTGCCAACTCGAACCCGTTGCTGACCGCCTCACCAGCGTTGCCGCCGTAGCGGCAGGCGTTTGGAGTGTCGGTCACCAGTAGAAGTTGCGGGTCATTCCAGCGGATGTGGAATACGCTGGCGTCAAGCTGCATGCGCCCATCGAAGAGGCCACTCTTGGCACCAAGCTCGTAGCTCCACGCTGTGTCCGGAGCAACCAAATCCGGAGTCTGACCGCACTCAGGGGGCAGCACTCCAGCAACCCCGCCCGTTCGATATCCCTTCGCCGCCGTCAGGTAGAAGAGGTTGTCCTCGTCCATCTGATACGCGATGCTGAATCTTGGCGCAACTGTCGTATACGTGACCGAATCACGTTGGGCAGCTGGACCGATTACGGCATCATCTTTTTCGCGGGTTATACGCAGCGCCGCGCTGGCGGTGAGGAGCTTCGTTATCGGGAGCGCGAGCTGTCCGAATGCGGCAAGCTGGGTCTCGCTCGCGTCATGCGCGCGACGGCCATCTATGGGCCCTACGGCAGGCGTGGTCGTCGCGACGGTGCTGACAGTCTCACTTGTGCGCTCGTTCGAGTAGAAAACGCCCGCGAGCCATGGTAGCGAGGCGCCAGACGATGTCAGTCGTATTTCCTGCGAGAAGTCATTCTGCGACAGATCGATCGAGGTCGTTATGGCGTCTTCATACCCGATCGGATACTCGGGCCCGAGAGAGTTCCCCCACCCTCCCCAGCCAGAGTTGTTGGTGTCATCGACAGTCGCTGCAGCCACGCGATGGAAATACGACGTGACGGAGCTCAGATCGGCGCCGCGCAGACCTGCGGTGACCTTGAGAG
This sequence comes from uncultured Gammaproteobacteria bacterium, assembly GCA_963695985.1. Classification (GTDB taxonomy): domain Bacteria; phylum Pseudomonadota; class Gammaproteobacteria; order Steroidobacterales; family Steroidobacteraceae; genus DATBVX01. The sequence continues at coordinate 98,968 of CAVOIC010000002.1, forward strand.
ACCCGAGGTAGAACCGGTCGTCGAATGGCTGCGCGAGGAGCTTGCCATTGTGGAGTTCACCCGCGTCGGGGTCAGACAAATAGGTATAGAACGAGGATGAGTCTCTGGTGCTGAGAGATTGATAGATCAGCGACGGTGTAATGTGCACGCGCTCTGTCGGTGCGAAGGTCACAGCGCCGCGCGCGCTCTTGCTCGTTGTGTGATTGGCATTGTCATCGACGGTCGCGCCGGTGAATGGATCGACGCGGTCTACGTAGCCTCCGTCCGTTCGATACCATGCGCTGACGCGAAAACCCATGACATCGGGGACGATCGGCCCGCCCGCCGCCGCACCGACCTCATAACTCGGATGGCCCCGTGTCGTCGCTGCCAGCTCCGTACGTGCAAGGGCGGTATATGTGGTGAGGCTCGGCTGATTTTCGATGAACCGGACGGCTCCGCCCAAAGTGCCTCCGCCGAGCATCGCGCCCTGCGGGCCACGCAAGACTTCTACACGGTCGAGATCGAAGGTCAGAAGGAAGGCGTGCCCAAACGAGTCAGCCTGGGCAGCCGGCACTGGCGTATCGTCGACGTAGATCCCGGTCGTCGTGCCGTTCCTGTCAGTCACACCCCGAATCGCGATGTTCGTATAGAAGCCCGCGCCGTTATCTGGAAAGAAATCGAACTCGACGCCCGGCGTCAGGAAGCCGACCCCAGTCATGCTCTTGATGCCCGACGCCTCCATCGCCTCTTGCGTCCAGACCGCCATGCTTATTGGTACTCGGTTGGCAGGCTCTTCGCGTCGCGTGGCGGTTACGATGGTTGCGCCGAGTGCCGCGGGGCGCAAGTCGCTGCGCAGGTCCAGGCGCTTCGTCGGCACAGGCGCGCTGTTGGGCGCCGGGGATGGCGGTGACGCGAAGATGCGGACGGTTCGCTCATTCAGAAACTCAAACTCAAGGCCCGTACCTTCGAGCAACTGCGAGAGCGCCTCGGCCACCGATTTACCGGCCCGTGCTCCCTTTGACTCCAGCGTTCTCGCGAGTTCCGACACGTAAACGAGTTGCAGGCCGGTCTGTTTGGCGAATGCACTCAGTGCCTGAGCCAACGGCTGTGGTGCAATCGCCGGGAAGAGCACCGCGGTCGAGTCTGCTTCGGCTATCGATGCGGTAATCAGCGCCCCCAGCACGCATGCCTGCAGCATGTCACGCACGGAAGTCATTTTTGGAATCCGCCGCGCACGGTACTTGAGCAATCAAGAACGCCACCTGGGGCGTCGCGCGAAGGTTGAGAAGGTTCATCGAGGGATCGTCCCCATCCCGGATGTGCGCTGGGGGTAAACGGTCAGCGATCCGCTGACGGAAGCTCCTCGGTCGAGAGGTTGAATACGCGGATGCGGCTTGGAGTTCTCTGTACCGCTACTCCGTCCAGTGTCCCCAAAAATGTCACGAACGAGTCGATGTCGTACGCGCTGAACAGGCCACTCACCGGCAAGGCTCGCAGCGCCGGATCGTCAATCTCTATCGGAATCTTGTTGTAACGATTGAACTCGTCTGCCACCTCACCCAACGGCCGCGCCTGGAACACGATCTCCCGGTGCAGCCAGGCCACAGCCGCCTGTGCATCAACGGCTACAGGCTGGCCCCAACCGCGATCCGGCGTCAATTCGAACCTGATATCCGGCACCGACATGGAGTGCCTGCTCAGGCAGACCCATTGCGCGCGCCTCCGGCTTCGGGTCATCACCGGGAAACACGCCAACAGTGCCCTCTACAACGGTAACGACGACCGTGTCGGGTTTGCGGTAGACCTCGAACTGCGTGCCGACCGCCACGATCTGCCCCTCCCCTGCGCCCACGCGGAATCGTCGCTTGGCGTCGTGCACCACATCGAACAGCGCCTGACCCCTGTCGATGGCGACGAGGCGCTCGGATCCGGAGTAGCGAACCGTGATCGCGGAATCGGTATTGAGATGAAGCAGCGTGCCGTCCGGGAGCCGCCAGGCATTCTGTTCGCCGTGAGCCGTCCGGTACGTCTTGGGCAGACCCAGGAACTCGCCATCCCGCACCCAGAACAGCAGGGCAAGCACAACGACTGCAGCTGCAGCGAATGGGGCAGCATAGGCCCAGGTGCGCGCGGCGATCGAACGCTTCGCCGGAGGTCCACGCTCGGGGAGAGGGTGATCCAGCGTTACGACGTTCTCGTCCTTATCGGCCAGCGCCTCACTCAGGAGGGCTTCCACTGATACCCGCGGATCGTTCGTAGCCGCCGGGAGGTCGCGGGCGACCAAGGCGATGCCCAGGTATTCCTCGACGTGCAGCGGCGATGCCTTGAGCCACGCGACAAACGCCGCGCGCTCCGACGCATCCAGTGTCCCGGCCTCGTTTGCGACAAACCAGTCACCGGCCTGCTGCGAGACGGCAGTTCGAATCTGCTCTGCGGTTGCTGTCATGATTTCACGCCAGTCGCGCCATGCGGCGCCGGCAATGCACGAGCGCCTGCGCCAGATACTTCTTGACCATGTGAACCGACACGCCGAGTCGCTCGGCGACCTCCTGATAGTGAAGCCCATCCCTGTAGTGAAGCACGACCGCGGCCCGACACTTAGGCGAAAGCTGACTCAGCACCGCGCGCAGCCGTAGCACTCTTTGGGCCGCGTCCAACTCTCCGTCGAACGCGGGCAGGTCACCCAGCTGCTGTTGCACGGTCGTGTCATCGATGTCCACCTGGTGCGCGTGGCGTCGATCCAGCACCGCGTGTTCCTTCACCAGATTGTTGGCGACCGTATACAGATAGAGCTCGGGATTGCGGATCGCATCCGAGTCGCTGACCCGCAGCATCCGCAGGTACACCTCCTGCGCCAGGTCCGGTGCATCGGACTTGGTGCGGATTCGGCGCTGAAAGAACCCCTGCAGGGCAGTCCGATGCTCTGCAAAGAGCCTCTCGACGAGCGTCCTTTTGCGGTCGGCCATGGCTACATCATGGTACGGAGATTCCGCATCCCCTACTCGTAAGAGTCACTCCCGCGCCCTTCGGGTACCGGAATTTTCGTACGGCGCCGTCAGATTTCCCGGTACCCGTAACGATTGGCTCGGGCTCTTGACCCTTCACTAGGGCGTCAGATGTGCGTCGGACTCCTAGACTCCAGCAAGACTCTTGTTCATACACACAGGAGAGCAGTCATGAAACCAGGCATTACTCGAATTACCTCAGGAATCGTCCTCTGTTTCGTTCTTGGACAGGCAGCGCAGGCACGCGAACACGAATGTCGAGCCTCGGCCGTAGCAGGTCGATACGGCTACACATCAAGCGGCACAATCGTTACGCCGGCGGTGGGACCCTTTACTGCCGTAGGTGAGGTCACCCTAACCCGCACGGGAACATTCACCGGTTCGCAGACCACAAGTATCGCTGGAACTCTTTTCGCTGAAACTGTGAGCGGGATCTTCACGGTAAATCCTGACTGCACCGGAGTGATGACAGCATACGTCTATCATGGCTCAACGCTCGCGCGCACTACGCAGCTGAATTGGGTCTGGGACAACAACGAACGAGAAGCGCGCGCGATCTTCCTGGCCCCGGGAACGGTCATCACGATTACGGCGCGCAAGATGTTTAACGACGAGTGATCAGCGCATGTGACGTGAACAAGCCAGCGATGTGCACACCCGCGACTATGCACCTCTGTTTCGCGCTCATGGTGCTCGGACTCGCCTCGACTTCCATCGTCGGCTGCAGCGGTCGCAGCGATGGACCGCCACGGCCGCCGGTCATCGTCTCCGTATTGGCTCAGGCGAGCACGGTTGGAGCCGCCGGCACGGTGTCCATCTCGGCCAGCGTAGAGAATGACCCGCGGAACCAGGGTGTGACCTGGGCCCTCAACGGCCCCGGAACTCTGAGCAACTTCACCAGCACTTCGGTCACTTATAACGCTCCGGCCAATCCACCGGTGTCCGACACCGACGTCAGCATTGTGGCCATTTCGAAGGCCGACGTCGCGAAGCGGAGCCAAACGACCATCACGGTGTTCGGGCGGAGCGCGGCGCAGTAAGCCGGCTGCCGGAGCCGGCAGCGAGGGGCGCTGCCGGCTCCGGCTTGATGAAGCCCAGCGAGACCTCGGCCCGGCGCACCAAACCGGGCGATGCGTAGAGGTACCCAGACGGGCAGCAACGGACTCTTAGTCAATAGGTGCTCGACTTCGTGAGAATTGCCATGTCCAAAGTGCTGGCACTCCACCTGATCATCCTCGTAGCGCTTCTTACCGCTTGCTCAGGCGGAAGCAGTGACAGTGACGGAGGTCCGCCAGTCGTGGTTTCACTGTCTCCGGGCAATACCGCCGCCGTGTACGCGAGCACCTCGCAGCAATTCGCTGCTTCGGTCGAGAATGACCCCAACAACAGAGGTGTCACCTGGTCGTTGAAAGGCACCGGGTGCAATCGATCGCCATGCGGCACTCTCACGGACGTCACGACCAATAGCGTCACCTACACCGCGCCACCTCACGTGCCCAGCCCGGACACCGAGACGCTGATAGCGACGGCTGTGGCTGATGGCAAGGCATCAGCGAGTGCGGCGATAACCATCACTGCGCTTCCAGTAATTCACATCAACGTCTCTCCGGAGAGTGCGACGATTGCCTTGGGCGATACTGCGCGGTTCAGTGCTGAAGTTGTCGACGATCCCATCGATCAGGGAGTGACGTGGAGCATTGCTGGATGCCCAACGGGCCTGGATTGCGGGTCAATATCACCCGCGAGTACGCCGAGCTACGAGCCGGCCTACTACACTGCGCCCGCCAGCGTTCCGCACAACACTCAGGTGACCATGACCGCGACATCGATCACCGACCCCACTCGGTTCGCGACGGCCGAGCTCACGATTTCAACCACGGCGCAACCGATCTCTGTTTCCGTCTCTCCCACCACGGTGAGCGTTCCCATTGGCGCATTCGTACCTCTCACGGCCACCGTCAACAACGATTCGACGGGCGCCGGCGTCACCTGGGCCGTCGCAGGCTGCACGAGTGAACCGTGTGGGGCTCTCGCCAATGTGCAGACGACCTCTGCGACATACTCAGCACCACAGTCTCCGTCTACGGCTCAAGTCGGCAATCAAGTCACGATCACCGCGACCTCGATCAACAATCCCAATCAGTCCGCCTCTTCGACGATCACTCTGACTCGCGGCTCGAATTGCCTTCTCCGCAAACAGCCTTCCGGCCGGAAAGTCATCCCGACGCGGTCGCGATGGGGGATTTCAATGCCGACGACAAGTTGGACTTGGCGGTGGCTGACAAAGGGGATCCCAGAGACTGGTGACAACGGAGATGTGAGCATTCTGCTCGGCGGCGGGGACGGAACCTTCCAGGCGGCAAGATCATTTGCAGCCGGCAAGAACCCCATATGGGTAGCCATGGGAGACTTCAACGGCGACGGCAAGCCCGATCTGATCGTCTCGGATTTGGGCGAGCGCCCAGCGGGCGGGAAAGGGGACGTCAATGTCCTGCTGGGCGCCGGCGACGGATCGTTCCAGGCGCCGACCTCATTCGCCGCGGGAGACCTGCCGTTTACGCTTGCGATGGGAGACTTCAACGGCGATTCCAGACTGGACGCCGCCGCCTCCGACTTCGGCAGCGGTACGAGCGGCGGAATCAATCTCCTGCTCGGCGATGGCAAGGGCGCGTTTGCGGCACCAGGTGTTTCTCGCCGCCGGAGAGAAACCTGCTGGAGTCGTCGCAGCTGACTTGAACGGCGACGGTAGGCTGGACCTGGCTGTTGCCAACAATCACGTTCCCACAGTGATCCTGGGAGGCGGCGTGACCGTGTTGCCGGGTAACGGCAATGGCACATTCCAATCACCACTGCCGCTGGTGAGGATCACGGACCCGTCAACTTCGATTGCGGCCGGAGATCTCAACGGCGACGGCAAGCCGGACATCGTGGTTACGACCTTCGTCAGCGTGTTTGGCGTGGCCGGCAGCACTCTGGACGTATTGATCGGCGACGGCAGCGGCCTGTTCACCCGAAGCGTCATCAGCACCGGCAGGACGACACGAGGCTCTGGCTCTGGCTTCTTCCCGCTGTCCGCACACATCGAGGACTTCGACGGTGACAATAGCAAGGACGTAGCAGAGATACTGGGCAGCTCAGTGGCCGTGCTGGAGGGCGACGGGGCGGGAGCCTTTCCCGGTCGATTGAATTTTTCAGCTGGCACCGGTCCCTTCGCTCTGGCGGTTGGGGACATCAACCGCGACGGCAAGCCTGACATCGCGGTAGCCAATTCAGGCAGCAATGATGTGAGCGTCCTGCTCAATGTCAGCGGCCCGTAATTACCCCCGATCGCGCTAGATCTCGCCCCGGCGCGCGAAGTCAGCGATGTGTTCAGCGGCGCGGAAGGCGAGCGCCTGGATGGTCATCGTCGGCTGTCCGCGCCCGGAGGTCACCAGGCTGCTGCCATCGCACAGGAACAGATTCGCGACGTCGTGGCAGCGGTGATAACGATCGACGACCGAGGTCGCTGGATCGTTTCCCATGCGGCATGTGCCGAGCAGGTGCAACCCGGAGTTCTGTTCCGTGATCGGCGCCCGCGACACGCGCCGCGCGCCTGCCGCTTCGAGAATCTCGACCGAACGATCCTGCAGGAATCGTGCGTTGGCCAGATCATCCGGGTGGTCCTTGTAGGTGACACGCAGCGCGGGCATGCCCCAATCGTCCTTGAGCTCAGGATCGAGCGTGACGCTGTTGCTTTCGACCGCCAGCGACGTTCCGTGTCCAGCGATCACCATCGAGCGCGGAAACTCCTCGAGTCTTGCCTTGTAGGCTGCACCCCAAGATGGGCCTTCCTGCGCCGTTCGCAGCGCCCAGACCAGTGGCTGCGGCCCAATGCGCGCATCGAGACCCCCGCCCCCATAGAACCCGCGCTTCGGATCCGCATCATAGAAATCGTGCAGGATGCGCGTGACCTGCACGCTCTTGTACTCATTGAGCTCATGCTCGAACACGCCGCTCGTGCGCGCGCTGTAGTTGAACATGAGGTGCTTGCCCACCAGGCCGCTCGAGTTGGCCAGGCCCTGGGGAAATTGGCTGCTGGCCGACAACAGGAGCAGGCGCGGTGTCTCGGCGCCGTTGCAACAGACCACCACAGCCCTCGCCTTCTGGAAATGCTCGCGGCGCTCGCGATCGAAGTAGTTGACGCCTGTGGCACGCCCGCGCTTGTTCGTCCCGATGCGCACGACATAGCTCTCTGCACGGACTTCGCAGCGTCCCGTCTCTTCCGCTTCCGGGATCATCGAAAAGAGCGTCGAAGCTTTGGCGCGCACTTCGCAGGCGAACCCGTGGCAGAACCCGCAGTGCACGCAAGCGGGGCGACCGCGATACGCCTGGGAATTGATCGCCATCGGCGCCGGAAACGGATGCAGTCCGAGCTTGCGCGCGCCGCGTTCGAACAGCACGCCCGATGACTTCACCGGCAGCGGCGGCATTGGATAGGGCTTCGTGCGCGGTGGATCGAACGGGCTCGCCCCCGCCAGTCCCGACACGCCGATCTCCCACTCGACCTTCGTGTAATAGGGCTCGAGCTCCGCGTACGTGATCGGCCAGTCCGCGAGAGCCGCCCCGGGGATGGCGCCCAGCCGGCTGCGCTCGTCGAAGTCGACCTCGTGAAAGCGCCAGTAGTTCGCGGTGAAGTGCACGCTCGTGCCGCCGACCGTGCGTGCATACGTGAGCGGCGTGCGGTCGACGATGCGCTCCGCCTTCTTTTCCGGATCGTTGCGGAAAGTCTGGGGATTCTTCGTCGGGTCGTTAGTGATGCCGGAGAGGAACCAGTACTTGAATTCATCGTGCTCGAAATCGGAAGGCGAGAGTCGCGCTCCCTGTTCGAACAGCACCACGGAAAACCCGGCCTGCGCGAGCTCGCGCGCGATCACGCCGCCTGCGGCACCCGAGCCGACGATGGCGAAATCGACCGGTTCGGACTCCGGGAAGCGGCGTGAGCTCATGCTGCTGCGGCGTGGACCCTGAACTCCGCTGAGCTAACGCGCAGTAGCCGACTTCAGCGGCAGTGCCGGCCTCACATCGCCTTGGCGTTCTTGAGCTCGGTCACCGTGGCGAGTGACTTGGTGACGTGGTCCTCCGGCGAAATCTTGTCGTCGGCCGAGGAAAACGTCGCGACGACCTTCCCGTCCGAGGCGACGACAAAGGTCGTACGCTCGGTGAACGCGTGGTCGATTTCCACACCGCGCGTGTCCTTGAACCCTGCCTTGCCTTCCATGACCTTGAGGTCATAGGACTTCGCGATCTTGCCATCGGGATCCGAGGCCACCGGGAACTTTCCGGCGCAGTAGTCGGGGTCGGCCGAGAAATCGTTCAGCCGTGCGATGCTGTCGTGGGACACACCGATAATCGTCGCGCCGACCTTGTCGAACTTCTCCTTGTTGACCGCAAAGGTGTGCGCTTCGATGTTGCAGCCGCCGGTGTACGCGGATGGATAGAAGTACACCACCACCGGGCCCTTCTTCAGCGCATCCTTGAGTGAGAAGTCGAATGCCTTGCCAGCCAGAGAGGCCTTGGTCGAGAAATCCGGTGCCGCATCGCCTTTCTTGAGCGCGGCGAGAGCCGGAAGGGCAAGCGCACTCGACAGGAGCACGGTGGTCAGCAGGCGTTTCACGGCAATTCTCCCTTGTAGGTTCCAGGTGAGGGTCCACGCGCGGGAGGGCAAGCATAAGGCACCTCGCCTGCTCTTCGCATCTTTTGTACAACTCGTAGAATGCAGCGCCAGCCCGCCGGAGGCAGCAGATGAACGAATCGCCCCACCCCCTGATGGCCCAGCTCGAGCGCATCGAGTGTGAAGCCTGGAAGGACCTTACCCGGATGGCGCCGTCGTCCTTCGTCGAGGCCGTGGGCCTGCAGACGGCCGAGATCAACCACGCGTTTTTCTTCATGGCGAGTCGCATTGCGCAGTTTCAGTTCAACTGCCTCGAGGGGACGGGTCTCAACGGCGACGATGGGCGCTCGATCCCGGAAGCGGTGAAGCGCTTTCGCGCCGCCGGACAGCCCAAGTTCTTCATTCAGATTCCGCCGGGACCTAAGGCGTCCGAGTGCGTCAAGCGTGCCCGGGAGCTGGGTTTGATCGAGCATCCGCTGGCCTGGGCCAAGTTCCACCGGCTGACCGCAAACCCGCCGGTCGTCAGGACATCCCTCGAGATCCGGGAGGTTGGCCCCGCCGAGCGTGAGGTATTTGCGTCGACGGCAGTCGCAGGCTTCGGCATGCCGCCACCGATGCTGGCATGGCTCGCGCAGCTTCCGGGGCGGCCACGTTGGCACACCTACGTGAGCCACGCCGGCAGCGAGGCGGCGGGTGCGGGTGCTCTATACGTCGACGGCGATTTCGCGTGGATGGGCGTCGGCGCGACGCGGCCCGAGATGCGCAAGAAGGGTGGGCAGTCCGCGCTGCTCGCACGGCGGATTGCCGACGCCGCCAAGCTCGGCGCGAAGCATGTGACGACCGAAACGGGCGTACCGCAGGCCGGAGAGCCCGCGCCCTCCTACGCGAACATTCTCAAGGCTGGCTTCAGCGTGGCCTACGTGCGGCCGAACTGGGCTGAAGCGCAATGGGGATGAGCGCCAGCCGCAACCCGATGCCTCTGAATGGAGCACCTCCGCATGAAATGCCCGCGCTGTAAGACAACGGACCTCAAGCCCACGATGATCGAGGAGTACCTGCCCGCCGCGGGCTGCGAGAGCTGCCAGGGAAGCCTCGTGTCGCTCGTGTACTACCGGCATTGGGCCGAAATTCAAAAGCCGCCGGCAGAAACCCCAGCGGAGGAAACCACCATCTCAATCGAGACCGCGGACACTACGACGGCATTGACCTGCCCCAAGTGCAGCCGCGTCATGATGAAGTACAAGTTGACGGGAACGGTTTCCAATCGCCTCGATGTGTGCTCACTCTGCGACGAGGCGTGGCTCGACCGTGGCGAATGGCAATTGCTCGAGGCGCTGCATCTGAGTCACCTGATGCCCGCGATCTTCACCGACCAGTGGCAACGGCGGATACGTCGCGAAGTGGTGGAAAGCACGCGCCGTTCGGTCCTGGCGGGGCTGATCGGCGAACCGGGCGCCGCAAGAGTGGAAGAATTCAGTGCTTGGCTTCAGCAGACGAAGCACAAGTTCCACATCCTTCAGTATCTCTACCGCGACTAGATCGCAGTCGGGAATTCGTGCGCGTGCTGCGATTGCGCCCGTCTAATTCTTCAGGCGATACCCGGTTCTGAACATCCAGCCCACGACCAGCAGGCAAGCGATGAAGAACCCCAGCGTCATCGCAAGGCTCGTGCCCACGCTCACGTCCGAGGTTCCGTAGAAGCTCCAGCGAAAACCGCTGATCAGGTACACCACCGGATTGAAGAGCGTCGCCGTCTGCCAGGCGGGCGGCAGCATGTGGATCGAATAGAACGCGCCGCCCAGGAAGGTCAGCGGTGTCACGATCAGCATCGGGATGACCTGCAGCTGCTCGAAGCCCTTGGCCCAGATGCCGATGATGAAGCCGAACAGGCTGAAGGTCGCCGCGGTCATTAGCAGGAACGCCGCCATCCACAGCGGATGCAGGATCTTGATCGGCACGAAGAACGACGCCGTGATGAGAATGACCAGGCCGAGCACTATTGACTTGGTTGCCGCTGCGCCCACGTAGGCGAGCACGATCTCGAGATACGACACCGGCGCGGAGAGGAGCTCGTAGATCGTGCCCGTGAATTTCGGGAAATAGATGCCGAAGGACGCATTGAAGATGCTCTCGGTAAAGAGCGTCAGCATGATGAGACCCGGCACGATGAAAGCGCCGTAGGGAACGCCGTCCACCTGGGTCATGCGCGCCCCAATCGCTGCTCCGAACACCACGAAATAGAGCGAAGTGGTGATGACGGGCGTCACCAGGCTCTGCAGCAACGTGCGCATCGCTCGGCCCATTTCGAACTTGTAGATAGCGATCACCCCGTGACCGTTGAACGCGAGGCCGCTCATCGCCGCGCTCCGGAGCGCTCGCTCACCAGGCTCACGAAGATTTCCTCGAGCGAGCTTTCGTGGGTGTTGAGGTCCTTGAAGCCGATGCCCAGGTCGCGCATGCGCGTGAGGAGCGAGGCGATGCCCTTGCGCTCCTCGTTGGCATCGAAGGTGTATTCGAGCTCGCTGCCGTCGGCATTGAGGGCGAGGCGCCAGTCGGCAAGTTCGGTCGGAATGGTCTGCAGCGGTGTCTGCAGATAAACGGTAAGCTGGCGTTTGCCGAGCTTCTTCATGAGCGTGGCTTTCTCCTCCACTACGATGAGCTCGCCCTTGTGGATCACGCCGACCCGGTCCGCCATCTCCTGGGCCTCTTCGATGTAATGAGTCGTCAAGATGATGGTGACGCCGCGCTCGCGCAGGCCGCGCACCAGGGCCCACATGTCACGTCGCAGCTCGACGTCCACCCCCGCGGTTGGCTCGTCGAGAAACAGGATCTGTGGCTCATGCGCGAGCGCCTTGGCGATCATCACGCGCCGCTTCATGCCGCCCGAGAGCGTCATGATCTTGTCGTCACGCTTGTCCCACAACGACAGGTCGCGCAACACCTTTTCGATGAACGCGGGATTCGGCGCGCGCCCGAACAGGCCGCGGCTGAAGTTCACCGTGTTCCTGACCCTCTCGAATGTATCCGTGGCGAGCTCCTGGGGTACGAGGCCGATCAGCGAACGCGCCGCGCGGTAATCGCGCTGGATTTCATGACCGTCGGCGCGAATGACGCCCGTACTGGGCGTGACGATCCCGCACACGATGTTGATCAGGGTCGTCTTGCCCGCGCCATTCGGCCCCAGGAGCGCAAAGATCTCGCCCTTTTCGATCTCGAGATCGATGGTCTTGAGGGCCTGTAGGCCAGACGCGTAAGTCTTGGTCAGGTTCGAGATCGAGAGGATCGTTGGCATAGGGGCGCGACCTTAGCGCACTCCGGCCGGGCGGGTGTTGCCTGCTGCCCGCGACGTCGCTGCGGATCAGGATGCGCGATGCGGCGGCATGGCGCGCGCGTCCGCCCGCTGGCGACCGCGAACGCGCCGGATGGCCAGCGCTGCGGAAAAGCCAGGGTGCTGAACTGGCAGGAATTTCCCATTTTCCCGCCCGTGTAGGACAGCATAGGACGGAGATGTCTTTATTTCTTCACGGCGCGAGCATAAGGTTGCCCGTGTAAGAATAACCCCTAACGGAATGGCGACCATGATGACTGGCTGGTCCGACCGCTTGGTTGCGGCGGTTTATCGATTCCGCCTGCGCCAGAAGATCGCTGGCGCAACGGAGCTACATAACCACAGGATTTCCAATCCGTGGCATGCGGTCTCCATCGTCACCGGCTCCGTCGTCAAGGGCGACTACACTTGCCCGGCGGCAATGGCACTGCGGGAAGAACGGTTCCTGTCCGGTGAGGCACCTCAGCTGCCGCTCGCTGACTGCGGGCAGCCCCACCGTTGCACCTGTCACTATCAGCATCACGCCGACCGACGTACTAACAAGCGTCGCGCGCGTGACAGCGGCTTGCCCACCAGGGACTATCCCGGGGTCGAGCGCCGCGGGATTGCGCGGGGACGGCGGGCTGGGGATATCTAGGACTCGTACGACCGTGCCAACTCGAGCACGGTCGTGACCGTGCGCCAGTTGCGCGCGGTGGCATCGACGCCCAGAAACCGTTCGGCGCGCTGTGCGAGCTTCGAGATGCCAAATCCACCCGGTGCGTGCAGATAGAAGATTCTGCCTTTGAGGGCGAAGGATTCGCTTTTCGCCTTCACGCTGTTGAGCGCTTCAATGTCCGGGCTCTGCGGCCGTTGATCGAGAAAGTACAGGTGCAGCGTCCTGGGCTCAGCTGCCGCAGCCGAAAAAGGGTTGGACGCCACTGCCTTCTCGAGCTCACGCGGTTCAAGCACGAGCACGCGCGGCTCGAAGCCGCGTTCCTTCGATATGATCTGCCGCACTCGTGTGGCCATGCGTGCGGCGTCGCCCAGTGTGTGCCGAAAGACGACGTTGCCGCTCTGAATGTAGGTCTTGACGTCCCGGCAGCCTGCGGCTTCCAACAGTACGACGAGCTGCTTCATAGGCAGTACGCTGTTGCCGCCGACGTTGATGCCGCGAAGAAAGGCGATCCAGGTCCTCATTCGCTTGGTCCCGCGCGATCTTTCATGTGCCCACCAGCAGGGTCGCTGTCGCGGCCTCCGCGCTCATGCCATCGATCTCGACGACCTTTCTCCGACTGTTTGCTCCGGTCACGATGCGTACGTCGCGCTTCGCGATGCGCAGCCGCTCAGCGACCAGCGCCACGAGGGCTTCATTCGCGGCGTTCTCGACCGGCGGCGCGGCCAGTCGAATGTGCACGGCGTCATCGTGCATCCCGACGACTGCGGTTTTCGATGCACGCGGCTGCACGTACACCTTGATGCGGGCGGAAACTGACATTGGCTAGGCGCGCGGATTGCCTCGGCTCGCTGCGGGCATGCGGCAGCTGCACCCTCGAACGGCATTTTCCCATCGAAGGAGCACGCCTAGCCAGTGCCCAGGCGCCGCCTCCAGCGCGCGACGCCGCGTCAGTGTCATAATCGGAACGCGAAGCAGAGCGTCGCGATCCTGGAGGAAGGCGCCCCATGCCAGCCGAGCGGCAGACGGTACTTCACACCTGGTGCAGGCAAACCGAATGGAATGCTCCGACGATTGTCGGTGGCGCAGGCGCGCGGCTGTTCACGGAGGACGGCAGGACCATCCTCGATCTCAGCAGCTTGAGCGAATGCAGCAACCTCGGACACCAGCATCCCCAGGTCGTAGCTGCGATCCGCGAACAGGCCGGGAAACTTTGCTTCGTCACGAGCGCCTGGGGCGCCCAGCCGCGAGCGCGCCTGGCCGAGCTGCTGCTGGAGAAATCCGGATTCGAGAGCGGGCGGGTGTTCTTCACGCTCGGCGGTGCGGATGCCAACGAGCACGCAGTCAAGTTTGCGCGCCAGGCGAGTGGCAAGGCGCACGGCTGGGTGATCACTCGCGACCGGTCCTACCATGGTGCGAGCTACGCAGCGATGGCGCTCTCAGGTGATGCTCGCACCGCGCGGCAGGTCGACGCTGCGGCCTATCGCGTCCTGCACACCCCACCGCCTTACGTGTATCGCTGTCCTTTCGGTGCCGCCAATGCCGAGGCATGTGGGGTGGCCGCGGCACATCATGTTGCGGGCCTCATCGACGAGCGCGGCGCCGCCGAAGTTGCAGCAGTCGTGATGGAGCCCAATGCCGGCACGAACGGGATCGTTGCGCCCGACAGCTTCTGGCCCGAACTGCGCGATGTCACGCAGGAGCGTGGCGTGTACCTGGTGGCGGACGAAGTGATGAGCGGGTTCGGGCGCTGCGGCGAATGGTTCGCGTGGCAGCGCTATGGCGCGGACACGCGCCCGGACCTCATGACGCTCGCGAAAGGCCTGACCGGCGCGCATTTGCCGCTCGGTGCCGTCGTGCTCTCTGCAGCGGTTGCCCGTGTGCTCGAGCCGCAGATGCTCTACACGGGCCTCACCTTCTGCGGGCATCCGCTCTCCTGCGCGGCAGGAGTCGCCGCTGTGGAGAGCTATCAGCGCCAGGACCTGATCGCGCGCTCGCGCCGACTCGGTGCCGAGCTCTTTGCGCGCCTCAAGCAGCTCGAATCGCATCATCCGGTGATCGGCGAAGTGCGTGGCGGTCATGGACTGTTTGCGGTCATCGAGCTCGTGCGCGATCGGCAGAGCCGCGAGCCGCTGGCGCCGTGGGATGAGATGCATCCGGCCCTGCGGCGACTCCTGCGCGCGGGACTCGAGGCCGGAGTGTCGTTCGCCGCGCGCGGCAACCTGATCCTCATCGCTCCGCCGCTCGTCATCGAAGAGAAAGAGCTATCCGACGCGCTCGATCTTCTGGATCGCCTGATCGGTGAGCTCGAGGCGGGACTACAGGAAAGTTCGGGCGATACCGTAATTCAGCCAGCACTCGCCATCAAACGTGGCGGACGAGAAGTGTCATGACCTTCAAGCTCACCTATTCGACGATGTTCAACCCGCCGCCCGAGCTGCACACGCGGTTCGATGCAGCGATGAAGCGAGTGCGCGCCGGGCTCGGTGCCACCCATGCCCTCCACATCAACGGTCGGGACCATCCTGCGGCGCGCGCCTTGCCCAAGCTCAACCCGGCCGATCAGGAAGAGCTCCTCGGACATTTCGCTGCTGGCAGCGCCACAGACGCTGATGCCGCGATCCAGGCCGCCCAGGATGCTTTTGCGGGCTGGAAAACAAGCCCGGCTGCGGAACGCCTGCGCCTCCTGCGTCGCGTGGGACAGTTGATCGAGGAGCGCGTTTACGACATCGCGGCCGCGTTGACGCTCGAGGTGGGCAAGAATCGCATGGAAGCGCTCGGCGAGACGCAGGAAACCGCGGACTTCTTCTACGCGTACTGCGACGACTTCGAGCGCCAGCACGGTTTCGAGCACGTGCTGCCGGACGATCCGCTCACCACGCACGTCTCGCACAATCGCAGCGTGATGAAACCTTACGGCGTGTGGGTCGTGATCACGCCGTTCAATTTCCCGCTGGCACTCGCCGGAGGACCCGTCGCCGCAGCGCTCGTGACTGGCAACACCGTGGTGCTGAAGGGTGCGACCGCGACACCCTGGGCCGGCCGAATGCTGGCGGACTGCATTCGTGATGCCGGGTTGCCGCCCGGCGTCTTCAACTATCTCAGCGGTTCCGGCCGTGAAGTCGGCGATCCTCTCGTCAATCATGCGCTGACAGCCGGTGTGACGTTTACCGGTTCGCACGAGGTCGGCATGCGCATCGCCCGCACGATGCTGAGCGGCGCCTATCCGCGCCCCTGCATTGCGGAGATGGGTGGCAAGAACGCCTGCATCGTGACCGCGGCGGCGGATCTCGATCGTGCTGCCACCGGAATCGTTCGCTCGGCGTTCGGAATGGGCGGCCAGAAGTGCTCGGCAACATCGCGCCTGTACGTGCATCGCGACGTGCTCGATGCATTGATCGAACGACTGCGGAAGCAGATGGCGGCGGTGAAGATCGGAAATCCCGCACTCCAGGAGAACTGGCTCGGCCCCGTGACGACGGCCGAGGCCTACGAGAGTTACGCACACTACGTCAGCCAATTGCATGCCGGTGGGGCACACGTACTCGCCGGCGGTGAACGCATGCGCGAGGGCGATCTCGCGCGTGGCTTCTTCGTGCAACCGACGCTGGTCGAGGCACCCGCGAACCACCCGTTGTGGCAGCAGGAGATGTTTCTGCCGATCCTGATGCTTCACCCCGTGGCCTCGAACGAAGAAGCGATGCGGCTCGCGAATGATTCGCCGCTCGGACTCACGGCGGGCTTTTATGGCGGTCGTGACGAGGTGAGCTGGTTTCAAGAGCACATCGAGGCTGGCGTCACCTACGCCAATCGGCCGCAGGGCGCGAGCACCGGTGCCTGGCCAGGTTATCAGCCGTTTGGCGGCTGGAAGGGTTCGGGCAATACCGGCAAGGCGATCGCCTCCTTCTACTACCTGGCGCAGTACCTGCGTGAGCAGTCGCAGACCGTGGTCGAATGAAACCTGTTCCGACGGGCGCGCCGTCATGAATGTCCGCCCGCTGTTGAGCATCGTTGTAGCGCTCGCCTTCGCCCCTCAATCCATGGCGGCGGATCGGAGTGCGTCTGCGCAATACGGCATAGCTTTCGCGAGCTTCGCGCCGCTCAACACCGACATCTTTATTGCGGACGCGGACGGCAGTAACGCGCGGCCGTTCCTGGCCGATCCGGAGCTCGACTACAACGCGTCGTTTTCGCACGACGGCAACTGGATCGTGTTCACCTCGTACCGCAACAGTTCAGCCGACATCTACCGTGCACACCCGGACGGGTCCGGGCTCGAACGCCTCGTCGACAGTCCGGCGTTCGACGATCAGGGCAGCTTGTCGCCCGATGGCAAGTGGCTCGCATTCGTCTCGAGCCGCAGCGGCCAAGCGGACATCTGGATTCTGAACCTTGCGTCTCGCAAGGTGCGCAACCTCACGCACCATCCGGCCGGCGATTTTCGACCCGCGTGGTCGCCCGACGGCAAGTGGCTGGCGTTCTCCAGCGACCGCAACTCCACACATCCGAAAGGACTATCGGGTTTCGCCACGATGCTGTCGATCGAGCTCTACATCGTGAAGTTCGACGGCACCGGTTTGCGGCGCGTCACGCGCGACCAGGAGTACGCGGGAGGGCCTGCGTGGTCACCTGACGGCGCGCAGCTCGCCTTCTACCAGACGAACATCACGGAGAACTACAAGATCACCAGTCCCCGACATCTGCGCGGTACGACGCAGATTGCCAGCATCGATCTGAAGACTCGCGTGCGTCACACGTTGACGTCGGGCGATGGCGAAAAGTGGTCACCGCGCTGGCTCGCGCCCGATCGCATCGGCTATGTGAGCGGTGGACCGCAAGGCGGTATCGAGTTCACGGCGGGTGCGGCGGGCGCACGCGGTGAATTCGGCAGCCCGGACTGGTCCCCGGATGGCCACAGGATGGTGTTTCATCGCGACCGCGATGACGAGTGGCCGCCCGTGCACGCCTGGCACAGCCTGGACCCGAAATTCGCGCTCGTGCGCACAGGGGTCTTCCCCTCGTATGCGCCCTCGGGCCGACGGCTGGTCTGCAACGATCAGACTGCCGCGGTTCTCCACAGCAACCTCCTCATCATGGATGCCGATGGCTCACGGCGCTCGCTGCTCTTCAGTTCCGCCGACAAGAGCTGCGCTGTCGCCGTCGTGGGAAACGCAAGGCAATCGGATCGCGTTCTCCTACGGCCATTTCTTCCAGACGGTGCTCGGACTCGCTGCCGCGGATGTCGCGGTGATCCGCGATGATGGCACCGATCTCAGGATCCTGACGGACGGGAAATCAAACTATGCTTTCCCCAGCTGGTCGCGAGACGGACGGCAGATCGTCTATCGCGAAGCCAGCAAGCAGCGCAACGGTCTCTACATCGTCGATGCGGAGACCGGCGTGAGCCGTGCGCTGATCACGGGCAAGGCACACTACAACTTTCCCGCGTGGTCGCCGACCGACGATGTCATCGCCTTTCACCAGCGATCATGAAGGCGACTACGAGATCTACACCATCAGGCCCGATGGCACGCATATCAGGCGCCTGACACGCTCGCCCGGAAATGACGCCCATGCGCGCTGGTCGCCCGATGGCCGCTGGCTCGCCTTCGCGAGTCAGCGCGGCGGGTTCAAGGATGAATCGGTCCTGCACCCCTACAATCCCCAGCCTTATGGCGAGATCTACGTGATGCGTGCCGACGGCACGCAGGCACACGCGCTGACCGACAATCAGTTCGAGGATGCGACGCCCACGTGGATTCCCGCATACGCGAGCGGCACGAGCCCTTAGGCATGACACCGCTGACGCTTGCTGAAGCGATTGAACGCCACGTCAAGGACGGCCAGAGCATTGCGCTCGAGGGTTTCACGCATCTCATTCCATTCGCGGCGGGGCATGAAATCATCCGCCAGCGCCGGAAGAACCTGCATCTCATCCGCATGACGCCGGACCTCATCTACGATCAGATGATCGGCATGGCCTGTGCGAATCGGCTGACATTCTCCTGGGGCGGCAATCCGGGCGTGGGCTCCCTGCACCGCTTGCGAGATGCGGTCGAGAAGGAATGGCCTGCGCCGCTGCAACTCTTCGAGCATACGCACGCGGAGATGGCCGTGGCCTACACGGCAGGCGCCAGCGGCCTGCCCTGCGGTCTGATGCGCCGCTATGCCGACACAGACCTCACGAGGCTCTCCGGTTCACGCATCAAGGCGCTCGAATGTCCCTTCACGGGCGATGCGCTCCACGCGGTGCAGGCCCTCAACCCGGATGTCACGATCCTGCACGCGCAACAGGTCGATGCCGAGGGCAATGTGCTGATCCGCGGCATCGTCGGCGCCTGCAAGGAAGCGGCGCTCGCGGCACGCTGTCTCATCGTCACGGTGGAGGAGCAGGTCGAGCGCCTCAACGCGGACATGAATGCGATCGTGCTGCCGAGCTTTCTCATTAGCCGCAGTCGCCGTCGTTCCGGGAGGCGCGTATCCGTCCTATGCGCAGGATTACTACTCGCGCGACAACAGTTTTTACCTGGCGTGGGACGACATCGCGCGTGATCGCAAGACGTTCCTGCTGTGGATGGAACGCCACGTCCTCGGCCTGCGCGACCACGCGGAGTTTCTGCGTGCCGTGAAGGTCTCTCCCGCCTGAGACAACGTAAAGGAAGGCTCACATGCCCTGGCTCAGTTTGCTGGCAGTTGGCGCGGGCGCCGTGTTGGGCGCATGGCTGCGCTGGGGATTGGGGTTGCTGCTCAATCCCGTCTTCCCCACGCTGCCGCTCGGCACACTTGCCGCCAATCTACTTGGCGGTTTCGTCATCGGACTCATGATGGCCGGCGCCGATCCGTTCGGCCTCTCACCCAGCACGCGCCTGTTCATCACGACCGGATTTCTTGGCGCCCTCACCACCTTTTCGACTTTTTCCGCGGAGACGATGTCACTGCTGCTGCGCGCTCAGTATGCGTGGGCTGCGGCGACGGTCGCAGTACACGTGAGCGGGTCATTGCTCCTCACCGGCGCCGGCATCGTGCTGGTGCGCGTGCTCGTTGGACGGTGACCGACTCCCGCCTGCATTGAAATGGAGAGCTCCATGAATGGCACCTACCTGCGCTTTTACATGCACGAGAACGTCAGGCACCACCATCGCTTGATGTACGAATGGCTGCTCGAGCACGCCCGGGCGAATGGCATTCACGGCGGTTCCGCGTTCCGGGCCATTGCCGGCTTCGGTCGTCACGGCATACTTCATGAGCAGCATTTCTTCGAGCTCGCCGGCGATCTCACGATCGAGGTCGAGTTCGTCATGACCGACACGCAAGCCGATCGGCTGCTGGAGAGCCTGCGCAAGGAGAGTGTCAGCCTGGTATACGCACGCTTGCCGGCAGAGTTCGGCATCATCGGCACGAAGGACGGCAGCGGAGCTGCGAAAGCGTGACTTCTCCAGCCTACACCGCGGATGAGATCATGACCGTGACTGCGGCGCGGCAGCTGCGCGACGGCGCGGTGTGCTTCGTCGGCATCGGCCTGCCCAGTGCCGCGTGCAATCTCGCGCGCTTGCGTCACGCACCGAACCTGGTCTTGATCTACGAGTCAGGAACCGTGGGCACGAAGCCGAGCGTGCTGCCACTGTCGATCGGGGACGGCGAGCTCGCAGAGACGGCGGATAGCGTCGTGCCTCTGCCCGAGATCTTCACGCACTACCTGCAGCGCGGGCGCGTGGATGTCGGGTTTCTCGGCGCGGCGCAGATCGATCGCTACGGCAATCTGAACACCACGGTCGTCGGCGACTATTCACATCCGAAGGTCAGGCTGCCGGGTGCGGGCGGCGCGCCGGAAATCGCAACGCATGCACGCGAAGTGCTGATCGTGATGAAGCAATCGCCGCGCAGCTTCGTCGCGCAGCTCGACTTCGTCACGTCCTGCGGCTACCTCGACGGTTCGGGGGCACGGCGCCGGAGCGGTGCACCCGGGAAGGGACCGACGGCCGTGATCACCGATTTCGGCGTGCTGCGGCCACACCCGCAGACGGACGAGCTGCAGTTGACGGGCACCTATCCCGGCGTCACCGTGGAGGCCGCGCGCGATGCCACCGGCTGGCCGCTTCAGCTGGCGGAGCGCATCGAGGAGCTGCCGGCTCCTGAACGGGAGGACCTGGACTGCTTGCGGGATCTTGACGCGCGCACCCGAGCCGCACACTCAAGACCGATCCGGATCAGGCTGCCAGGCTGAAGCGCTTCGGCAGCGGCGATCATCAAGCTGAGGAAGTGTCATATGCGATCACCTCACATCCATACCGAACTGCCAGGACCCAAAGCGCGCGCGCTGATCGAACGTGATCGCGCCGTCACCACGCCCTCCTATCCGCGCGACTACCCGTTCGTGATGGCGAAGGGTCGCGGCGCCGAGGTCTGGGATGTCGACGGCAACCGGTTTCTCGATTTCGCTGCCGGCATCGCGGTGTGCAGCACCGGTCACAGTCATCCGGCCGTCGTCGCGGCGATCAAGGAAGCGGCGGACGATTTCCTGCATATCTCGAGCGACTACTGGCACGAGCGCATGACGAAGCTCGCGGAGAAGATCAATGCGCTCGATCCGATGCGCGAGCCCGTGCAGATTCTCGTCTGCCAGAGCGGCACGGAGGCGGTCGAAGGTGCGCTCAAGCTCGCGCGCTATGTCACCGGTCGGCCGCGCTTCATCGGTTTCCTCGGCGGCTTTCACGGCCGCACCATGGGCTCGCTCGCCTTCACTGCCAGCAAGTACACGCAGCAGGCGGGATTCTTTCCGACCATGCCGGGCGTGACACATGTGCCCTACCCCAACACGTATCGGCCGCTGTTCGCCGGTGCCGACCAGGGCAAGGCGGTGCTCGATTACATCGAGGGCACGCTGTTTCAGACCAACGTGCCGCCGAACGAGGTCGCCGCGATCCTGGTCGAGCCGTTGCAGGGCGAAGGCGGGTACCTTGTGCCGCCGGATGGATTCCTACAGGGCCTGCGCGAGCTCTGCGACCGCCACGGCATCCTGCTCATCTTCGATGAGGTGCAGGCAGGCATCGGACGCACCGGCAGGATGTTCGCGAGCCAGCACTGGGGCGTGTCGCCCGACATCATGACGCTGGCCAAGGGATTGGGCTCGGGGCTGCCGATCGGCCTCGTCGTGGCGCGCCGCAAACACATGGAGAAATGGAAGCGCGGCGCCCACGGCAACACCTTCGGCGGCAATCCGCTGTGCTGTGCCGCCGCGCTGGCGACTCTGGATCTCGTCGAGCGCGAGTACGCGGCGAATGCAGCTGCGGTCGGCGAGTACTTCATCGGCAAGCTGCGTGAGTTGCAGAAGCGCTTCGAATGCATCGGCGATGTGCGCGGCAAGGGACTCATGATCGGCATGGAGCTGATCGAGGATCGCACCAGCAGGAAGCCCGCGCGCGCGCTGTGCGAGCGAATGCTCACGACCGCGTTTCACAACGGGCTGCTGTTGTTGTCATGCGGAGTGAGTACGGTGCGCTTCATCCCGCCGCTGATGGTCAATCGCGGGCACGTCGATGAGGCGATGGGGATGATCGAGGCGAGTCTCAATGACGCACTAGCGGCGCGCTGACCGCCTCTGAAGCCCTTCGATCCGATCGAGCAGACACGCCCCTTGGCCGAGCCGTGGGGTTGGGAGTAGAGTTCGCACCCGTTAACTGCCGGCACCAAGAATTCCAAGCCAACGCAGGGAGAAAGTCATGACAGGTCTGGACGTACTGTGGCTACCGATACTGTTGTCAGCCGTCATCGTCTTCGTGGTGAGCGCGATCATCCACATGGGGCCGTTCTGGCATCGCGGCGACTATCCCAAGGTCCCCGATCAGGACAAGTTGCAGGACGCGGTGCGGCCGCTCGCGATCCCGCCGGGCGACTACATGGTGCCCCGCGCCTCGAGCATGGCCGATATGCGCACGCCGCAATTTATGGAGAAGATGAACAAAGGACCGGTCATGGTACTCACCGTACTGCCCAACGGTCCGTGGTCGATGGCCAAGAACCTCGTGCTCTGGTTCATCTACACTCTGATCGTAAGCTTCTTTGCCGCTTACATCGGCGGCCGCGCTCTGCCCGCCGGCACCAACTATCTGCACGTATTTCAGATCGTCGGCGCCGCAGCGTTTGTCGGCTACTCGCTGGCGCTGCTGCAGATGTCGATCTGGTATCGCCGAGCGTGGAGCCTGACGATTAAGGCGCTCTTCGACGGGCTCATCTACGGTCTTCTGACCGCCGGCACGTTCGGGTGGTTGTGGCCACGCTAGAGCATGACACAAATCGGCTGGGCAGCTTGGCCGTCGACGTTGCAGGCGGTTCGCTGATTTAAATGCCGGGCATGCGGTCGCCCCAAGTCTTCCGCTGGCCCTCTAGCTCACGCAGGTAGTCGATGTTCGACTGGTGGCTCCTGATCTGGTCGGGGGTCCAGCAAAGTGTCCTCTGATTGAGGCGCGACCCGAGTACGGAACCTGACTTACAGTAGCGCTTGTCGCCGTCCATCATGGTGACCTTGTAGCCCAGTCTTTTCATTACGGCATCCATCGCGTCCGCCTCTTCCTTGGCTCCCCTTGCCGTGGTGGTTTCGGAGGTTTTCTTGTCCTCTGTGGAGGCGGCGCTTTCAGTCGGAGCGGCTGCAGCGGGCGCGCTGGGAGTCGGCGTTGCTACCGCGCTGGGTACCGCACTCTCGATCTTAGGCGGTGGAGCGGGCGGTTCGGCAGTAGCCGCCGGTGCGGGCGTCGCGGGCGATCCGGATGGGAGAGGCTCGTCTGCGGCCCGAGCCGGTGAGCCGAAGAGTAGACCGGCCAGTAGCAAACCAATTGCGGCTCGCATGGCGCCCTCCCGTCAACAAGTGATGTTTCGATGGCACAACTACCCATGTCGCGGTCAATGACTTCAGGACAGTCACGCAACCACGAGGACTTCAGTCCTCGAGCCAATAGATTCGATCGGCGATGATGTGATCCCCATTCCAAGTGCCAAACACCTGCACCGCCCTGTAATCCCAAGGTCCGGGGTTTGGCTTAACGGCCCAGAAACCGCTCGCCAATCGACGCGAGCAAGAGCAGCCATTGGCTAATGTGTGGCCATAATAGAACTGGGTGTCAGCAGTCGCTTCCACAGTCAGCGTCGTCGATCCAATGGTTATTGGAAAGGTTGGCTCGTGCGCCAGGCGAACGTTGTGCCAGTGCTGGAGAGACACCTGATTCGAGGGGTCTCCCTGCTCAATACGCATGGCTGCAACGTGACCACGATAGCTGATAGTAAAGCCCGCGAGACTAACCCCACTGCCAAGGTTGAGGTCACCAAAGCCTATGGCTCGCGAACCCGCAGCGTCTCGCTGCGTCATCAGTGTCGAGGTACTGACTTCGACTGGCACATTGAGTACTTGAACGATCCTGGCCTCTGAATCCAGGCCCGTCACTGGGCCCTGCAGTCCCAGGTTGGCGCTGTTCTCCGTCTCGATGACTCGGGCGTGGATCACGCCGCGGTCATCCATTGGGCCAAACACCGTGAGCCAGTGCCCTTCGGTACCCTCCAGTAATACCGCTGACAAGAGCAGGCCTGTAAACGCGGTATTCAAGTCCGCAGTAATCGGATGACCGTTGATGTCGAAGTCCTTGCTTGAGACCCAGCGTGTGATCATTCCGGAGATCAACACGCCTGGGGCGATGGAGAAATAGTCGACGTACTCGATCGCGTCGGCGTTAATCCCGCCGTTGCTTGCACCGTAGCCAAGCACCACCCAGAGAGGCATGCCTTGCACGCGTACCGTGTCGCCGTCGCCAATCCTGTTGGCCGGAAAACCGACGATTGCAGCGTCAACGTAACGTACCGGAATCTGATTGAGATGAAACAAGCCCTTTGTTTCATCAAGCGCGCTCACCACACCCGAAGCGTGCCACCCGGAAAAGGCCGGCCATCGGTCTATTCGAGTCGCGACGATCGTGCCGTCCGTGTCCACGCGGCCGCTTACCGCGACCTGATCCCGCAGACCGAGCGTCGCGAGTGACGCAGGTCGGATAGAGTCGCCAAATATGGTTTCCGGCGTGACGACGATATTCTGCCCGATGACGTTCAACGTGCCATGGTCCGCATCGAGCGCCAGAATTCCGCCCGCTACGTCGTCATCTGAAACAATCCTGTCCGCAGTTCCTAACCGGGTTTGCAAATCGGCCTCGCCTACGACGGTCACCACGTGGCCCACCAGCAAATCGGTCACTGCTCCACACGAGCCATTGATCACCACGGAAGCGTTGACAGCCGAGTATTGAACGCCGTCGACGACGACGCCATCAGCTGCCAGGCGCTCGATGACTCCTTTGATCACCGGGCGCGACGGTCGTCCGCCGCCTTCGATGCCGGAAATGGCACGAAAACCCGGGCATTCGGTGACACTCGACCACTCAGTGCCGGGCGCGGAGGTGCTCGCCCCGCTCGTGGATCGCCCAGAATCACTGGTACTCGGAGCCGCGTTGTACGATCCGTTTCCGCCGCACG
Source organism: uncultured Gammaproteobacteria bacterium (assembly GCA_963695985.1). Taxonomy (GTDB): domain Bacteria; phylum Pseudomonadota; class Gammaproteobacteria; order Steroidobacterales; family Steroidobacteraceae; genus DATBVX01. The sequence continues at coordinate 124,098 of CAVOIC010000002.1, forward strand.
CACTCAGCCACAAAGCCGTCAGACCGAGCACGAATGAGCGTTCGATATTGAGGTTCATGTTGTTGCTCCAGGAGCGCGCTGTTCTCTATCGCGATACCCCATGACCACCAATTGGGCTTCTTCGGATGAGCGAGAAAGCGTCGAGCGACCGCGCGAGCGCCGACATCCGGAATTCCCTGATGCGTGCGCGCAGCGCAATCCGGGTCGACACCATCTCGCCGGATTGCGATGGGTACACGCTCGGTATCAGATGTTCTTCTCATGCGCATGAGCGCGATCGGCAGTCGCTCGACGTTGACACACGTGAACTTCAACTGCTTCGGCGTCGATCGCGAGCTGTGCGCTGTTCGCTCCACGATCACGATCGGTGGACCGAAGCCGCCTACGACGGCGCCCGGTTGCAGTGGCCTCGCGAATCCCCTTGCTAACCGCGGGTGAGCCGGCACCAGGGCGATGGCACGAACCGACGTTCGCTCCCATTAGCACAGGTCGGTCTCTACTTGAACGATGATCGCCGTGAGCGACCCGTCGGCGTTCACTTTCGGCCAAATGGATATCGGTGGATCGTGGCGGCAGCCACCCGGCCACGATTTCGGGCCAGCGAAAAAGTCCTCGGGGGTCATCGTGGGGGTGGTACTCGTCGTTTCATCAATACGACGGAAGATCGTGTCAGCGTCGGTCGTAATAGGTCGTCCAGCAATATAGATGAGCGGATTCTCCAAACGATAGCTCCCATACTTTTGAATCCAGTCAAACGAAGAGTCGATTCGCGAAATCCTGTCTGCCAGGATGAGGCCATCGATCGGTCCGGACACGCCTCCCAACGCCACAAATTCACCCTGCTGCAGCGCCGACAGTGGTATGGCCGACCCCGTGCTGTCGACGACGTCGGTCGTGATGGACAGCTGCGCGCGAAAGCCGAGGATTGACAAACTATCGGATCCGAGGTCAATGGACTCGATCGGACCATATATCTCTGTTGAGGTGGAATTCGAGTACAAAGAGCAGAACTCAAGCGCGAGTACAGTGCCGTCGTCGAGAAGCATGCCTTCGATACCGACGTCCGAGTTTGCAATGGGAGGGCCGCAAAGGCGGAGGGCGGCATCAGTGATGATGACTGGATGGCCGTCGACCGTGACCTTGGACGGAGAGCTCACCGAAGTCACGACGCCGTGGAGCGATGCCGTCGCACCCACTGTGCCTGTTAGACGCGGCTGCTCGTACAGAACAGAGGTTGCCGAGAGCGTTGTGCTGCCAGCAAGGACACCGCGCACCAGCACCTGATCGCCATTGGCTGGCGCACCTGCGGGCAGGTCCCGCAGCTGAGCGGTGTGGTAGTCGACCACGAGCCCGTTCAGTGCGAAGCGCTGTTGCGAAACGTCCAGTGACTGCACGAATCCTGAGACTAGGAAGTCGCCCGTACTCGAGCTCGGGACAATGCGAGTTGCCACAATCTGTCCGGATTGAGACGGATGCCCGCTTATTCTCAAGCGGTCACCGGCGCGTATCGATCCGAGGTTGGTCAACGGTCCTCCGCCCTCCGCGAGAGCGACATTCGGCTCGAGCAGAACGATCTGACCGAGCATGGAGAGCCGACCGTGCTCAAGATCAACTGCGTCTACCGGCCCGTCGAGCATGTGGACGATTTCGACCCGCTCCGCGTTGATCAGTCCCGGATTGCCGGCGTCGAACGACTGAGGGCCTTGCATGAGAACGATCTCGCCTTCGCTAATGACAAGGCCGCTCGTCGAGGTGAGTTCCCCATCGATTAGAACAGTAGCGTCGGATTGCACCGAGTACTCCGGGAGGGGCCAGTCAAGTATGGTCCAGGTACCCGAGGCTGTACGTGCAGAACTCACGCCTAAACGAAGGACCGGGCGCGCTCCATCGGCTACCGCGTCTTGCACGTAGATATTCACCGCGGTTTCTACTCCGGTCTCGGGGTTGAGATTTGCGACGACAGTCACGACTTGACCGACGCGAAGGTCTGCCAGGACCCCCGGCGTTCCGTCCACAAAGACCGCGGCACCCGCAGTGGAAAACTGGGCGCATCCAAGGACGAGCGCGTTATCGCTGCCGATGCTCGTAATCGCGCCTGAGATGTGGCGATACCCACCCCCCTCTATCCCCACGCCTGAGGAGCGGTCACTGCATCTGCTATTACCAGCGCTCGACCCACTCGAGGACAGCCCACCGGAATCGGTCATGTTTGGGGCCGGGTCATTGGAACCACTCGTTCCGCAGGCGACCAGCCACAATGCGGACAGGCAGATCAGGAACGAGCTTCTAGTCTCAAGATTCATGTTGTTGCTCCAGAAGAACTCCATTTCGCGATTAGCTCATCTCCACGAGAGACACCCGCTCACCGGTGAAGAGAACGATCTGCATTCGCTCAACGTTGGTAAGCACCTTCGGATTTCGATTGGCAGTCTTCAGGGTCGATTGAGTACATATAGTGGCGCCTCCCGGTTGGCGATCAGCGCGAACGATCTACAGGTGTGCGCGCGCGCCGTGATCGCGGCCTCGCAGCTCTAGTCGGTGGATCCTCGATGTAATAAAGGCCGGCTCCTAGTCGCGCACCGTCCCTGTCTTTCGCCTCGTGGGCCGACAGCCAATCGTCGACCCGCTCGAGGAAGGCCATGCCTTGCTCCTCCAGGAATGACTGGAACTCGGGGATCGACTTGCGATCGATGCTCAGGTTGATCGCGCGCCGCTCGAAGCGCGCCCGCTGTTCGCTAGTGCGCGCGAGGTTGTGCTCCCAGGTGGTGCCGATGTCCTTGAGAACGCTGCCCCACAGGCGAATCTGGTTTTCATTCAAGTCGCGCGGGATGTAGGCGCGCTTGACCAGGCGCAGTCTTCCGCCCTCGCCCTCCGCGATCGCTCCCGCTGCCTTCAGCTCCTTGACCATCGCGACAGGCGGCAGCCCCGGTGCGTAGCGACGCACCAGCGCCGTGAATGAGCCACTCTCGCCTTCAACGTCGAGGTCGCGCGGCCGACCCGATGCCATCATGAATTCCTTGTCGTGCGACCAGCCGTCGAGCACCTGCGTCGGCTTGCTCATGAATCCCGGAGCGGTGGTGCGCCGGCGCGCGAGCGCGAGGCGCAGTTTGCGCACATCACGCCGGTCGATGCCGGTCAGGATGGCCACGCGCGATGCGTTGGTCGGGCGGCCGCGGATTCCGAATTCTTTTGTCGCGACTTGCACGAATTTCGCCTTCGCGAGATCCGCGAATTCCTTCCACGTGATCCCGCTCTTGAGAAGCGAAAGCGTCACCGGCTCCAAGAGCTCCCCAAGCGCATCGAGCATGCGAGATCGGGTTATCTCAGATGCCATATGTGCTCATATAATGCTCATATATGGTACTTGTCAAGCTCAGACTCCTCTTCTCTTAAGATGCGCACCTTCACCCTGGGGGAGATCTTCTTGGCAACGCATCGACTAGGCCTGGCGCTCATCGTCATCCTTCTGCCGCTCGCCGCTCAGGCCGCCCGCGAGCCGGTCCTCAAGCAGATCAAGCTTCCGCACGACTATTACTGGCGCGAGATGTATCTGCCACAGCCGACGACCGGGCCGTCGGCGGCAGCGTTTGCGCCCGATGGCGCAAGCGTTGTCTACAGCATGGCGGGATCGCTTTGGCGGCAGCAGATCGGGAGCGATGAGGCGCACGAGCTCACGCACGGACCCGGGTACGACCTGCAACCGGATTGGTCGCGCGACGGTCGTTGGATCGTGTTCGTGCGCTACGACAAGGATGCGATGGAGCTTTGGCGCTGCGAGCTCGCGACGGGTCGTGAGCAGTCGCTGACACAAGCGGGTGCCGTAAACCTCGAGCCACGGCTTTCGCCCGACGGCCGTCGTCTTGTGTTCGTCTCGACGCAGGACACAGGTCACTTCAATCTCTTCATCGCCGATATCGGCGAGCATGGGCTCGCCAACGCGCACCCGCTGATCGCCCCGCGCGAGTCGAGACTGGATCGCTACTACTACTCGTCTTTCGATCACGCGATCAATCCGAGCTGGAGCCCGGACGGCCAGCGGATCTATTTCGTCGGCAATCCGGAGGTCGCCTGGGGCACGGGAGACATCTGGTCGGCGTCGGTGACGAACCCGGAGGATCGGCAGCGAGTGCTGGTCGAGGAGACGACCTGGTCCGCGAGACCGGAGCTGTCACCCGACGGCAAGCGCCTGCTCTACAGCAGTTACCAGGGCCGGCCGTGGCATCAGCTGTGGCTGACGACACCCGATGGGCGCTCGCCGTTGCCACTGACGTTCGGCGATTTCGATCGGCGCAACGCGCGCTGGTCACCCGACGGCCAGCGCGTCCTGTACACGAGCAACGAGACCGGCAACACGACCCTCTGGGTTCAGGACGTCGTCGGCGGGCGCCGGCAGCAGATCGTACCCACCAAGAGGGACTACCAACGTTCGACGTACTCGCTTGCGATCTCCCTTCGCGATGAAGACGGACGACGGCCGCTTGCGGGGCGGGTCATGGTCCTGGCGAGCGACGGCCGCTACTACGGCCCGAGCGATGCCTGGCTGCAGGGTGATGACGGGTTCGACCGCTCGCAGCAGACGCAGGAGAACCGCTACTTCCATTGCCACGCCCAGTGCAGCGTGACTGTACCCGCCGGCCCCACGACGGTGTGGGCCATGAGCGGATTCGCGCGCAGGCCCTTGCAGCAGTCCGTCGGCGTGACGGCCGCGGGCCTCGAGCTCACGTTCCGACTGCCGCCACAGGGACTGCCCGAAAAGTTCGGCGTCTTTACGAGCGCTGACCTGCATGTGCACATGAACTACGGCGGCACGTACCGCCAGCACGTCGAGGGCCTCGCTGCGCAGGCGCAGGCCGAAGATCTCGATGTGGTCTACAACCTCATCGTCAACAAGGAACAACGCATTCCGGACCTCAACGAGTTCACGAACGGCGCGCTCAAGTTCGGTCCCACCACGATCTACCAGAGCCAGGAATTTCATACGAGCTACTGGGGGCATATCGGGCTGTTGCATCTCGACGATCACCTGCTGCTGCCCGATTTCTCGAGCTACCGCCATACAGCCCTAGCCTCGCCCTACCCTCACAACGGCGCCATTGCGGATCTCGCGCATCAACAGCACGCGCTCGTCGGTTACGTCCATCCCTTCGAGTCGATCATCGATCCCGAGAAGGAAAAGCAGCTCACCAATGGGCTGCCCGCCGATGTCGCACTGGGCAAGGTGGATTACATCGAGATCGTCTCCTTCGCGGATCACCGCTCGACCGCGGCAGTGTGGTATCGGCTCCTCAATCTCGGCTATCACCTGCCAGCGGGCGCGGGCACGGACGCGATGACCAACTACGCTTCCTTGCGCGGGCCGGTAGGACTCAATCGGGTGTATCTCGCAACCAGCGACCACTCGCCGGAAGCCCTCAAGTCCGCGCTCACGAAGGGCCATGGCTTTGCTACCAACGCGCCGCTCCTGGGACTCAAGGTCAACGGCGTGAATCCCGGCGATACGCTGCGCCTGGAGCGCGCACAGCGCCGGGTGCATGTAGAAGCGGCCGTGCGCTCGATCGTGCCGCTCTCGGATATCGAGCTCGTCTTCAACGGCAAGGTCCTCAAGCGTTTGCGTGGCGATCGCACGGGCCAGGTGCTCGACTTTGACGGGGATGTCGCGATTCCTGGCAGCGGCTGGATGCTGCTGCGGGCGACGAATACGACCCCGCAGACACTGGTACAGGATATCTATCCCTACGGCACCACGAATCCCGTCTGGATCGACGCGGGCACTCCGCCGGCGGCGGCGACAGAAGATGCGCGTTACTTCATGCGCTGGATCGACCGACTCATCGAGTCAGTGAGCGCACGAGATGACTTCAACACCACCGAGGAACGCGAGCGTACGTTGCAGTACCTGCGTGATGCGCGCGCCGTCTACGAGAGCCGAATCAATGCGCACTGATGTGAGCTGCTGGTCGAAGCTAGCGCCCTCCATCGGCGCAACACTGGCTCTCCTGTGCGCGGCTTTGGCCTTCCCGCTCGCGGTGGCACGCGCCGATAAACGAGCGCTCGTGCTCGAGGACTATCACCAACTGCAGGATGTGACCGAGCCCGCTTTCGCACCTCGCGGCGATGCGATCCTCTACACAGTTAGCACCGACAATCTCGACAGCAATTCCTCGGTGAGCGACTTGTGGCGCGTGAGCTGGCGCGGCAGTGCACCGTTCCAGCTGACGCACACGCCATTCGCCAGTGAATGGCTTCCGCGGTGGCGAGCGGATGGCGCGGCGATCGCTTTCCTGTCAGACCGCGGCGCCGAGGAGAACGCGCAGATCTGGCTCATGCCGGCGCAGGGCGGGGATGCGCGCCAGCTCACGCACGTCAAACGCGGAATCAAGGATTTCGTGTGGGCGCCGAGCGGCAAACAGATCGCTTTCATCGCTGACGACCCAGCGCCTGAGCCCGCAAAGGACTCGCGCGGCAAGGACAAGCCCGCGGCGCCGCTCGCGGTGACGCGTTTCCAGTTCAAGGAAGACGAGCGCGACTACCTGACCGATCGCTGGCAACACTTGTATCTCCTCGACGTCGAGTCGGGTGCGGTCACATTGCTCACCCCCGGCGCGCACGATGAATGGCTGCCCTCCTGGTCACCCGACGGCAAACAGATCGCATTCGTCAGCAAGCGACTCGGCGATATCGATCGCAACCTCAACTTCGATATCTGGGTCATGCCGCCGGTGCCGGGCACCGAGCCGCGGCGCGTCAGCACTTTCGATGGCGATGATGGCGACTGGTATTGGGAGTCCCGGCCGCAATGGTCGCCCGACAGTCGCAAGCTCGTGTGGCTCACGAGCGGCGAGGACAAGTGGATCTATTACTCACCGTGGCAGTTGTCGGTTGCAGACCTTGCCACCGGCAAAGTCACGACGCCCGCCCGCATCGACCGCTGCTTCTACAAGCCGCGCTGGTCACGGGACGGCAGGTACATCTATGCGCTGATCGAGCAGAGTCGCAACACCTGGCTGGCGCGTATCGATCCGGCGACCGATGAAGTGCGCTATCTGACGAGTGGCAACCGTTTCGCGCTCGATTTCAACATGGCGCCCGATGGCCGCATCGTGCTGCTCGATTCGGACGATGTCACCCCGTATGAGCTGTCAGCGATCGAAAAGCAGCAGCGCCGTGCGTTGACCCGCCATAACGCCTTCCTCGATGACATCGACGTGCATGCGACCGAGGACTTCAGCTATACCAGTGATGGCCAACGGATCGACGGATTCGTGCTGAAGCCTGCGGGGTTCAAGACGGGCGTGCGCTATCCCGCCATCGTGCGCCTGCACGGCGGTCCTGCATATCAGTTCTCGCACGAGTTCCTGTTCGAATGGCAGCTCTTCGCCGCCAAGGGATACGCCGTCATCGGCATCAATCCACGCGGCTCGACGGGTCGGGGCTTCGACTTCTCGCGCGCGGTTCACGCGAGCAATGGCGGCGTCGACGTGCAGGACGTACTCATGGGCGTCGACTACATGGTGCAACAGGACTGGATCGATCCCGAGCGTCTCGGCGTGGGCGGCAGAAGCTATGGATCGCTCCTCACCAATTACGTCATCGCGAGCGACACGAGATTCAAAGCCGCGGTGAGCGGTTCGGGCAGCGGCAACTGGCTCGGCACTTATGGCGTCGATGAGTATGCGCGTGAGAACGAGCTCGAGCTCGGCACGCCGTGGAAGAATCTTGATGCTTACGTGCGCGTGAGCTATCCGTTCCTGCACGCGGACCACATCCACACGCCGACGCTCTTCTACTGCGCGATGAAAGACTTCAACGTACCCTGCCAGGCTTCGGAGCAGATGTACCAGGCGTTGCGTTCACTCAACGTCCCCACCGAGCTCATCCTGTATCCCAATCAGAATCACGCCATGACGGTGCCGGGCTACTACGTCGACCGCATGCGGCGCGCACTCGAGTGGTACGACCGCTATCTCAAGCGGCCCTGAGCGTTCAGGGTGAGTTCAGGCGGTTGTACTGTTTGAGCACCGCACGCAGTTGATCGTGCGGAATGGCGAGCACGTAGTGGCCGTCCTGCCCGCGCATATCGCGCGCGGCGACCATTGCATTGACGATGGCCTCCTCGGTGGCCTCGACGGTCGCTAGAAACAGCGGATCGAGCAACTCGTTGCCGAGGAAGGTGGCGGAATTGAGTGCGTCATTGGGCATGGCCGCAACGTTGGCGGTCGAGAACGCGACGAAGATATCGCCGGAGCCGTTGCCCGCATAACTGCCGTTGCGTGCGAGCCCCATGGCGGCCCGACGCGCGACGCGCTTGAGCTGATGGGGCAACAGCGGCGCGTCCGTGGCGACAGCAATAATGATCGAGCCGGTGTCACCCTGGTCGGGCGTGTCTTCGCTGTAAACGCGGTGCTGCCGCAGGTGCTGACCCACGGGGACGCCCGCAATGCGCAGTGTGTCACGCACACCGTAGTTGGCCTGCACCAGCACTCCGACGACGTACGGTCGCTTCTCGATCTGCACCTGGCGCGAAGCGGTGCCGATGCCACCCTTGAATTCGTGGCAGATGATCCCGGTACCTGCGCCAACATTGCCCTCCGCCACCGGCCCGCCGCGCGCCGAATCAAGCGCCGCATCGACGTGTTCGGGACGCACATGAAAGCCGTTGATGTCGTTGAGGTAGCCGTCGAAGGTTTCTGCAACCACCGGAGTCGACCACCAGTAGCCGCTCGGATCGGGATGTCCCTGTCGTACCCGCCAGGCGATGATTGCATCATGCACCACGCCGACGCTGTGCGTGTTGGTGAGCACGACCGGTCCCTCGAGCCGCCCCGACTCCTCGAGCCAGGTCGTGCCCGTCATCTCGCCGTTGCCATTCAGGGAGAACCAGCCTCCGAACACCGGAATGTTGGAACTCTGCTTGCCGCGCGGCAGGATCGCCGTGACGCCGGTACGCACTTCATGCTTGGGATCCGGCGTGCTGATGAGTGTCATCTGGCCGACCGTGACGCCGGCGACGTCCGTGATCGCATTCAAGGGGCCCGGCGTGCCATCGAACGGTATGCCGAGGTCGCGTGCGCGTGGCGGCGACGCCGCGGATACCGATGCAGTCATGGCGAGCAGGATAGCGGAGCAGCACATCAGCTTCATCACGAACTTCACCTCGGGCCACATGCTGTGGCGAGCGTAGCGGTCGCGAGATTCTACACGCTCGGTGATGCATTGAACTTTGCGCGCCGATAGCGTCTGATGTGCACCAGCCAAACCCGCCGCCGCACGCGGGTCTCATGAGCAAAATGTCAATAACAAGCCCACGGGAGGTCGATCGATGAAGGCCCCGCTCCTCGCTCTTGCTTCCTCTCTTCTGCTCAGTAGCAGCGCGTTCGCCGCCTCCACCGATGTCGTGACGCGCCTGCGAGCCGACATCGATGCCGTGTACCCGCAAATTGACAGCCTCTACACCGACCTGCATCGCAATCCGGAGCTCTCACTGCACGAGGAGAAGACCTCGGCGAAGCTCGCCGAGCGCATGCGCAAGCTCGGGTACGACGTGACGACCAACGTCGGCGGCTTTGGCATCGTCGCCATCCTGAAGAACGGTCCGGGCCCGACGCTCATGATCCGCACTGACATGGACGCGCTGCCGGTGCGCGAGCAGACCGGCCTGCCGTACGCGAGCCATGTCACGACTCACGATGATTCCGGCGCCGAAGTGGCGGTGATGCATGCTTGCGGCCACGACGTGCACATGGCCACGTGGATCGGCACCGCGACGATCCTCGCGAAGTCGAAGGATCTGTGGCACGGCACGCTCATGTTCATCGGCCAGCCCGCCGAGGAGCGGATCGTGGGCGCCAAGATGATGCTCGACGCGGGACTGTTTCAGAAATTTCCCAAGCCCGATGTCGCCCTCGCCATTCATGACCACGATAAGACCCCCGCTGGCACAGTTGGCATTGTCCCGGGCTACATGATGGCGAACGCGGACGCCGTCGATGTCACCATCTACGGCCGGGGCGGTCACGGCGCCTATCCACAGTCCACGGTCGATCCAATCGTGATCGCGGCGCGCACCATAGTCGCGCTGCAAACCATAGTGGCCCGCGAGAACGATCCGCTCGACCCGGCCGTGATCACGGTAGGGTCGATCCATGGCGGCACCAAGCACAACATCATTCCCGACGAGGTGAAGCTGCAGCTCACCGTGCGCTCCTACAAGCCCGAGGTCCGCGACCGCCTGATCGCTGCCATCGAACGGATTACCAAAGCTGAAGCGGCCGCTGCTCTCGCGCCGAAGGAGCCGGTGATTAAGGTGGTCGAGAGTACCAAGGCCACCTACAACGATCCGGCACTCACGGAGCGAGTGGGCACGGCTTTGCGCGCGGCACTCGGCGCCGACAACGTGCTGCAGCCTGCGCCCGAGATGGGCGCCGAGGACTTCAGCGAATTCGTCGGTGCGGGCGTGCCGGGCGTGTACCTCTGGGTTGGCGCGGTGGCACCCGCCAAGTACGCGGACTGGAAAGCCGGCGGGCCGCCGCTGCCAACGGTGCACTCCTCGCTATTCGCTCCTGATCGCGAGCCGACGCTGCGCACGGCGATGCTGGCCGAAAGCCTGGCGGCACTGGAGCTGATTCGCGGCAAGTAGGTCAATGTGCGACGACGCCGGTCCGAATCCCTCTAGCAGCCGAGCTGAACGGCAATGAAGCAGCCTTCACCGACTGCCGAGCCGCGCGAGCTTGGCTTCTGGATGTGCACGGCGCTGGTGATCGGCAACACCATCGGCATCGGCATCTTCATGATGCCGGCATCGCTCGCGCCGTACGGCCTGAACGCGTTGACCGGCTGGGTGATCACCGCCATCGGCTGCAGTTTCGTCGGCTGGACGTTCGCCGGACTGGCGCGCGTGTTTCCGCAGGACGACGGGCCCTACGCCTACACCTTCCGCGCCTTCGGCGGTGCGACCGCCTACATGGTGATGTGGTGTTACTGGGTCTCGGTCTGGGTGGCCAATGCCGCGATCGCGACCGGCGCTGTCGGGTACCTGACCACACTGCTGCCCGCGCTCAACAGCAATCCGCTCTGGCCGCCGCTTACCGCGCTGGCACTGGTCTGGTTCTTCGTGCTGCTCAACCTGCGCGGCGTGCGCACGGTCGGCTGGCTCCAGGTGCTGACGACGGTGCTGAAGCTCCTGCCGATGGCGGCGGTGATCGTGCTCGGCGTGTGGCAACTCATCACGGCACCCGGCGGCCTACACGGAGCACCTGCCCACCACACCCGCCACGTTCGGCAACGTGGTAAGCGCGTCTACCACCGCGCTGTTCGCGATGCTGGGCATCGAGTGCGCCACGATCCCGGCCGGACGGGTCCGCGATCCCGGGCGCACGATCCCGCGCGCGACCGTCATCGGCACGATCCTCACTGCGCTGGTCTACATTTGCATTTCGATCGTGCCGCTGCTGCTGATCCCCCAGCAGGAACTGGCGAAATCGAACGCCCCCTTCGCCGATCTGCTCACACGCATGCTGGGCGCGGGCTACGGCGAACTGCTCGCAGTGTTCGTCGTCGTCAGTGGCCTCGGCGCGCTCAACGGCTGGACGCTGATCGCCGGCGAGCTCACGCAAAGCTTTGCGCGCCACGGCAGTTTTCCGGCGGGGCTCGGCAAGGTCAACGCGCGTGCCGCCCCGACACGCGCATTCGTGCTCATCGGCGTCCTGACGAGTCTCATGATCATCATGAACTACAGCAAGCCGCTCGCCGAGGGCTTCACCTTTCTCATCGTGGTCGTCACCGCCGCCAATCTGCCGCTTTACTTTTTCTGCGCCCTCGCAGTCGTCGTCCTGTGGCGGCGTCGTGAAATCGCCCACGTGGGTCGACGCGAGCTGTCATTCGTGCTCGCGGCGCTGGTCGCATTCGCCTATTCGATCTGGGCCTTCATTGGCGTCGGCCTCGAGTCCCTGCTGTGGGCGATCGCACTTGCAGCGGTCGGCGTACCCGTGTATCTCTGGATGCGAGTCGCGCGCGTAGTCGCACGGCGGAGCTCGGCCAGCGTGCTTGAGCCGCGCTTGCTGGTGCCGTTGCGCTGCCCTTGCGCTGAGCGGCTGTGCTCACGCGCTGCGTCGACGCGACGTGCTCCGCCAGTCACGCTCGCTCGTGCGCCGTTCGCGCCCGACTCCGGCTCGATCGCCGTTCACTGCGCAACGCTGATCGACGGCTTTTCGGACCAACCTGCACACGACGTCACGGTAGTCTATCCGCGGCGGCCGCATCGTTTCGGTGACAGCGGACCCGGCCATCCAAGGGATCTGCCCTGGCTGGACCTGCCTCGGCACACGTGCCTGCCCGGCCTGATCGACATGCACGTCCACATCACCGAAGCAGCGGAGGACCTGGCGGACATGACCGTCTATCTCCGCCGCACGGAGGACGAGATCGCCAGGATGTCGCGTCAACAAGCCGAGGCGACGCTCCAGGCGGGTTTCACCACGGTGCGCAATGTCGGCAACTACAAGGCCTGGGCCGATCGCGACCTGCGTGATCACATCAATCGCGGCGAGATCGCGGGGCCGCGCATGCAGGTCGTGGGCTTCTACCTCACGATCCCGCACGGCGGCGGCGACCTGTACCTTCCCAGTGTTGCGGATGCGGATGTTCCGGCACGCTTTCACATGGGCGTTTCGCGCGGACCCGAGCAATTCGCACGCAATGCGCAGCTTGCAGTCGACGGCGGCGCGGATCTGCTCAAGGTGATCGCGTCCGGCGCGGTACTGGCGTACGGCGGCGTGCCCGGCGCGCCGGAGATGACGCCGGAGGAGATCGCGGCCGTGGTCAAGGTGGCGCATGCGGCGGGTATCAAGGTCGCCGCGCACGCGCATGGAGCGCAGTCGATCCGCGATGCCATTCTCGCGGGCGTCGATACGGTGGAGCACGCGTCGCTCATCGATGATGAGGGCATCGCGCTCGCTCGCGAGCCATCACGTGGCGTTGTCGATGGACGTCTACAACGGCGACTACATCGACAGCGAGGGAAGGCAGCAGCACTGGCCGGCCGAATTCCTGCGCAAGAACATCGAGACCACCGAGGTCCAGCGGCAGGGCTTCACGCGCGCGCACGCGGCGGGCGTGCCGATCGTCTTCGGCACCGACGCCGGGGTGTATCCGCACGGACTGAACGCGCGTCAGTTTCCGATCATGGTGGCGCGCGGTATGGCGCCCATGGAAGCCATCCAGTCTGCGACCTCGGTCGCGGCTCATTACCTCGGCTGGACCGATCGCGTCGGCGCGCTGACGCCAGGGCACATGGGGGATCTCATCGCCGTCGCCGGCGACCCGCTTGCGGACATCGCGCGCCTGCAGGATGTCGCGGTCGTGATCAAGGGCGGGCTCATCTTCAAGCAGCCCGCGCCTTGAGATTCAAGTCTTGCGCGCGGCGCGCGCCACGATCACGCTGGCGAACCGCTCCGCCGATCCCTCCGCGTGCATCACGTAGACTGACGGTTCGGTCAATTCCAGTTCCAGCACGCAAGGCTGATCGGCGTCATCGCGAATCAGGTCGACCCGCGCGTAGAGCAGCTGGCCGAATGGAATCGCGCGTAAGGCCTGTTCACCCACCGCCAACTCCTCCGGTGTGGGAGTCCGTGAAGTGATCGTCTCCGCGGCAAAGAGCTGATCTGTGGGCTGCTCGCCGCGTTTCAGCATCGGGCCCTTGCGAAAGGCGTGACTGAAATCGCCTTCAAAATAAACGAGCGCGGTCTCACCGTGTTCATCCACACGTTCCAGGTACGGCTGCAGCACGGCGCTGAGATCTGAGTCGAGGAGCCGTTGCACGTGGGCGCGGATCGCCCCGACATCACGGCGCGGATGCCGCTGTGCATCGCGCGAGCCCGAACCGACTGCGGGCTTTACGACCAGTTCCGTAGTCGCGAATCCTGACAGGCACGCTGTCACGCCCTTATGTACGTCATCACCGGGCTCGATGAATCGGCTCGGCACAGTCGGCACGCCGGCTCGCACGAGGTCAGCGAGATAGTGCTTGTCGGTGTTCCAGCGAATCACTGCCGGCGGATTCAACAATGTCGTGAGCTTCGCAACACGCTCGCTCCAGGCGAGAAACTCCGGCCGCCGGATCGACGCGTCCCAGGTCGAGCGCAGTAGCGCGAGATCGAAGCGCGACCAGTCGACCTGGGGATCGTCCCAGTCCGCGACTTGTGTTTCAGCACCGATACCGCGCAGCGCCTCCAGCAGTGGCGGCATGTCCTCATCGAGACCCTGCGCGGCACGCGCTGATACGAGAGCGATCGGCATATGTCAGGAAGCCTTCCCCGCGATTTCACTTTCAGTAGATACTGTGCCGAAGAACGCCTGCATACTCCATAAGCGCAATTCTCGGGGGAGGCGGCCATGAAAGACTTCAAGGGCAAGGTAGCGTTCATCACCGGTGGCGGCAGTGGCGTAGCGCTCGGCCAGGCCAAGGTGTTTGCGGCCGCCGGCATGCGGGTCGTGATCGCGGATATCCGTCAGGATCACCTCGACGAGGCGATGGGCTACTTTCGGGAAAAGAAACTGCCCGTTCATCCCATCCGGCTCGATATCACTGACCGCAAGGCATACGCGCAGGCAGCGGACGAGGCTGAGCGAGTCTTCGGTCCCGTACAGCTCCTGTGCAACACGGCCGGCGTCAGCCAGTTCGGGCCGATGCAGGATGCGACCTATGACGACTGGGACTGGCAGATGAGCGTCAATGTGGGCGGAGTCATCAACGGCGTGCAGACTTTCGTGCCGCGCATGCTGAAGCATGGGAAAGGGGGTCACATTCTCATCACGGCTTCCATGTCGGCCTTCACGCCGCTGCCCGGCACGGGCATCTACTGCACTACCAAGTTCGCCGTACGCGGGCTCGCGGAATCGCTGCGTCTCGATCTTGAGCCGCATGGCATTGGCGTCTCGGTGCTGTGCCCCGGAGCGGTCAACACCAACATTCATGAAGCCGTGCTGACGCGCCCCAAGCACCTGTCGAATACTGGCTACTACGGTGCGGATCCCGAGGTGATGAAAGGACTCAAGGCAGTGATTGCGCCGGGCTACGACCCGGTCGACCTCGGTAAGAAGGTGCTGGAAGCGATCGAGCGCAACGATCTCTACATCATTCCGTACGCGGAGTTCCGCGAGCCCTTGATCGAGCTGCATAAGAGAGTGCTGGCCGCACTTCCCGATCCCAAGGATGATCCGGGCCTGGCGACGCGCGTTGCCGCCATGCAAGCGCGGCGCGCCGAACGTGCGACAGAAGCACAACGGCGTTGACCATGCGCAGCCGCTGGTTTTCGTATGAAACGGGAGTGCTGCTGCTCCTGGGCCTCACCTTCGGGTTCCTGTTCTTCGATCGCAACGCCGCGGGCTACCTGATCCCGTTTATCGCGCCGGAGCTCAAGCTCAACAACACTCAGATCGGCTGGGTCAGTGCAGGCCTGTCTCTCACCTGGGCAGTGTCCGCGTATGTATTCGGCGCTCTTTCCGACCGCATGGGCGTGCGCAAACCGTTCCTGCTGGCTTCGGTCCTGGTGTTCTCGGCGTGCTCTTTCCTGTCCGGCCTCTCTCACTCGTTCGGCGTGCTCCTCGCCTCACGCCTCCTCATGGGACTCGCCGAGGGACTGTTCCTGCCGGTTGCCATGACCATCCTGATGGTCGTATCGAGTGAGCAGCGCCGCGGCTTCAACATGGGCGTCATGCAGAACTTCTTCAGCAACTTGCTGGGATCGTTCGCCGCGCCGTTGGTTCTGGTCGCAATTGCGCAGCACTACAACTGGCGCATCTCGTTCTTCATCGCGGGAATCCCGGGCCTGATTTGCGCGCTGCTGATCGCCAAGTACGTGCGCGAGCCCGCCAGGGCACCTCCCGTGAGCACCGCGGGTGGCGCCCACGAGTCCGCAACGGGTCTGTTCGATCTGCTGCGTGTTCGTAACGTATGGCTGTGTGTGCTGATCAGCGTTTTCATGGTGCCGTGGATGGTGCTCGCGTGGGCCTTCATGCCGGTGTTCTACACCAACTACCGGCATTTCAGCCCGTCCGATATGAGCATCCTGATGAGCGTGCTCGGCGTTTGTGCGGCGCTGGGCGCGTTCGTGGTGCCGGCGCTTTCGGACCGGTTCGGGCGCAGGCCGATCCTCATCGGATTTTGCTTTCTCGGCGCCTTGGTCCCGCTCGCGGCGCTCTATTACTCGGGTCCGCTGCCCGTGCTGGCAGGACTCGTGTTCGTGGGTTGGCTCGCCTCGGGCGTATTCCCGCTCTTCATGGGCACAATTCCGGCCGAGAGTACCTCGCCACGACACGTTGCGACTGCGATGGGCCTGGTAGTCTGCGTCGGCGAGATCGTCGGCGGCACCGGGATGCCGCTGGTCGGCAAGATTGCTGACGCCACGTCGCTGGCAGCGCCCATGCTGATGCAGATCGGTTGCGCCGTGGTCGGGGGGCTGCTGTCGCTGTTCCTGATCGAGACAGCGCCGGCCGTCGTTGCACGGCGCTCCGCGGCGGCGGCGCAGGTCTCGGCGTCTTAAGACGTCTCGAGAATCGGCCGGGCAGCCGCGCACTCCCTCGAGCGAGGCGAACTTCCGCGTCTCGCACCGGTCTCTGGACTGGGTGAACCCCGGGCAAACGATCGATATGCGGTGGCGCACGTCCGCGCTGCTGGAAGTCTCGGCGTTGATTGCGCTGGTCCTGTCTTACATCTGGGGCTGGCAGGGCGCCTTTCCCGGGAACTCCCAGCTCGTGGTTGCCCTGTACTTTGGCATTGGCGTCGCCAGCCACCTGCGGCGCGGTGAGTCCGCGCGACAACTCGGAGTCAGGTTCGATAACTGGAAGCCCGCGCTGCGCAACGCCGCGGTCGTCGTCAGCATCGCATTGCTCGTGCCCCTGGCGCTCGGCGCCGCGCTCGGCACCTGGCACTTCCCATCGGCGGAGCACTCGATGGCGGGCCTGCCCTGGATGCTCGCGTGGGGGACTGCCCAGCAGTATGGGCTCGTGTGTTTCCTGTACCCGCGGCTCCTCGAGATCTTTCAAGGTCCACGCGCCGCGACTCTGGGCGCAGCCGCACTGTTCGCCGCCTTCCACGTGCCGAACCCGCTGTTGCTGGCCGTAACGCTGGCCGCCGGCGTAGTGTCCTGCGTTCTGTACCGGCGCGAGCCGAACGTTTTTGTGCTCGGCGTCGCCCATGCCACGCTCTCGTTCGTTATCTCCAGCGCCCTTCCCCTCAGCCTCACCCATGGCATGCGCGTTGGACCCGGTTACTACGCGTTCATCTCATAGTTGGATTGCGTATCATGAAATATGATCGCGATACTCCTCGGCATCCTCGTGGGGCTGGTCCTCGGCCTGACCGGCGCAGGCGGGTCGATCTTCGCGGTGCCACTGCTCATCTTCGGCCTTGGCTGGGACATGAGGCAGGCGACGCCCGTGGCGTTGCTGGCGGTGTGTGGCGCTGCACTCGTCGGCGCGATCACCGCGTGGAGGGCGGGCCAGGTATGCGTGCGTGCCGCACTGCTCATGGGCGTTTTCGGCAGCGTGACCTCGCCGCTCGGCATCATCCTCGCAGCCCGTGCCCCGCACTCGCTGCTGGTTCTATCGTTTGCGGCGGTGATGGCGATCGTCGCCATTCGCATGGTCTGGCAGGCGCGCGCGCGGCCTTCCGAGACGCGCATCGTCCGCGCCACGGGTGCGCAGGATGAGCCACCTGGAGCAGCCGTGTGTCGCATCGATATTGCCTCAGAGCGACTTCATCTCACTTCCCCATGCGCGTTCGTGCTGGCGCTGAGCGGCGCCGCGACCGGAGTGCTCTCGGGTGCGCTCGGGGTGGGAGCGGGCTTCGTCATTGTGCCAACCCTGCATGCCGCAACCGAACTGTCGATCGGCTCCTGCATTGCCACCTCGCTCATGGCAATCGCGATCATCAGCGCCGGCGCAGTCACTGGCTTTGCGGTCCGGGGGAACAGCTTTCCGCTCTCGGTGGCTGCACCGTTCCTGGTGGGAGCCCTCGCCGGCATGTTCATCGGTCGCTGGATAGCGCCGCGCGTGTCGGGACCGCGCCTGCAGCAACTCTTCGCGGCAGTCATGATCATCGCAGCTGTGAGCCTGGTGTGGCGCGAGCTGGGGGACATTCATTGATGCAGTGGCGCGGGTTGGTATGTCTTGTTGCGGCTTGCTGGATCGCGAGCGGCGTCGTGCCGTGCGCGCATGCGGACGGCGAGCTCGCGCAGTACGTAGCGAGGCCGGATTCGACGTTTGCGTGGCGCGAAGTGGGCTCGGGTCACCTCGACGGCGCGGACTACGTCGAGGTGATCCTCACCTCGCAGACCTGGCGCGACATTGCGTGGCAACACCAGCTCATCGTGTTTCGCCCGGCCAAGGTCGACACCTCGACCCGGCAAGCGCTCCTCTTCATCGACGGCGGCCGCTGGAATCCGCAGTACGAGAATGCTCGGCAGGTCGACCTGCCGCGCGAGGCGCACATTTTCACGCGTCTGGCGGACGCGATTCATGCGCCCGTCGCGATCGTGCGGCAGGTGCCGTTTCAGCCGCTGTTCGAGCGCCGCGAGGATGCGCTCATTGCGTACACGTTCGACTCTTTTCTCAAGACCGGCGATACCGACTGGCCGCTGCTGCTGCCCATGGTGAAGAGCGCCGCGCGCGCGATGGATGCCGTGCAGCAGATTGCTCAACAGCGCTGGCACATTGCCATCGAGCGCTTCACGGTCACGGGCGCATCGAAGCGCGGTTGGACCTCGTGGCTCACGGCGGCAGTCGATCCGCGCGTGGCGAGCGTGGCGCCGATGGTGATCGACATGCTCAACATGCGCGCGCAGATCCAGCTGCAGCGTGCGACGTTCGGCGACCTGTCGGAGGAGATCAACGATTACTCCGGCATCGACCTTCCCGGCCGCATCGATTCCGATCTTGGACGCAAGCTCGTGGCGATGGTCGACCCCTACAGCTATCGCGAGAGCCTGGCGCTACCGAAGCTCATTCTGCTCGGAACGAACGATCGCTACTGGCCGCTCGATGCGCTGAAGCTCTACTGGGGCGACCTGCGCGAGCCGAAGCGCGTGTTGTACATGCCGAACCAGGGGCACAGTCTGCGCGACGCGGATCGTCTCATCGGCAGCCTCAGCGCCCTGCATCGCTACTCGGCTCACGGCCAGGCGTTGCCGGAACTTTCCTGGTCCTGGAACACCGCTGCCGCCGATCGGCTCGAGCTCACGGTGCAGTCCACGAGGCGACCGCGTGAGCTCACTGCGTGGACCGCAAGCAGCCCGACTCGGGACTTTCGCGAGGCCCACTGGTCAGAGCAGCGCTGCAAGCGCTCAGGGGCCGGCTTCACCTGCGGCGAGGCGCTCGCGCCCGATCACTACACCGCACTTTATTCGGAAGCGACCTTCAAGGACCGAGGAGCGCCGCCCTTCTCGCTTTCGACGGCGATCTGCATCGCGGGTGGACCGGGGAGCAAGACGCCGAGCTGTTGACCCACTAGGACGAAAGTCCCTGCGACCTCGAATCATTTCTTCCATGCGCTGCGCAGGCGCGAGAGCCCCTCGGTGAGCGCGCGCTCCTCGATCGCTCCGTAACCAAATACCAATCCCGACTGACGCGGCTTCCCTGCGTGGTAGCTGCGCAGCGAATACACACCGACCTCGTGGTGACGCGCGCGGCTCACGAGGTCTTCGACATCGACCCCAGGCTTTGCCAGAGCCGCGAGATGCAGTCCGGCAGCCGACGGCAGTGGTTCGAGCCAGCGGCCGAAATGCTGCTGCAAGCCATCGAGCAGCCGCACGCGCCGCACGCTGTAGATTTCGCGCATCCTGCGCACGTGGCGTGCGAGGTGCCCCTCCGCGATAAAGGTGGCGAGCGTGTCCTGCTCGTGTACAGCGCCGTGCCAGTCGCTCAGCCGTCGCGCGGCGACTAACGCATCGCGAGCCCAGGCCGGTGCCACGACAAATCCCAGTCGCAGAGCTGGGAACAGACACTTCGAAAAGGTTCCGACGTAGAACACCGACTCGCCGCGATCGAGAGTCTGCAGTGCGTCGAGCGGACGGCCGGAGAAGCGGAACTCGGCGTCGTAATCGTCCTCGATCACGACCGCGCCATGCGCGTGCACGAACTCGAGCAGCTGAGCGCGCCTGCGCGCCGTCATGACCGTGCCGAGCGGAAACTGGTGCGAGGGCGTGACGCAGATGACACGCGCTGCTGATGGCAGCCGCTCCACTACGAGGCCCTCCTCATCGACCGGAACGGCAGCGATTCGCGCGCCCGCGGCAGCGAACACCGCACGCAGCGGCGGGTACCCCGGTTCTTCCATCGCTACCACGCTCTCTCGCGCAGTCACCAGGATCCGCGCCAGGAGATCGAAAGCCTGCTGCGCGCCAGCGGTGACGACGATGTCCTCGGTGCGGCAGGCGACGGCACGGGCAAAGGAGACGTGCCGTGCGATCGCCTCGCGCAATGCGGGCTCGCCCTGCGGTTCACCGTACTGAGCCGGCGGCCTGGATGGCCGGCGCAGCGCACGTGCCGACAGTCGCCGCCAGACGTCGAACGGAAAGCGGCGCGTGTCCGGCAGACCGAGCCGGAAATCCGAGCGCAGCGCCGCTGGTGGTGCTCCTTCCGGGAGCGGCTGCAACTCGCGCCAATACGCAGTCAGGCGCCGATCTCGCGCGCGCGTGCGGGTCGCGACTTTGCGCTCTGGTAGTTGGGGCAGCGCGTTGGCAACGTACGTCCCAGCACCGCGTCGCGCCACAACGTAGCCTTCGCTCAGCAGCAAATCATAGGTCGCTACCGCCGTGTTACGCCCAACGCCGTACTCCGCTGCGAGCGCACGCGTCGGCGGCAGGCGCAATCCGGGTCTCAGTCGCCCTTCCAGGATCGCCGCCCGCAGCTGTCGGTGCAGCGAACGCAGCCGTTCGCGCGACCCCCGGGGCGGCAAGCGGATGGCGAGTTCCAGTTTTGGTTCCATAAAGATGGAAGAAAGTGGACCTTTAATCAGACCACCGGCAGCGGCATTGTACGGCCCACTATGATCGATCTCTACTACTGGCCGACGCCCAACGGGCACAAGATCCGGATGTTCCTGGAAGAGACGCGGCTTACCTACCGCATCGTCCCGGTGAACCTCGGCAAGGGCGATCAGTTCAAGCCCGGCTATCTCGCCATCGCTCCCAACAATCGGATGCCCGCGATCGTCGATCACGAGCCTGAGGCAGGCGCACCTCCCCTCTCGCTCTTCGAGTCGGGCGCGATCCTGCTCTATCTCGCCGAGAAGACCGGCTGCCTGCTGCCCACGGATCTGTGCGGCCGCGCAGAGGTACTGCAGTGGCTCTTCTGGCAGGTGGCGGGACTCGGGCCGATGGCGGGACAGATCGGGCACTTCAATGTCTATGCGCCGGAGAAGGTGCCATACGCCATCGAGCGCTACACCCGCGAGACTAACCGTCTCTACGGTGTCCTCGACCGACGCCTCGCGGACCGCCCTTTCATTGCCGGCGAGTATTCGATCGCTGACATTGCGTGCTACCCATGGATCGTGCCGCACGCGGCGCATGGGCAGAATCTGGACGACTTCACGCACCTCAGGCGCTGGTTCGAAGCCATCAAGGAGCGGCCGGCCACGATCCGGGCCTACGAGGGAGCAAGAGATGTGTACGCACCGTCCGAGCAACCTCTCTCTGACGACGCCCGGCGAATCCTCTTTGGACCGACGGCTGCCCTGGCTTCACAGCAGCCGCGGACATCTGCCGATCATTGAAATCACTTCGGAGACCTGCCGCTATGACAAGTATTGCAATCACTTCCCGCGAGCCCGGCGTGCCCGGGATCGCGTCCCTGCCAGCACGAGTCGCCGAACACGGCGCTCTGCCCTGGATTCCGCTTGCGGCCGGAAAATCGTTCAAGCCGTTGCGCTTCATGCGTGACAACCGCGGGTTTGTCGAGCTGCTGCGCCTCGAGCCCGGCGCTGCCATTCCCGTGCATCGCCACACCGGCGAGGTGCACGCGTTCAATCTCGAAGGCACACGCGAGTTGTGCACCGGCGAGCGGGTCGGCCCCGGCGACTACGTGTACGAGCCGGCCGGAAATGTTGATGCGTGGAAGGCAGTGGGCGAGGTGCCGCTGGTGGTCTTCGTCGTCGTGATGGGCGCGGTGGAGTATCTCGGACCCGACGACTCAGTCACGACTCGCTATACGGCCGAAACGCTCAGGACTGAATACCATCGCTACTGCGCGCAGAAGGGCATCGAGCCGCTCGATCTCGACGATTAGATCATCGTCGTCTCGACAGCGAGTCAGGAAGAAACCTGGCGGCCGACCGATTCTGCCGGCCACGGCAGCCGCTCGGCAGCGAGCGCAAGGATGGCGCCGATGACAGCGGAGCTGATCAGTGCCACGCGCAGACTCGAAACGTGCGCCACCTGCCCCCAGATCACGCTGCCGAGCGACAGTGACCCGTAGAACGCGAGCAGGTAGTACGCCATGCCTCGCGCGCGCACCCAGTTGGGTAGCAGCGCCTGGGCGGCAATGGGGAAGGTCGTCACGACCGTCATCCACGCCACGCCGGCAATGACTGCAGCCGCAGCCGCAAGCGTCTGGCTCGCGGTCAACGCGATCAGCACTGTGGTGGCAGCGGAAACGAAGCTTCCGGCGCGCACCAGCGTGCCGCCGCTCAGCCGCGCTCGCAGCCATGGCATCACGAAAGCGCCCACGATTGCCCCGGCCCCGAGGCATCCGAGCAGCGCCCCGTAATACGAAGGGCTGCCGTGCAGCTGCTCGCGCGCTATGAGGGGCAGCAGCGCCCAGTAGGAGCTGAAGCACAGAAAGAAGAGCGGCGCACGGATGAGCACGCGTCGCAGGTCCGGATGATCGCGCACGTAACGCGCACCCGTGGCGAGTGCGCTCAGCAGCGGCTCGCGTCGCTGCGTCGCGCGCGCCGGCGAATGCTTCCACGATACGAGCACGACCGCGCCAATCAGGAACAGCAGCACGTTCGCGGCATAGGCTCCGACGATACCGCTCGCCGCGATGATTGCGCCAGCGGCGGCAGGCCCGATGACACGCGCAATGTTGAAACCGAGGTTGTACAAGGCCATACCTCGCGGCAGCTCATCGATCGGAAGAACCTCCGGAAGGATCGCCTGCCAGGCGGGCTGCGCGAAGGCCGCGACGATGCCACCAGCGAGACACAGCGCGATCAAGCCCCATGGGTGCAACGCGCCGAAGTGCGTCAAGACGCCGAGCAAGATGCCGACGGCGCACAGCAACAGCTGCGACGACACGATCACACTGCGCCGATCGAATACGTCAGCGAGCACGCCGGCCGGCAGGACGAAGATCGCAACAGGCAGGTAGCTCGCCGCCTGGATCATCGCGACCATGCCGGGGCGCGGATCGAGGGTCGTCATGAGCCAGCCGGAGGCAACGTCACGCATCCACAGCGCGATGTTCCCCAACACGGTGGAAGCCCAAACCAGGGCAAAGGCGCGGTGATGCAGGGGTGCCAGCGCCCCGGACGGATGCGCGCGATGCGATTCAGCTTTGGGCATTTGCCGCTTGAGATACAGGATAATGGCAGCGTTGTCACGATCAGGGCGATGGCACCGTAGCGCACACCGAGCGAGTTACGTTTCACATGGCGCAAACGCGCGTTCGCTTCATCATCGGTTCGCTGCTTGCCGTCATCGCCGGCAACGACCTGCTGCCGCCGGCTCATCCTGCCCCGCTCGAACTCGAAGCGCGAATCTCACTGGGCGACGTTCGCGGTCGGATAGATCACCTCGCCATCGATCTCGGTCGCAGCAGGCTCTACGTCGCCGAGCTCGGCAATGACAGCATTGGTGTCGTCGATCTGAAGGAACGCAGGACTGTCTACACACTCACCGGTTTGAGCGAGCCACAGGGCATCGGCTGCGTGCCGTCGGCGGACACGGTCTACGTGGCCAATGCTGGCGACGGGACGGTGCAACTGTTTCAGGGCTCGGACCTCAGGCGCATGGCGCAACTCGCCCTTGGCGAGGACGCTGACAACATTCGCGTGGATGATTCTGGGCATCGTGTGTACGTCGGTTACGGCAGCGGCGCGCTGGCTGTGATCGACACCACGAGCCGAACCAGGATCGCTGACATCCCCCTCAAGGCTCATCCGGAGGGTTTTCAGCTGGAAGGCGCGGGTCAGCGCATCATCGTCAACATGCCGGATGCGCACCAACTGGCTGTTGTGGATCGTTCGACGGGCAAACACGTGGCGAGCTGGTCGACAGATCCCTGGCGCGAAAATTTTCCCCTGGCTCTGGATGCCGCGCGTCAGCGGGTGTTGGCCGTCTTCCGCCATCCCGCAAAAGTGGTTGCCTTTGGCATGCGGGACGGGCGCCCGCTCGCAGCGCTCGACACGTGCGGGGATGCTGATGATGTGTTCGTGGATACCAAACGAGATCGCGTCTACGTCGCTTGTGGAGACGGATTCCTCGACATCCTGGCATCGCGGAGCGATGGATATGTGAGCATCGCGCGCATTCCGACAGCCGCGGGCGCGCGCACCGCTCTGTTCGTTCCGGAGATCGATCGGCTCATGCTTGCCGTGCGCGCATCTACGGCATCGCCGGCAGCCGTGTGGGTCTTTCGTCCGGAATCGTAACGCCTTATCGCACCGCCTGCCGGGTCCCTGATCTCGAGCGCGACGTTACTCCCTGATCACGTGCGACTGCCGTCACGCGCCCGTCATCCCGGCCCGCCCGCAGACGTCGGGCTACGGAAAGCATCGGTGCGAGCTTCTCGGCACTCGAGACAGAAAAAAAATGACAGGTTTCTGGCCGGGTTCCCGCATTAGCTAGCAGAGAGTACCGGCGTTGGTGACGCCATTCTTCTCTCTCGCGGGGAACCCGGCAGTTCTCGCTCGATTACGGAGACACGCGTCGTGAAGAAGTCAGCCACAAAGATCCCGCTACTCACTCGGGCGGTAGTGCCCACGACAGCCGTGGCCTCCAGCCTCTTGTCCCCGCTGGCTCTCGCTGGCACGGGCGATCTCGATCCGACTTTCGGGGATGTCGGCCGGGTCGGCCCGCTGCCCGACTTCGCGGGCCCTGCCTGGTCAGTACAGCCCCTCAGCAACGGCGAGGCTATCTTCTCCGGCGGTGAATACGACAGCGGCTGCTATTACTATTGCTACTACGAAAGCCACCCATCGGTGTCCAACTTCTCGGGCCGGCTGTCCAGTGCAGGAACGATCGACCTGAGTTACGCCGCGGCGAAACTCGAAGACATCCAGGTTTTCGATGTCGCCATGCAGCCCGACGGCAAGGTCGTTGCCGTCGGCCGCACATTGAGGAGCAAACGCTCCGCGTTAACGGTATTCCGTCTGCAACCGGGCGGCGCACTCGATACAACCTTTGGCGACGCCGGCATCATGCGTCTGCCAGCTACCGCGCAGTTGCAACACATGGGCAGCTCGGTCGTCCTGGATGCCGACGGTCGAATCGTGGTTGCCGGATCGCAAAGCGACGAGCTCATCGTGTTGCGCCTGCTGGAAAATGGCACGCTCGACGATGGCTTTGGTGCTTCCGGCATCGTCAGCGGCCCTGCCAACGACTCCACGCACACGCACATTCTGCGGACGGGCGATGGTGGTTATCGGGTACTGACAGGCTTCAACGATGGCGCGAAGCGTCATTGCCATGTGGTCGCACTGACTGCCAATGGATCCGTCGCATCCACCTTTGGCGACCAGGGAAGCGCGCTGCTCGACAGCTCTTCCACAGGTTCGACGAACTGCAATTCGATGGTGACGCAGTCCGACGGCCGGCTCTTGGTGGCCGGTAACGAGGATGAGCATGGATTCGCCCGGCGGCTGCTCGCGAACGGCCAACCGGACAACACCTTTGCGGCGAGCGCTGTTTCAAGCGCGCTGACGGACGCGACGGCGCTAGCTGTCGGCGCGGACAGCCGGGTTGTCGTCGCGGGACGCGGTCCGGATGGCATCCCGGGTGCGCTTGTCGTGCGCATGCAGGCGGACGGTCAACTCGATGTGCTCTTCGGCAACGCTGGCCAAACCTGGATTGACCTTCCGACCGATTACGGTGCAGTGCCTCCAATCCACGACATGACCGTCCTCCCGAACGGCGGCGTAATCGCCGCGGGTGGAGACAGAAACCCAGTGCTCGTTCGCTTGCTGGGAGCAGGCGGCGGCAATAGTTCCGGCGTCCTGGGGATTAAGACTCCCAGCGTCTCCGCGACCGAGCAGGACCAGAAGGCCGTCGTCACCGTGCGGCGCACGGGCGGTAAGTCCGGCAAGGTGAGTGTCCAGTATCAGACGCAGGCGGGCGGCTGGAACTCGGCGACGGGAGGCCAGGACTACACGCAGACGGAGGGCCGCCTCGAGTGGGCCGACGGTGATGTCAGCGATCGGCAGATCGTTGTGCCGATCGCTTCCGATAGCAGTACCACAGAGGAGCCTGAAACGTTTGCCGTGTCGCTCAGCGACGTGCAAGGCGGCGCGGGGCTCGGTACGAGCACATCGCTCGTCGAGATAGCCGCGGACGGCGCTCCCTACGGCCAGTTCGCGCTCGACGTCGTTACACCCCTCGTCACGGAATCAGACGGCTCCGCGCAAGTGCTCGTGCACCGCAATTTCTACTCCAGCGGCCCAGTATCGGTAACGTTAACGCCCACAGCGGGAACTGCGCAGGCGAGCTCTGACTTTGTTTCCACGCCCGTCATTGTCTCGTGGAAAGACGGCGATTTCGGGTCAATTTCCGTGGCAATCCCAATTCGCAACGACAAAAGTATTGAAGGTGACGAAACCTTTGCAGTGGCCTTGTCGAATCCCACGGGCGGAGCTCTCATAGGGCCGCACGCAACGGGCTCAATTTCAATCAGAGATGACGATCAAACCACTGGAAGCGGAGGTGGCGGCCAGCTCGGATATCTTTCGCTGCTATTGCTGAGCGTTGTCAAATTCTTGCGCTATCGCAGGCACCAACAGCGCACGTCGTGCTCCGCGAGATAACGCTCTGCGCCACGACCACGCAGCATGGCGAAGGTCGCGAGCATTCCGGCGTCGGTGCACTTGCCCGCGGCGACGGTGACGGAGCGCAGCGTCAAAACGAACCACGCAAGCGACCGTTTTGTGCCTCTTATACCCCGAGGGCCGGGTTTCGGACTAGAATTCAGCATCCGCAGACCAAGGGAGTATGGATGGAGGTGCTGACGCTGGGACACACCGACCCGGGCCCGCGCAGCACGCGGCGTGAGCGGCGACAATAATCAAATAAGGGGAGTACTCATGAGTCCGGCACACAAGCATGGCGGCGCAGCGGCGCTCGACGACGACATCAAAGTCCTGCATAGCATGGGTTATGCGCAGGAACTCTCGCGGCGTTTGGGCCGCTTCTCCAACTTTGCCATTTCCTTCTCCATCATCTGCATTCTGTCGGGCGGTATCAATTCGCTGGCCCAGGCAACATCCGGGGCGGGTGGCGCAGCGATCGGTTTTGGCTGGCCGCTTGGCGTTTTCATCTCGGGCGTCTTCGGCCTCGCGATGGCGCAGATTGCTTCGGCCTATCCAACAGCCGGCGGTCTTTATCACTGGGGCTCGATCCTCGGTAACCGGTTCACAGGCTGGTTGACGGCCTGGTTCAACCTGTTGGGCCTGGTAACGGTGCTCGCCGCGATCAACGTCGGCACGTACTACTTTTTTCTCGGTGCGTTCGGCGCGCAGTTTGGGGTCACGGACTCCATGACGACGCTGGTCACCTTCCTCGCGATCCTCACCGGTGGTCAGGCTTTGATCAATCACTACGGTATCGCGCTGACCGCGAAGCTCACGGACTTCTCCGGCTATCTGATCTTCGCGACTGCCGTTGCACTGGCCATTGTGTGTCTGGTGTACGCGTCGAGCTACGATTTTTCACGTTTGTGGACATTCGCTAACTATTCCGGCGAAGCCGGTGGCAACGTCTGGCCCGGCGTCTCGGGCTTGTGGGTCTTCCTGCTCGGCCTGCTCATGCCGATTTACACCATCACGGGATATGACGCATCGGCCCATACTTCTGAGGAAACCCACAAGGCCGCGCGTTCGTCGCCTGACGGCATCATCTCCTCCATTCTCTGGTCGGGTGTGTTCGGCTATCTCTTCCTGTGTGCTTTCGTCCTCATGATTCCGAACATGGACGAGGCCGCGAAGCAGGGCTGGAACGTGTTCTTCTGGGCGATGGACGCGCAGGTTCCGCAGACCATCAAGCAGATCCTGTACCTCGCGATCTTCATCTCGCAGATTCTCTGCGGCCTCGCGACCGTCACGTCCGCCTCACGCATGATCTTCGCGTTCTCGCGCGACGGCGGTCTGCCCTTCTCGAAAGGGCTCGCCAAGGTCTCGCGGAAGCATCGCACGCCAAACGCCGCCATCTGGACCGGCTCCGCTCTCGCGGTGCTCTTCGTCTGGGGAGCGAAGTGGCTGGAAGCGGGCGGGACGCCGGTGTACACGGTCGTCGTGTCCTGCACGGTGATCTTCCTGTTCTTCTCCTTCGCCATTCCAATCACGCTGGGGCTTTTCACTTATGGCGGACGGAAGTGGCCAAAGATGGGGCCGTGGAACATCGGGCGCAGCGGGTACTCATTGTTCGCGGTGCTTTCAATCATCGCGATGGTACTGATCTTCTTCCTGGGTGTGCAGCCGCCGAACGCCCTGGCGCTCAGGGTCACGATCGGGTTCTTCATCCTGACGGCCATTGTCTGGCTGCTCTTGGAGAACCGGCGCTTCAAGGGACCGCCGATCGGCGAGGAGATCGCGAAGCGCCAAGCGGCAATCGCGGCAATCGAAGCGGCTTTGAACAAGCCAGCCGGCTGAGTGCTGTTGTACGGACGAGAGCGGGGCGCTTCGGCGCTCCCTCTCTTTTTTTACGCCTTGATTCTCTCCATCTTCGGGTCGTACAGCGGTCCGAGGTGGATCTTGCAGGGTGTGCGATCCGTGGCAACTTCGAGCTCGTAACGGCCGGCGAGGAGATACTCACGGTCGACGCCCTTCGCCTGCCGCACGTAGCCGTAGCCGATGCCCTGCTTAAGCGTGTGACCGTAGCCCCCGCTCGAAAGCCAGCCCACACGTTCGTCGTTTCGATAGATCGTTTCGCGACCCAATAGGACGACTGCCGGGTCGTCAACGGTGAACGCGCACAATGATTTCTTCAGCGGTGATTTCTGTTGCTCGAGCAGTGACTGGCGGCCAAGAAATGGAATGTCGGTCTTGAGCTTGACCGCCCAGCCGAGGCCCGCTTCGAATGGCGTGTAATCCGGACCGATATCCGAGCCCCATGCGCGATAGCCTTTCTCCAGCCGCAGCGCTTCGATTGCGCGGTAGCCGGCGTTGACGATGCCGAACTCGGCGCCGGCTTGCATCAACGCCGCATAAACAGCGGTCCCGAATTCGACCGGAAAGTGAAGCTCCCAGCCAAGTTCGCCGACGTAGGTCACGCGCAGTGCAAGCACACGAGCACCGGCCACTGACAACTGACGCGCCTGCCCGAAGGGGAAGGTCGCGTTGGAAATGTCGTCACGCGTCAGTTTCTCGAGCACGTGCCGCGCGCGGGGTCCCATCAGCGCGAGCACACAGTTAGCCGAAGTCACATCGACGAGTTGCGCCTCGAGTGCCGCCGGAATCTGGCGCGAAATCCAATCGAAGTCGTGTGTCGCGAAGCCCGTGCCGGTCACGATGTAATAGCGATCTTCGGCGAGGCGCGCGACCGTCAGATCGCACTCGATACCCCCTTTGCTGTTGAGCAATTGCGTGTAAACGAGGCTGCCAACCGGCCTTGCTACGTCGTTGGCACAAATCCAGCTCAACGCTTTCTCTGCCTCGCGGCCAATCATCTGAAATTTGGCGAACGAAGTCTGATCGAACACGGCGACCCGTTCTCGAGTGGCAATATGCTCGCGTGCAACTGCAGAGAAATAATTGGGTCTCGCAAAGCTGTACTCATCGTGTGCCGATTCACCCGCGGCCGCGAACCAGTTCGGCCGCTCCCAGCCGAGCTTTTCGCCGAACACTGCGCCCTGGTCCTTCAGCAAGTCGTACAGCGGGGAGCGACGCAGCGGCCGGCCGCTCTCGTGCTCCTCGCCCGGCCAGGCGATGGTGTAGTGTTTGCCGTAGAGTTCCAGTGTGCGACGGCGCACCCAATTGACATCGGCGTGCGGTGTGCCGAAGCGGCGGATATCGACGGGCCAGACGTCGTACGGTGCTTCACCGCCGACAATCCACTCCGCCAGCACTCTTCCTGCGCCGCCGGCTGCGGCAATGCCAAAAGCGTTGAAGCCGGCTCCTACGTAGAACCCGCTGACATTCGGGGCAGGCCCCAGAATGAAATTGCCGTCCGGCGTGAAACTCTCCGGCCCGTTGATGAGTTCTTTGACGCCGGCGGAAGCCAGCGCCGGCACGCGAGGCATTGCGAGTTCCAGGATCGGTTGGAAGTGCTCCCAGTCCGGCGGTAGCAGCTGGAAATTGAAATTGTCAGGAAAGCCGTCGACCGCCCAGGCAATGGGGTTGGGCTCATAGCCGCCCATCACCAGGCCACCGACTTCTTCTTTGTAGTACGTCAGCCGATCCGGATCGCGCAGCGTTGGCAAACCGCGCCTGATGCCGGGAATCGCGTCGGTAATCAGGTACTGATGCTGTACCGACACCAGCGGCACGATCACGCCGGCCATCAAGCCAACTTCGCGCGCCCATTGCCCGGCGCAGTTGACCACCACTTCGCACGCGATGCGCCCGTTCGCGGTGAGCACGGCAGTGACGCGGCCGCGCAGCAGCTCAATGCCGAGCACCGCCGTGTCTTCAACGATCTTGACGCCGCGCATGCGGGCGCCCTTGGCGAGCGACTGCGTAATGTCGGAGGGGTTCACCTGGCCATCGGTCGGGAGAAACGCGGCGCCGACGACATCTGAGATGTCCATCAGCGGCCAGAGCTGCTGCGCCTCGCGCGGCGTAAGGAGCTGCATCTCCAATCCGAATGAGCGTGCCGTTGTGGCCTGTCGCTTGAGCTCGATCCAGCGCGCGGCGTTGCATGCGAGTCGCAGGCCGCCGTTCATTTGCCAGCCGCTCGCGAGACCGGTTTCCGCCTCGAGCGTGTTGTAGAGCGCAACCGAGTGGCCGAGCATCTGCGTGATGTTGGCACTCGTGCGCAGTTGCCCGACCAGCCCGGCCGCATGATGAGTGGAGCCGGAGGTCAGTTTGTGGCGTTCGACAATGACCGTGTCGGTCCAGCCCAATTTCGCGAGGTGGTAGGCTGCGGAGCATCCGACAATACCGCCACCGATGACGACTGCGCGCGCGTGCGATGGAATCTTATTCATCGCTCTTCTCGAAGCTCAGCCACTGTCGATCGAAGCGCTGCAGGTAGTCGCGGGCGTAGGCGGTATAGTTGAAATCGATGGTCGATGTGAGGCGCGACACAGCGCCCCAGAGTGCTTCGCGCAGCAGTGACGCGCATTTCATTGCCGTGAATCCGCGCCGGACATCGGCAGTTACCGGCGCGTGAAGATAACCCTCGAGCAGCGCTGTCTCGAGGTCGGGCGTGAACGCGTTGTTGGACGCGAGATTCGCGAGATCAAACAGCGGGCTGTTGAATCCGGCGTAGTCCCAGTCGATCAACCAGAGGCGTGTTCCGTCGTCGATAAGATTGCTCGCGAGCAGATCGTTATGACCAAAAACTACGGTAACTGGACCCAGCTCGTGTTCCAGTCTCACTGCTTTGCTCGCGAGCGACTCAAGCGTGACATCGAACGGATTTGATACCTTCTCGGTGAGGAAGCGCAGATAGTTGCGAATAACCTGAAACACCCAGAACATGAGTGCAGGTCCCCGGAAGTGGCGCGGAATGTCGTAATGACAGCGTCGCAGAATATCGACAATTCGTTCGAGGTTTACGGCATCGCGCACGCTTTCCGGGGTCAGGACGCGTCCGTCGATGAAGCGACTGACCAGAAAACCCTCGGTGGCGAACACGACTTCCGGCGAAATGCCCGCCGCATGAGCCGCGCGGGCGGCCGCCAGTTCATTGGAACGCAGCACGCCATGCTCTGGAATGTCGCGCCCCATCCGTACGACATAGCGCTGCCCGCTTTGGTCAGTGATTCGATAGTTGCGGTTGGTGATGCCGCCGAGCAGCGGTGTGATCTCGATGGCCCCCGTCCAGCAAGGCAGCCTGGCTATCTGATCGTGGTTTTTCGATTCAAGCATGCCTGCCTTCCGTACGTGCTGCGCCGGAAGCCTTGTCCATTGGGCTTGTTAGGTCAAGATGGAGGCCAACGATGAGCAGGAGGGAGGATACGTGAGCCGGACCGCACAGGACGAACTGCAGCGCGAATTTGCGCTGGCACAGCGCTTGGCTGACATCGCACGGCCAATCGCCCTTAGCTACTTTCGCCAGCCGCTCGCGGTCGAACGCAAGCCGGACCTCAGCCCGGTGACGGCGGCCGACCGGGCGATCGAAATCGCGTTGCGCTCGCTGATCCGCGAGCACTTTCCGGCGCACGGCATCCTCGGAGAGGAATTCGGCGGCGAGCCGGGCGCGGAGTTCACGTGGGTACTCGACCCGATCGACGGCACCAAGAGTTTCATCAGCGGGCTGCCGCTGTTTGGCACGCTCATCGCGCTCTTGCAGGGTCGACAGCCGGTAATTGGCGTGATCGAGATTCCCGCCATTGCGGAACGGTGGCTAGGCCGCGACGGTTCACCGACGCAATTCAATGGCCGCGACACACGCGCTAGCGCGTGCGCCAGCATCGAGCAGGCCCGGATTGTCACGACTTCACCCAACACATTCGCGAGCGAGGATTGGCAGCGCTTCGATGCGCTCAGCTCGCGAGCCGCCGTGCGCCGATTTGGCGGTGATTGCTACGGTTACGGGTTACTGGCCTCGGGACATTGCGACTTGGTGATCGAAGCCGGTCTTGCGCCCTACGACTACTTGGCTCTGGTCCCGGTGATCGAAGGTGCGGGTGGGAAAATCAGTGATTGGCGTGGCGCAGCTTTGGATTTGAAGTCCGATGGTCGCGTGGTCGCCGCTGCCAATGAATCGCTCTGGCACTTGGCTCTGGAGGGTCTCGCCTGATCCCAGTTCAGTAGAGTTGCGTCCCGCTATCGCAGGCACCAGTAGCGCACATCCTGCTCCGCGAGATAACGCTCTGCGCCACGACCACGCAGCATGGCGAAGCTCGCGAGCATTCCGGCGTCGGTGCACTTGCCCGCCGCCACGGTGACAGAGCGCGGCGCATCGCGCACCGGCCATCCGGTACGCGGATCGAGCAGGTGCCCATAGCGGACGCCATCACGAATCAGAAAGCGGTGCGCGTCGCCGCTCGTGGCGAGAGCGCCCCGTGTCAGCTCGAGGATCATCCGGGCCTCGCGATCCGTATCGGGACGCTCGACTCCGACGCGCCACGGGCCTGATGCAGGTGCGGCGTTGGCGCACAGATCGCCACCAAAATTGACCAGTGTCGCGCCGTCGAATGTCGACAGCACGAGCGCGAGCGCACGGTCGACCGCGTACTCCTTGCCGATGCCACCGAAGTCGAGTTCCATGCCGGCGGGCATCTCGATCAGGTCGCCATCACGGCGCAGCTTATGGAATCCCACGAACGGCAGCAGTGCCTCGATGGCCGATTGCGTCGGTACGCGGTCGGACCCGTCGAATCTCCAGGCGCGCCGCAGGATCCCGGAGGTGATGTCGAACAACCCGTCGCTGAGCAGATGGCACTGCGCAGCGAAGTCCAGCAATGCGCCGGTTTCCCGATCGACCCGTAGCGGCCTGCCGCCGCTGCGATTGATCGCGGTGACGATACTGTCCTCGCGATAACGGCTGAACTTGCGCTCGACCCGCCAGGCTTCCTCCGCGGCGCGGGTGCCGACGCGACGCGCAAGCGCTGCATCCGGCGTCTCTAGCAACACCTCGCACGGACTCGCCATTGCGAAAAAGCACACGGCGTGAACACCGTGGTCTCGCGACTCCACGCGCAGGGCAGCGTTCAACTCGGGGGGCGCAGCCAAGGGTTCGCTGCGTTGTTCAATGCTCAACATGACGGAATGCGGCGACGCTTCGCCACTCAATACGCGAATCGATAGCCGACCTGCAGCATGAGCGCCTTCAGGCCTGGATTGAGATCCAGTCCCTGCAGCTCACCGAATCCGGCTGGCACATCCTGGGGACTCTGTTCGTACCCCTCGAGGCGCAGGCTGAACTCGCCTCCGCCATCGAGCTCTATGCCGAACTTCACACCGAGTGTCGCGGCGTTGAACTTGCCGAGCCGCGCATCGGCCGACATGAACTCAGGCAGTGGGTCGATTGAGTTGACGTACAGGTTGTAGAAATTCGCGGCACTCTGGCTGTAGTAGCGGACGTGCGGCTCGATGTACATGTTGCCGCCCAGCTCCCAGCGATAGCGCAGCTCCGCGGTGCGCGACTTGATGCCCCAGTCATCCGTCATGTAACGCAGCGAGAGATCGAGCACGTCGTCGTGCCCGACCGCCACCTTGTTCTCGAGGAATACGCTCTTGCGCGTGCGGACATCGGGGCGGATCTCGAATCGATAGCCGGTCGTGTTGCCGCCGGTGTCGAGCACCGAGAGAATCTTGTACGGGTCGGTGAGGTAGCCGTTCGAGCGGTCGTAGGTAAAGTTCAATTGTGCGAGCCAGCGCCGGCTCAGGACCTGTGTTACGCCCAGCAGCCCACCAGCCACGGTCTTCGTCTCATTTCCGCCCTTCAGCAGCAGCGTGTAGTCGCTGCCGCCCACTGGCGCCCCGCCTATGGGGTTGATGCGGTCGTCTTCGAAATTCGCGCCTAACGAGAGTGTCGTGTTGCGATTGTTGAAATCGCGGGCGATGGCGGCGTTGACCGCCGCAGATGCAAAGTCGTGCTCGTACGAGAAGTCACCGCCGAAGGACAACCGCGCGAACTCGCCCATCCGCTGCTGCCAGTTGACGCTCGCAGCCGCACGTTGGTCGCGAAAGTTCGGATCGAGGGGCAGCTCGCCCGGTGCCACCGTGTATAGCGACACGTGCTCCTCCTGCTCCTCGCCCACACGCCCGGACGGCGTGCCCGAAGGGGCCTGCAGGCTAGTGCCCGAGGGCGAGGCGAAGGTCTGCGGCTGATTGCTCGGCAGCGCACCGTTCGGCGAGCCGCCACTCAGACTATCGTAGGTGAGCTTCAGTGCCAGCGAACTGTCATCGCCGAAATCTTTGCTGAGGCTGACCACCGGCTCGATTGCCTGGACGCGGTTATGATCCTCCTGGTAGTAGAGGAGCGCGGAGTCGACCAGCCAGTCGCCATCTGCCGGGGCCGAAGTGTCGGAGCGCGCGGGCGTCGAGCTCAGCAGCGCGCAGCTCGCGGCCACCAGCGCCGAAGGTCCGGCGCCGTTCGGTTTCTTCAATTGCATCCGCAGCCCCCGCCGCCGAAGCCGCGACCACCGCTGGAGGCCTCCTTGCTGAAGTACACGTGATCGTCGATCGCCGCATCGAGCGGGGATGAATTCAGCTGCATCGACTCCTTGGCGAGCAGATCGCGTTGCCACGGCTTGACGCCGATCGAACTGCAGCCGCAGAGCACGACGACCGCGAGCACGGTCGCAAATCCAAGGCACACGCGCATCATGAAAGTCTCCTCCGTTATCGTTCCTCGAGCAGGGCGCTCACCTGCGCATCGAGCGCAGGCTGATCCCCTTCGCGAAATCCGAGATGCTTGAACCGCACGTTGCCGTGGCGGTCGATGACGAAACTGGCGGGCAGGCCGCTCACCTTGAAGGCCTCCGCGATCGCGCCCTGCGGATCGAACACAATGCGGAAGTGCGGGCCCATCTCTCGCAGGAAACGCTCTGCGAGCTCGTGCTCCTGGTCCAGGTTTACGCCCACGACCACTAGCCCACGGTTCGAGTAGGCGCGCTGCATACCATCCATCCACGGAAAGGAGTGGCGACACGGCGCGCACCAGGATGCCCAGAAATCCAGGTAGACGACCTTGCCCTTATAGGAATCGAGGTCGAGCCCGGAATCGCTGCGCGCTGCGCCAGGATGCAGCAGCATGATGAACGCTATGAGTGTGGTGGCGCAGACGGTTCGCGCCGCGCGCGCTGCCTTGTTCAAGATGGAGGTCCGCTCATGCAGTTGACGCCGAACATGGACCGGGCGCTCGGGTAGTAAGTTCCACTCTGTCGCAAGTCGAATCGCATCGATGGGTCAAGGTGCCTCGCGAAATCTCCGGGCTAAGACTCGTTGGACGTCGCCGGTGCCGAAATCAATCGCACTGACGCCACTAAGCGACAGCCCAGTGGGCCGGCACCGCTGACAAGCGGCGGATCAGGAAGCTAGCAACGGAAGAACGGTGATCTGCGTCGCAAGGGTAACGCGATCAAGCACCACCCCTGGCTCAGGGGCGCGGCGCTCTAGCACCTTGGCTACTGCACCTTGACGCGAATCAGCTCCGCCCGGTTCTCGTCGAGCACGTGCACCGCGCAGGCGATGCAGGGATCGAAGCTGTGGATCGTGCGCAGGATCTCGATCGGCTGCTTTGGATCGTGCAGCGTATGGCCGACGAGGGCGGCTTCGTAGGCCCCGGGCTGGCCGGCGGCATCGCGCGGACCCGCGTTCCACGTGCTGGGCACGACGGCCTGATAATTGGCGATCTTGCCGTCTTCGATCACGACCCAGTGTGCCAGCGCCCCACGCGGCGCCTCCATGAAGCCCGCTCCGCGGGCGTGCCGCGGCCAGGACGACGGATTCCACAGTCGCTCGTTGAACGTGCGCGTCTCGCCCTTGCGGATATTGGCGACGAGGGCGTCGTACCACCCCTGCATTGAATCCGCGAGAAACTTCGTCTCGAGCGTGCGCGCCGCGACGCGACCGAGAGTCGAGAAGAGGGCAGTGACGGGCAGCTCGAGCTTTTGCAGCGTCGAGTCGACCAGCGCCTTGGCCTGCGCGTTGCCCTTTGCATAGAGCAGGAGCATGCGCGCAAGCGGCCCGACCTCCATCGCCTTGCCCTTCCAGCGGGGCGACTTGAGCCATGAGTAGCCCTGTTCGACCTGAAGCTGCTCGTACGGAGGTGTTGGCCCGGTGTAGTGCAGCTTGGTCTCGCCCGCGTAGGGGTGCAGTCCGTGATCCTTGCCTACGGAATACTCATAATAAGAGTGGGCCACGTATTCCTGGATCTGCTCCGGATCTTTGAGATCAACCGGCTCGACATGCGAGAGGTCGCGGTTCAGGATCGCACCGCGCGGAAACAGATAGTCCTCCGGATGGTCCATGCCGCGCGCGGGCAGATCGCCGAAGCACAGGAAGTTGCCGAGCCCCTCGCCTTGCTGCCCCCAGTCCTTGTAGAAGCTCGCGATCGCAAGCGTGTCGGGCACGTAGGCCTGATCGACGAACTCGCGCATGCGGGTGATGATCGATTGCACCTGCCCCAGGCGCTTGGCATTGATCGCGGAGTCCGAGTCGAGGTCGATCGGGTTCGGTGCGCCGCCCACCAGGAAGTGCGGGTGCGGATTCTTGCCGCCAAAGATCGTGTGCAGTTGCGCGACTTCCCGTTGCCAGGCGAGCGCGTCGAGATAGTGCGCCACCGCGAGCAGGTTCGCCTCGGGAGGGAGCTTGTAAGCCGGATGGCCCCAGTAAGCATTGGCAAAGATACCGAGCTGGCCAGACTCGACGAAGTCCTTCACCTTCTTCTGCACCTCGGCGAAGTGTCCGGGCGAGGAGCGTGCATACGGTGAGAGACTCTGCGCGAGCTCCGCGGTCGCGCGCGGATCGGCGCTGAGCGCGGATACCACGTCCACCCAGTCGAGCGCGTGCAGGTGATAGAAGTGCATCACGTGATCGTGTATGTACTGGGCGCCGATCATGAGGTTGCGCACGAGGTCCGCGTTCGGCGGCACTTCGTAGCCCAACGCGTCCTCGACGGCGCGCACCGAGGCGATGCCGTGCACCAGCGTGCAGACACCGCAAATGCGCTGAGCGAAGGCCCAGGCGTCGCGCGGGTCGCGCCCGCGCAGGATCAGTTCGATTCCGCGCACCATGGTGCCGGACGAATAGGCCTCGGCGATCTTGTCGCCATCCATCGCGACTTCGATGCGCAGGTGTCCTTCGATGCGCGTGACGGGGTCGACGACGACGCGATTGCTCATGCGGCTGCTCCCTTGGTGGCTGCGGGTGCGGCGAGGTTGTCGGCTACGAGCTCCACCAGGCTCTCGACCGGCACGTTCCAGTTATTCTGCTGCGCGCCGACGGCGAAGGTCATGCGGCAGCTCCCGCAGCTCGTCACCACCGTTTCGGCGCCCGTGGCGTCGAACTGTTCGCGCTTGATCTTGAATGCCGCGGCGCGCAGCGGCGCCGCGCGTCCGATCAGGAACACGCCCGCGCCGCCGCCGCAGCAGTAGTTCGTAGTGCCCTTCGACTCCGTCTCGCGCAGATCGACCTCGAGCGCGGCGAGCGCCCTGCGGGGCTCTTCGAGCACGCCACCTTTGCGGCCGAGCTTGCACGGATCATGGAACGTGACGCGCTTGCCCTTCCCCAGGGGTTTCAGCTTCAGTCGCCCGCTCTCGAGCTCGCGCCCGATCAGCTCGGAGATCGCCAGCACTTCGAACGGGAACGGGCGTCCCACTTCGTTCGGTCCCTCCCAGCGCAAGGCCGGGTACGCATGGCCGCACTCGGGCACGATCACGAACTTCGCGCTGCAGGCGAGCGCTGCATCGACGATGCGCTGCGTTAACTGCCGCTGCAGGGCCTCATCGCCCGACAAAGCGCCGGCGTTTGCGGCCTCGAAGCCGCTACTCGCGAACGTCCAATCGAGACCGAGATGATTCATGATGCGCGCGGTGGCGGCGAGTGAGCGCCGATAGATCAGCAGGTCCGGCGCAGTCGTGAGCAGCAGATAGTCCGCCTTCGTCTTGTCCAGCGGGGCGTTGATGCCCTGTGCACGCAGCTCCCCGAGTGCCTGGCGCAACTTCTCGACGCCGGCACCGAAGATCGCGCCGGTGCTCTTCTGCTCGGCATCGAGCGCACGCAGCTCCGCCGGGGCCAGGCCGGCAGCAGCGAGCGCCTGGCGCGTGATATGCACGCCGCGCGACAGATAAACCCCCAGCGGACAGATCATGTCGCAGCGCCCACATTCCGTGCAGGAATCGAACACCAGTTCCTGCCACTCCTCGAGCTCGGCGAGTGTCAGGTCGCGTGTAAACAGCCGGTGAAGCAAACGCAGCGGAGCGAGCTCGCGCCGATAAACCTTGCGCAGGAGCTTGAGCTTGTGAATCGGGGCATAGCGCCCCTCGCCCGTGCCCTCGTAGAAATGGCAGGCCTCCGCACACATGCCGCAGTGCAGGCAGGACTCCAGATCGAGCGCGACCTGTGCGTCGGTCTTCTCAATGAACACACGCTTGGCACGCTGCACGCGCTCGTCCGCTGACAGGTCGACGCGTGGCGCCGCGCTGGCGAGCCGGGCCATTCCCTGCGCGAGATTCTCCAGAGCCGCGCGCTCCTCTGCGGCTGCGGTCATGGTGTTCATGCTTTCACTCCGCGGCGCGCGTACGTGGCGCCGGTCTGAAACCGCAACGGCAGACCGGTTACGCAATGGAAGATCTTGCCGAAGGGCAGCCAGATCATCAGCGCCTCCACGCTCAGGATGTGGAGCCCGATCATCGTCTCGTGCTGCTGCGGAAACAGGTGCGCATAGGTCACGAGCCCCGTGACCAGCGGCGCGCACGTGAGGAGCACGCTCACATAGTCATCGAAGTCGGAAATGACCTTGAGCACCGGATGGATCATCCGCCGCACGAGCAGCGCGACCAGTATCGCGAGCGTGACGGCGGCGAGAATCATGATGGCCTGGTTGGGCAGACCCGGCCAGCCGAAGCCGAAGATCGACTTGAGGAACGGGATATGCGGCCCGAAGAACAGGAACGTCGCAAAGAAGCCGAGATGCCAGGCATATCCGCTGATGTGCTGGAACGTAATGTTCTTCTCGAGCTCGTGCGGTGGCACCGAACGCATCGCCACGGCACGCAGGCCTGCCACGATGCGACTGTCACCGCGGGGTGTCGAGCGGTCCCTGCGTCGTGCGAGCAGAACAGCTCCGCTCAGGCGCCAGACGATGCCGATCACCATCAGGGACATGGCCCAATACATCGCAGGGCCGCGCGCAAAGTCGAGCAACGTCATTGCGATTGCTCCCCTTGTTGTGCCTGCTTCTGGCGGCGCCGTGCGAGCGCTGCCGCAGCCACTCCGACGGCGGCGCCGGCCGCAGCGGCCGCTCCTATCGTGGCAGCGTTGCCCCAGCGCGCCGTCGACAGTGCGTCGTAGAAACCGCCCTTGTCCCAGAAATTCGGCTCCGCGCAGCCGATGCAGCCGTGGCCGGCCTCGATAGGAAAGCTCGTACCGCCATTCCACTTGATGGTGGCGCAGGCGTTATGGGTGATCGGGCCCTTGCAGCCGAGCTTGAACAGGCACCAGCCCTTGCGCGCGCCTTCGTCATCGAAGGATTCGGCGAACTGCCCGCGCTCGTAGAACGGGCGGCGATAGCAACGATCGTGGATGGTTTGCCCGTAGAAGGCGAGCGGTCGGCCGAGCTCGTCGAGGTCAGGGATCTTGCCGAAGGTCAGAAACTGGGCCAGCACGCCGGTGATCACCACCGGAATGGGTGGGCAACCCGAGATGTTGATGATCGGCTTGTCCTTGATGAGATCACTGACGGCAACTGCGCCCGTGGGATTCGGCTTGGCGGCGGGAATACCGCCGAATGAGGCACACGTTCCGATGGCGACGATGGCAGCGGCGCCCTTGGCCGCATCGCGCAGCAGGTCAACGTTGCTGACGCCGGCGATGGTTGAATAGCCGGGATTCCCCATCGGAATCGAGCCGTCGACCGCGAGCAGGTACTTGCCCCAGTTCTCCTTCATCGCGTTGCGGCGCGCTTCCTCTGCCGCCTCTCCGGCCGCCGCCTGTATGGTGTGCTGATAGTCGAGCGAGATCGCCTCGAAGATCAGGCCCTCGAGCGTGGGGCTGTCGGCCCGCGTGATGGATTCGGTGCAGCCGGTGCATTCCTGGAAAGGGAGCCAGATGACCGAGGGTCGCCGCGCCTTTGCAAGCGCCGCCGCGATCTCCTGTGCCATCGCTGGAGGCAGCGCCATCCAGGAAGCCGCCGCGGCACAGAACTTGAGCAGCCCGCGGCGCGTCACTCCGCGCCCGCGCAAGTAGTCACCCACGAGAACGTCGCGCATGTTTCCCCCTGTTTTGAGCTGGGGCCAACTGTTCAGCTTTCTAACACGTCGGGTGAGCCTTCCCCATTCGTATTTGGCGCAGTCTGCCGCGACGCGGCGGTCCCACTCATGAACCGCACTTCACGGGCGATGCGCTCGCGGCTCTCGCGCACCTCTTCGGCCTGGGAGCGGATGATGTCCGGCACAAAGGTGATTTCGATGAGCCGCCCAACGATCTCGCCCGCCGGATCGTGGTGCGTGATGACCCAGACCCCTGGGAAGCGGCTCTCGTTCACGGTGGATCGACCACCCGCCTCGAGCTCCGCGCGCACCTCGCCCGTCCCGAGGAACTCCAGAATGCGTCCTTCCTCTCCCGGAGCGAGTGGTATGCCACGCAGGTCGACAGTCGACGCTTGACCTAGCTCGACGAGTCGCTCGAGCGCGTGGCCGATCTCGTGCAGCAGCGGCTCGACGTTGCCGCTCGCCAGCTCGACCGTCACCGGAATGCCGGCGAAAGCGCTCACGGCACGCTCTCTCTCTCGCCGAGCCAGCGCTGCAGCACGCCGCGCGCCATCAGGACCGCCGGTGCCACGCCTCGCTCTACCTCTGCGCTCAGCTCCTCGCCCAGCTCGGTGGTTGCCGGCTCCACCCCAATCAGCGCGCGGCGGCGCGGAAACCTCCCGGTGAGCCGCGCCATGTCGAGCGCGTCGCGCAGCCCGATCTCGTGCACGCTGCCGCGCCGTCCGGTCAGAAAGCGATCCATGGCCTCGTCCTCGAAGCAGCGCACGCTGCCGGGACGCTCGGCCATGTGCACCGCGTCGATGACCAGGAGGTCCGTCGCCTCCTCGATGAGCCCCGACGAGCATGAAGCCGATCGTGCCGCCATCGACGAACCTGAGGCGGCCATCCGCCTCATGTCCTTGTTCCAGCGCGCGCAGCACGTGGACGCCAACGCCGTCATCGCGCAGCAGCACGTTGCCGACGCCGAGTACCAGCACCTGTGCGCAGGCTGGCGTGTCCGGATTGCCCGAATCCATGCGCGTATGGTCGCTCGGTCGCGGCCCGAGTCGAGTACGTACTTGTACGCACGCTGGGCGCGCGCGAGCGCGCGTAGGATCAGCGCATGTGTCTTGCGATCCCGATGCAAGTGCGTTCGATCGAGGGCCTGCAGGCCGAGTGCGAGATCA
Organism: uncultured Gammaproteobacteria bacterium; assembly: GCA_963695985.1. Classification (GTDB taxonomy): domain Bacteria; phylum Pseudomonadota; class Gammaproteobacteria; order Steroidobacterales; family Steroidobacteraceae; genus DATBVX01. The sequence goes on from CAVOIC010000002.1 coordinate 166,511, forward strand.
AGGGCATCCGACGCTCGGTCAGCCTGTTCATGCTGCAAGGCGAACCGGTCGAGCCCGGCGACTTCGTGCTGGTACACGTGGGCTATGCGATCCAGAAACTCGCCGAGACCGAGGCGCGCTCGACGTGGGAACTCTTCGACGAGATGCTGGCCGCCGATGCATGAGCTTGCGATCTGCCAGGCATTGCTCGATGAGGTAGAGCGCGTCGCTCGGGCGCAGCAGGCCGAGCGGGTTGCCGCAGTGCGCGTGCGTTGTGGCGCACTCGCCGGGGTCGAGCCTGAGCTACTGCATCGCGCCTACGAGGTAGCACGAGCCGGCACGCTCGCCGAACATGCGGCGCTGACGATCGAGGAGTCGCCCGTGCGCGTTTACTGCCCGCGCTGCGAGCGCGAGAGCGCCGCCCCGGTACAGCGTCTGGTTTGCCCCGCATGCGGCGAATGGCGCACCAAGGTGATCGCGGGCGATGAGCTCTTGCTCATGAGCGTCGAGCTGATCGCTGCAGACGCTGCACGGCCGCAAGGGAGGAACTAGACATGTGCCAGGACTGCGGATGCTCCGCGACGGTGCCGGAGCACGTGCCGCTGGTGAAACCTCTGCTCGAGCGCAACGATGCCGAGGCGCGCCACAACCGGGCGCACTTCGACGCGCACGGCGTGCTGGCGGTGAACCTGATGTCAGCGCCCGGCTCCGGCAAGACACTGCTGCTCGAGGCGACGATCCGCGCGCTGCGCGATGAGTTCCCCTGTGCCGTCATCGAAGGCGACCTTGAAACCGACAACGATGCGGCGCGCATCCGCCGTCACGGAGTCCCCGCGATTCAGATCACCACCGGCTCGGCCTGCCATCTGGATGCACACATGGTGCATCACGCGCTGCACGAGATCGATCTCGACGGGCTGTCGCTGCTCTTCATCGAAAACGTCGGCAATCTCGTGTGCCCGGCCAGCTTCGCGCTCGGGTCACATCGCGACGTAGTGCTCGTGTCGGTAACCGAGGGCGACGACAAGCCGGCCAAATACCCCGTCATGTTCCGTCATGCCGATCTCGTACTCGTGACCAAGTCCGACCTGCTCGGCGTGATTGATGACTTCGAGGTGGCGAACATCGCACGTCACGTGCGCGCGCTCGGAAATGCGGCGCCCGTGGTGGCAATCTCGGCGCGGACGGGCGCGGGTCTCGAAGTCTGGTTCGACTGGCTGCGCGGACAGAGCGCCATGCAGCGCAGCGCCCCCAAGTCGGCAGTCGCGACAGGAGCAGTCGCATGACGCGCGCGCCGGTCACCGCCGCTCACTGGTTGGAGCGCATTCGCACGCTCCCGCTGTCGCGGCCGGTGAAGATTCTCAATGTCTGCGGGGGTCACGAGCGCTCCATCAGCGCCGCGGGCCTGCGCGCCGCGCTGCCGCCACAAATCGAGCTCATTCCCGGTCCGGGCTGCCCGGTGTGCATCTGTCCAGAGGAAGATATCCACGAGGCGATCCAGATCGCGCGCAGCGAAAGCGTAACCGTGGTCGCGTACGGCGACATGCTGCGCGTGCCGGTCAACGCACCGCGCAGCGAGCCCCGCTCGCTCGAGCAGGCGAAAGCCGCCGGTGCGGACGTGCGCCCAATCGCCAGCCCGATGGATGCCGTGCGCATCGCGGAGGCGAACGCAGGCCGACCCGTGGTATTTCTAGCGGCGGGATTCGAGACCACGACCGCACCGTGCGCGGCCATGCTGGCCCAGGGTGCGCCGGAGAACCTGTACGTCCTGCTCTCCGGCCGGCGCACCTGGCCAATCGTCGCCCAATTGCTCGAGAGCGGCACTGCCGCCTTCGATGCCCTGGTGGCGCCGGGACACGTTGCGACCGTGATGGGACCCGAAGAGTGGGAGTTCGTGGCGACGCGGCACGGGATGCCTGCGGCGATCGCCGGTTTCAGGCCGGACACTCTGCTCGCGGCGACTTATTCCGTGCTCAGGCAGCTGCAGGAGGGACGACCCTTCCTCGACAACTGTTATAGCAGCGCCGTGCGGCCGGGCGGCAATACCGCCGCACGACGTTTTCTCGAGCGCGTGATGAGCGTTGTCGATGCGAACTGGCGCGGCATCGGCGTCGTGCCGCAGTCGGGCTTTGCCTTGCGGCCTGAGTACGCGGCGCACGATGCGCGCGTGCGGTTCCCCGGTTACCGCGACCAGGCGCGCAAGCGCGCCGGTCAGATGCCGCCGGGCTGCGACTGTGCCCAGGTCGTGCTGGGACGCATCCGCCCGAACGAATGCCGACTCTACGGAGTCGCCTGTACCCCCCACCATCCCATTGGCCCCTGCATGGTCTCCGATGAGGGGGCGTGCCGGATCTGGTGGGCAAGCGGCGTGCGCGAGCCCGCGCGTCCGCGGCGTGCAGCCGCCGGCTGAGCGTGTGGCTGCTCCGTCGGCCGTCGCGAGGCATCTGGTCCTGACCGGTCACGTGCAGGGCGTCGGCTTTCGCCCGTTCGTCTATCGTCTCGCGCATCGCCATAGCCTCGACGGCAGCGTCTGCAACCGCCTGGGTGAGGTCGAGATTGTCGTGCAGGGTGAATCGCGCGCCGTGGCGGCGTTCGCGCGGGACATCATCGACGGTGCGCCTCCGCTCGCCGCACCGCGCCTGACGCTCGATGAGCCCTGGTCGGTCGATCGGAGCCTTCGCGGCTTCGAGATTGCCCCGAGCGAGGCCGGCCGCGCCGCACGCATCTTCGTGCCGGCCGATCAGTTCATGTGTGAGGACTGCCGGCGCGAGCTCGAGGATCCGCACGACCGACGCCATCGGTATCCCTTCATCAATTGCACACAGTGCGGCCCGCGCTACACGCTTATCGAGCGCCTCCCGTACGACCGGCCGAACACCACGCTCGCGCATTTCACGCTCTGTGCGCAGTGCGAGCGTGAATACCGCGATCCCCTCGATCGGCGCTATCACGCTGAGCCCATCGCCTGCCCGCGCTGTGGTCCGCAAGTCGAGCTGCGCGAGGGCAGCCGCCGCATCGCGCGCGATGCGGCGCTCGCGCGAGCTCTCGAGCTGCTGCGCAACGGCGCCGTCCTCGCCGTCAAGGGTGTGGGCGGCTATCACCTGATGTGCGACGCAAAGAATGAAGTGGCGGTCCGCGCTCTGCGTCTGCGCAAACGGCGCCCCGACAGGCCGCTCGCAGTGATGTTCCCGCGGCGTGGCGCGGATGGCCTGGCCGCAGTGCGCGAGGAGGCGCTGCCGAGCGAATCGGAAGCAGCACTCATCGGCTCACCGGCACGTCCGATCGTGCTGGTGACACGCAACCCCGACGCGCGCCTCGCGCCCGGCATCGCGCCCGGCTTGTCCGAGTTCGGCGTGTTCCTGCCTTACAGTCCCTTGCATCAGCTATTGCTGGAAGGATTCGGCGGGCCACTCGTTGCAACATCGGGCAACCTGAGCGGTGAGCCCGTGATCACGGACGAGGCGATGGCCCAGGAGCGGCTTGCGCCGCTGGTCGATGCCTTCCTGCATCATGACCGGCCGATCGCGCGCCCCGCCGACGATTCTGTCTGCCGGCGTATCGCCGGGCGCATGCGGCGGCTGCGGATCGGACGGGGGCTGGCGCCATTGGAGATCGATCTGGCGTTCGATATCCCGCAGCCACTGCTCGGCGTTGGCGCGCATCTCAAGAACTGCGTGGCGCTGGCATGGGAGCGCCGCGCCGTGGTTTCGCCGCACATCGGCACGTTGAGCAGTCCGCGCGCCCTCGCCGTCTTCGAGCGCACGATCGAGGATCTGCAGCTACTCTACGGTGTGCGCGCCGCAGGCATTGCCTGTGACGCGCATCCCGGCTATGCGAGCACGCGCCACGCCCTGCGCACGGGTCTGCCGCTCACCCGCGTCTGGCATCACCACGCGCACGCCGGCGCACTGGCTGCAGAGTGGCCTCAGGAGCGCGCTTGGCTCGTATTTGCCTGGGATGGCGTTGGGCTTGGCGAGGACGGGACGCTCTGGGGCGGCGAGACGCTTGCCGGCTCGCCTGGTCACTGGTCTCGCGTCGCGAGTTTCCGCCCGTTCCGGCTTCCCGGCGGCGACCGCGTGGCGCGCGAGCCCTGGCGTACCGCGGCTTCACTCTGCTGGGAGAGCGGACGCGAGCCCGGTGACCTGCCGCCGGAATCGGTGTTGCTGCGGCGTGCCTGGGCGAGTCACCTGAATGCGCCGTGGTCCACTGCGGCCGGGCGGCTATTCGATGCCGCCGCGGCGCTCGTGCTCGGTATCCAGCATACGAGTTACGAAGCACAGGGCCCCATGCAACTCGAAGCGATCGCCGCGCCAGCTGCACCGACACAGCCATTGCCGTTGACCTTCGAGGTGGGCGGGCTACTGCGCGCGGACTGGGCGCCGCTCCTCGATGTGCTCTGCGACGGGACGCGTAGCGCGGCCGAGCGCGCCGGCTATTTCCACGATGCCCTCGCCCACACGATCCTCCGCATCGCAGAGCACGAACGTGCGAAGCACCACGACTTTGCGGTGGGCTTGACGGGAGGGGTATTCCAGAACCGGCGGCTCGCGGACACGGCACTGGTGCTGCTCGAGCAGGCAGGCTTCCGCGTGCGTCTAAACGAGTCGCTCCCCTGCAACGATGCGGGTATCGCGTTCGGACAAATCGTCGAGGCGGCAGCGCGATGATCGATATCCTGATCGCTGAGTACCTGCGCTACGCGAATCATGCGGCGATGCGCCTCGATCCGGTGCGGGCGGGCTTTTCTCTCCCCCCGCCAGATCCCGCGCGTCGTTATCTCCTCTACGTGCACGTACCCTTCTGCCCGAGTTTGTGCCCCTTCTGCTCGTTCCATCGGGTCGTGCTGCGCGAGGACAAGGCGCGCCGTTATTTCGCCGCTCTGCGCACGCAGCTCAGGCAATACGCCGAAGCGGGTTTCCGGCTCGGCGGCGTTTACGTCGGCGGCGGCACCCCCACGGCAGTTCCGGACGAGCTCGAGCGCACGCTCGGACTGATCAACGAGCTCTTCGGTCGCCAGGCTTTCTCTGTCGAGACCAATCCGAGCGATCTCACTCCCTCCGTGATCGCCATGCTCCAACGTGCGGGTGTCGAGCGACTCTCGGTCGGTGTGCAGAGCTTCGACGATGGTCTCTTGCGCGCGATGGGGCGCTACGAGAAGTACGGCTCCTCGGCCGCCATTCGCGAACACCTGGCAGCCGTGGCCGAAGCCTTTCCGACGCTCAACGTCGACATGATCTTCAATCTGCCAGGCCAGACGCGCTCGATGCTCGAACGCGATCTGGACATTCTCGCGGGCGAGCTGAAAGTACGACAGGTGTCGTTCTATCCCCTGATGGTGGCGGGCTCCACACGCCTCGCAATGCGGGAGCGCATGGGCGGCTACGGCGCGAACCGTGAGCGCGAGTACTATCGGTCGATCCAGCGGCGTCTCGCGCAGGACTACCGCGCATCGTCCGCATGGTGCTTCTCACGTGGCCAGGCGACAAGCGACGAATACATCGTGACCGACGACGAGTATATCGGCGCCGGCAGCGGCGCTTTCGGCTACTACAAAGGCCTGGTGTACTCGAACACGTTCTCGCTGAATCGTTACGCGCAGCTCGCCGGCGCCCACAGCTCGCCCGTGACGATGGCACGGGAAATGAACGAGCTCGAGCGCATGCGCTACGATTTCCTGACGCGCCTGTTCGGCCTGTCGCTCGACAAGGCGTTCGTCCGACGCAAGTACGGTGGGCACTTCGAGCGCCGGCTGTGGCAGGAAATAGCGTTCTTTCGGACGATCGGTGCGCTGCGCGACACGGGCCCGCGCCTGGAGCTTACCGAGCGCGGCATGTACTACTGGGTAGTAATGATGCGCGAGTTCTTCACGGGCGTGAACCGCTTTCGCGAGCAGATGCGCCTCAACATCCGCCGCGAGCTCGACGTCGGACCGGCCGCTCGTGCGCAGGCGTCGGTGCCTGAACGCGCGCGCGCCCACCTCGCACGACTTTGATTCACTCCATGGACGACTCACACATCGCTCTGGCACACGGCAATGGCGGCCGCTTCATGCGCGAGCTCATCGCGCAGGTGTTCCTGCGCCACCTCGCCAACCCGGTGCTCGATACCGATGCCGATGCCGTGCCGCTGCCACTCACCGATGGCGAGGTGATGCTCACGACCGACGGCTTTACGGTGCAGCCGCTCGAGTTTCCCGGTGGAACGATCGGCTCGCTCGCGGTACATGGGACGGTGAACGATCTCGCTGTTGCCGGCGCGATACCGCTCTACATGAGCCTGAACGCGATCATCGAGGAAGGCTTCGAGGTCGCGAGACTCGAGCGCATCGTCGAAAGTCTCGCCGCCGCTGCGCGCGCAGCCAGCGTGCATGTCGTGGCAGGCGACACCAAGGTCGTGCGGCGCGGTGAAGGTGGCGGTCTTTACCTGGTGACGACGGGAGTCGGTGTACGTCCGCGCGACCTGCGTCTCGGGCTGCGTGAGGTGCGCGCGGGCGATGCACTGCTGGTGAGCGGTCCAGTCGGCGATCATGGCATCGCCGTGTTGCTCGCGCGTGAGGAGTTCGGGCTGCGCGGTGACCTCGCCTCCGATGCGGCCAGCGTTCTGCCGCTGACTCAGGCGCTCCTCAGCGTACCGGGCCTCAGGTTCATGCGTGACCCGACCCGTGGCGGGCTCGCCACGGTCGTGCATGAGATTGTCCGCGCGAGCGGCTTCGAAGCGCGCCTCGATGAACCCGCGATCCCCGTCCGTGCGACGGTGCGCAGCGTGTGCGAGACCCTCGGCTATGACCCGCTCTACCTCGCCTGCGAAGGGCGCGTCGTTGCGGTCGTGGCGCCGGAGCATGCATCGCGCGCGCTCGATGTGCTGCGAGCGCAGCCCGAGGGGCGCGATGCGGCGATCATCGGCAGGTTGGCTGGCGCCGGGACGCGCGTCGTGCTGCGAACCGAGCTCGGCGGCGAGCGCTACGTGGAGGAGCTCGAGGACGATCCTCTGCCCCGCATTTGCTGAGGCACTTCAGCTTTGCGGCGCGTAGAGCGGCGTGATGTCGATGTAGATGTAGTACTCGGCGATCCGGTCGCCGCGCAGCACCAGCGTGTCAGCAAAGGGCAGCGTGATCTCGGTGCCGTCCAGTCGGGTATAGGTCACGGCACCCTCGACAGCGACAGCGTCAGCCGCGGGCCAGACTCGCCCGAGCTGATGACGCGAGCGCCGAATGCTGGCGAAGAACTGTCTTACCGCCTGCTCGATCGCGCTGCGGCCCTGCACGGGAGGTGCATTGCCGAAGCGAAACGTCGCATCGTCCGTGAGGTAAGCGCAAAAACTACCGGCATCGGCCGCGTCGATGGCGCCGAAGAGCGACGGCAGCCATTCGGCTGCGCGCATTGCGTGCGTCTCGGCGGACGATGGTTGCATCTCGGTTTCCGCCTCTGCGGTGTGCTGCGATCTATTGCTGGCTGCCGTAGAACTGCACCAGCGCCTCGAAGTCCGCCGCGCTCAGCTTGCTGAGTTTCTCCTTCATTTTCTTCGGCTGCGGGCGCTCCCCACTTGCGAACTGCGTGAAGGTCCCCTGCAGATAAGGCATCCATTGGCCCGCGAGAATGCTCGCGTCGGCATCGGCATCCTTGCCCTTGCCGGTGTGGCACTTCTCGCAATCGCGTGCGTGGATCTTGCCGCCTGCGGCCGCTTTGACGGCATCGATCCCTTGTTTCGCCGGCACGAAGGCTTGCCCGGCGAAATGCTTGGCGACGCTCTCGATGTCCGTCTCGGAAAGCTTCTCAGCCACCGCGCACATGTCGGTCGCGGCGCGCTTGGTGTCGCCCTGGCGATACTCGGATTTCGGGCAGGGCCGCTCCTTTCTTCTTGTAGGCGAGCAGGTAGTCCGTATGCACGCCTGAGGAGATGCCGGCGATGGTCGGCACCTCCGGCCAGGCGCTCACGCCTTTCGGGCCATGGCAGTCTTCGCAGTCCTTGACGATGGCGGCGACATCTGCACGCGCCGCTCCCATGGCGAGCAATGCCGCCCCAATCCAAAAACAGCTTCGAACCATGATTATTCGACTCCCCTGATATTGCATCACTCGCGTGGTTGCGCACGAACCAGCCCTGCTCGACGAGGCGCTCGATACTGCGCCGGTCAGGTGGCTGTCGCAACCATACGCAGGCCCCGTAGTGGCCATCGTGTTGATGGGCAAGCTCACGCGCCGCGCCATGCCCACACCGCGAGCCATAGGCAACCCACGGAATGAATCGCCAGCGTGCGTTCGATGGCGCTCTTGAGAGCTGCACGCCCCTCCGCTACCGGCCGCACCGCACGCGAATTGGCGAGCGCCAGAATAAAGAGGAGTGGCGGCACTATCAGCGTGAACGGACTCACGAGGCGAGCAGCGACCGCCGCGACGATGGCGATGAGCGCCCCGAGGTGCAGGCCAACGTAGACCCAACGTGCTCCGGTAATGCCGAGACGAACCGGCAACGTACGCTTGCCCGCCGCGGCGTCAGCCACGACGTCGGGCACTTCGTTGATGAGCAGGATGGCCGTTACCCAGAGGGCGACCGGAACCGAAATGAGCAGAGCCGCAGAATCCACGGCCCCGGATTGCAACCAGGCGGCGCCGGTGACGGGAAGAATGCCGAACGCCACCCCGATGGCCAGCTCACCGATGCCACGGCCCGCAAGCTGCACCGGGCGCAACGAATAGAGTGTCGCGAGCGCGACGCCCGCCAGGCCGAACGCTAGCACCAGCGGGCCCTTGAGCCACGCGAGCAGCGCGCCGCACAGACAGGCGACGACGAGCAGCCCGATACCAAAGCGTCGCATGACCCGTGCGCTCAGGATCTTGTTCTGAATGAAACGCGAGCCGCCCGTGTAGGGGAAGATGCGCTCGTCGTTGGCGCGGTCGGTGCCGCTCTCATCGTCCGCGACGTCGTTGATCACGTTGGCGCCCGCGTGCACCAGCATCGTCGCGAGCAGCGCGAGCGTGGCCACGCCAAGATCGAGTGTGCCACTCACCGCGTGACCCCAGGCACTGCCGACAACGACCGGAAGCACGGATGCCGGGAAGAAGGCCGGCCGCATCGCGCCCCAGTAGCGACGCAAGACGCGTCCGGGCGCGTTGCCGACCAGTTCGACGGCGAGAGGTTCGGAGGCTGGCGACATGGCATTACTCCCTCGTTTCAGGACTTGCTTCGTGCACGCGTACGTTCTCTTCGAGCTCGTACAGCTCGAGCTGCTCCTCGACGAAACGCAGTGCCTGCTCGAGCTCCGGCATCAGCACGTTTTCGAGCGCGCGCGCCCGCCGTTCAGTGCGACGGTACTCAGCGGCGAGCCGGCGCAGGTTCCGTTCGAGCGCCGCCAGCGGCACGGCCTCGCGCAACAGGTCGAGGTGGATCGCCGCGCAAGCGCCAGCTTCGGGCGACGGATCGATCGCCGCGACTGCTGCAGGTGCCGAGGCAAGATCCGCTTGCGCCTCGACAATTGCGATCCCCATCGCGCGCCGAGTGTGCTGCACAACACCGAACTTCTCGAGCTGGAGTGCAGGATAAACGATCAGCGCGTCCAGACCATGGCGTGCGGCTGCATCGAAGAGCAGGATGCGGGCGCGTTCATGCAGAGCGAGCCAGGCCGCGCGGGCGACACGATAGCGCTCCAGGCCGCGCAGAATCTCGGCTGCAAGCAGCATGCGCTTCTCGTCGAGGAACTCGTAGCCCTCGCGCACGAGGTAGCGCTCCTCGCGCAGCTCGAGCGCGGTCGAGCGGTTCGGCGACAGCTCGCGCTCCAGTTCAGGCATCCTGCGCGCCCTCGATATAGTGAGCGAGCTGGTGCCGATTGAGGCGCGTGAGCTCTGCCGCGGGCAGCAGCCGCAGCACCTGCCACCCGGTGGCCATGCTCTCCTCGAGTGTGCGCCACTCGGCCTGGTGCACGAGGCGGCGCTCAAAAGCATCGCCGAATTCCAGGTAGCGCTCTTCGTTCGCAGAAAGCCCCTCGCGGCCCATCACGCTCGCGAGCAACCGCACCCGGGTGGCACGCGCGTACGCCGCGAACAGCTGATTGGCGAGCGCCGGATGATCGGCATGGGTGAATCCGGCGCCGATGCCGGTGTCCATGAGCCGCGAGAGACTGGGCAGCACCTTGACCGGCGGATACACGCCCGCCCGGTCGAGCTCCTTGTCGAGCACGATCTGGCCCTCGGTGATATAGCCGGTCAGGTCGGGGATCGGATGCCCGATGTCATCTCCGGGCATGGTGAGAATTGGCAGCTGCGTGAGGGTACCAGGGCGCCCGCGCACGCAGCCGGCGCGCTCGAAGATCGAAGCGAGGTCGGAGTACAGGTAGCCGGGATAGCCCTTGCGGCTTGGAATCTCGCCGCGGCTCGAGGAGACCTCGCGCAGCGCCTCGCAATAGTTGGTCATGTCGGTCATCACGACCAACACGTGCCGCCCCTCGACGAAGGCGAGGTATTCGGCTGCAGTCAGGGCGTAGCGCGGAGCGAGCAGGCGCTGTGTGCTTGGATCGTCCGCGAGGTTGAGGAACAGCGCCGTGTGACCGAGCGCTCCGCTGCGCTCGAGACTGCCGCGAAACACCTCCGCCGTATCGTGCGAAACGCCGATGCCGACGAAGACCAGCGCGAAGTCGCTCCGCTCGGCGCCCCGCAGGCGTGCACGTTGCGCTATCTCGACCGCGAGGCGGTCGTGTGGCAGGCCGCTGCCGGAGAAGATGGGCAGCTTCTGACCGCGCACCAGGCTGTTCATGAGATCGATGGTCGTCACGCCGGTCTCGATGAAATCCCGCGGCAGCAAGCGCGCCGCGGGATTGATCGGCATGCCGTCGACCGGGAGCTCGAGCTCGGCGGGGAGAGCGGGACCGCCATCGAGCGGCTTGCCGACGCTATCGAACACGCGCCCCAGAATGCCGGGCCCGACGGCAAACTGCAGCGGCTCGTCGCGCAGGATGACGCGCGTGTCGCTCGTGCCGAGGCCGTGCGTGCTTTCCAGCACTTCGAGCACCAATGCAGCCTCATCGAGCGCCACTACGCGGCCGATGCGGCGGTGTCCGTCCGGACCCACGACCTGAACCGCACTGTTCAATCCGACATCTACCGTGCGCCGCGCGAACAGTAGCGGCCCGGCGACGCGTGTGACAGCACCTTCAATGGACAGCGTCGCGCGCATCGCTCGCCTCCGCTGTCAGGCTTTCCATCTGGCTCTCGATCTGTCGCTGCAGCGGCTCGATGCGCGCGATGTGATCCTCGCCGATATCCTCCCCGACGCGTAGCAGGCGACGGTAGGTCTCGAGCGCAACGATCCGTTCCGGCGTAACGCCCCGCTGCAGAGCGCGTTCCGCGAGCTCGATGAAACGCATGACGGTCCTGACGATCGCGGTCTGGCGGCCGGGCGAACAGTAGCGATCGACGCTCGACATTGCCGACTGGCGCAGCACGCCCTCGTTCACGAGCTCGGCGCACGCCAGCGCTAGCTGCTGGGCGGGCGGCAGCGCTTCCTTGCCGACGATGCGCACCATTCGCTCGAGGCGCGCCTGTTGCTCCAGCAGAGTCAGAATCCGGCGACGGTGCTCGAGCCATTCGGGGTTACCCTGCACCTTCCACCACTGCGCCATCACCTCCACGTCCTCGGAGTAGGACTGCAGGGGATGGATGGCGGGATAGAAGCGCGCGTGAGCACGCTGCCGATCGAGCGCCCAGAAACTGCGCACGTAGCGCTTCGTGTGCAGGGTTACCGGCTCTGAGAAGTCCCCGGCCGGAGGGCTGATCGCGCCGATGATGGTCACCGAGCCCTCAGCGCCGGCGAGCGTACGCACGCGCGCCGCGCGCTCATAGAAATCCGCCAAACGCGAGCTGAGATAGGCGGGAAACCCGGCTTCGCCCGGCAGCTCGCCCAGCCGGCCCGACACCTCGCGCAGCGCCTCCGCCCAGCGACTGGTCGAGTCGGCCAGCAACGCGACGTGCAATCCCTGATCGCGAAAGTACTCGGCCACCGTGATGGCCGTGTAGATGCTCGCTTCGCGCGCAGCCACCGGCATATTGGACGTGTTGGCGATAATGACGGTGCGTTCCATGAGCGGCCGCCCGCGCGTCGGATCCTCAAGCTGTGGGAATTCGTGCAGGACCTCCGCCATCTCGTTGCCGCGTTCGCCGCAGCCGACGTAAACGATGACGTCAGCGTCGCACCACTTGGCGAGCGCTTCCTGCAGAACTGTCTTGCCGGTACCGAATCCGCCCGGCAGTGCGGCGCGGCCACCGCGCGCGACCGGAAACAGCGTGTCGAGGATGCGCTGACCTGTGACGAGCGGGCCGCTCGCCGGCAACCGCGCAGCCACCGGCCGGCGTTTGCGCACGGGCCAGTGGTGGGCCATGGCGACCTCGAGCACGCGACCGTCGTCCGAGCGCAGCCGGCAGATCGGCACGTCATCGAGATACTCGCCAGCCGGCGCCACCCACTCGGCGACGCCGCCCTGCTCCGGCGGTATGAGGCAGCGCTGCGCCGGTCCCTGCACGTGCAGTTCGCCCAGCACGGCGCCAGCAGCGAGCACGTCGCCTGCATGTACGACGGGCTCGAAACGGAAGGGCCCAGCCGCGGCCTGCGTACTGCCGCGCTCGGTAAACATCGACGCGCTGCGGTCGAGCGGGCGGAGCAACCCGTCGAAAATGTGACCGAGGAGCGCCGGGCCCAGTCGCGCCGTCAGCGGCTCGCCGGTGCCGACGACGCGATCGCCGGACCGCAGACCGCTGGTGTCCTCATAGACCTGAGCGACGAGTTCGCCGTCGCGCAACTGAACGATCTCGCCGAGCAGGCCCTCGGCGCCGACGCTCAGCGCCTCATGCAGGTGAAAAGGCCCGTCCATGTGGGCCCGCAGGACCGGCCCACCGATCCAGCGAATTCGCGCTACGCTCATGCCTGCGCCGCTCCATCGCCTGCGGGCGCCAGGTCGTGCACGCACTCCCGCAGAAAACGCCCCTCAATCGCTGCCAGGTCGTCGAACAGCCCGGTGACGGTCGCATCGAGTGTCGCGCCCGCGGCCCGCACACTCAGACCTGCGCTGAGCTGCTGGTGCTCGCGCAGCGTGTGCGTTCCGGTCCGCAACGCGCCCGCACGTGCGAGCAAGGCGTCGCGTTCCTCCCGGCTCGAGCCGGGCGCAATCTCGATCGCCCAGTCCGGAGCGCCGAGGTGCCGCGCCGCTGCGACGAGCGTGGTCTCGCACCACTCACGGCGTGCCTCGGACTCTCTCCAGCGCCGCTCGAGCGCAGCGGGAAGTCGGTCACAGGCCCGCTTCACGAGCGCCTGCAGAGCGGCGTGCTGCTCTCGACGCTGCACCGCCTCGAGCTCTGCACGTCGCAGCGTGAGCGCTTCAGCAATTCTCATCCGCTCGTAACGCGTCGCCTCGCGCATCCTGCGACGCGCTTCACTCCACGCAGCGCGCGCGATCGCCTTCGCACGCTCCCGCGCGCTCGCGAGCTCGGCGGCGCAGCGACGTTCGCGATCCTGGCCGAGCCGATCGAGCAACGCCTGAAGTTGCGCGGCAACGATGCTGTCCGGCGCGCTCACGTCTCGACTCCGAGGGTGCGTTGCAGCGCGCGCGCGAGATCGGGTGGATCGCGTCGGCGCAGCGCATCGGGTATGACGAGCACCAGCGGCCGACCCGCAACCAGCGCCGACTCGAGTCGGCGCGGCGGCAACTCGGCCGCGAGCGTCGCGCTCAGCAGCAGCAGTTCGCAGTCTTCGCAGGCCGCTTCAAAGGCGGCGGCGAGCGTCCGCGCGTTCGGCACGATCGTGCGCGCTCCGGCAAGGCGAAAGCCCGCGGCGGTGAGCTCGTCGGCAATCACGACGGGTGCCGCCACTTCAGCCTGCCCGGTTGAGGATCAGAATCGCGATGATCAGACCGTAGATGGCAATGCCTTCGGCCAGACCGACCAGGATCAACACCCGGCCCATCAGCTCCGGTTTCTCGGTGAGCGCGCCGACCGCCGCACTGCCCACACGTCCCACGGCGTAAGCGGCCGCGAGCGAGCTCAGCCCGACCGCGAGTGCGGCGCTAAAGAGCGCCCAGCGCAGCACCTGGGGATCCGCTGCTGCCGCTGGCGGCTGCGCTGGCGGCGCCTGCGCCAACGCGCTCACTGCGATAGCGACGACGATCAGGGCGGCGAGCGTGAGCACTCCTCCCGTCCAGGTGAGCAGGCGCAAGATGCGAAGCGAGCGATTCATGTGGAGCGTTCCTGAGGAGATGAGCGGGCAAGATCGATTTCCGGCATCGGCCGGAACTCGCGTCCGGCGCCGCGTAGAAAGCGGACAAAGAACTCGAACAGTACCAGTCGCGTGGTTTGGATCCCGGCGACGAGCGCCTCGAGGGCGATCACGAACAGGTTGCCTATGATCAGCACGGCGAGCGCGAGCGAGCGCGGCGCCGCCGCAGCCAGCCCCACGATGGCGACACAAAGCCCGGCGTGAGCCAGTGCGAAGGCGCCGACACGCAGGAACGACAGAGTGTTGACCGCGATCTGCAGCGCCGATTCGAGCAACTCGCCGATCGAAGACCCGATGCTCTTCAGGCGCATTCCCTTGGGCGCGCAGGCGATCAACCCACACACGAACCAGACTGCCCCCGCGCCGGCGAGCCAGATCGCGGCGGTGTCGACAAAAGTGAGCAGCACGCCCACATAGAAAACCACGAGTCCCGCCTTAGATGCGCACCAGCGCGCCCCGCGACCCACCCAATGCTGTTGGAGGCCGTCGAGCCCGAGCCCGAGCAGTACTACCACCACGCCCAACCCGAGAGTCACGCCGAGTACCGTCAGAGGGGCTTCGAGCGGCGCGATCCACACCGGATGAATCAGGTCCTCGCGCCCGAACACGCTGCCGAAAAGCACGCCGAACAGCATTGAGGCGACACCGCCGGACACCAGCAGGGCCAGGGGCGGATAGCGACGACGCAACACCAGACCCACTGTGAGCAGTACGAGCCCGTGCCCGACGTCGGCAAACATGAATCCGAAAATGAGCGGAGCGATGATTGCAACGAGAAGGCTCGGGTCCGCCTCCGCCAGGCTGGGCGTGCCCAACAAGCGCGCAAACAGCTCGAACGGCCGCACCCAGCCGGGATTGCGCAGCGTCACAGGCGGTTCGAGTCCTTCCGGCGGCGGCGGAAGCTGCAGCAGGTGCGGCACGTCACCGCCGCGGAGCCGCTGCTCGAGGATGCGGGCGTCGGGCTCACGCGTCCACCCCGTCACCCACGCGAAGTGCTCGGTGGCCGCGAGTTGGGGTACCTGACTCGCATACCACTCGACGAAGGCGAAATCACCGAGCAAGTGCTCGAGGTGATGCTCGGCCGTAAGGCGTTCGAGTGCTTCGCGCAGTTCGTGTATCTGGGCGTCAGTAGAGGCGATCATCTCGCCCAAAGCCGTCTGCTCGGAAGATCCGGCCGCTGGGAGCGCAGGCAGGACAATACGGCGTGCCTTGCGCGCAAGCAGGGTGTCCTCGAGGCTGGCGATTTCTACATCGAGGCCGACAGCCACCAGGAAGCAGTGCGCCCCGGCATCGATGCGCTGCACGAGCGCATTCACAGGAAGCTCTTTCGGCCACTCCCGCGTCTCGACGCGAAACGCGCAGGTTCGTAACTGCGGACCTGCGCTGGCCAGCCGCGTGAGCGCGGGCAGGCTTCCTGCCGCCGCCGCCACGAGCTCGGCGGTGCGCTTGAGTTCCTCGCGCCGCGCGAGCGCCGCCTGAAGCGCGGCAACCAACGGTTCTGCCTGTCCTTGCCACGCGCGCAGCCCCACGAACGCCTCGTCAAGAATCTGGCCCGGCTCGCGCGGCGGAGCACCGGATTTC
This sequence comes from uncultured Gammaproteobacteria bacterium, assembly GCA_963695985.1. Classification (GTDB taxonomy): domain Bacteria; phylum Pseudomonadota; class Gammaproteobacteria; order Steroidobacterales; family Steroidobacteraceae; genus DATBVX01. The sequence continues at coordinate 182,324 of CAVOIC010000002.1, forward strand.
AGGCGTGGCGCCGGCCAGTAGGCGGCGTAGCGGCGCTGCAGCTCGCGGAATTCGTCGAGGCTCGAGTGAAGCTCGGGCAGAGCGCCGTGCGCGATGCTGCGGCTGTGAGTCTCGAGCTGCACCGTGCGCGTGCTCGCGAGCAGTACCAGAGCGCGTGACAGCTCCTCGCGCGGCACGAGCAGCTCGAACCACGTGGCCGGCCGCGAGCGTACGCTCATAAAGGTTCCATGCGCGCAGGTTCGAGGAGCAGGCGACGCACCAGCCCGGCACGCAGGCGCTCGAGATCGAGCGCCTCGAGGAACAAGTGCGCGACAGCTGCGGCGACCGTCTCGACGTGACGGCGGAACAGCGTGCCGAGCCGCTGCTTGAGGTCTATCCGCAACTCGAAGCTCGACTCTGCTACCGATTCGCGCAGAGTTGCGGCGTGTTCGCCGACCGTCCGCAAGATAGCCTCGAGGCCGCGCACGTGCTCGGGGAAGACCCGCGGCCAGAGCCGTCGCCACACGACGAGCCAGGCCCGAGGCGCCGAGATGCCCGTGCGCGCTTCGCGCAGGAGCGCTGCGACCGGCGACGCTTCGAAAGCTCGCTCGCGTTCATGCACATCCGTCGAGCACCAGGGTGCGTAGATCTCATCCTCGGCCATCCAGGAATGAACGACGCCACCGCGCAGCAGGTGATCGATAACTGGCAGATCGACGAGAAACGCCGCCCACGCCACTGCAGAGCGCCACGCCTCGGGCTCGAAACGCGCGATCTCACGTACATATTCCCGCCATTCGGAGCGCAGGCGTGCTTCGAGCATGTGGCTGCTCATGTCGGGAGCGATGCGCTCCACCCAGCGTGCCCGGCTTGTGCTGCGCAGGACGTGCAAGTACTGCGTTACATCGTGCGTCGCGTTCAGGCGCCGCCACTCCAACTCTGTGAGACGCGTACCGTGACGAGCCTGGATGCGCGCCTGTGGATAGGCGAAGTCCGCATCGCCGATCATTTTGATGACGTCAGCCATGCAGCCACACGGTCGAGCAGTGAGTCGAGCGCAGTCTCATTCACCCGCTCCATGCCCCGCTCCATCGCGCCAGCCTCCAGGGCAAGTTCGCCGACGCGTTGCGTGAGCGCGGCGGCGCAGCGATCGTGTACGCGGCGCACGCGTTCATCGCAATGGCGTGCGATCTGGGCGGCGCGTTCCGTTGCTTGCTGCACGGCGAGTGCGCCGGCCTGCTGCGCTTCGCGGACAGCGTCTTCCGTGGCTCGCTCAGCAGCGAGCGCTGCCTCCATAGCTTCGGCGACGCGGGCAGAATGGTCCGGCGCGGTCATAGCGATCCGCCT
>CAVOIC010000003.1:0-231266 GCA_963695985.1 uncultured Gammaproteobacteria bacterium
TCATCGTCCACGGGGGCGACGGCACCGTGAACGAGGCCATGCAGGTCATGGTCGGCACGTCCACCCCGCTCGCGGTGTGGCCGGGCGGCACGTCCAACGTGCTGGCCCGCGAGCTCGACCTGCCGGGCGGCATCGATCTGCTCGCCGACGTCTTCGCGGCGGAGCGGACGCGCCGCGTGTCGGTCGGGCGCGCGGGGGAGCGCTACTTTCTCCTCATGGCCGGGGTCGGCCTCGACGCGGACGTCGTGCGGGCGGTCCATCCGGGGCTCAAGCGCCTGACCGGGGAAGGGGCCTACTGGATGGCGGGACTCCGTCAGCTCACCGACTGGCACCCGGTGCACTTCCTGGTGGAGACCGACGCCGGCCAGCACAGCGCCACCTTCGCGGTGGTGGCCAATGCTCCGTCCTACGGCGGCGGGCTACGGTTCGCTCCGGAGGCGCGGATGGACGACGATCTGCTCGACATCTGCCTCTTCGACTCCACCCAGCGCCACCGCTTCGCCCGCTATCTGGCCGCGGCCTTCACCGGCTCGCACCTCGGCATGCCCGGCGTGACGTATCTGAAGGCCCGCCGCGTGATGGTGCACGGCGACGCGAGCCGCTTCGTCCAGGTGGACGGCGAATTGCTCGGCCCGCTGCCCGTCAGCTTCGAGTGCGTGCCGGATGCCCTATCCCTGGTGGTGCCGTAGAGCGCAGGTTCCAGGGGTGGTATAGTTTCGCCTGATGGCGGAAGGAGCACGGGGCGCCGAGCGTATCCTCGAAGGGCTGAACGCGCCCCAGGCGGCGGCCGTCACCCATGAGGCCGGCCCGCTGCTCATCATCGCGGGCGCGGGCACCGGCAAGACCACCGTCATCACCCGCCGCATCGCCTATCTCATCGCGACCCGCGCGGCGCGCCCTTCCGAGATCCTGGCGCTGACCTTCACCGACAAGGCGGCGGCCGAGATGGAAGAGCGCGTGGACACCCTCGTGCCCTACGGCTACGCCGACGTGCAGATCGCCACGTTCCACGCCTTCGGCGACCGCCTCATCAAGGAGAACGCGCTCGAGCTGGGGCTCACCCCGGACTTCCGGGTCCTGACCCGGGCCGAGCAGATCATCTTCCTGCGCGACCACCTCTTCGAGTTCCCGCTCAAGCACTACCGGCCGCTCGGCGACCCGACCCGGCACCTCCACGCCGTCCTCACCCAGTTCAGCCGCCTCAAGGACGAGGACGTGGGCCCGGACGAGTACCTGGGACACGCCGAAGAGCTGCTGGCCGCCGCGACCGACGAGGAGTCGCGCCTCGCGGCCGAGCAGCACCTCGAGCTCGCGCGGACCTACGCTCAGTACCAGACGCTGATGGCCCGTCTCGGCCAGATCGACTTCGGCGACCAGATCGTCGAGGCGCTCCGCCTCTTCCGCACCCGCCCGCACATCCTGCGGCGCTACCAGGGCCGCTACCGGTACATCCTGGTGGACGAGTTCCAGGACACCAACTACGCGCAGTTCGAGCTGGTGAAGCTGCTGGCGGCCCGGCATCGCAACGTGGCGGTGGTGGGCGACGACGACCAGGCCATCTTCCGCTTCCGCGGCGCGTCCATGAGCAACATCCTCGATTTCGACCGGACCTATCCGGACGCGCGCCAGGTCGTGCTGCAGGAGAACCGCCGGTCGCCCCAGGCGGTGCTGGACGCGGCCTACCGGCTCATCCAGCACAACAACCCCGACCGTCTCGAGGTGGCCCAGAAGATCGACAAGCGGCTCATCTCCACCGTCGGGCAGGGGGAGGCGCCGCGGCACCTGCCCTTCGACACCGTCTCGACCGAGTCCGACCAGGTGGCCGAGCTCATCCGGGAGCAGCACGAGCGCGGCCGGCCCTATCGCGACTTCGCGGTGCTCGTGCGCGCGAACAACGACGCGGATCACTATCTGCGGGCGCTCAACATGCGCGGGATCCCGTGGACTTTCTCGGGCAATGCCGGCCTCTACGGGCGGCCCGAGGTCCGCTTGCTCATCGCGTTCCTGCGGAGCGTGGTCTACACCGACGACTCGGTCAGCCTCCACTACCTGGCGTCCTCCGACGTCTACCAGGTCCCGATCGTGGACCTCACGAACTGCGCGACGTACGCCACCCGGAAGAACCGCCACCTCTTCGACGTGCTGCACGACGTCCCCACCGAGCTCGCGGTGAGCGACGAGGGGCGTCTCGCGATCGCCCGGCTGGTGACGGATCTGAGCCGCTACATGGAGCTGGGCCGCGAGCATCCGACCGGCGAGGTGCTCTACCAGTTCCTGGTGGACTCCGGACTCATGACCCGCTACGCGAAGGCGCCCGCCGAGCTGGAGCAGGAGGTGCAGAACGTCAGCAAGTTCTTCACCCGCGTCAAGGACGCCGCGCGGGTCCTCAAGTACGACAACGTGCGCGAGTTCGTGAGCCACCTGGACGCGCTGATGGACGCGGGTGACGATCCGGCGGTGGCGGAGGCCGACACCGAGACGCCCGCGGTGCACGTGCTCACCGTGCACAAGGCCAAGGGGCTCGAGTGGCCGATCGTGTTCATGGTGGACTGCGTGCAGAACAAGTTTCCGTCCACCCGCCGCTCCGACCCCCTCGAGATGCCGCCCGGGCTGATCAAGGACCTGCTGCCCACCGGCGACTTCCACGAGCAGGAGGAGCGGCGCCTCTTCTACGTGGGCATGACGCGCGCCAAGGAGCGCCTCTACCTCACCAGCGCGGAGGACATGGGCGGCAAGCGCAAGTGGAAGGTGAGCCAGTTCGTGCTGGAAGCGCTCGACCTGCCGAAGGACGCGGCGCGCCCCTTCCGCGCGCGGGCCATCGAGGGGCTGCTGCGCCACGCGCCGCCGTCCGGACCTGGCGGGCCGGGCTCGCCCCGATCCCGGCCGACGAGCCGCTGGTGGTGAGCCATCGGCAGGTGGACGACTACCAGACGTGCCCGCTCAAGTACCAGTTCGTCCACATCCTGCGCATCCCGCTGCGGCAGCATCACTCGGTGGTGTACGGCAACGCCCTCCACAAGGCGGTGGAGTTCTACCTGCGCCGGCGCGCGGCGGGCAACTTCACCTCGCTCGAGGACTTCCTGCTCGCCTTCGACAACGCGTGGCGCAACGAGGGCTTCCTCACCCGTGACCACGAGGAACAGCGCAAGCGGGCGGGGATCGCGGCGCTGACGCGCTTCTATCACGAGGAGGAGGCCTCGGGGAAGAAGCCCACCGACGTGGAGCGGGAGTTCGGCTTCACGCTCGGCCTCGACCGGGTGCGCGGGCGCTTCGACCGGGTGGACGAGACGCCGGCCGGGCCTCGTGATCGTGGACTACAAGTCGAGCGACGTCACCGACCAGAAGAAGGCGGATCAGCGCGCGAAGGAGAGCCTGCAGCTCAAGATCTACGCGCTGGCGCAGTACGAGATGACGGGCCGGCTGCCCGCGCGGGTGGAGCTGCGCTTCCTCGAATCCGGGCTGGTCGGGCGCCACACGCCCACCGACCTGGATCTGGCGAAGGCCCGCGAGGCCATCGTGGAGGCGGCGCGCGGCATCCGGCGCCGGGAGTTCGAGGCGACCCCCGAGCTACCAGGCCTGCCGCTACTGTCCGTACAACCAGATCTGCCCGAGCACCGCGACGCAGGAGTGAGGGGAGACGCCATGAAGCTCAGCGCCAACGGCATCGACATCAACTACGAGATCGAGGGCGAGGGCCCGGTGGTGACGTTCAGCCACTCGCTCGCCTGCAATCTCTCCATGTGGGACGAGCAGGCGCGCGCGCTCGGAGCCGCTACCGCGTGCTCCGCTACGACACGCGCGGCCACGGGCAGACCAGCGCGCCCGCCGGCGCCTACACGCTCGATCAGCTCGCCGACGACCTGAAGGGGTTGCTCGACGGCCTCGGCATCAGCGAGACCCACTTCGTCGGGCTCTCGATGGGCGGCATGATCGGGCAGGTCTTCGCGCTCAAGCACCCCGCCGATGGTGCAGAGCCTCGTGCTCTGCGACACCACGAGCCGCTACGCCCCGGGCGCCGCCGCGATCTGGGAGGAGCGCATCAAGACGGTCGGGCGCCAAGGGCATGGAGCCCATGGCGGCCCCGACGCTCGAGCGCTGGTTCACCGCGCCGTTCCGCGCGCGCCGCAAGGACCTGATGGAGCGCGTGGGCGCCATGATCCGCGCCACGCCCGCCGCGGGCTACATCGGCTGCTGCCACGCGCTGCCGAAGATCAACGTCACCGAGCGGCTCCGCGACGTGCGCTGCCCCGCGCTGGTGATCGTGGGCGAGGAGGATCCGGGCACGCCGGTGGAGATGGCGCGCGACATCCACGCCGCGCTGCCGTCCGCCGAGCTGGCCGTGCTGTGCCGGGCGTCGCACCTGTCGAATCTCGAGCAGCCCGAGGAGTTCAACCGGGTGCTGGGAGGCTTCCTCGACAAGTGAGCGGTCGGACCAAGCGGTAGCGGAGCCCGCTCTAGTGCCGGTCGCCGCGGCGGCCGGTGATCCGGAGGCTGCGCCTCGTCGCGGGACTGCGCTCTTCGTGTACGTCGTCGTCCACCTCGTCAACCATGCCCTCGGGCTCATATCCCTCGAGGCCATGCAGGTGGGCCCGAGTGGGTCGTCGTCCTCTGGCGTAGCCTGCCCGGAACCGTCGCGCTCTACGGCGCGTTCCGTCCACATCCCGCTGGGCCTCTGGGCGCTCTACCGCCGCCGCACGCTCCGGATGCCGGCGTGGGAAGCGACGCAGCTCGTCTTCGGCCTCGCGATCCCGCCTCCTGCTCTTTGCACGTGGCGGGGACGCGCCTCACCGACGAGCTCGTCGGCACCACGCCATCGTACGCGCGCACCCTCCTCGTCGTTCTGGGCGGTCGACCCGTGGGCGGGCGCGCGCCAGGCGGTCCTGCTGCTCATCGCGTGGATACACGGATGCATGGGCGTGCACTACTGGCTGCGCTTCCGGCCGTGGTACGGGCGGGTCGCGCGAGCTGCTCTACGCCCTCGCCCTGCTCGTGCCCGTGCTCGCGCTGCTCGGCTCCGCCGCGGCGCGCGCGAGGCGACGGCGATTGCGCGCGCGACCCGGACTTCGCGCAGGGAGCTCATGCGCCGGAGCGCGGCTGACTCCCGATCAGCGCGGCGCGCCGTGGCGCGTCTTTTACTCGTCGTTCGGGTGGTACGGCGGGGCTCTGGTGGGCGTGATGGCGGCCCGGGGGCGCGCGCGCCCTGCGCCGGCGCGGCGCCACGTACGGATCAGCTATCCGGACGGGCGTGAGCGTGGTGGTGCCCGCGGCTTCACGATTCTCGAAGCGAGCCGCTTCGCGCCGCGATCCCGCACGCCTCGGTGTGCGGCGGCCGCGGCCGCTGCTCCACCTGCCGCGTGCGCGTGACCCGCGGCGACCGAGGTCCTGCCCGCCGCGACCGCCGACGAGCTGCGCGTGCTCGGGCGAGTGGGCGCGCCGGCCCACGTGCGCCTGGCCTGCCAGGTGCGGCCCCGGCGGGACCTCTCGGTGGTGCCGCTCGTCCCCGCGGGCGTGGGCCCCGGCGCCGCGGCCGGCGACGGCGCGGGCGGCCATCGCGACGGGCGCGAGCTCTCGATCGCGGTGCTGTTCGCGGACCTCCGTGGGTTCACGCGGCTCGCCGAGCGCAAGCTGCCGTACGACGTGGTCTTCATCCTGAACCGGTACTTCGAGACCGTCGGCGGCGCCATCACCGACGTGGGCGGCATCGTCAACCAGTTCACCGGCGACGGGGTGATGGCGCTCTTCGGGGTGGACACGGGTCCGGAGGAAGGCTGCCGGCAGGCGGTCCGAGCCGCCGCCGCCATGGTCGCGCGCCTGCACGAGATGAGCCGGACGCTCGCCGACGACCTCGCGACGCCGTTGCGCCTGGGGATCGGCATCCACGCCGGCCCCACCGTGGTGGGCCAGATGGGGTACGCGACGACCACGTATCTCACCGCGGTGGGGGACACCGTGCACGTGGCCGCCCGCCTCGAGGCCCTCACGAAGGAGTACGGCGCCGAGCTCGTGCTCTCCGAGGAGGTCGTGGTGCTCGCCGGCCTCGACGTGTCCGATCACGCGCGGCACGAGCTCACCGTGCGCAACCGCGAGGCGCCGCTGGCCATCTTCGTGGCGCCGAGCGCGGAACGCCTCGCCGAGCGGCTCGCGCGGGTGCCCGCATGAGCCGGCACGGCCACAGCGGGGGGCCCGCGGGGCCGGGCGCGCCCGAGCCCACGTTCGCGGAGCAGGCGCGCACGCTCGTCCACCTGGGGCGCACCGGCACGCTCGGCACCCTCTCCCGGCGCCACCCGGGCCACCCGTTCGTCTCGGTCATGCCCTACGCGCCGGACGGGCGCGGCCGGCCGCTCCTGCTCATCAGCACGCTCGCGATGCACACCCAGAACCTCGCGGCCGATCCGCGCGCGAGCCTCCTCGTGGCCCAGCCCGGCGACGACCCGCTCGCGCTCGCCCGCGTCACGCTCATGGGTGACGGCCGCCGCGTCGAGTCGGGCGAGCGGCCCGCCGCGCGCGACGCCTACCTCGCGCGCCATCCGAACGCGGTGCACTGGGTCGACTTCGACGATTTCGCGTTCTGGCGCCTCGACGTCGCCGACGTCTACTTCGTGGGCGGCTTCGGCGCGATGGACTGGCTCACGGTGCCCGGCTACGAGGCGGCCCGCCCCGATCCGCTGGCCGATGCGGCCCCCGGCATCCTCGAGCACATGAACCGCGATCACGCCGACGCGCTGGTCCTCTACGCCCGCGTGCTCGGCGACCTCGCCTCGGAGGCGGCAGGGATAGTCGCGGCGGAGATGGTCGCGGTGGATCGGCTCGGCTTCAAGCTGCGCGTCCGCGCCGCCGACGGCCTGCATGGGTGCCGGATCGGCTTTCCGCGCGAGGTCACCAGTCCCGAGCAGTGCCGCGTCGTCCTGATCGAGATGCTCGACGACTTGCGCAGCCGCCCGCGGTGACGTATGTACTCCCGAAAGGAGAAGACCCATGGCACGCCACATCAAGGTCGCCGCCGCCCAGATGGGCCCCAACAACGAAGGGACGAGCCGGGAAGAGATCGTCGAGCGCATGCTCGCGCTGCTCGACCAGGCCGTGGTGGAAGGCGTCGAGATCCTGGCCTATCCCGAGATGGCGCTCACCACCTACTTCCCCAAGCGCGTGCGCGACGACTTCGACCAGTTCTTCGAGACCGAGATGCCGCCCAAGGCGCTGGCCCCGCTGCTGCAGCGGGCGCGCGAGGCGCGCATCGCCTGCCACGTGGGCTTCTGCGAGAAGGACCACGGCCGCTACTTCAACACCGCGCTCCTGACCGACGAGTCCGGCAAGCTCGCGGGCACGTTCAGGAAGATTCATCTACCGGGCGCGACGCACGCCGGACGGGCACGCGCAGGTCTACGAGCCCCACTTCTTCGAGTCGGGCAATAGCGGCTACCGCGTCTTCGACGCGGCCCGGACCAAGGTCGGCATCGCGATCTGCCAGGACCGGCGCTTCCCGGAGTCCTACCGGAGCCTCGGCCTGCTGGGCGCCGAGATCGTGCTGATCGGCTACAACACGCCGCTGTCGCCGCTGGCCCTCGATCTGAACGAGCTGTGCCTGCGCGCGGGCGCCTACCAGAACAACCTGTTCGTGGTCGGCATCGCCAAGGCGGGCGTCGAGGACGGCATGGAGCTGATCGGCGGCTCGTGCATCGTGAACCCGATGGGGCAGGTGGTCGCCAAGGCCGCCACCACCGGCGACGAGCTGATCGCGGCCCGGATCGACCTCGACCAGATGGTCCCCGCGCGCAAGCGCTGGGACTTCCTCGGCCGCCGGCATCCCGAGCACTACGGCCTGCTGACCCAGCCCACGAAGCGAGGGGCGTGATGCAGCGTCCCGCGAAGAGCTCTTCGGTCGATCTGATCGTCGCGGGGCGGTCGCGTGGTCACCCCGACCGAGGTGCTGGAGACCGCGGTGGCGGTGAAGGACGGCCAGATCGTCGCGCTGGGAGCCGAGGCGATGCTGCCGCCCGCCGAGCGCACCATCGACGCCACCGGCAAGTACGTGCTGCCGGGGCTGATCGACTGCCACGTGCACCTGGGCGCGGTCTACGACGACTGGCACACCGGGCCGGTGGCCGCCGCGCACGCCGGGCTGACGACGCTGCTCTCGTTCGTGGAGTACGACGACCAGGCGCGCGAGACGCTGCCCCAGGCGCTCGAGCGCCTGCGCGACGAGGCGGGGCGGCAGTCGGTGGTGGACTTCGGCTTCCACTTCATCCTGAACAACCAGCCCTACATCCTGGACGGGCTGGCCGAGGCCTTCGAGCAGGGCGTGACGTCGTACAAGATCTTCATGACCTACAAGCGGCGGCCGAACCGCATGTGCTCGGACGAGTTCATCGCCCAGGTCATGGAGCGGATCGCGGCGCTGGGGGGCGTCTGCCAGCTCCATTGCGAGAACGGCGACATCCTCTACCACCTCGAGAACAAGTCGATCGCGGCCGGGCGGGTGAAGCCCACCGACTTCCCGGCCACCTGCCCGCCGTGGACCGAGGAAGAGGCGATCAACCGGGCCATCCTCATCGGCGAGATGACCAAGTGCCCGGTCTACGTCGTCCACCTCTCGACCAAGGGCGGGCTCGAGCGGATCAAGGAAGCGCAGGCCCGCGGCCAGCGCGTGTGGACCGAGACCTGCCCGCAGTACCTCCTGCTCACCGAGAAGGAGATGGAGGCGTGGGGCCCGCTCGCCAAGATCGGCCCGCCGCTCCGGCCGGTCGGCGGCGGCGACGGCGACGCGCTCTGGGGGGGCAGCCGGGAGGGCTACATCGCCACGGTGGCGAGCGACCACTCGCCGCGCCGCAAGGAGCTGAAGGAGCCGGGCTGGAAGAACATCTTCGTGGACGGCAAGGGCAATCCGGTCCCGTTCGGCAGCCCGTCGATCGAGACGCTGGTGCCGCTCATGTGGAGCGAGGGCGTGGTGAAGCGCGGCCTCCCGGTCACGTGGCTGGCGCGCGTGATGGCCGAGAATCCGGCGCGGATCTTCGGCCTCTACCCAAGGAAGGGCGCGATCCGAGTGGGCGCCGACGCCGATCTCACCATCATCGATCCCGACGCCGACGGGACCATCAAGGTGGCCGATCATCACGGGATCGCGGGCTGGACGCTCTACGAGGGCTGGAAGTCGCGGGGGCGGCCCTGGATGACGGTGCTGCGCGGCCAGGTGCTGCTGAACCAGGGCCGGCTCGAGCAGAAGCCGGGCTACGGCCGGTACCTCGCGCGCACGGGGCCGGTGGCGCCCATCGCGGGCGGCGCGGGGTAGGGCGCCTCGCGATGACGGACTACCTCGACCGGCTCGCGGCCTTCGTCGAGGCGGTGGACGCCGAGCGCCTGACGGGTGCGGGGCTGCGGGCGGCCCGGCTCGTGCTGCTCGACACGATCGGCGCGATGGTGGCGGGCAGCGCGATGCCCGAGAACCGCCGCCTCGCCGAGGCCATGCACGAGCGGCGCTCGCGCGCCACCGCCACGCTGCTGGGCCACGCCGGGAAGGCGGACCCACTCCTCGCGACCTTCGTCAACGCGACCGCGGGAGTGGCGCTCGAGGTGGACGAGGGGAGCCGCCTGGGTGGCGGGCACCCCGCCATCCACGTGGTCCCCGGCGCGCTCGCGGTGGCGGAGGACGTCGGCGCCGACGGGCGGCGGCTGCTCGAGAGCATCATCGCCGGCTACGAGGTCTGCTCGCGGCTCGGCAGCGCGACGACGCCCCGGCCCAACGTCCACTCGCACGGCACCTGGGGCACCATCGGGACCGCGGTGGCGGCGGCCAAGCTGGGCGGCCTCGACGCGGCGGGCGTGCGGTCGGTGATCAATCTTGCCGCGAGCATGAGCCCCGCCAATACCTGGACCACGGCGCTCGAGGGCGTGACGATCCGCAACGCCTACCCCGGACGCTCCGGGCTCGAAGGTCTCCTCGCGGTGGATCTCCATCGCGCGGGATTCACCGGCCTGGCCGACGCGCCGAGCGACGTGTACGGCACCATCCTGGCCGACCGCTTCGAGCCCGCGCGCGCGCTGGACGGCCTCGGCGGGCCGCTGCGCATCGAGCAGAACTACTTCAAGCTCTACGCCTGCTGCCGCTACAACCACTTCGCGCTCGACGCGCTGCTGGCGATGGCGAAGGCGGAGCGGCTCGAGGCCGCTCAGGTCGAGCGCGTGGTGGTGACCACGATCCCGTTCGGCCCGCGCATGGCGGGGGCCGCGCCCACGTCGATGCTGGGGGCGAAGTTCTCGATCCCGTACGCGGTGGCGGCGGCGCTGGTGCTGGGCCGAGCCGACGTCGGCGCGTTCGTCGAGCCGGCGCTCTCCGACCCGCGTATCCGGTCCCTGGCCGCGCGGGTGGAGGTGCGCGTGGACCCGGAGATGTCACCGCGCCGGGTGGACTACCCGACGGCGCTCGTCGAGGTGCGGCTCCGGGATGGGCGCACGCTGTCCGACTCCACCACGGTGGTGCGCGGGGACTTCGCGGATCCGGTTCCGGCCGGGGAGGTTGTCGGGAAGTTCATCTCGCTGGTGGCCGACGTGCTGGGCGCCGACCGCGCTCGCGCGGTGGCGGAGATCGTGGAACAGGTCGAGACGCTCAAGGACGTCCGCGACCTGACCGCGCTGCTCAGTAGTCCTTCGGGTCCAGCAGGTCGCGGAGGCCGTCGCCCGCCAGGTTGAACGAGAGCGTCAGCGAGAAGATGGCCAGGCCCGGCCACCACGACATCCACGGGGCGGTCTCCAGGAACTGCTGGGCGGTGGCGAGCATCGTGCCCCAGCTCGGCGTCGGCGGCTGCACGCCCAGGCCCAGGAACGACAGGATGGCCTCGGCGATGATGGCGGCCGGGATCGATACGGTGGCCTGCACCAGCAGCGCGCTCGTGATATTGGGCAGGACGTGGCGCAGGATCGTGCGCAGGCCGCCCGCGCCGAGGGCCCGCGCCGCCTGCACGTAGTCCTCCTCCTGCGTGGAGAGCACGAGCCCGCGCGTGAGCCGGATGTAGGTCGGCGTGGCCGCGAGCCCGATGGCCACCGTGGCGTTGGTGAGCGAGGCGCCCATGATCGTCACGAGGCCGATGGCCAGGATGAGGAACGGGAAGGCCAGCCACGCGTCGGTCAGCCGCATGATGAGCTGGTCGAGCGTGCCGCGCCGAGACCCGGCCACGAGGCCGGCGGGGACGCCGATGGCGATCGCGAGCAGGATCGAGAAGACGCCGGCCTGCATGGACACGCGCGTGCCCCATACGACGCGCGAGAAGGTGTCGCGCCCGAGGTCGTCGGTGCCGAACGGGTGGGCCGCGGTGGGCGCCTTGCGGATCTTGCCGTAGTCGGAGCGCTGCGGGTCGGAGGTCGCGATCCACGGCGCGCCCACCGCGAGCGCGATGAAGAAGAGCACGACCACCGCGCCCACCACCGCGGGCGGCCGGCGCCACAGCCGCCGCCAGAGGCGCCCGCCCGAGCTAGCCGCCACCGGCGGTGCCTCCGATACGGATCCGCGGGTTCAGCAGGGAGTAGGAGAGGTCCACCAGGAGGTTGATGAAGACGTAGGCCGAGGCGGTGATCAGCACCACCCCCTGCACGAGCGGGTAGTCGCGGGTGAACACCGCCTCCACGATGAGCCGCCCGAAGCCGGGCACCACGAAGATCTGCTCGGTGACGACCGCGCCCCCCATGAGGGCGCCGGTCTGCAGGCCCAGGATGGTGACCACCGGGATCAGGCCGTTGCGGAAGGCGTGCCGGAAGATGACCGAGCGGCCGGCCAGCCCCTTGCTCCAGGCGGTGCGGATGTAGTCCGCGCTCAGGATCTCGATCATGCTGTTGCGCGTCTGGCGCATCAGCACCGCGGCGAGCCCCGCGCCCAGCACGAAGGCGGGCATGATCATGCGCTGGAGATTGCCCAGGGGGCTCTCCCAGAGCGGCACGAAGCCGGAGGCGGGCAGCCAGTGCAGGCGCACCGAGAGGAACAGGATCAGCATGATGCCGAGCCAGAAGCTCGGCACCGAGAGGCCGCAGAGCGAGACCGCGTTGGCCAGCAGATCCCATACCGTGTTGCGGCGGGCGGCCGAGAAGACCCCGGCGGGGATGGCGATGGTCAGGGCGATCAGCAGGGAGAGACCGGCCAGCTCGATCGTGATCGGCAGCTTGCGCGCGACGGTCCACACCACCGACTCGCGCGTGCGGATGGACTCCCCGAGGTCACCCCGGAGTGCTAAGCCGATCCAGCGCAGGTACTGGAGCGGGATCGGATCGTCGAGCCCGTACTTCTGGCGGATCTCGGCGAGCCCGGCCGCGTCGGCGTCGGTGCCGCCCATCACGCGGGCCGGGTCGCCGGGAATCATCCGCACCCCGGTGAAGACGATCAGGCTGATCACGAACAGGGTCACGACCGAGATCGCGACCCGCCGGACCAGGAACTCGGCCACCGGGATGCGCTAGTTCCAGGACACTCCCTTGATCCGGATCAGCCCGTCCGGCACCGCCTTGTAGCCCTTGAGGTTCTTCGGGTACGCCACGATGTAGTTCGCGTGGTAGAGGTAGATGATGTTGCGGCGCGCGGTCATCTTGTCGATCGCCTCGCGGTAGAGCTTCGCGCGCTCTCCCTGGTCGCTCACCTCGCGCGCCTTGTTCAGCAGAGAGTCGACGATCTCGTCGCAGACGTGCGTCGTGTTCAGGCTGCCGCCGCAGGTATGGAACTGGTGGATGTTGCCGTCCGGATCCACCCGGCCGCTCCAGCCGATGGCGAAGGCCTGCAGCTTGCCGTTGTCGTCATCGGTGAGGGCGGAGGCAAACTCCGAGGGGCGCAACGAGATATTGAAGCCCGCCTCGCGGGCCATTCCCTGGATCACCTCGCCGAAGCGGCGCTGCTGCGGGTCGTTGACGATCGTGAGCTCGAAGCTGTAGCCGTTGGCGAGGCCCGCCGCGGCGAGGAGCTGCTTCGCCTTGGCCACGTCGCGGCCCGGACATTTGCGGCTCTTGTCGTAGAAGGGGCTCACCGGGGAGATCGGCGTGCAGCCCGGTGTGTACTGGCCGTCCCACGCCACCTGGTTGATGGCGTCCCGGTCGAGGCTCAGGTCGAGGGCCTCGCGCACCCGGGGGTCGTTCGCCAGCGGTGTGCCCAGATCGCCGGCGGGCTGGGTCTTGCCGGTCTTGTTGCGCTGGTTGATGGTGATGCCGGTGTAGGCGATGCCGGTGACGCTCGAGACCTCGAAGCGCCCCTCCTTCTTCAAGTTCACCGAGTCGGTGGGCGCCACCAGGTGCATGAAGTCGATGTCGCCCGAGCGCAGGTTGGCGACGCGCACGTTGTCGTCGGGGATGATGCGGAATACGAGCCGATCGAAGCGCGCCTGCCCCGGGTCGAAGTAGTGGGTCGACTTCTCGAGCACGATCCGGTCCTGGGGCACGCGCTCCACGAAGGACCACGGCCCGACGCAGACCGGTGCGGTGGCGAACTTGTCGCCCAGCTTGTTGACCGCGGCGGGCGAGACCGGCATGCCGGACCGGTCGGCCAGCGTGGCCACCAGCGGGGCGAAGGCGCTCTTGAGCCGGAGCCGGATCGTGAGGGGGTCCACCACCTCGACCGCGGTGACCGGCTCGAGCTCGCTGCGCCGGTTGGAGCCCTTCATCTCGCGGTGCCGGTCGAGCGAGAACTTCACGGCCTCCGCGTTCATCGCGGTGCCGTCGTTGAACTTCACGCCACTGCGAAGCTTGATGGTGACCGTCTTGCCCGCGTCCGACATGGTGGGCAGCGCGGCAGCGAGCTGGGGCGAGATGCGGAGGTTCTCGTCGATCTCGTAGAGCTTCTCGCACATGTGCGCGAAGATGATGCGGCCGACGTAGGTGCGCGACAGGGTCGGGTCCAGGAGATCGGGGTCCTGGTTCAGGGCCACGACCAGCGTCTTCTTCTGGGCCGCGGCCGGGGCCACCGACAGGAGCAGGGCGGCCAGCGCGAGCATCAGCCACGAGACAGTCCGCATCCTCAGCATGGTGTTCTCCTCTCAAGGCGCCAGTACCCCTGGGCGCGGCACAATAGTATCCTCCCGGCATGAGCGAGAACACGAACAAGTTCCAGCAGGCCGAGCTGGCCGACCTCCTCGGGCTGATCGAGCGCCTCGCCGGCGAGCTGTCCCTGGCCGAGGAGCCCGCACGCTTCATCGCCGCCCTCGAGCAGGCGGAGCCGCCCGGAGCCGCCACCTGACCGACTTCCCCACCATCGCCGCGCTCGCCGCCGCGATCCGCGCCGGGAAGATCTCGCCGGTCGAGGCCACGCGCGAGTGCCTGGCGCGCGTCGAACGGCTCGACGGCCGCCTGCGCGCCTTCATCACCGTGGACGCCGAGGGGGCGCTCGCCGCCGCCCGGCGCCGGGAGGCGGCGGGGCGCAGCCAGGCCCGCGGCCCGCTCCACGGCGTGCCGCTGGCCTTCAAGGATCTGTGCTTCATCCGCGGGCTGCCCACCTCCTGCGGCACGCGGACCGCCGAGTACTTCACCGCCGAGCAGGACTGCACCGCGGTGGCGCGGCTCGTCGGCGCGGGCGCCGTCACCCTGGGTAAGCTCAACATGACCGAGCTGGCGATGGGGGCCCTCGGCGACAACCCGCATCACGGCCACGCCCGCAACCCCTGGGACCCCGAGCGCTGCACGGGCGGCTCGTCGAGCGGGTCGGGCGTGGCGGTGGCCGCCGGGCTCGCGCGGGGCGCGATCGGCACCGACACCGGCGGATCGATCCGGCTGCCCGCGGCGGCCTGCGGCATCACCGGGCTCAAGCCGACCTATGGCCGGGTGAGTCGCGCGGGCGGCATGGCGCTGTCCTGGTCGAACGATCACCTGGGGCCCATGGCGCGCACCGCGCGGGACTGCGCGCTGATGCTGCAGGCGATGGCGGGCGCGGATCCGCTCGACGCGACCGCGAGCGCGCGGCCGGTGCCCGACTATCTCGCGGCGCTCGACGCGCCGGTCGCCGGCCTGCGGGTCGGCGTCCCCGAGAACTTCTTCTTCCAGGGGATCGACGCGGAAATGGAGGCGGGCGTGCGGGCGGCGGTCGCCACGCTCGCCTCGCTCGGGGCGCGGGTCACCGAGGTGCGCCTGCCCGATCCGCAGGTGACGAACGACGTGACGAGCATCATCTCGCGCAGCGAGTCGGCCGCGCTCCACGCGGGCCTGCTCCGGGAGAAGCCGCACGAGCTGGGCGCCTTCACGCGCGCCCGCCTCGAGCTGGGGCTGCGCGTGCCCGCCTACGACTACCTCCAGGCACTGCGCCTGCGCGCCCGCCTGGCCCGCGCGTTCTCGCGCGACATCTGGGCCGAGGTGGACGTGCTGGCCGCGCCGGTCATTCCGGAGCCCGCACCCCCGCTGAGCGCCGCGCTGGAGGGCCCGCTCCCGGAGATCATCGTGCGCCAGGGCCGCTTCTCGCGGCTCACGCGCCCCTTCAACGGCCTCGGGTTGCCCGCGCTGAGCCTGCCCTGCGGGTTTTCGCGCGCCGGCCTCCCGCTGGCCTTCCAGCTCGTGGGCCGCCCGTTCGACGAGGCCACCGTGCTCCGCCTGGGCCACGCGTATCAGCAGGCCACCGACTGGCACACGCGCCGGCCCGCGCTGAGCTGACGGAGCTCCGCGGGCTAGACTCCGTAGAAGTCGTAGAAGTCCTGCACCGGGGCGTCGACCGCGAGCGGTTGAAGCGGGAAGCACCGGTCCAGGCCGTCGGGACTCGACTGGTGCTCGAGACGCTCCAGGAACTGACGTGCCACCTGTTCCTTGATCGCCCCATGCCGGTCCACGAATTGCCCCCACAGCGGCATGTGCTGAAATCGCCCGGCGGCTACGTGCGCGGTGGCCAGGTACGAGGTCGGGAACAGCCGACGATACGCGTCGAGGTTGTAGAGCCACGACACCCCGCGCACCTGGAGCGGCGGGTCCTGAGTCTGCTTCACATGCGCGAAGAGGGCGGCCAGCTCGGCCCGTCGCGCCCCGACGCGGTCGAGGGCCAGCGGGGAGCGCCTATCCGTCTCGGCATTCTGGAAGTGGAGACGGATCCGCTCGCGGGTCGGCCGCGCGTAGGCGAAGCAGCCGAAGGTCGCCACGACCGCGGGCGCGGCCATCGCATCGGGTCGCCTCAGGTAGAAGGCGTACGTCCACCCGCGCGGATCACTCGTGTCCCGGAGGCCGGCCAGGTACGCCTGCCAGGCCGGATGCGCGGGATCGAAGTCATGGCCCAGGCCGAACCGGATATGGAGATTGGTGTACTCCAGCAGCACGCGGGCCATGGGGAGTCCCGAGAGGATCGTCACCCGCTCGGCAAACTGAAGCTGGAGATCGAAGAACGCCTTCGCGTAGATCACACCTTCCCGAACACGAGCTGCAGGCGGTAGAACCCGAGCGTGACGTCGCCGGTGGCGCCGCGACGGGCCAGGGCCTCGGCGCCGAGCAGGTCGCGGCAGGCGGCCTCGATCGGGGCGAGGTCGATGCCCTCGACGAGGACGACCCAGCGCACCAGCGCGTCGGGGGTCGCGAGCAGCTTCTTCTCGTCGCTCTTGGCGGCGGTGCTCACGCCGGCGTCGCCCTCCAGCAGGTGGCCGGCCACCACGCCCGGGTGCTGGGCGGCGGCGGGGAGCGCGGTGGCGGTGAGCCACGACCGGAGCTCGTCCTCGTGCCCGGCGCGCGGCCCGAGCTCGAGCGTCGCGATCACGCCGCCCAGGCCCGCGCCCGCGCTCGCCACGAGGCGGCAGGCGGTGCGCTTGTTGTTGCGCACCAGCGGCAGCGTCTTCTTCGTCCACGGCGTCGGGTCGCCCAGGCGAGCCAGGTAGGCCGGGCTCTTCAGCGTGTCGAGCGACTCGGTCTCGTAGAAGTAGAAGTACTTCGGCGGCTCGCCCAGGGTGACGTAGCGCCGGCAGCGGAGGAAGCCCGGCACGGCCACGCGCTCCGGGATGTGCTCGCGCAGGTGCCATTGATCGAACTCCGCGTCACCACCCGGCACCACGTCGTGCCAGAACGCGAGGACGCCCTTGCCCGCGATGGTCATGGCGCCGACGGTAACGGGCGCAGGGGCTTCGCGTCAAGGGTCCGGCGCGGCGGCAGTGCGCTAGACTGGACGGCATGTCCGAACCTGTCATCCCGGAACCCGTGATGCCGGAACCCGTGGAGACCATCGCCACGACCACGCCCGCCCGCGGCGCGGTCCTGCGCGGCCTCTTCGGGAGCGTGCGCCTGGCCTATCTGCCGGTGCTCGTCACCTACTTCTGCTACGGGGCGAGCGGGATCACGAGCATCGCGCTGCTCTACTTCCAGAAGGACACGCTCGGCATCACGCCCGCCGAGGCCGCGGCCATCGCCTTCTGGGTCGCCCTGCCGTGGAGCACCAAGATGGTGGCCGGCGTCGCCTCCGACGTGCACCCGATCTTCGGCCGCCGCCGGATCTCCTACCTGCTGCTGGGGGCCCTGCTGGCCTTCGCGGGCTACGGGTGGCTGGCCACCGAGCGCCTCGACCAAGGCCACCTACCTGGCCGCGATGGTGCTCATCGCGGTGGGCTTCATGGTGCAGGACGTGGTGGCCGACGCGCTGAGCGTGGAGGTCGCCCGCACCGAGGAGGAGGTGAAGCAGATCCAGACCCTCGGCCGCATGGCGCTGCTCGCGGGCACGATCAGCGTGGGCTACCTGAGCGGCTGGCTCGCGGGCGCGCTCGGCCCGCGCCCCGTCTTCGCGATCGCCGCTGCTGCTCCCCGCGCTGGTGATGGTCGCGGCGCTGGCTCATCCCGCGCGAGACCGCCGCGCACGGTCGCGCCCGGCGAGGAGGCCAATCCGCTCGGCGGCGGGCAAGTCGCGCCTGGTGATGCTGGTGGGGCTCGGCTACGCCGCGCTCGGCGTCGCGCTGGAGGCGCTCGTCGGTGCCGTTCGGCCAGGAGATCATCCTGGTCGTCTCGGGCGGCCTCATCGTGATGCTGCTCCAGCGCGTCGGGATCTCCCGCGCGGTGGCGATCGCCGCCTTCGCCATCTTCTGCTTCCGCGCCGTCCCGTCGGCGGGACAGGGGTTCAACTACTGGGCGATCGATCGGCTCGGCTTCGATCAGGAGTTCCTCGGGCGTGCTCGCGCAGGTGAGCGCGGTGCTGAGCCTGGTCGGCCTCATCGTCTTCCGCAAGCCGATCACGCATCGCCCGGTGAGCTACACCCTCTTCTGGGTGACCATCGCGGGCGCGGTACTCTACCTGCCGACGATCGGGTTGTTCTACGGCGTCAACGAGTGGTTCGGGGTGAGCCCGCGCACGTTCGCGTTCATCGACACCACGATCTCGGCGCCGCTGGGCCAGCTCAGCATGGTGCCCATGCTCGCCCTCATCGCGCGCACCGCGCCGCGCGGGGCGGAGGCCACCATGTTCGCGATCATGGCCTCCCTCATGAACCTCGCGCTGTCCGCCAGCGAGCTCGGCACGCGCTACCTCAATACCTTCTTCGGCGTCACCCAGCAGGACTACTCCAACCTGGGCCGCCTGCTGATCGTGCGTGGGGGTGATCGGCCTGCTCCCGCTGCTCGCCCTGCCGCTCCTGCGGCGCGTCGAGGCGGAGTCGGCAGGACGCCGTGATAGTGTGTCCTCCGTCATGGCGGTGACCCCTCCCACTCGCGCGCCCTGGGCCGGGCTGTTCCGGCCGCTCGAGCGGGACGAGCGGCTGTTCGCGGTGCTCCTGGCCTTCGTGATGGTGGGCGGCCTCGCCACCCTCGGCCTCGTCCCGCTGCGCCCGCGGCTACCGGGTCGACGTCTACTCGCTCGTTCTCTGGTTCGCGCCTCTACAAGGCGGGCATCCTCGCGCTGGTCACCGTCAACCCGCGCGGGACCACGCGCGGATCTTCATCGCCGCCCTCTGCGGTCGACCTGCTGCTCGTCTTCCTCGCTGCTGTTCCTCACCGGGGGCGGCGACAGCCCGTTCGTCAACCTGTTCTTCCCGCTGGTCGCGGTCAACGCCTACTACTTCGGCCGCTGGGTCGGCCTGTTCCTGACGCTGCGTGGCCGGGCTGCTCTACTGGGCCGCCGCCAGCCTGGCGCTGCCCGCCGCGGCGTGGACCGCGGTGGCTGATCCTGATGGCCCTGGTCGGGCTGCCCGCCTTCGCGCTCGGCCACGTGGCCGACCGCGAGCGCCGCGCGCGCGCCGAGGTGGAGCGTCTCAACGCCGAGCTGACCGGGACGCTCACCCGGCTGCAGGCCGCCCAGGAGAAGCTGGTCGAGGCCGAGCGCATGGCCACGGTGGGACGGCTGTCGCTCAAGGTCGCCCACGAGGTGCGCAACCCCATCGCGGCCATCGGGCTGAACGCGGAGCTGCTGGGCGACATGGTGCAGGGGCGGGTGAGCGAGGACGGCACCGAGGCGACCGCGCTCGTCACCGCGATCCGCGACCAGGTCGGCGCCCTCGACGCGCTCACCGAGGAGTACCTGGCCTTCGCGCGCTTCCCGCGCCCGCAGTTCGAGGAGGACTCGGTCAACGACATGGTCAGCGCGGTCGCCGAGTTCGTCCGCCCGCTCGCCGCGCGCCAGGGCATCACGGTGAAGGTGGAGACCGATCCCACGGTGCCGCCGATGGAGATCGACCGCACGCTGCTCCGCCAGGCCGTCCTCAACCTGGTCAAGAACGGGCTGGAGGCGGTGTCCCACGGCGGCACGCTGACCCTCACCACCGCCGCGTGGACGACACGGTGGAGATCGCGGTGTCGGACAGCGGTGCCGGCATCTCGCCCGAGGTCGGCCGGCGGCTGTTCGAGCAGTTCTTCACCACCAAGCCGCAGGGCACCGGCCTCGGCCTCTCCATCTCGCGCCAGATCGTCGAGGAGCACGGCGGCAAGATCCGCTGGCACAGCGCTGCCCGGCGCGGGCGCGACCTTCACCATGACGGTGCCCGATCCAGAAAGCCGGCATGGCTGAGCCCGCGCCGCCGCTCGCGACGCTCCTGGTGGCCGACGACGATCCCGCCGTCCGCCAGAGCCTGGAGCGCACGCTGACGCGCGAGGGCTACGCGGTGGTGCTCGCGCCCGACGGCCAGGCCGCGCTCGAGCGGCTGCGGCAGGGCGGGGTGGACCTGGTGCTCTCCGACCTCAAGATGCCGGGCCTCACCGGGCTCGAGCTGCTCCGCGAGGCGAAGGCGGTCGCGCCCGACGTGGACGTGATCCTGCTCACCGCCTTCGGCACCGTGGAAGAGGCGGTCCGGGCGATGAAGGACGGCGCCACCGACTTCCTCACCAAGCCGTTCCAGCGCGCCCAGCTCACCAAGGTGGTGCGCCAGGCGCTCGAGCGCCGCGATCTGATCGCCCAGAACCGCGCGCTGCAGAAGCGCCTCGACGACCTGCTGCGGCAGGGCAACATGATCGGGACCAGCCCCGCCTTCCGCGCGGCTCATGACGCTGGTGCAGCAGGTGGCGGACAGCTCGGCCACCGTGCTCATCCAGGGCGAGAGCGGCACCGGCAAGGAGCTGGTGGCGCGCGCCATCCACGATCGCTCGAGCCGCGCGCAACGGGCCGTTCATCGCGGTCAACTGCGCGGCCCTGCCCGAGACCCTGCTCGAGTCCGAGCTCTTCGGCTACGAGAAGGGCGCGTTCACCGGCGCGGCCGGGCCGCAAGGAGGGCCGCTTCGAGCTGGCCGACGGCGGGACGCTGTTCCTCGACGAGATCGCCGACCTCTCGCCGGTGACCCAGCCCAAGATCCTGCGCGTGCTGCAGGAGGGCGAGTTCGAGCGGGTGGGCGGCACCAAGACGATCCAGGTGGACGTGCGCATCGTCACCGCCACCAACCAGGACCTGGCCACCCTCGTGCGGGACAAGCGCTTCCGGGAGGACCTCTTCTACCGGCTGAACGTCATCACGATCCAGGTCCCGCCGCTCCGGGAGCGGCACGAGGACGTGCCGGTGCTCGCCCAGCACTTCCTGCGCGTGTACGCGGCCAAGAACAACCGCCAGCTCGACGGCTTCAGCGACGAGGCGCTCGGCTGCCTCGAGGCCTACTCGTGGCCGGGCAACGTGCGCGAGCTGGAGAACGTGGTCGAGCGCGCGGTGGTGCTGGCTCGCGGCGCCCGCGTGGAGGCGGGCGATCTCCCCGACGCGGTACGGGAGCGCCCGGTCATGCTGATGCGCGGCGACACCGCAAGGGCCCGGCGCGGCCGCGGTGCCCGAGGGCGTGTTCCAGATCCGCGTGGGCACGCCGCTGGCCGAGGTCGAGGCGCGGCTCCTCGAGGAGACGCTCCGGCTCAACCACGGCAACAAGACGCTCACCGCCAAGATGCTCGGCATCGATCCCAAGACCGTCTTCCGCAAGCTCAAGCAGGGTGAGGCCGAGGACGGGACGCCGTGAGCGCCCCGAGCTTCGAGGCGCTTCGCTACGAGGTGGCGGACGGCGTCGCCACCGTCACCCTGAACCGGCCGGACAAGCTCAACGCGCTCAACACCGTCATGCTGGAGGAGCTGCTCGCGGCCCTCGATCTCGCCGATGCCGACGACGGGGTGCGCGCGCTGATCGTCACCGGCGCGGGCCGCGCGTTCTGCGCGGGAGCGGATCTGTCCGGGGGCGGCAAGACCTTCGACCGCGTCGCCCGGGGCCGGGGCGAGGCGCCCGGGGCGCATCGCGACGGGGGCGGGCGCGTGACCCTCCGCATCTTCGACATGAAGAAGCCGCTGATCGCCGCCATCAACGGTCCCGCGGTGGGATTCGGCGTCACCATGACGCTGCCGATGGACATCCGCATCGCGTCGACCGCGGCGCGGATCGGCTTCGTGTTCGCCCGCCGCGGCGTGGTGCCGGAGGCGGCCAGCACCTGGTTCCTGCCGCGCCTGGTGGGCCCGAGCCAGGCCGCGGAGTGGGTCTACACCGGGCGGGTCTTCCCGGCGGAGGAGGCGCTCGCGGGCCGGCTCGTGAGCCGGGTGGTCCCGCCTTCGCTCCTCCTGCCGGTGGCCCGCGAGCTGGCGCTCGAGATCGCGCGGAACACCTCCGCGATCTCGGTGGCGCTCGCGCGGCAGATGATGTGGCGGCTGCTGGGCGCCGATCACCCGATGGAGGCGCACCGCCTGGACTCGCGCTGCATGGACTGGACGGGCCGCTCGGCCGACGCCTACGAGGGCGTGACGTCGTTCCTGGAGAAGCGCCCGCCGCGCTTCACCCAGCGGCCCAGCACGGACATGCCGCCCTTCTATCCCTGGTGGCCCGAGCGCCCCTTCGAGCCCTGAGCCGCCCTCGGCGGTGAGCGCGTCCTCGCTGTCCGGCACGGTGCTGCTGTGCCTGGTCGTCTTCGCCAGCACGGTGTGCATCGGCGCGTTCGGCCCGCTGCTGCCCGAGATCGCGCGGGCGCAGGGCCTGCCGGACTGGCAGCTCGGCATCCTCGCCGGCTCCTTCGGCTTCGCGCGGATGGCGGCGGATCTGCCCGCGGGCGCGCTCGCCACCCGCCACCTGGCCACCTCGCTCACGCTGGCCCCGGTCACGCTGCTCGCCGGGATGCTGCTGCTGTCCAGCGCGGGGCCGTTTCCGGTGCTGGTGCTGGGTCGGCTCCTGACCGGCCTCGCGCACACGCTGGTGATGGTCGGCAGCCTGACCGCGGTGCTGCAGGATCAGCAGGGCCCGCGCGCCTCCATGCGGCTGAACACGCTCGAGTTCGCGGGCATGCTCGGCGTCCTCGGCGGGCTCGCGCTGGTCGGCCTGCTGCCGGAGCGCTGGCCCTGGAACCTGACCCTGCTGGCCGCCGCCGGGCCCGTCGTGGTCTCGCTGGCCGGCACGCTCGTGCTGACGCGCATGTTCCCGGGCCACCTCGCGTCCGCGCCGCCCGCCGCCGGACGGGCGTCCGCCAAGGGGGCGGCGCCGGCCCGGGCCGCGGCGCTGCCGCCGATCGTGCGGCTCATGTTCGCGCTCGGCGTGGTCATGGCGCTCGCCTGGTCCGCGGTGAGCCAGTTCGTGATCCCGCTGCGCGGGACGCGCGAGTTCGGCCTCGACCGCGCCGGCATCTCGGGCCTGCTCTCGCTGGCCCAGCTCGTGGACCTGATCGTGCTCCTGCCGGTGGGCTGGCTGGCCGATCGCATCGGCCGGCTGCCCGTGCTGACCGCGGTCGCGATCACCCTGGGCGTCGGGCTCTTCGCGGTGGGGCTCGGCTCGCTGCCGCTGCTCGTCGTCGGCTGCGCGCTCTTCGGCCTCGGGATGGCGGGCTGGATGCTGCCGCTCGGGGTCATCCGCGAGCACACCGACGTCGCCCGGCTCGGCTGGCGGACGGGTGTCTACCGCGTCGGCGTGGACGGGGCGATCTTCCTCGGCCCGCTGATCTGCGGCGTGCTGGGCCCAACCCACACTCCCATCTTCATCGCGCTGGTGGGAGTGGCCGCCTTCGCGATCGCGGTGAGGCTGGGGCGGGGAAGATAGGTCGCCCTCACCCTACCCTCTCCCCGGAGGGGAGAGGGGGATGAGGAGTGACTTCGTCAGCCTTTGAACGCGATCTTCTTGTGGCCGCCGTCGCAGAACGGCTTGTTGGCCGAGCTGCCGCAGCGGCAGAGGAAGATGGTGTCGCCGCCCTTGCCGGCGATGGCGTTGCCTTGGCCGTCCTGCATCTCACACTCGCCCTTCACCATCAGGGGGCCGTCGGTAATAACCTTCACGGTCACGGGCATCGTTTCACCTCATCGTCATGATCGAGCTACCGCGGGCCGAGTATACTCCAGGTCGACATGGCGGCCGAGCCTCCGGGGATGACCGATCGCCTCCTCGACGCGATGGCGGGCTCCGCCGCGCGCCGCTACGGGGCCGAGCGCGTCTCCGAGCTGGCCCACGCTCTCCAGTGCGCCGAGCTGGCCCGGGAGGCGGGGGCGGACGAGGAGCTGACGCTGGCGTGCCTGCTCCACGACGTGGGCCGCTTCGCGGTGGACCAGGCGCTGATCTTCGATCGCGTCGGCGGCGGGCGCGCGGGCGGCCGCGGCCATCACAGCGCGAAAGATGTCGCTGTCGCATTTCTACGACTCCACCAGCTTCGAACTATGCGCTACGATGACCCCGAGTCGGCGATTCGCGCGGTGGGGCGCGATCTCGAACGACGGGGTTATCCACTACTGCTCACGCCTCTCGATACGAGTGGCGAGAAGCCTTTCGAGGAGTTCGTTGCGGCAGGGGGAAACCGCAGTCGAAAAGGGATTTCGCAGCTTGCTGTCGATCGAGTATCGCGGTATGCGGGACCCTTCGTCGCTGGTTTCTACGCTTGACGCGCTGCGCGAGCTGGTGCAGCGAAGCGCCCCTCCTGTCTCGAAGGAAGCTCTGGTGAGACTGGTGGGTGCAGTCGTGGATGAGTTTGCTCATGTCGAGACAGGCCGCAGGCTTGATGAGCGGCTCTGAGTGGTGGAGCGCATAGGTGGCGGCCGAAGCGGGTGGCCACATTCGGACTGTGAGGTTCTCAATGATGTCTTCCAGAATTTTTCGACATGTCTTGGTCGTTGCCACGCTGGCTGCGGCGGCGGCAGCCAACGCACAGGTTACGAGCATTCAGGGCAGCGTCGCGGACGGTCAGCAGATCTCGCTGATCGGCTCGAACTTCGGCACCAAGCCGAACGGCGCGAAGCCTTACGCGTTTTTCGACTTCGGACGTGGCCAGGCCGCGGCGACGCCAACAGCCGCACCGCATGGGGCGCGCCTGATAGGGGCGTGCTCGATAGTCCGCCCGTGGCGTCCGGCTCGACGCGCGCATGGAAGTATCGCATCGGCACTGACAGGTTTGACGTGTACTCGGGCGATGGTTCTCAGAGTCCCGGCGGCTCCGGTACGCGTTTCATTCCGAAGCCGCAGGGGCGCGATCTCTATGCTCTTCTGATCGGATGTATTTCAACTGGAATGGCACGGATGCGTACGCAAAGCAGTCCGACTGGAACTTCGAAGGGTTTCCGCATCTGGGGCGACACCTCGAACAATAACATCTACATGCCCGGCTACGGACAGGTGAGCGATGCGAGCGGTGACCCGCGTGCAGTCATGGAGTACACCGGGACGCCGGGTCATGATGTGATCTATCCCGTCCCCAGACGCCGTACATGGTCTGCGCAAGAACGAATGGAAGGTGGAGGAGCTTTTCCTGCGTCAGTCATCGTCGAACGGTGTGGGCGATGGCTCGTGGCGCATGGCCTCGAACGGCCGCAGTTCCGGCTCCATCCAGAATCTGGTCACGTCCTCGTCGAGCTACCCTAGCCGCTTGCAGAATCTTTACTGGCACCAGGACGAGCGCGTCGGCTTCGCTGCGGGTGACGGCAAGTTTTTCGCCTACGACGTGGTGTACATCGACGACTCCTTCGCCCGCGTCGTCGTGACGGGCAGCCCAACGTGGAATGACGGTGCCGAGACGGCTCTGGAAATCCAGGTGCCAGTGTCCTGGAGCGCGAACCGCATCGACGTCGTCCTCCGCAAAGGTGCGCTCGGCTCGTTGAGCGGCAAGTACGTGTACGTCTTCAACGCGAGCGGCAACCCGGTCTCGACCTCGGGCTTCCCGCTGGCTGGTGGCGGTGCCGCACCACCCCCGCCGGTCCAGCCAAACGCGCCGACCGAGGTCAAAGCGCAGTAGGAGCGGGCGCAGTACACTAACGCCGCGCGCAACGGATGGGCCGTTCCGCCGCGGGCCGCCACGACTCAGGGTACGCCTGCGTACAGAATTGCTGCTCGGCGCGAGATGATCGATGGCTTCCACGCTGGGTATCCTGCGTCGTATCGCTGCGTTTCTTCCTCAAAGTCTGCAGCACTCCGCCCGCCGCGCCTGGCATTCACGTCAGGTCCGGCTCGGGCATTTCATTTCAGGTGAGCCCGAGTTCGCGCTTCTCGGGCAATTCGTCCGGCCCGGCGATTCGGTCATCGACGTCGGCGCGAATGTGGGGCACTACACGGTGAGGCTCTCCCGGCTCGTCGGTCCGCAGGGCCGGGTCTTCGCGTTCGAGCCGGTGCCGGCGACGTTCGAAGTGCTCGCGTCCAATTTGCGCTCGGCGGGCTGCGAGAACGTCACGCTCTTCAACACCGCGGCTTCGGCTGTTACAAATTTGGTGTCGATGACGGTGCCGAGGTTTCCGGACGGCCTTGCCAACTATTATCAGGCGAGCATTGGAACGGCCGCGCCCGGGCAGAGCGCCATTCGGGCGCTCGCGATTCCAATCGACGGGCTTGGTATTCCCTTCGCATTTCCCTGATCAAGATCGACGCGGAGGGGCACGAGCTCGATGTGCTCAGGGTCTGCGGCAGACGCTCGTTTCCCATCGCCCGAAGGTGATTCTCGAGTCGAGCGGGCAGTCTTCCATTGACTTCCTCAGCGGCCTGGACTTCCGTTTTACCCGGTTGCAGAACTCGCCGAACGTCATTTGTATCCCCGCAGAGCTCGCCGAGGAGTCCCCGCCGATCGCGGCGGGCCGGAAAATAGCCAATACTTGAGCTGTTTCCGGAATCGGCTCCGCAAGATGGGTAAAGTGTGCACGGCTGCCGTTCACGGCATGCTCTAGAATGACCTTCAACGAACCAGAAGTGACGCGCCGGGCGCCGTCGGTCCGTTCATGTGCGGCATAGCCGGTATCGTCGGAGAAGGGGCCGGCCGTTACGGCGATCGTCTGGTTCCGATGCTGGATGCGATCGCCCACCGCGGTCCGGATGGCGATGGCGTCTGGCAATCGCCGCAGTGTCTTCTCGGACATCGACGCCTGTCGATCATCGATCTCGCGGGTGGCGCCCAACCGATGCGCGACGAGGAAACGGGCACAGTCCTCACCTTCAATGGCGAGGTGTACGGCTACCGCGAGCTGCGGGCGCAGTGCCACGGCTACCCCTTCCGCACGTCCTCTGATACCGAGGTCATTCTTGCGCTGTACCGCCGGCACGGCGCCGACTTCGTGCGGCACCTGCCGGGCATGTTCGCGTTCGCGCTGTGGGACCCGGGGAGCGGCTGCTTCTGTGCGCTCGCGATCGCTTTGGTGAGAAGCCGTTTTACTACGCGACTACTAGTTCCGGCCTGGTTGTGTTCGGCTCCGAGATCAAGGCGATCGCCGCAGCGGATCTTTGCCCGCTGACGGTGAGCCCGGCGGCGCTCGAGCAGTACTGTCGGCGGCACTATGTGCACCCGAAAGAGTGTATTTATGAGGAAGTGCGCACTCTCCCTCCGGGGCACTTACTTACGTTCAGCGACGGAACCGCGCGTGTCCATCGCTACTGGTCCGCGCCGCCCATCGACGCGAATGTCACGCTCGAGGACGCTACGGCTGAATGCCGGCGATTGGTAAAGCAGGCTGTGTCGCGACAGCTCGTGGCGGACGTTCCCGTCGGACTGTTTCTGAGCGGCGGGCTCGACTCGTCCACCGTGACAGCCGTCGCCGCCGGACTCGGCCCCGATCTTCACACGTTCGCATTTGACGTAGCTGGTGGCATCGGGGAGCTGCCCTTCGCGCGTGACGTCGCGACGATGCATGGCACGGTGCATCGGGAACTCGGTGTCGGCAGCTTCGATATCGCTACCGAGGCAGAGCGCCAGGCACACGTGTTCGATGAGCCAGTCGGCGATTCCTCCGCGATACCGATGTTCCTTATGGCCCGCGAGGCTCGCCGTCACGTGAAGGTCGCTCTGACCGGCGATGGTGGTGATCGAGCTGTTCGGCGGCTACAGCTGGTATCAGCCGCTGACGTTCATGCATTCGCATCGCGACGAGCATGCCGCGCACCGCTTCATGATCCGCCTGTAGATTGCGCTGCGGCGCAGCTCGGCCTCGAGAGTGCGCACGAATTGGGCGGAGTCCAGCGGCCTCGCGCTCATTGGCTGATTTTCCAACGGTTCTGTCCGCCCACGAGGCGCAGCTTCAGCTTATCTCCGATGCCGCCCTCGAGCAGCTCGGGCTCGGTCGCGCGTGGCGCGCGATCCTTGGGCTGAGATCGGCGCGACCTATGGCTCCGGCATTGCGGGCGCGCTGCTTCGCGGATGCCCTCGATTACATGCCCGGGGATATTCTGGTGAAGACGATCGCACTTCGATCGCCAATCGCCTCGAGTTGCACGCTCGTTCCTGGATGTGCAGCTCGCCGATTTCCTGCTTTCTCTGCGCCGTCGATCAAAGTCGGCAATTCGCGCGACAAGGTTCTGCTGCGTGCAGCATTCGCCGAACAGTCGCCGCCATCGGTACGCGCTCGGCGTACAGGGCTTTCGCGGCCCTCTCAGAGCGTCGCTGCGGAGCCTCGCGTGAGGGCTCTCGCCGCCGATGTGCTTCGTACCCGCTCGAGTGCGCTTGTCGATCGCTCGACTATGCGGCACACAACGACTGTTGAGCGACACTACGCCGTTGGTGCGGTGGGGGCCTGCTCATGCTGGGACTTTCGGCGAACGCGCGCCCTCGCGCTACTGCACGTCCATGTCTCAGTTGGAGCCGACGGCCGCATATCGGTGACGCAGCAGTGCTACCACCCCGGAGCCGCGGTGGTATGGCGAGCTCAAGGGACGCGACGTCGTTATCATCTCGCCGCAATACTGGGGCGGGCTATGGGTTAGCAAGCATTGGATCGCGTATGAGCTGTCCCGCTGGCTGCGAACGTTCTTCATCGAGCCGAGCGTGTGGGCGGGCGGTGTTCTGCGTCATCCGTGGAATTTTCGCAGCCACTTCGGACGGCTCTTGTGCCCGTTGAGACGCATCGACAGTCGCCTGCACGTCTGAGCCCCCGCTTTTGGCCGCAATGGCTCGAACGCCACGGAGAGAAGGCGACTAACGAGCGCACTCTCAGAACGCTGGCCCGCCTCGGCGTCCGGCGTCCCGTCGTTCTCAATTTCGGGCCAACGTCGACGCTGATCGAGCGTCTCGACGGCGCGCCTACTGTGTACTACTGCGTCGATCCGTTTTTCCCGAGCCCTGGACACGAGGACGATGAGGCGCGCACCTGTGCGGCCAGCGATCTGCTCTACGCCGTGTCGATGCCTATCGGGTCCACCTGTCGTCCATCACGAACGGGAAGACCGGTGCAGGTGATTCCGCATGGTTACTCGTTCGAGCACGCGCGACGGATAGCGGAAGCACCTCCGCCATGACGTGCCCGCCGGAGCTTGCACTCGCTGGCCCGACCGATCCTCGGGTTTGTCGGGCTCCATTCACGATGCCAATGTCGACCTCGAGCTCGTCGAACGCGTGTCGGCGGCCTATCCCGGCGCTAGCATCGTCATGATCGGCCCCTACGAGAACAATCCGCTCGGCACGAATCTGTCGCCGGGGGCGCTGAAGCGTCTGCGCGCGCTGCCGAACGTTTAGTTGCTCGGGCCGCGGCATTTTCTCGAGGTGCCACGCTACGTGAAGCACTTCGATGTGTGCCTCGTCATCGTCAACGTGCGTGAGTTTGACGAGTCCGCCAAGACGAGCCGGCGTACGCTGTTCAAGTGGCTGGCGTATCTGTCGATGGGCAAGCCCGTCGTGGCCCCGCTTGTTCACGAAGCTCGGCGCATAGCGAACCTGGTCTATCTCGCCAGCGACCCTGACGACTACGTCGCTGCCATCGGTCGCGCGCTGGTGAAGACGGCAGCTCTGCAGGGGCAACGGATTCAATACGCGTCGCAGTTCTCGTTCAGCAAGACGCTGGATGCGATCGCAGCGCCGATCGCACGGCACCTGCGCGAGCGAGCACGTGACGAAGCTGCGCATACTCCTGGTCGTGCGCTGGCCGGTTGGCGGGATCCGCACGTATCTCAAGTACGTGTACGGCTCGCTTGAGCGATCGCGCTATCACGTCGTGCTCATCGCCGCGCGCACCGAGGAGTCCACCACGCTGCGCGCCGACCTGGGCGGTTTGCTCGCGGACTATGTCGAGATCGAGGAAGGAGTCTCACCCATCTACTGGATTCGTGCGGTCTGGAATCAGGTGCGCGGCAAACGGTTCGACGTCGTCCACTCTCACGGTTTTACGGCGGCGTTGCTCAGCATGCCGGCTGCGCGCCTGGCGCGGGTGCGCCACATCTGCACGCTCCACGAGACGCTGCACGCGCGGCAGTTCGCAGGGTGGAAAGGGCAGGATGCACCTTCTGGCGCTGCGAGCCGCGCTGCCACGCGTCGATGTCATACAGACGGTCAGCAGGGACGCCAGGGAGAATCTCCTGCAGTTCATTCCGGCGCTGCGCGGTCCGCGCCGGGTGGTCGTTACCATTCGCAATGGCATCCGCCCGGAGCTGTTCGAAGCTCCCCAGCGACGCGATCTGCGTGGCGAGCTGGGTATCGATGCCGGCACGTTCCTCATCGGGTTTTTCGGCCGTTTCATGTCGCCCAAGGGCTTCCGCTACCTGATCGACGCAATGGCGATTCTCACGCAGGAGCTGCACCCGCCGCGCAGGCCGCTGGTGCTGGCCTTTGGCGTCGGCGGCTTCGTGCGTGAGGAACAGGCGGCCATCGCAGCCCGCGGCCTGACGGAGTCGTTCCGCTTCATGCCGTTCGTTGCCGACATGGCCAGCAATCTTCGCGGCGTGGACGTGGTCGCGATTCCGTCATTGTGGGAAGCGTGTCCGCTTCTGCCGATGGAGGCCATGGCGGTGGGCGTGCCCGTCATTGGATCGAACTGTGTCGGGCTGCGCGAGGTGCTCGAGGACTCGCCGGCAGTGGTGATTCCCGCGGCCGATGCACGCGCGCTCGCAGACGCCATCCTCGCACAGATGCGGGACCCGCAACCTCGGGAAGCGGCAGCCGCAGCCTTTGCTGCCGAGGCACGCACGCGCTTCGACTGCCGCACGACGAGGCGCCTGCTCGAAGGCTTGCTGTGGGAAGGGTTCGCGGTTGACTCGCAGCAGGAGCCACCGGGAACGCCTGATCGATCCTGAAGGCGGGGCGAGCGTTTCGATCTGCCTCCGTAGCGCTTCAGCCGACCGATTATTGATCTTACCGTTGAAGACCACTGCGACCGAGCGATTGCTTTGGACATTCAGTCGCCGTTCGCCAGTTCGACGAGGAGAGATCTAAGTTTCGCGACATCCGTCGGCCAGCTGCCGTTGAGTCGTCGTCGCGTGGCGATGACGCCCTGCCGAAGCGCGTCTACTCTTTCGCGTGCGTCGTGAAGTGAGCTCACTATGGAGGCGCAATCATTCCTCGTGAAACACGCAGCTGCGCCGAAGAGGTCCACACTTGCAGCGTTGTTGGACAAGAGCAAAGGTGTCCCGACGGCGAGCGCCTCGTAAGCACCGCATACCAAGCAATTGTCGATCAGGGTTAGATCCATCACGAGATCGCTGCATCTAAGCAGGGACCAGAAGTCGTCTTCGGCGAGGAACCCCGTAAACGTGACGTTAGGCGGTGCCTCGCGGCGCACTGAAGACGACAGCCTTGTTGCATCGCCCGTGATACTGAATTCAAATCCGGGTGCTACTTGGGCCGCTGCGGCGAGGATTTCCTGCATCGGTTCATCTGCCGCAAAGGTCGCGACAATGGTTACCTTGAAGGATGACGGCTCCGCAGGTGCCCGGACAGCAGGGAAGGGCGGATCGGGAATGCGATCTGGGACGACGACAGGGCGGCCATGGTGGATCGAGACGACTTCGGCCAGAAATCGATTTGTCACTACCACACCACTTGCGCGGCCCAGCATCCAATGAGTCAGCCAGCGTACGAGCGCGCTGGGATTAATGAACGGTTCTACCGCTTCGTTGTGCGCGTCCAATACAACCTTCACGCGCAGCAGTCGCCGAAGCAAGATCATGAGCAGCGCAAGCACGATCGACGGACTTTGAATCAGAACTACTCGGGGCCGTAGCCTGCGCAAGAGAAGTGTAGTGACAGGGATAAGTTGCAGATAACGACGCAACCCTCGGAAAGGTGTCGTGAGCACATGGAGTTCGATTCCCAGAAATGTGCAGATCTCGCGGGTGCGCCGATGGTCTATCCAGGTAATGGCGACTACCCTCGACAGGCCTGTGCTTCCGGCATGCACTGGGCCTGTCAACGAATCTGGACCGGCTGACGTCACGGAAGCCCGCCGTTCAAGCGAGCAACGTAAATCATCACATGAGGTCCGACAAGAGGAGCCCACGGATCGGTCGCGAGAGAAATGACTCTTTCTACACTCAGATCACCACGCTCGAGACAGTCCCGACCACTCGCCTGTGTGTAACGTCGTTGAATGGGTTGGTGAACTGGCCTGTAAGCCTTGCTCAAGATCCAACGGGCTAAGGCGGTCGGCCGGGGTACGGGAAAAACAAATTCTCGAATCTTCTGTTTGATTCTCTGAAACACGCTCAAATCCGTGTGGATGAGGGCAATGTAATGGCCGTTCGGCTTTAGAACACGAGCAATTTCTCGCGTGGCCAGTACGTCATCCAGGAAATGTTCCATCACTCCGACGCTGATGACGAGATCGAATCGGCCGTCGGCGAAGGGAAGGTACTCAGCGAATGCTACGGCGATATTTGCGCGCGCCCTAGCGGTGGCCCGAGACAGTGCGGTTAGGGAAATGTCTATTGCGCTCTTTTCGGTCGCGCGCAACTCGCGAAGAAGAAACCCTTCGCCGCAGCCGATTTCAAGAATCGAACCCGTCGAGATATCGGCAGCCAAACCCGAGAGGTAATTGATGAATTCAGCCGTGCGCCCTTGATCCTCCCACACGGCTGTCCGGTGCGCGTAGATATCGTCGTATGCGGCTCCGACATCGGACGCTGATTGCAGTCGCCGATTGGCGGAGAGCAGCAGCGGGATGCCGTTAGCTTCTGGAAATTGGAGCTGACAGGTGGCGCAGAACAAGTTTTCCAGCGGTGTCTTGCAGTCTGGGCAGACGTACATTATTTGTCCTCTATCACATCAAATGATAATGGATACGCTCGTTACCCACGCGAGAGAGAGTTCTCACTGTCGAGTAGGATCGTCCCCCCCGGCCCCCAACGGGAAAACGACGGGTGTTGAGCGGATTTTGAGTCTCGTATCACCGGCGTACGAGGGGAAATAGTTTGCAAGCCTACGCGCCAGCTAGACACGGCACCCGGTCGGCGCGCGCGTGCCACATACATCATTGACTCGGTGCGCGGAAGGGTTTCTCAGTGCGAGTGCGGAGCATGCGTCCGCTTGCGCACCACTTCCCGAACACGGTCGCGCACCCATCTCAAGCCCATATCCCCGAGCACCCGCCGTGCGCCGAGCAGTGTCTGCGTGCCCGCGGTCTTCAGTGTGAGCGCCGCCGGCTCGAACGTTGGTACGAGCACGGACGCAAGTTTGTCCTGCCAGGTGCGCTCGGGCAGCAGACTGAGAAACCATTCGTTGACCTTCATGTCCAGCACCAAATGAACGCGGTTCACGGTGCTCCGGTTTTCGACCGAGTGCGGCTGGCAGACATTTGTGTACCAGGCTTCGCCCGCCCGCATCGGCACGACGACACCCGAAGATTTCCAGTACACCAGCGGATGCGTACGCACAGGAATGTG
Organism: uncultured Gammaproteobacteria bacterium; assembly: GCA_963695985.1. Lineage (GTDB taxonomy): Bacteria > Pseudomonadota > Gammaproteobacteria > Steroidobacterales > Steroidobacteraceae > DATBVX01. The sequence goes on from CAVOIC010000003.1 coordinate 33,361, forward strand.
CACGCGGACGTAACCGCGCTCCACACTGTAGCGCTGCGCGCCATAGTCCCTGTGCTCACGGATCACAGTTCCAGGCTTCAGGTTCATGAGCCGCGCGCGATGAATGTCCGTCTTGAACGACTCGGTCACCTGGCGCAGGTAGGGCGACTTGAGAAGCAGCTGAGTCGGCAGCGACTTCGCGCCACCCCGGTATCGCAGTGATTCGGGGCCAGTGTGGTCGCCATCGGTGGAGATGAGCGCAATGGCAGCCCAGTCGCCGACGGTTGCGACAGTGTAGTCCGGGTGGCTGAGCCACACCCGATCCTGCTCGAGCGCTTCGACTTCGGTGAGCATTCGCTGTGCATCGAATACTAGCGGCAATTTGTAATATGCGAGCACGTTCGTACCCTAGTGAGCCGCTGTGAGTACCCGTATCATGCCGCCGATTCGCCGGCTGTCTCTGCGGCTTCTTCTGCAGGCGATAGTACAGGCGCCGCCGTCGCGGGGCCAGCTTCGGCGTGGGCAGACCGGAAGCCGCGTCTCATTTTGCGGGCCTCCGGAGCGCAATTGTTTCGGACGTGGGTAGCGCGGGATTGCACATAACCGCCGAACAGTTCAGGGTTCCGGTTACGGGCGTGCCTTAGACTTCCGCGCCCCCGCAGGAGACCGATCAGGCATGCAGATGACACACGCGCCCTCTCAAGGGCGGCCTGCCGCTGCGATCCCCGAAGTGAGCGTCGGCATGCCGGTGTACAACGGTCAGCGCTTTCTCGCCGCAACGGTGGAGAGCATCCTCGCGCAAACGTTCACGGACTTTGAGCTGATCATTTCCGACAACGCGTCGACGGATCGCACGGCGGAGATCTGTGGAGCGCTGGCCGCGCAGGATGCCCGCGTAAGATACATACGTCAGCCGCGTAACATCGGAGCCGTGCGCAACTGGCGTTTCGTGGCCGATGCGGCTCGCGGTCCGCTCTTCAAGTGGGCCTCGAGCAACGACCGGTGCCATCCGCTGCTGCTCGAGAAGTGCGTGGAGGTTCTGAGGCGCGATTCGTGCGCAATTCTGTGTTACGGGCGGACGTGCCTGATCGACGGCGACGATCGCGAGCTCGGCATTTACGAGTACGATTTTGCGTTCGAACAGTCGACCCCGAGCGCACGCTTCATCAGCGTGCGCAACCGCATGAACCTCAACAATGCATTCAGCGGCGTCATACGGTTGCCCACGCTCAGGCAGGCGCACTTCGGGTTGTATCCCGGCGGGGACATGATCCTCATGGCTGAGCTCGCCCTGTATGGAACGTTCGTGCGCTTGCCCAACGTGCTGCTCTATCGTCGCATGGACCAAGGGGCCGCCAGCCGCTTCCTTGGCGTGCGCGAACTGCGCGAATTTCTGGATCCGGGCACGGCACACCGCGGCTTCACGGCCTGGCGGCGTCACTGGGATTGCTGGCGGGCCGTGTTGCGCGCCCCGATTCCATGGCGTGAAAAGAGAGCAGCGCTGGACTTTCTAGCACGCTCGGTCTACTGGGATAGCGAGGAGCTCCGGCGCGACCTACGCATGCGCGATGGCTGACACTAGCCACTCGCAGCCTCGCGCTTACTGGGATCGTAGGACACTGCGGCAGGAACTCGTCGGCTCGTCCCGCCGAGCGCAGATTCGATCCAGTAGACAGCAGGGGCAGAGACGCTGAGACTTGGGTCACGTCGGGCCTCAAGGGGCGGCCGGTATCATTTGGGCCACACCGGCGCCGGCTTACAGGGCAGCCTTAATGAGATGAAAGGGAACCTGGGTTTCTGGGTAGTTCACGTACGCTGGTGACCGCACCCTCAGAGCATCAACGGTGATCTCCGATCTAAAGAAGCTGATCCGATCGCAGGATCTGCTGTACATGCTGACGTGGCGGGACGTCCGCGTGCGCTACAAGCAATCGGTCATGGGACTGTTCTGGGCCATTCTGATGCCTGCGCTCGTGATTGGTGCAGGCGTCCTCGTGCGCTATGCAGCTTCGCAGTGGACGGGTACCCCCGTGACCGTTCGCGACATCATGTCGGTCATGGTCAGGGCCGTGGCATGGTCATTCTTCATTGCCGGTATCCGCTTTGCCACCAACAGCCTGGTCGGCAATTCCAGCCTGGTGACGAAGATCGCATTTCCGAAGGAGGTCTTTCCAATCTCCGCGGTGCTCTCAAACCTCTTTGACTTCCTGGTCGCCTTTGTTGCCGTGTTGGTGATCATGCTGCTGAGCGGGTGGCTGCCAACGTCGTATGCTCTGTGGGCTCTTCCTCTGATGGTCGTGCTCTGCGCATTCACCGTCGGCCTCTCGCTGATCCTGTCGGCGGCGAATCTGTTCTACAGGGACGTGAAATACCTGGTCGAAGTCTTCATTACCTACGCCATCTTCTTTACGCCGGTCCTCTACGAAGCGAGTGCGCTGGGGCGCTGGAAGAACATCGTGCTTCTCAATCCCGTAGCTCCGCTCCTGGAGGGGCTTGCGGATGCCCTGGTATTTGCGCGATCGCCAGATCCGGTCTGGATTGCGTACAGCGCGCTCGCATCGCTCGTGACGCTGTTGGTGGGCTACTGGCTATTCAAGCAGCTCGAATTCAAGTTTGCTGAGAGCGTTTGAGAACTGACCGTGTCTGATATCGCCCTGAGGATGCAGCATGTCTATAAGAAGTTCACCAAGGGTGAGCGACATGACTCGCTGCGCGATCTGATACCGGCGCTCGCCAAGTATGCCGCTCGCCGCGTGACGCGGCCATTTGAATTGAAGAAGGAGGAATTCTGGGCGCTGCAGGACATCTCCTTTGAGATCAAGAAGGGCGAGGCAGTCGGAATCATCGGGCACAACGGTGCTGGCAAGAGCACGATGCTGAAACACCTCAGCGGCATCATGCGTCCGACGTCTGGCAGCCTCGAGGTGAATGGGCGTCTGTCGGCGCTGATCGAGGTTGGAGCCGGGTTTCATCCAGATTTGACCGGCCGCGAGAACATCTTTCTCAACGGCGTCATTCTCGGGATGTCGCGCACGGAGATCCGCCGCAAGTTCGACGAGATCGTGGAGTTCTCTGGACTGAGCGAATTCGTCGACACGCCGGTGAAGCGTTATTCCTCTGGCATGTATGCTCGCCTCGGTTTCTCTGTCGCGGCCCACATGGAGCCGGACATCCTCGTAATCGACGAGGTCCTCAGCGTCGGTGATTTCGCCTTTCAGTCGAAGGGCGTCGCCAAGATGCGCTCGGTCTTGAACAACGGCACGACCGTTGTCTTCGTCTCCCACAATCTGCGCGCGGTCGCTGATCTCTGCAGCCGCTCGCTGTTGCTCGATCACGGCCGGCTCATCGCTGATGGTCCCACCACCAAGATCGTGCAGACTTACATGGAGCGGATCAGCGCCGGCAGGAGCCAGTCGGAGGACAACGAGACCGAGATCGAGTCGGTATCGATACGAGGAGCGGGCGGACCGAAGCTCGAGTTTCGCGCCGGCGAGAAGATGTGGGTGGATGTCAGGATGCGGGCGCGGAGGGCGACCGAGAACCTGTCTTGCATCGTGTATATCCGGGACGCCTCCTACTACCAGATCTTCAATATCTCGAGCGATCGCCTGGGGCGCGAGTTGTTTCGTCTCAGTCCCGGCGAGGAATGCGCGTGCACGTTCGAGCTGGACTTGCACCTGGCTTCCGGAACCTACCACGTCTGCGCCGTCCTGCAGCGCCAGGATACCGGCCGGTGGTTCTCGAACATCGAACCGGTCGCGTCGATCATGGTCACATCGCCGATCGAGGTGGGCGGTGCTGCGAATCTCTATCCGCGCTTGCGCACCGAGTCGGCGGCTCTGTCCGCGATCGACGCGGTCGATGAAAGTGCACCGCCAACGGTTGGCGCTCGCCGCGAAGTGGGATGAATATGGCCACAGCCGTACCTGATGCCATCGAAGTTCCGCGGGCAACGTGTCGATTCTGCGCCGCGGCGCTTTCCGCGACCCTCGTTGATCTTGGCATGTCGCCGCTGTGCCAGACGCACATCGAGCCTCACCAGCTCAACCACATGGAGCGGTTCTATCCGCTGCACGTGTGGGTGTGCAGCAAGTGCTTTCTGGTGCAGCTCGAGAAGTACGTTGCACCCGAGGAGATCTTTTCGGACTACGCCTATTTCTCCTCCTTTTCGGACAGCTGGGTGGAGCATGCTCGTCGCTATGCCGAGCTGATGATCAATCGCTTCAAGTTGGGGCGCGATTCCAAGGTCATGGAGATCGCCAGCAATGACGGGTACCTGCTGCAGCACTTCAAGCAGGCAGGCGTACCGTGTCTCGGCATCGAGCCGGCGGCAAACGTCGCGCAAGCTGCCATAGAGAAGGGCATACCGACGACGGTGCAGTTCTTCGGCGAAGAGACCGCACGCGCGATCGCCCGAGAACATGGCCAGCCTGACCTGCTTGCTCGGAAATAATGTCCTGGCGCACGTGCCTGACATCAACGACTTCGTAAAGGGGATGAAGCGGCTGCTGAAGGATGGCGGCGTCATCACCATGGAGTTTCCGCATCTGCAGCGGCTGATCGAGGAGAATCAGTTCGACACGATCTACCACGAGCACTTTTCCTATCTTTCATTCGGCACGGTGCGACGCATCTTCCGGCATCACGGCCTGGAGTTATTCGATGTCGAGGAGCTGCCAACTCATGGCGGCTCGCTGCGAATCTATGCACGGCATGCCGCGGACGCCTCGCATCCGATCGCGCCTCGAGTGGAAGCGCTGATCGAACGCGAGCGGTCGTTGGGTTACGAGGAACTCGGGATGTACGCCCGCTTCGGCGAGCAGGTGAAGGAGACCAAACGGGCCTTGCTCGACTTCCTGATCGATGCCAAGCGGGCCGGCAAGAAGATCGTGGGCTACGGGGCGCCCGGCAAGGGCAACACTCTATTGAACTACTGCGGCATCCGGCAGGACTTTCTCGATTTCACGGTCGATCGAAGCCCGCACAAGTACGGCCGCTACACGCCCGGTACCCACATCCCGATCCTGCATCCCGACGCTCTTCGTCAGGCGAAGCCGGATTTCGTGCTCATCCTGCCCTGGAACCTCAAGGATGAGATCGTTGCCAAGCACGGCTACATCCGCGAATGGGGCGGTCGCTTCGTCGTGCCCATCCCGCGCGTCAAAGTGCTCTGACCCGTTCGTATGTATCGGGCGGGGGACTGGGTTGAGGTCAAGAGCGCGGCCGAGATTCTGGCGAGCGTCGATGCGAACGGTGAAGTCGAGCACATGCCGTTCATGCCGGAAATGCTCAGGTTCTGCGGGCAGCGCCTCCGTGTTGCCGCGGTCGCGCACAAGACCTGCGACACGGCCAATCGTACCGGCGGCCGACGCGTGTCGAATGCCGTACATCTTGAAGGTTCGCGATGCGATGGCAGCGACCATGGAGGCTGTCAGGCCGGGTGCCTCCTGTTCTGGAAGACGGATTGGGTTCGCCGGGTCGCTGCGGAATCTCCCGTTGGGAACGCAGACGTGAGCGGGGGCAGTGCTGCGGTCAGCATCAAAGTTCTGCGTGAGGCGGCCTCGCGGACGGACGGGGGCGAGACGATTTATTCCTGTCAGGCGACCCGTTTATTTGCGGCCTCGCAGGCGCTGCCCTGGTGGAACGTGAGCCAGTACGTCCGCGACCTCTGGTACGGAAATGTGCGTCTGGCGCGTTTTGCCCGCGTCATCTTCCTGCAATTCCTCTTTCATCTGCGCGACATCGGCCTTGGATACCGCCTCGCTGTCGCGATCCATGACAGCGCCCATCGCCTGCTGACCGGACGAGCATCTCCCCATCGCGCAGGGCTGATCCCAGACGGTCAGCCCACGCCTACCGGTTCGCTCGGGTTGTCGGATGGGGAGTGGGTGGAAGTGAAACCGCTCGAGGAGATCCGCTCCACGATCACGGAGCACAATTACAATCGCGGCATGCGCTTCGACAAGGAAATGGCGCAGTTCTGCGAGGGACGATTCAAGGTCGAGCGCCGCGTGGAGCGCCTCATCGATGAGCGAACCGGGAAGATGCTCACGATGAAGTCACCGTGCATCGTATTGGAAGGAGTGGTGTGCTCTTCGGACTACAGCGACCGACGGCTCTTCTGCCCGCGCCAGATTCCTTCGTACTTTCGTGAGATCTGGCTGCGCCGGGCCGAATGAACGCCGCCTCCGGACCGATCAACGCGTTCACGATTGACGTGGAGGATTACTTTCACGTCGCGGCGCTGTCCTCGGCGTTCTCGCGGGAGACCTGGGGCCAGCAGGAGCTGCGGGTCGAGCAGAGCACGGAGCGCTTGCTCACCTTGTTAGCCGACCACGCGGTACATGGCACGTTCTTCGTGCTGGGATGGGTGGCCGAGCATCTCCCCGGACTCGTCAAGAAGATCGCCGCTTCGGGTCACGAAGTCGCCTGTCATGGGTATTCACACGAGCTCGTCTATCAGCAGGGCAGGGAGCTGTTCTCGCGCGAAACAGCCCGCTCCAAGGCGATGCTGGAGGACCTGATTGGCGGTCCGGTAACCGGCTATCGAGCCGCAAGCTTCTCCATCACCCAGGAGTCGCAATGGGCGCTTGACGTTCTCGTTGACCTTGGCTTCCGGTACGACTCCTCGATCTTTCCGGTGCGCCACGATCGGTACGGCATTCCGGGAGCCTCTCGCTTCCCTGGTGTCATTGCGGCGCCGTCAGGCAGAACTCTGGTGGAGTTCCCGATGACGACCGTGTCGTACGCCGGTGTGCGGGTGCCGGTATCGGGCGGAGGCTACTTCCGGCTGCTGCCTTACTGGTTCATTCGTGCGGGCCTCAAGCGCGTCAATGGGGCGGATCGGCAGCCCTTCACGTTCTACCTGCATCCCTGGGAGATCGACGTCGATCAACCGCGCGTGCAGGTGAGCTGGCTCTCGAGGTTTCGCCACTACACGAATCTGCATAAGGCCGAAGCGCGCCTGCGACGATTGCTGAGTGAATTCAGGTTTGCGCCCATGCAGAGGGTTCTCGAGAGCAGAGGCCTGCTGGCTCACGATCGGGCACGTCTCGAGAAGTGAGCGGCGCCGAGACCCGCCACGAATCCCCGAACAATCGGTTCAAGGGTCCGCGCCCGACAATCACTTCAGTGCCTGCCCAACTCTCGTACGGTCGAAATTCTGATCAGTGAATCGTCTTGCTCGCGATCGCCGACATCGCGCTCTCGGCGCCCGCACTCGTCATCGACCGGAGCGCGAAGTAGTAGGTTGCAGGCGCGAGGTTCTCGATGACGTACGTCGTGATCCCCGGATTGTTCAGGGTGATGGTCTGGTTCAGCGCCGACGCGCTGGTGCCGTAGTGGATCCGATAGCCGGACAGGTTCGTGAGGACTGAGCCATCGGTATTCTGTGTTGGGGGCACCCATGACAACGTCGCCGCGCCATTGGAGATCTGTGTGACGGCGATGGCGAACCCCGGGAGTGAGGTGCTCGCCTTTCCGTCGCTCGCACTGATGACGATGCCGGCATAGTTCCCTACGTAAGCGGCGCCAGGGGTACCCGACAGTCTTCCGGTTGATGTGCTGAACGACGCCCAGCTTGGCCGGTTGGCGATCGCGAACGTCAGCGTGTCGCCGTTGGCGTCCGTCGCCGTCGGCTGGAAGCTGTAGGCACTGCCGGCGTTGATCGCCTTCGTCGGCGTGCCCGAGATCACGGGGGCCACGTTCGTCGTGCCGGCGGCAACGACATCGATGCGGAATGCGGGCAGCGAGGTGGTGGCAACCCCGTCCGACACTCGAATGACGATATTCGCGTAGCGGCCGATGTTGCTCTTCGCAGGCGTCCCACTCAGTTTTCCGCTCGACGTGCTGAACACCGTCCAGGCGGGCTTGTTCTGGATCGAATACGTGAGCTTTTGACCGTCGGGATCGCTCGCCTTGGGTTGGAACGCGTAGCTCTTGCCGATCTGCACTGAGGTCGGCGGAGTGCCGCTGATGACGGGCGCTCGATTTGAGCTCTTGACGACCTTGATAGAGAACGCGGGTAACGACACCTTATTGACGCCGTCGCTCACAGTGATTCGAATGCTGGACCACGTGCCCGCCGCCGTTGGGGTTCCGCTCACGCGGCCGCTGTTGGGGCTGAACTCGGCCCACCACGGTCGGTTCACCACTGAGAACACAATGGCGTGCCCTTCGGGGTCAGAAGCGACGGGCCGGAAGAAGTAGGACGCACCAACCGTGCCAGTCGTGGCTGGTGTGCCCGAAATCGTCGGGGGGCGGTTTGCTGCCTGCGCAGACGCCGCGATCATGGCGAGGCAGAAGCCGAAGAAAAATAGCGCGGGATCCAGCGGTCTCGTGTGTGTCTTTCGCATGGAGCGAAGTGACAGGCGCATCATGAAATCTCCCTTCAGTTCCAAACGCGCGCAGCCAAGCAGCTCGAGCCGCACCTGCGTACGGCCGGGGTCTTGTTTGCACAAAGGAAGCAATCGCTGCCGAAATACCGAAGATAAAACTTCGTTAGCTTCCCGCGCTGCCTTCACCGTTGTCAGTCGCCCGGATCCCCTAATCCGTAACGAGTCAGTGAAGTGCGCGAGCTACAGTTCGGCTACATGAGCAATTGCTTTTAACGTCCCGGAGTTTATTGCGCGAGAGCTTATGGTCAATACGCTAAACAGTCTCAAGATGGCGACAAATGCGCGCGCGCTCCGCGTCGCTCGATGGCAGCGACAGTGCTCGATGGAAAAATATTTTTTTGGATTGCGATAACTTCGCGCGTGAATCGCAGGTGTTACGCGATCAGTACTCAGCCGCAAGAGACGTGACTGTTCATCTCACGCTATTTTTTGAGTGCGCACGAAACATTCACACGTGCACGCAATTTTCCGTGCCGCTTCGGCTCCGGGTTTGCCCCCAGACAGGCGGCCTGACACCGCCCTGGGCTGGGCCCGGAGCGCACGTGGCGTTCGCCACGGCATTTGTCATAATTCGCTCGATCGCTTCGCGCAACCGAATTGGCGCTGGAGCGGATCGGGCGCTGCCAATGAGTGCGAAAACAACGGACGGCTCACTGTCTGCGCTCTGCGACATCCGGATAATCCGCTCGATTGAGCGCCTGCCACAGGGGGATTGATGAAGGTCTTCGTTACCGGTAGCGATGGATACATCGGCTCACGCCTTGTGCAGCTGCTCGCCAGCGCCGGTCACGAGACCCGCGGTCTCGACACCGGGTTCTATCGCGATGGATGGCTCTACAGCGATCCACGGGAGCTCTCGATCACGCCGTTCACGATCAGCAAGGATCTGCGACAGATCACCGAGGCGGACCTTCAGGGGTGCGAGGCGGTCGTGCACCTGGCCGAGCTCTCCAACGATCCGCTGGGCCAGAACAACCCCGAGGTCACGCACAAGATCAACCACCTGGGCTCGGTCGCCCTTGCCGAGAAGGCGCGAAACGTCGGCATTCGCCGTTTCGTTTACACCTCATCGTGCAGTGTCTATGGCGCGGGAGCGGGCGACTTCCTCGACGAAACCGCCAGCACCAATCCGCAAACTGCCTATGCGGAATGCAAAGTCCGCGTCGAGCGCGACGTCGGAAATATGGCGGGCGCGGATTTCTGTCCGGTCTTCCTCAGAAACGCGACCGCCTACGGACCATCGCCGCGCATGCGCTTCGACATCGTGATCAATGACCTCTGCGCGCTCGCCTGGACGACCAAGCGCATAGCCATGGTCAGCGATGGCAGCCCATGGCGTCCGGTGGTGCACGTGGAAGATATCTGCGGGGCGATCCTGTGCTGCCTGCGCGCGCCCGAAGAGGCGATCCGCGGCCAGATCTTCAACGTCGGGCAGAATTCGGAGAACTATCGCATCCGCGAGCTGGCGCAGATCGTAGCCGCGGAGTTTCCCGGCTGCGAAGTCAGCGTCGGGCCGCCGAGCGGCGACACGCGCAGCTACCGCGTGAATTTCGACAAGATTCACACGCAGCTTCCCGGATTCAAGTGCCGCCTCACTGCACGGGATGGAGCGCGCCAGCTGCACGAGATCTTCCAGCGCATCGAGATGTCGCCGGACACGTATCAGTTCCGGGCGTTCACGCGACTCAAGCAGCTCAAGTACCTGCAGAAGACTCACCAGATCGACGGCGAGTTCTACTGGAGGTAGCGGTGCGCTTCACCGAGAGCCCGCTGCCCGGCGCCAAGGTAGTCGAGATCGAGGCGCACGAGGACGAACGCGGTTTGTTCGCGCGGACCTGGTGCAAGCGCGAGTTTGCCGAGCATGGGCTGGCAGGCGACATGGTGCAGGCAAGCATCTCGCGCAACCTGCGTCGCGGTACTGTGCGCGGCATGCACCTGCAACTGCCGCCGTCGCAGGAAGCGAAGCTCGTGCGCTGTACGCGTGGTGCGATTTACGACGTGATCGTCGATCTCAGGCCAGGTTCCAAGACCTATCTGTGGCACTTCGGGATCGAGCTGACGGAGCACAACCACTCTGCGCTCTATATTCCGCCGTTGATGGCCCATGGCTTTCAGACGCTGGCGGACGACTCCGAGGTCCTGTATCAGATGACTGACTATCACGCTCCGGAGCTGGCGTTCGGACTGCGCTGGAACGATCCGGCGCTCGGCATTCGCTGGCCGATGGTCGAGGGCATCATCATCCTGCCGCGCGACGCCGAGTATCCGGACTTCGACCCACGTGCGTTTGCCGAGCGGGTACAGGCGCCGGCCGGGACATCGGGCAAGCAACATCCATGAGTTTACTTGCGCGTCTTCAGTCCCCAGGCGAACGGGAGCAACTGGTCGCCCGGGCCTGGAAACTGATGGAGGAAATCTATCCCCTCTGCCGCAGCATCACGGGCGAAGGCGTACGGGCGACGCTTGCAGCGGTGAGCCGACTCATTCCGCTCGAGATCACCGAGGTTCCTTCAGGCACGAAGGTGTTCGACTGGGAAGTGCCGCGCGAGTGGAATCTGAAGGAAGCGTGGATCAAGGATGCGAGCGGGCGCCGCGTTGTCGATGCCGCGGTCCATAACCTGCACATCATGAGCTACAGCATTCCGGTTCACCGGAAGATGACGCTCGCCGAGCTCAAGCCCCATCTTCATTCGCTCCCCGATCATCCGGACTGGATTCCGTACCGCACCAGCTACTACCGCGAGGACTGGGGCTTCTGTCTTGCGCATCGCGAGCTGAGCCAGCTGAAGGAAGGGCAGTACGAGGTGCGAGTCGACAGCACGCTCGCCGATGGCAGCCTGACCTACGGCGAGTGCAGGATCCCCGGCGAGACGGCAGATGAATTCCTCATCTTCACCCATGTCTGTCATCCCTCGCTCTGCAATGACAACCTGACCGGAATCGCGCTGACGAGCCTGCTGGCGAGCGAGCTGCTCAAGTCGCGCCCGCGCCTCAGCTACCGCATCGTGTTCGGCCCGGGGACGATCGGATCGATCACGTGGCTGGCCCGCAATGAAGCGAACCTCGCCCGGGTGCGTCACGGCCTCGTGCTCGGTCTGCTCGGCGATCGTGGTCCGCTGACGTACAAGCGCAGCCGCCGGTCGAACGCGGACATTGACCGCATCGCCGCACTGATACTGCAAAGAATGGATCCGAGCGGCCGGCTCATAGACTTTTCGCCGTACGGTTATGATGAACGGCAGTTGTGCTCGCCGGGCTTCAATCTGCCCGTCGGGCGGCTGACACGCACGCCCAACAATGAGTATCCCGAGTACCATAGTTCGGCCGACAATTTCTCGATCGTCGATCGAGCTGCGCTGGCGCAATCGCTGGGCGCCTGTGCGCAGATCATCGAGGCGGCCGACCGCAATGCCACGTACTTGAATACGAACCCGAAATGCGAGCCCAGGCTGGGCAAGCGCGGTCTGTTCCGCTCCGTGGGTGGTGCGCATCCGGCTGAATTCGAACACGCGCTTCTGTGGGTGCTGAATCAGTCCGACGGTGAGAAGAGCCTGCTCGATATTGCCGAGCGTTCCGGGCTGTCGTTCGAGATCCTGGCGCAGGCGGCAGATCGACTGCTTGAAGTGGAATTGTTGCGCCCGGTACCGGCACGAGCCTAAGGGGAGACGGCGAGATGAAAGTGGTGTTGTTCTGTGGCGGCCTTGGAACGCGGTTGCGTGAGCACTCGGATACGATCCCGAAGCCGCTCGTGAACGTCGGCTACCGCCCGATCATCTGGCATCTGATGCGCTACTACGCGCACTTCGGCCACAACGATTTCATTCTGTGCCTGGGCTATCGCGGCGACATGATTCGCGAGTACTTCCTCAACTACAACGAGGCGATGAGCAACGATTTCGTCCTCTCCAACGGGGGCCGTGACATCGAGCTGCTGAAGCGCGATCTGGATAACTGGCGCATCACGTTCGTGGACACCGGGCTGCACAGCAATATCGGCCAGCGGCTGCTGCGGGTGAAGAAGTACGTGAAGGACGAAGAGATGTTCCTGGCCAATTACTCCGACGGCCTGTCGGACCTGAATATCGAAGACCTGATCAAGCAGGTTAAGGGTAAGAATGCGGTGGCGGGTTTCGTGTCGATTCACAGCCCGCAGAGTTTTCACACCGTGCAGGCCGACGCGGATGGCACAGTGACCGCGATCAGCGCCATGAACCAGAGCGACCTGTGGCTGAACGGCGGATTCTTCGTGCTGCGCCGGCAGATCTTCGATTACCTCAACGAAGGGGAGGAGCTGGTGGACCAGCCTTTTGCGCGCCTCGCAGCCAAGAGACTGCTCGTCACCCACCAGCACCGCGGTTTCTGGCAGGCGATGGACACGTTCAAGGACAAAATCCTCTTCGATCGCATGGAAGCTCAGGGTCAGTGTCCCTGGATGGTCTGGCAGCGACATCCTGCCGGCGCACCGGTGCCCTGAGCATGCTCGGCCTCGCGCTGGACCTGCCGTCACGCCGGCCGCTACGGCTGCTGTGCATCGGTGCGCATTGCGATGACATCGAGATCGGCTGCGGCGGGACGCTTCTCGCCCTGCAGGACAGGTATCGCAAGCTCACCGCTGACTGGGTAGTTCTCAGCGGTACACCGCTGCGAGGACGGGAGACGGCGGCGGCAATGGCCGCATTCCTTCGGCCCCGTGCTCGAGGAGATTTGTTGCTCGGCAGCTTTGACGATGGACGCTTTCCGGCCTGTTACCGCGAGATCAAGGAATTCTTCGAATCACTCAAGAGCCGGCCCGCGCCCGACGTAGTTCTCTGTCACGAGGCCGCCGATCGTCACCAGGATCACCGCATCGTGAATGAAATGGTCTGGAACACGTTTCGCGATCACCTGGTGCTCGAGTACGAGGTCATGAAATGGGATGGCGGCCTCGGCCAGCCCAACCTGTATGTCTCGATTCCCGCCCGGCTCGCACGCGCCAAGGCGCAGGCGCTCGTGCGAACCTACCGTTCGCAGGCCGGGAAGGACTGGTTTACGCGCGAGGCCTTCATGGCGTTGATGCGCCTGCGTGGCATCGAGTGCCGATCCGCCAGCGGTTACGCCGAGGCCTTCCACTCGCGCAAGGCCATCTTGTCAGGTCCGACGCGTCGCAGATGATCAAGGGCAAACAGGTGCTGGTCACGGGCGCCAGCTCGGGTATTGGCGCCGCCGTCGCCCGCAGGCTTGCCGCATCGGGCGCACATCTCATCGTCCTGGGCCGCAGCAGCGCGCGCTTGCGCTCCGCGCTGAAGCGGGCAGGCGGTCCGGCTTCCGTTCAGTACGTTGCCGTCGACCTGTCGAAGCCAGGTCATGTCCGTCGCTGTGTGAGCAACTTGCGGCGCAGGCTCTCGGGGCTCGATGGGATCGTCCACGCCGCCGGGGTGATCAGCATGATGCCGCTGAGGAGGGCGCAGCACGATCCCCTGCAGCAGCTGATGCAGGTGAATGTGTCGGCGGCGCTGACGCTCACGCTCGGTCTGCTCGCGCACCTCAAGCGGCGCTCCGGCAGCGTGGTGTTCATCAACTCGACCGCCGTGCAACGTCCCGCGCGCAACGCGCCCTTCTACGCAGCGTCGAAGCATGCATTGCGCTCGATCGCGGACAGCCTGAGAGAAGAGGTGAACGCGCTCGGAATCAGGGTGAGCAGCATTTATCCCGGCCGGACCGCTACACCGATGCAAAAGGCCATTGTCGGCGCCGAAGGTCGCCGCTACCGGCCTTCAGAGCTGATTCAGCCTGAGGACATTGCGTTGCTCGTCGAGCAGCTGCTCGATCTGCCGGCGTCGATCGAAGTGACCGAAATCTTCACCCGGCCGACGCAACCCCCGAGATGAGCTCGCCAATGGCGAGCGCAGCCGTGAGCCCGGGCGATTCGATGCCGAGCAGATTCACGAGGCTGCTGATCCCGTGCTCGCGCGGCGTTTCAATACGGAAGTCCGCGGCGGGTTCGCCCGGCCCTGCCAGCTTGGGCCGGATCCCGGCGTACGAGGGTGCGAGAGCGCCATCGCGCAAAGTCGGCCAATAGGTGCGGACAGCGAGATAGAACTGCGCAGATCTCGCCGGGTCGACCTGGTAGTCGATCTCGTCGATCCACTGCACATCGGGTCCGAAGCGCACCTTGCCCGCAAGATCGAGCGTCGCGTGAATGCCCAGCCCCGCCGTGGCGGGCATGGGGTAGACCAGCCGTCGAAACGGGGCGGAGCCGAGACAATCGAAATAGTTGCCCTTGGCGAGATAGCGTTTCGGGATCTTCGCCGCTGGAAACGCCGCGATCCGGCGCAGCAGGTCCACGGCATGCAGGCCGGCCGCGTTGATGAGCCACCGGCATTCCATCTGTGATCGGTCCTGGCCCGATCGCAGCTCGGCGCGGATTCGAGAGCCGCCAACCTCGGCGCGCATAAGCTCCGTGTCGAACACCACCGATCCGTGGGCGCGCTCGAGATCGCCGTGCAGGGCGGTCATGAATTCGTGCACATCGACGATCCCGGTGCTGGGGCAGAGCAGACCGGCCGCGCCCCGCACTTCGGGCTCCAGCTCGCGGATCTGCTGTGCATCGAGCCAGCCGAGATCGGTCACGCCGTTCGCGGCCGCCTGCGCCGCCAGCTGGCGCAGCTTCTCGATTTCGCCCTGCTGGGCCACTACGACCTTGCCGCAGCGGCCGTGGGCGATGCCTCTTTCGGCGCAGTAGGCGTAGAGGAGCTCGCGGCCGCGTACGCACAAACGCGCCTTCAGGCTCCCGGTCGGATAGTAGATTCCCGAGTGAATGACGCCGGAATTGCGCGAGGACGTCTCTTCGCCCACGCGCCGGTGCCGCTCGATCACGATCACTTCCAGGCCGCGAAGCGCCAGCGCTCGCGCGACGCTGAGACCCACGACTCCAGCCCCGACGATGAGGACATCGGCGGTATCTACGCTGGACATCGGGACAGGAGGCGTTGTGAGGCGCCGTCAGCGCGCCTTGAAGTCGTCCGGCACGAGCTGATGGCGGGACAGCAGCTTGTAGAAATCGGTGCGGTTGCGCTTGGCGAGCCGCGCCGCCTGGCTCACGTTGCCAGCCGTGATCTGCAGGATCTGCGCCAGGTAGCTGCGCGTGAATTCGTCGCGCGCCTCATCGAACGACGGCAGGCGCGAAGGCGAGCCGCCGAGGGACTGCTGCACGAGCTCGGCGGTGATGATCGGTGTGCGCGAGAGCGCGACGTTCTGGCGCACCACGTTGTGCAGCTGGCGGATGTTGCCGGGCCATTCCGCGGTGGCGAGCAGCTCGACGGCTTCCGGCGCGTAGATCTTGCGCGCACCGGTCTCCTGCGCGCTCTGCTCGAGAAAATGCGCCACCAGCAGCGGGATGTCCTCGCGCCGCTTGGAGAGCGGCGGCATCTCGATGTGCACGACGTTGAGCCGGTAGTACAAGTCCTCGCGAAACGTGCCGCTGGCGAGCAGTTGCTGCAGGTCGCGGTGCGTGGCCGAAATGACCCGCACGTTGACCGGCACCGCCTCGGTGCTGCCCACCGGCCGCACCTGGTTTTCCTGCAGCACGCGCAGCAGTTTCACCTGCAGCCGCGCCGGCATGTCGCCGATCTCGTCCAGCAGCAGGGTTCCGCCGTCGGCGGCCTGGAACAGGCCCTTGTGAGTGCGGATGGCGCCGGTGAAGGCGCCCTTCTCGTGGCCGAAGAGCTCCGATTCGAGCAGGTCCTCGGCCATGGCGCTGCAGTTGATGGCGACGAAGGGGTGGTCGCGGCGTGCGCTCACCTTGTGAATGGCGCGCGCGATGAGCTCTTTGCCGGTGCCGCTCTCGCCCGAGATCAGCACTCGTGCGTCGCTGTTCGCGACCATGTGCGCCTGCGCCAGCTTCTCTTCCACGAGCGGACTGCGCGTGACGATCTCGGCGCGCCAGTCCTCATCCGACTGGGCGAAGGCGGAGATCTTCAGCGCCTTCTGCACCTGGTCGAGCAGTTCCTGCTTGTCCACGGGCTTGGTGAGGAAGCCGAACGCGCCGCTCTGCGTGGCGTGCACAGCATCGGGAATCGTGCCGTGCGCCGTGAGTATGATGACCCGCAGTCCGGGCCAGCGGCTCTGCAGCTCCTTGAGCAGCCCGATACCGTCCATCTGGTCCATGCGCAGGTCGGTGATGACCAGGTCCGGTCGAAAGCGCCCCGCGGATGCGAGTGCTGCCGCGCCACTTTCCACGGCCTCGACGTCGTAATTTTCGGCGCGCAGGCGAATCGTCAGCAGACGCAGCAGTCCCGGATCGTCGTCGACCACGAGAATGCGAGCCTTGCGTTTGGCGGGTGAGGTCAAATTCAGCCGATCCGGGAATGGGCGCGCCATTATAACGAGGCGTGTCGGAATTGAGGTACCGGCGTCACAATCCTGCCGGATCGGCCAGCGATAGGCCGCCGGGCCGGAGGACCTAGGGTCCGCCGCTGCCCGGGTTGCGCTGGATGATGGCACGCTCGATGCGCGTGATCTCGTCGAGTTTTGCCTGGGCTTCGGCGAGCTCCTTGCGCAGGCGTGCGTTATCCTCGATCTCGGTTTGCAGGCGCCGGTTGATGGCCGCGTTGCGCTCGCGGTCCTGCTGGATCTCGCTCGCCTGCAGGCGCTGATTTTCCGCCTGCAGGATGAGACGCTGCTCGACGTCCTTCAGGCACACCCAAGCCAGGGCGCGTTCGGCGGGCAGCATGGTTTCGGGTGTTGCCAGGAGCTGCGTCAGCAGCTGCCGCGCCGCGCTCTCGTCAGTCTTGCCGTGACCGGGCGTGGCAAGTGCCAGGGCGTAGCGCAGGCGATTGCTCGTCGTCGGCGTTACTTCCGCCGCCTCCTTGACCCGCTGCGCGATCTCGGCCTGCTCGGCGGGCGTGGTGCGTGACAGCCGTTCCATCATGTCGAGATAGCTCGACATCTGACCGAGCGAGGGGTCGGCGGCGGGTGTCGGCGGCGGCGGTGCGCGGTCCGCCGTGCCCGGTACGAGGGTACAGCCGGAGAGCAGGGTGAGCAGGCAGGTGACACCAGCGCGCACGCAGCTAAGCCGCATGAGCCGGCTCCTTCACCTCCGTCGAGAGCTGACGTAGCGGCATGCGGATGCGGAAGTGCGCGCCCGCGAACTGACCGTCGACGATCTCGATCGTGCCGCTGTGGGCGTGCACGAACTCGATGACCACCGAGAGTCCGATTCCGGTCCCCTTGACGTGACCTCCCTGCGGCGTCTTGCCCTGGTAGAACGCCTCGAAGATGCGACTGCGCTCGTCCAGCGGGATACCTGGGCCGCTGTCGGCGACATCGAGCACCAGCTGCTCAAGGGCCGCCTGCGCCTGAATGTGTATCGTGCCACCCTGCGGCGTGAACTTGATCGCGTTCGACAACAGATTGTCGAGGATGAGCTTCAGCTTGCTGCGATCCGCGGAAATGGTGATGTCCTGTACGCGCACGTCGAGGCGCACGCGCTGACTCACCAGGGTGAGTCGCTGGCTCTCCAGCACACTCTTGATCAGCGGCCGCAGCTTGAACTCGCTCACCTCCAGGCCGACGCTTTGCGCCTGCCAGGTGCTGAAGGTCAGCAGGTTTTCGATCAGGCGCTGCAGCTTCAGTCCGTTCTCACGCAGGATGCCGGTGACCTCGCGCTGATCCTCGGCGAGGTCGCCGACCGAGCCGTCGAGCAATAGCTCCGTGCCCTCGCGGATGTTGGCGAGAGGCGTCTTGAGCTCGTGCGACATGTGTCGCAGGAAGCGGTTCTTTTCCTGCGCCAGTTCGAGCAGCCGCATGCGCAGCCACTCCAGCTGGCGCCCGAGGGCCTCGAGGTCGCTCGGTCCGGTAACCCGGATGGCGCGCGAGAACGTGCCGCGACCGAGCTCGTTGATGACGCGGTCGAGATGGCGGATCGGCCGGCCGAGCAGCACCGTGAAGACGATCGTCAGCACGATTGTTGCGGGGATCAATGCGGCCGTCTGCCAGAACAAGGTGCGCTGTGCCGCCGCCGTCGCGTGCTGCAGGGTCTCGAGCTGCTGGTCGATGCGGCGCCGGCTGGCATCGGCCAGGGTCGTCGCCGATTCCCACAAGCGCGAAAAGTTACCCACGGCCTGCGCCAGTTCGGGAGAGCCGCGCGGGCGCGCGTTCAGCAGCTGCCAGATTGCGACGCTCTCGGTACGAAGTGCTTCCAGCTGCGCATCGCTGCGCGGGTCCTGCTGCAAGCGTCCAAGAGCCTCGAGCGTGTCCTGAAAACGTTCGTGGTTCTGCCGGTAGACCTCGAGCAGCTCGCGGTTGCCGATGACCTGGTAGAGCCTGGCGCTGCGTTCGAGCGAGGCGATCTGCTCGAACAGCAGCTGGTTGTAGCGCGTAGCCTGCACGCCCTGCACGACCAGGGATTCACTCTGGGTGGCGAGGCGACGGATCTGGAACGCCGCATTGATGACGGCGATGAGCAGGGGCACGGCCACGAGGGTCAAGCCCAGCAGCATCAGGCCACTCAACGACCGGGGCTTGCTCAGACGCATGGCCGGCAATTCTAGCAGTCCGCCCCGACCGCAGATGGGTCGGGAAGGCGCTGTTTTGCGCGCGGTTTCACACCTTCGACGGCTGCCAGGGTGCGGCGAGCTGCTTGCGCTCCCACTCGAGCGAGCTGCGCACGATGGCTTCGAGGTCATCGAGCTGCGGCTTCCATCCCAGCACGTCGCGCACGCGCTGCGCCCGCGCGACCAGGATCGAGGGATCGCCGGGCCGGCGCGCCTCCTCGCGGATCTGCAATGGCCGCTGCGCTACGTGCTCGACCATCCGCAGCACTTCGCGCACGCTGTAGCCGTGCCCGTAACCGCAGTTGAGTGTGCTCGACGCGCCGCCGTCGCGCAGATAGGCCAACGCCTGCACGTGCGCGCTCGCGAGATCCTCCACGTGAATGTAATCGCGCACGCCGGTGCCGTCCGGAGTCTCGTAGTCGGTGCCGTAGATCGCGACCCCGGGGCGCTTGCCCACGGCGGCCTCGGCGGCGACCTTGACGAGCAGGGTCGCAGCCGGCGTGCACTGCCCGATGCGACCCTGTGGGTCCGAGCCCGCGACGTTGAAGTAACGCAGCGCTACGTAACGCAGATCACCGGCCCGAGCCACATCGCGCAGCATCCACTCGCTCATGAGCTTCGAGGTGCCGTACGGATTGATCGGCGCGGGCGGGGTGTCCTCTGCGGCGATGCCGCCGGGCGGAATTCCATACACCGCTGCCGTCGATGAAAAAACAAAGTGGCGTACGCCGTGCGCCACGCAGCCTTCCAGCAGGTTGCGTGTGTTACAGGTGTTGTTACCGTAGTACTTGAGCGGCTTGGCCACTGACTCCGGCACGATCGTGTGCGCGGCAAAGTGCAGCACCGTGTCGATCCGGTGCTCACCGAGGATACGACTCACGAGCTCGCGATCGCCGCTGTCGCCGACTACCAGCGTTCCGTAGAGCACGGCCTGGCGGAAACCCGTCACGAGATTGTCGAGCACGACCACGTTCTCGCCGGCTTCGCCGAGCTGTCGCGCCACGTGGCTGCCGATGTAACCTGCGCCACCGGTGACCAGGATTGCGGATCGAGGCATGGATTCGGACCCGATAGATGAGGAGTTGCGTCGCGCGTGCATGATAACGAAACGGACGCCGGTTCGATAACCGCGCTCGCGAGCGAGACGCCTTTCGCGGGCCTGACGCCCGAGATCGTGATCGCCGCGGTGGAGGACGCTGGTCATCCGTGTGACGGACGCGTACTGGCTCTCAACAGTTACGAGAATCGCGTCTACCAGGTGGGCCGGGAAGATACCGAGCCGGTGGTCGTCAAGTTCTACCGGCCGCAGCGCTGGAGCAATGAGGCGATCCTCGAGGAACATGGTTTCGCGCTCGAGCTGGCTGGCGCCGAGATTCCGGTGGTCGCGCCGCTGGTGCGCGAGGGCAGGACGCTGCTCGAGTTCTCGGGATTCCGGTACGCCTTGTACCCGCGACGCAATGGCCAGTGGCCCGAGCTTGCCACCAGCGACGACCGGCTGTGGATGGGGCGTTTCCTGGGTCGCCTGCATGCGATCGGGCGTGCGCGCCGCTTTCAGCACCGGCCGCTGCTCTCGATAGCGACCTACGGCGTCGAGGCGCGCGAGACCGTCCTGGCGAGCGATTTTCTGCCCGACTACCTCGTCGATCGCTATGCGCAGGTCACCGAGGACCTGATCGAGCGGATGCGTGGCTCCGGGCTCGCCGAGCCCGCGTTGGACTGGCATCGCATCCACGGTGACTGTCATCGCGGCAACATCCTGTGGCGGTCAGAGGGCCCGCACATCGTGGACCTGGATGACTGCATGACGGGTCCATCGATCCAGGATCTGTGGATGTTGCTGGCCGGGAGCCGGCAGGAAATGCGCACGCAGGCAGCGGATCTGCTCGAAGGCTATGCGCAATTCGCGACTTTCAATTCCAGCGAGCTGGGACTGATCGAGCCGCTGCGGGCGCTGCGGTTGATCCACTACTCAGCCTGGCTGGCGCGTCGCTGGAACGACCCGGCCTTTCCGCGAGCGTTTCCCTGGTTCGCAGAACCCAGGTACTGGGAAGGGCACGTAACCACTCTGCAAGGGCAACTCGAAGCGCTGGATGAAGAGCCTCTCAGCATTTGATCTGGCCCTATGTTAGTTTTCGCCCCATGAACCGCCTCCTCGCGGGCTCCATACTGGGTCTGATGTTGGTCGCTGCGTTCGCAGGCTGCAGTCGCGAGCCCCAGAACGCTCAGGCGCCAACCACGGCGACACCCTCGACACCGAGCAAGACCGCAGCCGAGAGCGACGCGGCGCTCAAGCGCATGGTGAGCGGCGTCAGTGCCGGCAAGAATGACGCGACCGTTGACCTGAAGTTTGAGCTCAAGGCCCGCCCGCAGGTCGGCCAACCGCTCACCATCGAGGTGGCACTGCTGCCGAAGCTTGTCGCCGAAACGATGCGCGTGACCTACATTGCCACCGACGCGCTTGCAGTCCAGCCGGTGACCCTGCCGGGTGAGTTTCACAACGTCCAGGCCGGCAGCGTCTACCACCACGAAGTGAGCGTCATCCCGCGCGACAACGGCGTGTACTACGTGAGCGCCGTGGTCTTGCTCGACAGCGATACCGGCAGCGTGGCGCGCACCTTCGCCATTCCAGTCGTCGTCGGTCCGCCGCCCGATGCTCCGGCCGTCGCCGACCAGACGCCGACTCAAGACTCCAGCCACTGATCGGTCCGGGGCGAACCGGGCCGGGAACGCCAGTCCGCCTGCGTCGCTGCGGCTGTCCATGTACAATGCGCGCCCTTTGAACGCATGCCGCCGTCCGTGACTGACAATCTGCGCAACATCGCTATCATCGCCCACGTCGATCACGGCAAGACCACGCTCGTCGATCAGCTGCTCAAGCAATCCGGTACGCTGGACGCACGCAAGGAAGTGCCGGATCGCGTCCTCGATTCCGGCGCGCTCGAGCGTGAGCGCGGCATCACGATTCTTGCCAAGAACACGGCGATTCGCTGGAACGAATACCGGATCAATATCGTCGATACGCCGGGCCACGCCGATTTCGGCGGCGAGGTCGAGCGCGTGTTGTCGATGGTGGATTCGGTGCTGCTGCTCGTCGATGCGGTCGATGGGCCGATGCCGCAGACGCGCTTCGTCACGCAGAAGGCTTTCGTTTACGGCCTGAAGCCGATCGTCGTCATCAACAAGATCGATCGGCCCGAGGCTCGCCCGGGCTGGGTGCTCGATCAGACCTTCGACCTGTTCGATCGCCTGGGCGCCACGGAAGCACAACTGGACTTCCCGGTCGTGTATGCCTCCGCACTGGAGGGATACGCCACGCTCGATCCCACGCATCCGGCCACTGACATGAGCGCGCTGTTCGAGGCGATCGTCACGCACTGCCCGGCGCCAGACGTCGATGCGGAAGGGCCGCTGCAGCTGCAGGTGAGCCTGCTCGACTATTCGAGTTACGTCGGCGCCATTGCCATCGGACGCATCAAGCGCGGCACCCTGCGGCGCAATGCCCCGGTTACGGTGGTCGGCGTGAACGGGCAGATGCGTAACGAGCGCATCGGCCAGATCCTGGGCTTCATCGGCTTGAGCCGTATCGAAGTCGAGTCGGCGCAGGCAGGTGACATCGTGGCCTTTGCCGGCATTGGCGAACCGAAGATTTCCGACACCGTGTGCGATCCGGCGCAGCCCGAAGCACTGCCGCCACTCACTGTCGATGAGCCGACCATCAGCATGACCTTCGAGGTGAACACCTCGCCGTTCTATGGCCGCGATGGCAAATTCGTCACCAGCCGGCAGTTGCGTGAACGCCTGCAGCGCGAGGCGCTTCATAACGTGGCGCTGCGCGTGGAGGAGACGGACGATCCGGACAAGTTCGTGGTCTACGGCCGCGGCGAGCTGCATCTGGGCGTGCTGCTCGAGACCATGCGGCGCGAAGGCTACGAGGTCGCGGTTTCCAAGCCGCGGGTCGTCATCCGGGAAATCGACGGCGTTACCTGCGAGCCGTATGAGTTGCTGACGGTGGATATCGAGGACAACGCCCAGGGCGCGGTGATGACGGGCCTCGGCGAGCGCGGCGCGGAGCTCAGCGCCATGCAGCCCGACGGCAAAGGCCGGGTGCGGCTCGACTACCTCATTCCTTCACGCGGCCTGATCGGATTCCAGACGGAGTTTCGCACGCTCACCTCGGGCACCGGTCTGCTGCACCACGTGTTCGATCACTACGGGCCGATTGTGACGCGCGAGCTCGGGGTGCGGACCAATGGTGTACTGATCTCGAACGGTCAGGGGCACACGCTCGCCTATGCGCTCTTCAGCCTGCAGGAGCGGGGCCGGCTGTGCGTCGGGCCGGGCGAAGAGGTCTACGCGGGCCAGATCGTGGGTATCCACAGTCGCAACAACGATCTCACCGTCAATCCGCTCAAGGCCAAGAAGCTCACCAACATCCGTGCTGCCGGGAGCGATGAGAAGCTGCTGCTGACGCCCCCGGTGCGCTTTTCGCTCGAGCAGGCGATGGAATTCATCTCTGACGACGAGCTGGTCGAAGTGACCCCCACGGCCGTCCGGCTGCGCAAGCGGGCTCTGACGGAGCAGGAGCGGAAACGGATGCTGCGCGCGGCCGCCGGCTGAGAGCTGCGTCGGACGGCGCGATCTTCCCGTCGGGAATCAGGGGCCTCGTGGCCGAATCGAGAGTCCGGTCACACAGGCGTTTTCCATAGCGTAACTAAGATGACCGTCTGCGCTTGCTCGAAGCGCTTGGGTCCCGGTTACGCCTTATGTCAAACGCGGGCGGAAGAGCAGCTGCGCCGAATCGGCTCCTTGAGCCGTCGGCGGGCGACCCCGCGGCCACGTACCCGACCGGATGGACGGGGCAATTCCCGGCCGGCCAGCCCAGCCTGAACCGGCTGCTGCGTCAGCAGCTTCGCATCGCTGCCGCCAGCTCTGCCGGCGGTGCACCGGAACTCACCCGCCTCCTCGAGCTCATCAGTCGCCACTACGACAGCGTCGACGATGAGCGGCGCGGCATCGTGCGCTCGATGCAGCTCATGTCCGATGAAGCGCAGGCCCTGACACGCGAAATCCGCGAGCAGACCGCGAACCAGCTGCAGGCCATCCTCGATCACATCAAGGACGCCATCATCACGGTCGATGACGGTGGCCATATCGAAACCTTCAATCCCACCGGCGAGCGCATCTTCGGCTACAGCCAGGCTGAAGTGCTGGGGCGAACGCTCGATCACCTGGTGCCGGAGTCCGCGAGCCAGGGATCGGTAGCCGACTACCTGTCAAGCCTCGCGGCGCGACTCGACGACACGCACATCGATCTGGCCGGCCGCGAGACCTGGGGGCGCAACAAGGACGGCACCCCGTTCGCTGCCGAAATCGCCGTCAGCGAGGCGCACCTCAATCGACGGCGCGTGTTCGTGGTCTGCCTGCGCGACATCACGGACCGGCGCAACTCCGAGCAGGCGATGCGCGAAAGTGAAGCGCGCTATCGCACGCTGGTCGAGAACGCACCGGAAGCCATCGTGGTGCTCGACATGGACGTGGGTCGCTTCGTCGACGTCAACGACAATGCGGTACGGTTCTTCAAGATGGACCGTACGGCGCTGCTCGAGTGCGGGCCCGAGCAGGTCAGCCCGCCGGCGCAGGCCGACGGCACCTCGTCCTTTGGCGTGGCGCGCGGTTATCTCGATCGGGCGCTCAACGGCGAAACGCCCGTGTTCGAATGGCTGCACCGGGATGCGCTCGGCAACGACATCGCCTGTGAAGTGCGCCTGGTGCGCCTGCCAAGCTCGACCCGCAAGCTGATCCGCGGCAGCATCACGGACATCACCGATCGCAAGCGCGCCGAGCTGATCGCGGCGGGCGAGCGGCGCGTGTTCGAGAAGCTGGCCTCACATGCGCACCTCTCGGTCGCGCTCGAAGCGATCACCGAGCTCACCGAGAGGGTGTGCCCCGATGCCAGCTGTGCGATCAGCCTGCTCAACAAGCAATCGCACACCTTTCACCAGGTCGTGGCGCCACGCCTGCCAGCGGAATTCTGTGCGGCGATGGAAGGCACTCCGGTGGGCCCGCGCTTCGGCTCCTGCTCCGCGGCCGTGTTCCTCGGCCGCCAGGTGATCGTGGCCGACATCGCCAAGGATGCACTGTGGGAACAGCGCCGCGACCTCGCATTGCGCTTCGAGCTGAAGTCCTGCTGGTCGACTCCGATTCTTGGCGGTGACGGCAGCGCGCTCGGTACGGCTGCCATGTATCGCCGCCACACGGGTACGCCCGGGCGCCGGGACCTGGAGCTCATGGCGCGCATGGCGCAGCTTGCCGGCATAGCGATCGAGCGGCGCCGCGCCGAAGACGCTCTGCGGGCCAGCGAAGCGAAATTCCGCGGGCTGTTCGAGAACGTCATGGAAGGCGTTTACCAGACGAGTCGTGAAGGCCGCTTCCTGTCGGTCAATCCCGCCTTCGTGCAGCTGCTGGGGTTCGATTCCGCTGACGAGCTGTATGCGTCGGGGGATGCGGTGAGCCTGTACGTCGATCCCGCGGATCGCGTCGAGTTCGTGCGTCTCATGGAAGCCGATGGCGAAGTGCGCAACGCCGAATACCAGTTACGCCGCCGCGACGGCCGGACGATCGTGGTGCTGGAGAGCGCGCGCGTGGTGCGCAACGAGCAGGGCGACATCGTCGGCTACGAGGGCACGATCGCCGACATCACCGAGCGCTGGAAAGCGGAGACCGCGGTGTTCGAGGAAAAGGAGCGCGCCCAGGTCACGCTGCAGTCGATCGGCGACGGCGTCATCACCACGGATGCCGATGGCTGCGTCAACTACGTGAATCCCGTTGCGGAGAGTCTCACGGGCTGGGATACGCGCGAAGCGCACGGCTTGCCGGTGGCCGCGATCTTCCGGCTGATCAACGAGACCGATCGTGAGGCGGTGGAGAATCCCGTGGTGCGCTGCCTGCGTGAAGCGCGCGTGATCGGCCTGTCCGACCACACGGTGCTGCTCAACCGCCGCGGGCAGGAGATCGCGATCCAGAATTCGGCGGCGCCGATCCGCGATCGCGCCGGCCACGTCATCGGCGCGGTGATGGTGTTTCATGACGTGAGCCGCGAGCGCCGGCTGCGGCGCGCGCTCTCCTACCAGGCGAGTCACGACGCGCTGACGGGCCTGATCAACCGGCGCGAGTTCGAGAGCCGTCTCAGCGAAGCGCTCGCCGCGACTCATCGCGGCGAGGGACAGGGGAATGTGCTGTTGTACCTCGATCTCGATCAGTTCAAGCTGGTGAACGACACCTGCGGACATCCCGCCGGTGACCGGCTCCTGAAGCAGATCACCGGGCTCCTGCAGACGCGCATCCGCGCCAGCGACACGCTCGCGCGCCTGGGCGGCGACGAATTCGGCATCCTGCTGGCCGAATGCCAGCCTGATCAGGCGATGCGCATTGCCGAAGCCTTGCGGCAGGCCATCCGGGACTACCGCTTCATGTGGCACGATGGGGCACTCAACGTCGGGGTGAGCATCGGCATCGTCGAGATCACGCGCGAGACGGAGAGCATGGCCGCGCTCATGAGCGCGGCGGACGTTGCGTGCTACGCCGCCAAGGACCAGGGACGCAACCGCGTCCATGTCTACCAACAGGACAACGTGCCGGAACGGCATCGCGAAATGCAGTGGGTGTCGCGCCTCACGCGCGCCAGCGAGGAAGACCGGCTGGAGCTGTATTTCCAGCCGATCGTGCCCATCGGTGCCAACCGCGACCTGCGCCGTCATTTCGAGCTGATGCTGCGCATGCGCGATGAGAACGGCGCGCTGGTGCAACCGATCGAATTCATTCCGGCGGCGGAGCGTTACAACGTCATGCCTGCGATCGACCGCTGGGTGGTGCGGCACGCGCTGAGTGTGCTGGCGCATCGCGCGAGCGATCCGCACCCGCCGTATACGATCTCGATCAACCTGTCGGGTACTTCGCTCAACGACGATCGCTTCCTGGAATTCCTGATCAACGAACTGGCGCAGGAAACGCCGAGTCCGGGCGCGATCTGCTTCGAGATCACCGAAACCGCCGCGGTGTCGAATCTCGCCAACGTCGTCTACTTCATGCGCGAGCTCAAGAACCGCGGCTGCCGCTTTTCGCTCGACGATTTCGGCAGCGGCCTGTCCTCGTTCATGTACCTCAAGACGCTGCCGGTCGACTACCTCAAGATCGACGGGCAGTTCATCGAGAACGTCACCCGCGATGCGATCGATCGCAGCATGGTCGAGGCGATCAGCCAGATCGGCCGTGCCATGCATATCCAGACGATCGCTGAGCGCGTGGAGTCGCCGGAGGTGCTGGCGGAGCTCGCGCGCCTCGGCGTGAGTTACGCACAGGGATTTCACATCGCGGCACCCGAGCCCACCTCGCGCTTTCCTTACGCGCGTCCGCTGGCGGCGGACCTGCGCCGCCTCGCCTGAGGGGCGGCCGGCTCATGTAGAATTGCGGCCGATGAGTTCGGCCCTAGAGACCGCCCCCAAAGGCAGCGAATTTCCCCTGATCGCTGCCGGCGATCCGCCGCCCTTCACACTGCTCAACGTTGCCGGGAAAGGCGGGGTTCTCCTCGTCTGCGATCATGCGAGTCGCGCCTTTCCCGCGGCGCTGGGACACCTGGGGCTGCGCGCGGCCGACACCGAGCTCCACATCGCGTGGGACATCGGGGCCGCCTCGCTCACACGCGTGCTCGGACGCCTGTTCGACACGCCGGCGGTGCTCGCAGGCTACTCACGACTGCTGATCGACTGTAATCGCTCGCCTGCGGACCCCACCTCGATCGTTGGCCACAGCGATGGGATTGCCGTGCCCGGAAACCAGAAGCTGAACGATGACGAGCGCGACGCGCGCCTACGCAGTTTCTTCGAGCCCTACCACCGCGCCATCGAGCTGCGCCTGGACGAATTCCGGCGCCACGAGGTGGTCCCAGCCTTCATCTCGATGCACAGCTTCACGCCCGTGATGGGCAGCGAACCGCGGCCCTGGAATATCGGTGTGCTGTGGGACCGTGACCCGCGCATCGCAGTGCCACTGCTCGAGCGGCTGCGCGCCATCGAAGGACTCACAGTCGGCGACAACCTGCCGTACTCGGGCCGACATCCGGCCGACTACACGGTGGCGCGGCATGCCGAGCGCGCCCGGCTGCCGCACGTCTGCATTGAGGTCCGGCAGGACCAGATCGACACCGCGGCGGGAGTCCGGCGCTGGGCTGAACTGCTGCACGGTGCCTTACAGCCGATCCTTCTGGACCCGGGGCTGCACCATCGATTAAAAGAGTAGGCATACAGCTACCGCACCGAGGCAACATGGCAGTCAAACAACCGCCGTTCACGGTGGGAATCGAAGAAGAATATCTGCTGGTGAACCTCGAGACCCGTGATCTCGAAACCGATCCGCCGCCGGCCATGCTCAAGGAATGCACCGAGCTCGGGGAAAAGCAGGTGAGCCCGGAGTTCCTGCGTTGCCAGATCGAGATCGGTACGCCGGTGAGCCGCGACATGCAGGAGGCGCGTGCCCATCTATCGCGCCTGCGCAAGATCGTCGTCGATGTCGGACGGCGCTACGGTCTCGCGCCGATCGCCGCATCGACGCACCCGTTCGCGCGAGCGATTCAGCAGAAGCACACCGACAAGGACCGCTACGTGGCGCTGGCGCGCGAGATGCAGGCCATGGCGCGGCGCATGGTCATCTGCGGCATGCACGTGCACGTTGGACTCGAAGACGATGAGCTGCGCATCGACCTGATGAAACAGCTCGCGTACTTCCTCCCGCACCTGCTGGCGCTGTCGTGCTCGTCGCCCTTCTGGGAGGGCGAGAATACCGGCCTCAAGTCCTTTCGCCTCACGGTATTCAGCGCACTGCCGCGCACGGGACTGCCGGAGAATTTTGCCAGCTACGGCGAGTACCAGCGTCACATCGGTACGCTGATTCGCAACAACCTGATCCAGGACACCTCGAAGATCTGGTGGGACCTCAGGCCGAGCTGGCGCTATCCGACGCTCGAGACTCGCATCATGGACGTGTGCACCAACGTCGACGATGCCATCGCGCTGGCATCGCTCAACGTCTGTCTGTTGCGCATGCTTTACCGTTTACGCCGCAATAACCAGCATTGGCGCGTGTACGCCGACATGCTGGTGAATGAGAACCGTTGGCGCGCCAGTCGCTACAGCTACGATGAAGGCCTGCTCGATCTTGCGCGGGGCGAGCTGGTGCCATTCAGCGAGCTGCTGGAAGAGCTGCTGGAGCTGGTCAAGGAGGACGCCGAGACCATCGGCTGCAGCGCCGACATTGCGCACGCGCGCACCATCTTGAAGCGAGGCACGAGCGCCCACCGCCAGGTCAAGATCTTCGACGAAGCGCGTGCACGGGGCGCGAGCGAACGTGAGGCATTGAACGCGGTCGTGGACTGGCTGATCCGGGAAACGGCCAGCGGATTGCAGTAAGGCGGCCGGAGGGGGCCAGTGAAGGACCAACAAAGGTCTGTAGCCACCGACGACCCCGCCGATCCACGTGCGCGCCTGGTGGCGATGATCAACGCATTCTGGCCGGTGCAGGCACTCAACGCGGCGGTGGTGCTCGATCTTCCCGGTCATCTCGCGGCCGGCCCGGCTACCGCGGACGAACTGGCACAGCGCGCTTCGGCGGACGCGTCGGCAGTGTTTCGCCTGCTGCGCGCACTCGCAGCGCTCAATGTCGTGGGCGATCTGGGCGGCGGGCGCTTCTCGCTGAGCGCGGCTGGCCAACTATTGCTCCCGGATGTGCCCGGTTCGGTGCGGGGCATGGTCCTGCACGTCGGCAATCTGCTGTGGCCAGCGTTCGGCCAGCTCGCGCGCTGCGTGAAAACCGGTGAGCCTCCGCCTGGGATCAAGCATGGCCCGGCCGGCTTCGCCGACCTGGAAACGAGTCCCAACGAAGCGGCGGTATTCAATCAATCCATGGTGGACGGCAGCCGCAGGGTTGCCGCGCGGGCGCTCGCGGCATATGACTTTTCGCGCTTCAAGAGGGTGATGGACGTTGGAGGAGGGTATGGGGCAGTGCTGGTCGAGCTGCTCCGCGCCAACCCCCGGCAACGCGGCGTCATCCTCGATCTCAGCCATTGTGCCGAGGGGGCCCGGCGCTATCTACAAGAGCAGGGAGTCGCTGAACGCGCCGAATTCCGGACCGGCAGCTTCTTCGGGCCGATTCCGCCCGACGCCGACTGCTATCTGCTCAAGTACATCGTCCACGACTGGAACGACGAGTATGCGCAGCAGATCATGCGTCGCGTTGGCGAGGCTGCGAGCACTTCGAATGCTGCGGTCGTGTTGATCGAGCGCGTCATGCCGCAGCAGGTCACGGTGACGTCCGAGCACCGCGGTGTGGTGCAGGGCGACCTGACGATGATGCTGTGGGATGGGAAGGAGCGTACCGAGCCGGAGTATCGCGCGCTCCTCGACCACGGCGGGCTGAGGCTCAGTCGCACGGTTCCGATCGGCGAAGGCTTCAGCATCCTCGAAGCAACGCCTGTCCAGTAATTTACGACTGAATCGAATCGCGACCCGCATCAGTGACATGCGTGCCTGATGATGCAAATGCGTATCGCTGGTCACTTAGGGCAGAGCGTATGCTCCCCCGCCATGCGCGGTGATGTCGTCCCAACCTGACAGACCCGCGAGGAGGAGTTTGTCATGCGAGCGCTCTGCACCGTCGTGCTAGCCGCGACCTTGGGCTTTGCCACTGGCGCTGTTGTCGCCGCTGATGACTTGATGACGTCCGCGCAGGCGCTGTTCAAACCGATTCCCGAATCGCCACCCGCCTTGCCGGGGAATCCGACTACGCCGGCGAAGCTGGAGCTTGGGAAGATGCTCTACTTCGACCCGAGACTTTCGGCAAGTCACGCGATCAGTTGCAACTCCTGCCACAACGTGGGGCTTGGCGGTGCTGACGCGGAGGAGACCTCGATCGGCCACAAGTGGCAGCGAGGCGATCGCAATGCGCCGACTGTTCTCAATTCGGTCTTCAACAAGGCCCAGTTCTGGGACGGGCGCGCGAAGGATCTTGAAGAGCAGGCGGGTGGTCCGGTGCTCAATCCGGGGGAGATGGCCTCGCCGAAGGAGCACGTGGGCGAGCAACTCGCAGCGATCCCCGGCTATGTTGCGGCGTTCAAGGCCGCATTCCCGGGCGAGGCGAACGCAGTCACACTCGCGAACGCGCAGAAGGCGATCGCGGTATTCGAGGCGACGCTCATCACGCCGAACGCGCCATTCGACCGGTACTTGAAGGGTGATGCATCAGCGCTCACCGCGCAGCAGAAACAGGGACTGCAGGCATTCATCGGCAAGGGCTGCGTTGCGTGCCACAACGGCATCAACGTAGGCGGCGGCATGTATGCACCGTTTGGCACGGTGGAAAAGCCGGGGGCCGAATTGCTGCCACCGAACGACAAAGGCCGATTCACGGTGACCAAGACCGCGACGGACGAGTATGTCTTCAAGGTGCCAACGCTGCGGAACATTGCGTTGACAGCCCCGTACTTTCACTCCGGCCGATCCTGGGATCTGCGCCAGGCGGTGGCTGTGATGGGGACCAGTCAGCTTGGGGCGCAGCTGACACCGGAGGAGACCGACACCATCGTCGCATTCCTCGATGGCCTCACCGGGGAGCAACCGAAGATCGCGTATCCGCTCCTGCCGCCGGGCGTCGCTGCCACACCGCGACCTCAGCCGTAGTTCAGCTATTCCGTTGTCTTGCCGTCGAAGTGCTCTTCGGCCGCCTGTGCCTGGGCTTTCGTGACATGCACGGTACCGTCAATGTGCTCGGGCGGCCCGTAAAGCGTGTAGACCTTCAGGGGGTTGTCGTCCGTGTTCTTGATGTTGTGCCGTGCGCCGGCGGGAACCACGATCGCGAAACCGCTCTTGATCTTTGACCGCACGCCGTCGATCCAGACTTCGCCCGCGCCTTCCTCCACGCGGAAGAACTGATCCCGATCACGGTGAATCTCCTCGCCGATTTCTTCACCGGGACTTAGCGCCATCAACACCAGCTGCAGATGCTTGCCCGTGTAGAGCACGCGCCGAAAATCGGAATTCTTTTCAGTTCTGCCTTCAATGTCGTCGATGTACCCTTTCATTGACACTCTCCGCATGGCCAGGAACACAGGGCTGTCACATGGCTTGGCCAACCGAAAGATGTTCCTGCTTCGGCGGGCACGCCGCGATAGGGGGTTCTACGGTCCTCATCTGGCCGGCCGACAGGGCGGGAACTGCACGAAGCCATGTTCAGCGCGCCGCCCTGCCGACCCGCACACCCAGAAGGGGCAGAAGCAGGAGAACTCGAATATCGTGTTGATCGACCTGGCCCGGGGATTGGTGCAGAACATTTCGGTATGAATCGAGAGTATTCCGGCAATGAGTGAGTTGGATCGTCGCCTGGCCGTCGCCCCGATGATGGACTGGACTGACCGGCATTGTCGGTTCTTCCTGCGCCAGTTCTCTCCGCACGCCGTCCTGTATACGGAGATGATCACGGCGGCGGCGCTCGCGCACGGCGACCGCGAGCGACTGCTGGCGTTCGATCCCGCGGAGCATCCGGTGGCCCTGCAGTTGGGAGGTAGTGAGCCGCGTGCGCTCGGACTCGCTGCGGCCTGGGGCGCCGCCGCGGGCTACGATGAGATCAACCTCAACGTGGGCTGCCCGAGCGATCGCGTGCAGTCCGGTGCCTTCGGGGCGTGCCTCATGGCGCAGCCGCGTCTGGTCGCGGAGTGCGTGGCTGCGATGCGCGCGCAAGTCGCTGTTCCGGTCACCGTCAAGGTCCGCATCGGCATCGAAGAAGGCGCAGGTGCGGTGCCACGCGGGCTCGAGTACACCGCGCAGGATTACGAGCGGTTGCACGACTTCGTGGTCACGGTTGCTGCATCGGGTTGCACCGTGTTCGCCGTCCACGCACGCAAGGCGATCCTGAAGGGGTTGTCGCCGAAGGAGAACCGCGAAGTCCCGCCATTGCGTTACGAAGTGGTCCGACGTCTGAAGGCGGATTTTCCGCAGCTCGCCATCATCGCCAACGGCGGTGTGCGCAATCTCGATCAGGTTCGAGACCTGTTGCTCGGCGTCGATGGCGTCATGATCGGGCGCGAGGCCTATCACAATCCCTATCTGCTCGCGCAGATCGAGGGCTCTCTCTACCCGCAGGCCGGATGGGTGCCGCCCTCACGTCTCGAGGTTCTCGAGCGGTTCACACTGTACGCTGAGGACCAGCTGCGCAACGGGCACACACTCAGTGCTATGACGCGCCACATTCTTGGCTTGTTCAGCGCACAGACTGGTGCGCGCGGCTGGCGGCGCTATTTTTCCGAGGCCAGTCGGCGGGAGGGCGCGGGTATCGAGGTGCTGCGGCAGGCCTGTGAGATGCTCCGCCGCCAGCAGGCCGCGTAGGGTAAAGCCGGCAGCACGTTTGCTGCGCTCGAGGCGCGGCGGCGGGCACGGAAGTTCACGAGCCCGTTAACTGGCGGGATGTTCCAGCCGCGCCCATCCCGTATAATCTGGCCGCACAACAAGCCGCCCGGAACCTTCCGCAACTTCAGGCAGTTGCATCAGAAAGCGTAACCATGGCCAAGGATATCGAGCTCGCCATCCTGTTCGCCGACGTGGTCGGAAGCACCAAGCTCTACGAGCAGATGGGCGATGCCAAGGCCCGCGACATGGTGGCGACCTGCATCGAAATCATGCGCACCGCGACCGAGCAGCATCACGGCACGGTCATCAAGACCATGGGCGATGAAGTGATGTCGACGTTTCCGACGGTCGATGACGCGCTCAACGCCGCGGGACAGATGCAGCAGCAGATCTCGGCGCATCCCGATCTCAAGGTCGAGGGTCAGCCGGTCTCGATCCGCATCGGCTGCCATTTCGGTCCGGTGGTGCTCGAGAATCGCGACATCTTCGGCGCCGCCGTGCACACCGCCAATCGCATGACCAGCCAGGCCAAAGCCGGGCAGATCATCACCACCTCCACGATGGTGGATCAGCTCTCACCGGAATGGCGTGCATCGGTGCGGCAGATCGACGTCGCGACGCTCAAGGGCCGCTCGAGCGAGGTGGCGCTGTTCGAAGTGCTGTGGCAGACCGAGGACGTCACCAGCATGCTTCCGGCCATTGCGCTCAGCCAGCGCGATGGCAAGAAACTGCGCTTGCGGCTGCGCTACCAGGGCCAGGAAGTCGTGGTTGATGAGCAGCGCACGAATATCGCCATCGGACGCGCCGAGGACAACGACCTGATAGTGAAGGGTAATCTCATTTCGCGGCTGCACGCGCGCATCGAGGTCAACCGCAACAAGTTCGTCCTCATCGATCAGAGCACGAACGGCACCTTCGTCCTGAGCAGCGCCGGCGAGGAGGCATTCGTCCGGCGCGACAGCATGCAGCTCAAGGGGGAGGGCTACATAGGCCTCGGCAAGCTGCCGGAGGCGAACTCACCCCAGGCAATCCGGTTCGTGTGCGAGGAATGAGTCCCTGACTCCCGCGGCGCGCAGAGACCGGTGCCGCGCCCTTATCCGAGGCGTTCCATTGTCTTGCGGTGCTCTTCCATGAGCCTTGGCGGCAACCGCGCACCGAACGTGCGTAAGTAGTCGCCCAACTCTCTCCCTTCCTGGCGCCACAGCGCCGGGTCCACCGCCAGCAGCTCCAGCATCGTCTGCGGTGTGACATCGAGCCCTGCCACGTCGATATCTTCTGGTCTGGGCAGAAAGCCAATCGGCGTCTCCTGCGCACCCGCGCGACCAGCGCAACGATCGATGATCCAGCGCAGCACCCGCAGGTTGTCGCCGAACCCCGGCCACAGGAACTTGCCGGCCTTGTCGCGACGGAACCAGTTCACGTGAAAGATGTGCGGGAGCTTCGCTGCGCGTGTGGGGAAGCTCAACCAGTGCGCCCAGTAATCTGCGAAGTTGTAACCGCAGAACGGCTTCATCGCCATCGGATCGCGACGCACGACGCCGACCTCACCCACGGCCGCGGCCGTCGTTTCCGACGCCACCGAAGCGCCGACGAGCACGCCGTGATTCCAGTCGCGCGCCTGGTACACCAGCGGCGCCAGCTCACGCCTGCGACCGCCGAAGACCAGCGCTGAAATCGGCACGCCAGCGGCGCTTTCTGCGAGGGGCGAATACCCGGGATTCTGCGTGGCCGCAACTGTGAAACGGGAATTGGGGTGCGCCGCCGGACCGCGCTTCGGATCGTAGGGCCGTCCCTGCCAGTCCAGCACCGGCTGGCCGGATTCGAGCCCTTCCCACCAGGGCTGCTGATCGGCGGTCACGGCGACGTTGGTGTAGAGCGTGTTGTGCCGGATCGTCTCGTAGGCTTTGCGATTGGTCTTCGCATTCGTGCCCGGCACGACACCGAAGTAGCCAGACTCGGGGTTGATGGCCCACAGCCGTCCATCGTTGCCCGGATGCAGCCACGCAATGTCATCGCCCAGGGTCCAGATCTTCCAACCCTTGTGGGATTCGGGCGGCACGAGCATCGACAAGTTGGTCTTACCGCAGGCGGAAGGAAAGGCACAGGCGAGGTAATGCGTTTCGCCGGCCGGATTCTCGACGCCCATCAGCAGCATGTGTTCCGCGAGCCATCCTTCCTGCCGCGCCTGCCAGCTGGCGATGCGCAGCGCATGGCATTTCTTGCCGAGCAGCGCATTTCCGCCGTAACCGGAGCCGAAGCTCTTGATGCCGAGCTCCTCGGGGAACTGCATGATGAAGCGCCGTTCCGGGTTGAGATCGCCGGTCGAGTGCAGGCCCTTCACGAAGGTGCCCTCGCGCGCAATGCGCTCGAGCGCCGCGCGCCCCATGCGCGTCATCAGTTGCATGTTGAGCACGACGTAGGCGCTGTCCGTGATCTCGACGCCGCAGCGCGCATACGGAGACTGCAGGGGTCCCATGCAGTAGGGGACGACATACAAGGTCCGACCACGCATGCATCCGTCGAACAACTCGTCCATGCGCCGATGCGCATCGGCCGGGCTCAGCCAGTTATTGTTGGGACCGGCATCGGCCTGCGAAGTAGTGCACACGAAGGTCAGGTGCTCGACGCGCGCGACGTCGGAGGGATGCGAGCGGTAGAGGTAGCAGCCGGGATGAGTTTGCGCGTTGAGCGTGTGCAGCTCGCCGCGCGTCACCAACTCCTGGCGCAGCGCCTGAAACTCCTCCTCCGACCCATCGCACCAGTGCACGCGATCCGGCTTGGTCTGGCGAGCGACCTGCGCCACCCAGTCGCGGACCGCGGGGCTGATCTGACTGAGGGTAGAGACTTGCTGAGGTGCGGTCGCCATGGGAGTCCTGCGGCGATTATAACGGCTCGATCCGCCCGTACCTGCCTATGGGCGAAATGCACCTGACAGAAGGGGCGCCCGCGCGGGCGCCCGGCAATTGCTGTCTCAGTTCGCCTTCGTAGTCTTGCGCGCGCGAGTGCTCTTGCGCCGGCGCGGTGCCTTGCGCGCCGGGCTCGTCTGTACGCCGTGGATCAACTGCGCGTAGGTCTCCGAGACGATGGAGCCGAGTTCGCGTCCGGACTCCGCAGCGAGTTCCCACGTGGCCCTGAGGTCACGGCCCAGTCGCTCCCGGCTCGCCGGAGAGAGCTTTGCCTGCCCGGCGATCAGCGTGCGGAAATCCTGCGCTTCAGCGGCTCGGTTCAGGCGCTCGGTGCCGATTTCGATCACACTCTCAAGGCTGCGAAGCTGTTGGGTGACGAGCTTCGAAAAGTAGTCGTGCGAAAGGTCGTTCACGCGGCGGCTGGCCTGCGCAACGATCCGGATGGGGGTCTTGGCGTCCAAGGCGCGCTGAGCGGCCCGCTGAGCCGTTCGCCGGGCCGACTCGACCACCGTATGACGATAGTTCTCCACGCGAGCCTGTGCCTTCTGTCGGGCTCGACTCAGCTGTTCCCGAATTTCCATGTGATCTCCAGATAATCGCTGCGTCGCAGCATTTGTCGCGGCGCACAATAATAGCGGCTGAGGGTCGTGTCAAGCCTTCTGAGTGACCGCGGTCCCCAGTGCCCTTTCCGCGCTCGCTGCGCCCAGGAAATCGCGAATCACGGGAATGACCTGGTCGAG
Organism: uncultured Gammaproteobacteria bacterium; assembly: GCA_963695985.1. Lineage (GTDB taxonomy): Bacteria > Pseudomonadota > Gammaproteobacteria > Steroidobacterales > Steroidobacteraceae > DATBVX01. Next base: position 70,361 of record CAVOIC010000003.1, read on the forward strand.
GCAGTGAAGCATGAACAGGTGTCCACCTCCGGGAATGATCACCAGCCGGTTGTCGGGGATGAGGAGTGACAGCAACCGAGCATTGACCGGCGGGACCAACGGGTCGTCCGAGCCTGCCATGATCAGGGTGGGCTGCTTCAGCTTGTGCAGCCAGTGAACACTGGTCCAGCCCACGCCCGCGACCAGCTGGTAGACGTAACCCATGAACTGAGGCGGTATGACTCGCGCCGTGTGTGCAGTCACGAGCTCGGGCCGCTCGCGTACTTCACCGCCGTAGATCGTGCCGGCGGCACGCTGCATGAATTGCGGCGAGAGGTAGCGTCGCGGTGTCGTCATCTTCATGAGCGCGCTCGGCCGTCCGGGCACCATCACGGCGCCAGCGGACGTGGCGGCGAGTATCAGGCGGCGGCACCGATCCGGAAGCTGGCGAGCAAACTGCTGTGCAACAGCGCCGCCCCAGGAGACCCCCGCAACATCGACGCTCTGATAGCCGAGGCGGTCGAGGAGGTGACTCGTCAGGCGTGCGATGCCGCTGAAGCGCCGCGGGAACCACGACATCGGTGAGCGCCCGACGCCGGGCATGTCGAACACGATCACCTCGCGACCGCGCAGCGCCTCGATGAAGGGAAACACCAGTTCGAGATTGGCGCCGATACCGTTGAAGAGCAGGAGAGGCGTTCCGCTGCGACCGCCGCGGATCGCGACTCTGAGCATCACGCCGTCGACATCGACGTAGTCGATCTTGGGAGGTGTTGACCGATTGTTCACTACGCGGCCCTGTGCCAATCCGCTGCCTCGCGCAACTCTACCGGCATCCACCATTGCGCGCGCAACCGACTACGCCACACATCTGCCGCGCAGGAGGATTTTCGGGCTGCTAGTGCTGGTGAACGTAGCGCCCGGGCGCCGGATCGACCGCTGGATGAGCATTGCTGCCGAGATGAGCCGGTGCTGCGCGCTTGCCGTCGCCGTGCGTCTCGTACCACTTGAGCCAGTGATCCCACCACGATCCCTGGTGCGGCGTGGCCGTCTCGAGCCACTTGTCGGCGGGCAGGCTGAGATCCGTGTTGAGAAAGTACTTGGACTTCGGATTGCCCGGCGGGTTGACGATGCTCTGGATATGACCGCTCGAGCTCAGCACGAAGGTCATCGAACCCGGCAGGACCTTACGCGACTCATAGCAGGCGGGCCAGGGCGTGATGTGATCCGTAATCCCGGCAACCACGTAGCTGTCGACCTTCACCTGGCTCATGTCGATCGCCGTACCGAGGACCTTCAGACGGCTCGCCTGCAGCAGCGGGTTTTCCAGGTACAGACGCAGCAGATCCGCGTGGAATTCCGCCGGCAGGCGCGTGGTGTCCGAATTCCAGTACAGGATGTCGAAGGCGGGCGGACGATTGCCCATCACCCAGTTGTTAGCGACGAACAGCCACACCAGGTCGTTCGGTCGCAGCCACGCGAAAACGCGTGCCATTTCGCTGCCCTCGAGCACGCCGCGCGAGCGTGAGTGCCGTATCGCCGCGGCGATGCCGCTGCGCGATGCGAAGGTGCCGAGCAGGGTCGGCGACTCGGTATCGAGCACCGTCACCAGGAGCGTGACACTGTGTACGCGCTTGTCGCCGGCGGCGGCGAGGTGGCCCAGCAGCGTCGCCAGCGTGAAGCCGCCGGCGCACGCGGCCATGGTGTTGATCTGCGTGCTGCCGGAGATCTCGCTCACCACGCCCAAGGCTTCCCTGCAGGCCGCGAGATACGTCTCGAGGTTCCAGTCGCGCTGCGCAGCGGTGGGATTGCGCCAGCTGATCACAAACGTGGGGACGCCATTGCGCGTGGCGTACTCGGCGAAGCTGCGCCCGGGGCTCAGGTCGAGCGCGTAAAACTTATTGATCTGCGGCGGCACGATGAGGAGCGGACGCCGGAAGGTCTCGGCGGTGCTCGGCTGGTACTGGATCAGCTCCAGTACCTCGCTGCGAAATATGACGGCACCTGGCGTGGTCGCGAGGTTCTTGCCGACTCGGAACTTGCGATCATCGACCTGCCGCGGCATGCCGCCGTTGTCGAGCAGGTCGCCGATGAAATTCTGCAGGCCGAACAGCAGGCTCTTGCCGCGCGTCTGCGTGATGCGCATCAGCGCGCCGGGATTGCCGATCAGGGTATTGGTCGGCGCGAAGGCTTCCGTCACGAGTGAAAGAGCGAAACGCGCCCGCTCGCGATCCTCGGGCGAAGCGTTGGCAGCGTCGAGCATGCGCGTCATGCTTTCCCGCCACGCGAGGAATGCCTGCATGAGGCGCTTGTAGTAACCGTTCTTCTGCCACACCTCGTGGCTGAAGCGCCGGTCCTTGGGATCGGGCTGTTGCCGCGAGCGGCCCGTGATGATCCCGAACAGCTCGCGTCCCAGATTGAGCTGTTCGCGCACGAGCACGCCGGGTTCGAACGCCAGGAGCTTCGCCAGACGGCCGAGCGCGTTGAAGATCTCGGCTCGGTCGAACCCGATGAGGGGATTGGCACCCAGGATCTCTTCCGCCGCCTGGTTCGCGTCGACGTGGTCAAGCTCCGGTTGACCGCGATCCGCAGGCGTAAATCCATCGCTGCCGGGCAGCTCGACCTGAGGCGCCTGGGTCGATCCGGACGCGCCCGCACCCGCTTTGTCGTTTGTCGATTTTTGCCTTGAAGATTTGTGACGCCGTCGTGGTCGTGCGCCAGTTTGTGAGGTGTGTCTCTCGGCCCGACGGGTCTTATTCATGGGCGGATAGTGCGGTTATTGACGAGCCGGAACAACCGTGACGAGGGTCAATCGACCGGCCCACCTGCTGTGAATGTGATCACGTTGAGTTAAATAGATTATCCCTATGATCACAAGCGTTTTCTGGCCATTCCCCAAGGGCCCGGTGACCACGCAAGCGTCTGCGCCGACTCGGAAAATCCGGGCGTCGCAGGGAGGATTTCAAACGCCGCGTGGGCGCCCGGCTCATCGACACTCTCGCTGTAACGGACCCGCGAGCGGAAGTCTGCGGGTGGCCGATTATTGCGGCGCACTGAGGCGACCGCGTGCAGTGAGAGTGCGGCGTAATGACACGTCTGGCCTACATCGCAGTTCTGCCGCTTTGTGCGTTGCTGTCGGCGACGGCGCAGGGCGCGGCCACGCCCGCTGGCACTTCGATCTCGAACCAGGCCAGCGTCAGCTTCGTGATGGCAGGCGTGCCAGGCTCCGCGCAATCCAATGCTGCCGCGTTCGTGGTCGGTGAAATTCTCGACCTGAACATCACGTCACAGAGCCCGACCGTCTCGGTATCCGCCGGCGATACCAACCGGACCCTGCTGTTCCGGCTCACCAACACTGGAAACGGTACCGAAACCTTTCCGCTCGCCATCGACGACGTCGTGGCGGGCGATGACTTCGATCCGCAACCCGCGACGCCCGCCATCTACTTCGACAGCGACGCGAGTGGCAATCTTTCCGCCGCGGATGTCGCTTACCTTCCCGGCGTGAACGATCCGACGCTCGCGTCGGACGCCTCGATCGGAGTCCTGCTGGTGAACAACATTCCCGTCTCCGCCGTAGACGGCTCGGCCGGTCGCAGTCGCCTGTTGGCGCGTGCGGCGACGGGTACCGGCGCGCCGGGTACATCCTTCCCCGGTCAGGGGTCCGGCGGCACGGACGCCGTGGTGGGTGCGAAGGGCGGTCAAGCCGAAGCGCTTGGCCAGTACCTCGTAGGCGATGTGCAGGTGAGCTTGGCCAAAAGCGTGACCGTGCTCGATGCGACCGGTGGAGCGACCCCAGTTCCGGGCGCGCGCCTCAACTACCAGATTGTCATCAACGTCACCGGCAGCGGCACGGCGCATGGTTTCGTGCTGACGGATCCGGTTCCATCGGGAACAGCCTATGCTGCTGGCTCGCTGCGTCTGAACTCGCTGCCCTTGAGCGATGCCGCAGACGGCGACGCGGGCGAGCTCGTGACCGGCACGACGCCGACGATTCGCGTGGCCCTCGGCGACCTGATGCAGACCGCCGGGCCTCAGACCATCGCCTTCAGCGTAACGATCAACTAGAACCCAGGAGTTCGAGTCATGAAACGGATCCAGATCTTTGCGGCGGGGATGATTCTCGCGTTCATCGCGACCACGGCTATGGCGCAGGAGCGCGGCTGCATCCTGCTCAAGACGGTCGCCGAGATCGAAAAGATCGATACCAACGAGCGCGGCGAGAAGAGCACGCGCCTGGTGCCGGCCGAGAAAATCGTTCCCGGTGACGAAGTCGTCTACACCGTGAGCGCGACCAACATCTGCGATGAGCCCGCGGACCACGTCGTCATCGACAACCCGGTCCCGGAGCACATGAAGTACGTCGCCAATTCTGCGGTCGGCCCCGGCACCGACGTGAGCTATTCCATCGACAGCGGGTTTCGCTACGACAAGCCCGCCGCCCTCAAGGTTTCCAATCCCGACGGCTCGCAGCGTGAAGCGCGCGCCGACGAATACACCAACGTTCGCTGGGTCATGCGCAACCCACTGAAGCCCGGCTCGGTCGCGTTCGCACGCTTCCGCGCCCGACTCGAATAACAGCGCGAAGCTCCTTCCACAGAGATCTAGGGGAAACGGTGTCGCGGACTGCAAGGGTCCGCGGCGCTGGTTCTGTGCCTTGCGCCTTTTGAAAGTGAGAGGAGTATCGAAATGACATCGATCATGCAGCGATTGAAGACAGCAGCGGGCATTGCCGTGCTGCTGTCTGCGCTGGCGGGAGTGCAGGTGGCGCACGCCACCGGTACGACGGCCGGCACCACGGTCAGCAATACCGCGACCGTCAACTTCAGCGTAGGTGGTGTGGCGCAGGGCCCCATTACCAGCGCTCCGACCAGCTTCGTGGTGGACAACAAAATCGACCTCACCGTGACCGAGGTCGGTGGCGGCGCCACGACGGTGGTGCCCGGGCAGTTGAACGCGGTGCTGATTTACCTCGTGAGCAACACCGGCAACTCGCCCGAGGGCTATCAGCTGTCGGCGAGCAACCTCGCCAACGGCACCTCGCTGTTTGCGCGCACGGACAACGCGGATTTTGCGCCGCTCAACGTGTTCGTCGACAGCAACGCCAACGGCACGTACGACGGGGGCGTGGACGCGGCCGCGAATATCGACACCCTGGCGAAAGACGCCAGCGTGACGGTGTTCGTGGTGGTCAACATTCCGGCCGGCGCGACCAACGCGCAGGTGGCGAACGTGCGCTTACAGGCTCGGGCAGCAGCCCCGGGCACGGCGGGCGCTACGCTCGAGACCGAGTCGGCGGGCGCTGACAGTGGGGGTGTCGACATCGTGTTCGCCGATGCGGGACGCGATGCCACCCAGACTGCGGATGACCAGTACTTCGTGCAGTCGGCCGCTCTCAACATCTCCAAGACCTCGGCGGTGATCAGCGATCCGTTCAATGGTGTCACCAACCCGAAGGCCATTCCGGGCGCCGTCATCGAGTACGTCGTTACCATCCAGAACACCGGAGCGGTCGCTGCAGGCGGCATCTCCGTGTCCGACACACTCAGTGCGAACCTCGCCTTCGTGCAGGGCGCATACACGGGTGCGACCGACGTGCAGATCCAGGTCGGTGCTGCGCCGGCGACGTTCTGTATCGCCGAATCGGGAGCCGACTCGAACGGTGACGGCTGCAACCGCGCGGGCCAGACGCTGACAGTGAATCCGAGCACACCGATCAGTGTGGCTGCGGGCCAGTCGGCGACGGTGCGCTTTCGCGCGACGATCAACTGATCGTCAGCGAGTGAAGGATGACTGAGCGCGTCGCAATGCGGCCGCTCGGCGTAGCCTTCAGGCTGACAGTCGGACACCTGCAGTCGGCTGCCGGCCGGTTGCGCGACCGGGCATTCGATACTCCGGCCACAAACCGGGGCAGAGCGGACTCACGTGTCCGCTCTGCCCCGCTGCATTTCTGGCGCGGAGTGCTCGCGTGCGTGTTGCTGCTGGCCGGTGGCACACAGGTGGCGGCTGCACAGTCACCACCCACTACGGCTCCAGGGACAGCGATCCGCAATACGGGCCAGGCGAGCTACACGACCAGTGGCGGCGCGGTCCGTACCCTGCTCAGCAATGAGGTTCTCACGGTGGTCGAGCCCCCGGCTTCTCGTGCCGCGATCGAGCTGCTGCGTCCAGGCAGCGGCAATCCGCTCGTGACCGAGCCGGCGGGACCGACTCAGTGTCTCGCAGGAAATGCGTACCAGACACTTCCCGACCCGGTCCTGATCGGCGGTCAATCTATCGATCCGACCCAACCCATTGCACTCGCGACCTCAGGGAGCTATCACGGTGGCGAGCCGCTCTTCGTGCGGCTCGTGGATCCGGATCAGAACCGTGATGCGGCCGTGCGAGACAGCGTCGTCGTACAAGTCGCGGCCCAGCAAACCGGAGATCGTGAGACTCTGAAGTTGACCGAAACTGGGCCGGCGAGCGGGATTTTCGTCGGCTATATCCAGACGAGCACCGGTACGGCGACACCCAGCGATTGCACGTTGCAGGTGGCACGCGATGCGGCACTCGACGCGAGCTACCTCGATCCGCGCGACACGAGCGACAGCGTTGCGGCGAGCGCGGTCATCGATCCGAGCGGCCTCGTGTTCGACTCGCGCACGGGCCAGCCAGTCGATGGCGTGCGCGTTCGCCTGGTCGATGCCGCGAGCGGCGCTCCGGCCACGGTACGCGGCGACGACGGCGTGAGCACATTCCCGAGCGAGATCATGTCGGGCTCGACGGTCACCGACTCGGGTGGCACCAGCTACGTGTTTGCCAGCGGCGCCTTCCGCTTCCCGATCGTGAATGCGCCGGGTAACTATCGACTCGAGCTCAGTCCGACGGTGAGTTACCTGTACCCATCGACAGCCGATCCGGCTGCGTTGCAGACACTGCCGGCGGCACCGTTCGCGCTCAACGCGGGTTCCTTCGGCGGTTCATTCACGGTCGCTGCGCCCTCAGCGGCCAACGTCGATGTGCCGCTCGATCCGACCGGCACGCGGCTTTTCTTGCAGAAGTCGACCCTTACTGCGCTGGCCTCACCGGGCGATTTTGTTCAATACACGCTCATGCTCGAAAACCCCGGGACCAGCGGCACCATCACCGGCACGCGGATCACGGACGTGCTGCCCGCCGGCCTGCGTTACGAGGCGGGTTCGACGCGCATCGCTCGTGATCAGCCCGATGCCACCAAGGGACCGGATCCGCAGACCGGCGCGGACGGCCGCACACTGACCTTCGATAGCGGGGACCTCGGGCCGGGACAGAAGGTGACGCTGCGCTATGTAGCCGCCATCAGCCTGAGTGTGAAGGGCGATACCGTGATCAACCGAGCCTCCGCTACGGGCGCGGGCAACATGATTTCCAATCCCGCGAGCAGCACGATTCGCATCCAGCAGACGCTGAATCGCGACCGTGCCTTCATCATGGGTCGCGTGGTTGACGGTGGCTGCGACGTCGACGCGTTGCAGGCCCCGGGTGTGGAAGGCGTGCGCGTCTACCTCGAGGATGGGCGCTACAGCGTGACCGACAGCGAGGGCAAGTACCACTTCGAGGACGTTACTCCAGGGACGCACGTCGTGCAGGTCGACACCGACAGCATGTCCGAGACGTTGGAACCCGTGAGCTGCGGCGCCTCGAGCCGGCATGCGCAGCGCGCCTACTCGCAGTTCGTCGACCTGCGCGGCGGCTCGCTGTGGCGTGCGGACTTCAACCTGACAACGCGGCGTCCGCCCGAGGGCACGGTGACGCTGACGCTCGATCGCGATGTCTCCGCCCCGGCCGATGGCACGCGCCTCGGGCTCGACGTGACGGTCGCGGGCGTCGCCATCGGCAATCTCGAGGCGCTGGTGATGCTGCCCGATTCGTTTACCTACGTGCCCGGCAGCGCGACCACCGATGGCGCGCCGACGGCGGACGCGGAGCAGACTGGATCGATGCTGACCTTCCGCCTCGGCGAGGCAGCGGCGCAATGGCATCGCCGACTGGCCTTTGCGGTGCAGGCTCCGGCCACAGCCAGTGCGGATCCGACGGTGCGCGCGCTGCTGCTCTTCGACTCGCCCACCCACAATGGCCAGAAGACCGACACGGTATCCTTCTCACTCGCGGCAGCGGACGGTACGCCTGCTGTGAGCCGCGTACAGACGCGAGGCGTGCTCGTGCTGCTCAAGTCCGGCAAAGCCGCGCCAGCAGCTTATGCGAAGCCGCGCGCGGATCCCGATGCCGAAGGCGGTGAGATCCCGAACATTGAATCGCTGACTCCGGGCATCGACTGGGAACTGCCGCGCGCAGAGTTCTATCCCGCGATCACCAGCATCAAGGCCGCCGTGCGGCACGAGCCGGGTCAGAACGTGGAGTTGCGCCTGGACGGTGCTCCCGTCAGCGCCCTCAATTTCTACGGCACTACGGAGAACCGTGCGCATACAGTCGCCGTGAGTCTGTGGCGCGGCGTGGATATTCCGGAAGGGCCGAGCCAGCTGGTCGCGATCGTGCGCACTGCCGACGGTACGGAAGTAACACGACTCACGCGCGACATTCACTTCGGTGGCGGGCCGGCGCACGCCGAATATGATGCGGCCGCTTCGGTGCTGGTGGCCGACGGACGCACACATCCTCTGTTGCGCATCCGGTTGGCGGATGCCTATGGCAAGCCGGCGCGTCGAGGAACGCTGGGCACCTTCCGCGTCGATCCGCCGAGCCGCTCGTGGTTCGAAGTGCAGTCGCTGACGGAGAACCAGCTGCTCGCGACCGGGCGGCGTGAGCCGACCTACACCGTCGAAGACGGCGGCGTGGCGACGATCGAGCTCGAGCCGACGACGCAAAGTGGCGAAGTGGTCGTGCACCTCAAGTTCAACAACGATCGCGAGCAGGAGATCCGTGCCTGGCTGGCGCCTGCGGCACGCGACTGGGTCCTGGTGGGTATTGCCGAGGGTACGGCGGCTTACCGCACGATCAGCCAGAACGCCGAGGCGGCGCGCGAAGCCGGCGTCGAAGACGGCACGGATGCCTCGGGTCGCGTCGCTCTGTTTGCCAAGGGCCGGATCCGCGGCGACTTCCTGCTCACCGTGGCCTACGACTCGGCGCGCGATCGTAGTGCGGCCGAGGCGCGGCTCAAGGACGTGATCGAGCCCGACCGTTACTACACGCTCTACGGCGATGCGACCGAGCAGCGCAACGAAGCGGCGAGCCAGCGCAAGCTGTACCTCAAGCTTGAGCGCCGGCAGTTCTATGCGCTGTTTGGCGACTTCGACACCGGGCTCACGGTAACCGAGCTGTCGCGATACAGCCGCAGCCTGAGCGGGCTGCACACGGAGATTGCGGGTAAGGCGTGGAACGCCAACGCCTTCGCGGCCGAGAGCGCGCAAGGCTTCGTCAAGGATGAAATGCGCGGCGATGGCACGTCCGGCCTGTATCGGCTGTCACACGTGCCGCTCGTGATCGGCAGCGAAAAGCTGCGCCTGGAGTCACGCGATCGCTTCCACACCGAACGCGTCGTGGAGTCGCGCACGCTGGCGCGCTTCCTCGACTACAGCATCGACTACGAGCGCGGCGAGCTGTTCTTCAAGGAACCGGTTCCGGATCGCGATACGAACTTCAACCCCATCTTCATCATCGTCGAGTACGAGACGCAGGGTGCGCAGGCAGATGAGTTGACGGCCGGCGGACGTGCAGCGGTGCGCCTCGCGGCCGACAAGGTCGAGCTCGGAGCGAGCTTCATTCACGAGGGTGGCCAGGCAGGCGACCGGCAACTCGCAGGTACGGACCTGCAATGGAAGATCGGCACGGCGACGCAGCTTAACGCGGAGGTCGCCGCGACCACCCAAGCCGCGGGCTCCGAAGGCGATGCCCACGCGTATCTCGCTGAGCTGAGTCACCAGAGCGCGCGCCTCGATGGCCGCGTATACCTGCGCGAGCAGGAGCAGGGCTTCGGGCTCGGCCAGCAGCTGTCGACCGAATCTGGCACACGCAAGTACGGCGCCGACGGTCGAGTCAACCTCAGCGACCGCGTCGCAGTGCAGGCGGAAGCCTACGAGCAGGAGTATCTGACCTCGGGCAATTCGCGTGAAGCGGGCTCGGCCGAACTGCATTACCAGGACGAATCGCGTGGCGCGGGCGTCGGCATCCGGCACGTCACCGACGAGGTGGAAGGCGAGGCGCAGGTTTCCGACCAGGCGTACGTGAACGGCAGCATGGACATGCTGGACCGGCGCGTGCGGCTGCGAGCCTCGGCGGAGACCTCACTCGGCGGCAAGGACTCGAGCATCGATTTCCCCGCACGCACGATTGTCGGCGCCGACTGGCATGCGACGCAGGACATGACACTGTTCAGCGAGTTCGAACATGCCGATGGCGAAAACCTCACCAGTAACATGACGCGCGTCGGCGTGCGCGCTGCGCCGTGGAAGCGTGCGGAGATCGTTTCCAGCATCAACGCGGAGCAGTCCGAGTTCGGGCCGCGCACCTTCGCCAATCTCGGTCTCACGCAGGGCGTGCAGCTCAGCGAGCGCTGGGCGCTGGACTTCGGCGTCGACCAGAGCAGCACCCTGGCCGGGCCGGACGCGAAGCCGCTGAGCCCACAGGTGCCGCTCGCCTCGGGCAGTCTCACGGGCGATTTCCTGGCGAGCTATGCCGGGGCGTTGTATCGGGGTGAACTCTGGACCATGACCTCGCGCGTCGAGTATCGCAACGCCGAGCTCGAGAACCGGGTGTCGCTCAGCGGCGGCCTGTACCGCGAGCCGGTCGCCGGGCACGCCTTCTCGCTGTCGCTCCTCGCACTGAGCAGCGATCTGGCCGCCGGTGCCCACGACACGCGTGTCGACCTCGGTTTCGGCTGGGCGTTCCGGCCGACGCAGAGCCGCTGGATCCTGCTCAACCGGCTGGACCTGCTCACGGAGAACAACAACGGAACGTTGCAGGACCTCGAATCCTGGCGCGCGGTCGATGCCTTCAACGCCAACTGGAAGCTCGACGAGCAAACCCAGCTCGGCCTGCAGTTCGGTGCGCGCTACACTCGCTCGACAATAGACGGGGAGCATTACAGCGGCTACAACGACCTGCAGGGCCTCGATCTGCGCCGCGATCTCGGCCCGCGCTTCGACGTCGGCGTGCAGGTCGCTGCGCTCAACTCGTGGAGCGCCGGCACACACGAATACTCGTTGGGCGCCGATCTCGGCATGAGCCTCGCACGCAATGTGTGGGTCGCGGTCGGCTACAACTTCGCCGGCTTCCACGATGAGGACTTCTCGCGCAATCGTTACACGGATCAGGGCCCATTCATTAAACTGCGCATCAAGGCCGACCAGGACACATTCAGGGAACTGAGCGCCAGGTTCTGATTGAAAGACTGCGAAGATATTCTGGGCACCGAGGGACCGCTGGCCCGGAGCCTGCCCGGCTTTGCGCCGCGCGCGGAGCAAGTCGAGATGGCGCGCTGCGTCGCGCAGGCGCTCGCGGCGCTCGAACCACTGGTGATCGAAGCGGGCACGGGAACCGGAAAGACGTTCGCCTACCTGGTCCCCGTGCTGCTGTCAGGCCGGCACGCGATCATTTCTACCGGCACGCGCACGCTCCAGGACCAGCTCTATCACCGGGATCTGCCCGCGGTGAGCGCCGCCATCGGCCGCCCGGTACGCGTCGCGCTGCTCAAGGGGCGGGCGAACTACTTGTGCCGGCACCGCCTCCAGCTGGCGTCGGCTGCGCCGGAGCTGGCACTCCAGGAGAGCGCGACATCGCGTGCACTGGGACGAGTTGCGGCCTGGTCACAGCGCACGACGAGCGGTGACATCAGCGAGTTGACGCACCTGGCCGAGAATCACCCGGTGTGGCCCGCCGTGACTTCGACGCGCGAGAACTGCCTCGGGGCTGATTGCCCGCAGTTCAATGACTGTCACGTCGTCGCGGCACGCCGTGCCGCGCAGGCGGCCGATGTCGTGATCGTCAATCATCACTTGCTGCTCGCGGACCTCGCCCTCAAGGAGGGTGGTTTCGGCGATCTGCTGCCGGGAACCGAGGCGGTGATTCTGGACGAGGCGCACCAGATTCCTGAGATCGCGGCACAGTTCTTCGGGGCGAGTCTGAGCGCACGCCAGTTGCTGAGTTTCGTGCGTGATACGCATACGGAACTGCGCACGGCTCATCTAGGTGCCAGCTCGCTCGACGCCTGTCTCAAGACTCTGGAAGCCCTGAGCGCGGAGTTTCGCCAGGAGCTGCCGCGCACGGAAAAGCGTGTCGAGTGGAGTGCGCTCAGCGCCACGGCCATCGAACGCCTGGCCGACATCGAGCAGCAGCTTGAGGCGACGCGCGAGCTGCTGAGCGCAAGTGGCGAGGGCGCCGCCGGCCTCGAGCATTGCGCGCGTCGCGCGGCGGAGCTCGCCACACGTTGTGCCGAGTTGCGTACCAGCGATGAGGAGGCCGGGGTCCGCTGGGTCGAAGTGCACGCACAGGGCTGGACGCTGCAATTCACGCCTTTTGAAATCGCCGCACGCCTGCAGCAGTTCATTACAGCGCACCCCTGTGCGTGGATTTTCACGTCTGCCACGCTGGCGGTGGGCGATGACTTCAACCACTTCACCCGACGCATCGGTATCCCCGAGGCCCGCACGGTGCACATCGACAGTCCATTCGACTACCGCCGCCAGGCGTTGCTGTACCTGCCCGAGGTGATGTCCGAACCTTCCACGCCGGGTCACGCGAGTGATGTGCTGCAGGCCGCCTGGCCACTGCTCGAAGCAGCCGGCGGACGTGCTTTTATCCTGTTCACGAGCCACCGCGCTCTCTCGGATGGGGCGGCATGGATCAAGAGTCGATCCGGCATGGAACTCCCATTCCCGGTGCTGATCCAGGGCGAGGCACCGCGTGAACAGTTACTGCGGCAGTTCCGGGAGCTCGGTAATGCGGTGCTGCTTGGCACCGGTAGTTTCTGGGAGGGTGTCGACGTCAAGGGCCAGGCGCTTTCGCTCGTCGTCATCGACAAGCTGCCCTTTGCGCCGCCCGACGATCCGGTGCTTGCGGCACGGCTCGAATCGATCCGTCGCCACGGCGGCAATCCGTTCTACGAATACCAGCTGCCGCAAGCCGTGCTCGCGCTGAAGCAAGGCGTCGGCCGACTCATTCGCGATGCCGGCGATGCGGGAGTCGTGATGATCTGTGATCCCCGGCTCATGACACGGAGCTACGGACGGGTGTTCATCGAGAGTCTGCCGCCGATGCCGGCGACTACCAGCCTGCGTGAAGCGGTGGCGATGCTCGAGCGGGTAACATCGCGGCCATGAAGCTGCTCGCGCTCGATACCGCGACCCAGGCCTGCTCAGTCGCATTACAGCTGGGCGAGACGCTGCTCACGCGGTACGAAGAGCCGGGGCGTGGACACGCCGAGATGATTCTGCCGATGATCGACGCCATCCTGCACGAGGCCGGCGTCGAGCTGCGCGATCTCGATGCGCTCGCGGTCGGCCGTGGACCGGGCACGTTCACCGGCGTGCGCATCGCGATCGGCGTGGCCCAGGGGCTCGCGTTCGGGGCCGATCTCAGGGTCGTGCCCGTGTCGGATCTCGCGGCGCTGGCGCAGCGAGTCGTGCCGGGTGAACTCGCCGATACGCACACGGTGCTGGCCTGCATGGACGCACGCATGGGAGAGGTTTATTGGTCGGCGTACCGCGTCGCGCCGGATGGCCTCGTGATACCGGTCGCCCCAGAGCGGCTCAGCCGGCCCGAAGAAGTAGAGGCCGTGGGCGCCGGCTGGATCGCCGTCGGCACGGGTTGGGCGGCCTATCCGGAGCTCTTGAAGCGTCTCGAGCTGGCAGGCTCCGCTCCGCGGGCAGTGCATGGGACACTGCTGCCGCGCGCGCAGGAGATTGCTCGCCTCGCGGCGCGAGACTGGCTGCAGGGCGCAGGCGTCCCACCGGAACAGGCATTGCCGGTCTACCTGCGTGACAAGGTGACCCATGCAGATGTCACAAAAGACATAAACTGAGGCACGGAAGTCACGGAACTGTCATATTTCTCGCCTGTAATACGCGCGACTTCGTAATGCCGGTGGGCGCATGGCAGCCAAGCAGATACTCATCGTCGAGGACGAGAAGCCAATACGCGAGATGATCGCCTTCGGTCTGAGGCGAGCCGGCTTCGACGTCCTGGAGGCCGAAGACTGTCGCGCCGCCCGCGAGCGCCTCGCGGATCGCCGCCCCGACCTGATGCTGGTGGACTGGATGCTGCCCGACATGAGCGGACTGGAGCTGACCCGCGCTCTCAAGCGCGACAAGGACACGCGCGAAGTGCCAGTCATCTTGTTGACCGCGCGCGCCGAGGAACAGGACAAGGTCTCCGGGCTCGAAGGCGGCGCGGACGATTACGTCACCAAGCCATTTTCGCCGCGCGAGCTGCTGGCGCGGATCAATGCGGTCCTGCGGCGCACGGCGCCACAGGGTACCGAAGAGGTGATCGCGATCGAGGGACTGGTGCTCGACGGCGCCAGTCACCGCGTTACAGTCGGGGAGCAAACGGTCTCGCTCGGGCCCACCGAATACCGGCTGCTCAGTTTCTTCATGACGCATCCGGAGCGTGTCTACAGCCGCAGCCAGTTGCTGGACCGGGTATGGGGCGGTAACGTCTACGTCGAAGAACGTACTGTCGATGTGCACATCCGCAGGCTCCGCAAGGCGCTCGAGGTCTTCAATTACGACCGCTTCATTCAGACGGTTCGTGGCGCCGGATATCGCTTCTCGGTGCGCGATTCCTGACGGAGATGCGACATGACCGCTGCCTGGTCATTCGCGATCATACGGTTGGTGGTGCTGCTCGCCGTGGCGCTGGTCGGCGGGCTGATCTTCGGTCACGTGCTGATCTGGTTCGTTGCCGTACTCGCCGGGTACCTGGCGCTGCAGCTCATCAATCTGTACCGGCTGCAGCGCTGGCTGCGCAATCGCAACTATCTGGAGCCGCCGGATGTGAGCGGTGCCTGGTCGGACGTGGTCGGGCAGGTCGTGCGCCTGCATCGGCGCAAGCGCTTCCACAAGCAGCGCGCGATCCAGCTGTTTCGCGAGCTGCGCCGCTCCACCGCCGCGATGCCGGATGGCGTTATCGTGCTGAATGCGAATCGCGAGATTGAGTGGTTCAACCGCACCGCCGGGCGCCTGCTGGGGCTGCAGCGCAAGGTCGACCGCGGCCTGCGGATCGACAATCTCATCCGCGCGCCTGACTTCGTGCAATACCTGGAGCGCGCCGACTACAGCAACGCGGTAGTCATCAACTGGTCCGTCGGCGGCGAGCTGACCCTATCGGTGCAGGTGATTCCTTATGGCGGCGGGCAGCAGATGATGCTGGTGCGCGACGTGACGCGCCAGGCCAGGCTGGAATCGATGCGCAAGGATTTCGTTGCCAACGCCTCGCACGAGTTACGCTCGCCGCTCACGGTCATCAGCGGCTATCTCGATACGCTTGCCGAGGACGCCTCGATCGACCCGTCCTGGGTCGGACCGATCAGCGAGATGCGCCGCCAGGCCGATCGCATGGGGGCGATTGTCAACGACCTGCTCGAGCTGTCACGGCTCGAATCCGCGGAGAAAGAAGCCGGGGATGAGCCGGTCGATGTCGCAGGCATGCTGGCGCTGTTGCGCAAGGAAGTGCAGGGGCAGCTGCGTCGCCCGAAGGAATTCACCCTGAAGGTGGAGAGCACTGCCAAGCTCGCGGGCGAGGAGGCAGAAATTCATTCGGCGTTTTCCAACCTGATCGCCAACGCCGTGAAGTTCACACCGCCCGAAGGGACGATCGAGGTGCGCTGGTGGACCGATGGCAGCGGTGCGCACCTGTGTGTGCGTGACACAGGCATCGGCATCGCGGCGGAACACCTCCCGCGCCTCACCGAGCGCTTCTATCGGGTTGATCCGGGTCGGGCGCGGCAGCGCGGAGGCTCGGGTCTCGGTCTCGCGATCGTGAAGCACGTGTTACAGCGCCACGGTGGGTGGCTGGAGATCGAAAGCGAAGAGGGGAAGGGCAGCCGGTTCACCTGTCACTTCCCGCGTTCGCGCGTCCGCCAGCCAGAAATTGTGGGGCGCGTCGCGGCCGAGGGATGATGCCCTTCCTGTGATGGTGTTGTGCGCCTTCCTGCATACGATTGTTAGCTAAAGCGCGTAAGACCCGGTCTTGTAAAGAATTTGTAGCCTAAGTTTCAAGGGCATGTAACGCCCCTCCAGCAGGCTGTGCGCGGTCCTCCTCTTATTAATACGGAGCCGCATGAGCCGTCGCTCTGCCCCCGTCCTGCGACTGCGATCTGCATTTGGCAAAGCCAAGCATGGCACCCGTGCCATCTACGAGCAGCGTGAGCGCCTGCTGCCGCTGCTCGGGCGCGCAGCTTGAGGATCGCGCTGATCACCGACGCCTGGCGGCCACAGACCAACGGAGTCGTGACCACGCTGACCTGCACGCTGGCGGGTCTGCAGCAGCTGGGGCATCGGACGCTGGCGGTGACGCCGGAAGCGTTTCGGACCATTCCCTGTCCGACGTATCCGGAAATCCGCCTCGCACTGTTCGCCGGGCGCGCCGTGACGCGGGGACTGGACGATTTCGCACCCGAGGCAGTGCATATCGCGACCGAGGGACCGCTCGGACAGGCGGCACGCGCCTGGTGCCTGCGCGCGAATCAGCCGTTCACGACCTCCTATCACACTCAGTTTCCGGAATATGTGCGCGCGCGCTTTCCGATTCCTGAAGGTTGGACCTACGCGTACCTGCGCAGCTTCCATGCCAGGGCGGCGCGCGTAATGGTGTCGACCGAGCGCATGCGACGCCAGCTCGAGGCTCACGGGTTTGGCAACATCGCTTTGTGGACACGCGGCGTGGACCTGCAACTGTTCCGTCCGCACGTGCGGAATCTTCTGGACGCACCGCGACCAATCCTCCTCTACGCCGGGCGCGTGGCAGTAGAGAAGAACCTGGAGGCCTTCCTCGAGCTCGAGGTGGCGGGCACGAAGTACGTGGTGGGAGGCGGCCCGGCACTCGCATCCCTGCGGGCGCGTTATCCCCGCGTAGTCTTCGCGGGCTACAGATACGGCGAGGAATTGGCGCGGTACCTGTCGGCGGCGGACGTGTTCGTGTTTCCGAGCCGCACCGATACCTTCGGTATCGTGCTGCTCGAGGCCATGGCCTGCGGCACGCCGGTCGCCGCGTTTCCGGTGGCGGGCCCGCTCGATGTCGTCGAGCAAGGAGTCAGCGGCTGCCTGCACGAGGACCTGGGCACGGCGATCGCTGGGGCGCTCAGACTCGATCGCGAGGCCTGCCGCCGCTGGGCGCACGGATTCACATGGGAGCGCGCGACGCAGCAGTTCGTGAGCAACCTCCAGCCGCGTATCGGCGCGCGCAGCGCGACGGCACCGACGGGCGCGGCATGAGGAAAGTGGCGTGCGCGGTTATCATGTGCCGCCGTGGATAAATCCTCTCTGGTGTACGTGGCGGGACATCGCGGGCTTGCGGGCTCGGCGATCCTGCGTCAGCTGCAGGCCGGGGGCTATGAGAATCTGATCACGCAGACCAGTAAGCAGCTCGACCTGCGCAATCAGCGTGCGGTCGATCGCTTTTTCGACGGCGCGCGGCCGCAGGTCGTGATCCTGGCGGCGGCGCGCGTCGGTGGCATTCACGCCAACGACAGCCGCCCGGCGGACTTCATCCGCGACAATCTGCAGATCCAGACCAACGTGATCGACGCAGCGCTGCGATTCGAGGCGAGCAAGCTGGTGTTTCTGGGATCGAGCTGCATCTACCCACGGCTCGCGCCGCAGCCGATGAAGGAGGAGTACCTGCTCACCGGCGCGCTCGAGCCGACCAACGAGTGGTACGCGATTGCCAAGATCGCCGGCCTGAAGATGTGCCAGGCGTACCGCAGGCAGCATGGTTTCGACGCGATCGCAGTCATGCCTACCAATCTCTATGGGCCGCACGACAATTTCAGCCTCACCGATTCCCATGTGTTGCCGGCGCTGATTCGCCGTTTCCACGATGCCACGCAGGAGCAGGCGCCGGAGGTCGTGGTCTGGGGCACCGGCAAGCCGCGGCGTGAGTTCCTGCATGTCGACGATTTTGCCGCGGCCGTCGTGCTGCTGATGCAACGCTATAGCGCTGAGGAGCCGATCAACATCGGCACCGGCGAAGACATTTCGATCGCGGAGCTGGCGCAACTCGTGGCTGAAGTCGTCGGCTTCAAGGGCCGCATCGCATTTGACGCGTCCAAGCCGGACGGCACACCGCGCAAGCTGCTGGATGTCTCACGGCTCAGGGTGCTCGGCTGGATACCCAGGATCAGCCTCAGGGACGGCATCGCGGCGACTCACGCCTGGTTCAGGGAGCACCAGCGCGAGGCGCGACGTTAGTGGCGCGCCCAACGCTGTTCGGCAGCGGTGAATCGACGCAGGCTTGTCATGGGTCTGCAATCGCAGCGTAACGCCGTGCGTCCAGGAGGCAGTGCCGAGGGGTGCCGTGTGCTTGAGCTGCGTCACACGGCACGCAGCGCTATGCATCCCTCGGGTACGCCGCGTAGTACACTCCCGCAACTGCCGCTCGCCGGCTTCGGAGTTCGCGATGGAAACGGCTGACCTTACGCACCACATCTCGCGCCGCTTCAATGAGGATCTCGAGCGCCTGCGCAACAAGGTGCTCACCATGGGCGGCTTCGTGGAGCAGCAGCTGCAGAAAGCCATCACTGCGCTGGCGGAAGGCGACAGTACGCTTGGCGAGTCGGTGGCGATGGACGATTACAAGGTCAACGGCATGGAGGTAACGATCGACGAGGAGGCGAGCCGCATTCTCGCGACGCGCGGTCCTACCGCGGGCGACCTGCGCGTGATCGTCGCCATCATCAAGACCATCACCGATCTGGAGCGCATCGGCGACGAAGGCGAGAAGATCGGTTATATCGCCTCGCGCCTCGCTTCGATGGAGCGCCCCGCGGACAAGTACCGCGAGGTCAAACACCTCGGGCGGCTGGTTTCCGAGATGGTGCACGGCGCGCTCGATTCGTTTGCACGGATGGATGCACAGGCTGCGCTCACGGTGGCGCAGGAGGACAAGGTGGTCGACGAGGAATACGAGGCCATCCAGCGCCAGTGCATCACGTTCATGATGGAGGATCCGCGCACCATCCGCCGCGCGCTCGACGTGATGTGGGTGGTGCGGGCGCTGGAGCGCATCGGCGATCATGCCAAGAACATCTGCGAATACGTCATCTACATGGTGCACGGCAAGGATGTGCGTCATACCTCACTCGAGGATGTCGAGCGCGAGCTGCGGGCCGACGCCCACTGACGCATGAAGCGATGGTCGGTAAATTTTTCCGGTGCGTTGCTGTGCGCGCTGCTGCTGGGCTACGCCTATTACCTGCAGTTCGTCCAGCACCTCGAGCCGTGCCCGCTGTGCATCTTTCAGCGCGTGGCACTGCTGGTCCTGGGGTGCGTGCTGCTGCTGGCGGCCCTTCATCACCCGCAGACGAGAGCCGGCGCGCGCGTTTATGCCGTGTTCGTCGCGCTATGCGCGCTTGCAGGCATCGGCGTTGCCCTGCGCCACATCTACATTCAGAACCTGCCACCCGGCAGCGTGCCCTCCTGCGGCGCGACGCTTGAATACATGTTCGAGGTGTTTCCGGCGACTGAGGTGATCCGCAAGGTCCTGACCGGCTCGGGTGAGTGCGCGACCATCAACTGGACGTTCCTCGGGCTCAGCATGCCGTGGTGGGTGCTGTTCTGGTTCGTCATTCTGGGCGCGGCCGGGTTCATCGCCAACTGGTGGGCATCTCCCGGCGAACCTCGGCTCCCGCGCCGGCGCCTGGAGCCGACCATCCGCTGAGCTAGGCCAGGATCAGCTCCAGCAGGCGCTCGTAGATTCGCTGCAGGCGCGCGATATCCTCGATCAACACGTGCTCATTCACCTTGTGAATGCTTGCGTTCACGACGCCCAGCTCGACGACCTGGGCCCCGGTCGGGGCGATGAAACGCCCGTCCGAAGTTCCGCCGCCGGTAGACATCGACGGCGTGAGGCCCGTGACCTCGCGTACGGCGCGTGCGACCGCCGTCGACAGGCTTCCCGGCGGGGTAAAAAAAGGATGGCCGGATAGAAACCATTCCAGCGTGTACTTCACGCGATGGCGATCAAGAATCGACTGCACCGTGTTCTTCAGTCCTTCAACAGTCTGCTGCGTGGAGAAGCGGATATTGAAACGTGCCTTGAGCTCGCCGGGAATCACGTTGGGTGCACCCGTGCCGGCGTTGAGATTCGAAAACTGGAAACTGGTGGGCTGAAAATGCTCATTGCCCGTGTCCCAGACGCGGGAGGTGAGCTCCACCAGCACCGGGGCGAGCGCATGAATAGGATTGTCCGCGAGCTGCGGATAGGCAACATGGCCCTGTACGCCGTGCACGGTGAGGCGCCCGCTCAGAGAGCCACGTCGCCCGATCTTGATCGTGTCGCCCAGCTGCTTCTCGCTCGATGGCTCGCCGACCACGCACAGGTCGATGCGCTCGCCGCGCCCTTCCAGGACCTCGATCACGCGGCGCGTGCCGTCGACCGATTGACCTTCCTCGTCGCTCGTAATCAGCAGTGCGATGGAGCCACGGTGTTGCGGATGACGGTGCACGAACTTTTCGCACGCGACGAGCAGGGCGGCAAGCCCGCTCTTCATATCGGCAGCGCCGCGCCCATAAAGCACCCCGTCGCGCAGCACCGGGGTGAACGGATCGGTATGCCACTCTTCCAGCGGCCCCGTAGGCACTACGTCGGTATGGCCCGCGAAGCAAAACACCGGCGTGGTGTTCCCATGTCGCGCCCAGAAATTGTCGACGTTGTTGAATCGCATGCGCTCGACTGTGAAGCCCAGGCTTTCGAGGCGCTCGCTCAACAGTTGCTGACACCCGCCATCCGCGGGGCTGATGGAGGCACGCGAGATCAGAGCCTGAGTCAGGTCGAGAGCGTCGGACATCGGTGCGCTGGTTCTCCAGGGTCATGAAGGTTGCAGTGGCGCGCGGCTTTATAAAGAAGAATCGGTCTGCCCCGCAAGCACCACGGTCCCGGATCAAACAATCCTCCGCTGAGGGTGCGCCCCGGATGACACCTGCGTGACAGGACAGATGGCGGCGTCCGTTGCACCGGGCCCGACGGCCCGGACCGTCGCGGTTGCGCCCGGCTTTGCCTTGGGGAACAGGTGGTTGCCCTGAATCTGAACCACTGACATGGCACTGTAATAATTGCTGCTTATAAGGCTTCCGGAAGATTCGCGGGCCACAACTGCCCGCAAACGCCCCGCTCCAGCGGGTGCCCACAAAGTACAGATCCGGAGGCTCAACGTGTTCAAGAAACTGCTGATCGGCGCCGCTGCCGCGAGCACCGTCGCCGCAGGGCTAGTCCAGGCGCAGGCCGCGCGCGATTACATCTTCATCGTTGGCTCTTCCACCGTTTATCCATTCACGACGGCGGTCGCCGAGCAGTTCGGACGAGCCGGCAAGTTCAAGACACCCAAGGTTGAGAGCACTGGCACGGGCGGTGGTCTGAAGCTGTTCTGCGCCGGTGTCGGCCCGCAGCACCCGGACATCACGAACGCTTCGCGGCGCATCAAGGCGAGCGAAGTTGAGAGCTGTGCCAAGAACGGCGTGAAGGACATCGTGGAGGTCAAGGTCGGGTTCGACGGCATCGTGCTGGCCAATGCGAAGAGCGCTCCGGCGTTCACCATTTCCAGGAAGGACGTGTATCTCGCGCTTGCCAAGAAGGTCCCCGATCCGGCGAATCCCTCGAGCCTGATCGACAATCCTTACAAGACCTGGAAGGCGGTCAATTCGTCGCTGCCGAGCGAAAAGATCGAGGTGCTGGGCCCGCCGCCGACCTCCGGAACGCGCGACGCTTTTGCCGAACTGGTGATGGAATCCGGCTGCAGCACGTTTTCGTGGATCAAGGAGCTCAAGGACCTGGATGAGAAACGCTTCAAGGCAGTATGCGACGGCCTGCGCGAGGACGGCGCCTACATCGAAGCAGGCGAGAACGACAACGTGATCGTGCAGAAGCTGGTGGCGAGCCCGACCTCGGTGGGCATCTTTGGTTACAGCTTCCTCGAAGAGAACCAGAACAAGATCAAGGGCGCGATTGTCGACGGTGTCGCGCCGACTTTCGAAAGCATCGCCTCGGGCAAGTATCCGGTGTCGCGACCGCTCTTCTTCTACGTGAAGAAGGCTCACGTCGGTGTCATCCAGGGCATCCCGGAATTCATCCAGGAATACATCAGCGACAAGGCCTTCGGCGCGGACGGCTATCTCGCCGACAAGGGCCTGATACCGCTGCCGGCAGCGGAGGCGACGAAAGTGCGTGCCGACGCCACGGCAATGAAGAGCCTGAAGCTCTGAGTCACCGCATTCAGCCACTGACCTTACAAAGAGAGACTAACCATGAACAGCAAGCTGCTGACGACTGCTCTGGTCACCGCGGTTCTGGCTGCACCGGCCAGCTCCCTGGGCGCCGCGGCCAGCGATGCGGATCTCGCGGAACTGCGGCGCGTTCTGCAACAGGTCAATCAGCGTCTCGACGCCCTGGAGCAGCAGAACCAGACGCTCAAGGCTCAAAACGAGCAACTCGAAGCGAAGAACAAGGAACTGGAGACCAAGGGCAAGGCGCTCGAGGAGACTAACGATACGCCAGACGGACGCGCTGGCCCAGATTTCTTCGCGTACCAAGGGCATGGACTGGGCATCGCGGGTCGTCTGGAAGGGTGATTTCCGCTACCGCCATGAATACGTCGACCCGGAAGAGGCGGTCAACGATCAGACCCGCCAGCGCATCCGGGTGCGCTTCGGCCTGACCGCGAAGATCAACGATACGATCAGCGCTACGCTGCAGCTGGCCACCAACGGCGGCAACAACGACCCGCGATCCACCAACCAGACGCTGGGCAGCGGCTGGGATCGTAAGGGTGTGGCGTCGACCTTGCGTACCTCGACTGGGCACCAACGAAGGGCTTGAACGTCCAGCTGGGCAAGATGCCTTATCCGTTCCAGCGGGTGGGCTCGTACTTCTGGGACGGGGACATCACGCCAGAGGGCGGGGCCGTGAAGTACGCGAATGGGCCTTTCTTCGGCAGTGCGTTCGGGTACTGGCTGTCGGAGTCCTCCACCTTGTCGGACTCGAACGTGTTCGGTGCTCAGATCGGAATGAAGGGTGACCTCGGTCCGGTCAAGCTGATCGGCGCGGTTATGTACTACGATTTGGGCGCAGTGCAGAACGAGGTCACGGCCATCATCGCGCCCTCCGTGATGGCGCCCGCGGTCTGCCCGGCCGGGCAGCTCAACAATACTTTCTTTGGTAGCGCACGAGGGCAACACGACGTTCAACGTCGGCGACAACTGCACGCGACTGTTGAACGATTTCGAAATCTACGAGGTGTTGGGCCAGGCGGAAATCGCCCTCGGCAAGGTGCCCCTGGTGGTGTTTGCTAACTATGCCGAAAACACCGCGGCGGACGATCTGAGTACCGCCTACGCGGCCGGCTTCACGCTCGGGCGTGCCAGTAATCCGATGACCTGGGAATTCGGCTATGTGTACCAGAAGACCGAGAAGGATGCGCTCTTCGGCCAGTTCGTCGACTCGGATTTTGGCGGCGGCATCACGGACGTCGACGGCAGCGTCTTCAAGATTGCCTACGTGCCGGCGAAGAACTGGACGCTGAATGGCACCTATTTCCTGAACAGTCGATTTAACGACGTGCCGATCACGGTCGCCGGAGCCCCGAAGACCGGTCTCGACTACGACCGCTACCAGATCGACTTCAATGTGAAGTTCTGAGTTCCCGGCTGCGGAGGGCGGGTCGCCGCCCTCCGCCCCGGCGGAGCTGCGGGTACGCTAACGGACGGGTCCCCTGTAATTTGCTCGTAACAAGGCCTAAGTACATCGTTTGACTGAAACCGTCGTTTCTGGGACGCCGATCGGCGGCGGTTGACCGCGAGCCGCCGCCGAGACATCTTGTGCTGCCCCGGATCCATTACAACGACAAGCAGGAGAGAGGGGCGAGCCCGATCTAGATGTCTGCAACGACTCTGGTGCTGGTGGTCATTCTGCTCGCGGCGCTTGCGTACCGCACCGGCCGTGCGCGCTCGTTTGCGGTCGTCGGTGGCCGCCGCGGCCAGCGGGACCTGCACTCCCTGCCCTCGTACTACGGCATGCTGACCGCGCTGTGGTGTGCTCTGCCTGCGCTGCTGATCGTGGGCGTGTGGAGCGTGGCGCAGGATTCCGTCATTACGCGCCTCATGCTGGCCCAGATGCCGCAATCGGTCCAGGCCCTGACGCCCGCGGAGCGGTCACTGCTGCTCAACGACGTGAAGAACGTGGCCGCCGGCAATATGACGCTGGAGCAGATCTCGCCGGCAGAGCAGGTAGCGGCGCGCAAGTATATGGAGTTGAAAGCGCTGAGCCGCGTCGCGATGGCGGTTGTCGCGTTGGCCGCAGGCATGCTGGGCGGGATCCTGGCCTGGTCGCGCATCGCGCCGCAGCTGCGCGCGCGCAATAGCGTCGAAAGAATCTTCGAGTGGGCACTGCTCGGCTGCTCGACGCTCGCGATCTTCACGACCATCGGTATCCTGCTGTCGGTGCTGTTTGAATCGATACGCTTTTTCCAGCAGGTGTCGGTGTGGGACTTTATCTTCGGCACGGAATGGAGCCCACAGACTGCGATTCGCGCCGACCAGGTGGGTTCGTCCGGAGCCTTTGGCGCGGTGCCGTTGTTCGCCGGTACGCTGCTCATCTCCGGCGTCGCGATGGTGGTGGCGGTACCCATTGGGCTGTTTTCGGCCATCTATCTAGCCGAATACGCCCATCCACACCTTCGCTCAACGGCCAAGCCACTACTCGAAATTCTCGCGGGCATCCCGACGGTGGTCTATGGCTTTTTCGCAGCCTTGACAGTAGGCCCATGGCTGCGAGTGCTGGGCGAGAGCGTGGGTCTCAACGTTGCCTCCGGCAGCGCGCTCGCTGCCGGCCTCGTGATGGGCGTGATGATCATCCCGTTCGTCTCGTCGCTCTCGGATGACATGATCACGGCGGTACCGCAATCGCTGCGAGATGGCTCCTACGCGCTCGGCGGCACGCACTCGGAAACCATCCGCCGCGTGGTCCTGCGGGCAGCGCTGCCGGGGATCGTGGGCGGCGTGCTCCTGGCCGTATCCCGCGCCATAGGTGAGACCATGATCGTGGTGATGGCCGCGGGCTTGTCGGCGAACCTCACGGCGAATCCGCTCGAGGCGGTGACCACCGTCACGGTGCAGATCGTTACGCTCTTGGTCGGCGACCAGGAATTCGACAGCGCCAAGACGCTGGCGGCGTTTGCGCTGGGGCTGGTGCTGTTCCTGGTGACGCTCGGCCTGAATGTGATCGCGCTGCACGTGGTGCGCAAGTACCGGGAACAGTATGAGTGAAGTGTCAGGCGGCCCCAACGAGCGCCTGCCCGAGGCGCTGCGGGATCATCGGCGCGCTGCGGAAGCAGTCGCGCGCGGTCTGAAAGCGCGTTATCGCGCCGAGGCACGCTTCAAGTTCTACGGCATGACGGCGGTGGCGCTCGGCATGGTGTTTCTGGCCGTGCTGTTCTTCTCGATCGTCTCGAAGGGCTGGTCCGTCTTCCGCCAGGCCTATGTGCAGCTCGAGATTTTCTACGATCCGGCGGTACTCGATCCCGATGGCACGCGATCCAGTGACGCGTTGGCCCAGGCGGACTACGCCGCGTTGATCAAGGCGTCGCTGCGCAAGCTGTTTCCACAGGTTGAAGCACGGGCGGACCTGCGCCAGCTGTACGGTTTCGTCAGCTCCTCTGCAGCGTACGAGCTGCAGCGGCGCATCGCCGACGATCCAGCCAGGCTGGGCACGACCGAGCGCGTATGGTTGCTGACGGACGACAACGTCGACCAGTACTACAAGGGCAGGATTCAGCGCTCCGAAACCGAGGAAACGCGACCGCTCAGCGATCAGCAGCTTGCGTGGGCGGATCAGCTCCGCAGTTCGGGCGCCGCGCAACTGCGCTTCAACAAGCAGTTCTTTACTTCTGGCGACTCGCGGGAGCCCGAGCTCGCGGGCGTGTGGGGCGCCGTCGCGGGAACATTCTTCACGCTGTTGGTGACTCTGTTGCTGTCATTCCCCATCGGCGTGGCGGCTGCCACTTACCTGGAGGAGTTCGCCAAGAAGAACCGCATGACGGATCTGATCGAGGTGAACATCAACAATCTCGCCGCTGTACCCTCCATCGTGTTCGGACTGCTGGGCCTGGCGGTATTCATCAACCTCTTTGGCCTGCCGCGCTCGGCGCCTTTGGTCGGTGGCCTGGTGCTGACCCTCATGACGCTGCCGACGATCATCATCGCGAGCCGTGCGGCACTCAAAGCGGTGCCACCGTCGATCCGCGAGGCCGCTCTCGGAATGGGCGCCTCGCGCATCCAGATGGTGGCTCATCACGTGTTGCCGTTGGCACTGCCGGGGATGCTCACGGGCACGATCATCGGCATGGCGCGCGCACTGGGTGAATCCGCACCGCTGCTGATGATCGGCATGGTCGCTTTCATCGTCGATATCCCGAAAGGCCTGTTCGATCCGGCCACCGCGCTGCCGGTCCAGGTGTACCTATGGTCCGACATTCCGGAACGAGCCTTCGTCGAGCGCACCTCGGGCGCGATCATCGTACTGCTGGCGTTCCTCATCGTGATGAACGGACTGGCGGTCGTGCTACGCAATCGTTTCGAGCGCCGCTGGTAGGGTGCTACTCAGTACTTCGAGAGGCTGTATGAATAACGCCGTGGCTGAAGAGAAAACCGAGAGAACCGAGAGAACCGAGAGAACCGCGCCAAACGCGGACGCCGGAATCAACGTGAAGCCCAGCCACCGCCAGCCAGGCGGCCTCGACCTCACGCAGCAATCGGGCGCGGCCACGGTCGGCAGCGTGACGGTCGACAACCCGATCATGTCGGCGCGCGAAGTGAACGTGTATTACGGCGATAAGCACGCGATCAGAAACGTGACTCTCGACATCGGTCGTAACCAGGTCATTGCCATGATCGGCCCCTCGGGCTGCGGCAAGTCGACCTTCCTGCGTTGTCTGAACCGCATGAACGACACCATCGAGTCGGCACGTGTGACCGGCGTGATCACGATGGATGGCCGGGACATTTATGACCGTCGCCAGGACGTGGTGCAGCTGCGAGCCCGCGTCGGCATGGTGTTCCAAAAGCCCAATCCGTTCCCCAAGTCTATCTACGAGAACGTCGCCTATGGCCCGCGCATTCACGGCTTGGCCGCGGACCGCGCCGAGCTTGACGAGATCGTACAGACCAGCCTGCATCGCGCCGGTTTGTGGGACGAAGTGAAGGACCGGCTTGGCCATTCGGGCACGAGCCTCTCGGGCGGCCAGCAGCAGCGCCTGTGCATCGCACGCACCATCGCGGTGAACCCCGAGGTGATCCTGATGGATGAACCGTGCTCGGCCCTCGATCCGATCGCGACGGCGCGCATCGAGGACCTCATCGATGAGTTGCGCGCGAGCTATGCGATCGGGATCGTGACCCATTCGATGCAGCAGGCCGCGCGGGTTTCGCAGCGCACGGCGTACTTTCACCTCGGCGATCTCATCGAGGTCGGCGAAACCGACCGCATCTTCACCAACCCGCGCCACAAGCTGACGGAAGACTACATCACGGGCAGATTCGGCTAGGGCGACGCACCGGCCATGAACGAAATCACCGAAGGCCATATCGTCAAGGGCTACGACGTCGACCTCGCCGGCCTGCGGCTCGGCCTGCTGGAGATGGGCGGCCTGGTGCTCGACCAGGTGCAACGTGCCGTCAGCGCTCTGGCCAACGGCGATGAGACGCTGGCGCACAGCGTGCTCAGCCGCGAAGAGGAAGTTAACGCCTACGACGTGCGCATCGAGGAGGATATCGTGACGTTGATCGCTCGCCGTCAGCCGATGGGGAGCGACCTGCGGATTGTGATCTCGATTGCACGCGCCGTCTCGGACCTGGAACGTGTCGGCGATGAAGCCAAGAAGATCGCCAATGCGATGTTGCGGGGCGACGGCAAGCGCAGCTCGCGCCCAAGCCCGCAGCTGGCACGCGATGCCCGGCACATGGCGCACCTGGCGCTGCAGATGCTGCGCGAGGCGCTTGACACCTTTGATCGGATCGATGCGGCCGCCGCCGTGGAAGTGGTACGGCGCGACCAGGAGCTCAATGCGGAATTTCAGGCAGCGTTGCGCCGGCTGCTGACGCAAGTCATGGAGGATCCGCGTCGCCTGCCGGCGATGCTGGATGCCGTCGCTGTGCTCAAGTCACTGGAGCGTGTGGGCGATCACGCCAAGAACATCGCGCGCTATGTGCTGTACGTCGTCGAGGGCCGGGACGTGCGGCACGAAGATACCGCGGTGCTGCTGGCAGAAGGGGAGCGCACAGGGCGCTGATCGGCCGCGAGCTGCAGCGAGAGATCCACGCCGGAGGACTATTCGGCGTCGCGCAGCAGCTCGTTGATGGACGTCTTTGCGCGCGTGCGTGTATCCACGCGCTTTACGATCACGGCGCAATCGAGGCTGTACTTACCGTCGGCGGACGGGAGGCTTCCCGGGACTACCACCGACCCAGGCGGAACCTCGCCGAAAGTGATGCGCCCGGTGGCGCGGTCATAGATGCGCGTGCTCTGGCCGATGAACACGCCCATAGAAACGACGGCGCCTTCGCCCACGATTACTCCTTCGACGATCTCCGAGCGCGCTCCGATGAAACAGTTGTCTTCAATGACAGTGGGCGCTGCCTGCAGCGGCTCGAGCACGCCGCCGATACCGACGCCACCGGAGAGATGGACATTGCGCCCGATCTGCGCGCACGAGCCGACGGTCGACCACGTGTCGACCATTGTGCCGCTATCCACGTAGGCGCCGACGTTCACGTAGCTCGGCATGAGCACGACATTCGGTCCAATGTACGCGCCCCGGCGCACGATGGCGTGTGGAACCACGCGCGCGCCCGTGGCGCGAAAAGCCCGCTCGTCGTGGCTGGCGAACTTCAGGGCCAGCTTGTCATAAAAGCGCGTGTAGCCGGCATCGAACACCTGGCTGTCGTGCACGCGAAAGTGCAGCAGCACCGCTTTCTTCAGCCACTCATTGACCGACCAGCGACCGTCGCGCTTGTCGGCGACGCGCGCCTTGCCACTGTCCAGCAGTGCGAGCGCTTCAGCGAGTGCGGCCCGCAGTTGCGGCGAGGCCGTCTCGGGGCCGAGGGCGGCGCGTTGCTCGAATGCCGCCTCGATCGTTGTCTGCAAGGCTGAGGAAGCTGTCATCGGTTCTGCTCCACCAATTCACGGATCCGATGTGCCGCGGTGACGCAGTCGGCGACGCTCGCGACCAGGGAGATGCGCACGCGGCAGCGGCCGGGATTGCCCTGTCTGCCTTCGCGCGCGAGGTAACTTCCCGGAAGGACCAGCACGTTCTTGCGCGCGTAGAGCTCGCGCACGAAAGCCTCGTCGTCGCCGCGGACCTCGGGCCACAGGTAGAACGCGCCTGCGGGACGTCGCGCCTCGAGCACGGACTCGAGGATCGGAACCACCTGCGCAAACTTCTCGCTATACAGCGCGCGGTTGGCTGCGGCGTGCGCGTCGTCGCTCCAGGCGACAGCGCTCGCCAGCTGGACGTGCGTGCCAGCCGCGGCGCCGTGGTAGGTCCGGTAGAGCAGGTACTGCTGCAGGATCCGGGGATCGCCGGCCACGAATCCCGAGCGCAGCCCGGGCACGCTCGAGCGTTTGGAGAGGCTGTGGAAGACGACGCAGCTCTCGAACCGCGATCTGCCGGTATCCAATGCGGCCTGGAGCAGGCTGGGAGGAGGTGACGCCTCGTCGAGATAGACGTCGGCATAGCACTCGTCCGCGGCGATCACGAAACCATAACGCTCGCCCAGCGCAAGCGCCGCGGCGAGATATTCCCGATTCATCACGGCGCCGGTGGGATTGCCGGGCGAGCACAGGAAGAGCAGCTGACAGCGCCGCCAGGCTTCATGGGGTACGGACTGCAGGTCGGGCAGGTAGCAGTTCTCGGCACGAGCGTCGAGATAGTACGGCTGTGCGCCGGCGAGCAGCGCTGCACCCTCGTAGATCTGATAGAAGGGGTTCGGCATCATCACGAGCGGCTGGCTCGTCGGATCGACCACCGCCTGCACGAAGCTGAAAAGTGCTTCGCGCGTGCCGCTCACGGGCAGCAGCATCGTCTCCGCATCGACACACCCGGCGGGTAATGTGAAACGACGCTCGAGCCAGCGCGCGGCAGCGAGGCGTAGCTCCGGCAGCCCGCGCGCAGCCGGGTACTGGCCCAATGTGCCGAGGGCCGCCGTCAACGCATCGATCAGGAATTGCGGTGGCGCATGGCGCGGCTCGCCAATCCAGAGTGCGATCGGAGACAGCGTGGCGGGGGGTTCGATATCGGCGATCAGCCGCCGCAGGCGCTCGAACGGATAGGGATGGAGCGACGCCAGGCGCGGGTTCATTCGCGGTGGTCCAGGGTCTCCACCAGCTTGTGCTGCAGCCGTGCTCCGGCCTCGTCGCTGAGCGGCCGTCCGTCCTCGTGGCTCACGTAGAAGACGTCTTCAGCGCGTTCGCCGACGGTCATGATGCGCGCGCCGTGGATGTCTACGCGCTCGCCCAGGAACACCTTGCCGACCTCGGACAGCAATCCCGGCCGGTCGCTCGCGATCAGCTCGAGAATCGTGCGGTTGTTGCGCTCATCGCGCGTCAGCACCACCTGGGTCGGCGTCGCGAACATCCGGACCTGGCGCGGCGCGCGCCGCGTGACCGTTGGTGGCGCATGAGCGGGCTGATTCAGGCTGCGCAACAGCGCGCGCTCGATCTCCTGGATCCGCGCCGGGTCGGAGATGGTGCGCCCGTTGTCCTCGAGCACCAGGTAGCTCTCGATGCTGTAGCCGTCGCTCGTCGGCGTAACGCGCGCGTTGACGATGTTGAGCCCCATCTGGTCCAGCACTGCCGTGGCGCGCGCGAAGCTATGCTGGCGGTGCGATGTGTAAGTGAAGATCGGCGTGCCGCCGCGCTCGATCAGCGGGTTGACGGCGACCAGTGGCGCGTCTTCCTCCAGATCGCGGGCGACCAGGAGCGCCGTGTGCCAGGCGATCTCCTCCGGCGTATGACGCAGGAAGTACGTATCGGTGAACGACCGCCAGACACGCTCCACGGCGTGAGGATCGGCGGCACGCTGCGCCAGCAGCGTGCGGGCTGCCGCCTGCGTCTCGCGTACCAGTTCCTCCTGGTCGATGGGGCTTTCCAGGCCACGACGCAGTGCACGCTTGGTCCGCTCGTAGAACTCCTCGAACAGCGAGGCCTTCCACGTGTTCCAGAGCTTGGGATTCGTGCCGCGCACGTCAGCAACGGTGAGCACGTACAGATAATCGAGATGCGTCTGATCGCCGACGACGCGCGCAAAGTCGCGGATCACTTCCGGGTCGGCAATGTCCTTCTTCTGGGCGGTGACCGAGAGCAGCAGGTGATTGCGCACCAGCCATGCCACGAGGCGCGCGTCGTAGCGGCTCAGGCCCTGCTCGAGACAGAACGCTTCCGCATCGACCGCGCCCAGCTCGGAGTGATCGCCTCCGCGGCCCTTGGCGATGTCGTGGAACAGTGCAGCGAGGTAGGCGATCTCGAGCCGGGGCAGGGACTGCGCGATGCGGCTCAGCGCCGGGAATTCCTGGTCGTACTTCGGCATTGCCAGGCGGCGCAGGTTGCTGACGACGAACAGCGTGTGCGCATCGACCGTGTAGGCATGGAACAGGTCGTATTGCATGCGACCCACGACGCGCCCGAACGCGGGAATGTAGCGTCCGAGCACCCCATAGAGATTCATGCGCCGCAACTCGTGAGTGACGCCGGCCGGCGCACGCAGGATATCGAGGAACAGACGGTGGTGGCGCGGGTTCTGGCGAAACTCCTCGTCGATGAGCCACAGGCTCCGGCCGACGAGCCGGATCGTCGCTGCGCGCACGCCTCGAATGTGCGGGTTCTGCTGGATCAGTCCGAACAGCTCCAGCAGCGCTGAAGGATTGCGGGCAAAGACATCGTCCGCGGTAACTTCGAGGTAGTCGTTGCGCGTCTGGAAGCGCGTGTTGAGCGGCACGGGCTCGCCGCTTGGCGTGAGGATGGCCTCGCGGAACAGCTGCAGCAACATTTCATTCAGCAGGCTCACGTCCATCACGGTGCGGTAATAGCGCTGCATGAACTGCTCGACCGCAAGCGTGTAAGTTGCATCTTCGTAGCCAAAGAGTTTCGCGAGCCGGATCTGATAATCGAACAGCAGCCGGTCCTCGCGCCGGCCGGTCAGCATGTGCAGCGCGAAGCGCACCTTCCACAGGAACGCCTGGGCTGTCTTGAGCTTGCGCAGCTCATTGCGCGTCAGGAAGCCGTGCGCGACCAGGCCGTCGAGCGTGTCCGTGCCGAAGTGGCGCTTGGCCACCCAGCCGATGGTCTGGATGTCGCGTAATCCGCCCGGGCTCGACTTGACGTTCGGTTCGAGGTTGTAAGCCGTGTCGTGAAAGCGGTGATGGCGGGCGATCTGCTCCTTGACCTTGGCTTCGAAGAATTCATTCCCGGGCCAGAGCCGTTCCGGCGCCAGCGCGTGCTTCATCGCGGCGAACAGCTGATCGGGACCGGCCAGGCGGCGCGCCTCGAGCAGCGTGGTCGCCACGCTGATGTCCGCGAGGCTCTCGCGCTGGCAGTCATCGATAGTCCGCACGCTGTGACCGACCTCGAGGCCGATATCCCAGAGAAAGGTGAGAAAGCGCTCGAGGCCCGGCTCCCAGGCCGAGGATTCGCCTTTCGGGAGCAGCACGCACACGTCGATGTCGGAGCAGGGGTGAAGCTCGCCGCGTCCGTAGCCGCCGACCGCAATCAGCGCCAGTTCGTGCGCTCGCTCGCCCGCATGCAGGCTCCAGGCCCGCACGAGCAGCCCGTCGACCAGGCGCGCACGGTCACGCACCAGCTCTTCGATCGGCTCGTCGTGGCCGAAGCGCTCGCGCAGTTCGGCAGCGCCGCGCTCGAGCGCGCCACGGAAGGCGGCGACCGAATTACCGCCGGTATCGAGTGACTGGTTGAGAGACTGCAGGTGCCGCCAGACGGCGGGCGTCCCCTCGGTGATCGCCTCGTTGTCCTCGTAATCGTCGGTCCCGGGAACGGTGATCATCGCGCCGCGATCAGCCGCCCGCACGATCCCGGCTGCCGAGGGTAAGCACCTCATGCCCCGCGGTGGTCACCAGTATGGTGTGCTCCCACTGTGCGGACAGGGAATGGTCCTTGGTGACCACGGTCCAGCCATCGGGGAGCAGGCGCACATGCCGGCGCCCCGCATTGATCATCGGTTCGATCGTGAAGGTCATGCCGGCTTTAAGCTCCAGGCCGGTCCCCGGCTCACCGTAGTGCAGGACCTGCGGGTCCTCGTGGTAGATGCGTCCGATACCGTGGCCGCAGTACTCGCGCACCACCGAGAAGTTGCGCGACTCGGCCAGCCTCTGTATGGCGTGGCCAATGTCGCCGAGGCGTGCACCCGGGCGCACCTGCTCGATTCCACGCCACATGGCTTCGAAGCAGCTCTCGGTGAGCCGCTGTGCCTGCACCGGTGGCTTGCCGACGAAGTACATGCGACTGGTGTCACCGTGGAAACCATCCTTGATCACCGTGACGTCGATATTCAGGATGTCGCCGCTTTTGAGCACCCGATCCCCCGGAATGCCATGGCAGACCACATGATTGACCGACGCGCAGATGGTCTTCGGGTAGCCCTTGTAGTTCAGATTCGCCGGGACTGCGCGTTGCTGGTTCACGATGTAGCTGTGGCACAGCCGGTCGAGCTCCTCGGTGGTCACCCCCGGAGAGATGTGCTCCCCGATCATGTCCAGCACTTCGGCGGCGAGGCGGCCGGCCAGGCGCATGCAGTCCTGCTCTTCAGGCGTCTTGATGGAGACGTTCATTACGGGTGTGTAGGCGGCTTCGCGCATGGCGGGGCGGCGGTGCGGTGAATCTAACGCGTTGTTCGAGCAACAAGTTTATGGTATAAAGCGCGCCGTTTTTTAGCAATGTAAACCACACGCGCATCGTCACATGTGGGTGGGTGCCGTTGACGGAACACTGCAGGTCTCAGGCCTGCAGGTCCCGAAAGCGGTTTCCACATGGGGTGCGCGGAGGCTTAACCCCAACAGGAGCTTTTCATGACCAGCGTGTCCATGCGACAGATGCTGGAAGCGGGCGTTCATTTCGGACATCAGACCCGCTTCTGGAACCCGAAGATGGCCCCTTACATCTTCGGTGAACGTAACAAAATCCACATCATCAACCTCGAGAAGACCCAGCCTCTATATGTGGAGGCGGCAAACTTCATCAAGGCCGTCGTGGCCGATGGCGGTAAGGTGCTGTTCGTCGGGACCAAGCGCTCGGCGCGCGAGGCCGTGCAGAAGGAAGCCATCCGTGTCGGCATGCCTTACGTCAACCAGCGCTGGCTGGGCGGGATGCTGACCAATTTCAAGACCATCCGGCAGTCGATCAAGCGGCTGATGGAGCTCGATGAACTCAACACCAGCGGTGCGCTCGACAAGCGCGGCAAGAAAGAGGCCCAGTCGCTGCGCCGGGAGATGGAGAAGCTCAACAAGAGCCTGGGCGGCATCAGAGAAATGGGCGCGCTCCCCGATGCGCTGTTCGTCATCGACGTGGGGCACGAGGAGATCGCGGTGCACGAAGCGCAGAAGCTCGGCATCCCGGTCGTGGCCGTGGTGGACACGAACTGCTCACCGGACGGCATCGACTATGTCATCCCGGGCAATGACGACGCCATGCGTGCGATCCAGCTCTACGCGGCTGGTATTGCCGACGCTGTCACCGAAGGTAAACAGTCCATCCCCGAGGTACCGGCCGGCGAAGACGAATTCGTCGAACTCGACGAGGAAGGCAACCCGAGGAAGAAGACGGCACGCCGCAGGCCGGCGCCGCCCAAGAAGAAGGCCGCGATTCGTCGCAAGCCCGCAGCGAAGGTGCTGGAAGCGGAAGCCCCCGCCGAGGAGGCGGCGCCTGCCGTTGATGCGGATCCCGAGGATCCAGAGGATCCCGAGGACGTGAGCGCCACAGGCGAGCGTTTTGCTCTACGCCGGAGCGTTCCGGCTCGGCGCAAGCCGGCCAGCAAGCCCGAAGGCGGCAGTGATTCGGGCCCGGCAAACCCGGGCGCTGCGGGCGAATAACCGCGCCGCGCGCGCGGTTCTCGCAGCTGGCTCCACTACTTGCGCGGCCGCGCGCCGCGCGATTCATCTCGAGGTTCTGGGACGATGACAGTCACGGCAGAAGCGGTCAAACAACTGCGTGAGCGCACAGGCGCCGGCATGATGGAATGCAAGAAGGCCCTGGTGGAGTCGGGTGGTAACCTCGACGCCGCGGCCGACCTGATGCGGCGCCAGGGCCTGGCCAAGGCGGACAAGAAGGCCTCGCGTGTCGCGGCCGAGGGCATCATCGTGGTGGAGCGCTCCGGCGACGGGCTGACAGCTGCGATGGTCGAAGTGAACTGCGAAACCGACTTCGTCGCACGCGAACAGGATTTTCGCGGCTTCGCGAGCCTGGTCGGCCAGCTGGCCCTCAAGAGCCACGCCCACGAAGTCGCCTTACTACTCGATCAGAAGACCGATGCCGGCGACACGCTCGAGGAGCGCCGCCGCGCGCTGGTGGCGAAGATCGGCGAGAACATCAACGTGCGACGCGTCGCCACCGTCAGCGCGCCGACCCTGCTCGGCGCGTACGTTCACGGCACGCGAATCGGTGCTCTGGTGGCGCTGCAAGGCGGAAACGAGGCGCTTGCCAAGGACATGGCCATGCACGTTGCGGCGGTCAATCCACAGTACATCCGGCCCGCAGACGTGCCGGCGGAGATCGTGGAGCGCGAGCGTGGGATCCTGCGTGACCAGGCGGCCGGCGAGGGCAAGGCTCCGGAGATCACCGCGAAGATGGTCGAGGGACGGTTGCGCAAGTACCTGAACGAAATCGCGCTGACCGGCCAGCCGTTCGTCAAGGATCCGAATCTGACCGTGGAGAAGTATCTGCAGCAGGGCGGGGCGAACGTGGTCGAGATCGCGCGCTTCGAGGTCGGTCTCGGATTGGAGAAGAAGCAGGGCGATTTCGCCGCCGAGGTCATGGCGACGGTTCACGGTAAGCATTGATCCACGAACCCCGCCGGAGCGGGGTTCTCTATAATTGGTTTTCCGGGGGCGCTTCGAATGGGTCACAACGACACGCAGCCACGCTATCGGCGCATCCTGGTGAAGCTGAGCGGGGAGGCGTTGCTCGGAAACGCGGACTACGGCATCGATCCGGCGATGCTCAAGCGTATCGCCACCGAGGTGCGCGATGTGACGCAGCTCGGCGTCCAGATCGCTGTTGTCATCGGCGGCGGCAACATCTTTCGCGGCGCGGGCCTGGCGCGGGCCGGAATGGATCGGGTCACCGCGGACCATATGGGCATGCTCGCCACGGTGATGAATGCACTCGCGATGCAGGACGCCCTCGAAAGTCTCGGCGTCTACGCGCGCGTGATGTCCGCACTACGGATCAACGAGGTCTGCGAAGACTACATCCGGCGACGCGCGACCCGGCACCTGGAGAAAGGTCGCGTCGTGATCTTCGCCGCCGGCACCGGCAATCCGTTCTTTACTACAGATACCGCAGCCAGCTTGCGCGCCATCGAGGTCAATGCCGAGGTGCTGCTCAAGGCGACCAAGGTGAGCGGCGTGTATTCGGACGATCCGGCCAGGAATCCGTCCGCGAAGCGTTACACGCGCCTCACATTCGACCAGGTGCTCTCGCAGAAGCTCAACGTGATGGACGCCACCGCCATCGTGATGTGCCGCGACAACAACCTGCCGCTGCAGGTGTTCAATCTGAACGTGCCCGGCGACCTGATGAAGATCGTGCTGGGCCAGAACGTCGGAACGGTGGTCGAGAATGAGGCGCAGGCCAGCTGAGGCCGACGCCTGGGAGACCGGCGATGCTTGAAGACATAAAGAAAGACGCCGTGCAGCGCATGGCGAAGTGCGTGACCGCATTTCGCAATGACCTGAAGAAGCTGCGCACCGGCCGGGCGCATCCGAGCCTGGTCGAGCACCTCAAGGTCGAGTACTACGGCAACGAGGTCCCGTTGATGCAGGTGGCGAGCATCAACGTCGAGGACGCGCGCACGCTCGCCGTCAGTCCGTGGGACAAGTCCATGGTGCAGGTAATCGAGAAGGCGATTCTCAAGTCCGATCTCGGGTTGACACC
The DNA here is from genome assembly GCA_963695985.1 of uncultured Gammaproteobacteria bacterium. Lineage (GTDB taxonomy): Bacteria > Pseudomonadota > Gammaproteobacteria > Steroidobacterales > Steroidobacteraceae > DATBVX01. The sequence goes on from CAVOIC010000003.1 coordinate 107,675, forward strand.
GGCTACCGCGGGTCAGGTGATCCGCATTCCATTGCCGCCGCTCACGGAGGAACGCCGTCGTGAGCTGACGAAGGTCGTGCGCGCGGAGGCGGAGAACGCACGCGTGGGGGTGCGCAACGTGCGCCGCGACATCATGAATGAGCTCAAGGAGATGCTGAAAGAAAAGCTGATCTCGCAAGACGACGATCGGCGGGCACACGATGAAGTGCAGAAGCTCACCGACAAGCATGTGGCCGAAATCGATCACGTGCTGGCGGAGAAAGAGAAGGAAGTGATGCAGGTCTGACGTTCCCGATGCCCAGATCCCCCTCTGCCCCCGTTGCGAACACGCTGCCGCGTCACATCGCCATCATCATGGATGGCAACGGACGCTGGGCGCAGGCGCGCGGCCAGATGCGCCACGCTGGCCACAAGGCAGGACTGCAGCCGGTGCGCATGGCGGTGGAGACTTGTGCGCAACTCGGCATCGAGGTATTGACGCTGTTCACCTTTTCGAGTGAGAACTGGCAGCGGCCGGCCGACGAGGTCGGGCGGCTGATGGAATTGTTCACGGAGGCGCTCGACCGCGAAGCGGCCGAGCTCGACCGCCAGGGTGTGCGCGTACGTTTCATCGGCGATCGCCGTTCGCTGTCGATCCGACTCCAGACGCGCCTCAACGAGACCGAGGACCTCACCCGCGGCAACAGCAAGCTGAACCTCGTGATCGCGGTCGGCTATGGCGGCCGCTGGGACATCACCCAGGCCGCTCGCGCACTGGCGCGCCGTTGCGCGAGCGGGGCGCTCGCGGTGGATGCGATCGACGAGGCGGCCCTGCAGTCCGAGCTGTCGCTGGGAGATCTGCCCGATCCAGACCTCTTCATCCGAACCGGTGGCGAGCGGCGCATCAGCAACTTCCTGTTGTGGAACCTGGCCTACGCGGAGCTCTATTTCTGCGACACCTTGTGGCCTGACTTCGATCGTGCGCAATTCGATCGCGCACTGGAGTTCTTCGCCGGGCGGCAACGCCGCTTCGGGATGACCGATGCGCAGGTGGTCGCGCGCTGATGTTGAAGCAACGCATCGTCACTGCTGTCTTGCTGATCCTGGCGTTGCTCGCCGTGATCCTGTGGGTTCCGGCCCGAGCCGCGCTGGCGATCTTCGCCGTCGTGGTGCTCGTGGGAGCCTGGGAATGGTCGAGCCTGGCGCGTCTTGCGGATGCAACTGTGCGTTGGTTCTACGTGGCGGTCGTCGCACTGGCGATGGTCGTGGTGTGGCGCTATTCGCAAAGCGAGCAACAGCTGCAGGCGCTGCTGCTCGCTACGCTGCTCTGGTGGGTCGTGGCGTTTCTATGGATTACTCTCGCGCCTGCCGCGCACAACCGCGCCACCGTCGCTGGCAGCGGACTGCTCGTGCTGGTGCCGGCATGGGTCGCGATCGCTCATCTTTATCTTGAGCCGGCTGCGGAGACATCACTACCCGGGCCGCAGCTCGTCCTGTTCCTGTTGCTCCTGGTCTGGGCTGCCGACACCGGCGCCTTTTTTGTCGGGCGCCGCTTCGGCCGCATCAAGCTTGCACCGCGTGTCAGTCCCCGCAAGACCTGGGAAGGTGTGCTCGGCGGACTGGCCGCGGCAGTGGTTGTAGCTGCGATCGGGGCCTACTGGTTTCACCTGCGGCGCGTGACGTTCCTGTCCTTGTGCCTCGCGGTGGTGCTGATCTCGATTGTCGGCGATCTTACCGAGAGCATGTTCAAGCGCTACGCGGGCGTCAAAGACAGCGGCTCGATCTTTCCGGGCCACGGCGGCGTGCTCGACCGCATCGACAGCATCACGGCTGCCGCTCCTACGTTTCTGCTCGGCCTGCGCTGGATGGAGACGCAGCCATGAAGGGCATCGTGGTGCTTGGCTCCACCGGCAGCGTCGGCGTGAGCACGCTGGATGTGATCGCCAGGCACCGCGATGCGTTGCGGGTCGTGGCGCTCACCGCCCGCTCGAACGATGAACGCCTCTTCGAGCAGTGCCTCGAGCATCGCCCCGATGTCGTCGTACTCGTGGACCGCGGCGCAGCGCTGCGCTTGGCCGAACGACTCGGAGCCGCCGGGCTCAACACGCGCGTGCTGCGCGGCGCGTCGGCGCTCGAGGACGTCGTGCGCTTGCCCGAGACCGACATCGTGATGGCGGCGATCGTGGGCGCTGCGGGACTGTTGCCGACTCTCGCCGCGGCGCGAGCTGGCAAGCGCTTGCTGCTCGCGAACAAGGAAGCGCTGGTGATGTCCGGGAATCTCCTGCTCGATGCGGTGCGAGCCAGCGGCGCGCAGCTCATTCCGATTGACAGTGAGCACAACGCGATCTTCCAATGCCTGCCGCTCACGGCGAAAGCCGGGGAGCGGCCGCCGGGCCTGCGCCGGATCCTGCTCACGGCCTCGGGCGGTCCGTTTCTGAAGACGCCTGCGGACAAACTGCGCCGGGTTACGCCCAGCGAAGCGTGCGCGCACCCCAAGTGGGTCATGGGCCGCAAGATCTCGGTCGACTCAGCCACGCTGATGAACAAGGGCCTGGAGCTGATCGAAGCCTGCTGGCTGTTCGGGGTGAAGCCTGACGACGTTCAGGTCGTGGTTCATCCGCAGAGCGTCGTGCATTCGATGGTCGAATACGTCGATGGCTCTGTGCTCGCACAGCTCGGCAATCCGGACATGCGCACACCGATTTCACATGCGTTGTTCTGGCCGCAGCGCTCGGAGTCAGGCGTCGAGCCACTCGACATCGTGGGGCTGGGACGACTGACATTTGAGGCACCGGATCTGCAGCGCTTCCCGTGCCTGCAGCTGGCGCAGCGGGCTGCCGCCGCCGGCGGCACGCTCCCGGCGGTGCTGAATGCCGCCAATGAGGCGGCCGTCCAGTCATTTCTAGACGGGCGCCTGAACTTTACCTCGATCCCGGTGGTCATTGAGGGCGTGCTCAATTGCGTGGCAGCGGCGCCCGTGCCGGATCTCGAAACCGTTCTGGCGGCGGACCGTGCCGCGCGGCAAGTCGCCGCGCAGCTGATTTCGCGCCTGGAAGGCGCCACCCCTGACTCGGTCGCGGGAGGCCTTGCCTGATGCCGGTTGCGATCTCAATCCTGGCGTTCATTTTCGCCATCAGCGTCCTGGTCGCAGTCCACGAGTTCGGCCACTTCTGGGTCGCCAAACGGCTCGGCTTCAAGGTCCTGCGCTTCTCCATCGGTTTCGGCAGGCCGTTGTGGATGCGAGCCGCGGGCCCCGATCGCACCGAGTACGCCATCGCTGCCATTCCGCTGGGCGGTTACGTCAAGCTCCTCGATGAGCGCGAAGGTCCGGTGCCCGCGGCCGAGATCGAGCGCTCCTTTACGCGTCGACCGGTGTGGCAGCGGCTGCTGGTGCTGAGCGCCGGCCCCGCGTTCAATTTCCTGTTCGCCGTTGCCGCCTACTGGATCCTCTTCATGTGGGGCGTGCCGCAGGCTCATCCCGTAGTGGGCGAAGTCGTGCTCAACTCGCACGCCGCGCAGGCGGGGCTGAGGCCGCGCGACGAGATCCTGCGCGTGGGCAACAAGCGCACGGCAGATCCCAAGGCGGTGATCTTCGCGTTGCTCGAGGACCTGCTGGACGACGGCCAGGTGCCGTTGCGCGTGCGGGGGGCTGATGGCATCGAGCGCGATCTGAAGCTGAGCGTCCCTGATGCCCGCGAGCGGCATGAACTCACCGAGCCCGGGGCGCTGATGAAGGGCATCGGTTTCGATTTTCGCGCGCCCGCGGTGCCGCCGATCATCGAGCGACCGCTTCCCGACGGCCCGGCCGAGAAAGCTGGCATCCGTTCCGACGAGCGCGTGCTGGCCGTCGATAGTCAGGCGATGGCGACCAGCACCGAGTTTCGCGACTACATCAGCCAACGCCCCGGCGAGCGCGTCATCTTGACCGTGCGCGGCGCGGACGGGGAACGCAACGTGGCGGTCACCATACGCGCCGAGCATGAAGGCGGGGCGACCGTGGGGCGAATCGGCGTCGAGCTGCAGCGCGCCGAGCTCGAGCGCCTCGGACCCTTCGCCGCCCTGAGCCGCGCGGGGAGCGAGACCTGGAGCATGTCGGAGCTCACCGTGAGCATGCTGTGGAACATGGTCATGGGGCGCGTCTCGGTGAAGAACATCAGCGGCCCGATCAACATCGCAGCTTTCGCCGGCGAAACGGCGCGCGTGGGCGTGCGGCCGTTCCTGACGTTTCTCGCGATCGTCAGCATCAGCCTCGGCGTGTTGAACCTGCTGCCGATACCGATCCTGGATGGCGGGCAGATGCTGTTTCAACTGATCGAGTGGGTGAAGGGTAGCCCGCTGTCGGAGCGCGCGCAGGTGCTCGGCCAGCAGGTCGGCATCGCACTGCTGCTGCTGTTGATGAGCCTGGCGTTCTACAACGACATCACCTCGCGCTTTCTTAACTAGAAGCGAACTGACAGGCCGCGAATGATCCGCAAGCTGATTGCGCCGCTGGTACTGTGCCTGCTCACCTTCGGCGCCTTTGCCCAAAGCAGCGTCGAGGACGAATTCACGGTCGGCGACATCCGCGTCGAGGGCCTGCAGCGCATCTCGGAGGGCACCATCTACAACTACCTGCCGGTCAACATCGGCGACCGGCTCAATACGCAGCGCATCCAGGAAGCGCTGCGTGCGCTGTACAAGACCGGTTTCTTCCGCGACGTGGAGCTGCGTCGCGACGGCAACACGCTGGTCGTGGTGGTGCTCGAGCGCCCCTCCATCGAGAGCTTCGAGATCAAGGGCAACAAGGACATCAAGACCGAAGACCTGCAAAAGAGCCTGCGCAACGTGGGGCTCGCCACAGGCAAGACCTATGACCAGTCGGTGCTCGAGGAGGTGAAGCAGTACCTCACGGACCAATATTTCAGCCGCGGCAAGTACGGCGTACGCATCGATACCAACGTCGAGGAGCTGCCAGGTAACAAGGTGCGCATCACGGTAGAGGTTACCGAGGGCAAGCGCGCGCGCATCCGCCAGATCAACATCGTCGGCAACACCGAGTACCGGGACAAGGATCTGCGCGATGACTTCGAGCTCGACACGCCGAATTGGCTGTCGTGGTACAGGCAGGATGACCGCTACTCGCGCGAATCGCTGCAGGGCGACCTGGAGAAGCTGCGCTCCTACTACATGGATCGTGGCTATGCGAATTTCCAGATCGAATCCGCGCAAGTAGCGATCGCGCCCGAGAAGGATGACATCTTCATCACAGTCAATATCCACGAAGGTGACGTGTTCAAGATCGGCGAGGTGAAGCTGGCCGGCACTATGGTAGTTCCCGAGGCGCAGCTGAAGCGCCTGATCCTGGTGCGTCCTGGCGATACCTTCTCCAACAAACTCGTGACGCAGTCGCAGCAGCTCATCACCTACCGGCTGGGCGAGCAGGGCTACGCCTTCGCCAAGGTCGACCCGGTGCCGACCGCGGACAACGCCAAGAAGGAAGTTTCGCTGACGTTTTTCGTCGAGCCGGGCAATCGGGTCTACGTCCGTCACATCAACTTCCTCGGCACCTCGAGCATCGACGACGAGGTCCTGCGGCGCGAGATGCGCCAGCTGGAGGGTGGCTGGCTGTCAAATGCCGCCGTGGAACGCTCCAAGGAGCGCATTCAGAGGCTGCCGTTTGTGGAGAAGGTGGACTACGAGACGACGCCTGTGCCGGGCGCCGCCGACCAGGTGGACGTCGACTTCACCATCAAGGAAGGTTTGCCGGGCCAGTTCGGCGGCGGCATCGGCTACTCCCAGTCACAGGGCGTGATCCTCAACGGCAACTTCGTGCACAGTAATTTCATGGGCAGCGGACAGCGCCTCGCGGGCGAGATCAACGCCGGCAAGTACAGCAAGGTCTACAGCCTCTCGCACACCGATCCGTACCGCACCATCGACGGCGTCAGCCGCACCATTTCGCTCGCTTACCGTGACATCACGCAGTTCGTCTCGGCCTCATCGGACTTCGACACCAAGAATCTCATGGCCGGACTCGACTACGCTTACCCGATCACCGAGTACCAGTCGCTGCACTTCGGGATCTCGGCACAGAAGAACGAGCTGCTGACCTCGGACGGCAGCGCACAGCAGGCGGTCGACTGGGTGAAGAACAACGGCGATTCCTTCATCCATAGCGAGCCCAACGGCCTGGGCGGCACGATCAACTTCTATGGCACGAACTATACGGCGCTGGAGCTCATCGGCGGCTGGAGTTTTGACACGCGCAATCGCGCCATCTTTGCCGACCGCGGCACGCGGCACTCGGTCTCACTGTCCCTCGCCGCCCCGGGCAGCAACGTCCAGTACTGGGTATTCAACTACGATGTGCTGCAATTCCTGCCGCTGCCAGGACCCTTCACGCTCGCCCTGATCGGCGATTTTGCCTACGGCGAGGACATCGGCGACACGACCTCCCTGCCGCCGTACCGGCAGTTCTTCGCCGGTGGGCCGGACTCGGTGCGCGGGTTCCGCGAGAGCCGCCTGGGCCCGAAGGACAGTTTCGGCAACCCGTACGGCGGCAACATGAAGGTCGTGGCCCGCAGCGAAATCCTGTTCCCGGTTCCTGAGAAGTGGAAGACCTCGGCGCGCATCAGCCTTTTCTTCGACATCGGCAACGTCTTCTCGACCGGGCACGTCAATTTCTTCGGCATCGACGGCGTGACCCCGGTCGATTACAAGTTCGCGTATGATGAGTTGAAGCAGTCCACGGGTATCGCGGTGCAGTGGCTCGCCCCACTGGGGATATTCCGCTTCAGTTATGCGTTCCCGCTGAATGCCAAGGACAGCGATGGCGTGCACTTCAAGGACGAGACGGAAGGGTTCCAGTTTTCCATCGGTCAGGCGTTCTGAGGAAATTATCAGTGGTCGATACACAACGTTCCTTGCTTAAGGTTCTTGGGGCGGCAGTGCTCCTCGCGGGCGTCATGCCCGCGGCCCACGCCCAGCTCAAGATCGGCGTGGTCAGCGTGCCCCAGCTCATCGAGGAGTCGCCGCAGGCCAAGACGGCAATGCAGGCGCTGCAGGATGAGTTCATGCCGCGCCGGCGCGAGATCGAGAACCAGCAGAAGGAGATGAAGGCGCGCGAAGACAAGCTCACGCGTGACAGCGCGGTGATGTCTGAGGCCGAACGCAGCAAGTCTGAGCGCGAGCTGCGCGACGGCCAGCGCGAGGTGCAGCGCCGCCAGAACGAATATGTCGAGGATCTCAACGTGCGCCGCAACGAGGAGCTGGGAAAGCTGCAACGCACGCTGCTGCAGGAGGTACAGGCGTACGCCAAGGCCCAGGGGTTCGACCTCGTGGTCGGCGACGGGGTGCTGTACGCCAAAGACAACATCAACATCACGCCCGCGGTATTGAGCAACCTGCAGGCACACGCCAAGACCGCTCCGGCGGCGGCCGCACCGGCAGCCACCAAGCCGGCGGAGAAGAAGCCCTGACCTGAGGAGCGTTGCGGGTGAACGATGTCAGCCACCAGACGTTTCACCCGCGATCATTGACTTTCGGATCGCGCAACGTGTCGGGGCGCTGAGCGCAGCCATGGCCATTTCGCTGGGCGAGCTGGCGGTGCGCTTCGGATGCGAGCTCAAGGGGGATCCGACGGCCCGCGTCGACGGCGTGGCGACGCTCCAGAACGCGAACGCCCACGCTGTGACCTTCCTCGCCAACCCTCGCTATCGCCGCCATCTCGCGCAGACGCGTGCGGGGGCCGTGGTGCTGGAAACCACGCTGGCCGCCGAATGCCCGGTGCCGGCGCTCATCGCTGCCGATCCCTACGCGACCTATGCGCGCATTGCCGCGTTGCTCTACCCGGAGCCGCAGTTTCCTGCGGGCATCGATCCTGCTGCACATGTCAGCCGGAGCGCTGTGGTCGCACCGAGTGCATCCATCGCTGCAAATGTCGTGCTCGAGGACGAGGTGCGGGTCGGTGAGCGCGTCCGGATCGGGCCAGGCTGCGTGGTCATGCGCGGCAGCACGCTCGAGGCGGACACTCGCCTCACGGCCAATGTCACCGTGTGCCAGGGAGTCCACATCGGCGCCCGTGTGCTCATGCATCCGGGCGTCGTCATCGGCGCGGACGGCTTCGGCCTGGCACCCGAGCGCGGCCGCTGGATCAAGGTGCCGCAGGTCGGCGGCGTGCGCATCGGCAATGACGTTGAGATCGGGGCCAACACCACCATCGATCGCGGAGCCATCGACGACACCATCATCGAGGACGGTGTCAAGCTCGACAATCAAATCCAGATCGGGCACAACGTGCGCGTCGGCGCGCACACGGCCATCGCGGGCTGCACCGGCGTCTCTGGCAGCACGACCATCGGGCGCGCCTGCATGATCGCCGGCATGGTGGGCATCGCCGGGCACCTGGAGATCTGTGACGGTGCGGTGATTACCGGGCGCACGCTGGTCAGCCGCTCGATCACACGGCCGGGGGTGTACTCAGGGGGGCTGCCCGCCGATGAAGCGCGCCGTTGGCGCCGCAACAGCGCGCGCTTCCGGCACCTGGATGAGCTGGCGCGTCGTCTCGAGCGGCTGAGTGGCGGCGGACTGGGCACGACAGAACAAGAGGGCGAGGATGACTGAATCCGTCGACATGGACATCAATGCGGTGATGCGGCAGCTGCCGCATCGCTACCCATTCCTGCTGGTGGACCGCGTGCTGGAATGCACGCCGGGCAAGAGTATCCGGGCGCTCAAGAACGTGACGGTCAATGAGCAGTTTTTCACGGGCCACTTTCCGCAGCGACCGGTGATGCCGGGTGTCATGATCATCGAGGCATTGGCGCAGGCAGCCGGGATTCTCGCCTTTCGCACCGTGGGTGTGTTTCCCGACGAGCACACGCGGTTTTTCTTCGTCGGCATCGACAAGGCGCGGTTCCGCAAGCCGGTCGAACCCGGGGACCAGCTCATCCTGAAAGCGGAACTGGTGCGCTCCTTCAAGGGCATCTGGAAATTCGCCACGGTGGCCGAGGTGGCAGGCGAAGAGGTTGCGTCGGCCGAGATGATGATGACGCCGGAAGCGCGCGCCACGCCGGCAGGGAATGACGCGCTAGCATGATCGATGCGCGCGCGGTCATCGATCCGCAGGCCGAGCTGGCCGCAGATGTCGAGGTCGGGGCGTTCGCGATCATCGGTCCGCAGGTCGCCATCGGCAGCGGATGCCAGATCGGGCCGCACGCCGTCATCAAAGGGCCGACGCGGCTCGGCGCGCACAACCAGGTGTTCCAGTTCGCCTCGCTCGGCGATGCTCCGCAAGATAAGAAGTACCGCGGCGAGCCCACGCGGCTGGAGATCGGCGACCACAACACGTTTCGCGAGTACTGCACCGTCAACCGCGGCACGACACACGGTGGCGGGGTCACGCGCATCGGCAGTGATAACTGGTTCATGGCCTATACCCACGTGGCCCACGACTGCCAGGTCGGCGATCACTGCGTGCTGGCGAATTTCGCGACGCTCGGCGGACACGTGGAGCTTGGCGACTGGGTCATCATGGCGGGATTCTCCGGGATCCATCAGTACTGCAAGGTCGGGGCGCATTGCTTTCTCGCCAACAACGCTGCCGTGACCCGCGACGTGCCACCGTACCTGATGGTGACTGGGCAGCCGGCGCAGCCGCACAGCGTGAATGCGGAGGGGCTCAAGCGGCGTGGATTCACGCCGGATCAGATCCGCAACCTGCGCAGTGCCTACCGGCTGCTGTACCGCTCGGGCCTCAAGCTGGCGGAGGCAATCGAGCAGCTCCAGGCGCTCGTGCCGAGCCAGCCGGAGCTGAAGATCTTCGTGGATTTTCTGGGACAGACCACGCGCAGCATCGTGAGGTAGGGAAACTCTGTGCAGAGTATCCCCAGGGGATTGCGCTTTGCCCTCGTGGCTGGTGAGGCGTCGGGAGATCAGCTCGGCGCTGCGCTGATCCGTTCGCTGCGGGCGCGCTCGCCGTCGGCCCGGTTCTTCGGCGTCGCCGGGCCGAAGATGCAGGCCGAGGGCTGCGAAGCCTGGGCTCCTTCAGAGGCGCTCGCGGTCATGGGGCTGTTTGAAGTGTTGAGTCATCTGCCACGACTGCTGCGCCTGCGCCGGGAGCTGCATCGGCGATTGCTGGCGGAGCGACCGGATGTATTCATCGGCATCGATGCGCCGGAATTCAATCTCGGCCTCGCGCGCCGGCTGCGCGCTGCAGGCCTGCGCACCGTTCAATACGTGAGCCCACAGGTCTGGGCGTGGCGCCAAGGGCGAGTCCGCAGCATCGGCGCGGCCGTGGACCTGGTGCTGTGTCTGCTACCCTTCGAGGCGCGGTTCTATGCACAGGCGGGAGTTGCCGCCGAGTTTGTTGGCCACCCGCTCGCGGACCTGATCCCCGAACACAGCGACCGGCACGCGGCACGCGAGCAACTCGGTCTCCTGGAGCGACCCACGGTGGCGGTACTGCCGGGCAGTCGCATGGGCGAGGTGAGCCGCCTGGGGGACGATTTTGCGGGGGCGATCCGCTGGCTGTCGCAGCGGCGGACGACTCTGCAGTTCATCGCCCCGATGGCGAATGAGTCGGTGCGGGGTGCTTTCCGTCACGCCCTCGAGCGCAAAGCTCCGGGCGTCGAGGTTCGACTGCTCGATGGCAGCTCGCACCTGGCGCTGGCCGCCGCGGACGTCGTGCTCGTCGCCTCGGGTACCGCGACGCTGGAGACGCTCCTCACCAAGCGGCCCATGGTGGTGGCGTACCGCCTGGGCGCGCCCACTGCCTGGCTGGTACGCACCTTCAAGCTGATGAAGGCTCCGTTCTTTTCGCAACCCAATCTGCTTGCCGGAGAGCGCATCGTGCCGGAACTGCTCCAGGAGCAGGTGACGCCCGAGGCCCTCGGCACCGAGCTGCTGCGCGAGCTGGATGACAAGGCTGTGCGCGAGCGCCAGGAGCGCGTCTTCGCCGACATCCACCGGCAGCTGAAGCGCAACGCCAGCGACCGCGCCGCCGAAGCCATACTGAGCCTGCCGATAGCGCGCGCGGTGCCCGCCTCGTGATCAAGCGCCGGCGCCGACAAGTGCGATTGCCGTTCCCCGAGCCGGTGCACCTGGCTGGGGTGGACGAGGCGGGGCGTGGACCCCTCGCAGGACCCGTCGTGGCGGCGGCCGTCATCCTCGATGCGCGGCGACCCATTCGCGGACTTGCCGATTCGAAAGTGCTCGAGCCCGGGGTGCGGGAGAAGCTCGCAATCCGGATTCGGGCGCGGGCACTGGCCTGGTCGGTGGCTTGGGCGGACCGCGAGGAGGTCGACTCGCTCAATATCCTGGAAGCAACGTTGCTCGCGATGCGCCGCGCGCTGCTCGGCCTGCAGATCGCGCCCGATGAAGTGCGCATCGATGGGGATCGTTGCCCATCGCTCGAGGGACTGGCGTTTGCTTGCCCCGCGGTTCCGATCATCCAGGGCGATGCCCTGGTTCCCGCCATCAGCGCCGCTTCCATCCTGGCCAAGACCTACCGCGACGCGTGGATGCGCTCGTACCACGAGATCTGGCCGGACTATGGGTTCGCCTCGCACAAGGGCTATGCGACACCGGAGCATCTCGCTGCGCTGGAGTGCCATGGCGCCTGCCCCTTGCATCGGCGCTCGTTCATGCCGGTCAAGGTCATGACCGGGTTCGGCGGCGAGACAGCGCCGGACGGGCGCGAAGCGATGCCCGCAGACGACGCCCAGACGGCTACAATTGCGCCCGTCCAGCTGCCGTTCCTCGCATGACCCAATTCGTCCATCTACGTGTGCACACCGAGTACTCGCTGCTCGACAGTGTCGTGCGCGTCCCGGAGCTGATGGCCGCGGCGGCTGGCGCGGCCATGCCCGCGATCGCGCTGACGGACGAGACCAACCTGTTTGCGATGATCAAGTTCTATCGCGCAGCCCAGGCGCGGGGACTGAAGCCCATCATCGGTGTCGACGTACGCCTGCGCGAAACGGCCGAGCGGCAGGAGCCGGCGCGACTGACTCTGTTGAGTCAGAGCCTGGGCGGTTATCGCAATCTGACACGCCTCATTACACGGGCCTATCTCGAGGGCCAGAGACGCGGTGTGCCGCTCGTCGACCGGTCCTGGCTCACGCGGGAGAGCACGGCCGGGCTGATCGCCCTGTCGGGCGCACAGGAGGGTGATGTCGGGCGGGCGCTGCTCAACAGCCGTGAGGCTGACGCGCGCCGGCTCCTCGAGCGCTGGCTCGAGCTCTTCGACAACCGATTCTACGTCGAGGTCCAGAGAGTAGGTCGTCCGAACGAGGCTGCCTATCTGGAGGCTGCCCTGCGCCTCGTCGGTGAGTGTCCGGCGCCGCTCGTGGCCACGAACGATGTGCGCTTCATCCGGCCGCAGGATTTCGAATCGCACGAAGCGCGAGTGTGCATCCAGGAGGGGAGCCTGCTCGCGGACCCTGCACGACCGCGACGGTACACGGAGCAGCAATACCTGCGCTCCCCGGCGGAGATGGCTGAGCTGTTCGCGGAGTTGCCCGAAGCGCTCGAGAACTCGGTCGAGATCGCGCGCCGCTGCAGCCTGGAGCTCAAACTCGGCGAGTCGAAGCTGCCGGAGTATCCGGTACCAGCCGGCATCACGACAGCGGACTACCTGCGTGCGCAGGCGCACGCCGGTCTGGAAAGGCGCCTGCCCGCGCAGGGCGAAACCCACCCCGATGCCGGGCGCGGCGGGCCCGCGTACGAGCAGCGTCTGGCAGCGGAGCTCGACACCATCTGCAGCATGGGTTTCGCGGGGTACTTCCTCATCGTCGCCGACTTTATCCGCTGGGCGCGGGAGAGCGGCATTCCAGTCGGACCGGGCCGCGGCTCCGGCGCCGGATCACTCGTAGCGTGGAGCCTCGGCATCACCGATCTCGATCCTCTGCAGCACGACCTGCTGTTCGAGCGCTTCCTCAATCCCGAACGCGTGTCGATGCCGGACTTCGACATCGACTTCTGCATGGAAGGACGCGATCGGGTCATCGACTACGTGGCCGAGAAGTACGGGCGCGACCGCGTGTCGCAGATCATCACCTGCGGCACGATGGCGGCCAAGGCAGTGGTGCGTGACGTCGGTCGTGTGCAGGGCATGAGCTACGGTTACGTCGACCGGATCGCCAAGCTGATCCCCTTCGAGCTCGGCATCACGCTCGACAAGGCGCTGCAGGATGAGCCCGAGCTGAGGCGCCTCTACGAATCGGAGGAAGAGGTTCGCAACCTCATCGATCTGGCGCGCTCGCTCGAAGGGCTGACGCGCAACGCCGGCACACACGCGGGCGGCGTGGTGATTGCACCGTCGATGCTCACCGACTTTACGCCGCTGTTCTGCGAAGAGGGCTCGCACAGCGTAGTTACCCAGTTCGACAAGGACGACGTCGAAGCGGCAGGGCTGGTGAAGTTCGACTTCCTCGGCCTGCGCACGCTCACCATCATCGACTGGACAGTCAAGGCCATCAATGCCCAGCGTGTAGCCGCCAGCGAAGCGCCACTCGATATCGCCGCGCTGCCCATGGACGATCCGGCCACATTTGCACTGCTGAAGAGCTGCCGGACAAACGCAATCTTCCAGCTCGAATCACGCGGCATGAAGGACCTGATCCGCCGGCTGCAACCGGACCGGTTCGAGGACATCGTGGCGCTGGTGGCGCTGTTCCGCCCCGGACCGCTGCAGTCGGGGATGGTCGATGATTTCATCGCGCGCAAACACGGTCGTACTGATCAGCCGATCGACTATTTGCATCCGGACTTAAAGCCCGTGCTCTCCGGCACCTATGGCGTGATCTTGTACCAGGAACAGGTGATGCAGATCGCCCAAGTGCTGGCGGGCTACACGCTCGGCGGCGCGGATCTGCTGCGTCGGGCCATGGGCAAGAAGAAGCCCGAGGAGATGGCCAAGCAGCGCTCAGTGTTCACCGAGGGCGCGATGCAACGCGGAGTACCGGAGCCCCGCGCCCGGCACATCTTCGACTTGATGGAGAAATTTGCGGGCTACGGCTTCAACAAGTCGCACTCGGCCGCGTATGCGCTGCTGTCCTACCAGACCGCCTGGCTCAAGGCGCATTACCCGGCGCAGTTCATGGCCGCGGTGCTGTCCGCGGACATGGATCGCACCGACAAGGTCGTCACGCTGATCGACGAGTGCGTGAGCCTCGGCCTGCAGGTCGAGCCTCCTGACATCAATTCCTCACGCTACGCGTTCACGGTGAGCGGCGCGCACAAGATTCGTTACGGGCTCGGCGCCGTGAAGGGCGTGGGGCACTCGGCGGTCGAGGCCATCATCGCGGAACGTAACGCTCGTGGCCCGTTTTCCGGTATTGAGGACGTATGCCGGCGTTTGGACCTGAATCGCGTCAACAAGCGCGTGCTCGAGGCCCTGATCCGCTCCGGCTGCCTCGACTCCCTGGGTCACACGCGCAATACGTTGATGAGCCGCCTCGCGGCAGCCATGCAGCTGGGCGAACAGAACACGCGTGCACAGGTAGTCGGTCAGGTCGACTTGTTCGGGCTCGCTGCAGGCCCCGCCGCATCGCTGCGCGCGGTCCGCGAGGCAGAGCTGCCGGAATGGCCAGAGGCCACGCGGCTCGCGGGTGAGCGCGACACGCTGGGCCTCTACCTCACGGGCCATCCGATCGCGCAATACGAGAGCGAACTGGCCTTCCTCACCAGCGGGCGGCTTGGCGACCTGGCAACGGGCCGGCCAGTGGGCGCGGGTGAAGGTGGCCGCTGGCAACCGGGACGCATGGTCACAGTCGCGGGACTCGTGCTCGAGGTGCGCAAGCGCGCCAACCGCGTGACGCTGGCACTCGACGATCGCAGCGGGCGCATCGAAGTGCTGTTGTACGAGGAGACGTTTCAGCAGTATCGCGACATCGTGGCCAAGGATGAGATCCTGTTGATCGAGGGGCAGCTGCGCTTCGATGAATTCACCGAAGGCTGGCGCCTCACCGCAAAACGGCTGCTGGACATCGACGCGGCGCGCGAACAGCAGGCGCGGCGCCTGATCCTTCAGTGGCCTGCCGACGGCGAGGGCGTCGACCATGTGCGCCGACTGATTGACATCCTCAAGCCTTACGTCGGTGGCAGCTGCAGCATCCAGGTCAACTACCGCGCCGCTGGCGCCAGCGCTTCCCTGTCGCTCGATGAGCAATGGCTGGTACGGCCGGCACCGGAGCTCATCGAGCAGCTGAAGCGTTTCGTCGGGCCGGAGAATCTGCGCATCGTCTATGGTGCGCGCAGCAGCGGCGATGATGGCGCCGCCAGCGTGGGCCGCAGCATCAACTGAGCGTCACCGCCCTGTCCGTGCAAAGGGCGCCACCGTCCGCTAGCATGGCGCGCCCATGGACCTGAATTTCCTCGACTTCGAACAGCCGATCGCCGAGCTCGAGGCGAAGATCGACGAGCTCAAATTTCTCGGCTCCGACACCGAGATCAATATCGGTGAGGAGATCGCGCGGCTCAAAGCCAAGAGCCGGGCGCTCACCACGAGCATCTTCGCCAGTCTCACACCGTGGCAGATCACGCAGCTGGCCCGTCATCCTCAGCGACCGTACGCGCTCGATTACATCGGCCAGATCTTCACCGACTTCCAGGAGCTGCATGGCGATCGCATGTACGGCGATGACATGGCGATCGTCGCCGGGCCTGCGCGGCTCGATGGGCGCGCCGTGATGGTGATCGGCCACCAGAAAGGCCGTGACACGAAAGAGCGCGTGCGACGCAACTACGGCATGCCGAAGCCCGAGGGTTATCGCAAGGCGCTGCGGCTGATGAAGCTCGCAGAGCGCTTTCGGCTGCCGCTGGTGACGCTGATCGATACTCCGGGTGCCTATCCGGGTGTCGGTTCCGAGGAGCGCGGCCAGAGCGAGGCGATCGCGCGGAATCTCTTCGAGATGAGCACACTGGAAACCCCGATCGTCAGCGTCGTGATCGGCGAGGGCGGTTCGGGGGGCGCGCTCGCTATCGGCGTGTGCGATCGGCTGCTGATGCTCCAGTACAGCATCTATTCGGTCATTTCCCCCGAAGGCTGCGCGTCGATCCTGTGGAAGAGTGCGGACAAGAAGGAACTGGCCGCCGAGGCAATGGGAATCACGGCGGACCGGCTCAGCAAGCTGAGCCTGGTCGACGAAGTGGTGCGCGAACCGCTGGGCGGCGCGCATCGTGATCCTGCCGTCACTGCCGAGACGGTCAAGAGCGCCGTGCTGCGCAATCTGAGCGAGCTCGAAAGCGTTCCGCTGGAGCAGCTGCTTGCGGCCCGCCACGTGCGACTGAAGGCCTTCGGCGCGTTCACCGGCAACTGAATGACGCCCGCGCTCGAGCGATGGCAACGGGTTTTTCCGCCGCAGCTTTGCAGGCCGCTCTAGCCGCGCTGGACGTCCCCGCGGGCTCGCGCTACTGCGTTGCGCTGAGCGGCGGGGCGGATTCCACGGCGCTGCTCAAAGGCATGGTCGATCTGCGCGAGCAGCAGGCGGGGTTCGGTCTGCGGGCCATCCACATCAACCATCACTTGCAACCGCACGCGGACGCGTGGGCGAAACATTGTGCGGCGCTCGGCAGACGGCTCGTGGTTCCCTGCCAGCTGCTGGACGCGCCGGTCGAAGCGGTGCGCGGCGAATCTCTCGAAGCTGCGGCGCGAGAGGCGCGCTACGGGTTGCTGGCTGCCAGCCTTGCATCAGGGGAATTTCTGCTGACGGCACACCAGGCCGAAGATCAGCTCGAGACGATCCTGCTGCAGCTCGCTCGTGGCGCAGGTGTCGCCGGGCTCGCAGGCATGCCGCGCCGCTCAGTTTGCGGACCGGGCATCCATCTGCGACCGCTGCTCGACTTCGGACGCGAGGAGCTGCGCACTTTCGTCGCTGCGGCGGGACTCGACTGGATCGAGGACCCGAGCAACGAGGATCCGCGTTTCGACCGTAACTTTGTGCGCCAGCAGGTTCTGCCCCTCCTGCTGCAACGTTGGCCGGCTCTGGCGGCAAGCGCCGTCCGAAGCGCTGGCCACCTGGCGAGTGCCCAGGCGCTGCTCGATGAGTTGGCGCAGGCCGACTGTGCAGGCGCCGCGGAGGGCGACCGTCTGCGCGTCCCGTCGCTGCGGGCACTTGAATCGGCACGCGTACGCAACCTGCTGCGCTTTTGGATTCGACGTCACGGGGTGCCGTTACCGGCGAGCGCGACGCTGGCACAGATCGAACAGCAGATGCTCGCCGCGCGGGCGGACGCGATTCCCGAGGTCGCCTGGGGCAACCATGTGATGCGACGCTACCGCGATCGGCTCTATCTGGGCGCGAGGCTGCCACCACCGCCGGGCGAAACGTTGTCCTGGCCGTGGCGCGCACAGCCGGAGCTATCGCTGCCAGCGGGCCTTGGCCGGCTGCGGGCGCGCGCCGCCGAACTCGGCGTTGCAGGGCTCGCCGGTCTTCCCGACACGCTGCGTGTGAGCTGGCGCGCGGGTGGAGAGAGTCTGCGGCTCGCGACCAATCGGCCGCGACGCGAGCTGCGCACCCTGATGCAGGAGTGGGACATCGTGCCGTGGATGCGCGGCCGCATCCCGCTGCTGAGTGCGGGGCAGACGCTGGCGGCGGTCGGTGACCTGTGGGTGGCAGCCGAATTTCGCGCTGCCGCGGATCAGCCGGGCGTCCGCATCGAGTGGCTCGAACATCCCGCGCTCGATTGAAGCGCTGGACAGGTGCACGCGCCCGATTTCGCGAGCGCCGCGTGCGGCAAGTTTCATTGAGCCGACCCGCCCGTTCTGGTACCCTGACTGCCCGTCGAAAATCAGCGGCTGACGCGGCGCAGCTGAGCGACGGGATCAACTGATCTCCCTCTCCGACGACCGCCCGCGGCCCTTCGGTACACATGACCGGTCCTGTTGCGCGGGACCCTTTGCGTTGCGAGTGAGTCTGGCATGACCCGTTTCGTATTCGTCACCGGCGGCGTCGTTTCTTCGTTGGGCAAGGGCATCGCCAGCGCTTCGCTCGGCGCGATTCTCGAGGCGCGCGGGCTCAAGATCGCGATGGTGAAGCTCGATCCGTACATCAACGTCGATCCCGGCACCATGAGCCCATTCCAGCATGGTGAGGTCTTCGTAACGCAGGACGGCACCGAGACCGATCTGGACCTCGGGCATTACGAGCGTTTCGTGCGCACGACGACCGGCCGCAACAGCAATTTCACCACCGGGCGCATCTACGAACGCGTGATCGCCAAGGAACGGCGCGGTGACTACCTGGGCGCAACCGTGCAGGTCATTCCGCACATCACCGACGAGATCAAGCGCAGCATCCGCCTGGGCGCGGGCGATGCCGACGTGTGCATGGTGGAGATCGGCGGCACCGTCGGCGACATCGAATCCCTGCCGTTTCTCGAGGCGATCCGCCAGATGGGCGTCGAGCTCGGTCGCAACAACGTCGCCTACATGCACCTGACCCTGATTCCGGTCGTGGGCACTTCAGGGGAGATCAAGACCAAGCCAACGCAGCATTCGGTAAAAGAGCTGCGTGGCATCGGTATTCAGCCCGACGTCCTGTTGTGCCGCTGTCGCGATCCGCTGCCGGAAGAACATCGCCGCAAGATCGCGCTGTTCACCAACGTCGAGGAGCGCGCGGTGATTTCGGCGATCGATGCCGACGACATCTACAAGATTCCGCTGCTCCTGCACGAGCAGGGGCTCGACGACATCATGGTCGATAAGTTACGCCTGGAGGCCCGTCCGGCCGACCTGTCCGAGTGGCGCCACGTGGTGAGCGCGAAGATGAATCCCGAGGCCGAGGTCAATGTCGCGATGGTCGGCAAGTACGTGCAAATCCGCGACTCTTATATCTCGCTCAACGAGGCGCTCACCCATGCCGGAGTACGTACGCGCACGCGCGTGAACGTGCACTACGTGGAGTCGACCGACCTGGAGATGCACGGGCTGTCGGCGCTCGACGGCATGGACGCGATCCTGGTGCCTGGCGGATTCGGTGAGCGCGGTATCGAAGGCAAGATCCGCGCGGCTGAATACGCGCGCTGCAGCCGCATCCCCTACCTGGGGATCTGCCTCGGGATGCAAGTGGCGGTGATTGAGTTCGCCCGCCACGTGGCGGGTCTCGAGGGCGCAAACAGCACCGAGTTCAATCGCGCGACACCGCATCCGGTCATTGCGCTCATCACGGAGTGGCAGGACCGGGAGCGGGGCGTGCAGAGCCGCGACGAGGGTTCCGAGAAAGGCGGTACCATGCGCCTCGGTGGGCAGGAATGCCGCGTGGTGGCCGGGACCCAGGCGCACGCGGTGTACGGCCGCGACACGATCATGGAACGTCATCGGCATCGTTACGAGTTCAACAACCGCTACCTGGAGCGCCTGGCGAAGGCCGGTCTTAGGTTCTCCGGTTTCTCCAGTGACGGCCTGGTGGAGCTGATTGAGCTGCCGTCTCATCCCTGGTTCATCGCCAGCCAGTTCCATCCCGAGTTCACGTCCACGCCCCGCGACGGCCACCCGTTGTTCGCCGGGTTCATCCGCGCCGCGCGCCAGTACCGGGCGTCGCAGCTGCCGGTCGCCGCCAGCGCATGAGACTGCATGATTTCGACGTCGGTCCCGATCAGCCGTTGTTCCTGATTGCCGGGCCCTGTGTAGTCGAGAGTGAAGGGCTCGTGCTCGACACCGCGGGACGTCTGAAGGAGATCACGCGCCGCCTCGGCATCCCCTTCATCTTCAAGTCTTCCTTCGACAAGGCCAACCGCTCCTCAGGCGCCAGCTTTCGCGGCCCGGGCCGCGAAGAGGGTTTGCGCGTGCTCGCGGAAGTGCGCCGGCAACTGCAGCTGCCGGTGCTGACCGACGTGCACGAAGATACGCCGCTGGCAGAGGTGGCCGCGGTCGTCGACGTGCTGCAGACGCCGGCGTTTCTGTGCCGGCAGACCAATTTCATCCGCAACGTCGCCTCCCAGGGCAAGCCGGTTAATATCAAGAAAGGCCAGTTTCTCTCGCCGTGGGAGATGAGGAATGTCGTCGATAAGGCGCGTTCGACCGGTAACCAGCAAATCCTGGTGTGCGAGCGCGGCTTTTCCTTCGGCTACAACAACCTGGTCTCGGACATGCGCGGCCTCGCCGTGATGCGCGCAACCGGCTGCCCGGTAGTGTTCGATGCTACTCATTCCGTGCAGCTGCCCGGGGGCAAGGGTTCGGCGTCCGGTGGTCAGCGCGAGTTCGTGCCGGTGCTGGCGCGCGCCGCCGTTGCCGCGGGCATTGCAGGCGTGTTCATGGAAACGCATCCTGATCCGGACAAGGCTCTCAGCGACGGCCCGAATGCCTGGCCGCTGGGGCACATGGAAGCACTGCTTGAAACATTGCAGCAGATCGACCGGACCGTGAAGGCGCGGCCCTACGCGGAGTCGCAGCTATGAGCCGCATTACCGATATTCGGGGGCGCGAGATCATCGACTCGCGCGGCAATCCGACTGTTGAAGCTGACGTGTTTCTCGACAGTGGTGTGATGGGACGCGCCGCCGTGCCGTCGGGAGCCTCGACCGGGACCCGCGAGGCGGTCGAGCTGCGCGACGGCGATCCGAAGCGCTTCCTCGGCAGGGGCGTGCTCAACGCCGTTGCCAACGTGAACGGGCCGATCCGTCAGGCGCTGCTGCAGCATGACCCGATGGATCAGGAAGGGCTCGATGGGCGCATGCTCGAGCTCGACGGCACCGATACCAAGTCGCATCTCGGCGCCAACGCCATTCTCGCCGTGTCGCTGGCCGCTGCCCATGCCGCTGCCAGCGATCGCAAGCTGCCGTTGTTCCGGCATCTGGCCGGCGGCGAGGACTTTGATCTGCCGGTGCCGCAGATGAACATCATTAACGGCGGTGCGCATGCGGACAACAGCGTAGACATCCAGGAATTCATGATCCTCCCGGTCGGTGCGCCCTCACTCAGCGAAGCGATCCGCCATGGCGCGGAAATCTTTCACACCCTCAAGAAGGTGCTGCACAAGAAGGGGCTGGCAACCACAGTGGGCGATGAGGGTGGATTTGCGCCCGATCTGCCCTCGAACGAAGCGGCGCTCGAGATCATCATCGAGGCGATCCAGCTCGCAGGCTATACGCCCGGTGGCGACGTGCTGCTGGGCCTTGACGTGGCGAGCTCGGAATTTTTCAGCGAGGGCGTGTACACGCTGGAATCCGAAGGGCGCCAGTTCAGCGCCGCACAGTTCGTGGACTACCTGGCGGATCTCGTGGGCCGCTACCCCATCATCACGGTCGAGGATGGCATGAGCGAGAGCGACTGGCAGGGCTGGGCGCTGCTCACGCAGCGCCTCGGACGGCGCGTGCAGCTGGTTGGCGATGACCTGTTCGTCACCAACACGAAGATTTTCAAGCAGGGTATCGAGCAGGGCATTGCCAATTCCATCCTGATCAAGGTCAATCAGATCGGGACGCTCACCGAGACACTGGCCGCCATCCGGATGGCAGCTGATGCTGGCTATTCCGCCGTGATTTCGCATCGTTCGGGAGAGACCGAGGACTGCACCATCGCCGATATCGCCGTAGCGACTGCCGCGACACAGATCAAGACCGGGTCGATGTCGCGTTCGGATCGGGTGGCAAAATACAACCAGCTATTGCGCATTGAAGCGGAGCTGGGGGCGCACGCACGCTACGCTGGCCGCCAGGCGTTCCCGGTGCCGGTTGCCATGAATGACGGTCGGGCGCACGGGTGAGACCGATGGTAGTGCGATTGTTTGGCGCCGCCCTGCTGCTCGCTGTGCTGGCGCTGCAGTACCGGCTGTGGCTCTCCGACGATGGAATTCGCGAGGTCCATCGGTTGCAGGATGCGGTGGCCGCCCAACAGCAGCAGAATTCCGAGCTCAAGGAACGCAACGAGCAGCTGGCGGCGGAAGTCAAGGATTTGAAGGAAGGACTCGACGCCGTCGAAGAGCGGGCACGGAGCGATCTGGGCATGGTGGGTGCGAACGAAACTTTCTACCAGGTCGTGACACCAGCGCCGGCCGATCACGGTCCGCAGCAGGAAGCGGCGCCGAACGAGTCATCGACCGTGGCGACGCAGCCGCCCGCGACTCAGCAAGCTGCAGCGAGATGACGGGATCGGCCGCAGCGCCACGTCACTGGGCTATCGTCGCCGCCGCGGGCCAGGGACGGCGCATGGATGCCGAGAGGCCAAAGCAGTATCTGGAGCTCGCCGGCGCGACAGTGCTCGAACATGCGATACGTCCCTTGCTGGCGCACCCACGCATCGAAGGAATCATGGTGATGCTGGCCGCGGATGATGAGGTGTGGCCAACACTGCCGCTTGCCAGCGCGCCGCGGGTGCAGACAGCGGAGGGCGGCCCTGCACGCCAGCACTCAGTGCTGAATGGCTTGGTGGCGCTCGAGAACCAGGCCGGTGCCGAGGACTGGATTCTGGTGCACGACGGCGCGCGCCCCTGCCTCGGAACGCAGGAGCTCGACACGTTGATCGGCGCGGTGGAGCACGATCCGGTGGGTGGGCTGCTCGCTGTGCCCGTCGCCGATACGCTGAAACGAGCCGATGAGACGGGACTACGCAGCGAGGCGACGCTGGAGCGCAAGGCGCTGTGGAGTGCGCAGACTCCGCAGATGTTTCGCTACCGGCTGCTACGCTCGGCCCTGGAGCGAGCGCTCGCGCGGGGCGTCGATGTGACCGATGAGGCTGCGGCGGTGGAATCCCTGGGTCATCGGCCACGACTGGTGCGCGGCTCATCTCGCAACATCAAGATCACGCATCGTGACGATCTGATTCTCGCGGAGGCGCTACTGCGCTCGGCGGTGAAATGAGCACTAGCACCCGGGTGGGCATGGGGATCGACGTGCATGCCTTCGGGGCGGGCGATCACGTCATGCTGGCGGGTGTGCGCATCCCGCATGATCGTGGAGTGAACGCACATTCTGACGGCGACGTCGTCATTCACGCGCTGTGCGATGCGCTGCTCGGAACCGCGGGCCTGGGTGACATCGGCCAGTTCTTTCCGGATACGGACCCAAAGTGGCGCGGCGCGGCGAGCTCCAATTTCCTGCAGGCGGTGACGCAGATGCTCACCGCGCGTGGTTACGCGCCAGTCAACGTCGACATCACGGTGCTGGCCGAGCGGCCGCGGATCGGACCTCATCGCGAGGCGATGCGCCACCGCCTCGCGGAGTTACTGGGATTGGACGCCGAGGCCGTCAACGTCAAGGCGACGACCACGGAGCAGCTCGGGTTGATCGGGCGCGGCGAGGGCATCGCCGCGCTCGCGGTCGTGCTCGTCGATTCGATCGCCCGCGACGCATGATCGACGTCGTGCCGGAACACTGGCGCCGCGTGGCGCTGGATCCGCCACGTGCTTACGGCGAGCCCGTTGCGCAAGGGAGTCCGCGTGTCAGCGCAGACGATTTCGAGGTTTATGAGGAGCTGCCGTTCCAGCCCGATGGTCACGGCGCGCACTGGCTGCTCCGGGTCGTCAAGCGTGGCGCGAACACGGAGTGGGTGGCCGGGCAGCTGGCGCGGCTCGCCGGCGTACGAGCGGCCGATGTCGGCTATGCGGGACTCAAAGACCGGCATGCTCTAACCTCACAATGGTTCAGCGTGCCGCAATCAACACTGACGGCGGACGCCTGGGTCGGCGTCGCACACCCCGAGTATCAAGTGCTCGAAGCTCATCCACATGGACGCAAGCTGCGACGCGGCGCACTGGCTGCCAACCGCTTCCGCATCTGCGTGCGCCAGCTTCACGCAGACACCCAGGCGCTGGAGGCCAGGGTCGCGACGGTGGCCGGGCTCGGCGTGCCAAACTACTTCGGCGTACAACGGTACGGACGCGAGGGCGCCAACCTGACACGGGTGCGCAAGTGGAGCGCGAGCGGCTCTCTGCCCGGCTCACGCAGTGAACGCAGCTTCACTATTTCTGCCGCGCGCAGCTTGCTTTTCAACGCGGTACTGGCCGAGCGCGTCAATGACGGGACCTGGGACGCCCTGCTACCGGGCGATGTGGCAAACCTCGAAGGCAGCGGCAGCATCTTCGCGGTTGCGGAGCTGACTCCGGAGCTGACCGAGCGATGCAGGGCTCTCGATATCCACCCGACCGGGCCGCTCTGGGGCGCTGGCGAAGGCAAAGCCAGTGCCGGCGTCCGCGGGCTTGAGAACGCCGTGGTGATGCGCTTCGACTCAGTGGCGGCGCTGCTGGGTGCGGTGGGGCTGAACCAGGAGCGCCGCCCGCTGCGCTTGCGCGTCGCAGACTTGAAAGCGCAGGTTGACGATGCGGTGCTGACATTGGAGTTTCGTCTCGGGGCCGGTGCATTCGCGACCACGGTCCTGCGCGAGCTGTTGCAGCCGACCACGGAGGCCTGAGAAATGCTTGAAATCATCAATCACGAGTCTGTGCGTGAGATTCGCCTCGCGCGCCCGCCGGTGAATGCGCTCAACGCGGAGCTCCTCGAGCGCCTCAGCAGCGCGCTGGACGATGCGCACACGGCGGGCTGTTCGGCGGTCGTTCTTTCTGGCCGGCCCGGCATGTTTTCGGCAGGCTTGGACGTGCCCGAGTTGCTGACGCTTGACCGTGCCGAGATGCTGAGGCAGTGGCAGGTATTTTTCGGCATCCAGGCGCGCCTCGCGGGCTGCCGCCTGCCGATCGTGGCTGCCATTACGGGGCATAGCCCGGCGGGTGGCGCGGTGCTCGCGCTCTACTGCGACTATCGCATCATGGCGAACGGAAACTTTCGCATTGGTCTCAACGAGGTTCAGGTCGGGCTGTTCCCGGGACCGGTCATCTACGGCTTATTGCGGCGCCAGGTGGGAGCCCGCGTAGCCGATCGCCTGATCAGCAGTGGCATGCTGCTCAGTCCCGACGAAGCCCAGGCGGCGGGCTTGGTCGATCGGGTGGTCGAGGCGGACGCTGTGATCGCGGCTGCGCTCGAGTGGGCACGTCACATCTCGTCGCTTCCGCCACTGGCGGTGGCGCAAACGCGCGCCCTGGCGCGCGCCGATCTCGTCGGCCTGGTAGCCAATCTGAGCCGGACCGACTACGAAGCGATGAACGAGGCCTGGTTCAGCGCTGAGACACAAGCGACCCTGCGCCAGCTGACTGAGCGTCTACAGGCGAAGCGTTGAGAGGCGGTTTTAGCGCCAGCGCAGCAGAACGTAGATTGCGCCGGTGCCGCCGTCCACGGGCCGCGCCGAGCAGAATGCAAGGACCGCGTCCGTTCGCTGCAGCAGCGCGTTGACGGCGTTCTTGATGACCGGCCCGCGGTGACCTGAGCGCAGGCCCTTGCCGTGCACGATCCGCACGCAGCGCGCCTGTGCGCGCAGCATGCCTTCGAGGAACTCCCGCAGCGCCAGCTTGGCCTGGGCTACTGTGTGGCCGTGCAGATCGAGCTCCGCCTCGACGCGGTACTGGCCGCGACGCAACTTGCGCAGGACAGAATCCTGTACGCCGGCGCGGCGAAACGTGAGCTCCTCGCCGCTCTCGCCGTACAGATCGCCGCTCCGCAGCTCCAGGCTCTCGCGGAGAACTTCAAGATCGTCGAGCCGCGCGAAGCGCGCCTGTGGTCGCGGTTTCGGCCGAGCGGGCGTGCGCGCGCGGTGGCGCAAGCGCTTCACATCGCGAACCGCTTCACGGAACAGACGCTTCTCTTCGCCGTCATCGCTCACTGGCATCTCCGCTGCGACCTGCCTACCCGGTGCCCGCTGCCATCCAGTATAGTGACGCGCGGATTTCTCTCGCCAGCAAACTCCCATAGTGAAGATATTGTTGAGCAACGATGACGGTTACCGCGCCGAGGGTATCCGTCACCTGGCCGCGGCGTTGCAGGGCCTGGCGGAGCTCACGATTGTGGCACCCGAGCGCAACCGCAGCGGGGCAGGTCATTCTCTGACCCTCGAAGTACCGCTGCGCGTCTTCCAGGTGGAACCGAACGTCTACTACGTGAACGGTACACCCACCGATTGCGTGCACCTGGCGATTTCCGGCTTGTTCGCCTACGAGCACGACATGGTCGTCTCCGGAATCAACGACGGCGCCAACCTGGGTGATGATGTCCTGTACTCGGGTACCGTGGCCGCGGCCATCGAAGGACGCTTCCTGGGGCTGCCGACCATCGCGGTGTCGCTGTGCACCGAGCCCGGCAGCGCTCGACATTTCGCCACGGCGGGCCGCGTCACGCGTGAAATGGTGTCGCATCTCACACTCGCACCGCTCCATGCCTCGACGATCTTGAACGTCAATGTGCCGGATCGCCCGTACGATGCGCTGAAGGGCATACAGGCTACACGGCTCGGGTTTCGGCATCGCTCCAAGCCTATTGTCCGCGCCGAGGACCCGCGGGGGCGGCCGATCTACTGGGTCGGGTCGGCGGGATCGCAGCAGGAGGCGGGACCTGGGACCGATTTCAACGCGGTGGCCAACGGCTTGGTATCCGTGACGCCACTGCAGATCGATCTGACGCGACATACAACACTCGATGGCCTGGGCGAATGGTTGCGGGGCCTCGATGGTTGACACGCGCCTCAACGGCATCGGCATGACCTCCGCGCGCACGCGCGAACGGCTGGTGCAGCGTCTCAAGGAGGGCGGCATACGCAATCCGGCGATACTGGACCGTATTCGCAACGTGCCACGACATCTGTTCGTGGATGAGGCGCTCGCGAGCCGTGCCTACGAGGATGTAGCGCTGCCAATCGGCTTTGGTCAGACAATCTCCCAGCCGTGGATCGTCGCCCGGATGACCGAGGCGCTGCTCGAGGGCGGGCCCCTGCAGAAGGTCCTTGAAATCGGCACGGGCTGCGGTTACCAGACTGCTGTGCTGGCGCCTCTGGTTGGCAGGGTCTATTCAATAGAGCGTGTGGGGCCGCTGTACGAGCGGGCGCGCGAGCGCCTCAAGGTGCTGGGGATCCGCAACGTACGCCTTCGACACGGCGACGGTGCCAGTGGCTGGCGCACCCAGGCGCCATTCGATGGAATTTTGGTCGCGGCGGCGCCGCACGCGGTCCCTGATGCACTGCTGGAGCAGCTTGCCGCGGGAGGACGAATGGTGGTTCCGATCGGCGCGGAGGGCGAGCAGGAGCTGGTACGCATCACGCGCGAGGAAGGTCGCCTGAAACGCGAACGCCTGGGCGCAGTCGCGTTCGTGCCGCTGATCCAGGGACCCGTCTCAACGGCGTGACCAGGCCGTGATGCGTCGGCGAGGGTGCGCGCCGCAGCCGGCGCACCGGCCGCGATGGCTGACGCTGTTCGTCGTCGCAGCTTTGCTTGGCATGGCGGGCTGCGGTGAGCCTTACCAGAAACCGGAGGCGCATGCCTATACCGTCCGCCGCGGCGACACGCTGTACTCGATCGCGTGGCGACATGGCGTCGACTATCGCGACCTCGCGCGCTGGAACAGGCTGCCGGCTGACTATCGCATCTATCCGGGGCAGGTGCTCAAACTCTCGGGTCCCGGCGGCGGGACGCGCCCGGGCTCGGCATCGACGAGGGCAGGCACATCGTCGGTCGGCAAACCACCTGCACCGCCTGCCGAAGACAACGTCACGGTCTGGGTGTGGCCGGCCGATGGAGAGATCGCGGCGGTGCGTCATGCGCCCACTGACTCTCAGGGACTGACGATCGCGGGCAGCGAAGGCGCGATCATTCGGGCAACGGCGGCCGGCAAGGTGGTCTACACCGGCGCCGCCCTGCGCGGCTTCGGCAACCTGCTTATCATCAAGCACAGCAACGTGTTTCTGAGCGCCTATGGACACAACCGCGCGCTCAACGTGAAGGAGGGCGATCAGGTGGCGGCCGGTCAACCGATCGCGCAAATGGGGCTGGGCCCCGGCCGGAAGCCCATGCTGTACTTCGAAATTCGGTACAACGGCAAGCCCGTCGATCCCCGCTGGTATCTGCCAACGCGCGTCCGGTAGGCCGGAGTTAGATCCGTTCTAGCTGCGCGCGCGGCCATACATTCCTTTAACGACGGGCACTTCCGCGTGATTCCGAGGTTGCTTCTACGCAATCGGTCCGTTTACCATGTCGCCAAACAAAGACAGCACACAGGAGCCAGAGCGATACCGGGAGAAGACACAGGGGCGAAGGGGGAAGTCAGAATACAAAAAGAACAAGGGAGAATAAGAAGAAGAAAGGCAATTGTTCGAATGTGTCAGCTTCGAATGATTGGTTGGTTGATTGAAGCTTTTGTTCCCTGTGTCTTCTCCCGGTCTCGTTCCGCAGACTTCCCCCTCATGCTCCGTCATCCTGGCGGTGCATTGCCCACGATCAACGCCGCCGCAACGTGTCGACCTTCCTGTACCAGGACGTTGTAGGTCCGGCAGGCCGCGCGCGTATTCATAACCTCGAATCCGATTCCTGCAGCTTGCACTGTGGCGCCGATTTCCGCCGCGGGAAAGACCTGCTGCTCTCCCGTTCCCAGCAGGATGATCTCCGGCTGCAGGGCCAGAATGGCGTCAAGGTGATCGGTGCGTAGGTCTTCGATCGCCAGTGGCGGCCAATCGAAGATGATCTGACTCGCGGTCAGGATTACGCTACGCCGGATCACGTGCTCGCGCACGCGCACCTCGCCAGCGGCGCAGGCGCGTACCAGGTTGGTGTCGGCGCTCGTTTGGAGGGTGAACTGCACGCCGAGGAGCTTAAGCGATCAATCGATTCTGAGATACTTCGCGCCCACTGTGCGCGAACTCATCTTGATCGTTACCGATCTGTTCATCGCCAAGGGTGCTGCAGAGCCGCAGTCCCTGCCGGCGCTGCCAGCACTGAGCCGGTTGCTGGCGTATGCGCGTGTCGATTTGACCGGCGACTGGCGTCGCTGGGTCATGCGCGAGTTTGCCGCTGTGGATGGCGGACAAGCCGCGGTCGCGGCTATCTCTCATCGCGCGATTTCGGTTCGCGAGCCCGATCCCGGGTCGCAGCGCTGCTGGTGGCTCGCCACACCGGTTCACCTCGAGGCCGACCTCACCTGCGTGCGCATGGGCGCACAGCCACTGGAATTGAGCGAGGATGAGTGGCGCACCATCAGGACCGAGTTCAACGGACTGTTCGGCGCAGACGGCTTTCAACTGGACGCCGCAAACGGCACCGGAGCGTTCCTTGCTGCATCAGGTCCGATCGACGCGGTCACCACCGATCCGATGCGAGTCCTCGGGCAGGAGATCGGCGCGTTCTTACCATCGGGTGCCGCGAGCTCAGTACTGCGCCGGATGATGACGGGAGCGCAGATGTGGCTGTATGGACATCCCTTGAACGAGGCGCGCGCGCAGCGCGGAGTGCCGACGGCCAATGCCCTGTGGATCTGGGGCGGTGGGGAGTTGCCGGCAGCATCGCCGGTCCCGGCGCAGCTGCCGCGACTTTTTGCAGACGAGCCGTTCCTGCAGGGTCTGTGGAGGATGTTGCAGGGGGCTGTCGATGCGGGGCCCCCATCTTTTGCGCGCCTTATGGCGGCGTCCTGCAGCCGCGCGCTCGTCGCGTTGTCCGGTGTCAGCGGGACGGGCTCGCCCGCACAGCTGCTTGATGAGATGGACCGGGACTGGATGGCGCCAGTGCTGCGGGCGCTGCGTCGTGGCCGCATCGGGTGCCTGGCCCTGCACCTCAATGACCGCCTGTTCCGTGTGACCCAGCTAGACACCTTCCGCCTCTGGCGTCGCCCTCGACACTGGCTGGAGATGGCAGCGTGAGAACGGGTGAGATTCGGCGACGCATGGGCGATCCGCCCGGGGACTTCGGACGCAATCTGCATCCGGTATTGCGACGTGTCTATGCAGCCCGCGGACTCACCAGCAGCGAAGATCTGGCACTCGGCCTGGATCGGCTCCTGCCCGTAAGCACGCTGGAAGGCCTCGATGTCGCAAGCGATGTGCTGCTCGGGCACCTCGACGCTGGAAGGCGCGTGCTAATCCTCGGCGATTTCGACGCTGACGGCGCAACGAGCTCGGCACTCATGGTGCGAAGCTTGAAGCGGCTTGGTTTCGCAAATGTCGGGTTCCTGGTGCCGAACCGGTTTCGCTATGGCTACGGGCTCACGCCCGAGATCGTAGCGCTCGCTGCGCAGCAGTTGCCGGCCCTGATAGTGACGGTCGACAACGGCATCTCCAGTCACGCCGGTGTAGTCGAGGCGGCGCAGCGCGGCATCGAGGTACTGATCACCGACCATCACTTGCCAGCGCACGAGCTGCCTGCCGCGCGCGCGATCGTCAACCCGAATCTGGCAGGTGCTCGCTTCGCCAGTCACGCGCTCGCCGGTGTCGGGGTGGCGTTCTACGTGCTGGCGGCGCTCACCCGGCGTCTGCAGGCAAGGGGACTGGCGCACACGTTCAGTCCTGCGGAGTATCTCGATCTGGTGGCGCTCGGCACGGTCGCGGACCTCGTGCCGCTGGATCGCAACAACCGCATCCTTGTCTCGCAGGGTCTCAAACGCATCCGTGCCGGGCGCTGTGTGCCGGGAATCACGGCGCTGTTGGAGCAAGCGAACCGCATAGCTTCAGACGTCGTAGCCCAAGATCTCGGTTTCGCGGTGGCGCCGCGACTCAACGCGGCAGGCCGGCTCGATGACATGAGCCTGGGAATCGAATGCCTGCTGGCGGACGACATGGCAGTCGCTCGTCAACTCGCGGCGCGTCTGAGCGAGCTCAACGAAGAGCGTCGCGAGATCGAGCAGCGAATGCAGGCCGAGGCTCTTGAGGCTGTGGCGCGCCTGCACCTGGATGATCCAGATGCGGCGAGGTGCGGGCTGTGTCTGTTCGACGAGTCGTGGCACCAGGGCGTTGTCGGTCTCGTGGCGTCCCGGGTCAAGGAGCGGATTCATCGGCCGGTCATTGCGTTCGCACGCGCGGAGGACGGAACGCTCCGAGGGTCGGCGAGATCGGTGGCCGGTGTTCACATCCGCGATGTCCTCGATGCAGTGGCGGCGCGCCACCCGGAACTGCTGGACCGGTTCGGCGGTCACGCGATGGCTGCGGGAATGACCCTCCAACGCGATCGCCTCGAACGGTTTCAACAGGCATTTACGGACGAGGTCGGGCGGTGGCTGGATCCGGCCGCCCAGGGAATCATTGAGACAGACGGGGAGCTGGCGCCGGAAGAGATGACACTCGCAACTGCGCTCGAACTGCGCGCGGCAGGTCCCTGGGGGCAGGCATTTCCTGAGCCCTCGTTCGACGGGGAATTCGAGCTGCTGGAGAGCCGCGTCGTGGGCGACCGCCACCTGAAGCTACGGGTGCGCCCGCTCGCCAGCGGTGAGAGTCTTGAGGCGATCGCCTTTGGTTACCTCGATGGTTCTGTCTCTGACCTGCCGCGGGGGCGTGCGCGACTCGCCTATCGTCTCGACGTCAATGAATACCTCGGTGTGCGCAGGCTGCAGCTCGTCATCGAGCATATCGCGCGCGCGCCGCGGGGCTCGTGATAGCATGCTCGCCCTTTCCAGTCCGGTCGCCATTACGATGGAAGTCAACCAGCTTCGCCGCACCCTGAAGAACCTCGAAGAGCGTGCGAACTCGTTACGGGGGTATCTTTGAGTACGATCGCAAGAAGGATCGGCTCGACGAAGTGACTCGGGAGCTGGAAGATCCGGGGATCTGGAGTACGCCGGAGAAAGCGCAAGAACTGGGTCGGGAACGGGCGCAGCTTGATGCGCTGATTGGCACACTCGATCGACTGAACTCGGGCCTGAGCGACGCGAGCGAGCTCCTCGACCTCGCAGTCGAGGAGGAGGACGCGGCAGCAGTCAACGGACTCGAGGCCGACGCCGCCCGCCTCGAGCAAGCCGTGAGCCAGCTCGAGTTCCGGCGCATGTTCCCCGGTGCGATGGACTCGCACAATGCCTTTCTCGACATCCAGGCTGGCGCCGGCGGAACCGAAGCGCAGGACTGGGCGCAGATGCTGCTCAGGATGTATCTCAAGTGGGGCGACGCGCGCGGCTACCGCATCGAGGTGATCGATCAGAACCCGGGTGAAGTCGCCGGCATCAAGAGCGCGAGTGTGAGCTTCAGCGGTGACTACGCCTATGGCTGGCTGCGCACCGAGACGGGCGTACACCGCTTGGTACGCAAATCGCCCTTCGACTCGGGCAACCGGCGCCATACCTCGTTTGCCTCGGTGTTCGTTTCGCCGGAGGTCGACGAGGACATCAACATCGAAGTCAATCCGGCGGACCTGCGCGTGGACGTGTACCGTTCGAGCGGTGCTGGTGGTCAGCATGTCAACAAGACCGAGTCCGCGGTGCGCATCACACATCTGCCTACTGGCATCGTTGTCGCCTGCCAGAACGAGCGCAGCCAGCACAAGAATCGTTCCACGGCCATGAAGATGCTGAAGGCCAAGCTCTATGAGCTCGAGGTCAACAAGCGCAACGCCGCTGCGCGCGTCCTCGAGGAGTCCAAGTCCGACGTCAGCTGGGGCAACCAGATCCGTTCCTACGTGCTCGATCAATCGCGCATCAAGGATCTGCGGACTGGTGTGGAAGTTGGCAACACGCAGGCGGTGCTCGACGGTGATCTCGACCCGTTCCTGGTCGCGAGTCTCAAACAGGGGCTATGAAGTAGGTAAGCAAGACCATCATGAGCGAACCGACTGATGGCAACGACGAAAACCGCCTGATCGCGGAACGGCGGGCGAAGCTGCAGCAGTTGCGCAGCCGTGGTGGTGCGTTTCCAAACGACTTTCGCCGCGACGCGCTCGCAGGCGAGCTGCACACGGCCTTCGGCCAGAAGAGCGCCGAGTGGCTGGATAAGAACCCGCAGCCGGTGAGCGTGGGCGGCCGCATGATGCTTCGGCGTGTCATGGGCAAGGCGAGCTTCGCGCAGTTGCTGGATCGCAGCGGCGCGATCCAGCTGTTCCTGCAGCAGGATGCTCTGGGCGAGGTCTACGACGCGTTCAAGGGTTGGGACATCGGCGACATCCTTGGCGCCCAGGGCACGCTTTTCAGGACCAAGACCGGTGAGTTGTCGGTCCGGGTGAATCGCCTGCGGCTGCTGGTGAAATCGCTGCGACCGCTTCCGGACAAGTGGCACGGACTGGCCGATACCGAGTTGCGCTATCGCCAGCGGTACGTCGACCTCATCATGAGCGAAGACAGCCGCGAAGTGTTTCGCACCCGCACGCGCATCGTGCGCTATCTGCGTGACTTTCTCGATGCGCTGGATTTTCTCGAGGTCGAAACGCCGATGCTGCAGGTCGTTCCCGGTGGCGCAGTGGCGCGCCCGTTCGTCACGCACCACAACGCGCTCGATCTGCAGATGTTCCTGCGCATCGCGCCGGAGCTGTACCTGAAGCGTCTTCTGGTCGGCGGTTTCGAGCGCGTCTACGAGATCAACCGTAATTTCCGCAACGAGGGCCTGTCCACACAGCATAATCCAGAGTTCACGATGCTCGAGCTGTACTGGGCCTACGGTGACTATCGCGACGTGATGGGTTGGGTCGAGAAGGCATTCCGCGGTCTGGCCGATGCGATCCGTGGTACGCGCGAGGTCAAGTACCAGGGACGCGACTATGACCTCGACACGCCGTTCCGCCGTGTCACGCTCGAGCAGACGCTACTCGAGCACAATCCGGACCTCGATCCGATGTCGCTGCGTGAGGAGCACTATCTACACCGCATCTGCGACAAGCTCGGCATCGCGTATGCGAAGACCGACGGCGCCGGGAAATTGCAGATGGAGTTGTTCGAAAAGACGGTCGAGGGCCGGCTGCTTGATCCGACCTTTGTCTACGCCTATCCCACCGAAGTCTCCCCGCTGTCGCGCGCCAACGACCAGGATCCGTTCATCACCGATCGCTTCGAGCTCTTCGTTGCCGGGCGCGAGCTCGCCAACGGTTTCTCCGAGCTCAATGATCCCGAAGAGCAGGCGGCCCGCTTCCGCGCGCAGGCTACGCGCAAGGCCGCGGGCGACGAGGAAGCCATGTACTACGACGCCGACTACATACGGGCACTGGAGTACGGCATGCCGCCCGCGGCTGGCCTCGGAGTTGGCATCGACCGGCTGGTGATGTTCTTTACCGATCGCGCCTCCATCCGCGACGTTCTGCTGTTTCCGCACCTCCGGCCGGAATAGGCGGCGCGTGCCGGCGGATCGACCCATCGGCGTCTTTGACTCCGGCATCGGGGGACTGACCGTCCTGCGTGCACTGCGCACGGCGCTGCCACACGAGGATTTCATCTACCTCGGTGACACGGCCCGCCTGCCGTACGGCACCAAGAGCCGCGAGTCCGTGATCCGCTATTCCATCCAGGCCGGCGATGCACTGATTGAGCGCGACATCAAATGCCTGGTGATTGCCTGTAACACCGCGTCGGCAGTGGCGCTCGATGCACTGCGCGCGCGCTATGCGCGACTGCCAGTGATCGGAGTGCTGGAGCCCGGTGCAAAGGCTGCCTGCGCGGCATCCACGAGCGGTCGGATCGCAGTGCTGGCCACCGAGGGAACGGTGCAAGGTGGTGCGTACCAGGCCGCGATTCACGCGTTGCGTCCGGCGGCCCGCGTGATTGCGCAGGCCTGCCAGCTATTCGTTGCGCTGACGGAGGAAGGCTGGATCGACGGGCCGCTGGTCAGCGGCATCGTGCAGCGCTACCTGGAACCGATCTTTAACGCGCCCGCAGAGGAACATCCGGATTGCCTGCTGCTCGGCTGCACGCACTTTCCGGTGCTGCGACCGGTTTTCCGCTCCGTACTCGGGCCGTCGATTGCCATTGTCGATTCGGCAGCGACCACGGCCGCAGTGGTGCGGCTCATGCTCGCGGAAACGCGCCTCGGGCGCAGCGGGGAAGCCGGCAGCACGCGCCTCCTCGCCACGGACGGGCCTGAACGCTTTGCACGGGTCGGGGGCATATTCCTCGGCGAACGGATCGACCTCGGGAGGGTAGAGGCGATCGATCTCTAATCGACGCCGGGTATGGCGTAGGGTAATGGCAGGGCGATGACGCCTGCTGCTAAAGAGACGGGCTCTGTAGCGAGCTCCGTCGCGACCGGCACGACTGCGAGCACCTCGCACTCGCCCGCCTCGGTACGAGCACTCTCAACGACGCGACCCGAGCGGCCCGGACCGACTGTCACGCTGTCGCCGCGCCGCGCTTCAACCCCAGACGGCAGGCGAAAGCGCAGCATCCGCCGCTTGATACGGCCGAGGTGCTGGGTGCGAGCGATGATTTCTTGTCCCGTGTAGCAGCCTTTCGTGAAACTGAGAGCGTCGAGCAGGTCGAGGTTGAGCATCTGCGCCACGAAGAGCTCGCTCGTCGGCAGAAAGACCTGCGGTTCGCCTGCGGCGATCGCCGCCGCTCGCCACGCCTCGTTCGAGAGCTCTCCAGGCAAGCGTTGGCGTACGCGCACCCAATCCTCTATTGGTCCTATCAGCAGGTGGCGCGGCGTCCTGCCGGCGAGACGCAGGCTGCCGAGGGACGCATCGTGCGCGTACGCGCCCGGCAGCAACGCGCAGGGTATATCGCCGCTCGCCGACGACGCATCGAAGCCCAGCGCGGCGGCGACAAAGAGCTCATCGCTCGCGTCGCGTAGCACGACCTTGGAGCGCAGCACGTAGCGGCGCAGCCGTTCCACGACATTGCCGAGCAACTCGCGTGGCAGTATGGCAAGCACCTGCTCATCGCGCTGGATGAGGCGCGCCAGCGCGATCACGCGGCCCTGTGGTGTGTTGTAGGAGGCAAAGAGCGAGACGTCCGGGGTGAGGGCGCGCAAGTCACTGCTCAGCTGCCCTTGCAGGAAGGTGCGTGCATCGACGCCGTCGACACGCATGACGCCCAGCTCCTCGAGCCATGTAATCCTGGCGCTCAATTCAATCCTTTCTCCAATAAACCCATATGGTTATGCATGGGTGATTCTGGCAGACTTGTCTCATGTCGGGCAGCCCGAATCCAACGGAAAATCCCAATCCTGAGGCAACGACTCCGCAGGCGCCGGAACAGCCTGCACCGTCGCTCGATTGCACCCGCATTCGCGAGATCGGGGGATGGCCGGGGCCGGAACCTACTCGTTACGGCGATTGGGAGAAGGCCGGTCGCTGCATCGATTTCTGATCCTGCCGTGGACTGCGCTCGCTTCGCCGGGTCCGGCCGCGCACGCCAGCACTAGTAGTTCGACAAGAATTTATGGCACCTCAGGAGCGACCGCTTTCGCCTCATATTGGGATCTACCGGCCCATGTACACCATGGTGCTGTCGATCTCCCATCGTCTCACGGGCGCCTTTCTCTCCATTGGTCTGTTGGTGTTTACGTGGTGGCTGGTCGCACTCGCTAGCGGGGCTGGCGCCTATCAGACAGTAGTCGATTGCCTGCGCTCGCCGCTGCTGCAATTGCTGCTGCTCGGCTGGCTGTTCAGCTTTTTCTTTCACCTCGCCAACGGTATCCGGCACCTCGCGTGGGACTGCGGGTTCGGCTTCGAACGCCGCCAGGCGCGGGCGAGCGGCTGGACGGTGCTCATCATCGCCATCCTGCTCACGCTGTTGTGCGCCTTGTGGATCGTGCGCGCGCGCGGAGGGCTCGTATGAGCCTGCGCACGCCCATGGGCCGCGTATTGGGTCTGGGCACAGCAAAAGACGGTGTGTCGCACTGGTGGGCACAGCGCTTGAGCGCGGCCGCTCTGGTTCCACTCACAGTGTGGTTCCTGGTCTCGTTGCTTCGGGTTGGAGCCGCTGACTTCGAGTCAGTACACAGCTGGCTCGCGCAACCCTGGCACGCGGTCGGTGCGCTCCTGCTCGTTCTCGTGTTGTGTCTGCACTCGCGTCTCGGCCTGCAGGTGATTGTCGAGGACTATGTGCATCAGGCGGCGACCAAGCTCATCACTTTGGTGCTCATCGATTTTGCGCATGCCTTGGCCGCCGCCGCCGGCAGCTTCGCGATTCTCAAGGTCGCCTTGGGAGGTTCCGCTTGAGCGCGGCGTATTCCTTCGTCGACCACACCTATGACGTCGTGGTCGTGGGCGCGGGTGGCGCCGGGCTGCGCGCCACCCTGGGGCTGGCGCAAGCAGGCCTGACGACCGCCTGCATCACCAAGGTGTTTCCGACCCGCAGCCATACAGTGGCCGCACAGGGGGGAATCAGCGCCGCGCTGGGCAACATGGGTGAAGATGACTGGCGCTGGCACCTGTACGACACCGTTAAGGGCTCCGACTGGCTCGGGGATCAGGATGCGATCGAGTTCATGTGCAAGGGTGCGTCGAGCGCGGTGATCGAGCTGGAGCACTTCGGCGTGCCTTTTTCACGCACCGAGGACGGTCGGATCTATCAGCGTCCGTTCGGTGGCATGACGACCCATTTCGGCAAGGGCGTCGCGCAGCGCACCTGCGCCGCCGCAGATCGTACCGGGCACGCGATGTTGCACACGCTCTACCAGCAGTCGCTACGGCACAAGGCAGAGTTCTTCATCGAGTTCTTCGCCATCGACCTCATCATGGAAGACGGCGAGTGCCGCGGGGTGGTGGCGCTGAATCTTGCCGCGGGCACGCTGCATCGCTTTCGTGCGCATGCCGTGATCATCGCGACCGGCGGTTACGGGCGCGCGTACTTTTCCTGTACGTCCGCGCACACCTGCACCGGCGACGGCAACGCCATGGTGCTGCGCGCGGGCCTACCGTTGCAGGACATGGAGTTCGTGCAGTTTCACCCCACCGGCATCTACGGCGCCGGCTGCCTGATCACCGAAGGTGCACGCGGCGAAGGTGGCTACCTCACCAACGTCGTGGGAGAGCGTTTCATGGAGCGCTATGCACCGAATGCCAAGGATCTCGCCTCGCGCGACGTAGTGAGTCGCGCCATGACCATAGAGATCCGCGAAGGGCGCGGCGTCGGCAAGCGCAAGGACCACATCCACCTGCACCTCGAACACCTCGGCGCCGACGTGATCCGCGAGCGATTGCCCGGAATCGCCGAGACCGCGCGCATCTTTTCCGGCGTCGACGTGCACCAGGAACCCATCCCGGTGCTGCCAACGGCTCACTACAACATGGGGGGAATTCCCACCAACATGCATGGCGAAGTCATCGCCCCGCGCGGCACCGACCTCGAAGCGGTGGTGCCAGCGCTGTTGGCGGTGGGTGAGGCCGCGTGCGTCTCCGTGCATGGAGCCAATCGGCTCGGTTCGAACTCACTCCTCGACATCGTAGTATTCGGGCGGGCGGCGGCGCAGCAGTGTGCGCGCATCGTGCGTCCCGGCGCCGCACATCGGCCGTTACCGAAGGACGGCGCGGAGCTGGCCCTGCAACGGCTCGACCGGTTCCGCAATGCGCGTGGCGGGCGCCGCACCGCCGAAATCCGTCTCGAGATGCAGCAGATCATGCAGACCCATGCGTCGGTCTTTCGCACGGGCGAGGTCCTGCAGGAGGGCATCGGGAAGCTGGCAGCGACTCACCGCTCGCTCGCAGACGTCAGCGTGTCCGACCGCTCCCTGATCTGGAACACGGATCTCGTCGAAACATTCGAGCTCGAGAACCTGCTGTTGCAGGCGCAAGCGACTATTCACGGAGCGGCCAGTCGTACTGAGAGCCGTGGCGCCCATGCGCGCGAGGATTTTGCGCAGCGTGATGACGAGCACTGGCTGAAGCACACGCTGAGCTGGGTCAGTGGACCGGGCTCGGTGCGTATCGCGTACCGGCCGGTGCACCTGAAGACACTCACTGCCGACGTCGAGCCGGTTGCACCCAAGGCGAGAACCTACTAGGAACAGTCATGACGAAGTTCCGTCTGCCCCCCAATTCACGCATCCGACCGGGACGTGTGCACGAGGCGCCCGCGGGAGCAGGCAACGTCAAGACATTTCGCGTTTACCGTTTCGACCCCGATGCGGGCGAGAACCCGCGCATGGACACATTTCGCATCGACATGGACGAGTGCGGGCCAATGCTTCTCGACGTGCTCATCAAGATCAAGAACGAGATCGACTCGACGCTGACGTTCCGTCGCTCGTGTCGCGAAGGCATCTGCGGCAGCTGCGCCATGAACATCGATGGCGTCAATACCTTGGCGTGCACGCTGTCGTGCCGCGACGTGGGTCGCACAGTTCGCATCTATCCGCTGCCGCACCTGCCGGTGGTGAAGGACCTCGTGGCGGACCTCACGCAGTTTTACGCTCAGTACGCTTCGATCAAGCCCTGGCTGCAGACTCGCACGCCCGCGCCGCCCGATCGGGAACGACTGCAATCGAAAGTGGAGCAGGAGAGGATCGATCGCCCGAGCGCCTGCATCCTGTGCGCCTGCTGCTCCACGAGCTGTCCGAGCTACTGGTGGAACAGCGATCGCTACCTGGGCCCGGCGGCACTGCTCGCCGCCTATCGCTGGATCATAGACAGCCGCGATGAAGCCACCGGCGAAAGGCTTGATGCGCTGGAAGACCCGTTCAGGCTTTATCGCTGCCACACGATCATGAACTGCACCGAGGCTTGCCCCAAGGACTTGAATCCGGCCAGGGCAATCGCAGAGATAAAGAAGCTGCTGGCGGAGCGCCGCCATTGAGTCGCCTGGCGTGGCAATGTCGGCGAGGCATGCGGGAACTCGACGAGCTGTTGCAGCGCTATCTCGTCCAATGTTATCCCCAGGCGCCGGCGAGTGAGCAGCGCGCGTTCGAGCAGCTGCTGCAGAGCCAGGACCCCGAGCTCCTGGCTTACCTCTTGAGTGACATAGAGCCGCGCGATCCGGAGCTGCAGCGTGTCGTCCATACCATTCGCGAACCTCACACTTGAATTCAAGCCACCCTGGGCCCTGTTGGGACTCATCGGTGGCTGGCTCCTGGTCCTGACAATGGCGCTGGCTCAGCTCGACTGGGCGCCGGCACCGCGCCTGCTTTTCGCACTCGCAGCCCTGTCGATCGGCGGCTCCGGTCTCGCGGTCCTGGCCACGGGTATCGCCCCCGAGGCCATACAGCGCGCAAAGTGGTCAGCCGACGGCGGCTGGTTACTCGTGCTCCGCAACGGCCGCACGGCGAAGTCGCGCCTTGCCACCGACGTGCGGTGCTGGACCCGACTGTGCATTCTTGTGTGGGACGACGGTACGACGCGTCGCACGGCTTTTGTGACCCGCAGATCGGTGGGAGCAGACTCATTCCGCCGGCTGCGTATACGGCTGCGGTTCGCTCTTCCCGGCGATTTGTCACCAAGGCGTAAAATGTGAACTCAGTTGAACTTTGTAGAGTGAATCCAATCACAGCCGGCTGCAGCGCGTACCTTGGGCGAACTTTCCCGTCCAGGCAGAGTCACAGGGGGTGCTCAGGCTGGCTCGTACACCGGAGTGACGAGCCGCCATGGGCAACGACGCCAGCGATCTGATGCTCGTCGAGCGCGTGCAACGAGGCGATGCGGGTGCTTTTGACTACCTGGTGCTCAGGTACCAGCACAAGGTGCTCAAGCTGATAATGCGGTACGTGCGTGACCCGGTAGAAGCCGAGGATGTGGCCCAGGAAGCTTTCCTGAAGGCCTATCGCGCCCTCCCCAGTTTCCGCGGCGACAGCGCCTTCTATACCTGGCTGTATCGCATCGCCATCAACACCGCCAAGAATGCCCTCGTGTCGAACCGTCGCCGACCCGTCGACTATGACCTGGATCTGCAGGATCCTGAACAGTACGACATGCAGGCGCGTCTGAAAGACTCGGAGACGCCGGAAGGGCTCCTGCTCACCGACGAGATCCGTGACACGGTCAACGCAGCCATTGCCGATCTGCCTGAAGATCTGCGCACGGCAATTGTTCTGCGTGAGATCGAAGGGCTCAGCTACGAGGAGATTGCAGCAGCGATGGACTGCCCAGTGGGTACCGTGCGTTCGCGGATCTTTCGCGCGCGCGAAGCGATCGACAAGCGCCTGCGGCCGATCTTCGAGGGCGGCCTGGGGCGATTAGAGGAATGAACACCCATGACTGAACATCTGCGCGACCAGCTGTCGGCGTTTCTGGACGGTGAGCTGCCACGCCCGGAAGTGGACCTGTTGCTGCGGCGTCTGGCGGGTAATGACGAACTGCGCATTGCACTGAGCCGCTACGCGATCATCGGCGAATGCCTACGCAGCGCGCCCGGGCGCAGCGTGACGCGGGGATTCGCGGCGCGCGTGAGCGCTGCGGTGGCAGCGGAGGGCGCTGGCAAAGGCGCCGATCGATTGCACGCTTTCACGCGCTGGCTGCGGCCGCTCGGCGGTTTGGCCATTGCGGCCACCGTTGCGACTGTGGCGATTCTCGGTCTGCAGCGCACCCAGCAGAGTGCTCCGGCAGGCGCGGCGCAGGTCGCAGCGAGCTCAGCGCCGACGACTTCGATTGGTGGGCCGGCGATCGAAGAGGCGGTGAGCTACACCGTTCCGGCTCCCAGCACCGGCGGGCCGGTGATTCCGGCCGGACGTCTGACGAGCTATGTCGTCGCTCACAGCGAGTATTCTTCGCCCCTCGGGCGACGTAATGTGCTTTCAGGCCTGGTTGCAGAGGATCCGACGCCAATGGACGAGCCGCCAGCCGCACCCGGCGACAGCAAGAGCCCGCCCTGATCCATGCGCGCGCGCCTCGCCATTGGTTTCCTGCTGCTGTTTTCCCTGAGTGTCGCCCGGGCCGACGATGACGACGCGCGCGCCTGGCTCGAACGCATGAGCCATGCGCTTGCTACCCGCAATTACGACGGCACCTTCTTCCACCTGCGCAACGGCAGGGTGGAAACGCTGCGGATCGTGCACCGCGTGGCCGACGGCAAGGTCGTCGAGCGGCTCGTGTCTCTTGACGGCAGTGGGCGCGAAATCATCCGCAACGATCAGGAGTTGACCTGCTATCTGCCGGATCAACGACGCGTGCTGGTTGAATCGCGCCCGGAAGGCGGATCGCTGCTGGCGGCGCTGCCTATATTCGATGCCAGCCTGGAGGATCACTATCGGGTCGAAAAGCTCGCTCCGGGGCGCCTCCTCGGTCGCTCCACTCAGGTGATTGCGGTAAATCCGCGCGACGCGTTCCGCTTCGGTTACCGGCTGTGGATTGACGAGGGCACTGCGCTGCCGCTCAAGACGCAACTGTGCGACGAGAAGGGAAACGTGGTCGAGCAGATCCTGTTCGCGAATATCGCGGTCCCCGACAGCCTGCCTGAATCCGCGGTCGAGCCGCGCGTCAAGACGGAAGGGATGCAGTGGGTCAGGCAGCCGGCGCCGAGCGCCAGCGGCGCGACCTTTGCATCGAGCTGGCGTGCCTCCAAGG
This sequence comes from uncultured Gammaproteobacteria bacterium, assembly GCA_963695985.1. GTDB lineage: Bacteria > Pseudomonadota > Gammaproteobacteria > Steroidobacterales > Steroidobacteraceae > DATBVX01. The sequence continues at coordinate 149,761 of CAVOIC010000003.1, forward strand.
TGCCACCGGGCTTCAGGCTGACCGCTACCAGGACGCAGTTGCTGGAAGGCTCGACGTCGCCGGTGACTCATCTCGTGTACTCAGACGGGCTGGCTTCTGTTTCCGTGTTCATCGAGAACCGACCGTCACAGCCTGATCAATTCAAGGGGCTCGCCAAGGTCGGTTCCGCGTTTACCTTCTCCACCACCACGCAGGGTCATCAGGTGACCGCAGTCGGGGAAGTACCGCCACAGACAGTCCAGGTGATCGCCCGCTCGACGCAGCCGGAGAGTCCGCCCCCGGCTCCGGCTTTCGGCCCAAAACCCTGATTCCAGCTCCGGGCGATCCTCGAGCGTCACCATGACCACGGTGCCGCGTTTCACACTTCTCTCGCGTGCAGACTGCGAGCTGTGCGAAGAGATGCTGGCCGAGCTGCGGGCCTTCTGTGAGTCACGCGCGGTCGCGATCGAGGTCGTTGACGTCGATGTCGATCCGCAATTGCGGCGCCGCTTCGGCCACAAGGTCCCGGTACTGCTTTTCGACGGTGAGCCCATTTGCCACGGCCGCTTCGACGCGCCCGAAGTCGAGCGGTTGCTGCGGCGTGATCGCATGTAGTGCGCGAGCGCTCCCGTGCCAGGCGGGGTATGCCTCGAGCTCGTGGGTGCAAGTACAGGAGTGGCATCTCGCCAGCGACAGCCGCGGCCAACCACGTATAATCCGCGCGCCGAAGCCGGCCCCTCCGATGCAACATATCCGCAATTTTTCCATTATCGCCCACGTTGACCACGGCAAATCGACGCTCGCCGACCGCTTCATCCAGCTCTGCGGCGGCCTGCAGGCGCGCGAGATGCAGGAGCAGGTTCTCGATTCGATGGACCTGGAGCGCGAGCGTGGCATCACGATCAAGGCGCAGAGCGTCACGCTGCATTACGACGCCAAGGACGGCACGCGCTACCAGTTGAACCTCATCGATACGCCCGGCCACGTGGACTTCTCGTACGAGGTATCCCGCTCCCTGGCAGCCTGTGAAGGTGCCTTGCTCGTCGTCGATGCAGCTCAGGGGGTCGAGGCGCAGAGCGTGGCGAACTGTTACACGGCGCTGGAGCAGGGGCTCACCGTGGTTCCGGTCATCAACAAGATCGATCTGCCCTCTGCGGACCCCGCGCGGGTGATCCGCGAAGTCGAGGAGATCATCGGCATTGAAGCGCACGACGCCCTGCGCGTAAGCGCCAAGACCGGCGAGGGTGTGCCTGAGTTGCTCGAGGCGCTCGTGCGCCGGGTGCCACCACCGCGCGGCGATCCCGCCGCGCCGCTGCAGGCGCTGATCATCGATTCCTGGTTCGACAATTACGTCGGCGTCGTCTCGCTGGTACGCGTGGTCAACGGCACGCTACACAGCGGCGAGAAGATCCGGGTCATGTCGACCGGCCGCAGTCACCTGGTCGATCGCCTCGGCCGACGTACGCCGAAGTCCGAAATGCGCGAGACGCTAAGCGCCGGCGAAGTCGGCTTCGTGATCGCGGGCATCAAGGAAATCGACGGTGCGCCCGTGGGCGACACGATCACACACGAAGCGCGGCCCAGCGCCACCGCCCTTCCTGGTTTCAAGCAGATCAAGCCACGCGTCTTCGCGGGTCTGTTTCCCGTCAACTCGGAGGACTACGAGAGCTTTCGCGACGCGCTGCAGAAGCTGCGGCTCAACGATTCGTCGCTGCATTTTGAGCCGGAAGTCTCGACCGCGCTCGGCTTCGGGTTCCGCTGCGGATTCCTCGGGCTGCTGCACATGGACATCGTCCAGGAGCGGCTGGAGCGCGAGTACCAGCTCGACCTGGTCACCAGCGCGCCCACGGTGGTCTACGAGGTCGCGCTGCAGGACGGGAGCACACAGTACATCGACAATCCTGCCAAGCTGCCGCCGGTGACGAGCGTGGCTGAGATTCGTGAGCCCGTCATCATCGCCAACATTCTGGTGCCGCCGGCGCACGTCGGAGCCGTGCTGCAGCTCTGTGAGGAGAAGCGCGGCGTGCAGAAGAAGATGCATTATCTCGCCAGCCAGGTGTCGCTGCAGTACGCACTGCCGCTCGCCGAGGTGGTGCTCGATTTCTTCGATCGGCTGAAGTCGGTGAGCCGCGGCTACGCCTCGTTCGACTACGATTTCAGTCATTTCCAGGCCGCGCCGCTGGTCAAGCTCGATATCCTCATCAACGGCGAGCGCGTCGATGCCCTGTCGATCATCGTGCATCGGGAGAACGCCTACGCGCGCGGGCGCGAGTTGGTCGACAAGATGCAGGAACTGATTCCGCGGCAGATGTTCGAGGTCGCTGTGCAGGCAGCGATTGGCGGGCAGATCATCGCCCGAGCGACGGTCAAGGCTCTGCGCAAGAACGTGCTGGCGAAATGCTACGGCGGCGATGTGACGCGCAAGCGCAAGCTGCTCGAGAAGCAGAAAGAGGGTAAGCGGCGCATGAAGCAGGTGGGACAGGTCGAGATTCCGCAGGAGGCATTCCTCGCGGTACTCAAGGTCGGGCGCAAATAGCCGCGGTATGGCTCTGCAATAGTGTCGCAAGTGGTTGCTTGGACAACAGAAATCAACAATACTGCGCGCGTTTTTTCCGGGTGCACTGAATGATCGTCGACTTCGCGCTGATTCTGGTTATCGCCACGTTTGTCACCGGTGTGATCTGGGCATTCGATGCTTGGGTCCTCAAGCCGAAGCGGCCGGCAAATGCACCCGAACCCGTGGTGGTCGACTACGCCAGATCATTCTTTCCAGTCATCCTGCTGGTGCTGCTGATTCGCTCATTCCTGTTTGAACCGTTCCGCATTCCCTCCGACTCGATGATGCCCACACTGCTCGACGGGGATTTCATCTTCGTCAGCAAGTTCGCCTACGGTCTCAAACTGCCAGTGCTCAACACGCGTGTCCTCGACCTCGGCTCGCCGCAGCGCGGTGACGTCGTCGTTTTCCGCAAGCCATCTGACCCGGGCACGAACTACATCAAGCGGCTCGTCGGGCTGCCGGGCGACACGGTCGTGGTGCGTGACAAGCGGGTATCGATCAACGGTACCGAACTGCCCGTAACGCTCGACGGAGTGTACGAAGGCCACGGCCACGACGGGGCGCAGATCGGCGTCGAGGACATCGGCAGCGTCGAGCATCGCGTGCTCTACCTTCCCGGTCGTGACAGCCGCGAGGGCACCTATGTCGTGCCGCCCGGACACTACTTCTTCATGGGCGACAACCGCGACAACAGCCAGGACAGCCGCTACGAGGGCGTCGGGTTCGTGCCGGAAGGTAATTTGGTCGGCAAGGCGGTGCGAATCTGGTTCAATTGGGATGGTCCGGGTGGACCGATTTGGGCCCGGATCGGATCGGCCATTCGGTAACTGCAGGTTCTGACAACAGGGGGCACGATGCGGCGGCACCAACGCGGAGTCACGTTTCTGGGCTGGGTCTTCATTCTGGTTCCCGTCGCCCTCGTGGTGTACGCGGGGATTCGACTCTCGACGGTGTATCTTGAATACATGAAGATCGCACGCACGCTGGATCAGGTGCGCGATGAGCTGAAGGGCGACCAGCCGGATGCTGCGACGATCCGCAACGCAATAGAAAAGCGCTTCGACATCGAAGACGTGAGCGCGATGACCGTTCGCGACGCCGACAAGCTCAAGATCACCAAGCTGGGGTCGGGCTACACGGTCGAAGCGGTCTACCAGGCCAGTGTGCCGTACATCTCCAATGTTTCATTGCAGGTCAATTTCGACAAGGTCGTGCAGATCGAGTAGCGCGAGGCGGCGGGCGCCGTGACCACGGATCTCGCCCGCCGCACCACCGACTGGCTGGAGCGCACGCTCGGTTACCGCTGCCGGGACGCGGAACTGCTGGTTGCGGCGCTCACTCATCGCAGCGCCGGTGGCGACAACAACGAACGCCTGGAATTCCTCGGTGACGGCGTGCTGAATTGCGTCATTGCGGATTACCTGTATCGTGCGCATCCGCAGGCGCAGGAAGGCGAGTTGAGCCGCCTGCGGGCACGCCTCGTGCGCCGTGAGTCGCTCGCCGCCATCGCGGCGAGGATCGGCCTGGGCGAACAGCTCATTCTCGGCCCGGGAGAGCTGCGCAGCGGGGGCTTCCGGCGCGGCTCAATTCTTGCGGATGCGTTCGAAGCGCTGATCGGCGCCATATATCTGGATGGTGGGTTCGACGCGGCGCGTGCTGGGATCGAGCACGTCATGGCCGCACAGATGGCGCAACTCGGGACCGTGGCGGAACTCAAAGACCCCAAGACGCGCCTGCAGGAGTATCTTCAGGCTCGTGGCCTGCAGTTGCCTGTGTACGCGATCGACCAAGTGAAGGGCGAAAGCCACCAACAGATGTTCGTCGTCAGCTGCGATATTCCACCGCTCGGCCTGCGTGGCACGGGAAGCGGCCAGAGCCGCCGTGCCGCGGAACAGGAAGCGGCGGACCAGGTCCTCGCTGCCATTGCGGACACGGCGGCGCGCGCAACATGAGTGCGGGCGAGTCAGCTAGGTCGGGCGAGCAAACCGTACATCGCTGCGGCTTTGCCGCCATCGTGGGACGGCCCAATGTCGGCAAGTCGACGCTGCTCAACGCGCTCGTCGGCACGAAGGTCAGCATTGTGGCGCCCAAGCCGCAGACCACCCGTCATCGGATCCTGGGGATCCTCACCCGTCCCGGGGCGCAGATTGTCTTCGTGGATACTCCCGGGATTCACTCGCAGCAGCGCCGCGTGATGAACCAGTACATGAATCGCTCGGCCCTGAGCTCCCTGGACGATGCCGATGTCCTGTTGTTCGTGGTCGAGGCGCTAGTGTGGACCGAGGACGATGAGCGTGTGCTCGAGCGCGTGCGACGTGCCGGACGGCCGGCGATCGCGATCATCAACAAGGTCGACCGGGTTCACGACAAGCTACAGCTGCTGCCGTACATGGACGCGCTGGCAAAGCGGGCGGAATTCGCCGCGCTGGTGCCGCTCTCGGCCGAGAAACGCGACAACCTGGAGCAGCTACCGCAGCTCATCGCGGGGCTGCTGCCCGAGTCCGCAGCACTGTTTCCCACCGACCAGGTCACCGATCGCAACGAGCGCTTCCTGGCCGCGGAAATCGTGCGCGAGAAGCTCACCTGGCGGCTGCGCGAGGAGCTGCCTTACGGCCTGACGGTGGAAATCGAGACGTTCGAGCGCAGCGGCAATCGTCTGCACATCGGTGCCGTCATCTGGGTCGAGCGTACCAGCCAGAAGGCGATCGTGATCGGCGCCGGGGGCGAGAGGCTCAAGGAAATCGGCCGGCTCGCGCGGCTGGAGCTCAACGAGTTGCTCAAGGCGAGCGTGCACCTGGAGCTGTGGGTCAAGGTGAAGGAGAACTGGTCCGACAGCGAGCAGGCCCTCAAGTCCTTCGGGTACGAGTCCTCATGAAGGCGGGCGGCCGCATCAGTCTCGCTTCGGCCTATCTGCTGCACCAAATGCCGTGGCGGGACTCGAGCCGTATCCTGGAGTTTTTTGCGCGCGATCACGGGCGCGTCAGCTTGTTTGCGCGGGGCGTACGCCGCGAGGGCTCGCCGGCCCGGCCGCTGCTGCAGCCGTTCCAACGGCTGCTCATTTCATGGACCGGGCGCGGCGAGGCCGGATCGCTGGCCGGCGTTGAGAGAGACGGCGACTGGACGGCGTTGCCTGCAGCACACGTCATGAGCGGGTTCTACCTCAACGAGCTGCTGCTGAAGCTCCTCGCGCGCCACGACGCTCACCCGCGCCTCTTCGATGATTACGACGCAGCGCTCAGCGGGCTCAGGAGCGGGGCGGCCGCGGGGCGCTGCCTGCGCATCTTCGAGAAGCGCCTGCTCCAGGCGCTTGGCTGGTGGCCCGACTGTGAGCGCGAGACGGCGAGCGGCGCGCCCCTCGAGGCCGAGAGGCATTATTTCTTTAGGCCCGATCGGGGCGTCGAAGCTGCGGTCGCGGAGGCGCCGGCAACCTACCGTGGAGCCTCGCTCTTGTCGCTTGCGGGCGAAGATCTGGCGGACGAACGCAGCCTGCGCGACGCGCGCCGGTTGCTGCGTGCGGCGCTGGATGCATGCCTCGACGGGCGCAGCCTCAGGAGCCGCGAAGTGCTCACGGCGTTACGCAGGCAGGAGATCAAGCTGTGAGCCCGAGCGGCTGGATCGCACTGGGTGTAAATATCGATCACGTCGCGACGCTGCGCCAGGCGCGCGGAACGCGTTATCCAGATCCGGTGTATGCCGCGCTGATGGCCGAGCAGGCCGGCGCCGACAGCATCACGCTGCATCTGCGCGAGGACCGCCGCCATATCCAGGACGAGGATCTGACGGCCATTCGGACCGTCATCCAGACGCGCATGAACCTCGAAATGGCGGTCACGGATGAGATGCTGGCCATCGCCCTGCGCGTGCACCCGGAGGACTGCTGCCTGGTGCCCGAGAAGCGCAACGAAGTCACGACTGAGGGCGGACTCGACGTCGCCGGCCAGGTGGCGCGCGTACGCGATGCGTGCGCGGCGCTCAAGTCCCACGGCATCCGCGTCTCTCTGTTCATCGATCCGGATGCGCGCCAGCTCGAGGCGGCGGCGCAGACTGGTGCGGCGGTGGTCGAACTGCATACGGGGGCATACGCGGAGGCGCGTGCGGGGGAGCGTGCGGCAGAACTGCACCGGATCCAGGATGCAGCGCGTCAGGCCGCGAGCCTCGGCCTGACGGTGCATGCGGGGCACGGGCTGCACTATCACAACGTGCAGCCGATCGCCTCGATCCCGGCGATCGTCGAGCTCAACATCGGCCACGCGATCATCTCGCGCGCGGTGTTTCACGGACTGCCGCGGCCGTGAGCGAGATGAAGCACCTGATGCTGCCGCAGCGCGCCGAGCGCATGATCTTCGGCATCGGCATCGACGTGCTGGAGCTCGAGCGTGTCCAGCGCGTGTACGACAAGCACGGCGAGCACTTCGTCGAGCGGCTGCTGCTACCCGAGGAGGAACGCCAGTTCCGGCGCACCGCGCGCCCGGCGCGTTTTCTCGCCATGCGCTTCGCGGCTAAGGAAGCGATCGTAAAGGCGATGGGCACAGGGTTCGCTCACGGCATGTGGATTCGCGACGTTGGCGTCGTGCCGAACTCCTGGGGCAAGCCCGAGGTGATCTGTTCCGAGCGCGGCCGCGCGCTGCGCGAGCAGATCGGAATCGGCGACGGCCACATTACGCTGACAGACGAGGCCGGGCTGGTGGTGGCGGTGGCTGTGCTCATGAAAGCGTGAGGCTCGCGTCGGCGTATGCACTGCCTGGTATTCGACATCGAGACCATCCCGGACGTCGATCTGGGACGACGCTTGTATGGACTGGAGGAACTTCCCGACCAGCAGGTGGCGCAGGTCATGCTTACCCACCAGCGCCAGGAGACCGGCAGCGGAGTTCCTGTCGCTGGAGCAACATCGCATCGTCGCGATCTCGGTCGCGCTGCGTACGCGCGAGACCTTCCGGGTGTGGAGCCTCGGCGAGCCCGGATCGGGCGAGCGGGAGCTGATCGAGCGTTTCTTCGACGGCATCGACCGGTATACGCCCGACCTCGTTTCCTGGAACGGCTCGGCCTTCGACCTGCCGGTGCTGAACTACCGCTCCCTGCTGCATGGTGTGCCGGCGCCGCGCTACTGGGAAGTGGGCGAGGAGGAACCGGCCTTCCGCTACAACAATTACCTCAACCGCTACCACTGGCGGCACGTCGATCTCATGGACGTGCTGTCGGGATTCCAAGGCCGGGCGCGTGCCAGCCTCGAAGACGTGACGCATGCTGCTCGGGCTGCCCGGCAAGATCGGCATGCGCGGCAGCGAGGTGTGGGAGCACTTTATCGGGGGCGATCTCACGGGCATCCGCAACTATTGCGAGATCGACGTGTTCAACACGTACCTCGTGTACCTGCGCTTCGAGCTGATTCGTGGCCGGCTGAGCGCCGAGCACTACGCACAGGAGCTGGCGCGGGTGCGTGAATACCTCGTGCAGCACGACGCCCAGCATTTCCGGGAGTTCCTCCTCGCCTGGCCCGACTCCAGCGTGACTGCCGGTCGATGAGCGCGGCGCCGGGTGCAGAAGCAATCCTCGCGGTTACCTCGCTCTCACACGATGGCCGCGGCGTCGCGCACCGCGACGGCAAGACTCTGTTCATTCAAGGGGCACTGCCCGGAGAACGGGTCAGCGTGCGCAAGCTGCGGCGCAGGCGCAGCTACGACGAGGCTGAGCTCGATCAGGTCCTGGAACAGACCGCCGACCGCGCCACGCCAGGCTGTGCCCATTTCGGCGTCTGTGGCGGCTGCTCGCTGCAGCACCTCGATCCTGCGGCACAGCTGCGTTTCAAGCAGCAACATCTGTTGGAGGAGCTGCGTCGCATTGGTCACGTCGAGCCAGGGGAAGTCCTGCAGGCGCTGACGGCTCCGCCGTGGCACTACCGTAGGCGTGCGCGGCTGGGGGCACGCTTCGTATCACGCAAGGAAAAAGTGGTCGTCGGCTTTCGTGAACGTGCTGCTCCGCTGGTTGCCGATCTCAAGCGGTGCGAAATTCTGTCCGAACCTTTCGGTGCGCTGATCGCACCGCTCTCCGAGCTGCTGACGAGCCTTAGCATTCGTGCACACATTCCGCAGGTCGAAATCGCCGGGGCGGACAACGCCGCGGCGCTGGTCCTGCGGACCCTGCAGGAGCCGACCGCAGCCGATCTGGATTCCTTGCGCGTCTTTGCCCTGCGGCATGCGGTGCAGGTGCACCTCCAGCCGGGGGGCATCGACTCCGTGCGACCGCTGGCGGAATATCCGCCGCTGCTTTATCGGCTGGATGAATTCGCGGTCGAAATCGAGTTCCGTCCGACGGACTTCGTACAGATCAACGGGGTGCTGAACAGCCGCTTGGTGTCGCTGGCGCTCAGCCTGCTTGCAGCTTCGAACCATGACACAGTGCTTGAGCTGTTCTGTGGCCTGGGCAATTTCACGCTGCCCCTCGCGCGCAGCGCCGCCCACGTAGTGGGGATCGATGGCGATCCTGGCCTGCTGGAACGCGCCCGCAGCAATGCGCAGCGTAATGGCATCGCCAACGTGGAACTTCACACCGCCAATCTCGAGGTGATCGATGCAGATTTGTCCTGGACACGGCGTGCGTACGACCGGGTCTTGCTCGATCCACCGCGTGTGGGGGCCCGCGGTGCACTGCCTCTGATCGCCCGGTCCGGGGCGCAGCGTGTCGTGTATATTTCCTGCCATCCGGGCAGTCTGGCGCGCGACGCCGGCATCCTGGTGCACGAGCTGGGCTTCAATCTGCGGTCGGTCGGCGTCATGGATATGTTCCCGCACACTAACCACGTGGAATCCGTCGCAGTCTTTGGGCGCTGAGAGCGCCAGAATCACCGTCCCAGAGGTGGGTAGTCCGTATGTCACTCGGACCCTTGATGATCGACATCCGCGGCCAGGAGCTCGAAGCCGCGGACCGCGAGCTGCTCCGGCACCCGGCCGTGGGTGGACTGGTGCTGTTTTCGCGCAACTATTCCAGCCCCGAACAGGTCGCGCGGCTGGCGGCCGATCTGCATGCGCTGCGGGACCCGCCCCTCATCGTCACGGTCGATCACGAGGGCGGCCGGGTGCAGCGCTTTCGCAAGTCGTTTTCAGCGCTGCCGCCAGCGCGGTTTCTCGGTCATCAATACGACCTCGATGCCGAGACCGGCACCGACCTGGCGCGACAGTGCGGCTGGCTGCTGGCGGCCGAACTGCGCGCAGTCGACGTGGACTTGAGTTTCGCGCCGGTGGTGGATCTGGACTATGCCGTGAGCGAGATCATCGGCGATCGCGCCCTGCACCGCGATCCCGAGGTCGTGGCCAGTCTCGCGCTTGCCTTCATGAGCGGCATGCGGGAAGCAGGCATGGTCTCAGTGGCCAAACACTTTCCGGGTCATGGCGCGGTGGTGGCGGATTCGCATGTGGCTGTGCCCACGGATCGACGCGAGCTGATCGACCTCGACGGCGAGCTGTTGCCGTATCGGCGCCTGATCGCAAACGGCATCTCCGGCGTGATGGCGGCGCACGTCGTTTTTCCGGCCGTCGACACGCTTCCAGCCAGTCTGTCCAAGCGCTGGATCACGTCGATCCTGCGCGGCGAGCTGGGCTTTCACGGCGTCATCTTTGCCGATGACCTGAGCATGGCCGGCGCGGCGGTGGCCGGGAACATGCTGGAGCGCGCGCACCTGGCGCTGGCCGCGGGCTGCGATGTACTGCCCGTGTGCAATGATCGACCCGCGGCGGAGCGGCTCATCGAGCAGCTCGGTGACGTCAGCGATCCGGCGCGCCAGGCGCGCCTCGTGCGCCTACACGGGCGTGCCGCGCCCGACCGCAAGGGCTTGCTGGCATCTGCGCGCTGGCAGGACGTCAACCAGCGGCTGCGCCGCAGCTTCGAGCCCCCGCAACTGAGTCTCGAGGCGGGTAGCGCATGAGCAACTCTCTCTCCATCGAGTTGCTGCAGAAGCTGGTGCAGATGAGCCCGGACGGCATCGCCGTGTGTGAGAAGGGCACCGACGGCTGGCCGGTCGTGTTCGTCAATGATGCCTTCGAGCGGCTGACCGGGTACAAGGCTGCGGAACTGCAGGGCCGCGACCTGCGACTGCTGCAGGCTGAGGACCGGGAGCAGGAGACGCGCCAGCGCATTCGCCAGGCGCTGGCCGACGGGGCCACCTGCCGCGTGCTGATGCGCAACTATCGCAGCGACGGCACGCGCTTCTGGAATGAAATGACGCTGGTGCCGATGAAGGACGGCCGCGGTGAGATCACCCATTGTGTGGGTTTTCATCGCGACGCGAGCGAACGCATGCGGATCGATAATCGGGGGACGCTGCCGCGCGAAAACGGCAGCCCTGCAGCCGGCGCCGGGGCGGCTTTCAGCGTCGCGCGCGACGACCGCCTGACGGGGTTGCACAATCGTGTCTATTTCGAAGAACTGCTGCGACGCGACTGGGCCATCGCACAGCGCGATGCCCGGCGGCTGGCGCTGCTGATCTTCGATATCGATGCACTCGGGGCGTACAACGACACTTTTGGACGCACCGCCGGCGATTCGTGCATCAAGCGCGTCGGGCGCGCCATCTCCGGATGTCTTAGACGCAGCAGCGATCTGATGGCGCGCTGGGACGGCGGGACGATCGTGACGCTGGTGCAGGGCATGAACGTCGAACAGGCATTGCCCTTCGCCGACATCATCTGCGACCGCGTGCGTGAGCAACGCATCCACCACCCCCGTTCACCTGTGGAGCGCTACGTCACAGTGAGCTGTGGTGCCGCGAGCATCGTGCCCGGGACGGATACTGCGCCGGAACTGTTGATCGAGCGTGCGCGGGCGGCGCTGCGGGTCGCCAAGTCGGGCGGCCGCAACCGCGTTGCCGTCTCGGCCAAATAATCAACGCGCGCCGGACACGGGCGCCACCATTGCGATCACGCCGAAGGCCGGATGATCGAAGTAGTGGCGCTCGAAATTCCTTACGCGCCGCACCTGGTTGAGGGTGAACGTCACGCGCTCGGTCGGAGCGGTCGTCCCCACGAGCGTTCCGGGCGGATCGGCAGGCGTGTAGGCCAGGCTGAGGCGCAGATACAGATATCGCCCGCGCTCGACAGCGACGCTGCCCGCCACGGCTGAATTTCCCAACCCGAGTTGCGAAAGGTCCGCCGTGACGCCAGAGCCTCGCGGCACCGCGGTTTGCGTCCAGCCGATGTGGCCCAGCACTTCATAGGCGTGACTACGCTCGAGGCTTGACTCGATTCCGCTGAGTTTGAAGAGCGCGGAAGACATCGCCTTCGCATCCAGCGTGCCCGCACTCGAGGGCGCTGGCGTGTCCTGTGCCGCGTCGCTGTCCGGCGCAGGCGTGCCTGTATTCAGCGCGGCGGCTGCTTGCGTACGCCAATCCTCGGCGACGCCGAGCGGCGCGGTCGGGCGGAAGATGATGAGCTCGACACTGTATAAGGTCTCCGGCTGACGCGTGGGCTCCTCAGCAGCGGCGCTCAGCGCAACGACGGCGATCAGGCACGCGACGAGTGATCTGGCCATGCGCAGAGTCTACATTGAAGCGGAGCGAGTCGCGGTCCGGGCAGCTGCCGGTCCGGCGGCCGCCAGCGCCTCGATCAGTTCAGCGGTACGAGTGAGGCGCTCGGCGTCGGCGTCGGCACGCCATGCGAAGCGCAGCTTAAGTGGGCCGTCGAGCCGATAGGTGCGAGGTTGCGACTGCACCAGGCGTATGACCGTCTGGGGCTCGATCGCGTTGCCTTCGTTGAAGAGTACGTAGCCACCGGGTGCTCCCGCATCGATCTTGGCGATGCCGAGCTGCCGGGCACGCAGCTTAAGCTGGGCAATGCGGTACAGGTTGCGCCCGGCTTCGGGCAGCGGGCCGAAGCGGTCGATCATTTCCACCTGCAGATCATCCAGTGCCTGGTTGTCGGGTGCGCCCGAGATGCGCTTGTAGAGCGTGAGCCGCAGGTGCACGTCGGATACGTAGTGCTCGGGCAACAATGCCGGCAGGCGCAACTCGATCTCGGGACCGGCGCGCATTCCCTTTTCCAGGTCTGGCTCGGCGCCGGCCTTGAGCGACCGCACGGCGCGGTCGAGCAGCTCCATGTAGAGACTAAAGCCGACTTCCTGAATCTGGCCGCTCTGTTCCTCGCCCAGCAGCTCACCAGCACCTCGAATCTCGAGGTCATGGGTCGCGAGCGTGAAGCCAGCGCCGAGATCCTCGAGTGACTCGATCGCCTCCAGCCGTTTCGCCGCATCGCCGCTCATTGCCGGGCGGGGCGGAGTGATCAGGTAGGCGTACGCACGATGATGGGAGCGACCGACTCGGCCGCGCAGCTGATGCAGCTGCGCCAGGCCGAACCGGTCCGCGCGCTCGATGATGATGGTGTTCGCGGTGGGAACGTCGATGCCGCTCTCGATAATGGTCGTACAGACCAGCAGGTTGAAGCGGCGATGATAGAAGTCGAGCATGAGCTGTTCGAGATCGCGCTCGCGCATCCGGCCGTGGCCCACGCGCACGCCGGCTTCCGGGACCAGAGTACGAATCTCCTCTGCGCGGCGCTCGATGGACTCGATGCTGTTGTGCACGAAATAGATCTGGCCGCCACGGCGGATCTCGCGCAGGCAGGCTTCGCGCGCCTGCGGGCCGTTCCACTCGCTGACGAAGGTCTGTATCGCAAGCCGCTCGGCCGGCGGTGTGGTGATCAGGGATAGATCCCGCAGACCGCCCATCGCCATGTTGAGCGTGCGCGGAATCGGCGTGGCAGTCATAGTGAGCACGTCGACCTCGGCGCGCAGCGCCTTCAACCGTTCCTTGTCGCGCACCCCGAAGCGGTGTTCCTCGTCGATAATCACGAGGCCGAGCTGTTTGAACTCGACGTGGGCATGCAGCAGGCGATGGGTCGCGATCACGATGTCTACCGTGCCGGCAGCGATCCCCGCAACGGTCGCCGCGCTCTCGCGACCGGAGCGAAAGCGCGACAGCATCTCGATACGCACCGGCCAGTCTGCAAAGCGGTCGGTAAAGGTTTGCTGATGTTGCTGAGCGAGGAGCGTGGTCGGCACCAGGACCGCGACCTGCCGTCCCGCCTGCACCGCCACGAATGCGGCGCGCAGCGCGACCTCTGTCTTGCCGAAGCCGACATCGCCGCACACGACGCGATCCATGGGGCGATCGGACTGCAGATCGGCAATGACCTGCTCGATCGTCTGCTCCTGGTCGGGCGTCTCTTCGAATGGAAAGCCGGCGGCAAATGCGCGGTACTCAGCTTCGCCAACCTTGAGGCTTGCGCCGTGCCGGGCGGCGCGGCGCGAATATAGGTCGAGAAGCTCCGCCGCGACGTCCCGGATCCGCTGAGCCGCCTTGCGCCGCGCCTTCAGCCACTGATCGGTACCGAGCTTGTGCAGCGGCGCGGTCTCAGGCGTCGCTCCGGTGTAGCGGTTGACACGTTCGAGCGCGTGCACCGGCACGTACAGCCGGTCGCCGTCAGCGTACTCGAGCGCCAGGAACTCACCACGCTGGCCGGCAATTTCCATGGTCATGAGACCGTGGTAGCGACCGACGCCGTAGTCGTCGTGGACCACGGGCGCACCCAGGCGCAGGTCCGTGAGCTCGCGCAGCAGCGTCGCCGGATCGCGTTCGGCGCGCCGACGGCGCCGCGCCTGCTGAGCACGCTCACCATAGATCTGCTCTTCGGTGATGAGTGCCAGCGACGGGTCTTCCAGCAGCAATGCGCCGGCAGAGGGCGAAACGGTGAGGCCGACGCGGGCCGTGCCGGCCAGGAACGCGTGCCAGTCCTCGAATTGCGTCGCCTCGATGCCACGCCCGCGCAGTAGCTCGAGCAGGATCTCACGCCGCCCAGCCGACTCGGCCGCGAGCAGTGCCCGTCCCGCGAAACCTGCAAGAAAATTCTGCAACGCGGCCCCCGGATCCTCCGCCTGGCGGGCGAGCCGCAGCGTCGGTGGCAGCCGCGACGGAAAATTCATGTCGGCAGCGCCATCGCCTTCGACCTTGTGCGGTGACACCGCGATGCGACGGGTGGCTCCCACCCGGGCGAGGACCTCTTCCGGCTGCAGAAAGATTTCGTGTGGCGCGAGCACCGGGCGTTCAACATCGTGGCGCCGCTGCTCGTAGCGCTCGAGGATTTCGTTCCACAGTAGTCCCGCGCGCGCGCCCGTGTCGGCGGTATCGATGAGCACTGTGCCGCGCGGGAGGTAGTCGAACAGCGACTCGAGCTGGTCGTAGAACAATGGCAAGTAGTATTCGATCCCGGCCGGCGCGATGCTGTCACTGACCTGCCGATACACGGCCGAGCGGTTCGGATCGCCTTCAAAGCGAACCCGGTAGCGGCCGCGAAATTCGCGCACACCCTGCGCATCGAGCGGGTACTCGCGCGCGGGCAGCAGGCGCAGGCGCTCGTACTGGCCCGTCGAACGCTGCGTTTCCGGATCGAAGATCCGGATCGAGTCGATCCGGTCATCGAAGAGGTCGATGCGTACGGGGCGCTCGCTGCCCATCGGGTAGATGTCGAGCAGTGACCCACGCACGGCGAACTCGCCATGGCTCGTGACTTGCCCGACGTGTGCGTAGCCGGCCGCGATCAGCCGGTCACGGAATGACGCCAGGTCGAGCCTGTCGCCAGTCGTGAGGTCGAGCACGTGGCCGTCGATCCATTGCCGCGGCGGCAGCCGCTGCAGGAGTGTCGCAAGGGCCACGAGCACCACCCCGCGTGCGAGCTGCGGCAGGCCATGCAGTGTCGCCAGGCGCTGCGAGACGATATCCGGATGAGGTGCAAACAGGTCGTACGGCAGGGTTTCCCAGTCAGGGAACAGCTGCACTGGCAGATCGCGCGGCGCAAAGACGGCGATTTCGCCCTGCAGGCGCTCGGCCTCACGGGCGCCCGCGGCGATCACCAGCAGTGGACAGTCGGATCGCTGCGCCGCTTCGGCAATCGCGAGCGCGGTTGCTGCGCCGTGCAGCTGTCCCCACCGCAGCTGTGCGGGAGCCGATGACGGCAAAGGTGGATTCAGGAACATCGCAGCCAGGCGCCGGGCGCCGTGAATTTGAAGGCGCGCCAGCTTACAGGGACGCCATGCCGCCGCAACTGTGAGTTGGGCGGATCAGGATAGGGGAACGCGGGCCATGGGCGCCGCCGCGAAAGCGGCGGGCACCCATTCGATCAGGAGCCGCTCACCACCGCGTGAATGACGTACTGATGCTCGAAGTAGACGCTGAAGCCGGCGTAGTCCCAACGCGTGATCGGTGGTTGCCCGACCGTGTTGTGCCGGGTGGCCGGCTGGCCGAATTTCGCTTCGACAGCGGTCATCGACATGCCGCGGTTCGGGTGTGGAACGGTGGTCTCGCGTACGGCTATGCCGTCACCGACCACGATAGTCTCCGCGGTCGCAGCGCCGGCGAGCGCCGTTGCGGCCAGGGCGGCGGCGGCCAGTACTCCACGTTTCATGAGTCACTCCCTGGATTGAAGCCCGGCGCGACTATAGCAACCTGCAGAAGCACCCGGAACATTCGAACGCAAGCATTTAAGCGACAATGAGTTTTTGTGTGACGGGTGTCTCATATGCTGTAATCGGCGCACCGCCAGCCGCTGCTGCTACCGCATGTCGCTCCCCCTGCCGCTCTTCATTGGACTGCGCTACGTGCGTGCGCGCAGCAGCCAGTTCTTTGTCTCCTTCATCAGCTGGGTGTCGATGCTGGGGATCTGCCTCGGGGTTGCTGCACTGATCACAATTCTCTCGGTGATGAACGGTTTCGAGGACGAGTTGCGCACGCGACTCCTCAGCCTGGCCGCGCACGCGAAGCTCTCGGGCAATCCTGCGGCCCTGGCGCAATGGCCGCAGCTGGCCGAGCGGGCCCGCACGGTCAAAGGCGTGGTCGGCGCAGCGCCGTATGCCGAATTACACGGCCTGCTGGCTCATGAGCCCGAGCTGCAGCCGGCCCTCATACGGGGCATCGATCCGGTGACGGAAGCTTCGGTGTCGACCATTGCACGGTCGATGGTCGCCGGCGAACTGGCCTCGCTACAGCCAGGTACCCGCCACGTAGTACTCGGGCGCGTGCTGGCGTACCAGTTATCGGTGTCGATCGGTGACAGCGTCACGCTCATGGTGCCGGTGGCGAGTGCTAACGGCGAGCTTACGCCGCGCATCCAACGCTTCATGGTATCCGGCCTGTTCGAGGTGGGACTGCAGGATCACGACAGCGTGCTGGCGCTGGTCAGTCTGGATGATGCACTGGCGTTGCAGGGACAAACTTCGGCGCCCACCGGCCTGCGGCTGCGCTTCGCCGATGTGTTCGCGGCTCCGCGCCTCGCGCGGGAGGCCGCCGGGGTCTTGGGTGGTGGTTTCACCGTCAGCGACTGGACGCAGGAGAACGCCAGCTACTTCCGCGCGATCCGTATCGAGAAGACGATGATGACGCTGATCCTGCTGCTGATCGTCGCCGTCGCCGCGTTCAACATCGTCGCGGCGCTGGTCATGGTCGTGACGGACAAGCGTACCGACATCGCGATCCTGCGTACGCTCGGGCTCAGCCCGGGCGCAGTCGTGGGCATCTTCGTCACTCAGGGTGTCGTGATCGGCTGGCTCGGCGCGGCGCTCGGCATCGTCTCGGGCGCTCTCCTGGCCCTCAACGTGGGCACGATTGCACCCTGGCTCGAGCACACCTTCGGCTTTCAGATCATGGACGCGGACGTCTACTACATCACGCAGATACCGTCCGACCTGCAGATCGCCGACGTTGTGATCATCGGCACGATCGCGTTCATGCTGACAGTGCTCGCGACGTTGTATCCCGCGCGGCGCGCAGCCCGCACCGAGCCGGCCGAAGCGCTGCGGTACGAGTGATGTTCGCCAGCTACGAGTGGTACGTGGGCTCACGTTACCTGCGGTCCGGACACCGCAATCGCTTCATCTCCTTCATCTCGCTGATCTCGATCGCGGGCCTGGTGCTGGGGGTCTGGGCGCTGATCGTGGTGCTGTCGGTAATGAACGGGTTCGAACACGAACTGCGCAATCGCATCCTGAGCATGACCTCGCATGCCAGCATCATGGGCCTGCAGGGGCGGCTCGAGCCGTGGCGAGAGATCCGCGAGCGAGTGGAAAAGATGCCGGCCGTCGTGGCGGCTGCACCCTATGTCGAGGATCAGGGCATGCTGGTCAATGGCGCGCGCGTGAGCGGCGCGCTGATCCGTGGCATCGTGCCCGCGGAGGAACGGCGCGTCGGCAGCCTCGGTGCCCGCATGACCGCCGGAACGCTCGATGACCTGGTTCCCGGCCGTTACCACATCGTGCTGGGCTCGGCGCTGGCACAGGAGCTTGCAATCAAGGTCGGAGACTCGGTCATCGTAGTAGTAGCGCAGGGTAATGCCACGCCCATCGGTGTGCTGCCGCGCATGCGGCGCTTCACCGTGAGCGGCATCTTTTCCGCCGGCATGTATGAATTCGACCGCGGGCTGGCGCTGGTCTCGATGCAGGACGCCGCGCGCCTGTATCGTCTGGGCGATGCGGTCACGGGCGTACGGCTCAGTCTCAAGGATCTGTTTCGCGCTCCGGTGATCGTGCGCGAAGTCGCCGTCGCGCTGGGTGGTGGGTTCTTCGTCAGCGACTGGACGCGCAAGCACGCCAACTTCTTCCGCTCGATCGAGATCACCAAGGGCATGCTGTTCGTGATCCTGTCGCTGATCATCGGCGTGGCTGCCTTCAACATCGTCTCGACCCTCGTGATGGTGGTGAAGGAGAAGCAATCCGATATCGCGATCCTGCGCACGCTGGGCTCGACACCGCGCAGCATCCTCGCCATCTTTATCGTGCAGGGAGCCAGCATCGGCCTCATCGGTACAATCGTCGGCGTGGCTCTCGGCGTTCTGACTTCGACATACCTGGAGAGCCTGGTACACGGGCTGGAGCGGTTACTGCATACCCAGTTCCTCGACGCTAGCGTGTACTTCATGAGCGATCTGCCGGCGCTGGTAGAAGCGGAGGACGTGCTGCGGATCGCCGGGACGGCGTTCGTGCTGTGTTGCCTCTCGACGTTGTATCCGGCCTGGCGCGCCGCGCGTACCCAGCCGGCTGAGGCGCTGCGCCATGAATGACGCGGCGCCGGGTGCTGCAGCCGTTGCTTCATCCGCGGTGCTCAGCGCCCGCGGCCTGCGCAAGCATTTCCGCCAGGGCGAGGTCACGCTCGAAGTCCTGAAGGGAGTGGATCTCGAGGTCCGACGCGGCGAGCGCGTAGCCATTATCGGTGTATCGGGCTCGGGCAAGACCACGCTGCTGCAGCTGCTGGGCGGGCTCGACCTGCCGACGGCGGGCAGCGTATCGATCCAGGGGCTGCAGATGAATGCTCTGTCGGATGCAGAGCGCGGGGCGCTGCGCAATCGCGCGCTCGGTTTCGTCTACCAGTTTCATCACTTGCTGCCGGAATTCACCGCGCTGGAAAACGTCGCCATGCCGCTCCTGGTGCGACGCATGGATTCGGGCGAGGCGCGCACGGTGGCGGCGCAGCTGCTGGGGCGTGTCGGCCTGGCCGAGCGCCTGACTCATCGACCCTCACAACTGTCGGGAGGCGAGCGCCAGCGTGCGGCCGTCGCTCGCGCGCTGGTCACACGACCGGCCCTGGTGCTGGCGGATGAGCCGACCGGCAATCTTGACGGGCAGAATGCAGCAGCGGTGTTCGAGCTGATGCTGGAGTTGAACCGCGAGCTGGGGACGAGCCTGGTCGTGGTCACTCATGATCCACGGCTGGCAGCGCGCATGGACCGCGTTCTCGCCCTAGAGGGTGGAATTCTCCTCGATCGCCCCTGATTGCGCTCTTAACCGCGTCCGGCGCAGCTGGTAACGATGCAGCACATGCTGGCGCCACCACACCGAGGCCGCGAAGTAGCCGAGCAACGCCGCCAGGGTTCCGCTCACGAGGCACCCAAGCAGGAACGGCTTCCAGATCTCCACCAGACTTCCGCTTGCCCATTCCCAGGTCAGCGAAAAGTCAAAGTCCTGGAGACTGCTGCCGGTGAGCACAGCGCCGACCCAATACGCCCCGAAAAACACGGGTACGGCGGTGAAGGGGTTCACGAGCAGGATTGTAGCCACGGAGAGCGGCAGATTGGCCCGCAGCAGGATCGCCGCCAGGGGCGCAAGCAGTAGATGCACGGGCAGCGGTACGAAGCAGATGAATAGGCCAAGCGCCACCGCGCGGAGCGCGCTGCGCCGACGCAAGGTCCAGTAGGCCGGGTTGCTCAACGCGCCACGAAACGGACGCAGGTACCACCGCTGGGCCAGTGAGTGTCGATCGGGCAGGAGTCGGTTCAGGATTCGGCGCGGCATGATCGGGGAGCGAACTCTAACAGCAAAGCGGGCATGGAAGCATGCTACCCCGATACGCCGTGGCATTTCTGGTGGGGATCCTGTGCACCGAGCAGTGCAGCGCACTGGAGGGCCTTTGGCACGCCGCCCCGCTCCTCGCGGGCGTCTTCGTCATCTGCGGCGTCCGGGGCCCAAGGATCGTTGCGCTGTGGGCTGCAGGAATGCTGTGGGCCCTGGCCCGTGCCTCGATGCTGCTGGGCCAGCAGCTGGCGCCGGAGTTCGAGGGCAATGACTGGCTGATTCGTGGCGAGGTGATCTCCATTCCCGCGGTGCGTGGCGGACAGGCAAGATTCGACTTCGCGCCGCAACCTCAACCCGGGCTGCCGCGCAAGGTTCAGCTGACCTGGTTCGATACCCCGACGCCGCCCGAGGCCACGGAATGCTGGCAGCTGCGCGTGCGGCTGCGGGCCCCACGAGGTTTCGCTAATCCAGGCGCTTTCGACTACGAGGGGAACCTCTATCGCGAAGGCATCGGTGCGATCGGCTACGTGCGCACGTCACCGGATAACCTCAAACTCGCAGACCGCTCGTACCTGCGCCCGGTTCTCGCCATTCGCGCCGCCGTCGCACGCCGGATCGGCGCCTCACTGCACGGTCGCGCCGCGGCGGGTGTCATAGCGGGTTTAGCGGTCGGCGCCACAGAGGGAATTTCGCCCGCGCAGTGGCAGGTGTTCGCGGCGACCGGGACCACGCACCTCATCGCCATCTCAGGACTGCACGTCACGATGGTCTCGGCCTGCGTGATCGTGGTGGTGCGCAGGCTGTGGCGTCTTTCGCACCGACGCCGGCCCCGCACTTGCCAGGCGGACGTCGCCTGTGTGAGCGGCGCGATCGCGGCCGTGTGTTATGCGTTGCTCGCGGGCTTGTCGGTTCCGACCCAGCGTACGCTGGTCATGCTGCTGATCGGGCTCAGCTCGCAGTGGCTGCGACGTGCACAGCCCGCCTCACAGGTTCTGTCGGCCGCGCTGACCGGGGTGCTGCTGATCGATCCGCACGCTGCCCTCACCGCGGGCTTCTGGCTTTCGTTTCTCGCCGTTGCCGCGCTGCTGGCCATGCTCGGCAGTCTGACCGCCCGTTCGCATCCTTTGAGGGAGTTCCTTGCTGCGCAGAATGTCGTATCGCTGGCACTACTTCCCGCCACGCTGTTGCTGTTTGGCAGCGTGTCGCTGGTCGCACCGCTCGCCAACCTGGTGGCGATTCCCGCTTTCAGCGTCGTGCTGGTGCCACTGACGCTGTTGGGTACGGTGTTTCTCGGCCTGGCACCACCCCTCGCTCATACGCTCTTCGTGTTGGCCGGCCTGTGCGTCGATCTCTTGTGGCCCGCGCTCGCATGGGCTGCTGCGCTCCCAGCGGCCCTTGTCCATCCCGCGCGACCGCCGATCACCACCTCGATACTGCTGGCTTGCGCTGCGCTGATCGCGCTGTGCCCGCTGCCGCGGCGGCTGCGGTTCACAGCGTGGCTGCTTGCGCCGTTGCTGCTCGCAGGCCCCGCGAGGTTGGGGGCAGGCGACTTCGTCTTGACCGTGCTCGATGTCGGTCAAGGATTGGCTGTAGTCGTGCGGACCGAATCGCACGCGTTGTTGTTCGATGCGGGACCGCGCTTTCGAAACGGGAGCTCGGCAGGCGAGCTCGTCGTCGTTCCGTATCTCTACAACGCTGGGATAGGAGGGCTCGACCTGGTAGTGATCAGCCACGCGGATGCGGATCACGCCGGCGGCGCTCAGGCAGTGGAGCACTCAGTGGCGGCGCGTGAGATGCGACGAGGTGTCGGCGTGGCGATATCGCGCACGCCGGCAGCTTCCTGCGAACGCGGTGAGGCGTGGGTGTGGGATCAGGTTCGCTTTCGGTTTCTCAGCCCGGGTCGGGGTGAGCACTGGAGCGAGAATGACGGTTCGTGTGTGCTCGAGATTTCCAATTCGCGCGGGCGAGCACTATTAACCGGAGACATCGAGGCGCCGGCCGAGCGGCACGTGGCTGAGCTGGGCCTGTGGCGGGCGGCCGACGTGATCGTGGTTCCACATCACGGCAGCCGCAGTTCCTCCTCCGCGCAGCTCGTCGAGGAGGTCGCTGCACGCTACGCAATCGTCTCGGCGGGAGCGCACAACCGCTGGCACTTTCCGCACCGCGAGGTGGTGGAGCGTTGGTGCGGCGCCGGTACTGAGGTGATCAACACCGCGGACTGGGGCGCCGTCACGATCGACTTCAAGGCGCGAACAGGCTTGGAGCTGCCGCGTTCCTATCGCGCCGACAATCGGCGCTACTGGAGCGCGCACGCGCCGCTCGCCGGCCGCTCGCTGTGTCGCTAACGCATCCCCGTGCCAGCCAAATCAAATGTTTAAGCGCATCCCTTGATGCAGTATCATCGGCCGCCGTCGCGGTGCAGAAAATGGCTTCGATGCATGTGGGAAATCATTCAAGCGGGCGGGCCCATGATGTGGCCCATCATTGCGTGCTCGATCATGGGAGGCGCCATCGTACTGGAGCGCCTGTGGACGCTGCAGCAGAAGCGGGTCCTGCCGCGCGAGCTCACCGATCAGGTCTGGCGCTGGGTGCAGAATAACCAGGTCAACGACAAGCTCATCTCGGCCCTGGAACAGAATTCGCCGCTCGGTCGTGTCTTGGCCGTAGGCCTCGCCAATCGTCACCGCACACGCGACATCATGATGGAGCGGCTCGAGGATACGGGCCGGCATGTCACCCATGAGCTGGAGCGGTTTCTGAATACGCTCGGCACCATCGCATCGATTTCGCCGCTGCTCGGGTTGCTGGGCACGGTGATCGGTATCATCCGGGCGTTCAATGCCATCTCGCTCGAAGGCACCGGCGATCCCCGCGTGCTGTCAGGCGGCATCGGCGAGGCGCTGATCGCGACTGCCGCGGGTCTGTGCGTCGCGATTCCATCGCTGTTCGCCTACCGCATCCTGCGCGGCAAGGTGAACCGGATCGTGATCCAGATGGAGAAAGAGGCGATGAAGCTCATCGACACGATGGAGGGCGCAGGAGTCCGCGGCGCCGCGTGAGCGCGCAACTGCAGAACCCGCCATGAATCTCAATCGCGGAGGTGACTCACCGGGGATCAACGAGCCCGAGATCAACGTGGTGTCGCTGATCGACGTCGTGCTGCTGCTGGTGGTTTTCTTCATGGTATCGAGCACCTTCGTGGAGGAAGGCCGCATCAAGGTGCAGTTGCCGCAGGCGAGCTCGGTGCCCGTCAGTTCCACCACCGCCGACCCCATCATCGTGACCGTGACCGCGCAGGGCGCCTACCGCGTGAATGAGCGCGGTCTCATCAACAACAGCCCGCAGACCCTGCGTACCGCGTTGCTGCGCATTGCCGGCGATCGGCGCAAGATTCCAATTACCATTCGCGCCGACGCACGCGCGACGCACCAGTCGGTGGTGACGGCCATGGATGTGATCGGGCGCCTCGGTTTTGCGCAGATCAACATCGCCACTCTGAACGAGCAGGGCGGCGGGTGAACTTTGGCCGGGCCGGCGCTCGCTGACGAGGCATTCCGCATCTACCGGCGCCTGCTGAGTTACGCGGCGCCGTACTGGCCGATGTTCAGCATCGGCGTGATTGGAATGGTGCTGTTTGCGGCGAGTGATGCATCGCTCGCCTGGTTGACCACCCGCTTCCTCGAGGGTGCCTTCGTCAAGCCCAATCCGAAGATCCTGGTGCTGGTACCGGCCGGCGTGTTCGTTCTGTTTCTGGTCCGCGGCATCGGCGACTACGTGTCGAACTACTTTCCCGGCTGGGTCGGACGGCAGGTGATCAAATCGCTGCGCGCCGAGCTCTTCAGTCATTACCTGCACCTGCCGTCACTCTATTTCGACGGGCAGCAGTCCGGCCAGATGCTGTCCAGGCTCACCTACAACATCGAGCTGGTGGCGGAGGCCACGACCAACGCCATTACCGTCGTGATACGCGACACGTTGACCATCCTCGGCCTGGTTGGGTACCTGCTGTACCTCAATTGGCGGCTGGCGTTATTCACGTTCATCGCCGCGCCGCTCATCTCCTGGCTGGTGCGGGTCGCCAACCGCGCATTCCGCCGCTACAGCACGCGCATCCAGAATTCCATGGGTGAAGTTACGCGCGTGGCGAAAGAAGCGATCGATGGCCAGCGCCTGATCAAGGTGTTCAACGCGCAGGATTTCCAGGCGCGCCAGTTCGAGCAGATAAACGAGCGGCACCGCTACAACAACATGCGCCTGATCATGGCCAAGTCGATCAGCAACCCGGTGGTGCAGCAGATCGCGGCCATTGCGCTGGCCGCAGTCATGTACGTGGCGATCCGGCAGGTGCTGGGCGGCACGATGCGGGTCGATCGGTTCATCGGGTTTCTGACCGCGCTGCTGCTGATCACCGCGCCATTGCGGCGGCTGGTTGCCATCAGCGGACCGCTGCAGCAGGGCATCGCCGCGGGGGCGAGCGTCTTTGCCATGCTGGACGTGCCGGCGGAGGACCAGGGCGGAGATCTCGCCCTGCAGCGGGCGCGCGGCGAGGTCGAGTATGGCGACGTAACGTTCCATTACGATGCCGAGAAAGGTGCGGTGCTCAGGCACGTGAGTTTCAGTGCGCGCGCCGGCGAGACGGTGGCGATCGTCGGCAAGTCCGGTAGCGGCAAGTCGACGCTGGTGAGCCTGCTGCCGCGGTTCTACGACGTGCAGGCGGGGAGTGTGCGCCTCGATGGCCACGATGTGCGCGAGTACCGTCTGGCCGACCTGCGCCGCCAGATCAGCGTCGTGAGCCAGGACGTCGTGCTCTTCGACGATACCATCCGCAACAACATCGCCTTCGGCGGCATCGAGCGCTCGGAAGCCGCCATACGGGAAGCGGCGCGCGCTGCGCACGTCCTGGAATTCGCCGATGAGCTGCCGCAAGGACTCGAGAGCAATGTCGGCGATCGCGGGGCGAGACTCTCGGGCGGTCAGCGCCAGCGCATTGCCATCGCCCGTGCCCTGCTCAAGGACGCCCCGGTGTTGATCCTCGATGAGGCCACCTCGGCGCTCGACAGTGAATCGGAACGCCGCATCCAGCAGGCGCTCGCGACTCTGATGCACAACCGCACCACGTTCGTGATCGCGCATCGGCTGTCCACTGTGGAGCGGGCCAATCGTATTCTCGTGCTGGACGAAGGAGCGGTGGTCGAGAGCGGGACGCACGCCGAGCTGCTCGCACGGGACGGGCATTACGCCACCCTGCACCGCATGCAGTTCAAAGCCTGAGCGTCGGCACGCACGCTGGAGAAGCGGGTGCTCTACCACTGGCTGCAACGGGTCTGGTACGCGAACGCGGTATCGGGAATTGTGCTGTGGCCCCTGGGCTGGCTCTTCGGCGGCCTGGTGCGATTGCGCAGCGAAGCGTACCGGCGCGGCTGGGCACGCTCGTTTTCCTTGGCGAAGCCGGTAATCGTGATCGGCAATCTCACGGTGGGCGGCACGGGCAAGACGCCGCTGACACTGTGGCTGGCGCGGCGGCTAAGCCAGTGCGGGCTGCGTGTGGGCATTGCCCTGCGTGGTTACGGCGGCAGTGCGCGGGCGCCGCGGCGCGTCGGCGCCGCCGCTGGTGTGAGCGATGTTGGCGATGAAGCGGTGTTGCTGGCCTCCCGGAGTGAGTGTCCGGTCGTCGTCGGCGCCGACCGGGTCGCCGCGGCGCGGCTGCTGGACGCGGAAGTCGACGTCATCCTGGCAGACGACGGGCTGCAACACCTGCGTCTGCGCCGTGACCTGGAGATCGTGGTGATCGATGGCGAGCGGCGCTTCGGCAATCGGCGACTGCTGCCTGCGGGCCCGCTGCGCGAACCGCTGACACGGCTCGAGAGTGTGGATGCGGTCGTGGTAAACGGCGGCGTCGATGGCGTCGGCGGGTTCAGGATGACTCTCGCCGGCTCCGAAGCGGTTGCGCTTGTGGGCAGGGAGCGCCGCTCCCTGGGCTCATTCGCTCCCGGCCCCGTGCATGCCGTTGCCGCTATCGGCAACCCGGAACGCTTCTTCGCACTGCTGCGGCAGCAGCGTCTCAATTTCGTTCCGCACCCCTTTCCCGACCATCACGCCTTTAAGCGCGGCGATCTCGAGTTCGGAGACGCACTGCCGGTCCTGATGACGGAAAAGGACGCCGTCAAGTGCGCGCGCTTCGCCGAGCCGCGGCACTGGTACGTGCCAGTCGACGCGGTGTTCAGTGAGGAGGATTCCGCGCAGCTGCTGCGCCTGGTGATACAGGCGATGGAAAACAGGCGCAGCGGCTAGTGTTTTTTCCGGCGGCGCCTGGGCGCCGTCCCGCCATCTTCGGCACCGATGTCGTAATCATCGAAGTCGCTGAGCTGCTCGGAGGTGCGCTTTTCTTCCATGTAGCGCTCCAGCCGGCGCCAGGCCGGATCGGTGACCTTCGGGCCACGGCGCTTCATGGATTCGAGATCCTTGATCAGATGATCGACGTCGAGGTCTTCGGACTGCTCCGCAGCCTCGTCGCTCTCGTCCTCTTCGAACTCGTCCGACTCGCTTTTCTCGCTCATCGATCCGTACCGTCGCGAAACCCCAACAGTGAGAGTGGGTCGCGACGCGCGCGGTTATAAAGCGAATCGCAGGGCGAGGCAAGTGCGGGCTCGGCAGAAGCCCGGAATCAGCGCACCAGCTCGTTGAGCTGGAAAATGGGCAGCAGCAGCGCAAAGACGATGCCCATGACGATCAGCCCCATGAACACGATCAGCACCGGGCCCATGAGCCCGAGGAGCGTACCAATCAGGCCGTCGAGCTCGCGCTCCTGGTTTGTGGCGGCGCGTTCGAGCATCGTCTCCAGCTCGCCGCTCGTCTCGCCACTCGAGATCAGGTGAATCGTCATGGGCGGGAACAGACGGCTCGCGCCGAGGGACTTGCCGATCGGCGAGCCTTCGCGAATGCGTTCGCTCGCTTCCGTCACCGCCTCGCGCATCGGCACGTTGGTGACTACTTCCGCGGAAATGCGCAGGCTCTCGAGCACCGGCACGGCGCTCGCAGTCAGAATGCTGAAGGTGCGGGTGAAGCGCGCCGTATTGATGCCTCGCACCAGGCGACCGACCAGCGGGACGCTCAACAGGGTGAGGTGAAAGCGGCGCTTCGGACCTTCGCGGCGCAGATGACGGACCACGAGCCAGCCGAGGACGCCGGCTACGATCAGCGCATAGATGCCGTACTCCCGGAACAGGTCGCTGGAGCCGATCAGGATGCGTGTCGACAACGGCAGTTCGCGCTTGCTGGTTTCGAACACCTTGACGACCTTGGGCACCACGAACACCAGCAGGACCGAGACGATGCTGAAGCACATTACGGTGAGCGCGATCGGATATACGAGCGCGTTGCTGACTTTCTGGCGGATCACCTGCCGGTTCTCGGTGTAGTCAGCGAGCCGCTCGAGCACCGCGTCGAGCCGTCCCGATTGTTCGCCGGCGGCCACCGTGGCGCGGTAGATTTCCGGGAAGATCTGCGGAAATTCCGCGCAGCCGTCGGCCAGTGTGTGGCCTTCCATCACGCGCGAACGCACCCCCAACAGAATGCTCTTGATGCGCGGCTTCTCCGTCTGTTGTGAAACAGCGAGCAGCGATTCTTCCAGCGGCAGTCCGGAGCGCACCAGGGTCGCAAGCTGCCGCGTCAGCAGGGCGAGGTCGGTAGCGGAAATGCCGCGGGCCACACCGATGCCGAAGGTGCGCTGGCGGCCCGATTCAGTCTTGGTGACTTCCGCGACATTGACCGGCAGGAGCTTCTGCTCACGCAGGAGCTGGCGGACCTGTCGTGCCGTGTCGCCTTCGATGACCCCCTTGCGTTCGCGACCGGCGGTGTCGAGTGCCGTGTACTCGAATGCGCCCACGGATCAGCCTCCGCCGCCAGGCTGGCGCAAATCGTGCGCTGAGCGGGGGGTGCGCCGCTCAGTCCTCACGCGTGACACGCAGGAGCTCTTCGAGCGAGGTGATGCCGGCTATGACCTTGTTGCGGCCGTCGTCGCGGATGCTCGGGCTCGAGGTGCGCGCGTAGCGCTCCAGCTCGTGTTCGCCCGCGCCGTCGTGGATCATCGTGCGCATGGTGTCATCGACGCTCACGAGCTCATAGATGCCGGTGCGTCCGCGGTAGCCGACAGCGCCGTCGTTGCCCGGCCGGAAGATCTGCGGCGCCGGGGCATCGGCCGGCAGGTTGAGCAACCGTCGCTCGTACTCGCCACCAACGTACGGCTCGCGGGTCTCGGGATTCAGTACGCGCACCAGGCGCTGCGCGAGTAGACCGATGAGGCTCGAGGAGAGCAGGAAGGGTTCGATCCCCATGTCACGCAGACGCGTAACGGCGCCGACCGCCGTATTGGTGTGCAGCGTGGAGAGCACCAAGTGGCCGGTGAGACTCGCCTGCACCGCAATCTGCGCGGTCTCGACGTCGCGGATCTCGCCTACCATCACGACGTCGGGATCCTGGCGCAGGATGGCACGCAGGCCGCGGGCGAAAGTCATCTCGACCTTTGTATTGACCTGAGTCTGGCCGATGCCGTCGATGTAGTACTCGATCGGGTCCTCGACCGTCATGATGTTACGGGTGTTGTCGTTGATGCGCTCGAGCGCCGCGTAGAGCGTTGTGGTCTTGCCCGATCCGGTCGGTCCGGTCACCAGGATGATGCCGTGCGGCCTGTGGATGAGATCATCCATGGTCCGCTGCGTGTCGACGTCCATACCCAGCGAACCGAGATCCAGGCGTCCGGCCTGCTTGTCGAGAAGGCGCAGCACCACGCGCTCGCCGTGACCTGCGGGAATCGTGGAGACGCGCACGTCGACGGCGCGTCCGGCGACCCGCAGGCTGATGCGCCCGTCCTGTGGCAGGCGCTTCTCGGCGATGTCCAGCTTGGACATCACCTTGATGCGCGACACGACCAGGGGCGCGACCGCACGGCGCGACTGCAGGACCTCACGCAGCACGCCATCGACGCGAAAACGCACCACCAACCGGTTCTCGAAGGGCTCGATGTGGATGTCGGAGGCATTTTCCTTGACCGCCTCGGTGAGCACCGCATTGATCAGGCGGATCACCGGCGCATCATCCTCGCTTTCCAGCAAGTCGGAGGGTTCCGGTAGCTCCTGGGCGAGGTGCGCGAGGTCGGTCGTGTCTTCGAAGCCTTCCACCATCTGCATCGCAGCATTCGAGCCGGCTTCGTAAGCCTGGCGCAGCAGCGCATCGAACGCCTCGGGCTCCACGCGCTCAAGTTTCAGGGGCAGCCCGATGAAGCGCCGCAGTTCCGCCACGCTGAGCGGCGATGCACCCGCGCGATAGACCGTGTGAGCAACCCCGTCACCGATGCCGCTCACGAGCACCCCGTGGCGCTTCGCAAAGGCAAACGACAGTCGGCGCTCCGGCTGCGCAGTGTCAGTCATTGGTTGGTCCATAGCGTCAGCCACTCGGTTGCGCCACCGGGCCGTGCGGTTTGGGCTGGGCCGGCGGCACGTCTGGTGGCGTCGTCGCCGGGGGCGGCGGGTTTGCGGGCGGCTCGAGCGGAGTCGTCGTGGCACCACCTGGGGCCGGCGTAGCAGGTGCCTGCGGTGGCGGTGCCTCGGGCTTGGCCGCGGGAGGCGCTGCTCCCGCAGCTGGTGCCGGCGGTACCGGTTTCAGCACCGGCTGCTTCTCGAACGGCAACAATGGCGCCTTGCCATTGTGCAGTTTCAGCTGCTGCTCGCGCAGGTTGTTGTACTTGGAGTTGGTCTCGATCGCCGTCTGCACGCCGTCGCGAAGAATCTTCGGACGGATGAAGAACATCAGGTTGCTCTTGTGCTTCTGGGTATTGCGAACCTTGAAGAGCTCGCCGATCAGGGGAATGTGCCCGAG
Source organism: uncultured Gammaproteobacteria bacterium (assembly GCA_963695985.1). GTDB lineage: Bacteria > Pseudomonadota > Gammaproteobacteria > Steroidobacterales > Steroidobacteraceae > DATBVX01. The sequence goes on from CAVOIC010000003.1 coordinate 179,492, forward strand.
AATCGGCACGCGTTGCTCACTACCCGTGACCTGGTCCGAGATCAGTCCTCCGAGCACGATGATGCCGCCGTCCTCTATGAGGACGTTAGTGGTGATGGTGCGCTTGTTAGTGACGAGATCGACGGCATTGAAGGAATTCGCCGCAACGTTGGACGCTTCCTGCGAGATTTTCAGGATCACCAGGTCGCCCTCGGCGGCGATCGACGGCGTGATCTTGAGGATGTTGCCAACCTCCTGGCGCTGAATCGTCTGGAACGGGTTGACGCCCGGCACCGCGCTGCCGGTGTTGGCGTACTGTCCGGTCAGGAAGGGCACTTCCTGCGCCACCTTGATCTCCGCCTCCTGGTTGTCCATGGTCACGATCTGCGGTGTCGCGATGATGTTGTTGTCGGAATCCGTGCGCAGCGCACGCAGCAGCGCGGCAAAATTGGTGCCCGTACCCATGACGCGGCCCACGCCGATGGACAGGCCGGTGGGGACGGAAGTGACCGTGGAGGGGTCGTTGATCGCGCGGGCCAGATCCACGATGCTGGTGCCGCCGATCGGCTGAATGAAGCCACCCACCGCGTTGCTGTCCTGGCTCCCGTCGACCGCCCAGTTGACGCCGAGGTCGACCGTCTTGTCGGCCGAAACTTCGACGAGGATCGATTCGAGCAGCACCTGTGCACGGCGAATGTCGAGCTTGTCGATGACGACCGAGAGGGCGCGCATCACTTTCGGCGGCGCAGTGATGACGAGGGCATTGGTCTCGGGTTCGGCCCAGATCGTGATGTTCTTATCGACCTGAGCGGCGGCGGCGGCTCCGGCTGCACCCGGCTGCGCGCCCGTCGTGGCGGCAGTCACGGTCGCCTGCTCCTTGAGCTTGGCCGCCAGCTTCTCCGCGTCGGCAAAGCGCAGGTAGCGGACCTGGGTATCGCCGCCCGACTCGAGCGGTGTATCGAGATGGGCGACGAGCGCCTTGAAGCGCAGCCGCTGCGACTTCTCACCGCTGATGAGGACGCTGTTGGTGCGCTCATCGGCCACCAGGCGTGCGCCGCCGCCGCCTTCAGCGGCCTGGGCTGGATATAGGGCATTCACGACGCGCACGACTTCAGCTGCCGACGCATGCTCGAGCGGAAACACGTCCACTTCTTCGTCGCCGCTCTGATCGATGCGCTGGATGATGCGGATGATCCGGTTCACGTTATTGGCGCGATCAGAAATGATCAGCATGTTCGAGCCGGGATAGGCGGTGAAGTGTCCGTATTGTGGAATCAGGGGCCGCAGCACCGGGACCAGTTGCGCGGCACTGACGTTCTTCACGGCGATGACTTCGGTGACGATCTCATCCGACGAAGAGCTGATTCTGTCAGGGAGATCATCGCCCGGAACCTGGCGGGCGTTGGCATCGGGAATGATCTTGATCACCCTGCCGGCCGGCACCGCAACGAATCCATGTACCTGCAGAATGGCCAGGAACGCCTGGTAAAACGCGTCGGGTGTCATGGGGGTGTGGGACAGCATCGTGACCTGCGCGCGTACGCGTGGATCGACGATGAAGTTCTTGCCGGTAATCTCGCTCACCGCCTCCACGATCTGACCGAGATCGGCATCCTTGTAGTTGGGCGTAATCGTCGGCTGACTCTGCGCCAACGCAACTGAACCCGCAGCCCATGCCGCGAGCGCCGCGAGCAGGCACGATCTCACGCCGTGCGGACGGAAGTCGGCCCGAGTCGCCAATGTTTTCATGTCACTGAGGCCTCTCGTCCTTTGGATCCGGTGGCTGTCACTCGTCGCTGTTGGGATCTGGCGGCATCGGTGCAGCCTGGTCCATGGGGACCATGCCGTCGTTGCCCGACGAGTCCCCGGGTAGCTCGTTGGCTATTTGCGCCATGTTCAGCACCAGCTCCTGCGGTTTACCGTTGCGTTCGACGGTCACGCGGACCTGATCGGCGCTGCCGATGGAGCGAAAGATCTCCATGCCACGCTGCGGGTCATCGAGCGGCGTACCGTTGATCGACATGACCAGGTCGCCCGGGCGTAACCCAAGGCGCGTGAACTGCTGCCGGTTGCGGCCGGGATAGACGCGGTAACCGCGTTGCTGTCCGTTGGCGAAGACGGGCTGCGGTCGCATGATCTCCGACACCGAGCCTGGATCCTGGGCGATCAGGCGGCGCACGCGATCGGCGACTTCGGCTCCGGAACCCGCGGTCGGACGCACCCCTGTCGAGGCGGCCGGGCCGGTACTGCCTCCGCCCCGGTATTCTCGCGGCAGCAGCAGTGCCTCCAGTTGACCGTCCCGCTCGAGAATTACCCGATCGTCGTACACGGCGTTGAGTCGCGCACCGCCGACCACGCTGTCACCCACCTTGTACACCTTCGCGGTCGCGGCGGTCTCACCGATGATGCCGAGCCCGCCTTTTGGATCGCTGGACGCAATCGTTCCCGCCAAGACCAGGCTCATGCGCGTCTCGGGCGCGTCTGCCGGGTCCGCGTTCGCCTGCGAATCGGGTGCGGCGACGCCGAACAAGTGCGCGTCAATGATGCCCTGTGCATTCGCCGCTGATGCGGCGGGCGCCGTAACCGCGGCGGGGAAGGTCGAGCGCGCGACGGCGGCCGCAGGCGCGGATTGTGGCAACAGATCACGCACGATCAATGCGGCCTGAATTCCAATCGCCAGTGCGAGTGTCCACGTGACGATCTGCGGCAGCCGGGGTCCGAGATGATTCAACAGCGACTCAGGGTTGAACTCCCTGATGCTGCCTAGCAGTGAGCTTGCATTCATGGCCTGGCGTCCGGCCTGCTATTCAACTTTCGCGCTGGCACGCAAGGAGCTGGGTGGAATCATTCCGACATCATACGGTTTGTACGCGTCTGCTCTCAAGCAATTGTTTTGCCTTGGATTCCGGTACATGCCCGCAGATCTAGAAGATATGTCGATGGAAACCCTCTGACGCGCCTCGTGCGGCCGGAATTTTGCATCAAATGCGGTGCCCCCGATCAGCGCTTGAACGCCTGCGCATGCGTTTTGGGTCATGTCGCCGATTGCAAACAATTTCGCAGGGCGTGCGCACTTGTGTTGGCGGTCTGCGCACCCTATAAATTGATTCGCTTGCGTGTTCGTTGCCGCGAAGTCTCGGGACAATGAAGGCGCGGCTGAACGCGCGAGGCCGTACACGGTCGATATGGGCGAGGAGGAACAGGGGCAGACTGGATCCGGGCTGCTGGTGGAGGAGGCCAAGCCGCGCCTCAAGCGACCGCCGCTGTACCAGGTCGTGCTGCTCAATGATGATTACACGCCGATGGAATTTGTCGTGGACGTCCTGGAGCGTATCTTCAGCATGGACCGCACCACGGCGACCCGGGTAATGCTCGAAGTGCATACCAGGGGCAAGGGCGTCTGCGGAGTGTTTACGTTTGAGATTGCCGAGACCAAGGTGGCACAAGTGACGACCTACGCCCGACAGCATCAGCATCCGCTGTTGTGCACGATGGAAGAGACCTGAACGTGTTAAGCAACGAGCTTGAATACTGCCTGAACGAAGCGTTCCAGAACGCGCGCGAGGCGCGTCACGAATTCATGACCGTCGAGCACCTGCTGCTCGCGATCCTCGATACACCCAAGGTGCGCGAGATTCTGCGCGCTTGCGGCGCCGATATGACCAAGCTGAAGAGCGACCTGGCGGCTTTCATTGAGCAGACCACGCCGCGGCTGCAGGACGATGATGACCGTGAAGTGCAGCCGACGCTGGGATTCCAGCGCGTATTGCAGCGCGCCGTGTTTCACGTGCAGTCGAGCGGCAAGAAGGAGGTCACGGTCGCCAACGTGCTGGTGGCGATCTTCAGCGAAAAGCAGTCGCACGCCGCATACCTTCTCAGCATGCAGGATGTCGCCCGCCTGGACGTCGTGAACTACATCTCGCACGGTTTGACGCGCGTGGGCGATGAGCCGGGTGGCAAGGAGGAGGGGCCGGCTACCGACAGCGAGCGCGAAGTCGAAGGCGGATCAAGCCCCCTGGAGAAGTACACCACGAATCTCAACAAGCTCGCTGGCGAGGGCAAGATCGACCCGCTCATCGGGCGACGCATGGAGGTCCAGCGCACCATCGAGATCCTATGTCGCCGCCGCAAGAACAACCCGCTGTACGTCGGCGAGGCGGGTGTGGGCAAGACCGCGATCGCCGAGGGCCTGGCGCGGATGATCGTCGAAGGCCAGGTGCCAGACGTGCTGTCGGACTGCACGATCTACGCGCTCGACATGGGTGCGTTGATCGCGGGAACAAAGTACCGCGGTGACTTCGAGAAGCGGCTGAAGGGCGTGCTGGCGGAGCTACGCAAGAACCCCGGCGCGATTCTGTTCATCGACGAAATTCACACCGTGATCGGCGCTGGCGCTGCGTCGGGCGGTGTGATGGATGCATCCAACCTGATCAAGCCCGTGCTGGCGAACGGCGAGCTGCGCTGCATCGGCTCGACCACTTACGGCGAGTACCGGGGCATCTTCGAGAAGGATCATGCGCTTGCGCGCCGCTTTCAGAAGATCGACGTCACCGAGCCCAGCGTTGCCGAGACCATCGACATCCTTATGGGGCTGAAGGCGCGCTTCGAAGAGCATCACGGCGTGAAGTATCTCGATGAGTCGCTGAAGGCCGCTGCGGAGCTCGCGGCGCGGCATATCAACGACCGGCATCTGCCAGACAAAGCGATCGATGTCGTTGACGAAGCCGGCGCCAGCCTGCGTCTGAAGCCCCCGGCCGAGCGTGCGACTACCGTGACCGTGGGGAACATCGAGGATGTCGTCGCGCGCATGGCGCGCATTCCGCCGAAGAACGTTTCGCTCTCCGATCGGGACGTGCTCAAGAATCTCGAGCGTAACCTCAAGCTGGTCATCTTCGGGCAGGACGCGGCAATCGAGGCTCTCGGTGCGGCGATCAAGATGTCTCGCTCGGGCCTCGGCGATCAGCGCAAGCCGGTGGGCTCATTCCTGTTCGCGGGCCCGACGGGCGTCGGCAAGACCGAAGTCACGCGCCAGCTCGCGATCGCAATGGGGGTGGAATTCATCCGCTTCGACATGTCGGAGTACATGGAGCGTCACACGGTCTCGCGCCTGATCGGCGCGCCGCCTGGCTACGTTGGATTCGACCAGGGCGGCCTGCTGACCGAGGCGATCACCAAGCACCCGCACTCGGTGCTGCTGCTGGATGAGGTCGAGAAGGCGCACCCTGATGTCTTCAATCTCCTGTTGCAGGTGATGGATCACGGCACGCTCACGGACAACAACGGTCGCAAGGCCGATTTTCGCCACGTCATCATTGTCATGACGACGAACGCTGGCGCCTTCGAGATGAACCGCCCGTCGATCGGGTTCACTCAGGCGGACAGTGCCAGCGATGGCATGGAGGCGATCCGTCGAATCTTCTCACCCGAATTCCGCAATCGTCTCGATGCTGTCATCCAGTTCAGCACGCTGGCGCCGGCGACGATTGAGCGTGTGGCCGACAAGCTCCTGGTGGAGGTCGAGGCCCAGCTCGAGCAGAAAGGTGTCTCACTGACGGTGGACGATCAGGCGCGGGCGTGGATCGCGCGTAAGGGCTACGATCCGAAGATGGGCGCCCGGCCGATGGCGCGGCTGATTCAGGATCATATCAAGCGCCCGCTGGCCGAAGATCTGCTGTTCGGCAAGCTCGTGGGCGGTGGTCACGTGCGCGTGACGGTGAACGAGGCTGGAACTGAGTTGGTGCTCATCACACGTGCGGCGCATGAGCCGGAGCTGCTGACGCAGGGAAGCGCGTAGGCGGGGCGAGCGCCGGCTACCGGCGCCGCGGCTCAACGACCGCGGTAGATGATTCTTCCCTTGGTCAGATCGTAGGGTGTCATTTCGACGGTCACCTGATCGCCGGTCAGGATTCGAATGTAGTTCTTGCGCATCTTGCCGGAGATGTGCGCCGTCACCAGGTGGCCGTTCTTGAGCTGCACGCGAAACGTCGTATTCGGCAGGGTCTCGACGACCTCACCTTCCATCTGAATTGCTTCTTCTTTGGCCATGCAGTCCTGTGGGGCGGCTCCGGGGCGCGCGAATTGTGCATAGCCGCGCGGTGGGTGTCCAGAGCAGTCAGAGCAGTCGCTGGTGGCCATCGGGTGATACCGTGCCGACGTGCGCCGGATCACGGCGATTGTCACCTCGAGATCGAACCGTTAAACCCGCAAACACAGGCAACCGGCGCAGTCGGCAGATATCACGCCGACGTCCACCACGCTGCGCTGACGTTCCTTCAGACAAGTCTCTAGCTAAGAAGCTCCGCGGAGCGGACTTCAAGACACCACTCCCATCGGGGTCAAGCAGGAGGCTGTAGCTGCTGGGGGGATTACCCTGGGTGCCCCGTTCGGCTTTGATTACAACGACGATTCGGTGGCGAGCAGCGCGAAAGGTGTCACCGGTTGAGACTGTAGCGTTTCATTCGTGTCGGGGCGCCCAGGGTAATCCCCCCAGCAGCTAACAGGGACTGCTCTTACAAATCAGGGAAGAGCTGCTGGCGGCGCAGCTTGCCAGCCGGGTTTGCGATGCTCGGCGATCACGGTGGTGTAGATTCCGCCGCGCACGTTGAACCGGGCAGTGAGGCGCATGAAGCGCGGTGCTACGGCACCCACGAGATGATCGAGGATCTCGTTGGTGACGGCTTCATGAAAGGCTCCCCGATCCCGGAACGACCAGATGTACAGCTTGAGCGACTTGAGCTCGACGCACGTGGCATCCGGCACGTATTCGAGTTCCAGCGTGGCGAAATCCGGCTGGCCCGTGCGCGGGCACAGGCAGGTGAACTCCGGGATCGACATCCGGATCGTGTAGTCGCGCCCGCGCTGTGGATTGGGGAAGGTCTCGAGCGCGATGCTCGGCTGCGCGCCGCTCGCCGGGGTGCTCATGCTGGGTGTGAGATGGGTCGAACCAACAGTAAATTTACTTTACACTACGCCGCCATCGTGAACTACGCCTGCGGAGTCAGCCCAGGGACATCATGCGGCTAACCCGAATCAAGCTCGCCGGCTTCAAATCCTTCGTCGACCCCACTTCGATCCACTTCCCCAGCAATCTCACTGGCATCATCGGCCCGAACGGCTGCGGCAAGTCGAACATCATCGATGCCGTGCGCTGGGTAATGGGTGAGATTTCGGCGACGCGCCTGCGCGGCGACTCGATGGCGGACGTGATCTTCAATGGGTCGAGCGCCCGCAAGCCGGTCGGCACGGCATCGATCGAGCTCGTGTTCGACAACAGCGACGGGGCGATCGGCGGCCAGTATGCGAGCTACGCCGAGGTCTCGCTTAAGCGCGTCGTAGCCCGTGACGGCACTTCGGTCTACCTCATCAACGGCGCACGCTGCCGGCGCAAGGACATCACGGCGCTGTTCCTGGGCACCGGACTCGGCTCGCGCAGTTACGCGATCATCGAGCAAGGCATGATTTCGCGCCTGATAGAGGCCAAGCCGGAGGATCTGCGCGCCTTCATAGAGGAAGCCGCCGGCATCTCCAAGTACAAGGAGCGACGGCGCGAGACCGAGAATCGCATCGCGCACACGCGCGAGAATCTGGAGCGGCTAAACGATCTGCGCGAGGAAGTGGAAAAGCAGATCCGTCACCTGCAGCGCCAGGCGGCCACGGCACGGCGCTACCAGGTCCTCAAGGAGGAGGAGCGCAAGCTTGGCGCTGAACTGCTGGCCCTGCGGATGCGCGATCTTGAGACCGAGGCAGTGCAGCGCGAGCAGGCCGCGCGCGAATGCGAGATCGGCATGCAGGCGGCGATCGCCGACCTGCGCGCCGTCGAGGCGTCGATCGAAAAGGCGCGCACGCACCAGGCGGAGCAGTCGGACCGCATGAACGAGGTCCAGGCCAGCTACTACCAGCTGGGAGCGGACGCCACGCGCCTCGAGCAGTCGATTCAACACGCGCGCGAGCTCCGGCAACGCCAGCGCACGGACCTGGAGCAGACCGACCTCGGCAGTCGTGAGCTGGCGGTACAGCTGCAGCGAGACGAGACCCAGGCTGCTGACCTGTTGTCGTCGTTGCGCACCCTGGAGCCTGACCACGTCGCTGCCCGGGAGCGCGAGGCGGCATCGGCGCAGCAGCAGCAGGGCCTGGAGGCCGCGACGCAGCTGTGGCAGTTGCGCTGGGAGGAACATTCGCGCGAAGCCGGGGCAGCGGAGCAGAACACGCAGGTCGAGCGCGCCAGGATCGAGGAGATTGAGAATCGCCTCCTGCAGGTACGCTCGCAACTGGAGCGTGTGCAGACCGAGCGTGGCGCCCTGGAAAAGAGCGAGAGCGTCGTCCAGCTCGAGCTGCTGAGTGAGCGCGAACTCATTGCGCGCAAAGCGGGTGAGACAGCGCGCCACGAACTCGAAAGCGCAATGCAGGCGCTGCAGGCTGCGCGATCTGAAGAAAAGGGTCTCACTGCGCAGCTCGAGGAGGCACGCGGCCGGTGGCAGGGGCTGCAGGGGAACCTACTGTCGCTGGAGGCCCTGCAACAAGCTGCGCTGGGACAGGCGAAGGGTCGAGTCGTGGAATGGCTGTCATCGCACGCCTTTGCTGACCGTCCGCGCCTGGCGCAGCAGATTCGCGTGCAGAGGGGCTGGGAACGCGCAGTCGAAACCGTGCTTGGCGCCTATCTCGAAGCAGTGTGCGTCGACGGCCTCGATGCCGTTGCAGCGGTCCTCGACCAGCTCGAAGCCGGCCAGGTGAGTTTCGTGATTGGTGAAGGCGGTACGCGCGGACAGCCGCCGCCGCAAAGCCTGCTCGCCAAGGTTGAAGGTCCGGCAGCGCTGGGCGCGCTCATCGGCCAGGTTTATGCCGTCGATAATCTGGCGACGGCACTGGTGCGTCGTGCGTGGCTGCGCAATGGAGAGTCGATCATCACGCGCGACGGCGTGTGGATCGGTCAGCAATGGCTGCGGGTCAGCCGCGACCGCGACGCGCATGCCGGCGTGCTCGAACGCGAGCAGGAAATGCGCAGCCTGCGGGCAGAGGTTGCGCAGGCGGAGCAGGAGGTGCGAGAAGGCGAGAGCGCACTCGCACACGCCCGGGAAGATATCACCCGGCTCGAATTGCGCCGCGATGAGGTACAAGCCGACGTTAATCGCCGGCACGCGGAGCATTCCGGTCTGAGCGCACAGCTCGACGCTTCACGTGATCGCGCCAGCGACACGGCCGTTCGGCTGGAGGGCCTCATCGAGGAGCGCGCCAAGCTGGATGATCAGCTCGCAAACGCCGAGTCCGGACTGCAGTCCGCACGCTTGCGGCTCGAGCAGGCGCTGAGTGCAATGCGGGGACTGCAGGGGCGACGGCCGGCGCTTGAGAGTGAGCGCGAGCAGCTGCGTGCAGATCTGGAGGCCGCCCGCGCACGCTCGCAGGAGGATCGCGCACGCGCGCGCGAAGTTGAAATCCAGCTCGAGTCGCGCCGCGCAGCGCAGAGCGCCACGCTGGCGGGCACTGGAGCGCGTGCGTGCACAACTGGCGCAGCTCGACGCGCGACGGGTGGAACTGCAAGCGCAGATTCAGAGCGGGGCGGAGCCGTTGCTGGCGATGGAGCACTCTCTCAAACACGCCCTGTCGGAGAAGGTTGCGGTCGAAGGGGAAATGCGCGAGGCGCGGGAATCGCTGGAGGCGGCGGATGCTGCGTTACGCGGTCTGGAAGAGCAGCGAGTCGGCTGCGAGTCCCGGGTCGATGAGATGCGCGGGGCCATGGAACAGGCACGCCTGGCGGCACAGGAGGTGCGCGTGCGCCGCGAGGGGCTGGCCGAGCAGTTCAGCGCCACTCGCTACGAACTTGCCGCAGTCCTGGGTGGACTGACGCCGGAGGCGACGATGGCGGCGTGGGAACAGAGCCTGGCAGACACCGTCGAACGCATCGTGCGCCTGGGTTCGGTGAACCTGGCAGCAATCGAGGAATTCAAGGAGCAGTCGGAGCGCAAAGAGTATCTCGACCGGCAGTCTGCCGATCTCACCGAGGCGCTCGCCACGCTCGAGAGCGCGATTCGCCGCATCGACAAGGAGACACGGCAGCGTTTCCAGGACACCTTCGACCGTATCAACGCCGGGCTGAAGGAGAAGTTTCCGCGGCTTTTCGGCGGCGGGCACGCCTATCTGGAAATGACCGGGGAAGATGTGCTGAGCGCCGGCGTAGCCGTGATGGCGCGCCCGCCGGGCAAGCGCAACAGCACCATTCACCTGCTGTCCGGCGGCGAGAAGGCTCTCACTGCGGTGGCGCTGGTGTTCTCCATCTTCGACCTGAATCCCGCGCCGTTCTGCCTCCTGGACGAGGTGGACGCACCGCTCGACGATTACAACGTCGGACGCTTCTGTGACATCGTGCGCGACATGTCGCAGCGGGTGCAGTTCCTGTTCATCACCCATAACAAGGCGACGATGGAGCTCGCTTCACAGCTGATCGGCGTCACCATGAGCGAACCAGGCGTATCACGCCTGGTCGCGGTCGATGTCGATGAGGCCGTGCGCATGGCGGCCATGTAGCCGCGACTGGCATGCCGGAACTGCGCTGGATCCTGCTCGGCCTCGGAGTCCTGTTCTGGCTCGGCCTCTGGTGGTGGGAGGCGCGCCGGCAGCACCAGGCGTCGGACTCGGAGGTCGGCAGACTCCCGGACCGGCTGGTGGAGCCACGCTTCGCGGACACCCGGCATGAGGAGATGCCAGTGCCAGCAGCGGCGCCACCGCCGCCAGAACCACCGGTCGAGCTCGCGGCAGCAGAGCCGCCCGCCGATGAGCTGGAAACGCTACCCGTGCTGACCGAGGCCTTCGCTCGCATCGAGCCGGTGCTGGGCGATACCGAGATCGTTCGGCCGGAAGCGCCGCGCATCGAACCGCCCCAGCAAAGGATCGTCACGTTGCGGCTGGCCGCTCCACCACTGGAGCGGTTCGAAGGCCGGCGCCTGGTCGAGGCGCTGCAGGCTGCGGGACTGCAGCACGGCAAGTTCTCGATCTTCCACCGCACCACTGCGGAAGGCGTGACCGTTTTCAGTGTGGCCAGCCTGGTGGAGCCTGGAACCTTCGACCTAGAGCGCATCGACGGACGACGTTTTCCCGGTGTGAGTCTGTTCGCCGTGTTGCCGGGACCGCTGGAGGCTGCGGCGCTACTGGAGGAGATGATTACCGCCGGCAAGCGCCTGGCCGAGCAGCTGCACGGCGTGCTGCAGGACGAGCACGGCGCGCCGTTGAATGCTCAACGTCTTGCAGACCTGCGCGCCAGCGTGGCGGAGTGGCAGGAGCGCGCCCGATCGGCAGGGCCGCGCCTGGATTAGGGCGGGCACATGGCCGTACCGCGTGAGGCCCGCGACCGCGCCGCGCAGCTGCGCGCCGCGATCGAGCACCACAACTATCGCTACTACGCTCTAGACGATCCGGAAGTTTCTGACGCGGAATACGATCGCCTGATGCGCGAGCTGCAGGCACTCGAGCAACGCTTCCCGGACCTCGTCGATCCGCTCTCTCCGACCCAGCGCGTCGGCGGAGCGCCGGTCGCCGAATTTGGCGAGGTCGAGCACAAGGTACCGATGCTGTCGCTGGAGAACGCCTTCAGCGAGGAGGAGGTTCGAGACTTCGATCGGCGGGTACGCGAGCGGATGTCGGGCTCGGAAGTCGTGGACTACACGGCGGAGCCCAAGCTCGATGGCCTTGCCGTGAGTCTCACCTACAAAGGCGGCGAGTTCGTGCAGGGAGCAACGCGGGGCGATGGCACGACAGGCGAGGAAGTCACGGCCAACCTCCGCGTCATCCGCGCTGTGCCGCTGCGGCTGCGCGGTGATGGGATTCCGAAGCTCCTCGAAGTTCGCGGCGAGGTGTTCATGCCGCTCGAGGGGTTCAAGAAGTTCAACGCCGAGGCGCAGGCGCGTGGCGAGAAGGTGTTCGTCAATCCGCGCAACGCCGCGGCGGGGAGCCTGCGCCAGCTTGATCCGCGTCTCACGGCGCAGCGGCCACTGGATATCTTCTTCTACGGTATCGGCTTCAGCGAGGGCGGTGCCCTGCCTGACCGGCAGCACGAATTGTTGCGCACGCTGCGCAGTTGGGGCCTCAAGACGTCGGCGGAGGTCCGGCTGGTCCACGGCATCGAGGAGTGCTTGGAGTATTACGCGGCGATTGGAGCCAGGCGGACACACCTTCCGTACCAGATCGACGGCGTCGTCTACAAGGTGGACGACATGGGCGCGCAGCGGCGTCTCGGCTTCGTGTCACGTGCGCCGCGCTGGGCGGTCGCGCACAAGTTTCCGGCGCAAGAAGAAATGACTGTGGTACGTGATGTCGAATTCAACGTCGGCCGAACCGGTGCCCTCACTCCTGTCGCCCGTCTCGAGCCCGTATTTGTCGGCGGGGTTACGGTGAGTAACGCGACACTCCACAACATGGATGAGATTGCGCGTAAGGACGTGCGCATCGGCGACACCGTCGTCATCCGGCGCGCGGGCGATGTGATCCCGGAGGTCGTGAAGGTCGTGCTCGAGCGGCGGCCGGCTCACACCGTACCAGTGCGACTGCCCAAGCGCTGCCCAGTGTGCGGCTCGGCGGTCGAGCGGCGGCCCGACCAGGCCGTTGCGCGCTGCACCGGTGGACTGTTTTGTGCCGCGCAGCGCAAGGAGGCTCTGCGGCACTTTGCCTCGCGCCACGCGCTGGACATCGAGGGACTCGGGACGAAGGTGATCGATCAGCTCGTGGATGCCGGAATGGTTCGGACGCCAGCGGACTTGTACGGGCTGACCGCGGAACAGTTCGCATCCCTCGAGCGCATGGGGGAGAAATCAGCGGCCAACCTGGTCGCGGCGCTGGAGCGCAGCCGCAAGACCACTCTGCCTCGTTTCCTGCTGGCGCTCGGTATTCCGGATGTCGGCGAGGCGACAGCACGCGCGCTGGCGCAGCACTTCGGCGGCCTCGAACCGCTACTCGCTGCGAACGCCGAGCAGATAACGCAGGTACCGGATATCGGGGCGATCATTGCAAGCAGCGTGCATGGATTCTTTCACGAGCCCCATAACCGTCGGGTCATCGAAGCGCTGGTCGATCCGCGGCGCGGAGGCATTCACTGGCCGGCGGTGGGGCAAGCGAGGCTGCCAGGAGCGGCGCCACTCGCCGGCAAGACGTTCGTGCTCACGGGCACACTTGAGAGTCAGACTCGCGAACAGGCGCAGCAGCTCATCCTGGACCTCGGTGGCAAGGTGAGCGGCAGCGTCTCCAAGAAGACGGATTACGTCGTCGCGGGAGCGGAAGCTGGATCAAAGTTGAAGCAAGCGCAGAAGCTGGGGATCACGATTCTCGACGAGGGGGAATTCCGCGCTCTGCTCGCGTCCGCCGCAGCCGGGTGAAGCGCATGGCCGGAGCCATGCCTGATGCCAAGTCAGGCAGGCTCCGGCTTGAATGGAGATGGCGCCTCTATATCTTCTTCTCGATCTTCGCAGTCTTCTTGATCTCTTCGACGTACGCCTGGAGCTTCTTCTGCTGCACGATCTGTCCGAGCCGGTCCTTGACCTGCTCGAAGTCGGGCGGCGCAACGTCGCGTGTATCCTCGAGCTGGATCACATGCCAGCCGTACTGCGTTTGCACCGGCTTGGGCGTGATTTCGCCCTTCTTCAGTCCAGAGACAGCTTGCGCAAACGCGGGCACCATGCGGGCCGGCGTGAACCAGCCGAGCTCTCCGCCCTGTTCCTTGGAGTTGTCCATCGATTCCTTGCGGGCCAGCTCGGCAAAGTCAGCACCCTTGTGCAACTTGTCGATGATCGTCTGCGCATAAGGCTCGGTGGCGACCAGGATGTGGCGCGCGCGGTATTCCTGCTTCGGCATCGTGGCCACCTGCGTCTCATACTCGGCGCGCAGTTCCTGCTCCGTCGGCGTCTTGCCCTTGAGGAAATTCTGCGCCACCGCTTCCGCCAGCACGTTCTGGCGGGTGAGCTCCAGACGGCTGGTCACTTCCGCCTGCTTGTCGAGCCCGTCCTTAGCTGCCTGCTGGGTCATCAGCTCGATACGGATAAGATCGTCGAGCAACTCCTGCTTCTGCTCCGCGCTGAGGTCTGCGGTTGCCTTGCCAAGGCGGCTCTTGGCATAGAAGTCGAATATCTCACTCGAGATCGATGTGCCATTGACGATTGCCACTGGCGCACTGGTGGGAGTGGCGGTTGGCGCGGCCGCCTTCTGCTGGCACGCGGTGAGCGTCGCCACGCTTGAAATGATGGCCAGGATCAGGAGCTTCTTCATGGGTGCCTCGGGATGAATGGGAGACCTTGAGATTGAAATTTGGGAGTTGAAGCGGGGCGCTCATCCGGTGCGGCGCGTCAGTTCCGCGGGGGCCAGCGCCTCGATGCTGAGTGCGTGAATGTCGTTGTCCATGAGCTCGCCGAGCGTCTGGTACACCAGGCGGTGCCGCTGCAGCGCGCTCAGGCCCTGGAAGGCACGTGACACGATGCGTACGCGGAAATGACCGCGGCCGCCGCGGGCGCCGGGATGGCCGGCATGCAGGTGGCTCTCGTCATCGACGCTGAGCTCGAGGGGAGCGAGGCCCTGCTCGAGGCGCGCGCGGATGCGTTCGGGGCGGTTGCTCATGGGCAGTCGCGGCTCAGCGCTCGGGCCCGTCGAGGCGCGCGCTCTCGCCTGTTGTGACGTTGCGCAGCGGCAGCCACAACATCTGCGCGAACATGAATACGAGGCTGAGGCCGGTCACGCCGTAAACCTTGAAATTGACCCAAGCCTGCTCGCTGTACGTGCGTGCGATGTAGATATTGAGTGCACCCACCAGAGCGAAGAAGAGTACCCACGCAAGATTGATCCACCGCCAGCGCTGCACGCTTACGGGCGCGAGGTGCTCGGATAGCGTGCTCTCGAGCAGACGTTGCGCGAGGGGGCGACGGCCAACCAGTGCGCTCGCCAGAAACGCCGCACCGAGCAGCCACATCAGCACCGACAGTTTCCACTGGATGAAGCGCGGGTCATGCAGGAGCAGTGTCGCGGAGCCGAAGATGACCGCGAGCACGGCGGTGATGCCATGGATCGGCTTGATGGTCCGGGTGCGCCACCAGTCAATGCCGAGCTGCAGCAGGCAGCCGCCAATGAGCGCCGCGGTCGCCGCATAGATGCCGCCGAGGAGGTAGGCGACGTAGAAGGCGATGAGCGGCAGAAAGTCGATGAGTTGCTGCATGAATTGCGTCGCGGCGGGGGCCGCCCGAAAGGCCGCGTATCATAGCAGGATGAGCCAGTTGTTCGAGATTCACCCGCGGAACCCGCAGCTGCGGCTCATCCGGCGCGCCGTGGACATCATCCGGGGCGGCGGCGTGATCGTCTATCCGACCGACTCGTGTTATGCCCTGGGCTGCCACCTCGGTGACAAAGACGCGCTCGAGCGGATCCGGCGGATTCGTCAGGCGGGCAAGGATCACCACTTCACACTCGTGTGCCGCGATCTGTCGGAAATCGCGCACTACGCCCGCATCGACAACAGCCAGTACCGATTGCTGCGGAAATTTACACCGGGTCCGTACACCTTCCTGCTGCGGGCCACGCGCGAAACACCGAAACGCCTGCAGAATCCGAGGCGTCGCACGATCGGCATCCGCGTTCCCGATCATCCGGTGCCACAGCTGCTGCTGCGGGAATTGGGCGAACCGATCATGAGCTCGACCCTGTTGCTCCCGGGTGATGCACTGCCGATGACCGATGCCGTGGAGATTCGCGAGCGGCTGCAGCAGCTCGTAGACGTCGTGCTCGACGGTGGCAACTGTGGCCTCGAACCTACGACCGTCATCGATCTGGTCGGCGAGATCCCGGCGATCGTGAGGCGAGGCCGGGGTCCGGCGGAAGTGTTCGAGCGGCACAGCGACGAGGGCGGGGCCTCTGCTCGCGTATAATCGGCGCCAACTTGCGTGGGATCGGCCACGCCCACGTCGGCGGCAAGCATCACCTTTGATATACATTATAAACAATGGTTTATGGCTAGAAACCTCATGCGGTTTCTAGCTGAGGTTGCAATCTGGGCGATACCGACGGTGCTGGCTTTCACCGTGCATGAAGTCATGCACGGGTTTGTCGCGCTCCGGTACGGCGATCACACCGCTGAACGCCTCGGCCGTCTGACGCTCAACCCGCTCCGGCACATCGACCCCATCGGTACCGTGGTGATGCCGAGCCTCGCGTTGCTGCTCAATATCCCGGTCATCGGTTGGGCGAAGCCGGTGCCGGTGACCCGAGCCAACCTGCGCAACCCGCGCACTGACATGGCGAAAGTGGCGGCGGCTGGGCCGTTGTCGAATTTCGTGCAAGCCTTCCTGTGGGCGCTGCTGCTGGCGCTGTTGCAGAAAGCGCGCGCTTTCGTCGGCGCACCTCTGTGGCTGCTGTCCATGTGTTCAGCGGGCATACTGGTGAACGTGTTGTTCGCCGTCTTCAACCTGCTGCCGATTCCGCCCCTCGATGGCAGCCGGGTTCTCCAGAGCTTCGTGCCGCCGGGGTTCGCACGCATGCTCGATCGGCTCGAGCCGTTCGGCTTCTTCGTGCTGTTTGGCCTTCTGTATGCCGGCGTGCTCAACCCGGTGCTGGGCCCGTTGTTCACGACCGTGCAGCGCCTGGTGATCGCCCTGAGCGGCGTCGAGACCGGCTGAAGGAGCGGATTTGGCAGGCACCCAAGGTAACAAGCGCGTAGTGTCGGGCATGCGGCCGACGGGCCGACTGCATCTCGGCAATTACCACGGGGCCCTGCGCAACTGGATCGAGCTGCAATACCAGTACGAGTGCTACTTCTTTGTCGCCGACTGGCACGCGCTGACCACGGGTTACGCCGACACCGTCGCAGATACAGGAGAACGTACGAGAAGTCGTCGTCGACTGGCTGGGGGCGGGCCTTAATCCGGGAGTTGCGACTTTCTTCGTGCAGTCGCGCGTACCAGAGCACGCCGAGCTGCACCTGTTGCTGTCGATGATCACGCCCCTCGGCTGGCTCGAGCGCGTCCCGACGTACAAGGATCAGATCGAGCAGCTCAGGGACCAGGATCTCACGACTTATGGATTTCTCGGCTACCCGTTGCTGCAGAGCGCCGACATCCTGATCTACAAGCCTGCTTTCGTTCCGGTCGGCGAAGACCAGGTCGCGCACGTCGAGATCACACGCGAAATCGCGCGGCGCTTCAACCATCTCTACGGCCGCGAGCCGGACTTCGAGCAGAAGGCCGAGAAGGCTATCAAGAGCCTGGGCGGGCGCAACAGTACGCTCTACCGGCAGCTGCGACGCAAGTTCCAGGAAGCGGGCGACGCCGAGGCTCTGGAGAAGGCGCGCGCACTCGTCGAGTCCAATGCGCGGCTGACCATGGCCGATCGGGAACGGCTGCTCGGGTACCTCGAGGGCAGCGGCGTGGCCATTCTGCCGGAGCCGCAAGTGCTCCTCACTGCCGCACCCAAGGTTCCCGGCCTCGATGGTCGCAAGATGTCGAAGTCCTACGGCAACACCATCGGCCTGCGCGAGGATCCGGAGGAGGTCGCGAAGAAGCTCAAGACCATGCAGACTGACCCGGCGCGCGTGCGGCGCACCGACCCTGGCGATCCGGACAAGTGCCCGGTATGGGACCTGCACAAGATCTACTCTTCCGAGGAGACGCGCGAGTGGGTGCAGAAGGGTTGCCGCTCCGCTGGAATCGGCTGCCTGGAATGCAAGAAGCCCCTGATCGACAAAGTGGTGGAGGAGATCGCCGCCATCCGCAAGCGGGCACAGGAATACGAAGACAATCCCGACCTCGTTCGTGGCATCATTGACGAAGGCTGCGAGAAGGCGCGCGAAGCAGCGCGCCAGACGCTCAACGACGTGCGCGAGGCGATGGGTCTCAACTACCGCTGAGGCGCCCATCGGAGCGAAATGAAACCGGACCTCAGAGTCGTCGAAACTGTCCAGCCGGCCCCGCCGGCGGTCGAAGCCCCGCCGGAACAGGCTGAGATGCCGTTCGCGGTGATCGAGGGCGAGCCGCTCACCGAGCTGCCGCGCGACCTGTACATCCCGCCCCAGGCGCTGGAGGTGTTCCTCGAAGCGTTCGAGGGACCGCTCGACCTGCTGCTGTACCTCATCCGGCGGCAAAACCTGAACATCCTCGATATTCCGATCGCCGAAATCACCCGGCAGTACATGGAGTACATCGAGGTCATGCAGGAGCTGGAGCTCGAGCTCGCGGGCGAGTACCTGTTGATGGCCGCAATGCTGGCCGAGATCAAGTCGCGCATGCTCCTGCCGCGCGCACACCGTGAGCAGGAAGAGGAGGAAGATCCGCGCGCCGAGCTCGTGCGCCGGCTCCAGGAGTACGAGCGCTTCAAGAAGGCGGCCGAAGATATCGACGCGCTGCAACGGCTGGAACGGGACGCGTGGATCGCCACGGCCGAAGTGACCGAACGCAAGGTGGTGCGCTTGGTGCCGCAGGTGACACTGCAGGAAATGCTGGTCGCGTTCAAGGAGGTGCTGGCCCGCTCGGCGATGTTTGCCCATCACCACGTGCAGCGCGAGCGACTGTCGGTGCGTGAGCGCATGTCCGAGATCCTCGCCTCGCTCAGGGAATCGAGCTTCGTGGAGTTCATTCAATTGTTTCGGCCCGAGGAAGGACGCATGGGGGTCACCGTGACCTTCATCGCGATCCTGGAACTCGCGCGTGAAGGTCTGCTGGAGATCGTGCAGGCGGATGCCTACGCGCCGATTCACGTGCGCCCCGGAAACGGGGTGCCGAACCTGATGATCGTGGCCGATAACACCGGCGCGGACCACTGAGGGGAGTACGAATGCAGGAGCAATACCTCAAGAACGTCATCGAGGCGGCGCTGCTCGCGGCGGGACGGCCGTTATCTGTCGCCGACCTCGCCGAGATGTTCGATGAGCGTGCACGGCCGGCAAGCGAGGACGTGCGCGCCGCCCTTCGAGCGCTGGAGTCCGATTACGAAGGACGGGGCATCGAGCTGCGCGAAGTCGCAAGCGGTTTTCGCATCCAGATTCGCGGCAACATGACCGATGCAGTCTCGCGGCTGTGGCAGGAACGTCCGCAACGGTATTCGCGCGCGCTGCTCGAAACGCTGGCGCTGATCGTCTATCGGCAGCCGATCACCCGCGCGGAGATCGAAGAGGTCCGTGGTGTCACGGTCAATCCCAACATCGTGCGCACGCTGTTCGAGCGCAACTGGATCCGCGTCGTGGGGCATCGGGAAGTGCCCGGTCGCCCGGAGCTGCTCGGCACGACCCGCGAGTTTCTCGACTACTTCAACCTTCGGAGTCTCGAGG
Source organism: uncultured Gammaproteobacteria bacterium (assembly GCA_963695985.1). Classification (GTDB taxonomy): domain Bacteria; phylum Pseudomonadota; class Gammaproteobacteria; order Steroidobacterales; family Steroidobacteraceae; genus DATBVX01. The sequence continues at coordinate 198,744 of CAVOIC010000003.1, forward strand.
AGCTGCCCAGCCTCGCGGCGCTGCGCGACATGGATAACCTCGGCGTACAGCTTGAGCTTGCGGGCGAGATCGGCGAGTTGCCGTCCGAGAGCCCCGATGCTGGTGTTGAGAATGCGGCGGATGAGAGCAGTGTGTCCGGGGCTACGGACGAGGAAGCGCTCGAAAGCGATGAAGCGACTTCGGGCGCTGAGCCGAGACCCGGCATGGTCGCGCGCAGCGATGACGAGGACAGTGGCAGTCCTTACTCGCGCTACTGACGAGGCTGCTGCGACCGCACTTCTCGCCTGCTCGCCGGACCGCGGCGTGTTACCCGATGGCTGAACGGATCCAGAAAGTGCTGGCGCGCGCCGGAGTTGCATCACGGCGCCAGGTGGAAGAGTGGATCAGGGCGGGGCGTCTCGCGATCAACGGCGCGCCGGCGACTCTGGGTGCGCAATTGCGCGGACGGGATAAGGTCACGCTGGATGGCCGCCCGGTCCGGTTTCGCGAGCCGGAATCGGCGACGCGGGTCGTCGTGTATCACCGCGCGGCAAGTCGCGACCTCGATGCGCCCGAGGCTGGCGAATCGGCGCAGCTCTTTGAGAAACTCCCGAGGCGTGCCGGTCGGCGCTGGATCGCGGTAAGTCCCCTGCCGCCCAACGACGGTGGACTCGAATTGCTCACCAACGACGGTGATCTGGCGCAGCGGCTGATGCGTCGGCTGGGCACGCTACGGGTGACGTTCTCGCTGCGCGTGCGCGGTGACCTCAACGAACAGCAGCTGGCCCGCCTGCGCTCCGGAGTCGTCGATCCTGAAACGACACTCGAGGTCGAATCGATCGAGCCGGCGGGCGGCGAGGGCAGCAACCGCTGGTACACGCTGGTCACGCGTGGTGGCCGAGCGCGCGACGTGCACGGCCTGGCTCAGGCTGCAGGTGTCGATCTCAGCCGGCTGATGCGCGTCGGGCTCGGCCCAGTACGCATGGACCGCAGCCTGGCCCGCGGGCGTCATCGCCCGCTGAGCTCGGCGGAGACTTCCCTGCTGTATGAACTGGCCGGCGTATCGGGCGCCGCTCAGGCGGCAACCGCGGATTCGACGCGATCTCGTCCCCGCTCCTTGGCGCGATACAAGGCCTGATCGGCGGCGCGCAGCAGCGCTTCGGCGCTTGTTCCGTGATCGGGATAGATCGCGACGCCGCAGGACAGGGAAACCCGCGGCAAAGCGTTTTCCAGGTGCACGACGTGAAGAGCTGCGACCGCCCGGCGCAGTTCCTCGGCACGCTGCTGAGTGATGGCGTAGGAGGCCCCCGGGAGCATCACCGCAAATTCTTCGCCACCCAGGCGGCAAGCGATGTCGCTGCCCCGAAACACGCTTTGCAACTGTCGGGCTACGGATTTGAGCAATGCATCGCCGCCATCGTGTCCGAAGGTATCGTTGATGCGTTTGAAGAAGTCGATGTCCGCAACGATCATGCCAATCGTGCGTTTCTCGCGTTCGGCACGCTGCACTTCGCGGGTCAGTGTCTGCAGCAGATAGCGACGATTGTAGAGCTCCGTGAGCGGATCGGAGTTCGACAGCGCGCGCAGCTCCTCGCGCAGCATCAGGTTGCCGAGCGACAGCGAGATCTGTTCGGACACGGCCTCGGCGAGCGCCTGCGGCAATTCCTGCGCAAATACGCCCGGGTTCAGCTCGCGCATGCAGAGCACGCCGATCGCGCTGGCCTGCGCCATCAGCGGAACGCACAGGGTGTTGGCGCCGTCCTGCCCATCCGTATGTCCGCAGCGCGTTTCGCGCCCGCCGGCGTAGATCGCGTGCACCTGGCCGCGTCGCAGCGCCCAGCAGTCGACCGCGCTGATCGCCGCGGGCTCGCTGGCGCTGCTACCCCACTTCGCGACCGGCTCGAATAGATCCCCGACAGCGCCGCTGAGATAAACGGTGCCGCGGAAGTCGGCAAACAGCTCACCGGCAAAGCGGGAAATGATCCGATAGGACTCCTCGCGGGTCGCGCACGCCTGCAATAACGCACCCATTTCCGCCAGCAGCGTGAATTCCCGCGCCCGCGATTGCGTGACTTCGATCTGGCTGCGCAGGCGCAGGTGCACCTGACGCAGCGCTTCCTCGGCGCGCAGCCGCTGCACCATGTCGGATTGCCGCGCGAGCACGCTCTTCTTCAGGCGCTTGCGTAGCGTGTCCATGCCGACGCCAATGTCGCCGATCTCGCCCGGTCCGCGCGGCATCTCGATGTCGAGAGAGCCAGAGGACAGGCGCGCGGCAGCATCGCGCAGCCGTTCGATCGGGAGCACTAGGTAGAGGGTGGCGATGAGGGCGAGGCAGATCATCAAGGCGACGATGGCGGTGCCCGCGACGAGGCGCACCATGAGCACTTGCTTGCCGGTCTCGCGATCGAGCTCGACGCGTTCGGTGGTGTAGTTGACCAATACCGCGCCGATGATTCGCCCACTCTTGGCCTGGATCGGTAGCGCGTATCGATAGATGACCGGCGGATTGCCGCCGGTTCTTTCAGCGATCGTTCGTGGCTGCCCGTCGCTCAGCACCCGCGTCGCGTCGCGCAGGGCGTCACCCTGCAACGGAACCGTCATGCTCCCGGCGGGCGAGGAGTCGGCGATGATTCGACCGCCGGACTCGAGGACCTGAATCTCTCGGTCATGTGTCAGTCCCAGGGCGGTGACACTCGCTTGCAGTTGAGCTCGGCCCGCCAAACTGCTGAGACCGCTGCCATCGCCGGCCAGCTGTTGAACCAGCAGTGCGACCGCAGACGCTCCTTCCTCCACCCGGGCGTGGAGCCGCGCCTCGGCCTGAATGCGCCCGTTCTCTGCGTACCAGAAGCCGAGCGTCATCAGCGTCAGCAGCAACGTGGCGATGATTACTGCGAGCACACGCCGGATGCCGAAGCCGCGACGGCGGTGCACTCTGAGGCGCGCGGTACGCAGCATGGCCGCCTGATCCTGGCGAATCTGCTGGTGCTGCAGGATGCGCCCCACCACGTACGGCAGCCGGTACAGATCCTCCCGCTTGAGCACGTCCTCGGCGCCGGCGGCGATCGACTCGAGATTCGTGACTTCGTCCGAACCATCGCTGAGCAGCACGACGGGAGTCTCGAGCTGCCGCTCACGCAGCGCCTGGACGACCGCCACTCCGTCAACCGAGGCCGAGCGCGCACTGCTGATGACGACATCCCAGCTGCTCTTGTCGAGGGCGGCCGCGAGCTCCTGCGGGGTGCACACGTGCTCGGCCGCCACCGTGTAACCCGAGCGCTCCAGCTCGCTCGTGATGCGCGCCGCCTCGTCTTTCGACTCCTCGACGATGAGCACTACGAGACGCGCGCTCAGCGAACGCGTAATGGGCCCGGCGCTGCCTTCCTGAGACTGCACGATGGTCATTGTGCGTCGCCTTGCAGCGAATCCTTCAGCGGGCAGCGGCGCCCAGGAACTCGTCAGCCTCGGCGCGCGCGACGAACTGCTCGATTTCGAGCGCGCGCATCGGTTTGGCGATCAGCACGCCCTGCATCGAATCGCAGCCGGATTCAGCCAGGAAATCGAAGGCCGCCTGCGTCTCGACGCCCTCGCCGCAGACCCGCATCGACAATCGATGTGCCAGATCAATGATCGCCGCAACAATGGTTGAGGCTTCGCGCACGTCGGGAACATCGTGGATCAGCGCGCGATCGATCTTGATCTCGTTGAAGGGGAGGCGGCACAACTCCGTGAGCGAGGAGTAGCCGGTGCCGAAGTCATCGAGCGACAGAGCTACGCCGTGCAGGCGCAACCGACTCAGCACGTCGTGCACCAGCTCCCGGTCCTGGAGCGATGCTGCTTCGATGACCTCGAGCGTCATGTGCTCCGGCGGCACGCCATTCTCGTGCAGCGTGCGCATGAACCGTTCAAGAAAACCACCGTCGCGCACGAGCGTCGGAGCGAGGTTGATCGCCATCGTGAGTTCCAGTCCGCGGGCGTGCCACAGGCCCGCTTGGTGGATCGCCGCGTCGAAGACAAAATCGGTGAGGGCCTGGAGCTGTCCGGCTGTCTCTGCAACCTTGAGGAACTGTCCGGGGTAGAGCAGGCCGCGGTGCGGATGCTGCCAGCGGACCAGGGCCTCGACGCCGCGTACCAGCCAGCGCTCACCCAGGCGCGCGACGCTCGGCTGGTAGTGCAGCAGCAGCTCATCGCCTGCGAGCGCCTGCTTGATCTCTGCGACGCTGATCGGGGCCGATGCCGCACCGTGCCGCGCCAGGAGCGTCGCCAGTGCATTCATCATCAACGGCCGTTCGAGCGTGCCTGCGACTTCGAGCGACAAGGCGCTCGCCGCACGCATCGCATTGGACAACTTGCGCACATCGCCACCCTTGAGCAGCACGATCTGTGACTGCAGGTGCAGACCGGCGAGGAACTCGAGCGCTTGCACGGCATCAACGCCAGGCGTCTCCAGGTCGATGACGATGGCAAGTGGCGTGGGATTCACCAGCTCCTGCAGGGACTGCAAGGTGCTGGCCACCTGCCACTCGTGGACGATAGCGGGGCCGGCACCGTGAATCGTGTCGAGAAACTGGTAATCCTCGGCGACGATCAATACGCGATTGCGGGGCGCTTCCATGGCGAGTTTCTCCAATGCCTCAGACGTCATTCAACTCGAGGCGAGCTTCACGCGGCGCTGGCGGATCGTCTCATTGGCGGCGCGCTCGTGAGCCTCCGGCGAACCTGACGCAGTCTTGTCGCCGCTGCTGCCCTGCTTGCGCCAGATCTTGAGATCGCGCGGCGCGGCCACTGCGACCATCACCCGTGAGCGGCTGGCGTGCACGATCTTGACTTCGATGTCCGGTCCGATCTGGATCGATTCACCAATGCGTCGGGCGATGAGCAGCATGGTGGGTTCCTCCTTGAAGCTGCGTGAGTGGGTTCGGCGATGGCACGACGCCGTTTGACGCCAGTGACGGCGCAGCGCGAGCAATGCCACAAGAAGGGAGCAACCTCGTGAGGTCGCGGAAGCGAGATCGGGCTGTCCATGCCGGCATGTGCTGTTCCTGTCGTCTCTGCGGATGCGTCCTTAGGGTTTCCTGCAACGCGAATTTACGTCCGGGTCTCCTGCAGGGGAGTGAATCAGTGCTCAACTTTGATAAACATAATACGGTGCTGTGTCACAACCGAGCCGTGGTCGCCGTTCGGTTGCGAGTTTCCCGTAGCGCTCGCGTCGCGACAGATCTAGAAGCAATCGACAGACCTAGAAGCAATCGAAGGATTGACCCGAGACGCCCCGGCTCGCCGGGCCCAGAAGATAAAGGTAGGGGCCGACCAGAGCGGCGGGATCGGGCAACGTGCTGGGGTCTTCGGCCGGGTATGCCTGCAGCCGCATCGCTGTACGCGCCCGGACCGGGTTGATGCAGTTCACGCGGATCGCACTGGAGGAGGTTTCATCGGCCAGTACCTGAGCCAGACCCTCGACCGCAAACTTGGAGACGGCGTAGGCGCCCCAGAGTGCCCGCCCACGACGCCCGACGCTGCTCGAGGTGAACAGCACGCTGGCGTCGGGCGATCTGTGCAGCAGCGACAGGCAGACCTGCGTCAGGGCGAACGCCGCCGTGACGTTGACGTGCAGGACGCGCACCCAGGTCGGCACATCGTAGTGATCGATCGGACTCAGCTGTCCGAGCAGGGCAGCATTGTGCAGCAGTCCGTCGAGGCGTCCATAGCTCTTTTCGACAGCGGCGGCGAGCGCATCGTAGTCGCTGGCGAGTGCGGATTCGAGGTTCAACGGCGCAATGCTCGGTCGCGGTCCGTCGGCGGCGAGAATCGCGTCATGAGTCGCTTCGAGCTTGCGTATTGTCCGGCCGCTGAGAACCACAGTCGCACCGTGCACCGCGAGTGCGAGGGCCACGGCGCGGCCGATGCCATCGCCAGCGCCTGTCACGAGAATGACGCGCTCGCGCAGCTCATCGCGCGCCGGCCGATGGTGCCGCAGCTCACTGGGCGTCATCGGCTGCTCGCGAATCGGGCGGCGCATCCGGCGCGTCGCCGCTCGGAGTGCGCGCGAGCTTCGCGACCGGATCGAGCGTTTCGAGGCTGCGGTCCGATTTCAGCCCCAGGTCGGTGAACCGGCGCGCGGCCGTCAGCACCTGTCGTTCTAGCGAGCCGACCGCATTGTTGTAGGCCTCGATGCTCGCGTCCAGGCTCTTACCCACTCTGCCGAGATGGGCGCCGAATACACTCAGCCGCCGGTAAAGCTCTTCGCCGAGGTCGCGGATGATTGCGGCGTTCTGTGCCAGGGCCAGCTGCCGCCAACCATAGGCAATAGCCTTCAGCATCGCGATGAAGCTGGTGGGCGTCGCCAGGATGACGTTTTGGCGAATGGCTTCATCCAGCAACCCCGGGTTCTCGTTAAGTGCCGCGGCGAGGAACTGATCGCCGGGAACAAACAGGATGACGAAGTCGGGGCTGTTCTCGAACTGTGCCCAGTAGGATTTGGCCGCGAGTGCGCGCACGCGCTCGGCGAGCAGTTGCCCATGTCGTCGCAGCGCGCTGGCGCGCGCCTCATCCGATGGCGCATCGACGGCTTCGAGATACGCGCCGAGCGGCGTCTTCACGTCCACTACGAGATCGCGCGCATCGGGCATGTGAATAATGAGATCCGGACGCAGTGCGCCTTCCTCGCCCGCCGTATGGGCTTGCTCGGTAAAATCGCAGTGCGGTGTCATGCCGGCCAGCTCCACGAGCCGCCGCAACGACATCTCACCCCACTGGCCGCGCACTTCGGGTCGTCGCAGCGCATTCACGAGGTTGCGGGTCTCGCGCTGCAGGGCGGATTGGCTGCTGTTGACCGATTCCAGATACTGGCGCATCGCGCCGAATGACTCGTGCCGGTCCTTCTCGATGTTGGCGATCTGCGTCTGCGTCCGAACCAGCGCCTCCTGGACCGGCCGCAGCAGTGCTTCGATGGCCTGCTCGCGCTCCTTGAGCGCGTGCGTCGCCTGCAATTGCTGCTGGCCCAGGTTCTCATGCGCGAGCTTGAGGAACAGCTCGCTGTTACTGCGCAGCGTGGCTCGCGCCAGGCCGTCGAAAGCTATCGTGAGCCGTTCCTGAGCGCGCTCGAGCGCATGGTCACGTTCCTGGTCGAGTACCTCCTGGGACTTGAGCCGCGTGCGCGCGTTTTCCAGTTCGAGCCCGAGCTGCTGCTGAGCGCGTGCGGCGCGCAGCGCCATCACGAGCCAGCCCAGTGCAAAGCCGACTGCGGCGGCGAGAACGATCCAGATCCAGAATCCATCCATCATGGCCGCGGTGCAGTCCCGTTCAGCCAGGCGAGGAGCTCCGTCGGCTCATGAATCATCCCGTCGGCATCCCAGGCGTGCGGCTGATCCTGCTCGCCGAGGTAGCCGAACAGCGCGATGAGTGCACGCATTCCGGCCGCATGGGCGGCGCGCACATCGCGCTCGGCATCGCCGACGTAGACACATTCGCGCGCGTCGACTCCCAGCAGGTCCGCGGCGTGCAGCAGGGGCGCCGGATGCGGCTTGCGCTGCGCCAGCGTGTCGCCGCTCACGATGCAGGTGGTGCGCTCGGCGAGCTGCAGCGCCGCGAGCAGCGGCTCGGTCAGAAAGGCAGGCTTGTTGGTCACTACACCCCAGCGCAGACGCCAGGCGTCCAGCTGCTGCAGTACCGCCTCGAATCCGGGAAACAGCGCGGTCTGTGTCGCGAGGTCGTTGCTGTAAAGCTCCAGGAACCGGGCGCGCAACGTCGCCACCTCATCCTCGCCGGCGTGCGGAAAGCCAAGGCGCACGAGGGCGAGGGCGCCGTGCGAGACGTGCGGGCGGATCTGCGTGAAGCTGAGCGTCTGCTGGCCGTGTTCTGCGCGCAGCCGGTTGAGCGCCTGTGCCATGTCCGGCGCCGTGTCGAGCAGCGTGCCATCGAGGTCGAAGAGCACGCCCTTGATGGTGGGTGGGCCGGCCATTACGCGTGAGCACGCGTGAGATGCATCAGGTAGTTCACAGTGGCATCGTCACTTCGCGCAAAGCGGCGCGTGATCGGGTTGTATTCGATGCCGGCGATGTCCACGACTTCAAGTCCCGCGCGGCGCGCCCAGCCGGCGAGTTCGGACGGCCGGATGAAGCGCGCATAGTCGTGCGTGCCGCGAGGCAGCAGGCGCAGCAGGTACTCGGCACCGACGATTGCGAGCAGGAACGCCTTGAGATTGCGATTGATGGTCGACACGAACAGATGTCCGCCGGGACGCAACAGCGTGGCAATCGCCGTGAGCGTACGGTCCGGATCCGGAACGTGCTCGAGCATTTCCATGCAGGTCACGATATCGAAGCTCGCGGGCGACCCGGCGGCGAGGTCCTCCGGCGATGTGAGGCGGTACTCGAGCTGTGCGCCGCTCTCGAGCGCGTGCAATTGCGCTACCTGCAGCGCGGCCTGCGCCACGTCGATCCCCAGGACCGTTGCACCCTCACGCGCCATCGCTTCGGCCAATATCCCGCCGCCACAGCCGACGTCGAGCACGCGGGCGCCGGCGAGCCGGGCACGCTCCATGATGAAGGCGAGGCGCAGTGGATTGAGCTCGTGTAACGGACGGAATTCGCCGGCGGGGTCCCACCAACGCTGCGCCAGGGCCTCGAACTTGGCGACCTCGCCGGCGTCGACGTTGGGCACTGATTGCATCGTGGCTGACTTGTTCATGCGGCACGCTCGATGAGTGCCGCGATCCGCTCGCTCCAGCGGGCAGCGTGCTGGCGCAGGCGCTGCGGATCGACACGCGTGAGCTGGCCATTGCTGACCAAGTGCTTGCCCGCAACCCACACGTCGCTGACCTGTGCACGGCTCGCGGCGTAGACCAGCTGCGCGAGAGGCGAGTAAACCGGCAACGTTGCCGGGGCATCGAGATCGATGCAGCACACATCGGCCCACTTGCCTGGCACCAGCGAGCCGATCTCGGACTCCAGGCCGAGAGCGCGTGCACCGTTGAGAGTCGCCATGCGCAGAGCCGTGGCCGCATTCACCACGGTGGGATCGCGGCTGCTGCCCTTTGCCAGCAGCGCCGCGAAGCGCATTTCCCCCATCAGGTCGAGATCGTTGTTGCTCGCGGCTCCATCGGTTCCGAGCGCGACATTGAGGCCGGCGTCGAGCATCGCAGCGACAGGGGCGATACCGTTTCCGAGTTTGAGATTCGATTCCGGGCAGTGCACCAGCGACATGCCGGCTTGCGCAGCCGTTGCAATGTCAGCACCGTCGGCCTGGACGAAGTGCACGCCAAGCAGTCGCGGTGAGAGCAGGCCCACGCGGCGCAGGCGCTCGATGGGCCGCACGCCATGCACGGCAATGGACTGCGCGATCTCTGCCTGCGACTCGTGCAGGTGGATCATCACGATCGCATCGAGCTGATCGGCGTAGGTGCGGATGCGCTCAAGGGTTGCATCGCTTACCAGATAAGGAGAGTGGGGCCCCAGGGCGGTCGTGATAAGTGGATGATCCAGCCACTCATCGTGCAGCGCGAGTCCCCGTGACAGGTAGTCATCCGCACCGCGCGACCAGGGTGCCGGCGCATCGGCGATGGTGGCGCCGATGCAGGCCCGCAGGCGCATCTGCGCGGCCACCTGCGCGCTCTCCTCGGGGTAGAAGTACCAGTCCGCGACGCAAGTGGTGCCGGCGAGCAGCATCTCGGCATAGGCGAGCTCGCTGCCGTCGCGCACGAATTCTGCGCTAACCCAGCGCTGTTCGAGCGGCCAGATGCGCTGGCCGAACCAGGCTTCGAGCGGCAGATCATCTGCGATGCCGCGCAGCAGGCTCATGGCGGCGTGAGTGTGAGCGTTGACGAATCCGGGGATCAGTACATGGTTCGGACGCTGCACGTGCTCGCGGGCGGCGAAGCGCGCACGCGCTTCCGCCGCTGGCAGCAGCGCGACGATCCGGCCGTTGTTGACGGCGATCGCGTGCCGCTCGAGCACCCGTTGATCGGGCTCGACCGGGATGATCCAGCGTGCATCGATGAGCAGGTCGATGGATTCCATGCGTACCGCGGCGGGTAAATTCTGGCGCGGCTAGTATAGCGGCGCCGCGTGTGCTGCGGCACACCGTGCGGGTTCGGCGCGGGTGCTCGCTGTGATAAGATTCTGTGCTTTCCACCCGGTTCTGAGATCGCAATCCCACGCTTCACGGCGCTCTTCCTCAAGCCTGACAACGGACTCCTGAATGGCGGACATCGCGCGCGAAATTCTCCCCGTCAACCTCGAAGACGAAATGCGCCGGTCCTACCTCGATTACGCGATGAGCGTGATCGTGGGGCGCGCGCTGCCGGACGTGCGCGATGGACTCAAGCCGGTTCACCGCCGGGTCCTGTACGCGATGCGCGAGCTGGGCAATGACTACAACAAGCCCTACAAGAAGTCGGCGCGCGTGGTGGGTGACGTCATCGGCAAGTACCACCCGCATGGCGACACGGCGGTCTACGACACCATGGTGCGCATGGCGCAGGGCTTCTCCATGCGCTACGTGCTGGTGGATGGCCAGGGCAATTTCGGCTCGGTCGACGGCGATCTGCCGGCAGCGATGCGCTACACCGAAGTGCGCATGTCGCGGATCGCGCACGAGCTCCTCGCCGACATCGAAAAAGAAACGGTCGATTTCGTTCCAAACTACGACGAGTCCGAGAGCGAGCCCGCGGTCCTGCCGACGCGCATTCCGAACCTTCTGATCAACGGCCAGACCGGGATCGCGGTCGGCATGGCTACCAACATTCCGCCGCACAACCTGACGGAGGTCGTGAACGCCTGCGTCGCGCTCATCGACGATCCGTCGCTTTCCCTCGCTGGACTCATGCAGCACATTCCGGGTCCCGACTTCCCCACGGCCGGCATCATCAACGGGTCGCAGGAAATCGTCGCCGGCTACAAGACCGGTCGTGGGCGCCTGTCGGTCCGGGCCCGCACGCACATCGAGGAGCTCGAGCGCAGCGGCCGGCACGCCATCGTCATCACGGAGCTGCCCTACCAGGTCAACAAGGCACGGCTCATCGAGCGCATCGCCGAGCTGGTGCGGGAGAAGCAGCTCGACGGCATTGCGCATGACGGGCTGCGGGACGAATCCGACAAGGATGGCATGCGGGTCGTCATCGAGCTCAGGAAGGGCGAGGTGCCCGACATCGTGCTCAACAACCTGTATGCCCAGACGCCGATGGAGACGGTGTTCGGCATCAACATGGTGGCGCTCGTCGACGGGCAGCCCAGGCTCCTGTCTCTCAAGGAGCTGCTTGAGGCCTTCCTGCGTCATCGACGCCAGGTGGTCACGCGCCGCACGATCTTCGACCTGCGCAAGGCGCGCGAACGGGCTCACATCCTCGAGGGCCTGGCGGTGGCGCTCGCCAACATCGACGAGATCATCGCCACCATCAAGCGCTCCCCGTCACCCGCGGAGGCGCGCATGGCCTTGCTGGCGCGCAGCTGGGGCGGGGGCGCGGTGCCCCAGATGCTGGCGCGCGCGGGGGAAATCTCCACGCGACCCGACGGTGTGGCCAGCGATATCGGCCTCGTCGATGGCGCCTATCGGCTTTCGGAGACGCAGGCGCAAGCGATCCTCGACATGCGGCTGCATCGGCTCACGGGTCTCGAACAGGGCAAGATCGTGGCCGAGTACCAGGAGCTCCTCGGGCAGATTCGCGATCTGGGTGAGATCCTGGCGCGCCCGGAACGGCTGCTCGCGGTGATCCGGGCGGAGCTGATCGAGATGCGCGAGGCCTACGGGGACAAGCGGCGCACCGAAATCATTCACGACCATTCCGACCTGACGATCGAGGACTTGATCGAGCCCCAGGAAGTCGTCGTGACGCTGTCGCATTCCGGTTACGCCAAGTCGCAACCGATTTCTGCCTACCAGGCGCAACGTCGTGGCGGGCGCGGCAAGGCGGCGACCAGCGTCAAGGATGAGGATTTCATCGACAAGCTGTTCGTCGCCAACACTCACGACACGCTGTTGTGTTTCTCGAGCCACGGCAAGGTCTACTGGCTCAAGGTGTACGAGCTGCCCCAGGCCGGGCGTGGTGCGCGTGGCAAGCCAATGGTGAACCTGCTGCCCCTGCAGGAAGGCGAGCGCATCAATGCCGTGCTGCCGATCCGCGAATATGACGAGCACCAGTACGTGTTCATGGCCACCGCGCTGGGGACTGTAAAGAAGACGTCGCTGGCTTCGTTTTCACGCCCGCGCACGACGGGCATCATCGCCGTGGACCTCGCGAGCGAGGATCGCCTGGTCGGCGTGGCGCTGACGGACGGTCAGCGGGAAATCATGCTGTGCACGAGCGGCGGCAAGGCGATTCGCTTTCGCGAGGGCGAAGTGCGGCCGATGGGACGCGAGGCGGCGGGAGTGCGAGGCGTCAAGCTGTCGCTGGATCAGCGCGTGATCGCGCTTATCGTAGTCGATGAGGGCTTCGTTCTGACCGCATCCGAGAACGGTTACGGCAAGCTGACGCCGGTCGATGAGTTCCCCCAGCACGGGCGCGGCGGCCAGGGCGTGATTGCGCTGCAGACCACCGAACGCAACGGCCAGATGGTGGGCGCGCTGCACGTGCTGCGCGAACACGAGATCATGCTCATCAGCTCGAGCGGCACCCTGGTGCGCACCCCCGTCGCCGAGATCTCGGTGGTTGGGCGCAACACCCAGGGCGTGCGGCTGATCCGGCTGGAAGAAGGGGAGCGGCTCGTCGGTATCGAGCGCGTCGAGGTGCTCAACGGCGAGGGTAGCGGCGACATCGATACCGGCAATCTGGCCGCTGAAACACCCGACCCCGCCTGATACACTCTTTGCGCCTCGTATTTACAGTGCGCTCAGCACGGGAATTTCATGCGTGTGTTCAATTTCAGCGCCGGGCCTGCGGCGCTGCCTCTGGAAGTCCTCGAACAAGCAAGGGATGAGCTGATCGATTGGCAGGGCGGCGGAATGTCGGTGATGGAGATCAGCCATCGCAGCAAGGCATTCATCGCCGTCGCCCAGAAGGCCGAAGCCGACCTGCGGGAGTTGCTGTCGGTACCCGAGCACTACAAGGTGCTGTTCCTGCAGGGTGGCGCAACCGGGCAGTTTTCGGCGGTTCCGCTCAACCTGGGGGCCGAGAGCGCGGTCGCTGACTACGTCAATACCGGCAGCTGGTCGAAAAAGGCCATCGGCGAAGCCAGGCGCTACGGTCGGGTCAACGTGGTCGCGGATGCAGCCGACTCTGGCTACAACACGATTCCGCAGGTCTCCGGCTGGAAGCTCAGCCGCGACGCTTCGTACCTGCACTACACCCCGAATGAGACGATTGGTGGCGTTGAGTTTCACTTCGTCCCGGAAGTGGGCACCACGCCACTGGTCGCGGACATGTCCTCGACCCTGTTGTCGCGGCCCATCGACGTTTCGAGGTTCGGGCTGATCTATGCCGGCGCGCAGAAGAACATCGGCCCTTCTGGCCTGACCGTCGTCATCGTGCGCGACGACCTGCTCGGCCGTGCCCGGCCGGCGACGCCGTTGGTGTTCGACTACAAGGCGATGGCGGACGAAGGCTCGATGCTCAACACACCCCCCACGTTCGGCTGGTATTTTGCCGGACTGGTGTTCCAGTGGCTGAAGCGCCAGGGTGGTCTCGCAGCGATGGCCGAGGTCAACCGGGCGAAGGCGGCGCGGCTGTACGCCGCGATCGATGCGTCGAATTTCTACCGCAACCCGGTGGCGCGGGACTGCCGCTCGTGGATGAACGTGCCGTTTACCCTGGCGCGGCCTGAGCTCGACAAGCAGTTTCTCGCCGAGGCGAAAGCTGCCGGGCTCACCAATCTCGAGGGGCATCGGTCCGTGGGTGGAATGCGCGCGAGTCTGTATAACGCGATGCCACTGGCGGGGGTGAATGCGCTGGTCGAGTTCATGCAGGAATTTGTGAGGACGAATGGCTAGCACCGCAGTCGAAGTCCTTCGGAAGACCATGACGTTCAAAATCCTGACGCTCAACAACATCTCGCTCCGGGGTCTGGAGCGCCTGCCGCGCGATCGTTACGAGATCGCCTCCGAGATCGGTCACCCCGATGCAGTGCTGGTGCGCTCGGCGGATATGCACAACATGCTGATTCCGGATTCGGTGAAGGCAGTGGGCCGAGCCGGAGCGGGCGTCAACAACATCCCGGTCGCGAGTCTGAGCAAGCGCGGCATCCCGGTGTTCAACTCCCCGGGTGCGAACGCTAATGCGGTCAAGGAGCTGGTGCTGGCCGGCATGTTTCTCGCGGCCCGCAACATCTGCCAGGCATGGGGCTACGTACGCACCCTTGAAGGCGACGATGAGGCGGTGGAAGAGGCGGTGGAGAAGGGCAAGAAGAAGTATGTGGGCTTCGAGCTGCCCGGCCGCACGCTCGGTGTCGTCGGCCTCGGGGCGATCGGCGTCGAAGTGGCGAATGCCGCCCTGGGGCTGCGGATGAAGGTGCTGGGGTATGACCCGCAGATCACGGTGCAGCGTGCCTGGCAGCTGTCATCGGGGGTCGAGCAGGCGCTCAGCCTGGACGACTTGTTCGCGCGCTCTGACCTTATCACCGTGCACGTGCCGCTGAATGACGCTACACGCAAGCTGGTCAATGGGGCACGTCTGCGCCTGATGCGCAAAGGGGGCGTCATCCTCAATTTCGCGCGCGCTCCGATCGTGGACGAGGTGGCCATCGTCGAGGCCCTTGACCAGGGGCGATTGCATGCCTACGTGTGCGATTTCCCCAGCAACGCGATCCGCAATCACGCGCGTGTCGTCGCGCTGCCGCACCTCGGCGCCTCGACCGACGAGGCGGAGGAAAACTGCGCGATCATGGTCGCGGACACGGTGCGGGACTTTCTGGAAAACGGCAACGTCCGCAACTCCGTGAACTTTCCCGAGGCGATGCTGCCGCGAACCGGCGGTCCGCGCGTGGCCATCGCCAACGACAACGTCCCGAACATGGTGGGCCAGATCTCTACCTGCCTGGCGGCCGCGGGACTCAACATCGCCGACCTGCTCAACAAGTCGCGCGGTGAGCTCGCCTACACATTGATCGACACCGACGGCCCGGTTTCCAACGAGGTGTTCGCGCGTATTCGCGGAATCGAAGGCGTGTTGTCCGCGCGGGTCCTCTGATCCATGGCGCGCAAGCCCCCGCAGCGCGCGAAACCGGCCGGGCTCGAGGAGCTGCGCGACAGCATCGACGTGGTCGACGCGCAGATTCACGCGCTCATCAGCCAGCGCGCGCGCCTGGCGCGCGAGGCGGGCATTTCCAAGCATCAGGACGGCCACACGGTCGATTACTACCGGCCGGAGCGCGAGGCGCAGGTGCTGCGCATGGCGCTGGAGCGCAACCAGGGCCCGTTGCGCAACGAGGAGGTCCTGCGGCTGTTCCGCGAGATCATGTCGGCGTGCCTCGCGCAGGAAGAGCCGCTGAAGGTGGGCTTTCTCGGACCCGAGGGCACGTTCACCCAGGCAGCGGTGCTCAAGCACTTCGGTCACTCGGTGCGGGCGCTGCCGCTTGCGACCATCGATGAGGTGTTCCACGAGGTCGAGGCGGGAGTCGCCGACTTCGGCGTGGTACCGATCGAGAATTCAACCGAAGGCACGGTCAACAACACGCTGGATCGTTTTCTCGCTTCGCCCGCTGCGCATCTGCGGCGAAGTCGAAGTGCGCATCCACCAGCATCTCATGGGGCGCATGGATTCTCTCCAGGACATCGAACGCGTGTGCTCACATCCGCAGTCGCTGGCCCAGTGCCGCGCCTGGCTCGATGAGTTCTTGCCCGGCGTCGAGCGCGTGGCGGTGTCGAGCAATGCCGAAGGCGCGCGCCGCGCACGCGATGAGAAAGGGACGGCGGCAATCGCCGGCGAGGCTGCCTCAGAGGTGTACGAGCTGAAGGTGCTGGTCGCGGACATCGAGGACCGACCCGACAACACCACCCGCTTTCTGGTCGTGGGTCGCAAGACGTTCCGGCCGAGCGGCAGGGACAAGACCACGCTCCTGGTGTCGGCGGCGCATACCGATGCGCCCGGTGCTCTGTATCGACTGCTGGAGCCGCTCGCCAAGGCAGCGATCAACGTGACGCGCATCGAGTCGCGGCCCTCGCGCCGACGCAAGTGGGACTACGTGTTCTTTCTCGACGTCGAAGGCCACGCGGAGGATCGCAAGCTGTCCCGCGCCCTGGCGGGACTCAAGCGCCGTGCGTCGCTGTTCCGCGTGCTGGGCTCGTACCCGCAGGCGGTGCAATGAGGCGCGTCTCCATTGCCGAACTCATTGCACCTGCAGTACGCGGCCTGCAGCCATACTTGCCGGGCAAGCCCATCTCGGAGCTCGAGCGCGAATATGGTGTGCACGACATCGTCAAGCTGGCCTCCAACGAGAATCCGCTGGGGCCCGGTCCGCGCGCACGCGCCGCGATGTCGCAGGCGCTTGCGGATATCGGGCTCTACCCCGACGGCAGCGGCTTTGAGCTCAAGCGTCGACTCGCCGCGCACCACGGCATCGACGTCGAATGCCTGACGCTGGGCAATGGTTCGAACGACGTGCTGGTGCTGCTCGCTGAGGCGTTCCTGACTCCGCAAGCCGAGGCGGTGTACTCGCAGTACTGTTTTGCCGTCTATCCGATCGTCGTGCAGGCCTCCGGGGCGACCGCACGCATCGTCCCGGCACTGCCGGCGCACGACGCGATGCCGCTGGGGCACGATCTCGACGCGCTCGCTGCCTCGGTCACGCCACGCACGCGCCTGGTCTTCATCGCCAATCCGAACAACCCCACCGGCACTTGGATCAAGCCCGAACCGTTACTGGCGTTCCTCAAAGCATTGCCGCCCACGACGCTCGCCATCGTCGATGAGGCCTACTTTGAATATTCGCGCGACGTGGATTGCCCGGACACGACACGTTGGCTGGACGACTTGCCGAACCTCGTGGTGCTGCGCACCTTTTCGAAGGCTTACGGGCTCGCAGGCCTGAGGGTCGGTTATGGTATTTCACAACCGGAAATCGCCGAGACGCTGAATCGACTGCGCCAGCCTTTCAACGTGAATTCCGTGGCGCTGGTTGCAGCCGCCGCTGCGCTGCAAGACGCCGAACACGTGCGCGAGTCGGTAGAGCTGAATCGCGCGGCGCTGCGCGAGTTGCGGGCTGGACTCGCCGGCCTCGGACTCCAGGTCCTGCCAACTGCGGGAAACTTTGTACTGGTGGACCTGGGTCGCCCAGCAGGGCCCATATATGAAGGAATGCTGCGCCGGGGTGTGATTGCCCGCCCCACTGGCAATTACGGCCTGCCCAACCACCTGCGCATCACTACTGGGACGCTGGAACAGACTCGACGGGCCATAACGGCACTCGGCGCGGTGCTTGGAATTGCGGCGTGACGCTTGCGCCCATGGGTTCCGCTGTCAACTCTGTGCGGCCCATGGTTTATCGCGTGCTACCCGCGCGCCGGGTGCAGGGCACCCTGACCGTTCCGGGTGACAAGTCGATCTCCCATCGCGCCCTGATGCTCGCCGGAATCGCCGAAGGCCGGTCGGTCATCGACGGGTTCCTGGAGAGTGAAGACTGTCTGGCAACGCTTGCAGCCATGCGTGCGCTCGGCGTCAGGGTCGAGCGTCCGGGGTCGCAAAGCGTGGCCGTGCAGGGGGTCGGAATGCACGGCTTGACCGCGTCGGCGACCGCCCTCGACATGGGTAACTCCGGAACGGCAATGCGACTCTTCACGGGCCTGTTGGCGGGTCAGCCGTTCGATTCCGAGCTGATCGGCGATGCGTCTCTCATGCGCCGGCCCATGGAGCGTGTCGCCGTGCCGCTGCGTCTGATGGGTGCCAGGATCGAAACGAGTTCCGGGCGTCCACCGGTACGGATTCGCGGCGGGGCCCGGCTGCACGCGATTCGCTACGAGCTGCCCGTGGCGAGTGCGCAGGTAAAGTCGGCGCTTCTGTTCGCCGGTCTGTATGCGCAGGGGATCACATCGATCATCGAACCCGTCGTCAGCCGCGATCACAGCGAGCGCATGTTGCAGGCATTCGGTGCCACGTTGAGGGTCAGGGACCGGAGCATCGAGATCGAGCCGCCAGCCCTGCTGCGTGCGTGCCGGCTGGAGATTCCTGGTGACTTCTCTTCTGCTGCCTTCTTCATCGTGGCTGGCTGCCTCGCAGCCGAGGGTGTCCTGACACTGCGCAACGTCGGCATCAATCCTTCGCGCACCGGGCTGCTCGAGGCGCTGCGCCTCATGGGCGCAGAGATTCGCGTGGTGAACCCGCGCAATGCAGGCACCGAGCCGGTGGCGGACCTCGAGATCGAACGCCGGGAATTGCGCGGTATCGATGTGCCACGAGCGCTCGTGCCGCTCGCCATCGATGAATTCCCCGCCCTGCTCGTGGCCGCGGCCTGTGCGCGAGGGAAGACACTGGTCACGGGTGCCGAGGAGCTCCGGGTGAAGGAGAGCGATCGCATCGCTGCGATGGCACAGGGTCTCGAGGCGGTTGGCATTCGTACCGAAGTGCGCGACGACGGTTTACAGGTATTCGGGGGAAACATCGCGGGCGGTCGCGTCGACAGCCGCGGCGATCATCGGATCGCGATGGCTTTTGCCATCGCCGGCGTGCGAGCACAGGCGACAATCGAAATCGCGGACGTCGCGAACGTCGCGACATCGTTCCCCGGCTTTGTGGAGACTGCCGGCCGCGCGGGGCTTGAAATCCAGGTCCTGAAGCAGTGAAGCACGTAGGCGACGAAGTCCCCGTCATCGCCATCGACGGGCCAAGTGGCTCCGGAAAGGGCACCGTTAGCCGGGCCGTGGCCGACGCCTTGGGGTGGCATTTCCTCGACAGCGGGGCGTTGTACCGCCTGGTCGCCCTGCACGGACTGAATCAGGGCCTGGAGCCCGGTGATGAGCCGGGCCACGCGACCCTCGCCGAGCAGATGCGGATCCGGTTTGCCGCCCGACCCGATGGAGGCGAGCAGGTATTCCTGGAAGGCACGGACGTGACCCGCGAGCTGCGCAGTGAGGCGACCGGAAACGGCGCATCGCGGGTTGCAGCCATGCCCTCGGTGCGGGCGGCCCTCTTTGGACGCCAGCAGCGCTTTGCCGAGCCGCCCGGGCTGGTGGCGGACGGGCGCGACATGGGGACTGTGGTTTTTCCGTCAGCGCGCCTCAAGATATTCCTCACCGCGGGCGCCGAGGAGCGCGCCCGTCGGCGTCATAAGCAGTTGAAAGACAAGGGGCTTGATGTTAGCCTTCCCGCCCTTTCGCGAGAGATCGCCGAGCGTGATGCCCGCGACACGGGCCGCAAGGTCGCGCCGCTGAAGGCAGCTGCCGATGCGATCGTTCTGGACTCAACCGAACTAGACGTCGAAGAGGTCGTGTCGCGGGTTCTGCGCCTGGCACGAGAACGGTTCAGTTAGAGGAGCTCGCAGGCGGTTTATTGGTTAGGAGCAAGTACGTGGGACACGCACGGAGCGCGAGTCTCGAAACTGAATGCCTCGCGCCGGACTGGATTGCCGGCAGGGCCATACCGGACGGTTCACCAGGACCCTTTACCCCCAACTTATGACCGAGAGTTTCGCCCAGCTATTCGAACAGAGCATTGCCAGTCAGCGCATCAAGCCCGGCACCATCCTGATGGGTCACGTGGTCGAAGTCGGCCAGGATTTCGTGATCGTCAACGTGGGCCTCAAGTCCGAGGCCGTCATCTCCATCGACCAGTTCAAGTCCGAGAAGGGCGACATCGAGGTCAAGGCCGGTGATGACGTGGAGGTCGCACTCGACACGGTCGAGGACGGCTCCGGCGAAACACGGCTGTCGCGCGAGAAAGCAAAGCGCGCACGCACCTGGACCCGCCTCGAGAAGGCGTTCGAGGCCAGCGAAATCGTTTCCGGCGTCATCACCGGTCGCGTGAAGGGCGGATTCACTGTGGAGATCGACAACGTCCGCGCGTTCCTGCCCGGTTCGCTGGTCGACGTGCGCCCGGTGCGCGACCCGAGTTACCTCGAAGGCAAGGCGCTCGAATTCAAGGTCATCAAGCTCGATCAGAAGCGCAACAACGTGGTCGTATCGCGCCGCGCGGTGGTGGAGCAGGAATACAGCGCTGAGCGCAACGCGCTGCTGGATAACCTGCAGGAAGGCGCGGTGGTCAAGGGCGTGGTAAAGAACCTGACGGACTATGGCGCGTTCGTCGATCTCGGCGGCATCGACGGGCTGCTGCATATCACCGACATGGCCTGGAAGCGGGTCAAGCATCCGTCCGAAGTCGTCAAGGTGGGCGACGAGATCGAAGTGCGAATTCTCAAGTTCGACCGCGAGCGCTCGCGCGTGTCGCTCGGGCTCAAGCAGCTTGGCGCCGATCCCTGGCAGGCCATTGCGCGGCGCTATCCACCGAACACGCGCCTGTTCGGCAAGGTCACCAACATCGCCGATTACGGCTGCTTCGTCGAGATCGAAGAGGGTGTCGAAGGTTTGGTGCACGTCTCGGAGATGGATTGGACCAACAAGAACGTGAACCCGGCGAAGGTGGTGCACGTGGGACAGGAAGTCGAGGTCATGGTGCTTGACATCGACGAGGAGCGCCGGCGCATCTCGCTCGGGCTCAAGCAGTGCAAGACCAATCCGTGGAAGGAATTCGCCGAGAACTACAACCGCGGCGACAAGGTGCAGGGTCAGATCAAGTCAATTACCGATTTCGGCATCTTCATCGGCCTGCCGGGAGGGATCGACGGCCTCGTGCACCTGTCGGACATCTCCTGGGATGTGCCGGGTGAAGAGGCGGTGCGCAATTTCCAGAAGGGCCAGCAGCTCGAAGCAATGGTGCTCACGATCGATCCGGAGCGCGAGCGGATTTCCCTGGGGATCAAGCAGCTCGCGAAGGACCCGTTCTCGAGCTACCTCGCCGAGCATCCCAAGGGCAGCATCGTGAAGGGCGTGGTGCGCGACGTCGACGCCAAGGGTGCCCTCATCGACCTGGGCAACGGCGTCGAGGGGCAGCTGCGTGCCTCGGAGCTGTCGCGCGATCGCGTGGAAGACGCGCGCACCGTGCTCAAGGTGGGTGATGAGGTTGAAGCGAGGTTCACTGGCGTGGATCGCAAGGGCCGTATCATCGCGTTGTCAATCAAGGCCAAGGAAGCACACGAGGAAGCCGAAGCGGTGCAGAACTACAAGAGCGCGACGGATTCGTCCTCCGGTACCAGCCTCGGTGATCTGCTCAAGGAACACATCGGCGGCCAGGACTGAAGCGTTCGCACGGTAAAGGGCCCTGCGCATGACCAAGTCGGAACTGATCGAGATCGTCACGGCCAAGCAGAAGCACCTGCCCGCAAAAGACGTGGAGCTGGCGCTGAAGCAGATCCTGGAAATCATGAGCGATGCGCTGGCACAGGGCGAGCGCATCGAGATCCGTGGTTTCGGCAGTTTCTCACTGCATTTCCGGCCGCCGCGGCAGGGACGCAATCCCAAGACCGGTGAAGCGGTGGCGCTCGCGGGCAAGTACGTGCCGCACTTCAAGCCCGGCAAAGACCTGCGTGAGCGCGTCAACAGCGGGGCCGGCGAGCCGATTCACGATTGACGGTCTGAGCAGTCCGATCCGGCCACTGGCGTGAGGGCCGAATCATCGGGGAAGCACTCCGATCCGGCCGCTGGCGTGAGGGCCGTGCCAACTCCGGGCTGACCAACGCTCAATGACCGTGCTATCTGAAAATGCATCCCCGCGAACACTGCTCGCCCGAGTTGGCAGACCCTCGACGCCAGTGTCCGAATCGTCCTGCATCACCCCAGCTGGGAGTGTCTCCTCTTGGAGTCCGCTCCGCGGACTTCTTCACAGGAGCAGTTAACTAACTCTTGCTAGTCAACGCAGGAGCGGGTGGACATCGGCGTGATACCTGACGACTGCGCCGGTACCAGTGTTTGCGGGTTTAACTTCTCATCTATAGGTAACAATGGCCGTGATCCGGCGCACGTCGGCACGGTATTACCCGATGGCCGCCCGTGACTGCTCTTGCGATCACGCGGTGGCCGCCGGGGACTGCTCTTCGTGGTGATGGTAGAGTGACGTCCCATTCCGAGAGCGACATGCCGCGCGCGCTTTTCATCGTTATTTGCCTGCTGGTGTTCTTCATTGGCGCGGCACTCGTCGCGGCCAACAACGGGCCGGTCCGTGTCGATTTGCTGATCACCGAAGTCGAGCTGACGCGCGGGCAGCTGCTCGTCGTGGCGATCGTGGTGGGGTGGTTGGCCGGGGTAGCATCGGCCTGGCGTTTCGTGCGCAAGCTCACCCGCGAACGCGCCGAGTTGCGCCGCAACCTGCGGCTGGCGGAGGCCGAGATCAAGAATCTGCGGCCGCTGCCGCAAGATCGTGGCTGAGTCCGCAGTCCTGATCGCCCTGCTGGGCGCCGCGGCGGGATACCTGGGGTGGCGCCTGGGCCGGCGCGCGCAGCGCGCGGCAGGGCGCGCGGCACGCCGCAGGTTGCCGGCGGACTATCTCGCGGGCCTCAATTACGTGATCAACGAACAGCCCGACCGCGCTCTTGAAGTGTTCACTCGTATGGTCGATGTGAATACGGAGACGGTCGAGATCCACTTTGCGTTGGGAAGCCTGTTTCGCCGCCGTGGTGAAGTGGATCGCGCCATCCGCGTGCATCAGGGGATTCTCGACCGTCCCCAGCTCGAGCCCGCGCAGCGCGAACAGGCGTTGCTCGAGCTGGCGATTGATTACCTGCGTGCAGGCCTGCTGGATCGCTCGGAAGGCCTGTACCTCAAGCTCACAGAGTCGCGCCACCATCGGTCAGCGGCGCTTCAGGCGCTGATCGGGATATACGAGCAGCAGCACGACTGGCAGCAGGCGATCAGCGTTCATCGACAGCTCGGCGCAATCGGCGGCGAGGTGCAGCCCTCGGCGATTGCTCATTATCACTGCGAGCTCGCGGAAGGTGCCCGCAGTGCAGGCCGCATTGAGGAAGCACGGCGCTTATTGCGTGAAGCGCGGCATGAACAGCGACGCTTCCCACGCGCGGCGATTCTGCGCGCGGAAATCGCCCGGGACGCGGGCGATCATGCCCTCGCATCTCGTCTGTTGCTCCTGGCGCTCGAACGCGAGCCGGCACTGCTACTTGAGATTCTGCCGCGCCTTTACATTTGCGGCGAGAGCCTGCAGACGCACGAGCCGCTCAACGCAGCCATCGATACTTTTCGGCGCAACCGGCGGCCTGCGCATGAGCTCGCGAGCGCCCTGATACTCGCCGATGTGTTCGATGAGCCCAACGCTCTGGGAGCAGTGCGCGATTACGTGCTGAGTGACGGCTTGTTGCGCGAGCTGGCGCAGCCACTCGACAGCAGCAACGTGCTGGACGATGCAACGCTGCGCCGCGTGGCGCGCCTGCTGGGCCGCGTGCTGTCACGCAATCCGCGCTACCGCTGCGGGGAGTGTGGGTTTGCCAGCCACGCATGGTTCTGGCGGTGCCCCGGCTGCAAGAGCTGGGACAGTCTCAAGCCGCAGCTGGATGCGGCTGGAGAGCTTGCCGCTGCCGCCGGCCGATAGCCGGCCGGGCACATCGAAACTCGACGTTCGCGGCTGATTTTGCGGTTCACCGGCGAGCGGCTCTGCAGGACATTGGCCGCGCGCGGTATCTCGCCGCGATGTCTCGTAAATAGTCTCGCGCAGCCCAACTCAAGGAGGAGTTCCATGAAGCGATCTATTTTGGTGCTGGCCTTGGCCGGCTTGTTGCTGTCGTCTGGAGCGTTCGCCGGCCCAGTCAATATCAATACGGCGGACGCGCGTACACTGGCGAAGGAACTGAGCGGCATCGGTCTGTCGCGTGCGCAGGCCATCGTGGAGTACCGGGAGAAGAACGGACCGTTCAAGAGTGCCGACGACCTGGCCAAGGTTAAGGGAATCGGGATGAAAGTCGTCGAACAGAATCGCGCGAACATCAGGGTCGAGAAAACAGACAAGAACAAGGCGGCAAGCGCAAAGCCGGTCGACAAGGCTGCGTCCAGCGATTGAACGGCGGACGCTCGGGTGCACTCTATGCGCAGCGGCGTAGAGTGCACCGTCTTCGCGCTGCCGCCCAATCACGACCCTTACAGGGTCATCGGGTATGATCCGCGCTACGTATTTCACTGAGCGAGAGAGTCATGGCGCATTCCAGCCCGATCCGCGCTGCCGTTTTCCCAGTCGCCGGGCGCGGCACGCGCTTCCTGCCCGCGACCAAGGCGAGTCCCAAGGAAATGCTGCCGATCGTGGACAAGCCGCTGATCCAGTATGCGGCCGAGGAAGCGCTGTCCGCCGGCGCTCGAAACCTGGTGTTTATCACCGGCAGCTCCAAGCGCGCGATAGAGGACCACTTCGATTCCGATCGCGAGCTCGAGGCCGCACTGGAAGCGCAGGGCAAGCAAGAACTGCTCGAGTCGCTGCGTGGCATCCTGCCGTCGTGGGCAAGCTGCGTATACATCAGACAGCCGGCGCCGCTAGGCCTCGGGCATGCGGTTCTGTGCGCACGGCCGGTCGTTGGACATGAGCCCTTCTTCGTGCATCTCGCCGATGACCTCATCGATGCGCAGGTCCCTTGTCTGCGGCAAATGGCGGCGATCTACGAGGAGCGCCACGGGAGCGTGCTTGGCGTCCAGCAAGTTCCACGCAGCGAGACGGACCGCTACGGCATCGTAGACTGCGAAGCCGCGCAGGGCCGGGTCAGTCGCGTGAAGAGCATTGTCGAAAAGCCCAAGCCCGCGACCGCCCCGTCAACGCTGGCCGTCGTCGGCCGCTACATCCTGACGCCGCGGATCTTCGAGAAGCTCGAATCCACCGGGCGTGGGGCTGGCGGGGAGATTCAGCTCACGGATGGAATCGCGGCATTGCTTGCTGACGAACCCGTGTTCGCCTACCAGTTTGAGGGACGTCGCTATGACTGCGGCAGCAAGCTGGGTTACCTGCAGGCGACAGTCGAGTACGGGTTAAATCATTCGAGCCTGGGGCCGGAATTCGAAAAGTATCTGCTGGAGCTTGTAGCTTCGCGCCACCAGCGTGGTTAGGGAGAGGCCCGCACAGCCCGAGATTGGCGGCAGACATCGACCGCGCACCCGATCTTCGGGTGCAGTGGCACTACAGGCAGCCCGCTTCAGGGCAGGAACGGCGGTGCGCGAGCACCGCCGTTCCGCGGCAGGATCTAGTGCTCTACTTTCTCCGCGACCGTGTCGACAGCGGACTGCATCGCATCGGATGCATTCTCGACTGCGGTCGTAGCTCCGGTGACGGCGCTCGTCGCGCCGTGCTCGAGAGCCGTGGTCGCCTGCTTGACCGATACCGCGGCCTGCTTGATGGCGCGTTTCGCCGAGCGGCGCACACTGCGGGCCGTACGCCGCGTCGCGACGCGAACCGTGCGTGCGACCCTGCGGGTGCCACGGGCTACCTTTCTCGCCACCTTACGCGCGCTGCGACGCGACTGGCGGTTCGTCCGGCGTTGCTGACGTCGAGCTGTGCGTGCGACCCGGCGGGCGCCGCGGGTTACCCTTCTGGCCACCTTACGCGTGGCGCGACGCGACGTGCGGTTCGTCCGGCGTTGCTGGCGTCGCTTGACGCGCGTTGAACGCCTGCTGGCGCCGCCACTCTTTGCACGGCTCTTGCGACGGGTACGTGATTTCTTTGCTGCCATATCTGACCCCTTTACTTGAATTGCGTAAGGCAGATCGTCCAAATGCGGCCGGGGCACTACGGCACGGGCCGCGAAATATGGTTGGAATTCTGGGGCGACAGTATCCGCATTCCGGCGCGACTGCGCTAGCAGAAATACGCTGCTGACAGGATGGCTCCGCCGGGAGGACTCGAACCTCCGACCTGGGGATTAACAGTCCCTCGCTCTACCGACTGAGCTACGGCGGAACCGGAAAGGCGGCGAATTCTGCGGGAGCGACCCGGGGCCGTCAACCGCGCCCCGGCACTCCGATTTACGCCGTTTTGGCCCGGTTTACCGCACTGCCCGCAAGGCAGCGGCGCATGCGCCCGAGTGCATCTTCCAGCGTCGCCATGCTACAGGCGAATGACAGGCGAATATGCCCTGGAGCACCGAACCCGGTTCCAGGGACCACGGCGACGCCCGCGTTCGCGAGCAGGAGCTCGGCAAAGGCGCCGTCATCCCGGCAGTTCGTCGCGGCCATCGCGCCGGTCACGTCCGCAAACGCGTAGAAAGTCCCCGCCCCTGGAAGGCACGAGACTCCCGGCAGGGTGTTGAGGCCTTGCACGATGAAGTCATGCCGCGCCTTGAACTCGCGGTTCATCTGGGTCACGCAGGT
Source organism: uncultured Gammaproteobacteria bacterium (assembly GCA_963695985.1). GTDB lineage: Bacteria > Pseudomonadota > Gammaproteobacteria > Steroidobacterales > Steroidobacteraceae > DATBVX01. Next base: position 224,979 of record CAVOIC010000003.1, read on the forward strand.
CTGATCACCGTTGAGCGCGACGGTGGCGGCCTTCTGGCTCATGCTGGCGGCGTTGGAGGTCGATTGACCCTGGATGGTCGCCATTGCTGTGACGACTTCCTGCGGCCCACCGCAATACCCGATGCGCCAGCCCGTCATGGCATAGGACTTCGAGCAACCATTGATCGTCACCGTGCGGTCATAGAGCTCGGGTACGGCGGTGAGCAGGCTGCAGAAGGGTTCAGCGCCCCAATAGATGTGTTCGTACATGTCATCGGTGCCGATCACGATGCGGGGGTGGGCCAGCAGCACCTTGCCGAGGGCAACGAGTTCCGCGCGGGTGTACGCAGCCCCGGTCGGATTGCAGGGGCTGTTCAAGAGCAGAAGCCGGGTTTTGGGCGTGATCGCGGCAGCCAGCTGGGCCGCGCTGATCTTGTAACCCTGAGTGGCACCGGCAAACACCGTGACCGGCCGGCCGTCGCACAGCAGCACCATGTCCGGATAAGAGACCCAGTAAGGCGCCGGAATGATGGCTTCATCGTCCGGGTCCAGGATGGCGGCACAAAGATTGTAAACAGTCTGCTTGGCACCACTCGACACGAGGACCTGGGGCCGCGTGTACTCGATGCCGTTGTCGCGCTTGAACTTGGCGATGATCGCATCCTTGAGCTCGTTGATGCCTTCGACCGCCGTGTAGCGCGTGAACCCCGCGCGGATCGCCGCGATGCCGGCGTCCGCGATGTGCTTCGGCGTATCGAAATCAGGTTCTCCGACACCGAGGCCGATGACGTCGTGGCCCTCGGCCTTGAGACGCGCAGCGCGCGCCGTGACGGCCAAAGTCGGAGAGGGCTTCACACGCTGAACGCGTCGGGAGACTGGTACACTCACTGTTTGCCACCGCGCAATTTGAATCAGCGCGTAGTGTAGGGCTTCCGCCCGATCAGCGCACCGATCACTTATGGAAAAGGAACCCCGTTTCGAGCTTGTCGCGGGCTATCGCCCAGCGGGCGATCAGCCCGAAGCCATCGCACAACTGGTCGAGGGTCTGAGCAGCGGCCTGTCGCATCAAACGCTGCTGGGCGTCACGGGTTCCGGCAAGACTTTCACCATCGCCAATGTGATCGAGATCGTGCAACGGCCGACGCTGGTGCTGGTGCACAACAAGACTCTGGCCGCGCAACTCTACGGGGAGTTCCGCGAGTTCTTCCCGCGCGCTGCAGTTGAGTACTTTGTTTCCTACTACGACTACTACCAGCCCGAGGCATACGTCCCTTCCTCCGACACCTATATCGAAAAGGATGCATCGATTAACGAGCACATCGAGCAGATGCGGCTGTCGGCCACCAAGGCACTGCTCGAACGTCCGGACTCGATCATCGTGGCGACGGTCTCGGCGATCTACGGCCTCGGCGATCCCCAGGCGTACCTGAGCATGGTGCTGCACCTGGTGCGCGGCGAGCCGCTCGACCAGCGCAAGCTGCTGCGCCGCCTGGCAGACATGCAGTACACGCGTAACGAGCTGGATCTGTCGCAGGGCACCTATCGCGTGCGGGGCGATGTGATCGACATTTTCCCAGCCGAGGCAGAACGCGAAGCGGTGCGCGTCGAACTGTTCGATGACCAGGTCGAGTCGTTGAGTTACTTCGATCCGCTTACCGGGGAAGTGTCGCGCAAGGTGCCGCGCCTCACGGTGTTCCCGTCGACGCACTACGTCACTCCCAAAGAGCGAGTGACGGGCGCGCTCGATCAAATTCGCGATGAGCTGCGCGGTCGGCTCGTCGAGCTGCGTGCGGCAGGCAAGCTGGTGGAAGCGCAAAGGCTCGAGCAACGCACGCTGTTCGACCTCGAAATGATGAACGAAGTGGGCTACTGCGCCGGCATCGAGAATTACTCGCGCTACTTGTCCGGACGTCAGGCCGGCGAGCCCCCTCCGTGCCTCTTCGACTACCTGCCGCGCAACGCTCTCCTGGTTATCGACGAGAGCCACCAGACCATCCCGCAGCTTGGCGCGATGTACCGCGGCGATCGGTCACGCAAGGAGACGCTGGTCGAATACGGGTTCCGGCTGCCGTCCGCACTCGACAACCGGCCGTTGCGCTTCGATGAGTTCGAGGAGCTGGCGCCGCAGATGATTTTCGTGTCGGCGACGCCAGGTCCGTATGAGCGCCAGCGCTCGGGTCAGGTCGTCGAGCAGGTCGTAAGACCCACTGGTCTCGTCGACCCACAGGTCGAAATCCGACCGGTGCGCACGCAAGTCGATGACGTGCTCTCCGAGATCAGCGTGCGGGTGGCGCTGCATGAAAGAGTGCTGATCACGACGCTGACCAAGCGCATGGCCGAAGATCTGACCGAGTATCTGCACGAACATGGAGTGCGGGTCCGGTACCTGCACTCGGATATCGAGACCGTCGAACGCACCGAATTGATCCGCGACCTACGGCTCGGAAAGTTCGATGTCCTTGTGGGCATTAATCTCCTGCGTGAAGGTCTCGACATGCCCGAGGTGTCACTGGTGGCTATCCTGGACGCGGACAAGGAGGGATTCCTGCGTTCGGAGGGTTCCCTGATCCAGACCATCGGTCGGGCGGCGCGCAATCTGCGCGGCAGGGCGATCCTGTACGCCGACCAGATCACGGGGTCCATCGAGCGCGCTGTACGCGAGACCGACCGTCGTCGGCGCAAGCAGGTCGCATTCAACGAGCACCACGGCATCACGCCGCGCGGCATCATCAAGTCGGTCACGGACATCATGGAAGGCGCGCGCGCTGAGCCTGTCGGCCGTGAACGCCGGGTCGCAGAAGCGGGTCCGCGCTATGAGCGGCTGCCACCCGAACAGATCCTGAAGCGCATCCGCAAGCTCGAGCAGGAGATGTTCCGCCTGGCGCGCAACCTTGAGTTCGAGCAGGCCGCGCGGATGCGCGACGAGATCGCTCGGTTGCGCAAGGCGGAGCTCGGCCTGCCTGACAGCAAGGCCGGCTGAGTTGCTTGCGCCGCCGTGGACCCTTCAGTATCTTTGGCGCCCCTTTTTTGACAGGACGTCAGGACGGGCGCGTAGCTCAGCGGTAGAGCATCGCCTCGACAAGGCGAGGGTCGCTGGTTCGATCCCAGCCGCGCCCACCAGGAATACGAAGGGCGGTCTCACTCACGGGAGCGCCCTTTTTTGTTGCGAGTGATCAAGAGCGCGCGATGCCCATCATAACTTTGCCCGATGGCAGCCAGAGACACTTCGACCGCCCGGTAACGGTCGATGAAGTGGCGGGCAGCATTGGCGCCGGACTGCGCCGCGCGGCGCTCGCGGGAAAGGTCGACGGCAAGCTTGTTGATACTTCCTTTGTGATCGGCCGGGATGCGAAAGTCAGCATCGTCACCGACCGCGATCCGGAAGGTCTCGAGGTCATCCGCCATTCGACGGCGCACCTGCTCGCGCAGGCTGTCAAGCAACTGTTCCCAGAAGCGCAGGTGACGATCGGCCCGGTGATCGAGGACGGTTTCTACTACGACTTTGCCTTCAAGCGTCCTTTCACACCGGAGGACCTGAGCGCGATCGAAACGCGGATGCGCGAAATCGCGGACGCGGATCTCAAGGTGAATCGCACGGTCATGCCACGCGATGAGGCGGTCGAGTTCTTCCGCAAGCTGGGCGAAATCTACAAGGCGGAGATCATCGCCTCGATTCCTGGGAACGAAGAGATCAGCCTGTACGGGCAGGGCGATTTCATCGACCTGTGCCGCGGTCCGCACGTTCCGAACACGGGGAAACTCAAAGCCTTCAAGCTGATGAAGGTCGCGGGTGCGTACTGGCGGGGTGATTCGCGCAATGAGATGTTGCAGCGGATCTACGGTACGGCGTGGCCCGACGACAAGTCACTCAAGACCTACCTGCAGCGGCTCGAGGAGGCGGAAAAACGCGACCACCGGCGTATCGGCAAAGAGCAGGACCTGTTCCATTTTCAGGAAGAGGCGCCGGGTGCGGTGTTCTGGCATCCGAAAGGATGGACGATCTTCCAGGCCCTCGTTCGTTACATGCGCGAACGGCAGGCCGGCGCCGGGTTCACCGAGGTGAACGCACCCGAGATGATGGACGTGAGCCTGTGGCAGCAGTCGGGTCATCTCGAGAAGTTCGGTGAGAACATGTATCTCACGCGCACGCCCGATGAGCGCGTATTCGCCATCAAGCCGATGAACTGTCCGGGCCATGTCCAGATCTTCAAGCACGGATTGCGCAGCTATCGCGAGCTGCCTGTGCGGCTGGCGGAATTCGGCAAGGTGCATCGCTATGAGCCGTCCGGCGCACTGCATGGCCTGATGCGGGCGCGCGCTTTCACGCAGGACGATGCGCACATCTTCTGCACCGATGAACAGGTTGCGAGCGAATCGGTAGCAGTGATTGGCCTGCTGATGTCGATCTACAAGGACTTCGGGTTCGACGAGGTCCGCGTCAAGTTCGCGGATCGCCCGCCCAAGCGTGTGGGCGACGATGCCACCTGGGATCGCGCCGAAGCCTCGCTGCGAGCGGCCGCCGAGTCTGCGGGCATCAATTGCGAACTCAATCCGGGCGAGGGCGCGTTCTATGGACCGAAGCTCGAGTTCGTGCTGCGCGATGCGATCGGGCGGGATTGGCAGTGCGGGACCTTGCAGGTCGACCTCAACATGCCGGGACTGCTCGGCGCCACCTATATCGGCGAGGATAGCCAGAAGCACACGCCCATCATGTTGCACCGGGCGATCTTCGGGTCTCTGGAACGCTTCCTGGGCATCCTGATCGAGCATCACGCCGGGCGCCTTCCCACCTGGCTTTCGCCGGTGCAGGCGGTCGTGCTGAATATCACCGAGAAACAGGCCGAATACGCGCAGGGGGCAGCTGAAGTCCTGAAAAATCAGGGGCTTCGGGTCGAAACAGATTTGCGAAACGAGAAAGTGGGCTTTAAAATCCGCGAGCACACGTTGCAGCGCATCCCGTACCTGCTGGTGGCGGGCGACAGGGAAGTCGAATCGAAATCTCTGGCCGTGCGCACGCGCAACGGGAAAGACCTCGGAACGATGCCGCTCGACGCGATCGCCCAGCGTCTGTCCCGCGAAGTCGCGAGCCGCGGCCGTGTTGTGTTGGAGGACTAACTTATCGCGACAGCAAAGCGCGTCAGGCGCAATGAAGAGATCTCCGCCCCCTCCGTGCGCGTCATCGACGCCGACGGCGGACAGGCGGGAGTGATGACACGCACTGAGGCCCTGCAGATGGCCACTGCGGCGGAGCTGGATCTGGTGGAAGTCTCACCGACTGCCGAACCGCCTGTCTGCCGCATCATGGACTTCGGCAAATACTTGTTCGAGCAGAGCAAGAAGGCCCATTCGGCGCGTCGCAAGCAGAAGACGATTCACATCAAGGAAGTGAAATTCCGCCCGGGAACCGAGGAGGCTGACTACCAGGTCAAGCTGCGCAATCTCCTCAGATTCCTGTCGGAAGGCGACAAGGCCAAGGTAACGTTGCGTTTCCGCGGCCGCGAGCTGGTGCATCAGGACATCGGACGCAAGCTACTCGATCGCGTGCAGCAAGACCTGGCAGGCCATGCCATCGTCGAGCAGCAGCCGCTGATGGAGGGCAAGCAGATGGTGATGCTGTTTGCACCGAAGAAGAAGTGAGCAATCGCTGACCCCTCGGGGGACGGATTGCACCGCCCGTAGCGGCTGGGCGCCGGTGATTCGGCGCACGGCCTGTGATCGGGCTAAACGAAAGAGGTAAAGATCGATGCCCAAGTTGAAAACCCATCGGGCGGCGGCGAAGCGTTTTCGCAAGACGGCGAAAGGCTTCAAGCGCAGCCCAGTCCCACCGGCGCCACATACTCACCAAGAAGCCCAGCAAGCGAAAGCGTCAGCTGCGCCGCGGCATGATGGTCCACGAGACCGATGTCGAGCGCGTGAAGCAGATGCTGCCGAACAGCTGAGTCGAATTCCTTACCGAGGAGAGTGAGTCATGGCGCGAGTCAAGCGTGGCGTCATTGCGGGACGCCGTCACAAGAAGATTCTCAAGAAGGCAAAGGGTTACTACAACGCCCGGCGCAAGGTTTTTCGAGCCGCGAAACAGGCGGTCATCAAGGCCGGTCAGTACGCGTATCGCGATCGGCGGCAGAAGAAGCGGGAGTTCCGCGCACTGTGGATCGCTCGCATCAACGCGGCCGCGCGCGTGTACGGTCTGTCGTACAGCCGTCTCATCAACGGTCTCGGCAAGGCCGGGGTCGAGATCGACCGCAAGATGCTGGCCGATATCGCGGTGAACGATGCAGCAGCGTTCGGCGCCATCGCCGAGAAGGCGAA
>CAVOIC010000004.1:0-195003 GCA_963695985.1 uncultured Gammaproteobacteria bacterium
TTAGGCAGCACAATCGTGCCGGGGCTGTTCAAATACCCATCAGGCTTGCGTGCTTGCAGTGCAACCCTCTTCCTGACCGTGGTTGCAATGGCTTGTACGGTGTCGGACCAGCAGGTCAAGCGATCTACCGGGAGCGACGCGCCTCGAATTCGCAATACCGTGTCGGCCGATACCGTCGTTGAGGCCAAACAGCGCTTCGCAAAGATGCTCGCTCGATCTTACTTTCCAGGACGAACCGGCCAACTCTTGATCGTGCCACGTGAAGGCGACTTCATCACGCGGCCCGACCCGGACGTGGCGTACATGCACGGTTCGCCGTGGCCGTATGACGTCTTGATTCCGCTGATGTTTGTCGGGGCCCGCAGTGAGAGGGGGAACGTATTCGATGCCGGCCGTGCAGCAGGACGTGGCACCGACGCTTGCGGCTGCGCTTGGCGTGCAGATGCCCGCAACGGCAACGGGCCAGATACTGCCGGTCTTGCAGACCGGTTTTGATCGACCGCGAGTGGTCATGTTGCTCGTCCTGGATGGCATGCGCCGGGACTACTTCGATCGCTACGCCGGTGACATGCCAACGCTCACCGCCTTGCGCCAGCACGGCGCCTGGTTCACCCAGGCGCAACTCGACGTTCTTCCCTCCAACACTGCTGTTGGGCACTCGACCATCTCGACGGGAACCGAGCCCAGCGTGCATGGCGTCACCGGCAACAACGTGTACGACCGCATCGGCCGCCGGCGCCACGAGATTTTCGCTGGACGAATGCCGCACGACCTGATGGCGCTGACGTTGTCAGACGTCTGGCAGCTGGCGACGTCGGGTAGGGCGATCATCTTGGCCCAGGGCAGCGTCGACCGGGCGGCGACGCCGCTTGCAGGGCATGGAGCGTGTCAGTTGAATGGAGCGCCGGTCGTACTCGCAAGTTACGATCAACAGAGCGGCGGCTGGAACACGAACCCCGACTGTTTCCGGCTGCCCGGGTATCTGCAGGAGCTAAACGCCAGAACACTATGGTCAGCTGATCGAGAGTGGATGCATCACAAGATCGACACGGCCACCGCCGTCCGGTATTCAGCACTGTTTCCGGCATTCGAAGCCGACGCGATGATCACGATGATCGAGCACGAGCCCGTGGGCAAAGACGACGTTGCAGATCTCATTCTGATGAACTACAAGGGTGCGGACTTCGTGGGCCACAAGTACGGCCCGGATTCGAACGAGCTCCGCGTCACGCTCAGCGAGATGGATCGTCATTTGGCGCGGATGCTGGAAGCGCTCGAGGCAAAGGTTGGTAACAACTATCTCCTGGCCGTGACCGCGGACCATGGCATGCCGTCGGAACCGTCCTCACCGGACCGTCGACACTTTGCTCCGTCGATCGTCGACCTCTTGCACGGGAAGTTCGATCCCGACGCGAAGCAGCTGATCACGTCCTACGAACCGGAAAACGGCCAGATCTTCATCGATGAGGACCGGCTGGCCTATCTTGGTCTAACGCTGCGCGATCTGGCTGACTTCCTGGAGTCCCAGCCGTTCGTATTCGCGGCCTTCACAAACGACGAAGTTCAACGCGCACGTTAGGTCCCTATCGAAGCGTAACGGAGTACCGAGCGTTGAGGCGCAGCCACGACCAGCTTCACCCTCACGCAACCGCTTCCGCGCGCTCTTCCTTCACCCAGTGCATCACGATGAGGCCTGCGACGAGCAGGATGATGGTCGATGCGAGTCCGGCGCGCTGGCTGGCGAACACGTGCGTGAAGAACGCTACCGAAGCGTGACCCAGAAATCCCGTCGCCGTGCCGGAGAGCGCGTACAAGCCGAAGAACTGGCTCATCATGGAGAGCGGTGCGATGCGCGCCATCATCGTACGGCTGATGCAGAAAGCCGCCGTGATGGTGATGGCCAGCACCATCGTGGTCGCGATGTAGAGGACTTCGGGCAGCGTCTGGAAATACGGGAACGACCACAACGGGCCATGGGCTGCGATGTCATACGGCTGAAAGAAAACCCGATCCGGTGAGATCGAGACTAACGCGATCATTGCGAGGCACGTCGCGCCGACGGAAATCTGGATGGATCGCTTGGATCCCAGGGTATTGTCCAGCCACCCGCCGATGAAACCGCCGGAAATGGAGAAGGGTGAGAGCGTCACCGCAAATATCAGCAGGGCCGGCAGCGTCCAGTGAAAGATGCCGGCGGCGTAGATCCCGGTGTAGGCGAGGATCGCAACCTTGCCGTCCGTGTAGAGCATGCGTGCCAGCAGGTACAGCCCGACGTTGGCGATCCGGCGCGCGTGTTTGATCGTGCTCCACACCTGGATCAGTCCTTCACGAACTGCCTGCTTCGCAGGAATTCCCGTTGACCGACGATCCGGGGTCCAGAGCCACAGTGGAATGCTGAACACGGCCAGCCAGATTCCCGCGGCAGGCCCGGCGATGCGCTCGTGCTCATGCGTCTCGGGGTTCAAGCCGAAAATCGGATGGCTCGGGAGCAAGCCGTTGAGCGTCACGCCGGAAGCTGGAAACGCAATTCCACCCAGTATCACCACCAGCGCCACGAGCGTACCCATGTTCGCGACCGAGATGCCGAGCCCGGACAGGCCGCCGATTCGCTGCGGACTGGCGATCGAGGGCAGCATGGCGTTGTAGAAGACCTCAGAGAACTGAAAGCACGAGGCCAGGATGACTATCAGGGTGAGAATCGCAGCGATCGGTAGGCCGCCCTGGGCACCCGGCATGGCGAACCAAAGAGCGAAGCAACACGGCGCCATCACGGCGACGATGCCGGCAAGCCAGGGCTTTCTGCTGCCGGTACGATCCGAGATGGCTCCGATAACCGGAGCCAATAGTGCGACGCAGAAGCCTACGATCGTGTTGGCGAGGCTCCACGCTTCCTGGCCGCGCACCGGGTCGCCAATGATCGTATTGGCGAAGTAGGGCGGGAACACGAAGATGTAGACCAGGCTGAGATAGGGAGAGCGTGCAAAGTCAAAGATCGCCCACGAAAGCTGCGCTCGCGGCCCGGGAAGTTTTTCGCCGGTGACAGAAAGGCTTTCACGCGCATGTGCGGCGCGCTCGCCGTTCGTCGGTAGGACTGTAGCCACGGCGCGCGCCCCGCGATCAGATCGGTGACATCGTATACGGGAGAGATGCGGCCTCAGTCGGCCGCATCTCTATCTGGCCAGGGCGTCAGCGCCCTCAGAAGTTGTACTTGAATCTGAGGCCAAACTGGGCAGGCGGCGCGGCGTAGAAGAGCGTCGCATTGTTCTGGATGCCGCCAATGTATTCCTTGTCGGTGACGTTGGTGCCCCACAACACGGCCGACCAGGTGCCGGAATCCGGTTCCAGCGAGAGCTGGGCATTGAGCAGCGTGCGCTCCGGCAGCGTGACCTGCGGCTCGGACCACAGCGCAGCCTGCGTCTCGTCCATGTGCGACACGTCGGCACGTGGCGTCAGCGTGAAATTGCCCATCTTGATGCCGTACGCGATACCGATATTGCCCTGTGAAATTCGGTGCGAACGGGATCTCGGCCCCCGAGAGATTCACGACATTGTTCGGGGGCGGACCAGGGAGGAACGGATCCTGCACGTCGCTGAAGGTGCCGAGCTCGCTCTTCGAGTAGGCGAGGCCAAGATCAAGCTGGAACGCACCGAAACGCGCCTGACCGCTGAACTCTACGCCCCAGAGGTGACTATCGGTTTCAGCGTTGCGATTGGTCGGGAAGTTCAGCGCACCGACCACTTCGGCGAAGTTCGCCTGGTAGTCCTTGAACTGCTCGTAATAGGCCGTGAACTGTGTCTCGAACTGATTGTCGGCCCAGGTGGCCTTCCACCCGGTCTCGTAGTTGATGACTTCCATCTCGTCGTATTGCACGAACGGCGGGAAGATGTTGATGCCGCCGCTGATGTGACCTCTCGAGACCAGCGCGTACAGGTACTGCTCGGCAGTGACACGTCCCAGTCGACCGCCACTTGCCAGTCGACGGAATCCTCGTCCATGTCCTGCTTCTCGCCGCCGGGAGTGGTTCCGGGCCACGCAACCGACGGAGGCGTAGCGCCGTCGCCGAGCTGCCAGTTCGTAAATTGATCTTTCTCGTACTTGCCGTAGCGGACTCCTGCTTCGAGCTCGACGGCAGGAGTAATCCGATATCGGCCGTGCGCGAACACCGCCCAATCCTTTTCGTTGTTCTTCCACGGACTCGTGGCCCATGGGTAGGTGGTCGGGAAGACCAACGCCGATGAAGTTGAATCCGCCGTCCTGCCACGGCGGCAATTCCGAATCCTGTTTCTCCCAGAACAGGCCGAACACCCACCGGAAAGCCTGGTCGTCGGGCGAAATCAGGTTGACCTCTTCGGAATAGATCTTGGCGTTGATCTTGCTGTTGAAGATGTAGATCGGCGCAAGCGTTGCATTCAGGTCGAGATTGTTCACCGAGTCGACATCCTGGTAACCGGTGAGCGAAGTCAGAGACACGCCGCCATTGAAGCGAAATGAGAGGTTCAGTACCGCGCGCAGCGATTCATCGGTGTACTGGAAGTTGGCGTTTTGTACGATGTTACCAAGGGGTTTCTCACCGTAGACGGTAGTCGGGTTGCCGCCGAAATCGAGGTCGTGATAGTCGACCTTGAGCACGCTCGAGAAGTTGGCGTTCGGATCCCAGCGCAAGCCCAGTCGGTAACTATTGTTGTCCACCTGGCCGGGATGTCCCGTGAAGTTTCCGGTGATGGAGTCGTAGAAGTCATCGCGTTCAGAGTGTCTGTAGTCGAGTCTTATCGCCGTCGTGTCACCCACCGGGATGTTTACGATGCCAGTCCCCTCCCACGCGTTGTAGTCGGCGACGCCGCCCTCGAGACTGCCCCGGAAGTGACCGAGCTCCGGATCGTTGGTGTTGATGAAGACCGCGCCACCGGCTGCGTTCTTGCCAACGAAAGTTCCCTGGGGACCACGGAAGACTTCGACTGACTTCATGTCGAAGTAAGGCTCGTTCTGAAAATACCCGGCCAGGGTCGGTGCGCCGTCCCGGTAGATCACCACGCCCGACGGAACGTCGATGTCCACCTGGCTGCGACCGAGACCGCGGATCGTGAACACGTTCGCGGAGCCATACTGCGCGATGGTAACTCCAGGAGCGGCGTACTGGAGGGCATACAAGTCGACGACACCCTTGTCCTCGAGCAGCTCCTGGCTCAGCACCGTCGCAGAAATGCTGGTGGTCTGGATGTCCTCACTACGCCGCTTCGCGGTCACGATGACCTCTTCGAGCGCAGTCGAGGACGCGGAGATCGATGTCGCAGGCGTTGATTGTGCCTGGACGCCTTCGCAGAGAAATGCAGCCGCGCATGAGAGCGCAACAAACGAAATTCGATTCCAGAGTGAACCGACGATCTTCATTTGAAATCCCCCCTCGTCTGAAGTCCCCACCGGCCGTTTGTCCACGGCTTCCGAGGGATGCTAACATGTTAGCGCAAGGCGATTCAAAGGATTTGAGGCTCGCGGACTCACAGGCGCAACTGACCCTAACATCGGAAAAATCAGCGCATACCTCTGCGGCCATCGTTGGCGTGCGGTTGCGTGGTGCCCGGACGCAACCTCATGCGACAGCTGCTGAGCGACGCAAGTTGCCGCAATTAATGGGCATCCAGAACCTTTCAGGGTATCCAGAGGCTCCACGTGGCGCGCCCGACACCTGGGCCGCACGGCGTCAACCGAGCTCTCGGGGCCCCAATGACCGTTGGCGGCGGGCCAACGTCGGTCGCTAAGTTGCTCAAAACTGACATGTTAGGATGGCGAGTGCCGAGTGAGTGTACGGCAGCTAAGATACGAGCCGCCGTTCATCCAGCGGCGTTTGTTCCAATCTCGCGGGTCACAGCCGAACCATGAGCAAGGGTCGTTCCGCCGCCGAATCTTCCGCCGAACATTCGAAGGCGGAGCGCGTTTACCGAGAATTGCGCCGCCGGATCCGGGAACTCGAGCTGCAGCCCGGGTCGCGTCTGCAGAAAAACGAGATCGGGCTCGAGTTCGGAGTATCGCGGGCGCCGGTGAGCGAGGCGATCGCATGGCTTGCGGAAGAAGGGCTCGTCGATGTGTATCCGCAGAGCGGCAGTTTCGTCGCGCCCATCCGCCCTGAGGATGTGAGCGAAGCGCTGCTGATCCGCACCGGTCTCGAAGTCGAAGCGGTCCGCCGTGTCACGCAGACGGCCGATGTGCAACTGTTGCAGCGGCTCGACGCGAATCTCGAGGCCCAGGCCTCAGCCGTGAAGGAGAGCGACATGGCGCGGCTCGACGATCTCGACGAGGCCTTTCACGCGATCATCATCGGCGCGCTCAAGTCTCCCCGCGCACAGCGCTTACTCGATGCAGCACGTGCGCTCCTCGACAGGCCGCGGTTCCATGCTCTGCCCGAGGACGGTCGCCCCTACGCAACCCTGGCGGAGCATCGCCGGATCGCCGATGCGATTCGCACCGGCGACGCCGAACTGGCGGGTGCTGCGATGCGTGTGCACATCGCGATGGTGGCGCGCGCCATCGAGCGTGATGCCGCGGAAATCGCGAGCCAGTCGAGGTTGAAGAGCGTCAAGTGACTAGACGCCCCGCACCCGGTGTGGAGCACATGAGTCAGGCGATCCCATGAAGGTCACCGGCATCAAGGTGACGCAGCAGTCCCACCCACTTTCGCGGCGCATGGGCGAAGCCCGTCTACCGGCCGCTCGGCTCACGGAGAGCTGTTGCATCATCGAGCTGATGACGGATGCAGGGCTGACGGGGATTGCGATTGGCAGTGAAGGAGTGCGTGCGCACATCGGCGACCTCGTGAAAGATGTGCTCGTCGGAGCGGATCCGCGTGGCGTAAGGGGGCTCTGGAGGCGAATGCTTGACGCACGCTCGACGCAGCAGCACGGACGCTATTTGGACGAGGCGATTGCGCTCCTGGATGTGGCGCTCTGGGACTTGAAGTCCAGGGCCGATGATGAACCGCTGTGGAAGACACTCGGTGGCGCGCGTCCGAAGGCCAACGCTCACGCGAGCGGCATCGATCTGGCTTTGAGCGACGAGGAACTGTCTGCATGGTATGTCGCGACGGCGCGCGACTACGGCTTGCGAGGCGGCAAGCTGCAGGTAGGTCTGGACCTGGACGCCGATCTGCGGCGCCTCGGACTCATGCACGCTGCGTTGATGCAGGCAACGCCCGACCCGGTGTTGATGATCGATGCTGACGAGTGCTGGTCGCCGAAGGAAGCGATCCGGCGCACGCGCGAGATCGAGAAACGTTTTGATCTCACATGGATCGAGGGGGCATCGCGGAGCTGGGATTTCCCCGGATTGAAGCAGGTCTCGAATGCCATCCGCGCCGCGGTCTGTGTGGGCGGGGGGTTCACGACCTGTGGTGAGTTCCTGCCCCATTTCCACCACCGCTCCGCGGATGTGATACAGATTGACATCGGCGCCATCGGGATCACGGGAGCGCTGCAGCTTGCCGACGCTGCCTTCGGGTACGAGCTTCCGGTCACGCTGTCGGCGTCGCCCGGCAACATTCACGCTCACCTGTCGAGCGTGATGCCATATTTCATGAGCCTGGAAGTCATCGATCCAGTCCCCGCGGCACGCTTCTACACCTCCGATGTGCGGATCGAGCAAGGGTGGGCGATTGCAGGCGACGCGCCCGGCAACGGACTGGTCGTGGATACGAACGCCCTGACCGGGACGGCAAAGCGCGCGAAGGCATCGAGATGAAGATCACCGGCTACAAAGTCGAGCAGTACCTGATGAAGATGGATCGCCTGGTCGGCGATGCCAATCTGCCTAGCGGCGTGGAGATGTTGCCTGGCTCGATCCTGTGGCTCGAGACCGATGAGAACGTCAGCGGCATTTCCCTCGGCTACGGTGGTGGGATTGAAAGTCTGTTCGGCGCCATCGAGGGCGCCGATCCGCGCGAGGTCGCGGCGCTCTGGATCAGGATGAACGATTTCCTCCACAAGGGTGGAAATGAAGGGGCGGCGAGCGCGGCATTGAGCGCCATCGACATGGCGCTCTGGGACCTGAAGGCGAAGCTTGCCGACGAGCCGCTGTGGAAAACACTCGGAGCGAGCGAGGGCCGCGTGAAGGCCTACGCCAGCGGTCTCGATTACTGTCTGTCGGATGAAGAGCTGTTTGCCTTCTATCGGCGCATGGCGGAGCTCGGCATCGACAGCGGCAAGCTCAAGGTGGGACTGGACCTCAAAGCGGATCTGCGTCGACTCGGCATCATGCGCGATGCACTGAGTATCGCCTCGGCCCGCCCCGGGCTCATGATCGATTCAAACGAATACTGGTCCCCGAAGCAGGCGGTGCGATATATCCGACAAATCGAGGAGCACTTCGATCTCATCTGGGTTGAGGAGCCCGCGCGGCGCTGGGACTACGATGGATTGAGACTCGTTTCGCAACAGGTGTCTGCGGCAGTGGCGAGTGGGGAAAATCTGCACAGCCTTTCCGACATCTATCCCCTGATCGCCAACCACGCTGTGGACGTGATCAACGTCTGGACGGGGCAGTCCGGAGTGACGGGCCTGATGCAGATCGCGCACATGGCCGATGCACATGGGCTGCAGGTGTCGATGATGAACGCGCAAGCCAACTACATGGCTCAGATCGCGGCCGCACTGCCCAACCACAACATGATGGAAGTCGTGGATCCCGGGCGCGAGCATTGCCTGAAGTGGGACAGCCGCATCGAAGACGGGTTCATCGTGCTCGGTGATGCTCCGGGGTTCGGGATCGAGATCGATGAAGTGAAGCTCAAGGCGCTGCAGGCCAATCCACCGAGCGGCAGAGGCAAATTTCCCTTTCCGCGCCGCGAGGGCGCCGGCCGTTACATCGTGCCGCCGACGCCAGGAGAGGTTCCGTGGCGGCGCTGAAACCGAATTTCTCAGAGGTTGAAGCGGGTAATCCGTCGGTATCGACGTCGATCACTTGCACCGATCCGGTCGTCCACCTCGGTGACGTAGATCTTCTTCTCACCCTTCGGACCGAATACCAGATTGGTCGGCATTGAACCGTCGGTCTTGATCCGCTTGACCACTGTTCCGTTCCGGCCCAGCACGGTCACGTCGCCCTGACCAAAGACGGCAATATAGAGGTTGCCGTCTGCTCCGAATTTCATTCCATCCGGCCCCTTCAGTTCCGCCGGATCGAAGCGCTCGATCGACGTTGCCGAACAACTGGCGTTCGCCGCTCACCCGGCCGCGACTGTACGCGTAGCGATAGATGTTGCCGCTCAAGCGTCTCCGCCACGTACAGGTTCCCATCCGGTCCGAATGCGATTCCGTTGGTGAATAGCAGGCCGCGGTCGACGCGCTCCACGGCGCGCGTCTTGGCGTCGATGCGGAACACGCGGCCATCGTAGGTCAGCTTGCGGTAGTCCGGGTTCAGCTCGCCGCCGGGCGCAAGCTCCTCGATCTCGATGCCCGAGTCAGTCAGGTAGATGTCCCCGTTCGGTGCCCAGCGCCAGATCGTTCAGAAACAGAAACGGACTCGCCGTCGCAGGCGTTCGCCGATGATCTCGTACTTTCCGTCCAGGCTCATCTTCAACAGCGCGCGCATCGCGGTCTCAGCCACCCAGATGTTACCCGCGACGGTCTGCCGCGAACCCGTTCGGTCGACCAGTCTTCGCCAGCACGGTCCTGGTCTTTCCGTCCTTGCTGAAGCGGATGACCCAGCCCTTGGCGGGATCCATTTCGACGAACAGAAAGCCACCGT
Source organism: uncultured Gammaproteobacteria bacterium (assembly GCA_963695985.1). Classification (GTDB taxonomy): domain Bacteria; phylum Pseudomonadota; class Gammaproteobacteria; order Steroidobacterales; family Steroidobacteraceae; genus DATBVX01. The sequence continues at coordinate 9,734 of CAVOIC010000004.1, forward strand.
CCGGCAGCAGGACCGGCGCCTCTGGAAAACCGAGCTGGTCAGCAAACTTTCTCATGACGTCACCTGCGGCTGTGCTGTTCGAGTCGGGCTCAGCTCACGCGAAACTGTTCGAACGCCTTGCTCGTGAAATCGGTGGACGCGCCCGGCTCGGTGGGTGTGAGGCATTTCCCGTCCTTGAGCCTGATCTGATGCTTGAACGGACCCAGCTCCCAGATCGGGATCACCTCGAGCAGCCAGTGATTCGGGATCACCTTGACCAGGTGCTGATGCACCTGCATCAGGTCTCCGGCATGCGGACAGACGCGGAGGTTGAACGTGTTTGCCAGCGCGGCGACCTCGAGCCATGGCGTGATGCCGCCGATCCGGCAGACATCGACCTGGACCAGGGCCACGGCGTCATTCTCGATGTAGTCGCGGAACGCGTGCGTGGTGTAGACGTGCTCTCCCAATGCGATGGGAATCGAAGTGCGTTGGCTGAGCACGCGATGCGAGCGGATGTCGTCCGGGTGCAGGGGTTCCTCCAGCCACGAGAGGTCCAGATCCTGCAGCAGTTGTGCGCCATGGCAGGCTTGCATCAGATCCCATTTCTGATTGGCATCGACCATGAGCAGTACCGTGTCGCCGATGACCTTGCGCACCGCCTCCACGCGGCGCCGGTCTTCCCGTGCATCGGGTAGGCCCACCTTCATCTTCAGTGCGGTGTATCCCTCGTCGATCGAGCTTCAGCGCCTCCTCCTTGAGCTGATCGATCGAATAGTTGAGCCATCCGGCGTGCGTGTTGTAGATGGGAATGTCGGCTTGCCGCGCGCCACCGAGCAACTGCCAGAGCGGCAGCCCGGCGGCTTTGGCGTTGATGTCCCAGAGTGCGATGTCGATCGCAGCCTGCGCCATCGTGGTTGCGCCGGCGCGTCCGATCCAGTGGGATTTTCCGAAATACAACTGCTGCCAGATCTCCCGAACGTTGTGCGGATCCTTGCCCATGAGATCGTCGATGAACAACGTGTCGAGCGCTGTCTGGATCACGCCGCCGCCGTGTCCCACCGTCACGGTGTAGCCGGTGCCCGTGATTCCCGCGTCGGTGGTGATCGTGAGCCCGGCGAACTCGAGGTGCGTCACGAACTGCATGCTGTCCGCGATCCCGGAGCCGATCGGGACTCGCAACACGAAACTCTGAGCTGCCGTGATCTTCACCGATCAGCGCTTCACGGGTGGCGGCGTCATCGGGTAACCCCGCGCTTTGTAGTCGTAGTCACCGAGCTCGTGATTGCGTCGCTCGGTCGTGGCCGGCGGGCACGAGTAGTAGGCGCGGATCTCGCGAATCAGCCCGCGCTTGGAGAAGACGTACCATTCATCGCCGCGCAGGTGCACGCCCTGTTTTGGCTTGAAGTGGGTCCACTCGATCACGGCTTCGAGGCGCGCGGCATCGACGATGATGCGGTCGATGGTCCACACCGAGCCGAGGTTCTTAACCGCCGTCACCCACCCAGCGGCGATTGCATTCGCACCCCTGAACGTGCCCTGTGGCGCGCCGCCGGGAAAGTAGTGGACGCCGTCCTGCTCGAAGCACGCGCTGATCTTGCCGGCGTCCGCTTCGTTGCAGGCGTCAAAGTATTCGCGGATCGTGGCCTCGAGGCCGGCAGCCGTGATGTCTCGCATGGTGATCTGCTCCAAAGTTCTCCGCAGAGCTCAGCCAGAGGCGAGCCTGCCTATGACGTCCGGCTCCTCGATACCGCCGGCACGCCGGTCAGCTGCAGACTGACCTCGCCCAGACCCGCGATGCGCCCGAGAGCCTGGTGATGACCGCGGAGGCGGACGGAACGCGTGCAGGTCCCGGGTAACACGATGTGCCCCGGTTCCAACGCGATGCCGAACTCGGAGATACGGTTCGCGAGCCAGGCAATGCCATTCGCCGGGTGACCGAGGATCGCGCTGGTGTTGCCGGTCTCGACCACGGAGCCGTCCAGCTCGAGCTCGGTTTCCAGGTCGTCGAGTCCGATTCCGGACGGATCCACTTTCATCGAGCCCAGCACGACACGCGCGCTCGAACCGTTGTCGGCGACTGTATCCTGCAGCTTGATGCGCCAGTCGATGATGCGCGAGTCGATGATCTCGAGGCACACGGAAATGTAATCCGTGGCGGCGAGCACGGCCGCAATGCTCACGCCCGGTCCCTGAAGTCGCCTGCCGAGCACGAATGCGGGTTCGACTTCGACCTGCGGATCGATCAGCGTGCCCAGGTCGAGTGGCGCGCGTGCATCGTGCAGCATGGTATTCAGCAGGTGTCCGTAATCGGGCTCGCGAACACCGAACAGCTCCTGCATCGCCTTCGCGGTGAGGCCGATCTTGTGACCGATGATACTGTTCACCGCGCGCCAGACGGCGTTCTACGTTGGCCCGCTGGATGCGATAGGCATCGGGGACGCTGAGTGCGGGGAACGTCTTCGTGAGCGCCTCGATCGGGCGTCGAGCCGACTCGGCCGCGAACAACTCAGCGGCGCAACGGGCAATGACGTCCGCCGTACTCGAGTCCGGGGCCATGCGTCACTCTCCGATCAGGGTTTTCGCTCTTTCGAGCGCATTGCGAGTTTCGCCTGTGTCGCGACGGAGCGCGCGCCATTCGACAGCATGCGGCCGTCGAAGCTCACACATTGCAGCGCGAAGCGCCGCGCGGCCCATTCGGCACACTTTGCCGGATCGTCGATATAGATTCCCAATGCGAGACCGCGCGGTACGGCATCGGCCAGCCGTTCGGCCGCTGCGATGACCTGCGCGCTCCCCGGCGGCACGCCGAGTGACAGCGCGAGATCGTAGGGTCCGACGAAGACCGCATCGATTCCCGCGATAGCGGCAATCTCTGTGATCTTTTCGATTGCCTGCCGCCCCTCGATCTGGACGACGAGATAGGTCGAATCGTCCAACGCCTGCAACGGTTCACTCAGCGAGTCGTACTTGGTGAGCGGCGAGAAGCCACGGCTGCCGATTGGAGCGAAGCGCGCCTGCTCGACGATCGCACGTGCAAGCTCCGGCGATTCCACACGCGGCGCCATGATGCCGTTCGCGCCCATGTCGAGCACCTTGCCGATCAGTCCGGCTTCCGCTCCCCAGGGACGAACCAGCATCGCAAGGCCGGCAGCCTGACCGGCGGCAATCAGCGTTTCGAGCCTGGAAAAATCGACTGGGGAGTGCTCCATGTCGACGACCACGAAGTCGAAGCCCGCGAGCGCCAGAGCGCCGAGCGCGGCGGGGACCGGATACTCAATCACGAAGGTGCCGAGAGCCCATCCCGCGGCGGTCTTGCGGCGCAGATCCGCGCCTCGCGTCAGCGACGCCGAAATTCTTTCGGCGCCGGCGTTCTCGACGAACAACGGATTTCGCCACTTCTTCGCGTCAGGCTTGTCGCTCATCGGCCGGTCAGTCCCCAGCGGTTGCAGATCGCAGACGCGCTCTCCCGATGCCCATCCGGGGACTACTCCCGCCACGGGCCTCTTCTTCGTGTCACGCAGCGACTTGCCTTGGATGCTAACATGTCAGCTTGAAAGCCTTCAATTCCTTGGACGGCCTGCTCATGCCTCGTGAATCTCGGCCGCGGCGATGCACTCACGCGCCGTATGTTGGCAGTCAAGGGTCGGTCACCCCTGCTCTTGGCGCTCTGTTCAGACGACAGTCTTTGATTCTAAATAGTTTATGGACTCAGCCCCTCGGGCGTGGATCGGCGCACCTTTGGAAGTAGGGATGTACGAAGGCATCTCTCGGTCGGGAGACTACCTGCACGCAGGATCCTGACCGGCCCAAAATTTGGGTTGCGCAAGATCAGTGACATGTTAGATAGTACCCGGAAAAGCATGCAGCGCCCCCCGGAAGGACTTCATCGGGTGGATGCCAGTGCTACCTGAGTCGGGGGTGACCCATGGCTGACGGATCGCACGCATCTGATCGCAGGCCCTTTGTGACGCGCGCGGGGAAAGAACTGAATTTCACGGCCCTGGGATTCGGTTCGGCGCCGCTCGGCAACTACCTGCGCCCGCTGAGTGAGGAGGACTGCGATCGGACGGTGTCTGCAGCGTGGGACAGTGGCGTGCGCTACTTCGACACCGCTCCGCTTTATGGACTGGGTCTGTCGGAGATGCGAGTCGGGCGTCTGCTAGCGAAGCGCCGACGACCGGATTTCATTGTCTCGACCAAGGTAGGTCGTCTGCTCGTGCCCTGCGAGAAGGACGAAGTGAACGGCATGTTCTTCGTCAGTACGCCGCAGGTGCGTTTCCAATACGACTATTCCTACGACGGCGTGATGCGCTCATATGAGGAGAGCCTCAAACGCCTCGGTCTCGATCGAGTCGACATCCTGTACGTGCACGACATCTGCGCTTTCGCGCACGGCGGACGAGCCGGGTCCGAGGCGCGCATTCGGGAACTGATCGATACGGGCGGCTGGCGCGCGCTTGCCGAACTGCGGGATCGCGGTGACGTCCTTGCCATCGGTGCAGGAGTCAACGAGTGGGAACCCTGCGCGAGGCTTCTCGAGCTCGTGGATCCGGACCTTTTCCTCATTGCCGGTCGCTACACGCTCCTCGAGCAGGTGCCGGTGGATACACTGTTTCCCGAGTGCACCAAACGCGGCGTCGGCATCGTCGTCGGTGGCCCGTACAACTCCGGAATCCTGGCGGGCGGCTCCACTTACAACTATGCGGAAGCCCCGCTCGAGGTGATTACGCGCGCGCGTGCTCTCGATGCCGTGTGCCAATCGTATGGCGTGGCTCTTCCGGCCGCAGCTTTGCAATTCGTCCTGGCAAATCCTCTCGTCGTGAGCGTGATTCCCGGTGGTCAGACCGTGAAAGAGACGCGTCACAACGCGGCTGTGCTCGATGAGCCGATTCCGCCCGCCCTGTGGCAAGAACTGAAAGAAAAGAAACTGCTGCATCCGCAGGCGCCGACACCGGCCTAGGAAGCATCAATGTCCGCAATCAAGAACGTGGCGATCGGCCTGATCTCCGGCGTCATGGTCGCGTGTCATGCCGCTGCGCCTCCGGTCGTGGAGTCCACCGTTTTCCTGGGTCCGTTCGCCGGCCAGGGCGCTCAGCTGCATCCCGACAACCTGGCACCGAACCGCATCGAGTTCTATGGGACGGACCTCGGCTTCTCATACCAGCACGGCACGCAACTGCAGTTCCTGTTCGGGGACAGCTGGGCTGCCGAGCGTTATGCGCCCATCGAGGCCTCGACCGGATCGCGCTTCGACGATGCATTCGGGAGTGTCGATCTTACGCAATGGCCGGACCCATCGCTGATCACGCCCACCCACATCCCTCTGATCAGGCTCGGCCAGAATCCAGGCACCACGGAGGCCTCCGCCATCGATCCCGGACACGCGATGGATCTGGGCAAGACTCCGATGGGCGGCTTCAGCAACGGCACGCACGAGTTCGGCATCTTCAACATCACCAAGCCACAGGGCTGCGCGCAGGACGCGGATTGCACCAACGGGCTCACCTGCGACACGACACTCGGCTACTTCGGCAGCCGCTACTCGCAGGAAGAGAATCTCACCCTCACCTGTAGGGACGGCACTCCCGGCTGCAACCCCGACACGATGATCGATGCTGCGGGCACGCCGGTTCCGACGAGCGGGTTCTGCATCGACAGCACCAGTGCCGTGCGCGGCGACAAAGTCTCCAATCTGTTGAGCCCCGCTGCTTTGAGAGTGCGCATCGGGATTCGTGATCCTGCCGTACCCAGGAAGTACGGTCACATCCGCGAATGGCTGACCAATAAGTTCATGAACGTCACGGTACGCACCGTGGAGGACTTCGATCCGGCAAAGGGAGCCGGGCCGGCAAAGCAGGACTACAGACCGGCAAAGGGCGCCGGCGGCAACCGCCGCGTCTTTTTTTGGGGACGTCCAGGCTTCGTCGGGGTCGCTGCTAACGGACGAACGATGGCCATGTACTTTGCGTATGCCGACATGCCAGTCGGCTCGGACTATGAGTGGAAGCTCGACTATTACACCGGCACCGTGGATGGAATTCCCCAGTTCAGCCCGCACGAGAAGGATGCCGTGCCAGTGGATCTGGACTCGACCCGCGCGGGCGTGCAGGCGGACGAGGTCCATCGACATCGTGAACCAGATCAGTGTTGCCTGGGTCGAGCCTCTGAAGAAATGGGTCATGTTCTACGGTGGCGGCTTGAGCAATCTGCCCAGTGCCGCCTTGGCGAAGTGCGGTGTGGTGCAGCTGTTCACCGGCGAGGAATGCAAGGACGTGAGACGTGGGCAACGGCGCGGTGCACATGCGCACTGCGGACGATCCCTGGGGACCCTGGACGCCGCCGCAGGATGTGATCGTCGGCGGTCTGGCGACGGACGGCCCGCATGGGCAATACGGTCCAGGCGGCGCATTGAGACATCCGGCCTGCACGCGATCCGACGTGTGCTCCGCACAGCGGCAGTGCATTCGTCTACCAGCCCGAGGAGTACGGCTTCTTTTACAGCGCCAACATCATCGAGCAGTGGATCCGTCCTGCAGGAAACGGCGTCGACATCATCTGGAACGCTTCCACGTGGGATCCGTACCGGGTGGTGCTGCTCAGAACCCACATCAGAGAAGTGAAACGCAGACGGCGTCTCAATACGCTCGCGAGCAACGGAGGCGGGCAAGCCATGATGAAGAGCATCGAGCGTTTATTTGCGGGCTTGCTGCTCGCAGGCGCTACAGCCGATCGCCGGCGCCGATCCTTCGGTCGGCCAGACGACCGTGTTGGGGCCCTTCACGGGACTCGGCGCCAAGCTGCATCCGGCGAATGTTTCACCGCTGCCAATCACAGTATTACGGCACGGACCTGGGCTACAGCTACGAGCACGGAGGTCTGCTGCATTTCCTGTTCGGCGACTCTGCGGCGAGCGAGAAAGGTGAATCGATCGAAGCCTCGAGCAAGGGCCTCTACGACGATAGCTTCGGCACCATCGATCTGCGCGAATGGCCCGATCCCGCACGGATCACGCCGACCAATATTCCACGCATCCTGCTCGGACAGAATCCGGGCACGACGGAAATGTCGGCCATCAATCCGGGGCCCGCCATGGAGTCCTTCAAGACCCCTCTCGGCGGATTCAGCAATGGTCGGGATCAGTTCGGCATCTTCTACACCTCAAAACCACAGGGCTGCCGCGCGGACACCGACTGCAAGAGTGGCCTCCTTTGCGATGCGGGACTCGGATTCATCAGCGAGAGATACGACAACGACAAGGGCCAGACGATCGGGTGCATTGACGGCACTCCCGGATGCAACGCGGACACGATGCAGGAATCCTCAGGTCAGTCGGTCGCAGGCAGCGGGTTCTGCACGGATCCCTCCAGCACCGCCTGGGCCAACACTGACGTGGGACGTATCAGCAGCATCGGCCTCAAGAACCTGGTCGGCGTGCGCAGCGCTTCTGATCCCAGGCGTTACCTCAACACGAGGGAATGGCTCACCAACAAGTTCTCCAACGTCACTCCCCGCACGGTCAGGGATTTTGTGCCGGCGCGGGGCGCAGGCGCTACCCATCAGGATTACCGCATCGCGACCGGCGCCGGGAAGCATCGACGTGTCTTCCTCTGGGGGCGCCCTGGCTTCATCGGTGTCACCGCTCGAGGACGACCGCTGGGACTCTACTTTGCCTACGCCGACATGCCGACGGGGCCCCGATTCGACGGGGATCTGCACTACTACACGGGTACTGATGCGAAAGGGGTCCCGCAATTCAGCAGCAACGAACGGGCCGCGGTCGCCGTGGACCTCGATTCCACGCGCGAAGGCACTCAACCCGACGAAGCTCATGACGTCGTCGATCAGATTAGCGTCGCCTGGGTGGAACCGCTGAAGAAGTGGGTGATGCTCTACGGTGGCGGAATGATCAGCTTGCCGACGCCGCAGCTGACCCGCTGCGGTGTGCTGGAACTCTTCACCCGCTCCGAGTGCAAGGACGTGGTGATCGGCAACGGCGCGATCCGCATGCGCAGCGCGGACGATCCCTGGGGTCCCTGGACACCGCCGCAGGATGTGATCGTCGCCGGCGATCCCGAAAAGAGTCCGCCCGAGTTGCAGTACGCGCCCGGCGGCGTGCTGCATCACCCCGATTGCGTAGGCAAGAACTGCGCCGGTCACACGAATTGGGAAGGCGCCAACCCGCGCGAATACGGTTTCTTCTACGGGGTCAACATCATCGAGCAGTGGACCAAGCCCGCCGGAGATGGTGTCGACATCATCTGGAATGCATCCACCTGGGATCCGTACCGCGTGGTTCTGCTGCGCACGCGAATCAACCGTTGAACGACCCGCTGCGACTGCTGAGCGTCGTACTCTTGTGCATTGGCGCGGTTCCAAGCCTGCGCGCGCAGGAACCGTCAGGGCCACCGTTCTCCGGCATGATGCATCTCACGGATACGACGACCGCGCGCGTTTCCAGCTTCGATCGCTCGGGTGGTAATTCCGATTTCCGGCCGGTCGCTCCGGGCGAGACGCTCGAGCTGGCGCGGCTCGTCGGAGCAGGCGTCGTGCGGCACGTCTACTTCAGCATTCTCGGAGGCCAGCACTACCTGCGCGACCTCGTGCTGCGCGCGTACTGGGACGGCAGCGAGACGCCGTGTGTTGAAGTGCCTTTCGGCGATTTCTTCGGTCTTGGACTCGAGCGCCCGCGCTTCTACGCTTCGCTGTTGGTGACCGTCAATCCGGGCGACCTCGGCGTGTTCGGAACTTATGGCTTCAACAGTTACTTTCCGATGCCGTATGCACACGGTGCACGACTGACGCTCACCAACGAGGGTACGGATCCCGTTGCGGCGGTGTGGTACCAGATCGAGTACGAGCGGCTGCGCACGCTGCCCGCGGATCTTGGCCGCTTCCATGCGACCTGGGTGCGCGAGAATCCGACGCGGGCAGTCGGCGCGCCCGTGAACACGACGCTGCACGCCGGCATCAACACTACCGGCAACGACAACTACGTTGTGCTGGACGCGGCTGGACACGGCAGCCTCGTCGGGATATTCCTCAATATCGATAACACGACCCGCAGCTGGTACGGAGAGGGCGACGACATGATCTTCATCGACGGCGAGGCCTGGCCGCCGTCGTATCACGGCACGGGCAGCGAGGAGATCTTCGGCGGTGGCGCCTGCCCGACAGCCGAGTACGCGGGCCCCTACACGGGCTTTCATCTGATCGGCAATCTCGATTACACGGGCAAGGTCTCGATGTACCGCTTCTACGTCAACGATCCGGTTCGATTCCGAAAATCGATTCGCATGACGATCGAGCACGGCCACGCGAACAATTTCGCGAACGACTACTCGAGCACTGCGTTCTGGTACCAGGCGGATCCGCACAAGAAGTTCCGCGCCCTGCCTGCTGCCCCCGCCCGGCATCCGCGGGACGGCGACGATCCGCACGATCGCGCTTTCCAGGAGCTCATCGCGCTGCGCTCGAAAGTGATCGCGCTGTGGATTCAGTCGATTCGAAGCGATGAGCCGCTGCCCGACGGACTGCAGCGGGCACTCAAGTACGATGTGTCGCAGACCTATTTCCGACGCGACTACGATGCTCTGTCGGCACAGATCCGAACGCTCGAGCCACAACTCGACGCGCTACTGAAATCCAGTCCGTCGCCGTAGTCCCCAGCTAGCGGCGCTGATACGCGATCGCGACCAGCACGACGCCGGCTGTGTAGAGCGCCAGGCTCAGCGCGATCAGCAAACGTGCCCGGGCGCCGGCGCCCTTGAATTCCTTCCACAGGAGAATGCCCCATAGCGCGCCCACCATCGGGGCACCGCTGCCGATGCCCCAGCTGATGGCGACGCCTACGAGACCCGCGGAGGTGAAGTTGGCAACTGTCCCAACGCACCAGATCGCTCCGGCAAGAAGTCCCAGCACGTGCGAGCGTGTCTGACCCTGAAAGTACCCTTTGATACTGGCAGGCTCTCCGATGAAGGGCCGCGCCAGAAGAATGGGCATGCCGACGAAAGTGACGACCGCAGCTCCGAGCATGAAGTAGGTGCAAACACTGTACGGATCGAGCGCATGTTCGCCGCTGATGGCGCGCGCGACGAAGGGCGGAAAGATACCCACGAGCACGCCCGCTATGAGCACGAGCACGATGCCAAGCGAGCGTCTCGAGCCGGGAACCTCGCCCTGACTGCGGTAGGCCCGGGCGTTGGCGAAAGCGGCGAGCACGAGGACCACGGAGCCTGCGAGCAGCCAGGCGGGATTGCCGATCGGCTGCGCCCAGTAGCTGATGCCCACACCGAGCGTGATTGCGAGGACCGAGCCGATCGGGAACGCGACGGCCAATCCAACAATCATGATGCTGTTGAGCAGGAAGATGTTGCCGATGTTCCAGAGCAGTCCGCCGGTGAACGCCAGCGCAGCCTCGGTCGAGCTCGCGTGGATCAGCCGACCCACGAACTCCGACCCCACCAGACCCGTCGAGCCTGCAGTCGCTCCGACCAGAATCATTGCCAGCAGGAACCCGAGCGTGTAGTCCAGGTAAAAATACTCGAGCCTCCAGCCGGGAAGGGCCTTCAGCAGGTTCGGCCACGATCCCCAGCACAGCATGGAGACCACGATCAGGAGTAATGCGGTGACCGAAGAGTGTGGAATGAACATGGTTGCCGCCTACAGTGAGACGCCGAGCAATCCCCGCGTGAGCTGAAAATCCACGCAGCCCGCGGCCCAGAGCCTGGGCTCATAGTCGTGAGAGGCCGCATCGCAGAGCAGGCTGAGCAGCTCGCGGCAGAGGCGATCGCCGGCGTCGTTTGCGGGATCGATCACCAGATCGAGATCCTTGAGGAATCTGCGTGCCGCCGGCCCGTCCGTGGCGATCTGCAGGACCGGGATCATCGGATGCCCCTGCAGCGGCGGCCCGTCCACGTGCGCCAGAATCAATTGCACCCCCGTGCCGCCGAGTCCGGTCAGGGTCTCGACGCCATGATCGGTGGGCGTGGCCATGATGTGCAGCCCGCTCTGATCGATCGCCTGCCCGTACTCCAGGCTCGGTTTCGGCAAGCCGGGCCAGCCCAGCACTTCGAAGAAGTTGTGTGATCGCAGCAGCGCGGCGTTTTCGGGGATGACGACCGTGCCGCCGCTGCCCACGATCGCGGCCGCAATCTGCGCCAGCAGCCGGGCCGCCGGCGCCGTAATACTTCCGCTCGACAGCAGACCGAGTGAAAGCGCCTCCAGGCCCACATCGTGACGCTCGATCGGCGGCTCCTCCGGCAGCCTCTCCAGGAACCACCGCTCCACCTTGTCCATGACTTTTTCGATTCCGCCATCCAATTGAATGCTGGCGTAACCGAAACGGCGCGGCTCGATGCCGCGTTCTGCGAGTGCATGACGCATCAGGTCGTTGTGTGTCCGCTCGCAACCGTGCTCCAGGAGCAGCGCCGTTCTGACGAACGGGTGCAGCAGGTGCCCGGCCATGGTGCGCAGCTGATGCTCTTCGTTTTCGCCGCTGGAGGCGCCGCAACCTTCGGTGTGCGGCAAGGCGATGAAGCGCGACACCCCGTGTGTGCCTGAAACGATCCTGTCGTTGAGTCGCTGCGCAATGCGGCGTGCGATCTGGCCCGAACACAGGCTGGTCGGAAGGATCAGTCCAATCTGATCGGTGGCGTAGCCTTTGGCGGTGGGCAACGCGCGGAAGCGTGCGTTGCAGGCGCGCGCCCCGGGAACCGGGATCGGTCGGCCGTCGGGTTTCGCGCGCTGGCGCAATTCCTCCAGGTGCGAGCCGTCGGTCTGGCGCCAGTCGCGCCAGATCGACACCTGCGAATGTCCGGCGCGTTCGCCCACGCTGCGTGTGCCCGAGGCGACGTCGACCATTTGGCGAAAGGTCTCCATGCCGAGCTTCTCCATCGGCGCGCCATCCAGGTAGCGGCCGGCGTTCACGTCCATGTCCTTCGACAGCAGGTTCCAACGCCCGGTGGTAGTGACGAACTTGATCGTCGGCACGAACGGAAAATTGGTGATCGAGCCGTTGCCGGTGGTGAAGAAGATCAGGTTGCAGCCGGCGGCGACCTGGCCCGCGATGCTTTCCAGATCGTTCCCCGGGCTGTCCATGAAGTAGTAACCCGGCGCCGTCATGCGCTCGCCGTAATCGATGACGTAGTCCAGGCGCACGTCGGGATCCTTCTTGCGCGCGGCGCCGATAGACTTGATCGCGATGTTGTAGAGGCCGCGGAACTTGTTGCCTCCGGTCGGATTGCCCTCGGCGCTTTGGCCGTGCCAGGCAACGCGTTCCTTGAACGTCTCGATCTTCTCCAGGAAGCGCCGCGCCGTCTTAAGGTCACGCGTGTTCGCGAGGACGTAGGACTCCGCACCGATCAGCTCGTCCGTCTCGGCCAGATTGGCGGAACCGCCGTGCCGGATCACCTCCCGCGCCACCCAGCCGGCGAGCGGATTGCCGGATACTCCCGAGAAGGCATCCGAGCCGCCACACTGCAGCCCGATCCTGAGCTGTGAGAACGGTTGGGTCGCACGCGGCATCGCACTCACGGGCCCGAGCCAGTCGCGCACGATCTGTTCGCACTCGTCGAGCGCAGTCGCGTAGTCCTGCGTGATCGAGTAGAAGCGATGTAGCACATCATCGAGCGGGTAGCCGTGCGCCCGCAGGTACTCCTCCAGCATAGCGTTGGTGAACACTTCGCTGCCGTAGTCCACCGCCAGGCACGCGCCCACGTTCGGGTGAACCATGAATCCCGCCAGCGTGCGCAGCACGAACTCGAGATTGTTCGGGCGCTGATCTCCACCTCCTTCCGTGTGCGCTACCGCGACGATGCCGTCGACATTGACGTGCCTGCCCGATTCCGCTCGCAGTCGCGCTGACAGCGCTTCGACAAAACTGCCGCTGAGCGAGGTGGTGCCCAGAATGACGATGACGTTGCGTGTACCGACTCCGCGGCTGCCGGGACGCGGGTAGCCCTCGAAGGTGGCACGCTGCGCGTGCAGCGGGACCTGCGTGCCTGGCCGGAAGCTTGTCTCGTCGAGTTCGTGGCCGGCCACGCAGTCCTCGAAGTTAGCGCGCTCCGGCAGCGCAAAATCCAGCTGGCGGATTTTCAACGCCGCAAGGATTCCCGCGTTGCAGACGTACTCGCCGGCTGCAATGGCGCGCAGTGCCCGCCCGAATGGCAATCCCCAGGAGAGAAGGGCCGCACCACGTGCAATAGGCTCGACTGCAAAACGGTGACCCTCGAGCAGAGTGTGCGAAAGGGCGTGCACTCGGCCGTGAAAAGCGAATTGCGTGCCACCCTGCAGGCGCCGCGTGGCGATCGCAACGTTATCGCCCGGCGAGGGGATCCGGCCGACATCCTGCAAGTCGAGCACGCCCACGGGGTTGCGGCCTACCAGAGTTCCGCGCTCGCCAGACGCGCGCCTTCGGTGAGTGCAGCAAGCTTCGCCCAGGCGATCTCGGGCTCGACCAACGCCACGCCGACGAACGTGCCGAAGCCGCAGTCGCTGCCCGCGATCACATTCTCGCGGCCGACGGCCTGGGCGAATCGCACGATACGCTGCGCGATCAGCTCCGGGTGCTCGATGCGGTTCGACATCGACTCGATGACGCCGGGGATCAGGATCTTGCCCTCCGGCAACTGCACCTTCTCGAACACTTTCCACTCGTGCGCGTGGCGCGCGTTCGCGGCCTCGAAGCACAGGCCCTGAGCACGCACGGTGAGAATGAGATCGATGATCTGCTCGAGCGGCACGTCGCGATGGTGCGGGCCCGGATAATTCCCCCAGCACAGGTGTACGCGCAGGCGATCCGCAGGGATGTTCGCTGTAGCCGCATTCAGCACTTCGATGTGCAGGCGCGCATAGTCCCTGAATTCCTGCAGCGGCCGGTCGGCGAACTCGCGGTGTCGCGTCATCGCGAGATCCGGGCAGTCGAGCTGCAGCAGCAAGCCCGCGCGCACGATGGCCTCGTACTCCGGCTTCATCGCCTCTGCGACGGCCCACAGAAACTGTTCCTCTGTCTTGTAATACGTGTTACCGAGAAACATCGATACCAGGCCGGGGGATGCCGCGGTCATGAACGCGTCCGCGACACGCACCTCGGCGAGCGCCTGCTTGAAATTCGTGATGTCCGCGTCGGCCTCCGTCATTCCCTTGCGCGCGACGGGCCCATTACAGGCGGGACGGTTGAGGTTTAGGCGCTGCACGCCCGGATCGTTGAAGTAGTGGCTCGCGACATTCGGATGCTCGAGGATGTCGCTCAGCTTGGGGCGCTCGGATTTCCCGCCGAAACCGGTCAGGCGCTCGGTCACGTAGGTCGCGTAGCTCGGTTTGCTCATCTCGCCGTCGCTGACCACATCGACGCCAACCGCACCCTGATGCTGTACGACTTCACGCACGGAGTCGCGCACCCGCTCGGCGAGCAGATGCAGATCGACCGTGCGTCCCTCTTCTTTCGCGAACATCAGCTCGACAAGCCTTGCAGGGCGCGGCAGGCTCCCGGTGTGTGTGGTCAGAATACGTTCGCTGCTGCGTTTCATCAGATTCTCCCCGATGCTCAAGGTCCTGGTTCAGTAGGTGGCTCGCCCCCCGCTCGCATCGAAACACTGAGCGGTGATGAAGCTCGCATCGTCCGAAGCAAGGAAGTGCACGACGGCGGCAACTTCGTCCGCAGTCCCGAACCTGCCCATCGGTGACTTGCTGAGCATCAGCTGCGTTGCTTCGGGCGGAAGCTGATCGAGCAGCGGCGTTTCGATCACGCCCGGTGCCACACAGTTCACTCGTACGCCGTCGCCCACCACCTCTTTGCCGAGTGCCTTGGTAAACGCGATGATGCCCGCCTTCGCGACGGAATAGGGAATCAACCGCGGCGTGCCCTCCTTTCCCGCTATCGACGACACGCTGACGATGCACCCGCTACGGCGCGAGCGCATGTGTGAGATCACCGCGCGACTCATGAGAAACACACTCGTGAGGTCGATGCCGATGACCTGATTCCAGTCCGCATCGTGCAGCTCCCAGAGCGGAGCCACACGCCCCATGAGGCCGGCGTTGTTCACCAGTATGTCGATGCGACCAAACTCGCTGAGCGCCGCGCTCACGATTGCGTCCGCATCCGTTGACCTGCTGACATCGCCGCCCAACCCGATAGCGCGGTGCCCGAATCTCCTCAGATCACTTGCCACCTGGCGCGCGGACTCGCTCTTTATATCTGCGACCGCGACGTGGGCGCCGGCTCGTGCGAAACGGCGGGCGATCGCGACACCGATGCCGCCAGCCGCTCCGGTGATGAGTGCCACGCGGTCGTCCAACGCGTATCCGGTCCCAGAACCGCTCGGATTCTGTCTGTCTGACATGTTAGTTGCCCGTAAATAGGCGCGGAATACGCGTTGCCTGCCGCCAGAAGGGTAGGCTAACATGTCACTCAAAGGCTCAACAAGCCAAATAAACCGCCCGGGAGCAAGACCGTGTACGACGCGAAACTTCCCCCCGAACACCGGGCCATCCCACTCTGGGCTTGCGAGGATCTGTACTGGGAGGACTTCGAGATTGGCCACCGGATTCGGACCATTCGTCGCACGCTCTCGGAAGGCGAGTCCATGGCCTTCAACACGCTGGTGGTGGACATGCACCCGTACGTCGCGGATGAAGTCTTCGCCAGGGAGGAGGGTATTTTCGGTCGCAGGCTCGTCGCCGGCGCGTTCGTCTTCAGCGCCGGAATTGGACTGGTTGCGACCAACTGGCTGCAGGCCTTCTCCTATGGCTACGACCGGCTGCGATTCATCAAGCCGGTGTTCATCGGCGACACGATCTACACGATTCGAACCAACCTCGCGAAGGAACCCAAGTACCCGGATCGCGGACTGACCCGGGCGAAATATGAGGTGTTCAAGGGCGAGGGCGAGCTGGTGCTGTATTGCGAGCACCTGCAGACCGTCGCTTATCGGGATGCCGTCAAGGCGAGAGCGAGTCGAAAGGAGACCTGAGTTTGTCGCTCGGGAACGGCCCGGCCGACGACACCGTCACGCTTCGCGGCATGGCGTGGGAGCATCCACGTGCGCGAGACCCACTCGAGGCGATTTCGGCAGATTGGGTGAGGGGCCGGCGTGTGTCGGTGGAATGGGATGCGCGTCCGCTCAAGGACTTCGAGGATCAGCCGCTCGAAGAGCTTGCCACCCGATACGATCTCATCCTGATCGACCATCCGTTCGTGGCCACTGCCGCCACTTCCGGGCTGATCGCACCGGTTGACGACTGGGTTGACGCCAGTTTTCTCGCGGACCAGGCCGCGCACAGCGTGGGTCCGAGCTACGCATCCTATTCCTGGGCAGGAAAGCAGTGGGCCCTGGCGATCGATGCGGCGTGCCAGGTCAGCGCGGTGCGCGAGGATCTCTGGAGCGTCGCGCAGCTGGGGCCGCCGCCCGCTACGTGGGTCGAGGTAGCCCACCGGGCGCAATCGCTCGAAGACGCGGCGATCAAAGTCGCGATGCCCTTGAATCCCAATCACGCCTACTGCGCATTTCTCTCGATGGGTGTGGGCGTCGCTGGCCGAGAGTTCTGGCGTGCTGGCGAGCCGATGAATCGTAACGCTGCTCGCGAGTCGCTGGAATTCCTGCGCACCCTCGCAGCTCACTTGCACGTCTCCTCGCGCCACGCCGATCCGATCGCCATCTCGGATCGCATGACCCGCGCCGATGAAATCGCCTATGTGCCGCTCATGTTCGGGTACTCGAGCTATGCGCGCCGCAGTTTCCGGCCGCGGCAGCTACGCTTCGCAAACGCGCCGCGCGGCCATTCGGGCGAACGGGGCTCGGTGCTGGGCGGAGTAGGCCTCGCACTGTCGTCACGCTGCGCACATCCCGAGGTCGCAGCGGAACTCGCTCGTTACATCGCGTCGCCCGAAGTACAGGTCGGCATCTACGCAAGCTCAGGCGGGCAGCCGGGTCATGCCGCGGCGTGGGAGTCTGCGAGTGTCAATCAACGCGCGGGCGACTTCTTTGTATCGACTCGCGAGACCATCGAGCACGCCTTCGTGCGTCCGCGCGTCCCGGGTCACCGGCGCTTCCAGCCGCTCGCTGGCGATCTGATACACAGGTTCATCTGGGACCGGGACATCGCTGTTGAGACGTGCCTGTCCGAACTCAGCCGGTTGGCCGAGCTCCTGCTCCGGGACTGGGTGCAGGAGCGCGAAGGGGCGACGGGGAGGGTCCATGAACGAGCACAGTGAACAGGTGTCGGGGCCGCTCGCAGGCATTCGGGTCCTCGATTTCACGGCGCTGCTGCAGGGTCCACTCGCGACGCAGGTGCTGGCCGATCTGGGCGCGGATGTCGTCAAGCTCGAGAAGCAGGGCGGCGAGTGGATGCGCCAGTACGGCATCTTCATGTCGCGCACGCACGGCGAGACCGACGCTTTCCTCGCCTTCAATCGCAACAAGCGCAGCGTCGAGGTGGACCTGAAGAGTCCTGTGGACCGCGAACGTATCCTCGCGCTCGTCGAGAAAGCCGATGTCGTGGTCGAGAACTTCCGCCCCGGCGTGATGGATCGCGCAGAGCTCGGTTACGAATCGCTGCACCAGCGCAATCCGCGCCTGATCTATGCCGCCTCGTCGGGATACGGCCAGACCGGTCCGTATTCGTCGCGTCCCGGACAGGACTATCTCGTGCAGGCGTTGACGGGCGCCATGTGGCTGACGGGTCGTCGAGGCGATCCACCGTTCGTCTTCGGCGCTGCGATTGCCGACCAGTTCACCGGACTGTGCCTGGTCATCGGCATCCTCGCCGCCCTTGAGCACCGTCGCAGGACGGGAGAAGGCCAGCGCGTCGACGTCGACCTGCTGTCCTGCATGATGGCCGTTCAGCAGCAGGAGCTCACGGTGTTCTTCAACCACGGCCGGCCGCTCGACCGGCCGCGCGAGAACGTGGGACATCCGGGCATCACGGCCCCGTGCGGCGTCTACGCGACGAGCGACGGCTACCTGTTTCTCGCGATGTTTCCGTGCCCGAAGCTTGGCGAGATTCTCCACGTCGATTGGCTGGCGCAGTACGACACCAACGAAAAGATGTTCGCCGCCCGTGACGCCGTGCATCGCCTGCTCTCCGCTCACTTCGCGGCCCGGCCAACCGCCTACTGGATCGACCTGCTCGGCGCTCATGACGTGTGGTGCGCGCCGGTGCAAAGCCACGCCGATCTCGAGCATGATCCGCAGGTCGCTCACAAGAACCTCATCTGGGATGTTCCGTACGCCGACTCGGGCAAGAGCTATCGCACCGTGGGCTCGCCGTTCACGTTCTCCGCAAGCCCGGTGCGGGTGCGCTACGCCACGCCTCGCGCCGGCCAGCACACTGAAGCCTTCAGGCAGAGAACGCTCTGGGAGGACTGACGCATGCGTGATGTGTTTGCACCGGTGAGAGAGGCGATTGCACTGAACGTCGCGCCGGAACACAAGCAGCCGATCGCGATTGTCGGCGCGGGAGAGATCGTCGATCTCGCGCACCTTCCGGCTTACAAGGCGCACGGACTGCAGATTGTCGGCATCACGGACCTCAACGCCGCCAGGGCGGCAGAGGTCGCCAAACGCCACGGGATACCCAAGGTCTATTCCTCGCCCAAGGAGGTTGGGGCAGATCCGGCCGTCGCGGTCGTCGACATTGCCGTTTTCCCCTGGGTCCAATGCGAGATCGCGCTACCGCTGCTCGACGCGGGCAAACACCTCTTGTGTCAGAAGCCCCTGTCGTATGACCTGGCTGAGGCCATACGGCTCGTCGAGCATGCCGAGAAGCGCAAGCGGCTGCTCGCTGTGAATCAGCAGCTGCGCTTCTCCGAGAGCGTCGCCGCGGCCGTCAAGATGGTCGCGCTAGGCTGGATCGGCGAGCCGTTCGAAATGACGTGGGATTTCCACGTCTATACGCCGTGGGAAGCCTGGCCCTGGGTTGCCAAACAACCGCGGCTCGATCTCAATCAATTCACCATCCACTTCATCGATGCAGTCCGCGTCATACTCGGCGACCCGCTATACGCGTATGGCACACAGGCTCGCGAACCCGGACAACCCGAAGCGGGAGAGACGCGAACCATCAGTGTGCTCGAGTTCCGCGGCGAAACGCGCGCCCTGCTGCGCAGCTTCCACAAGAATCGTACCAGCGATCCGCGAGCCGAATTCCGCATCGACGGTACCCAGGGAAGCATTCGGGGCACGATCGGTCTGATGTACGACTACCCGCGCGGTCGAGCGGACACGCTCGAGCTGTCGTCGCGCGTGCTGCCGACCGATGGCTGGCTGCCATACCCGGTGACGACGCGGTGGATTCCCACAGCTTTCATCGGTCCGATGGCCTCGCTCCTTGAGGCCTTGGCAACGGGCGGGCTGCCACGGACCAACGGCAGAGACAACCTTCGTACGCTGAAGATCGTGCACGCATTGTATGAATCAGGCAGCAAGCATACGGTCGTCGCCTTGTAGCAGGCAGGCCGCGCATCCGGAGACTAGAGATGTCAGCGCAACGCTCTTTCCCGCCCGAAGAAACACTCGATGCCCTGTTCGATGAGCTGAACAACGCCGGACGCTGGGGCGCGGACGATCAAATGGGTACGCTCAATTTCATCACGCCGCAAAAGCGCATCGCCGCGGCCTCACTGGTTCGGTTAGGACAAGCTCTGTCCCTGGCGCGGGACCTCGATACAACACAGTCCGCCAACAACCCCTCGCCGGTCCGGCACACCATGTGTTACCAGGCGCACGAGCCCATCGGTGCGATCGACGAGCTCACGCTCGGCTTGCATGGCTTTGCCCTGACTCATCTCGATGCGATTGCCCACGTGTACCGGGGACAGGATGTCTACAACGGCAGGAAGGCCAGCGAAGTCGCCACTCCCAGCGGGCTGAAATACTGCGACATGCTGGCGCAGAAAGACGGGATCTTTACGAGGGGCGTGCTGCTCGACATTGCAGCGGTCCGCGGCGTCGAATGGCTCACTCCCGACCAGGGCGTCACCGCCGCGGATCTCGAGGCGGCGGAGACGCGCCAGCGGCTTCGGGTTGAATCCGGTGACTGCATATTCGTTTATACCGGTCTGCAGAAGCGCGAGGCTGCCGAGGGACCGGAAAATCTCGGTCAGCGCGTCGGAATCATGCCGGATGCGTTGCGATGGATGCATCGGCGCGAGATCGCCGTGTACTCGGGCGATTGCGTGGATGCATTTCCAAACCCCTACAGCATTCGCTATGTGATCTATTTCCATGCCATCGCGTTGGCCGCGATGGGGTTGGTGTTGCTCGATATTCCGGCCCTCGAGCCCCTCGTGGACCTGTGTAGCAAACTGCGCCGCAGCGACTTTCTCGTCACGATGGCGCCGCTGAGGCTCAAGGGCGGGACGGGTTCGCCCGTGAACCCTATTGCCATCTTCTGATTCCGGCATGCGGGCACACAGCCGTGCTGTCGCGGTAGAGGCAACCACGGGAGCGAAGGTCTATTACGGTCCCTCCGGGGTCGCCGTGTGCATCGAGCAACGGTGGTTTCGCGCACCGGGTTTTTCTTTCGATCAACTCTTCTGTCAGAGCGAACCGCTAGCCTGGCTGCGTTCCCGTCTCAGGAAAAGCGGCAAGACGCGAGTCTCAAGAAGTTTCAGTCCGCCTCTCGAGAACCAGGAAGTCTGGGCAGCCGGAGTGACTTACTATCGGAGTCGCGAAGCCCGTGTGCAGGAATCGGAGCGGGAAGCGGATGCCTACGAACGGGTGTATCGGGCGGAGCGGCCGGAGCTCTTCTTCAAAGCGACGCCCCACCGGGTTGTCGGTCACGGTGGCAAAGTGCGGATCCGGCAGGACTCCCGCTGGGACGTGCCGGAGGCTGAGCTCGCGCTTGCTGTGAACTGCGAGGGCCGCATCTTCGGATACACCATCGGAAACGATATGAGCTCGCGGAGCATCGAGGGCGACAACCCGCTCTATCTGCCGCAGGCGAAAATCTACGACGGGAGCTGCGCTCTTGGACCCTGCTTGCTGGTATCGGAGGAGGCTCTCCCGCCGTCCACGGAGATCGTGCTCCGCATCATGCGCCGCAAGCGCGAGGTGTTTCATGGCATGACTCAGCTCTCGCGCATGAAGAGAACATCGGCCGAGCTCGTGGAGTATCTTTTCCGGGAAAGCTCGTTCCCCAACGGCTGCTACCTTCTCACCGGCACTGGTATCGTTCCCGAGAGCGATTTCACGCTCGCCTCTGGCGATGAGGTGCAGATCACGATCGCGCCGATCGGCTGCCTGAAAAATCGGGTGAGCTGAATTCAGGCATGGCACGAGACGCCAGCACCTCATCATGGGGAGGTCCGATTCGACCGCCACTGGCGTGCGAGGGCAGGTTTAGGGGTAACATCTTGCGCCCTCACCACCAACCCTGCGCCCGCGCATGCTGAAGACCACGCCCTTCCACGCCCGCACGGCACCGCTGGTGCTCGGTCAGACCTGGCGCCGCTGGGCCGGATACGCAAGTGCAAGCTGTTACGACTGGGTGCACGACCGCGAGTACGCGGCCGTGCGCAATGCAGCGGCGCTCTTCGACGTCTCGCCACTCTATAAGTACTCGGTTACGGGACGCGACGCCGCGAGGCTGCTCGATCGCATGGTTACGCGCGGCGTCTCTGGTACGAAGGTCGGACAGGTGTTCTATACGCCCTGGTGCGACGCGCACGGTAAGACCATCGACGACGGCACAGTGAGCCGGCTCGAGGAGAATACATTTCGTCTTACTGCAGCCGAGCCCAATTACCGCTGGCTGCATCAGAACGCCTTCGGACTCGACGTCAAGATAGAGGACAACTCCGATGCGCTCGGTGCGCTCGCGCTGCAGGGGCCGCTATCGCGTGCGGTGCTGAACGCTGTGGCGGAGCAGCCGGTCGACGAACTCAAGTATTTCCGCTTGATGGACAACTGCATCGCGGGCGTCAGGATCCAGATCTCACGCACTGGATACACGGGCGACCTGGGGTATGAGCTGTGGGTGCCCGCGACGGATGCGCTCGCAGTATGGGACGCGCTGATCGCCGAGGGATCGAACTATGGCATCACTCCCGCGGGAGTCTGGGCACTCGACGTCGCGCGCATCGAGGCCGGGCTCGTGATGCTCGATGTCGACTATCATTCATCACACCACGCGATGATCGAAAGCCAGAAATCATCGCCATACGAGCTGTCGCTCGACTGGACCGTCAACCTCGACAAGGAAATTTTCAACGGCAGGGCCGCGCTCAAAGCTGAACGTGAGAGAGGGGCTGCGTGGCGGTTCGTCGGCATCGAGGTGGACTGGGATTCCTTCGAAAAGCTTTTTACGAGCGTGCACCTGACACCGTCGCTCCCCACCGTCGCTTGGCGCACGAGCGTGCCGATCTATCGCGCGGGCGAGCAGGTGGGTTATGCCTCGAGCGGCTGCTGGTCACCGCTCCTCAAGAAGTACCTGGCACTCGCGCATTTGCGCGCGCCTCACTACGCGCCCGACACGCCGGTAGAAATCGAGGTGACAGTCGAGCACCAGCGCCAGCGCGCCAATGCCTGGGTGCGCAAGCTTCCGTTTTTCGATCCGCCGCGCAAGAAAGCCTGACATGAATCGTTCCGACAAGCCGAGCAGCGTCTACGATGTCATCGTCATCGGTGCCGGCCATAACGGGCTGGTCGCGGCGGCGTACCTGGCGCGCGCGGGCCGCAAGGTGCTGGTGCTCGAACGGCGTGACGTCATCGGTGGCGCGGCGGTCAGCGAGCAGATTTTCCCTGGCTTCACCTTTTCGGTGTTCTCTTACGTCGTGAGCCTGCTGCGGCCCGAGATCATCCGCGATCTCGAGCTGCCACGTCACGGACTGCACATCCTGCCGCTGGAAAGCACGCTCGTGCCGCTGCCCAATGGCGACTATCTCGCGAGCTGGGCCGACGGCGACCTCTCGCGGCGTGAGCTCTATCGACATTCGCCGCACGATGCCGAAGCCATGAGCGAGTTCGGGCGGCTGATGGTGCAGATGGCGAAGGCGGTGAAGCCGATTCTCGGCCTGATGCCTCCCGACCCAACGTCGCTGAGGCCGCGCGAGCTCAGGGGGCTGCTCAAATTCGGCGGACACCTGCGTTCGCTCGGGGCCGAGCAGTTCCACGCCCTCTACAAGCTCATGACCATGAGCTCGGCCGACTACCTCGACGAGTGGTTCGAATTCGGTCCGCTCAAGGCCACGAAGTCGGCGAGCGGCATCATCGGCACCTTCATGGGACCGCGATCGCCGGGCTCGGCTTACGTGCTGCTGCATCATTACATGGGCGAGATCGACGGCGCGTTTCGCGCCTGGGGTTTCTGCAAGGGCGGCAACGGAACGGTGAGTGCCGCGATTGCGAGCGCGGCCGTCGGGCACGGCGCGACGATCCGCATCGATTCCGCCGTGAAGCAGGTGTTGATCAAGGGCGGGCGTGCGACCGGCGTGGTGTTGCAGAACGGCGATGAGTATCGCGCGCCGATCGTGGTCTCCGGGCTTGATGCGCGCCGCACCTATCTCGAACTCGTGGATAATAAGGAATTGCCGACGGACCTGCTCGAGCAAGTGCGCCGCTTCCGCTTCCGCGGTTCCTCCGGCAAGGTGAACCTTGCACTCTCGGCGCTGCCGGACTTCACCTGCATGCCAGGTGTCGGCGCGCATCACCGCGGCTCGGTTTCGATCAGCCCGAGCATCGACTACCTCGAGTGCGCGTACGACGATGCCAAGTACGGCAGCTTCTCGCGCCGCCCGTACATGGACATCATCTTCCCTTCGGTGATCGACCCGAACATGGCGCCGCCCGGCAAGCACGTGGCGAGCATCTTCGTGCAGTACGCGCCCTACAACATCGATGGCGGCTGGACCGACGCGAAGCGCGAAGCCTTTGGAGATACGGTGATCGATACGTTGAGCGAGTACGCGCCCAACCTGAAATCGGTGATCCTGCATCGACAGGTACTGACGCCGGCGGACATCGAGCGCACCGTCGGGCTGTCCGAGGGCAACATCTTCCAGGGCGAGCTTGCCCTGCAGCAGCTGTTCTTCCTGCGCCCCGCCGCGCGCTGGGCCAGCTACCACACGCCGGTACGCGGCTACTATCACTGCGGCTCCAGCACTCATCCCGGTGGCGGCGTGATGGGCGCAGCGGGACGCCTGGCGGCGATGCGCGTCCTCGCCGATCGAGCGTGAAAGCATGAGCCGCTCGTTTGATGCGCTGGTGATCGGCAGCGAGCCCGACGGCCTGGTTGCAGCCATCACCCTGGCTCGTGCCGGATCGAAGGTGCTGCTGCTCGAATCAGATACCGAGCTCGGCGGCACGTATCGCGAGATCGAATTCGCGCGCGGCTTTCGCGCTGCGCCTCTCGTCTCGGATCTCGGGTATCTCGATGCGAAAGCGTTTCGAGCCATTGGCTACACCCCGGCCGCGGAGCCGGCTTCGGATCCCACGTTGATCGCGCTTGGTGAGAGTGCGCCGCTCTTCTTACGGCCCTCGGTGAGCGATACCGCAGAGGGACTCAAGCGCTTCTCGGATCGCGACGCGGTGCGCTGGCCGCAATTCACGCAACGCGTGAACGCCTTGGCGCGATTCCTGGCGGAGCTCTATCGCCTGCCGCCGCCGCGCATCGATGCCGATCGCGCCGGAGAATTCGTGACGCTTGCCGGGCTGGGAAGGAAGTTTCGTCGCCTGGGGCAGCAAGGCATGGTCGAGCTGTTGCGGGCACTGCCGATGTCGGCGGCGGACTGGTTCGATGATGAGTTCGAATCGCCGTTACTCAAAGGGGCACTCGCGGCACTCGCGGTCAGCGACGTATGCCAGGGCGCGATGTCGGGTGGTACAGCACTCACGTTCTTGCATCGGCACGTGGGCGCGGCGCCCGGCGTGATCGGCGAACGGCTGCGCTTGAAGGGCGGTGCCGGCACTCTTGTACGCACGCTCGCGGAGCTTGCCCAGTCCGCGGGCGTGGTCATCGAGACCGGAACTACAGTGCGCCAGCTCGTTGTGCGCGACGGTCGAGTGGCTGGCGCACAGCTCGCGTCGGGTGAAGAGGTGGGGTGCCGTGCGGCGGTGTCCGCTCTCGATCCATACCACAGCCTGTTAGGGCTTCTCGATGCGGGTCACCTCGACCCCGAGTTCATCCGTGCGGTGCGCAACATTCGCTTTCGCGGCGTGACCAGCCAGATCCTGCTGGCGCTCGACGCTCTGCCGGCGATTCCGCGCACGGTCGGGCCGCCGACAGGCGCGGTACTGATTGCGCCGTCGCTGCGCTATGTCGAGCGTGCGTACGACGCCACCAAGTATGGTCGTGCTTCCGATGAGCCGGTGATCGAGCTGCGCTTTCCCAGCGTCGCGCAGCCGGACCTCGCGCCCGCGGGCCGCCACGTCGCCGTGCTGCACGTGCAGTTCACACCGTATCGCCTGCGCGAAGGGGACTGGAATCGCCTGCGCGACTCGATGGCCGATCGCGCTCTCGCGACGGTCGAGCGTCACCTGCCGGGATTTTCGTCTCGCATTGTTGAACGGACGGTGTTGACGCCACTCGACATCGAAGCGCGGTTTGGTGTGCGCGAAGGCGCCGTTGCGCAGGGCGAGATGATGTTGGACCAAATCCTGTTCATGCGTCCCGTGCCCGGTGCTTCGCGTTACGCAGCGCCGGTCCCGGGCTTGTATCTCTGTGGTGCGGGCACGCATCCGGGTCGCGGGATTATCGGCGCGGCCGCACGCCTTGCTGCGAAGGCCGTGCTGGCCAGCTGAGAGGAACTCATCCCACCCGAGTGCAGTCGCAGCTGCGGAGGGGCGATGCACGAACTGAACCGCCGTCAATTCCTCGCATATGCGGCCGCGCTCGGTGCTTCGATTGCCTGGGGCGACGGGCATGCGCGCGCCTCGCGCATCGCTTGGCGCGAACGACGTGAGTTGTATCCGGAAGGCGTCGCGTCCGGCGATCCGCAATCAGAGAGCGTCATCCTGTGGACGCGCCGTCCATACGCCGATGGCAGAAGTGGCGCGTTGCTCACCGTCGAGGTCGCAGAAGATGAGCAGTTCCGCCGCGTCGTCGCGAGCGCGCCGGCACGCGTTGCCGCCGCGTCCGATTGGACCTGTCGCGTCCTGGTCGGAGCACTCAGGCCCGCGCACGAGTACTGGTATCGGTTCGCTGATGACAGTGGCGCCGGCAGTCGCATCGGTCGCACCTTGACTGCTCCGGCCGACGACGATGCGCGACCGGTGCGGTTCGCGTTCGTGAGCTGTCAGAACGTGTGCCAGGGTGCGCAGAACGCCTACCGTCGCATGATCTTCGAAGATGAGCGGGCCGCGGCCGCCGAGCGGCTTGGCTTCGTGCTGCACCTCGGGGACTTCATCTACGAGTTGATCTGGTATCCAGAGGATCGGCCGCAGGGCATGTACGATCGGCGGCTGCGCGATCTCGTGCGCTATCCGAATGGCGAGAAGATTGCCGACTTCCACATTCCGACGACGGTCGCGGATTACAGGGCTGTGTATCGCGCTTACCTGCACGATCCTGACCTGCAGGATGCGCGGGCGCGCTGGCCGTTCGTCGCCATGTGGGACAACCACGAGTTTTCGTGGCTCGGCTGGCAGGGACTGCAAGTGTTCGAGAGCAAGACACGTCCTGCGCAGACGCGGAAGGTGGCCGCGAACCAGGCATGGTTCGAGTACCAGCCCGCGCGCGTGCGCAAGCCGAGTGGCGATTCGCTGGAGCGCTTCGATCCGCCGAGCGTGATCGACGCTCCGGTCACGCGCTTCGATGCGCAGGGGCTCGGCGATGAACCGAACAACCTGCGCGCAATCGCGAGTCTGACCGGTTATCGCGCGCTGCGCTTCGGGCGCAACATCGATCTCATCATCACCGATCAGCATAGTTATCGTTCCGAAGAGCCCGTCAGCCGGCCCGAAGCGGCGGCTTTCGCAAGTGCGGACTTTCCCGAGCTGGTGCCGCAGGAGGTGATGGAGATTCTCGATGCCGGCCGCACCTATGCTGGCGGCCACCCGCCGGCGAGCATTCGCTTCGGTGAGATCGAGGTCCCCAACTTCTGCAAGGATCAGCCGCCGCAGGCGATTCTCGGAGCGACGCAGAAAGCGTGGTTCCTCGAACGCCTGCAAACCTCGAAAGCCACGTGGAAGATCTGGGGCAACTCGCTCGGCACGCTCGACTGGCGCATCGATCCGCAGAATCTCCCGTCGGGCCTCACCAAGCCCTGGCCTGGTGCCGGCTACGCGGGTTTCGGCGGCGGCGATCACAGCACGGCGTACGTCGAACGCGCCGAGATCTACGATCTCGTACGCGATGCGGGCGTTACTGGATTTGCGACCGTGGCCGGCGACCGCCACAGCTTCTGGGCAGGTCTCGCCGCCAAGGCGCTTCCGCCCGCAGCATTCGAGCCGGTGGGCGTCGCGTTCATTACCGGTTCGATTTCAGCGCCCGCGCTCCCCGAGGCCTTCGAGCACCGCTTCCCGAAGGATCACCCGTTGCGCGCGCTGTACCTGATCGACCGGCCCGGCCGGTCAACGCCCGAGGCTGCAATCAATCTGCTGCTGCATCACGGTGTGCGCTCTTGCCTCGAATATCAAAAGAGCGGTGATATCCAAGCGGCGCGGCGACTCTCGAATCCGCATCTGTCACCACACTTGTCGTTCATCGACCTGGGCGGGCACGGTTACGCCACCGTGCACGTGACGAGCGCTGCGCTCGAGAGTGAATTCGTGTGCATCCCACGCCCGCTGGAGCGCAGCGAGCAGGCCGACGGTGGACCGCTGCGCTATCGCGTCGTGCATCGCGCGCCGTTGTGGCGGAAGGGCGAGCGGCCGCATCTCGCGCAGCGCATCCTGGAGGGCGATCCGACGCTTTCGATCTGACGCGTCGCGGCGCAGGCCGCCACGCTGTCAGTCGGTGAGTCTCATTCGGGCTATAGTCTGCTCAGGCAGGGCCGCGCAGGTCACGGGAGAGTCGTCGTGCAGATTGGAATCATCGGGCTCGGCCGCATGGGCGGCAACATGGCGCGCCGGCTTGCGCGCCGCAGTGTCAATGTCATCGGCTTCGATCGCTCGGCCGCCAAACACGATGGCTATCGCGGCGAAGCGGGCTTGACCGTCACGGACTCGCTCGACGCACTCATCGCGCACCTCACGCCCCCGCGAGTCGTCTGGATGATGTTGCCCGCCGGCGCGCCCAGCGAAGGGATGATGAACGCCCTCGCGGTCCTCATGCAGGCCGGCGATGTGCTGGTCGACGGTGCCAACGCGTATTACCGCGACAGCATGCGGCATGCGCGAGAGCTGCAGGCGCGCGGGATCGAGTTCATCGATGCCGGCGTTTCGGGGGGCGTCTGGGGCCTGGAGAATGGCTACGCGTTGATGTTGGGAGGCACAGCGGCGGCGGTCGAGCGGCTGAAACCCTTCGCGGAGCGACTGGCGCCGGCACACGACAAGGGCTGGGTGCATTGCGGCCCGGTTGGCTCGGGGCATTTCGTGAAGATGGTTCACAACGGCATCGAGTACGGGATGATGCAGGCGTACGCCGAAGGCTTTGCGCTGCTGCGCGAGAAGAAGGAGTTTGCGCTCGACCTGGGCGCGATCGCCGAGTGCTGGCGGCACGGCAGTGTGATCCGTTCCTGGCTCCTCGATCTGACGGCTCCTCTTCTACGTGACGGCAAGTCGCTGGCAGAGGCCGCGCCGGTCGTTTCCGATTCGGGCGAGGGGCGCTGGACGGCGTTGGAAGCGGTGGAGCTCGGTGTCCCGGCGCCCGTGATGAGCCTCGCGCTGATGATGCGCTTTGCGAGCCAGGGACATAACGATTACGCGGCGCGACTACTTGCGGGCATGCGAAATGCCTTCGGCGGCCACGAGATCAAGAAGGGCGCGCCGTCAGCGTGAAGCAGACGCACGCGGGGCACTCGCCGCGCTGGCGTCGGTGAAGACGATCGCGCTCTCCCGTGACACGCGCGTGGCGGGAACGTCACCTTGCCCGCTGATCAGCTCGCGCAGGCGGGCCGCCTTCTCTGCTCCTGTAATCAGCCACAGTCGCGCGCGAGCGCGATTGAGGCACGGAAACGTGAGCGTGACGCGCCGCGTACCGGCCTGCAGTCCGGTGGCGACGGCATCGCGGTCCGTGATCCTGAGCGCCGCATCTCCCGGGAACAGCGACGCCGTGTGGCCATCGCTGCCCAGGCCGAGCTGCACGATATCGAGCACCGGCGGCGAGCCGGCGAGAGATTCGAGTGTCTTCAGATACTCGTGCGCGGCGAGATCTGCGTCCGGACGCTCGACCGGGATGCCGTGCAGCTGTCGCTCCTCCAGGCGCCCGCGCTGGCAGAGCAGTTCTGCGATGCGGGCGAGACTGCGCCGTGGGTCATCCATTGGCACGACCCGCTCATCGACCTGCACTATCTGCACCGCATGCCAGGGGATGTCATGCGTGATCAGGTCCGCCAGCATCTGCCAGGGCGTTTGACCGCCGCTCAGGGCGACTATGCAGCGGCCGCGCGCGGCCACGTCCGCGCTGACCCGCGCAGCGAGCCAATCGGCAGCCATCCGGGCGACAGCCTCTGGGTCTTTGCCGATGGTGACTTCCATGACTGCCGACTAACGCGGTTGCGCATCCTCTCTGTGGACAATCGACAGCGTGCGCCTGCAGTAGCGATGCCCTTCAGTTCGCGCCGGCGTGTCCGGTCTCCACGAAGCTCTTCAGGCGCAGCAGCTGAGCACGCAGTACCGAATCCACAGGTGTCGCGAGCTCGCGCAAACCGCCGCTGCGGTAGCCGCCGACCGTGTAGCTCAACTCGAGCCGCGTGCCGCCATCGGTCGCGTTCATTTTCCAGTCCAGGCTGCCGGCCACGCCGAGTGGCTGGAGCGGTCCGAGCGCACCTGACATGCGCAGCACCTTGCCAGGGGAGAGATAGACGATTGTCATGTGCTGAATGCCGCCGCCGTGCGGCAGGCGCTCGCAGAAGCAACCGCCCGGCTTGGCATCGATCGACATGTTGCTTGCGTTCCCGGAGTAGGTGTGCTCCGGGTCCCACCAATTGCCGATGCGCAGGAGCGTCGCATACACTTTGTCCGGCGACGCCGCAATCAATGCATCGTTCCTGACCGTGAAGCCATTCTCCGAGCTGTCGATCACCTCCGCGCCGGCAATGTGGGAGATGATCGTCGCCAACAGAAAAATCGTGACGGGTGCAGGAACTCGCATGAGGGCGCGCCTCCGGTTTCGACTGTGCGCATTATGCCCATGAGCGCGGCAGACATATGTACGAACGCGTTCGTAAGCAATATAATTCTATCTGTATAGCTCATCGAAGAAGCTCACGCGCGGAGTTCAAAATGCGAGTTGCAATATCCGGTCTTCTTGCGGCGGCGCTCCTCTGCTCGATGGCGTTGGCCGCCGATCAACCTGCGTCGACGGTTCCGGCACCCCCGCAGCCGCACCCGCACCGTCCGACGCCGCTGTTCGGCGGTCTCTGCCGAATCCGCAGCGGCTGCAACTCAGGCGACGGCGGCGCAGCCGGCCGCCGCCGCGAGCGACGCGACGCCAGCACACCCAGTCGCGGCGCCGGGAGCGGGCGACCAGCCGGCCAGTGCGGCGAGCAGCGAGGAGAGTGATGCGGCCGCCAAGGCAAAGAGCGAAGAGGCCGCCATGGACGAGCAGATGAAAAGGCTGGGCTACAAAGTAACGATGATGGACGGCGGGAAGCGCTACTGCAAAGCAGGTTCGGTGAGCGGATCGCGCCTGAATCAGAGAACACTCTGCTGGACGCCCGACCAGGTGAGGAGTCACCAGTCCAACGTCGACTACGTGCGCGAGAAGCAGGGCCAGAGGGAGACATTCGAGGGTCCCTGACGGCGCGCGACTCAGCCGCTGGGGAAGTCGATCGCCATCAACACGTCCTCCGGACCCTCGGGCACGATCTTCACCCGCCTCTCATACTTCATTCCGAGCTTCTCGAGCAGCCTGATCGAGGCTTGATTCTCCGGCTTGGCGACGCCCACGATTCGGCGCAGGCCGAAAGCCTCTCTGCCATGACGGAGCACGGCAGCTGCGGACTCCAGCGCGTAACCCTGCGACCAGAATTCGGGCAGAAGGGCAAAGCCGATATCGACATCCGGCAAGGACTCGCGCTTCAACAGGCCGCACATGCCCACCGGCGTGCGGTCATGCTTGATTGCCGTCAGATAAAGGCCAAAGCCGAATTGCTCGTAGCTGGCGATCGGGCCGTTGCGCAGATAGTCGCGAGCATCGTCCAGCGTGCGCACACCCTTGTCCCCGATGAACACGAGGAACGAGGGTTCGTTCAGCAGCCGGAGAATGAACTCGGCATCCTCGAGCGTGAAGCGGCGCAGAGCCAGGCGCGGCGTCTCGATCACGGTCACGGCCGATCACCCGGAACGGTGCTACAGCTTGACCATCACGTGCCTGGGTACCGAGTAATCCTCGAGTGCGTAGAGCGACAGGTCCTTGCCATAGCCGGAGCGCTTGAGCCCCCCATGCGGCATCTCACTGATCAGCATGAAGTGCGTGTTGATCCAGGTGCAGCCGTATTGCAGGCGGGCAGCGACCTGCATCGCCCTGCCGACGTCCTTGGTCCACACGGAAGAGGCAAGACCATATTCTGAATCGTTGGCCCACGCGATGGCCTGATCGACGTCCTTGAAGCGGGTCACCGAAACCACCGGGCCAAACACTTCGCGCTGCACGATCTCATCGGACTGCTTCGCGCCCGCCACGATCGTCGGCTCGTAAAAGAATCCGCCGCCACCGCGTGTCTTGCCGCCGGTGGTGACGTCGACGTGCCTGAGCTCAGCTGCGCGCTCGACGAATCCAGCCACGCGCGAGCGCTGCCGTGAGCTGATGAGCGGGCCCATCTCGACGCCTTCCTCTTGCTGTGTGCCGACTTTGATCGACTCCACCGCCGAGGTGAGATCGGCAACCAGCCGGTCGAAGATCTTCGCGCCTGCGTACAGGCGGCACGCGGCGGTGCAGTCCTGCCCGGCGTTGTAGAAGCCGAACGTGCGCACGCCGGAAACGACGGACTTGAGGTCAGCGTCATCGAAGACGATCACGGGCGCCTTGCCGCCAAGCTCGAGATGCGTGCGCTTCACGCCCCTGGAGGCGGCCTGCAGGATTCTTTCACCGGTCGATACATCGCCGGTCAGCGACACCATGCGTACTGCCGGATGCGAGATCAGCGGCGCGCCGACGGTCTTGCCCCGACCCGTGATGACATTGATGACGCCGGCAGGGAACAGCTCGGCGATGATCTCGGCGAGCTTCAACGTCGTGAGGGGAGTCTGCTCGGAGGGCTTCAGCACCACGGTATTGCCGGCCGCAATGGCGGGCGACAACTTCCATGCGGCCATCATGAGCGGATAGTTCCAGGGTGCGATCGACGCGACGACGCCAACCGGGTCGCGGCGAACCATGCTCGTGAACCCCGGCAGGTACTCACCCGCGATGGCGCCGGTCACCGTGCGCGCGGCGCCTGCGAAAAAGCGAAACACGTCGGCGATCGCTGGAATCTCGTCGTTCTTCACCGCCGCGAGGGGTTTGCCGCAGTTGCGCGATTCGAGCTCGGCAAAGGTGTCGGCTTCGGCCTCAATGCGATCCGCCAGCTTGAGCAGCAACGTGGCGCGATCCTTCGGCGCCGTGCTCGACCAGCTGCCGAATGCGCCGGCCGCGGCCAGTACTGCGGCGTCCACCTGCTCTTCGGACGCTTCAGGAATCTCGACAATGGTCTTGCCGGTCGCCGGATCGAGCACCTTCTCCGCGTCGCCCTTGCCGGTGGTGAACTTGCCTTTGATCAGGAGCTTGGTTTGCATGTCAGCCTCGTTGTCAGGAACGCCTGCGGTGCGGACGGCAGGCGAGCTACTTGGACTCGAACTCTCGCGGACGCGTGAAATAGTACGCCAGCAGGATCGGCACCAGCGTCACCGTGATGACCACGACCGCGACCACGTTCGTGATCGGACGCTCGCGCGGGCGGAACAGCTCGTTGAAGAACCAGATCGGCAGCGTTTGCTCGTGACCCGCGGTAAAGATTGTCACGATGATCTCATCGAAGGAAAGCGCGAACGCCAGCATGCCGCCGGCCAGGAGTGCAGTGGCAATCTGCGGCAGCAATACGTACCGAAAGGTCTGCCAGCCGTCCGCACCGAGATCCATCGACGCCTCGATCCAGCTCGTCGGCAGGCGCCGCAGGCGTGCGATCACGTTGTTGTGCACGATCACGAGGCAGAATGTGGCGTGGCCCGCAACGATGGTCCAAAAGCCGGCGTTCAGGCCTGCGAGGCGGATCGCGGAGAGCAGGGCGATGCCGGTGATGATGCCGGGCAGCGCAATCGGCAGGACGAACAGCAGCGTGATGAAGTTCTTGCCCGCGAACTGCGCCCGCGCGAGTCCAAGAGCCGCAAGCGTGCCGAGAAAGAGTGCCGAGACGGTCGCTACGGCCGCCACCGTAATGGAGAGCCGCAGGCGGCCCAGATGTCATCGCGCGCGAACGCCACCGAAAACCAGTGCAGCGTCAGGCCGGGCGGCGGGAATTGGTAGGTGCGGTCCTCGGTGGTGAACGCGTACAGGATGATGATCAGCACCGGGAAGTGCATGAACGCGAGCCCGGCCAGGGCAGCGAGCTTCTGCCCGGGCGAAGCGCTGTTCCAGTCGCGCCTAGAGCGCATCGAAGGCTCCGAGGCGACGCGCGAGCGTGAGATAGATGGCGATCAGCACGATCGGGACCACTGAAAACGCCGCCGCCAGCGGAATGTTCCCGGCGGTTCCCTGCTGCTGGTACACCATCATGCCGATGAAGTAGCCGGGCGCACCGACGACATTCGGGATGATGTAGTCCCCGAGCGTGAGCGAGAATGTGAATATGGAGCCGGCGGCGAGACCCGGCAGCGCGAGCGGCAGGATCACGGTGTGAAACGTCTGCCACGGCCGCGCGCCCAGGTCGGCCGACGCCTGCACCATCGACTGCGGCACGCGCTCGAGTGCGGCGGCGAGCGGCAGGATCATGAACGGCAGCCACATGTAGACGAACACGATGAACATGCCGAGGTAAGAAGAGGCGAGCGAAGGGCCGCCGATCACCGGTGTCGTGAGCGCCGCTTCGAGCAGCGGATCGAGCCCGATCGTCGTCGAGGATCCAGCTCAGGATCCCCTGCTTGGCGAGGATCAGCCGCCACGCGTACACCTTGACCAGGTAGCTGGTCCACATGGGCAGCATGACGCCGACGTACAGGAACGCCTTCATGCGCGGGCTCGCGTAGCGCGCCATGTAGCTCGCGAGCGGAAAGGCGATCACTGCGCTGGCGAGGGTGACCGCGATGGCCATGCCGAGTGTTCGCAGAATGATGTCGACGTTGGCTGGCTGCGAGAACAGCTGGTGGTAGGTGGCGAGCGTGAGCTTGGGTACTACGGTCGCCGTGAATTCGTCGATCGCGTAGAAGCTCTGCAGCAGCAGGGCGAACAACGATCCGAGGTACACCGTGCCGAGCCACAGGAGCGGCGGCAACAGCAGCAACAGGAGATAGAACGCGGAACGCCGGTAGAAGAACGTCGAGAGTCCGCGCCCGAACATCGTGCCGCCCGCAGCGGCTGCCACTGCCGCGTTCATTGCGGCCGCGGCTCCTTGCTAGTTGAGCAGATCACGCGCGTCACCTTGCTCAGGCCGTGGGCGTCTCTTCCAGCGGCACCATCTGTACCGCCGGCCACGCCACGCGCACCTTGCCGCCGATTGCGTAGGTGCCCGCCGCCGACCCCGACTCAGCCCTCACCACGGCGAGCACCGTGTCGTCATCAGTGCGCACCTGCCAGCGGCTGCTGGCGCCGTGGTACTGGACGTCGATGACCGTAGCCTCGCAGCCGACCTGGCCATCGCCCGACGGAGCAGCACTGCCGTCGAGGGTCATCATCTCGGCGCGAATAGCGAAGGGCCGCGGTGCGCCGGTGAGACGGCGCGCGAGATCACCTTCGATGACGTTGGCACCGCCGACGAATCGGGCCACGAACGCAGTGCGCGGCCGCATGTAGAGTCCGCGCGGCGTGTCGAGCTGCTCGATGCGGCCGCGGTCGAACACGGCGACACGGTCGGCCATGCTGAGCGCCTCGCCCTGATCGTGGGTCACGTACACGAAGGTGATCTTGAGCTTGCGCTGCAGGTTCTTGAGCTCGATCTGCATCGCCTCGCGCAGCTTGAGGTCGAGCGCACCCAGCGGCTCATCGAGCAGCAGCACCGCGGGATGATTGATGAGTGCACGCGCCAGCGCGACGCGCTGCTTCTGGCCGCCGGAGAGCTGCAACGGCGAACGCTCGCCCAGGCCTTCGAGCTGCACCAGTGCGAGCATCTCCTGCGCGCGCTTACGCTGCTCCACGGCCGGAACGCGGCGTACCCTCAGTCCGTAGGCCACGTTCTCCGCGACCGTCATGTGCGGGAACAAGGCGTAATCCTGGAACACGGTGTTGACGTTGCGCTCGTAGGGCGGAACGCCGGTGACGTCGGCACCATCGAGCAACACGTGCCCGGAGGAAGGCTGCTCGAAGCCGGCAATCAGTCTCAGGCAGGTTGTCTTGCCCGAGCCCGAGGGCCCGAGGAGCGCGAAGAACTCTCCAGCTGCAATCGACAGGCTGACCTCGTCGACAGCCCGAACGCTGCCGAAGCGGCGAGAGACCTGCTGAAATTCGATGGCAGCCGGCATGAGGGCCAGCTCCTCACCCACGCCCTCTCCCCGCGAACGGGGAGAGGGGTTTGCTCATGAAGTGACTCAGCGTCCGCCCATCAGGGCGACGTAATCGGTCGACCATCGGCTGTACGGAACACAGGTCCCCTGCGCACACGTCGCTTCCGGTGTGCGCCAGAACCAGATCTTGTCGAAGTTCTCGAAGCCGTTGGTCTTGCAGCCGTCGGGGCCGAGCAGCGCGTTGTTCTCGCACGCGGCGGGCACGGCAGGAACCGAACCGAACCACGCGGCGACGTCGCCCTGCACCTTCGGGCTCAGCGACCATTCCATCCACTTGTAAGCGCAGTTCGGATGCGCGGCCTTGGCATGCATCATCGTCGTGTCCGCCCACCCGGTCGCGCCTTCGGCCGGCACTACGCTGTCGACGGGCTGCTTGTTGGCCTTGAGCGTGTTCACCTGGAACGGCCAGGAGCTGGAGGCGACGATGCCCTCGGTGGTGAAGTCCTGCACCTGCACGTTGGCATCGTGCCAGTAGCGTTGCACGAGCGGATGCTGCTTGCGCAGCAGGTCGAGGGCTGCGTTGTACTGCATTTCGCTGAGCTCGTAGGGATTCTTGATCCCCAGACTCGGCTGTTTCGCCATCAGGTAGACAGCGGCGTCGGCAATGTAGATCGGGCCGTCGTAGGCCTGGACGCGTCCCTTGTTGGCCTTGCCATCCGCAAGCTTCTGCGGCTCGAGCACGGCGGACCAGGAAGTCGGCGCGGTCTTGAACGCCTTGGTGTTGTACATGAGGACGTTCGGTCCCCACTGGTACGGTGTGCCATAGTGCTTGCCATCGACGAAGTGCCAGGGGGCTTCCTGCAGGCGCTTGTCGACATTGCCGTAGCTCGGGATCAGGCTGACGTCGACCGGCTGCACCGTGCCGCCGCGAATCAGGCGCAGCGTTGCATCGCCCGAGGCGGTGACGAGGTCATAGCCGCCCTGCGTCATCAGTGACACCATCTCGTCCGAGGTCCCGGCGACCTTGACGTTCACCTTGCAGCCGGAGGCTTGCTCGAAGCCGGTCACCCAGTCATAACTCTTGTCGGTGTCGCCACGCTCGATGTAACCCGGCCAGGCGACGATATCGAGCTGGCCCTCGCCGGCGCCGACTTCCTTCTTGGCCGACTCGGCCGCGGGTGGGACGGCGGGTTCGGGTTTCTTCTGGCAGGCCAGCACCAGCAGGGCCGGCAGGCACAGCGCCGCGCAGCGGATCCAGAAAGACGACGAGTTGACGGGACGCATACGTTTTCCCCAGAGCTGTTGTTCTACAGTTTGCGGACCGTGCCGGTCGATCGCACAGACCGGCCCAGGCTTTGTGAGGCGGTGTATTGTAGGAGCCGCGGCTGCAAAAGGCCAAAGCTGCCGAAACTTCGGCCGTACAGACAAGGTCTAGCGGGAAATCGGCTCTCCCAGGGTCCGCGATGAAGATTTCGGAGTTCTCCGTTCACCGGCCGGTGTTCGCGATCGTCATCAGCCTGATGCTCGTGGTGATCGGTCTGGTGTGTCTCGGGCGCCTGTGGCAGACGGTGCGCGAATTTCCGGACATCAACCCGCCCATCGTTTCGATCGACACCGGCTACCGCGGCGCCTCGGCGCAGATCGTGGAGACCAAAATCACGCAGCCGATCGAGGATCGGATCGCCGGGGTGGAGCTGATCGACAAGCTGCGCTCGTCCAGTGCCGACGAGCGCTCGCGCATCACGGTGGAATTCGACCTCGATCGCAATGTCGATGAAGCGGCTAACGACATTCGCGACCGCGTGGGCCGCGTGGTCGATCAACTGCCGCTCGAGGCGGATCCGCCGGAGATAGCTAAGGCGGATTCCAACGACGATCCCATCATCTATCTCAATCTCGCCAGCAGCACGATGAGCGTGCTGGATCTCACCGACTTCGCCGAGCGCAACATCGTCGACCGTTTCGCCGCGCTCCCGGGGGTCGCGCGCGTGACTCTCGCGGGCTCGCGCCGCTACGCGATGCGGGTCTGGATCGACCGGCAGGCGCTCGCGGGGCGGGGCATGACGGTGGGCGACATCGAAGCTGCACTGCGACGCGAGAACGTACAAGTCCCCGCGGGGCGGCTGGAATCGCAACTGCGCGAATTCACGCTCAACACGGCGACCGGCCTCAATACGCAGGAGGACTTTCGCGGCCTGGTGCTCGGGCGCGGCGCGGATGGCTACCTCGTGCGCCTCGGCGAGGTGGCGAGCGTCGAGCTCGCTGCCGAAAACGAGCGTAGCGCGGCACGCACCAACGGCATTCCCGGCATCAGCATCGGCTTGGTCGCGCAATCCAAGGCGAACACACTCGAAGTCGCCCGTGCCGTGCGCAACGAAGTTGCAATCCTCAATCGCGACCTGCCCAAGGGCACCGAGCTCGGCGTGAACGTGGATCGCGGGGTGTTCATCGAGGCCTCGATGCGCGAGGTGATCACCGCGCTGGGCATCTCGCTCGCGCTGGTGCTGCTCGTCATTTACGCCTTCCTGGGCAACTGGCGCGCGACGGTAATTCCCGCAGTGACGATTCCGATCTCCATCATTGCGGCCTGCGCGGCGATGTACGCGCTCGGCTTCACCATCAACGTGCTCACGCTGCTCGGCATGGTGCTCGCCATCGGCCTGGTGGTGGACGACGCGATCGTGGTGCTCGAGAACATTTACCGGCGCATCGAGCGCGGCCAGCAGAGCCTGCTCGCCGCCATCGACGGCAGCCATGAGATCGGCTTCGCCGTGATCGCGACGACGCTGGTGCTGTCGGCGGTGTTCGTGCCGATCTCCTTTCAGACCGGGCGCGTGGGGCGGCTGTTCAGCGAATTCGGTTTCACGCTCGCCGCCTCGATTCTCTTCTCCTGCCTGATCGCGCTCACGCTCACGCCGATGATGGCGTCGCAATTGTTCTCGGGCGGCGCTACACGCAGTCGCGCGAGTCGCATCGTGGATGCGGCATTTGCCCGGCTGAGCGAGGTGTATGGCCGGCTGTTGGGGCGCGTAATCGCCCGTCCATGGGTGGTGATCGGCGGTGCGGTGCTGCTGTTCGGCGCCACGATTGCCGTCTTCCTGCGCCTGCCGCAGGAGAGCACGCCCGACGAGGATCGCGGCATCATCCGTATCTTCCTCACCGGGCCCGAGGGCGCGACCATGGAGTACATGGAGCGCTACGCGCGCCAGCTCGAGGACATGATGCGCGAGGAAGCTGCGCATGGCGACATCAAGCGCACCCTGACTCGCATCGCTCCGGGCGGGTTCATTGGCAACGGTGCGGTCAATCGTGCGATCGGCGTCCTGGTGCTCGAGGACTGGGGCAAGCGTCAGCGCTCGGCGCGCGAGATCGCGGCGAGCATGCAGCGCAAGACCGCGCAGATGCCGGGTGTACGCGTTGCCGTGTTCACGCCCTCGGCGTTCAACTGGGGCGCGACCGCGCCGGTGCAGGCGGTACTGCAGGGTCCAGATTACGAGCAGCTGCGGCAGTGGAGCGAGAAGATTCTGGATCGTGCCGAGCAGAATCCGGGGCTGATCAACCTTGACACCGACTACAAGGAGCGCAAACCGCAGATGAAGGTGTCGGTGGACCGCAATCGCGCCGCCGACCTCGGCGTTTCACTCGAAACCATCGGTCACACGCTGGAAACGATGCTCGGCTCGCGCATCGTGACCACGTTCATCAAGCAGGGTCGCGAGTACTACGTCATCGTGCAGGGCCGCAGCCAGGACCGCGCCTCGCCCAACGACCTCGACAACCTCTACGTGCGCTCGGAACGTACCCACGAGCTGGTTCCGTTGAGCAGCATGGTGAAGCTGGAGGAGTCGGCGGTGGCGACCGAGCTCAACCGGTTTGACCGCCTGCGTGCCATCACCATCAGCGCGGGGCTGGCGCCAGGCTACTCGATGGGCCAGGCGATCGCGTTCTTTCGTGGTGCGGTGAAGACCGAGCTCCCCGCGAGCGCCAAGCTCACCTTCGACGGCGAGTCGCGTGAATACCTCAAGTCGAGCCAGGCGCTGTACTGGACCTTCCTCGGAGCGTTGCTGATCGTGTTCCTCGTGCTCGCGGCTCAGTTCGAGAGCTTCACCCTGCCGTTCGTCATCATGACGACCGTGCCGCTCGCGATCGTAGGGGCGATCGTGGGCCTTTGGCTGTGGGGGATGTCGCTCAACATCTTCAGCCAGATCGCAATCGTGATGCTGGTGGGCCTCGCGGCGAAGAACGGCGTGCTGATCGTCGAGTTCGCCAACCAGCTGCGTGACCGCGGCGTCGAATTCGTCGCGGCGGTGAAGCAGGCGGCGCTGACACGACTGCGGCCAGTCCTCATGACCAGTCTGTGCACTGCGTTCGGCTCCATTCCGCTCCTGCTGGCGCATGGCGCGGGAGCCGAGAGCCGCCAGCCCATCGGCGTCGTGGTGATGTCGGGCGTGCTGCTGTCGATGGTGTTGACACTCGGGGTTGTTCCTGCCGTCTACGCCGTCACGGCGCGCAACACGCGCTCGCCGAAATACTGGACGCGCATCATCGAGCGCATGAAGCTGGCGTCCGCGACGCCCGCGTCCGAATCCGTTGCGGACACTCAGCGCTGATGTCGGCCTGGCCCGCACTGCCGTACCAGACCTGGCGCGAGACCTGCACCAACCTGCATCTGCGCAGCCAGATCGTGGGCAAGATCCGGCTGGCGCAGACGCCCTGGATCAATCATTCGTGGCACGTGACGCTGTACGTCTCGGGTCGAGGGCTCACGACCGGCCCGATCCCATACGCCGGGCGTGTATTCCAGATCGACTTCGATTTTGTCGCACACCAGCTCGTGATCCGGTTGGACGATGGGCGCGCACGGTCCACGCCGCTGATCGAGGAGAGCATCGCGGACTTCTACGCGCGATTGTTCGCGATGCTCGAAGAATTGGGGCTGAAGATCCGCATCTCGCGCCTGCCGAACGAAGTGTCGAACCCGATACGATTTGACGAGGACCGCCAGCACCGCGCCTACGATGCCGCAGCTGTCGAGCGGTTCTGGCGGACGTTGCTGCAGATCGATCGGGTGTTCACCCTGTTTCGCAGCGGCTTTCTCGGCAAGGTGAGCCCGGTGCATTTCTTCTGGGGCAGTTTCGACCTCGCGGTGACGCGCTTCTCGGGCCGGCGCGCGCCATTTCGTGGCGGCGGCACTCCGGGCCTGCCGGACATCGTGGTGCAGGAAGCCTATTCGCACGAAGTGAGCAGCGCAGGGTTTTGGCCGGGCGGTGATGGAGTCGAAGACGCAGCCTTCTATTCCTATGCCTACCCGGAGCCGGACGGCTTCAGCAGCGCGACGGTACAGCCGCCCGAGGCCTCCTATCACTCACAGCTGGGAATGTTCGTGCTGCCGTATGAAGTCGTGCGCGGTGCGCAGTCGCCAGAGCAGGTACTCCTGAGTTTCCTCGAAAGCACGTACGGGGCGGCGGCGGACCTCGGTCACTGGGATCGCGCCGCGCTCGAGTGTGCTACGGGCGTGCCGCGTGTGCCGCGGCGTCCCTGAATCGACCGCTCCTCAGCGACTCAGCTGGCGCCCCAGCTCCGCCGCCTGCGATGCGGCTGCATCGCCCGGGAAGTGGTGCTCGAAGTCGACGAGCAGCGCTCGCGCCAGCTGACGGTCGCCGGCATCGCGCGCCAGGTGCACGAGGCAAATGAGCTCGCCCGCCGTGTGCGGGCGAAAATCCGTATCGGCAGTGAGGTGCCGACGCACGACGGCGAGCGCCTCGGAAGGACGCCGCGCCTCGAGCAGGCGCGAGGCGTAGTCCTGTGCGAGACGCGAGGCGAGCCTCCGGTCCGGCCAGCGCAACAGCGATTCGCAGAGCCACGCGTACTCATCCAGCGCGTCACCGCGGGCGCCGAGCCGCTTCTGCGCAGCCTGCAAGGCTTCCTTATACGCGCCGCCCCGCCAGTGACCGTAGAGGTCGTCGATGAAACGGTCGTGCTCCTTGCGCCGCTCGGCCTCGTCGCGCGCGCGATCGCGCTCCGGCGAGCGCCACGCCTCGATACCGAGCTCGTGACGATGCTCGTAGAGTGCACCGCCGATCAGACTGAACGCCGCGAGCCAACCGATCATGAGGCAGGCGAGCGCGAGCGGCAGGCCCAGGAAAACCGCGTCGGCCAGCCGCATGCCCACGAAACGCGCCGCCAGTGCCAAGACAATGATCGCGATCCAGATCACGACGTAGTCCCATCCCAGCCGCCGGATGGTTCCAAGCAGTACCCGCGGGTTGATAGCCTCGAGAATGCTGCCCCTGCTGCCGAGCACCGCAATGCAGGCGGGCAGCAGCACGAGAGCGGTCACCCGCAGACCGAGAATCCAGCGTGCGTCGAGGAGCGGTTCGAGCGCAGTCGTCGCACCGTAGAACACGCCGATGATCAGGAGCTGCCCCAGCGGTCGCTGCTCGCTCGCCGGATTGACCATCTCGATCGACAGCACCGGCGTATCCGCGAAACCTCGCGCTGCGCTGTCGAGCACGACGAACGCATACTTCAGGAACCAGGACAGCAGGATCAGCGCGAGCGGTAATCCCAGGAGTCCCACGCGCGAGGCTACGGTGAGGAGCACCGCGAACACCGCGACCAGCAACAGGACCGTAGTGCTGAGTGGGCGCCTCAAGTGCGCGAGCAGCGACGACGGCGTCATGTAAGTGGGTGCCCCTCGAACTGTCCCTGATCCCGTATCATTGCGCGCCGCAAGGGAGAAACGAAATGAAATACCGCTGGCATCTCATCTGTCTCATCCTGCTGCTGGCGGCCTGTCAATCCCGGGCCGGACGCGCGGGCGAATCCTACGACCTCATCCTCAGGGGCGGCACGGTATACGACGGTGGTGGCGGGCCGGGAGTCGTGGCGGATGTGGGCGTGCGCGCGGACCGAGTGGTGCGCGTCGGCGATCTTTCCGCGGTTACGGCGAAAACGACGCTCGATGTGCACGGTCGCGCGGTGGCGCCGGGATTCATCAACGTGCTGTCGCATTCCGAGGAATCGCTGATCGCAGATGGGCGCTCGCAGAGCGAGATCCGTCAGGGTGTGACGCTCGAGATCATGGGCGAAGGCGATTCGATGGGCCCGCTCAACGCTGCGATGAAGGCCGAGGCCGTCAAACGACAGGCCGACATCAAGTACCCGATCGAGTGGACCACTCTGGGCGAGTATCTCGATTGGCTCGCGCGGCGTGG
Organism: uncultured Gammaproteobacteria bacterium; assembly: GCA_963695985.1. GTDB lineage: Bacteria > Pseudomonadota > Gammaproteobacteria > Steroidobacterales > Steroidobacteraceae > DATBVX01. Next base: position 52,602 of record CAVOIC010000004.1, read on the forward strand.
CATCTCCACCAACGTCGCTTCGCTGGTCGGCGCGGCGACGGTGCGGATCCACGAGCTCGGCTACGCCGACAAGGCGCCGACGCCGGCGCAGCTCGGGCGCATGAAAGAGCTGGTGCAGCAGGCGATGGAGGAGGGTGCGCTGGGCGTCGGCAGCGCCCTCATCTACGTGCCGGGGAGCTTTGCGTCCACCGAGGAAATCATCGAGCTGTGCAAGGTCGCTGCGCGCTACCAGGGAATCTACGTCACGCACATGCGCAGCGAGGGCGACCGGCTGCTCGAAGCGATCGATGAGACTGTGCACATCGCGCGCGAGGCCGGGATCCGCGCGGAGATTTTTCATTTCAAGGCTGCGGGCGAATCCAACTGGCCCAAGATGACGCAGGCCATCGCGCGCATCGAGGCCGCGCGTCGCAGCGGCGTCAGGCTGACGGCGGACATGTACCCGTACACTGCGGGCGCCACGGGACTCGACGCTGCCATGCCGCCGTGGGTGCAGGAGGGCGGGCTCGATGCCTGGGTCGAACGACTCCAGCAGCCCGAGGTTCGGCGCCGGGTTGCCGAAGAAATGCGTATGCGTTCGCCGAAGTGGGAGAACCTGTACGCTGCGGCCGGCTCCCCCGACCGCGTGCTGTTGATCGGCTTCAAGAACCCGGCCCTGAAGCCGCTCACAGGAAAGTCACTCGCCGAGGTCGCGCAGATACGCGGCAAGTCACCCGAAGAGACGGCGATGGACCTGGTGGTCGAAGATCACACCCGCGTGGGAACCGCGTACTTCCTGATGTCCGAGGACAACGTGCGCCTGGGGCTCAGTCAGCCCTGGGTGAGCATCGGATCGGATGAGGGCTCGATGGCGCCGGAGGGCGTATTTCTCCTGCAGAACCCACATCCGCGAGCCTACGGCGCCTTCGCCCGTTTCCTGGGTCACTACGCGCGCGAAGATAGGATCGTTACCATCGGCGATGCCGTGCGACGCATGTCGCGTCTGCCGGCGGAGAATTTCGGACTCAAGGAGCGCGGCTGCCTGGTGGCCGGCTGCTTCGCTGACATCGTGGTGTTCGATGCGGCGCGCGTACAGGACCTCGCCACCTATGCCAAGCCGCACCAGTATTCCACTGGCGTGCTGGACGTGTTCGTCAATGGTGTGCAGGTGCTGCGCGACGGCGAACACACCGGTGCGATGCCGGGGCGCTTCGTACGCGGTCCGGGCTATCGGGGCGGGAAGATGCAGATTCCACGCGAACCCAAGCCGGACGAGCGCACCTAGGCGCCGCCGAAGATCGCCACGCGCAGCCGGTTCGCAGCGCTGCGGCCGCCTTCGAGGTCCCAGCAATTCACCACCGCGACCCGAAATCCTCCCGGGGGCATGGCGTGCTGCGCATCAGTTTTCCCGTCGTGGAAGGTGATCTGGATGCTCGAAATCGCGCGACTCTGGAGCAACGAGGACACGAGTGCCTGCGGCGGTGCGCGGCGCGTTGCAGCGGGGTCTCCCCACGCGACCACACTGTATCCATCACGTCGCGAGCGCTCCTCGTATCGCCAACGTCCCGATGCGTAGAGCTCGACAACAGCGCTGACCCACGGATCGCCGCCGTAGAGATCCGGCCACTGGTCGGTGAAGCGCAGGTGACATTCGATGATCGACTCGCCGATCGTTTCGAAGTTGACCATGCCGGTGTAGCCGCGGAGGTTCGTCCGTAACCACGCGCCCAACTTCGCTTCGAGCGGGGGATGCGCGGCGCCGAGCACCAGCCAGTGGTCGAAAGTGCCGCCGCCGGTGGCTTCGCCACGCGCATGGCGCCACCACACGGGCTCACCGTCGATCACGGCGGTGTCCGTGCTCAGATGCTCACCGTCGAGCAGTCGCATCCACATGTGTCCCGGGGTCAGCGACGCGAGATAGTCCGCGCGGGTTTCGATGACTCGGCTCCCCAGTCCCATGCCGCGCAGGTTGTAGATCGGCTTGCTGAACACCGGAAAACGCGGCGGCTCCACGCCGTGCGGCGCGTGCTCGATGCCCTGCGTCTCGCAGATCAGCAGCTTGTTGAACACCCAGCGCTGGGCCGGGTAACGGCGCCAGCTCTCCATGTCGTCGGTCGGCACCACGACATCATCGGGGCAGGGCACGCGTGTGAAGTACTGCTCGCGCCAGGGATCACATTCGATGATCGGCATGGCACCCATTGTTTCGTCCATCCGCGCCGCGCGTCAAAGCCCGCCACAATTCGCCACGATTCTTCGTTTGCGCGCCGCAATCTTGTCCGCCGTGCGCCGCAATCCGCGCTTGCAATAGGGCCTCGAGAGGACCGCAAGGTCCTACCACACCCGAGGGCAACCGGAGAACTGACATGAAACCGAACTTCACCCATCTCACCGCAGGTCTGGGGCTCGTGGCCCTGGTCGCATCAGGCAGCGCAAGCGCCGCGGACTCCACGCAAGTCAGCCGCAAGGAAGAGACGATCGGTGTCTTCAGCGGCATGGCAATTGGCGCGATCGCCGGCGGGCCATTCGGCGCCATTGCCGGAATGACGCTCGGCAGCTGGCTCGGTCATCGCTTCGACGCCAAGAAAGAACAGCTGGCGACGCTGGACGAGCGGCTCAAGGAATCCGATCAGACCGTCGCGCAACTGGCCGCGGAACTGCGCGGCTCACAGGAACGCGTCGTGGCGCTGAGCGAGGACCTCAGGACCCAGCCGCTGCCGCCCGCTGTGCGCAAGACGCTGCGCGGCGACGTCCTGTTTCGCACCAACGACAGCACGCTGACGGGCGACATCGAGGCGCAGCTCACTCAGCTGGCGCAGGCGCTCGCCGGCGTGCCCGATGTCGTGGTGAAAGTTGACGGCTACGCGGACCCGCGCGGTACGCCGGGCGAGAATCTCAAGCTCTCCGGCGCGCGGGCAGAGGCCGTGCGCGCTGCACTCGTCGCCGGCGGCATCGCCGACAACCGCATCGTGGTCGAGGCCCACGGCGAGGACGGCGTGACCACGACGCCCGGCGATGTCGACGGCTATGCGCTAGATCGACGCGTCGTGATTACGCTCGATGGCGCCAACCGGCAGGTGGCGCAGAGCGCTGACGCAGACGCTGCGTCACCGGCGCCATGAGGCCATGGCGGCACGCGCATCAAAGCTGCGATGTCTAACAAGGGGACACCAATACGAAGTGAACTCTCGCAGCAGGCCAGGCGGGGTGCGGCGTTACTCACCCCGCCTTCTACTTTCCATAGTAGGTGACCGATGTCATCTCCTGCGTCAGGTGCTCCACGTAAGCGCCGTCCGTGGTGCGGATGTATCCCTGCCCTGTGGGCGAAATGTACGTAGTGAATGCGCCGCTCTTGACCTTGAGCAGAGGGATATCCCCTCGGCTTGCCCAGTAGTACTGAGGCCCGTCGCGGGTAATTGTCACGGAGTATTTCTTGGACTCTTTGGCATCCAATGTTTCACGTACTGAGCCGTCTTTGGACACCAAAGTTCTGGACTTGGGGGTTCCTTGAAATTCGATGTCGACGGCGAAGGCGCTCCCAGAGACCAACAGGATCAGAGCGAGGAGTGTCGTCTTCATTGATGCCTCGGGCCGAAGTGACGAAAGGGTTCGTAAGAAGATCATCTTCCCACATTTCACCTGATGGACTAGCTGGCGTCACGTGCTCCGCAATCTCCGTCCTGTTCGCTTGAGCGGGCTGACTTTCCAGGGAGTCGCACACTGCTTGACAGCCCGCCGATTGCAGCGGGACGCTCGGCACACCCGGTCCCCCGGACTCCGACCTGCGCGAGAGTGCCCATGAAATCAGCTCCGGCCCGAATCGTTTCGTTCCGTGACGCCGTGGCGTCTCAGACCTCTATTCCCGATGCAGACCGTCTGCTTTCCGGCGCGCCGCAGCTCACGGTCTGGAATCACTATGCCGATGCCAGCAACCAGTTCTTCGCCGGCGTGTGGGCGAGCACGCGCGGCAAATGGCGCGTGCGCTACAGCGAGCACGAGTTCTGCCACATCACGCAGGGCCGCGTACGCATTGCCAGCTCTTCCGGCGAGCAGTGGGAATTTGCGGTCGGCGACAGCTTCGTCGTCCCAGCGGGTTTTGCCGGCACCTGGGAAGTGATCGAGGACTGCCGCAAGCTTTACGCGATTTTCGAGGCCTCCGCGCCATCCTGAGGCAAGGCTGCGCGCCGTTTCAGCGCGTCTGCCTATAACCGAATTCGCCACATCGGTGCGCGCGCCGCGCGAGCTGCCCGATCATCGTGCATGCGGCCGCAATATCGGCGCTCTTGCATGCCCGGGGCGATGCAAGACGAGGCGCGTGAGCGTGGCACGCTTTCTGCAGCAATGCTCCGTACGCGTAACCAACCATCGGAGTTCGAATGCGCAGCGCTCACGATTTCGATCACGTTCCCCTCGAAGGATTGAACCAGCCCCTCGGCACGCGGGTCCGGAGCAGAGTCTCGGAAATCTCTCCGGGCCCGCGTTGCATCTTCACGACATTTCTTTCGGCGCACGGGCACTGATATGATGCACGCGCGCAACGTAAGGGGGTCTCATCGGACTTCCAATGTAAAAGGGGAGATATTCATGCGGAGCCGGTTTGCGATCGCAGCGGGTCTTCTTCTTCTGGCAGCGGGAGTGGCTCAGGCTGGTGTGACGGGCACGGTCACTGCCGTCAGCGATTACGACTTTCGTGGCGTCAGCTTGTCCGGTACTGATCCTGCTCTGCAGGGCAGTATCGATTGGGCCGCGGACAGCGGCTTCTATGCCGGTCTCTGGGCAAGCTCGAGCCTCGATTTCGGCCCGGGAACGGATGCCGACTGGGAAACCGACGCGTATTTCGGAATCACCGGCGGTCAAGAGGGGGGTTTCGGCTGGTCAGCCGGATTGGTCTATTACTACTACTGGCCCGACGACGACAACGTCGAATATCCGGAAATCTTCGTCGGTGGCAGCTATGCGGGCTTCGGCGCCAAGCTCTGGTACACGAATGACTATGGCAATACCAGCGAGACCGCCTGGTACCTGGAGGGCAATTTCGATCATGATCTGCCCTCCAATTTCTCCGTGCATGCCCACGTCGGTTACAACTACGGCGATTGGTGGGATGACATCAACGGGGACGACACGATCGACTGGTCCGTCGGCGTCGGTTACCAGCTCAGCAACTTCACTCTGCTGCTGAAGTACGTCGATACGGACACGGATGTGCGCGTGAAGACGGACGCGTTCAACAACGAGGGGCGCGTGATCTTCTCGATTGCGACCACCTTCCCCTGGAGTAGCGGTAACTGATTGCGGTGGAGAGAGGGCGCCAGCCCTCTCTCCACTTCAGTCGAGTGTTCGGATCACTTCACTGATCCGGCCGAAAAGCTCGTCGATCTGACTCTTGTCGATGATGAGAGGCGGCGACAGGGCCAGCACGTTGCCCGTCACCCGCGTCAGCACGCCACGATCGAAGCATCGCGTGAACAGTTCGAACGCCCGCGAGCTGCCGTCCGGCCGCGCTTCCAGCTCGATCGCTCCGATCAGCCCGTAGTTGCGCAGGTCCCTGACGTACGGCAGTCCCTTCAGGCTGTGCAGCGCGTCTTCCCAATAGGGCGCCAGCTCGCGTGCGCGCGTGAGCAGACCCTCGTGCTGATAGATGTAGAGCGTCGCGAGCGCAGCGGCACAGGCGACCGGATGCGCCGAGTAGGTGTAGCCGTGAAACAGCTCGATCACGGGCTCCGGCCCCTGCATGAACGCGTCGTAGACGAACTTGCGCGCGAACACCGCGCCCATCGGCACGCAGCCATTCGTCAGCCCCTTGGCGGCCGTGATCAAGTCCGGTGTGACATCGAATTCCTGCGCCGCGAAAGCTGATCCCAGGCGCCCGAAGCCCGTGATGACTTCATCGAAGATGAGAAGAATGCCGTACTTGTCGCAGATCTCGCGCAACCGCTTGAGATAGCCCTTCGGTGGGAGGATGACTCCCGCCGATCCAGACACCGGCTCGACGATGACCGCGGCGATGGTCGAGGCGTCATGCAGCGCCACGAGGCGCTCGAGCTCCTCGGCACGCTCGACGCCGTGCTGCGGCAGTCCGCGCGTGAAGGCATTGCGTTCGAGGTCGAGCGTGTGGGGCAGATGATCCACACCCGGCAGCAGGGTTCCAAAGGCCTTACGGTTGTTGACCATGCCGCCCACGGAAATGCCCCCGAAGCCCACGCCGTGGTACGCCTTCTCGCGTCCGATCAGGCGCTGGCGTTGGCCTTCACCGCGCGCACGGTGATAAGCGAGCGCGATCTTGAGCGCGGTGTCGACCGATTCCGACCCCGAGTTGGTGAAGAACACGTGATCGAGCCCCGCAGGGGCGATGCGCTTCAGCCGATTTGCAAGCTCGAACGCAGCGGGGTGACCCAGCTGGAAGGCGGGCGCGTAGTCGAGCGTCGTGAGCTGACGATGCACGGCCTCGGCGATTTCGCGCCGGTTATGGCCGGCATTCACGCACCACAGTCCCGCCGCACCATCGAGGATGCGTCGCCCGTCGGTGCTCCAGTAGTACATGCCGTCTGCGCGCGCCAGCAGTCGCGGATTCGCCTTGAACTGGCGATTGGCGCGTGAAGGGCATCCACCAGGCTTCGAGATCCTCGCGCGCAATGTGGGGTGGCAGCGGGTCGGTACTCATTTATATGCTCCGGTGGGCAGAAGCCGAGAGGTTAAGAAAAATTGACACGGGCGACAAATCTGGCCCAGATTTGGCCTTCATCGTTAATTATCTTAAACAGCAGGCAGCGGAGCATGGCCATCGACGTTGGCGCGCATCTGAGGGCGGTGCGGGGCATGTATGGGCTTTCACAGCGCGAGCTCGCGAAGCGGGCGGGTGTCACCAACGGCATGATTTCGCTCATCGAGCAGAATCGCGTCAGTCCCTCGGTAAGTTCGCTCAAGAAGGTCCTCGACGGCATTCCGATGTCCCTGGCGGAATTCTTCACGCTCGATCTGAGCGCGGGTCCGCAGGTCTTTCTACGGCCGTGATGAGCTCACGGATCTCGGCAGCGGCGATGTGTCACTGCGCCTGGTCGCGGCCAAGCGTCCTAATCGCGCGCTCGCCATCCTGCACGAGCGCTACGCTCCTGGAGCCGACACTGGCACCGACATGCTGAGCCACAAGGGTGAAGAGGGCGGCATCGTCATTCGCGGTCGCGTTGAATTGACCGTCGGCGCCGCGACGCGCGTGCTCGAAGCGGGCGATGCGTACTACTTCTCGAGTGCCGTGCCGCATCGGTTCCGAAATCCTGGGCGCGAAGAGTGTGAGATCATCAGCGCCAGCAGCCCGCCGACGTTCTAGAAGAGCTGGCACGCTATGCCCGAGACGACCCGCACACCAGACTGGCACGCGCTCGCTGCCGCGGTGCGGCCACGTTCGCAGGCCTTCATCAATGGCCGCTACCTCGATGCCGCATCGGGCGAGACCTTCGACTGCCTGAGCCCGATCGACGGACGCCGGTTGGCGCAGGTGGCCTCGACGAACAGCGCCGATGTCGATGCGGCCGTGGCCGCGGCACGCGCTGCATTCAACAAGGGCAGCTGGTCGCACCTCGCGCCGAGCCGCCGCAAACGGGTGCTGCTCAAGTTCTCCGAGCTGATCCTTGATGCTGCCGACGAGCTCGCGCTGCTCGAGACGCTCGACATGGGCAAGCCGATCGCCGACAGCACGCGCATCGACATTCCTGCGGCGGCGCGCTGCATCGCCTGGTTCGCGGAGGCAATCGACAAGATCTACGACGAGGTGGCACCCACCGGCCACGATGCGCTGGCGCTCGTGACGCGCGAACCCGTGGGCGTGGTGGGCGCGATAGTGCCGTGGAATTTTCCGCTGCTCATGGCCTGCTGGAAACTGGGCCCAGCGCTCGCAGCAGGCAATTCGGTGGTGCTGAAGCCGTCCGAGAAGTCGCCGCTGACCGCGATCCGCGTCGCGGAGCTTGCGATCGAAGCGGGCCTTCCGGAAGGTGTCTTCAACGTATTGCCGGGGTTCGGTCAGACCGCCGGCAAGGCGCTCGCTTTGCACATGGACGTCGATTGCATCGCGTTCACGGGCTCGACCGCGACCGGGCGGCTGATGCTCCAGTACGCCGGTCAGTCCAACCTCAAGCGTGTATGGCTCGAATGTGGCGGCAAGTCGCCCAACATCATCATGGCGGACTGCCCCGATCTCGAGCGCGCGGCACGCGCCGCGGCGTTTGCGATCTTCTTCAACCAGGGTGAAATGTGCTCCGCGGGTTCGCGCCTGCTGGTGCAGGACTCCATTCATGACCAGGTGCTGGAGAAGATCGCGGTGATCGCGCGCACCATGCAGCCCGGCGATCCACTCGATCCGCAGACGACGCTCGGCGCCATCGTCGATGAGACCCAGCTCAATACCGTGTTGCGGTACATCGATTCCGGCAGGAGCGAGGGCGCGCGCGTAGCGCTCGGCGGCAAGCGTGCACGTGGACAGAGCGGCGGCTATTACGTCGAGCCGACGGTGTTCGACGCCGTGACTCCGCGGATGAAGATCGCGCGCGAGGAAATCTTCGGGCCGGTCCTTGCTACGCTGACCTTCAAGAGCGCCGAGGAGGCGCTCTCGATCGCCAACGATGTCATCTATGGTCTGGTTGCCGGCGTGTGGACGCGCGATATCACTACTGCGCACCGGCTGGCGCGTGCGCTGCGGGCGGGCACGGTGTATGTGAATTGCTACGACGCCGACGACATCACAGTGCCCTTCGGCGGTTTCAAGCAGTCGGGCAACGGTCGTGACAAGTCGCTGCATGCGTTCGACAAGTACGTGGAGCTCAAGACCACCTGGATCGATCTCACATGAAGAACGTGACCGTGGCCGCCACGCAGATGGCCTGCACCTGGGATCGCGAGGCGAACGTCGCGCGCGCCGAGAAGCTGGTGCGCGCGGCGGCTCGCGAGGGCGCGAACGTCATCCTGCTGCAGGAGTTGTTCGAGACCCCGTACTTCTGCAAGGACCACAACCCGAAGTACTTCGATCTGGCGCGGCCGATCGAGGGGCATCCGACCGTGGCCCGGTTCGCGAAGATCGCCAAAGAGCTCCAGGTCGTGCTGCCGCTCAGCGTGTTCGAGCGCGCCAACAACGCGTTCTACAACACGCTCGTGATGGTCGATGCCAACGGTGAGGTGCTCGGCATCTATCGCAAGTCGCACATTCCCGAGAGCCCCGGGTATCACGAGAAATTCTATTTTTCGCCGGGCGACACCGGGTTCAAGGTGTGGCCGACACGATTCGGCATGCTGGGCGTCGCGGTGTGCTGGGATCAGTGGTTTCCGGAAGGTGCACGCGCCATGGCGCTGCTCGGTGCCGAGCTCCTTTTCTATCCCACGGCGATCGGCTCGGAGCCGCAGGACGCCACGATCGATTCGAAGGACCACTGGCAGCGCACCATGCAGGGCCACGCCGCGGCGAACGTGATGCCGCTGATCGCATCGAATCGCATCGGGGAGGAGCAGGGCGAGCGCTTCCCGATGACCTTCTACGGCTCCTCGTTCATCGCCGATCAGACGGGCGGCATCGTTAAGCAGGCGGATCGCAGTTCGGAGCAGGTCATCACCGCGACGTTCGACCTCGACGCCATTCGCAGTTATCGGCAGGCCTGGGGGCTGTTCCGCGACCGGCGCCCGGATCTCTACTATCCGCTGACCACACTCGACGGCGCGCCGGACGCACCGCGCTGATCGTGTCGAGTCTGTCTTTCTATGCCTCCGCACCGCGCGGCTTGGCCGATCTGCTCGCTGAAGAGCTAAAACATCTCGGCGCGCTCGAAGTCGCGGAGCGCGGCGCGGGAGTCATTTTCCAGGGCTCGCTCGAGACCGGCTACCGCGCCTGCCTGTGGTCGCGCGTCGCCAATCGCGTGCTGCTCGAGATCGGGCGGCTCGAGGCTGATTCGCCCGATGCCCTGTACGAGCGCGTGCGGCAGCTCGACTGGCAGCAGCACCTGACGCCCGATAACACGCTCGCGTGCGAGTTCACCTCGGTCGACTCGGCCTTCGAGCATTCGCATTTCGCAGCACTCCGGGTCAAGGACGCCATCGTCGACCGGCTGCGTGAGCTCACCGGCAGCCGGCCGTCGGTCGATACCGAGAATCCGGACCTGCGCATTCACGTTCATGCGCAACGCCGGCAGGTGACCGTCAGCATCGATTTGGCAGGGGAGAGTCTGCATCGGCGCGGGTACCGCGCCCGCGGAGTCGCCGCACCGCTCAAGGAGAATCTCGCGGCCGGCATTCTGCTGCGTGCCGGGTGGCCCAAGATTGCCGCTGCGGGAGGCGCATTCCTCGACCCGCTCTGCGGCTCGGGCACGCTGCCGATCGAAGCCGCATTGATCGCCTGTGACATCGCGCCGGGTCTGAGGCGCGAGCGCTTTGGATTTGAAAAGTGGCGCCAGCACGACGCGGCACTGTGGCAGGCGATTCGTGCCAATGCGGACGAGCGCCGCCAGGCTGCGGCAAAGCCAGCCGCGCCGATTCGAGGTTTCGACCACGATGCAAGAGCGGTGAGGGTCGCGCTCGAGAATGTCGAAGGCGCGGGCCTGCGCGGTCTTGTCCACATCGAGCGTCGCGAGCTGGCCCAGGTCGATCGCGGCGGCAGTGAGCACGGATTATTGTGTGCCAATCCGCCCTACGGCGAACGTCTGGGGACGGGCGCGGATCTCGAACAGCTCTACGCGAAGCTCGGCGAGCGCATGCGCGAGGAGTTCGTCGGCTGGCAGGCCGCGATCCTCACCGGGAGCCCGCAGCTCGGCCACGGCCTTGGCATCAGAGCGAGCCGCGCTCACACGCTGTGGAATGGCGCACTCGAATGCCGCTTGCTTCGGTTCGACATCGAGCCGCGCCGGTTCGCCATCCCGCGTGAACACTCCGGTGTGATTCTGCGCGATGCCGCGGGGGCGCGCGCCCGGCCGGGCGCACAGATGTTCGCGAACCGGATGAAGAAGAACCTGCGCGAGCTCGAAGCGTGGGCGCGCGAGGAGGGCATTCGTTGCTACCGTGTCTATGACGCGGACATGCCGGAATACGCGTTCGCAATCGACCTGTACCAGGGCGATGATCGCTGGCTCAGCGTGCAGGAGTACCAGGCACCGCGCACGATCGCGCCCGAGGCGGTACGCGCGCGCCGCGACGAGGCGCTGTCAGCGTTACCGGAAGTCTTCGGTATTGCGCTCGATCACATCCACCTGCGCACGCGCCGTCGTACTCGACGTGGCGAGCAGTACGAAAAGCGCGCCGAGGCGGGGAAATTCCATCCCGTGGATGAAGGCGGGCTCAGGTTCCTGGTGAATTTCACCGACTATCTCGACACCGGATTGTTTCTCGATCATCGACCGACACGGGCAATGATTCGCGACCAGGCCGCCGGCCGGCGCTTCCTCAACCTCTTCTGTTACACCGGCACCGCAACCGTCTATGCGGCGGCGGGCAAGGCGCGCGCTACCACCAGCATCGACATGTCGAACACCTATCTCGACTGGGCGCGCCGCAACCTGGAATTGAACGACCTCGCCGGCCGCGAGCACCAGCTCATCCGGGCGGACTGTGTGGCCTGGCTGCGCGAGCAGGCATCGCTCGGCGAGCGCGGCCCGCGCTTTGGGCTGGTGTTCCTGGACCCGCCGACCTTCTCGACCTCCAAGCGCATGAGCGAGGTCCTGGACGTGCAGCGCGACCACGTCGAGCTCATCCGGCTCGCCGCGGCGCTGCTGACCCCGGAGGGCGTGCTGATCTTCTCGACCAACTTCGAGCGCTTCCGCCTGGATCAGCCGGCACTGGCCGGGCTGGAAGTGGAAGACATCACTGCCGCGACGATTCCGCGTGACTTTGCGCGCCACGCGCGCATCCACCAGTGCTTTCGAATTCGCCCACGGGCCCCGGGGGCGCGGCAGTCAGCGATGGGAACCGATGCGTAGTGAGGCGATCGCGAGGAATACCTCGCGCAGGAAGATCAGCAACGCAGCGATGAAGCTCAGCATCGCGATGATGAAGAGTGAAGCGATGGGAACGGCGAGCGGGATGGCGGTGAACGAGGCGACGAAGAGCGCCACCACCACCAGCGCAACCAGCAGCGCGCAGATCGTGCACAACGTGATGGCACGGTTCATCAGGCGCGCGCGCCGCGCCATCACCTGCAGGTTCTCCTCCAGTGTGGCCCGTTCCGCACCCTGCGCTTGCGCTGCCGCCTTCTCGACCGTGCGCGCGCGATCGACGACGCGCGCCAGGCGGTTCGTCAGTACGGTCAGCATGATGCCGACACCGGAGAGCAGGAACACCGGCGCGACGGCGAGCTGGATGACATGGGCGACGGGAATGATTTCGGAGGGTTCAGCCATAATGGGCTCCTGCGCTGACGATGAATTGTATGTCAGGCCCGCGAACCGCGGGACGTTCACAACAGGTCGCGCAGGCGGTAATAGAGCATCGCGAGAACCAGCGCCGGCCGGCGCAGCAGCGGGCCGCCCGGAAAATCCCGGTGCGGAATGCGCGCGAAGACATCGAAGCGCTCAGCCGTCCCCGCCACTGCCTCCGCGATCAGCTTGCCCGCTATTCCGGTGAGCGCAATGCCATGGCCGGAGAATCCCTGCAGGAAGTAGACCTCCGGTGCGAGACGGCCGAAGTGGGGCGCGCGATTGAGCGTGATGTCGACGTAGCCGCCCCAGCTGTATTCAATCTTCGTTGCGGCGAGCTGCGGGAACACGCGCAGCATCCGGGCGCGGGTGAGACGCGCGGTATTGGCGGGATCCAGGCCCGAATAGCTGACGCGTCCGCCGAACAACAGCCGGTGATCCGCCGAGCGGCGAAAGTAGTCCAGCACCCAATTCATGTCCGCGACCGCCATGTTGTTGGCGATCAGGCGGCGCGCGCCTTCGGCGCCCAGGCTCTCGGTCGCCACGACATACGTGGCAACGCCGATGATCTTTCGTGCCAGTGCCGGTGCCGTTCCGCACAGGCTGGCGTTGCCACAGAGAACGAGATGACGGCAGCGCACCGTCCCCTCGCGGGTATGGACGCGAACACCGCCACCGTTGTCGTAGCGCAGCGCACGCGTGCCTTCGAAGATTCGAACTCCGGCGCGTTCGGCGGCGGCCGCAAGTCCCAGCGTGTAGTTGAGCGGGTGCAGGTGTCCGCTGTTGGCATCGTACAAGCCGCCCAGATAGCGATCCGTCTCCAGCAGCGACGCCAGCTCGCTGCGCTCGTACCAGCGCAGCGAGCGATAGGCATAGTCGCGCTCGAGCTGTGTGCGCAGCGCCTGGAGTTCCTGGCAGTGACGCGGTTTGAGGGCGGCGTGCATCTGGCCGTCGACCCAGTCGCAGTCGATTCGGTGCTCCGCGATCAGGCGGCGCATGAGTGCCAATCCTTCGACGCTCACGTCCCACAGAGTCCGCGCTGCGTCGGGTCCGATCAACGCGATGAGCTTATCCTGGCCGCAAGCGAAGCCCGGCAGCGCCTGAGCCCCGCTGCGCCCCGATGCTCCCCAGCCGATGCGCTTGTCCTCAAGCAGGACGACGCGGTAGCCGCGCTGTGCGAGGTGCAGGGCGCTGGAACAGCCGGCGATTCCGCCGCCAACGATGCACACGTCGCACTCGACCGTCTCACTCAGGCGCGGATGGGCGGGGGCGGCGTGAGCGGTGGCTGCGTAATAGGAGTCGACGTGGTCGTTCAGGCGTGACACGTGTTTAAGATTCTGTAATGGGGCGCCGGACTTGACTTGCGCGAGGATAGCGGGGCCGACGGGTCGGAGCCACCACTGCTGCGCCGCAAAAGTCAGCTCTAAGCCTTGGAATCTCTGAAATCTTCGCACCCGCAAAATAAGTCAGGGCGCGCATGCGCAGGGGATGTGGTCTAATGCCCCGTCCTTAAACGCCCGCGGCTCTCGCGGGCTGTTTAAAATAATTAACATGCGTACAGCAAAGCCCTTCATCGGGATACCGGCTGATCGTCGCCTGCTCAGCAAGCATTGGTTTCATGCGGTGGGCGAGAAATACATTCTCGCTGTCGCCGAAGCGGCGGACGCGATCCCGGTCATGATTCCGGCGCTGGGCGAGGCATTGGATGTCGATGCCGTGCTGTCGCGTTTCGATGGGTTGCTGTTGACCGGCAGCCCATCGAATGTCGAACCACATCACTACAAGGGGCCCGCCAGTGAACCCGGAACATTGCACGATCCACACCGCGATTCGACGACGCTACCGATGATTCCCGCCGCCGTGGCCGCCGGCTTGCCCGTGCTGGCGGTGTGTCGCGGTTTCCAGGAGATGAATGTCGCCTTTGGCGGCACCCTGTGGCAGAAGCTGCATGAGGTTCCGGGCCTCAGCGACCATCGAGATGACGAGAGTCAGCCCCTCGAGATCCAGTACGGACCAGCACACGACGTGACGCTCGAGCCCGGCGGGCTGTTACGCAAGCTCGCGGGCGGCGAGGAGCGGATCCGTGTCAATTCGCTGCATTCGCAGGGCGTGCAGACGCTGGGCCGCGGTCTCGATGTCGAGGCGCGCGCGCCCGATGGCCTGGTCGAGGCGTTTCGCGTGCACGATGCGCCGCGCTTCGCCGTGGCGGTGCAATGGCATCCGGAGTGGAAGGTGATGGGAAATCCATTTTCGCGCGCCCTGTTCGCCGCGTTCGGCGCGGCGAGCCGTTCGCGCCTCGCGGAAAGATGAATCATGGCCAGCAGCATCCAGCAGTTTTTCAAGGATCACGGCATCTCGGATGTCGAGGCGATCATTCCCGACATGGCAGGGGTGGCGCGCGGCAAGATCATGCCGGCGGAGAAATTCGCCGAAGAGGAGGGCATGCGACTGCCCGAAGGCATCTTCCTGCAGACCGTGACGGGTGAGTACCCGGAGGACAGCAGCGCCATCAACCCGTCGGAGATCGACATCGTCCTCAAGGCCGATCCGCGCACGGTGCGCGTAGTGCCGTGGGCGGCCGAGCCGACGGCACAGGTGATTCACGACTGCTTTTATTCCGACGACCGCCCGGTCACGATGGCGCCGCGCTACGTGCTGCGGCACGTGCTCGACCTGTACGCCGAACGCGGCTGGGAGCCGGTCGTGGCCCCCGAGCTCGAATTCTTCCTGGTCGAGCCCAACACCGACTCCGACTACCCGTTGAAACCCCCCGTGGGCCGTTCGGGGCGCCCCGAGATCGGCCGCCAGTCCTACAGCATTGCCGCGGTCAACGAGTTCGATCCGCTGTTCGATGATGTCTATGCATTTTGCGAAGCCCAGGACATCGAGATCGACACGTTGATCCACGAAGACGGCGCGGCGCAGATGGAGATCAATCTGCTGCATGGAAACGCTCTCGATCTTGCCGACCAGGCGTTCCTGTTCAAGCGCACGGCGCGCGAGGCGGCGCTGCGCCACAAGATGTACGCGACTTTCATGGCGAAACCCATGGCGCGCGAGCCGGGCAGCGCCATGCATATCCACCAGAGCTTCCTCGACCGCAAGACCAAGCAGAATATCCTGAGCAATCCGGACGGCACCCCGAGCCCGCTGTTCTTCGCGCACATCGCGGGCCTGCAGAAATACCTGCCCGCGGCGATGTCGCTGTTTGCGCCCAATGTGAACTCGTACCGGCGTATCACGCGCTACCTCTCCGCCCCGATCAACGTGCAGTGGGGATACGACAATCGCACCGCCGGATTGCGCGTGCCGATGTCCTCGCCGGAATCGCGGCGCGTGGAAAACCGCGTCGGGGGCGCCGACGCCAATCCCTATCTCGCCATCGCCGCGTCCCTGGCCTGCGGCTATCTCGGCATGATGGAGGGCCTGAAACCCACTGAACCCATTTCGGGCAGCGCGCACGATCTGCCCTTCAGCCTGCCGCGCACGCTGGATGAATCCTTGAAGCTGCTGCGCGAGTGCAAGCCGCTGGTCGAGGTCTTTAGCGAGCGCTTCGTACGTGCCTATTCGGCCGTCAAGGAGAACGAATACGAGACTTTCTCCCAGGTCATCAGCTCCTGGGAGCGGGAGCATTTGCTGCTCAACGTTTAGTACTGCTATAAAAGGGGCCTAACTACAACAACGCGCGGCCGCCAAATCGGAGGACTCGTCATGATGAACTTGCGACACGCTGGGCTGGGGATCCTGTGCGTGCTGGCACTCGCAGCATGCGGTCAGGGTGAAAAGGCGAAGGAGGCGGCGACCACGCCGGCCGCGCCGACGCCGGCGGCGAACACCGAAGAGAAGGTGATCAACGTCTACAACTGGTCGGACTACATCGCGGAAGACACCGTTGCCAAGTTCGAGAAGGAGACTGGCATCAAGGTCAACTACGATATGTACGACGGCAACGAGACGCTCGAAACCAAGCTGCTGGCCGGCAATTCCGGCTACGACGTGGTGGTGCCGTCTGCCTCGTTCCTGGAGCGGCAGATCAAGGCCGGTGTCTATCAGAAGCTCGACAAGTCCAAGCTCCCCAACCTCAAGAACATGGATCCGGAAGTGATGCAGCGCGCGGCGTTGCACGATCCGGGCAACGAGCACGCAGTCGTGTACATGTGGGGCACGAATGGCATCGGCTACAACCCGGATAAGCTCGCGAAGGCGCTACCGAATGCGCCGGTGGACAGCTGGGCGCTGGTCTACGAACCGGAAAACGCCTCCAAGCTCAAGAGCTGCGGCATCGCACTGCTCGACTCGCCGACCGAGATCGCCAAGACGGTGCTCAACTACCTCGGCAAGGATCCGAACAGCGAGTCGGCCGATGACCTGGCACTGGTCGAGGCCAAGCTCATGAAGATCCGGCCTTACATCCGCTACATCCACTCCTCGCAGTACATCAACGACCTCGCGAACGGCGAGATCTGCGTCGCCGTGGGCTACAGCGGCGATGTGCTGCAGGCGCGCGATCGGGCCGAAGAGGCGAAGAACAACGTGACCGTGAAATACGCGGTTCCAAAGGAAGGTACGGTCATCTGGTTCGACATGATGGCGATCCCGAAGGACGCGCCGCACCCGAACAATGCGCACGCGTGGGTCAACTTCATCATGAAGCCGGAAATCGTGGCGGACATCAGCAACTACGTAAACTATGCCAACGGCAACAAGGAATCGCTCCCCTTCGTGAAGGACGACGTCAAGAACGATCCGGGCATCTATCCGCCACCCGAGGTCAAGGCCAAGCTGTTCCCGGACCTGTCGCACACCCCGGAATACACGCGGCTGCTGACACGTACCTGGACACGCTTCCAGACAGGCAAGTAGCGCTGACAAGGCCCGGCTGCGGGGATCAGGTGCCAGGCGCGCCGGTCAACGGACCGGCGCCCTCGCCTGAGGCCTGAGGCCGGAGCACGACAGGTTGCACATGGCCAACGCGAATCCTGAAAAGAAGATCGAGCCCTGGAACGATCCGCACGCTACGCCTTACGTGCGGATCGAGCGCATGACGAAAAAGTTCGGCGATTTCGTCGCCGTGAACGACGTCTCGCTCAACATCTACCAGCGCGAGGTCTTCTGCCTCCTCGGCGGGTCGGGCTGTGGCAAGACCACGCTTCTGCGCATGCTCGCCGGGTTCGAGGTGCCGACTTCGGGCACAGTGTTCATCGACGGTGAGGACATGGCCGGCATTCCGCCCTACGAGCGGCCGGTGAACATGATGTTCCAGTCCTACGCGCTGTTTCCGCACATGACGGTGGAGAAGCAAGTCGGTTTCGGGCTGGAGCAGGAGGGCCTCCCGCGTGCGGACATCCGCAAGCGCGTCGGCGACATGCTCGAGATCGTCAAGATGACCCCATACGCCAAGCGCAAGCCGCACCAGCTGTCCGGAGGCCAGCGCCAACGCGTGGCGCTGGCGCGCTCGCTGGTCAAGCGTCCGAAACTGCTGCTGCTCGATGAGCCGCTCGGCGCGCTCGACAGGAAGCTGCGCGAGCACACACAGTTCGAGCTGGTCAACATCCAGGAACGGCTTGGCGTCACCTTCGTGGTCGTAACACATGACCAGGAGGAATCGATGACGCTGGCATCGCGCATCGGCGTGATGAACCACGGCGAGATCGTCCAGGTGGGCACACCCACCGATATCTACGAGTATCCCAATTCACGCTTCGTGGCGGACTTCATCGGCTCGGTGAACATGTTCGAGGGCCGCCTGGTCGAAGACGAGCCCGACCACGTGCGCATCGAATCCGGAGAATTGGGCGGAACATTTTTCGTCGATCACGGCGTAAGCGCGCCTCCGGGAGGCATCGTCTGGGTGGCGCTGCGCCCGGAGAAGATCGCACTGTCGCGCGAGGCGCCGCCGGGCAACGAGAACCGGGCGCGCGCCACGGTGAAGGAAATTGCCTACATGGGCGATTTGTCCATCTACCTCACCCAGCTCACGAACGGCAAGATCGTGCGCGTGACCCAGCCCAATACGGTGCGCCACCCGGAAGACCGCATCACCTGGGACGAACAGGTCTACCTGCACTGGCATCCTTCCAGCGGTGTCGTGGTCACGCAATGATCGATGCAGAGTGAAGGGAACGGCATGGCGCGGCAGGCGTACGTCTCACTGGGTGAGCTCATCAGCCACGCGCTGGCGCGACTGATCGAGGGTGTCACCCACAGCCCGCCGTACCAGTGGTCGCAACGCTGGCTGCGACAGCGCGGCATCCGCGGCCGCGGACTGGTCATCGGCGTTCCGTACCTCTGGTCACTGCTGTTCTTCGCTATCCCGTTCGTCATCGTCCTGAAGATCGCCTTCTCGGAGACGCAGCTGGCGATGCCGCCCTATGCGCCGCTGATCGAGTGGCTGGGTGAGCAGGCGCTGGCGATCAAGCTGCATTTCGCCAACTTCACGTTCCTGCTCAAGGACCCGCTGTACACGCGCGCGTACATGACCTCGCTCGAGATCGCGGGCGTGTCCACGGTGTTTTGCCTGCTGATCGGCTATCCGATGGCCTACGGCATCGCACGCGCCACGCCGGCGTGGCGCAACGTGCTGCTGATGATGGTCGTGTTGCCGTTCTGGACGTCGTTCCTGCTGCGTGTGTACGCGTGGATCGGCCTGCTGCGCAGTAACGGCGTGATCAACAACGTACTGATGGCGCTCGGTATCATCGATCAGCCGCTGGTGATGCTGCAGACCGACTTCGCGGTGTACGTCGGCATCGTGTACTCGTACCTGCCATTCATGGTGCTGCCGCTCTACGCCAATCTGGAGAAGATGGATCTCACGCTGCTGGAAGCCGCGGCCGATCTGGGCTGCCGTCCCACCAAGGCGTTCTTCAGGATCACCCTGCCGCTGTCCATGTCCGGCATCATTGCCGGGGCGATGCTGGTGTTCATCCCGGCGGTGGGCGAGTTCGTGATTCCCTCGCTTCTGGGCGGGCCGGACTCGCTGATGATCGGCAAGGTGCTGTGGAACGAATTCTTCAACAACCGCGACTGGCCGGTGGCGAGTGCGGTCGCGATCGCGATGCTGATCCTGCTGGTGGTGCCGATCATGGTATTCCAGTACTTCCAGGGCCGGCAGATGACGGCACACCGCTGATGCAGCGCCGCTCCTTCTTCGTGCTGACCATGCTCGCGTTCGGGTTCGCGTTCCTGTACATCCCGATCCTGTCGATGGTCGTGTTCTCCTTCAACGTATCGAAGCTGGTGACGGTGTGGGGCGGCTTCTCCACCAAGTGGTACGCGGCCCTGTTTCACGATGCGCAGATGCTCAATTCGGCGCAGCTGAGCATCAAGATCGCGAGCCTCAACGCCACGGGCGCGGTGATCCTGGGCACCGTAGCCGGACTGGTGCTGGCGCGCTTCGGCAGCTTCAAGGGACGCACCCTGCTGTCCGGCATGACCACGGCACCACTGGTGATGCCGGAAGTCATCACCGGCCTGTCGCTGCTGCTGCTGTTCGTCGCCATGGAGCAGGCCTTCGGCTGGCCGCAGGGGCGCGGTGTCACGACCATCACGCTGGCGCACATCACGTTCTCGATGGCGTACGTGACGGTCGTCGTGCAATCGCGCCTCACCACGTTCGATGAGGCCCTGGAAGAGGCGGCCATGGATCTCGGTGCGCGGCCGGCGAAGGTGTTTTTCGTCATCACGCTGCCGATCATCCTGCCGGCGATCATCTCGGGCTGGTTGCTGGCCTTCACGCTGTCGTGGGACGATCTGGTCATCACCAGTTTCGTTTCCGGGCCGGGCTCGACCACGCTGCCGATGCTGATCTTCTCGAAGGTGCGCCTGGGCGTGAGTCCCGACATTAACGCGCTTGCCACGATTCTGGTGTCGATCGTGACCGTCGGCATCGTCGCCTCGGCCCTGTGGATGCAGCGCCAGGAGCGTATCCGGCAGCGCGACGTGCAGATGGCATTGGCTGCGAACGAATAGATGATCCGTCTCGGTCTTGACGTTGGCGGCAGCTCGATCAAGGGCGCCGCCGTGGATATCACGACGGGCGAGCTGGTCCGCCCGCCGGTGAGCGTCGACACCCCTCAGCCCGCTACGCCGATGGCGGTTACCGATGCGATTGAAGCGCTGGTCGCGCGCCTGGGTGTCAACGGGCCGATCGGGGTCGCGGTGCCGAGTGTGGTGAAGGGTGGCGTGACCTGGACCGCGGCCAACATCGACCCGAGCTGGATCGGCGCCCCCATCGAGGCTGTGATCGCCAAGCGTCTCGACCGGCCGATCACGCTGCTCAATGACGGCGATGCGGCCGGCATGGCCGAAATGCAGCTCGGCTCGGGACGCGGGCGGCGCGGCACGGTGATGGTGTTGACCTTCGGCACCGGTATCGGCACGGCGCTGTTCATCGATGGCAAATTGCTGCCGAACACGGAGCTCGGTCACATCGAGGTCGGTGGAGTCGAAGCGGAGCACCTCGCCTCGGGGCGCACTCGCAGGGTGGAGCAGCTCGATTGGCGCAAGTGGGCGGAGCGCGTCAATCCGGTGCTGGCCAAGTACCAGTCACTGTTCTGGCCGGACCTGTTCATCGTCGGTGGTGGCGTTACCGGGCACTACTCCGAGTTTGCGGGGCTGCTGCAGTCGCGTGTCGAAATCCAGCCGGCGAAGTTCCGCGCACACGCCGGCATCGTGGGTGCTGCTCTCGCAACCAGCACCTGAGCCGCTCATGCGATTCACTTCGAAGCTTCCTGATGTGGGAACGACGATCTTCACCGTCGTGACGCAGCGTGCGCAGGAGCTGGGCGCGATCAACCTGGCGCAGGGATTCCCGGACTACGACATCGCGCCGGAGCTCTGTGATCTGCTCGACAAGCACGTGCGTGCCGGGCGCAACCAGTACGCACCGATGATGGGTGTGCCGGAGCTGCGCGAGGAAATCGCGCGCAAGCTCGCGCGCACGCAGGCCGTCACGGTGGATCCGGAGCACGAGATCACGATTACCGTTGGTGGAACCGAAGCGCTGTTCTCGGCGGTCTGCGGCTGTGTTTCGCCCGGAGATGAGGTGATCGTCTTTGATCCGGCGTACGACTCGTATGATCCCGCGGTGCGCCTGGCGGGTGGCCGGTGCGTGCATGTGCCGCTGGAGCTGCCGCGATTCGACATGCCCTGGGAGCGTTTCAAGGCGGCACTTTCGCCGCGCACCCGACTCGTGATCCTCAACAATCCGCACAACCCCACGTGCCGGGTCCTCGAACGGGCCGAGCTCGATACGCTGGCCGAGTTGTTGCGCGCCACGGATGCACTGGTACTGTCCGATGAGGTGTACGAACACCTGGTACTCGACGGTCGCAGGCACTACTCGGTATTGAGCCATCCGGAGCTGCGTGCGCGGGCCTTCGCCGCTTTTTCGTTCGGCAAGACGTTTCACGCGACCGGCTGGCGGCTCGGGTATTGCGTGGCGCCCCCCGCGCTCACGGCCGAGTTCCGCAAAGTGCATCAGTTCAATACGTTTACCGTGTTTACGCCGGTGCAGTACGCCATCGCCGAATATCTGCGCACCTTCCCGCAGCGCCTGGCTGAACTGCCGGAATTCTTCGCGCGCAAGCGCGACCTGTTCTGCGGGCTGCTGGAGGGTTCCGGCTTCACCTGGACGCCAGCACAGGGCACATACTTCCAGCTGCTGGATTTCTCCGCGTTGAGCGACGAGGACGATATGGGTTTTGCGGAACGCCTGCTGCGCGAAGCCGGTGTCGCCTCGATTCCGCTCGCGCCGTTCTATCAGCACCCGCCGAAACTCACCGTGGTGCGGTTCTGTTTCGCCAAGCGGGACGAGACACTCGCTGCGGGCGCGGCACGGCTGCGGCAGTGGCGGCCACGCAAGTGAGGGGGCAGTCGGACGCGTACCGTTCCTGGGTGCTCTAGCGCAGCCCGGTCTCCTGGCGCGCAATCACGAGCCGCTGGATCTCGCTGGTGCCCTCGTAGATTTCCGTGATCTTGGCATCGCGGAAATAGCGCTCGAGCGGCATCTCCTTGCTGTAGCCCATGCCGCCGTGAATCTGCAACGCTTCGTGAGTGATGTACATCGCCGACTCCGAGGCGTACAGCTTGGCGGTGCTGGCCTCGAGGGTATTGCGCCGACCGGATTTCGCGGCTTCGCGTTTGTTCCACGCCGCCCGATAAGTCAGCAGGCGCGACGCCTCGAGCCGGCATTTCATGTCCGCGAGCTTGGACTGGATCATCTGGAAAGCTTCCGATCGGGGCGCCGAAGGCCTGCCGCTCACGGGCGTATTGCAGTGCCGCCTCGTACGCCGCGCGCGAGATTCCGGTGGCCTGCGCCGCGATCCCGACGCGGCCGGCGTCGAGAATCGTCATGGCGATCAGAAATCCCTGGCCTTCATCGCCGAGTCGATTCTCCACTGGACAGCGATAGTCGACGAATTCGACCTCGCAGGTCGCCGAGGCGCGTATGCCAAGCTTCGGTTCGGTCTTGCCGCGCACGTAACCCTTCTGCTTGGTATCGATGAGGAAAGCCGAAATGCCCTTCGCTTTCCGGTCCGGATTAATGGTCGCGAACAGCACCATGTAGCGCGCGACCGGCCCGGAGGTGATCCAGGACTTCTTGCCGTTGATGAGATAGTGCGTACCGTCCTTGGAGAGCACCGCACGGGCGCGCATGCCGGCGGCGTCGGAGCCGGACTGCGGCTCGGTGAGGCCGTAGCAGCCGACCTCCTTGCCGCTCGCGACTGGTGTGAGAAATTCGCGGCGCTGCCGCTCGGTGCCGAACTGCAGGATGCCGTTGCAATAGAGCGAGTTGTTCACCGACACGATGGTCGAATGCGCGGCATCTGCGGCGGCGATCTCCTCCATCACCAGCACGAAACTCAGGGGGTCGAGTCCCGCGCCGCCGTACTGCTCCGGCACCTCGATACCCATGAATCCGAGCTCCCCGGCCTTGGCGATCGTGGGCGAGGGGAATTCGCCGCTGGCGTCGTACTTCGCGGCGACTGGCGCGATCTCCTTCTGCGCGAATTCGCGTGCTGCCGCCTGGATCATCAACTGTTCTTCGGTGAATCGGAAATCCATGGATTGATCTGCCTGGGGAGGGGCCGAGCATTATAATCTGCCGGCCCATGAAAAAGCCCACGCGCGTCAATCATCCGCCGTCGGTCGAGCTGCCTGCCGACAACCGCTCGCTCGTGGCGCCGATCTATCAGTCCGTGAAGTTCGAATTCGACACGGTGGAGGAGACGCAGCGCAATCTGCGCGGTGAGCGTGCCGGCTTCTTCTATTCGCGCCGGTCCAACCCGACCCTCAGGCAGCTCGAGATGCTGGTGGCGGAGCTGCAGGGGCGGGAAGAAGCGCTCGTCACGAGCTCGGGCGTAGCGGCGATCGGCCACTGCCTGCTGGCATTGCTCAAGCAGGGCGATCACGTGCTGTGCTTCATCGACACCTACGGCCCCACGCGGCACATGATCAAGCGCGTGCTGGCACGTTTTGGCGTGAGCCACACGATGCTGTCGATCGAAGATCTGGAAGGCGTGGAGCGCACCCTGGCGCAGACTCCAACGCGCCTGGTGATCCTCGAAAGCCCGACCAATCCCGTGACCAAGATCGCCGATCTCGAGCGCCTGACGCACATGGCGCGCGCACACGGAGCGCTCACGGTGCTCGACAATACGTTTGCAGGCCTGCACAACCATGGCCAATACGACATCGATGTGTTCGTGCACAGCCTGACGAAGTACGCCTCCGGACACGGCGATGTAATGGGTGGCGCGGTGATCGCGCGTGCAGAGCTGATCCGTGCCATGCGCACCGACTTCGTGACCCTGGGAGCGTTCCTCGATCCGCACGCGGCATTCCTTATCCTGCGCGGTCTCAAGACCTACTTCCTGCGCAGCCGTGAGCAGAGCGCCAATGCGATGCGCGTGGCGCGATTCCTGGCCAATCACCCGCAGGTCGCGCACGTCTTCTACCCGGGCCTGGAAGCCCACCCACAGCACGCACTGGCGCGCACGCAGATGCACGACTTTGGCAGCATCGTGAGCTTCGACATCCGCGGCGGGGCGGAGGCCGCTCGTCAATTCGCCGATGCGTTGCAGCTGTTCGCCCGCGCGGCGAGCCTCGGTTCCACCGAGTCGCTGGTGATGCCGCCGCAGTTGCTGCGTAGCCGCGACCTGACAGCGGAACAGGTCAAGCTCTCCGGCGTTTCGGAAAGCACAGTGCGCCTCTCAGTCGGCATCGAGGATGCGGATGACCTCATCGCGGACCTGGGGCAGGCGCTAAAGCGTGCGAGCGCCTGACGGCCGGGGCGCGCATCAGACCTGGGAGCGGATACCGATGGCGATCAAGACCCGATCTTCCGATCCGAGCATGCGGTCATTGCACCCGTTCAATCTTCATTTTTTCAAAGGCGTTGGCGTTGCCTGTGTACTGCTCGGCGGTGCGCTCCTCATCGGCATCCTCGGCTATCGATTCATCGCTGGATTTGCCTGGATCGACGCCCTGCTGGACGCGGCGATGATCCTGGCCGGCATGGGCCAGATCAATCCGCTCACTTCCAACGCGGCAAAGGTCTTCGCCGCCATGTATGCGCTCTTGTCAGGGCTGGTGTTTCTCACCGCGGCCGGTGCAATCCTTGCGCCCATATTTCATCACGTGCTCGATCGCTTCCATATCGAGGGCCAAAGGTAGCCCTCGCCCGGCACCCTCGTCCTAGTAACTGCTGGCCACGCGCACGCTGTGGGGGTGATAGGGCAGGACCTCCATCAGCTCACCGCCCGAGTGTCGCTGCTGCACGTGACGCCAGAAGTCCGCCGTCAGAATTTCCCCGTGCACGTCGAGGAATAGCTGTTGCAACTCGGTATCGAATCCCAGAAAAGCCATGAAGGTTTCGGGAAAGACATCGTTGTCGGCAACGTAGAACCAGGCCTCCGCGCGCATTTCGTCTTCGTCGCAGGTGGGCGGGGGCATGTCGCGAAAGTGACAGTCCGTCACGCGGCACAGCTCGTCGTAGTCGTAGAAAATCACGCGACCGTGGCGCGTGACGCCGAAATTCTTCAGCAGCAGGTCGCCGGCAAAAATATTCGTGTAGGCAAGATCGCGAATCGCCTGCCCGTAATCGAGCACGGCCTTCTCCACGGCCTCGCGCGGCTCGCTGCCGAGGTACAGGTTGAGCGGCGTCAAGCGTCGCTCGATGTACATGTGATCGAAGATCAGGTCTGCGCCGTCGACGTGCACGCTGCCCGCTGCCTCGGTGGAGAGTTCCTGCAGCAGCTCGGGTGCGAAGCGCTTCCTGGGAAAGCGCAAGCGGCGAAACTCCTGCGCGTCCACGAGCCTACCGGCGCGGTCGTGCTTGAAGACCAGCTCGTACTTCGCCATCACTTCCTGGCGCAGGATGGTCTTGGGATACGGGAAGCGGTCGCGGATCACCTTGAACACGATGTCGAACGAGGGCAGGGTGAAGCAGATCATCACCAGGCCACGATCCCCGGGCGCGTGCACGAAGTGGTCATCGGATTGCTGCAGGTGGCGGAACAGCTCCCGGTAGCGCTCGGTCTTGCCCTGCTTAGCGCGGCCCAGCACGGTGAAGAGCTCGCTCACCGGCTTGCGCGGCAACATCGACTTCAGGAACACGACGGCCTCGCCGACGCGCTCCAGGTCGACGTGAAAGTAGGAGCGTGCGAAGCTGAAGACGATGCTGACATCGGCCTCGCGCATCATCACGGCGTCCACCAGCACGCCGCGGTCGGTATTCTTGAGCGCAATGACCAGCGGCAGTCTCCAGCCGCGCCCGGTGACCCGTCCCACTAGGTAGGCCCGCGTCATCTGGTAGAACACCGGCCGGATGATCTCGATCTGTTCGACGGCGCGCCGTTCGCCCATTTGCTCGCCGTAGGCAGAGACCTCGGCGCTGACGTGGGCCACGCTGCGGTCGAAGTCCTTCCACGGAGTGTGGAAACGGAAATCGGCGAGGATCTGTTCGCACATCAGCTCGACCGAGCCGCGGTTGATGTAAGTGTTGGTAACTACGTGCGAGGTGATGCTGCCGAGCGGATCGAGGTCCAACGCAACGAATTCCAGATCAGGCGCCACGCCGACAGTGCCGAACAGGCGCCGCGTGATGGAGCTGAAGAAAGTCTTGGTGAACTCGGTGTCCGGCAGCGACTCGACCAGCGCGGCGAAGTGCGCGCGTACCGCACGCCACAGGTCGCGATCGAGCGCGGCGGCGCCGAGCTTGACCCTTAGCTGCGCGATCGTGGCATTGACGGACCGGTCGTACAGCTCGATGCGCTCGACCGCATCGCGCTGGCTGGCGCGCCAGTCGCGAGCCTCGAACTGGGCCGGCGCGCGGCGCGTGATGGCTCTGAATTCGTCGTTGTAGTCGACGAACGCCGCCGCGATGTCGTGCGCGGCCTGCAGTGCGAGGGGCGAAACGTGCGGGACGTGAGGTGCGGGCGGCGGCACAGGCTCTGCGACCTGTCTACATGTTCTTGATCAGCACGTCCCCGAATTCGCTGGTCTTCACTTCCTTCGCACCCTGCATCAGGCGCGCGAAGTCGTAGGTCACGATCTTCTGCTCGATGGTCCGATCCATCGCGGCAATGATGGCATCCGCCGCCTCCGTCCATCCCATGTAGCGCAGCATCATCTCGCCGGACAGGATCAGAGAGCCGGGATTCACGACGTCCTTGTTGGCGTACTTGGGCGCGGTGCCGTGAGTCGCCTCGAACACCGCGTGCCCGGTCATGTAATTGATGTTGCCACCGGGCGCGATGCCGATGCCGCCGACCTGGGCGGCGAGCGCGTCCGACAGGTAGTCACCGTTCAGATTCATGGTCGCGATCACGTCGAATTCATCGGGTCGCGTGAGCACCTGCTGCAGCGTGATGTCGGCGATCGCGTCCTTGACGATGATCCGCCCGGCCTGTTTGGCTGCCTCCTGCTCGGCATTCGCCTCCTTCTCGCCCTTGGCCGCCTTGGTGCGCTCCCATTGTTCCCACGTGTAAGTCGCGTGTGGAAACTCACGCTCGGCCAGCGCATACGACCAGTTGCGAAACGCGCCCTCGGTGAACTTGATGATGTTGCCCTTGTGGACGATGGTCACGCTCTTGCGCCGGTTGGCAATCGCGTACTCGAGTGCCGAGCGGAACAGCCGCTCGGTACCCTCGCGCGATATCGGCTTGAGGCTGATCGCAGTCGTCTCGGGGAAGCGGATCTTCGCGTACTGCTTGGGAAACGACTGCTTCAAGAGCTCGAGGAAGCGGCGGTTGTCCTCGGTTCCCGCCTCGAACTCGATGCCCACGTAGATGTCCTCGGTGTTCTCGCGAAAGATCACCATGTCGACTTTTTCGGGGTGCTTCACGGGCGAAGGTACGCCCTTGAACCAGCGCACCGGCCGCAGACACACATACAGGTCGAGGAGCTGGCGCAGCGCTACGTTGAGCGAACGAATGCCGCCGCCGACAGGAGTCGTCAGGGGCCCCTTGATGGACACGAGATACTCGCGGCAGGCCTCCACCGTTTCGTTCGGCAGCCAGGTGCCGAAGCGCTCGTTCGATTTCTGGCCCGCGTAGACCTCCATCCACTCGATCCTGCGCTTGCCGCCGTAGGACTTCTGCACCGCGGCGTCAAGCACACGCACGGTCGCGCGCCAGATGTCGGCGCCCGTGCCATCCCCCTCGATGAAAGGAATGATCGGGTGATCCGGAACCTGCAGCTTGCCGCTGCGGAGCGCGATTTTCTCGCCCTGCGCAGGCGGTGTGGGCCTCACTGATGCTGTGGTCGACATGTCGTGCTCCTCGAAAGATCGCCGCCGTGGCCGTCGAACGAGGCGCGCATGCTAGCACACGGGTGATAGCGCCCACGCCTAGTCGGGGAGGACCGCGAGCAGGCTGCGAGATTCGCCAGGACCTTGGGGCGACGCAGCAGCAAGTACGCCGCGGGGATCACGAGCATCGACAGGAGCGGTGCGGTGATCATGCCGCCGACCATCGGCGCAGCAATGCGCCGCATGACCTCCGAGCCGGTACCCGTGCCCCACATGATCGGCAGCAGACCGGCGATGATCACGGCGACCGTCATCGCAATCGGCCGCACTCTCAGCGCCGCGCCCTCGACGATCGCCCGCGCGAATTCCCGCATCATCGTTGAGCTGGCGAGCCGGCGAGATGTGCTGCCACGGATTGGTTCACGTAGACCAGCATCACCACGCCGATCTCGGCCGCCACACCCGCCAGGGCGATGAACCCCACGGCGGAGGCGATCGACATGTTGTAGCCCAGCAGGAACATCAGCCAGAAGCCGCCGACGAGCGCAAAGGGCAGGGTAACCATGATCAGGAGCGCCTCGGCGAAGCGTCGGAAGATAAAGTAGAGCAGGATGAAGATGATGAGGAGTGTCGCCGGTACGACGATCCTGAGCTTCGCGGTCGCGCGCTCCAGGTATTCGAACTGGCCGGACCAGGAGATGGAGTATCCGGCCGGGAGTCGGATCTCCTCGCGCTACGGCCCGCTGCATCTCGCGCACTGCGGAGCTGAGATCGCGGCCATGCAGGTCGATGTACACCCAGCCCGACAGGCGTGCGTTCTCGCTCTTGAGCATCGGTGGGCCATCGCTGATGCGGATTGCGGCCACATCGCCCAGGCGTATCTGCGCGCCGCGCTCGGTGAGGATCGGAAGATCGCGCAGCTTCTCTACCGAATCGCGCACTTCGCGCGGGTAGCGCACGTTGATGGGGAAGCGCTGCAGGCCCTCGACGGTCTCGCCGACGTTCTCGCCGCCGATCGCGGCCGACACCACCATCTGTATGTCTGCGATGTTGAGCCCGTAGCGGGCCGCACTGTCGCGGTCGATTTTCACATCGATGTAGCGGCCGCCCGACAGGCGCTCGGCGAATGCAGAGGTGACGCCCGGTACCTGCTTCACCACGCGCGCGATCTCGGCCGCGAGGCGATCGATCTCCTGCAGATTGGTGCCCGCGACCTTGACGCCGACCGGACTCTTGATCCCGGTCGCCAGCATGTCGATGCGGTTGCGGATCGGCGGCACCCAGATGTTCGCAAGTCCCGGCACGGTGACGATGCGGTCCAGTTCCTCGACGAGCTTGTCGGGAGTCATACCGGCGCGCCACTGGTCGCGCGGCTTGAACTGGATGGTGGTCTCGAACATTTCGAGTGGTGCGGGATCGGTGGCCGTTTCGGCGCGCCCGGCCTTGCCGAAGACGCTCGCGACCTCCGGCACCGTCTTGATAAGGCGGTTGGTCTGCTGCAGCAGCTCCGTTACCTTACCGGCGGAGATACCGGGCAGCGCCGAGGGCATGTAGAGCAGATCGCCCTCATCGAGCGGCGGCATGAATTCCCCGCCGATGCGCGCGACCGGATAAAGAGTCGCCAGCAGGACAACCAGGGCAACCAGCAGCGTCGGTTTGGGGTGAGCCAGTACCTTGGCAAGCAGCGGCTCGTAGACCGCGATCAGTCCGCGGTTGATCGGGTTGTGCTGTTCTTCGGGGACGCGGCCGCGGATCAGGTAGCCCATCAGCACCGGGATCAGCGTGACCGCGAGCCCTGCAGCCGCAGCCATCGCGTAGGTCTTGGTGAAAGCGAGCGGGGAGAACAGCCGCCCCTCCTGGGCCTGCAGCGTAAAGACCGGGATGAA
The DNA here is from genome assembly GCA_963695985.1 of uncultured Gammaproteobacteria bacterium. GTDB lineage: Bacteria > Pseudomonadota > Gammaproteobacteria > Steroidobacterales > Steroidobacteraceae > DATBVX01. The sequence continues at coordinate 82,601 of CAVOIC010000004.1, forward strand.
GGAGAACGTGATGATCAGGAGTGAGAAGAACAGCGCCGGTCCGACCTGCACCGCTGCATCGCCGATCACGCGCCACTGCTCCTCGCCGTGAAGCTCGGCGCCCGGATGCGCGCGGCGCCAGGCCTCGATGTGCTTGTGCGCATTCTCGATCATGACCACGGCGGCATCGACCATGGCGCCGATGGCGATGGCGATGCCGCCGAGCGACATGATGTTGGCGTTGACGCCCTGGTAGTACATGACGATGAAGGCCATCAGCACGCCCAGCGGCAGGGACACGATGGCGACGAATGCGGAACGCCAGTGAAACAGGAACGCGAAACACACGAGCGCCACGACGATGAACTCTTCGATCAGCTTGCCCTGCAGGTTCGCGACCGCGCGCTTGATGAGGCTCGAGCGATCGTAGGTCGGTACGATCTCGACCCCGGGCGGCAGACTCGTCTTCAGCTGCTCGAACTTCGCCTTGACGGCATTGATGGTCGCGAGCGCGTTCTTGCCGGAACGCATGATGATGACGCCGCCGGCGACTTCGCCTTCGCCATTGAGCTCGGCGATCCCGCGCCGCATTTCCGGGCCGACCTGCACGCGTGCGACATCGCCCAGCCGCACTGAGATTCCCATGTCGCTCGTGGTGAGCGGGATGCTGCGAAAATCGTCCAGGGACTGCAGGTAACCGGAAGAGCGCACCATGTATTCGGCTTCGGCGAGCTCCAGCACCGAGCCCCCCGTCTCCTGGTTCGCCCGCTGCACGGCCTCGATGACTCGCTCGAGGGGAATGTTGAAGGCGCGCATGCGATCGGGGTCGAGCACGATCTGGTACTGGCGCACCATGCCGCCGAGCGATGCGACCTCGGCAACGTTGGGTACTGCTTTCAGCTCATACTTGAGAAACCAGTCCTGTAACGCGCGTAGCTGCGACAGGTCGAGCTTGCCGCTCCGGTCGATGAGCGCGTATTCGTATACCCAGCCCACCCCTGTGGCATCCGGGCCGAGCGCGGGCCGCGCCTCGACCGGAAGGCGTGACTGCACCTGGTTCAGGTATTCGAGGACGCGCGAGCGCGCCCAATAGGGATCCGTGCCGTCCTCGAACAGGATGTAGACGAACGAGTCGCCGAACATCGAGTAGCCGCGCACAGTTTTCGCGCCGGGCACGGAGAGCATGGTCGTCGCGAGCGGATAGGTAACCTGGTTTTCGACGATCTGCGGTGCCTGGCCCGGGAACATAGTGCGGATGATGACCTGCACATCCGAGAGGTCGGGAATTGCGTCGAGCGGCGTCCTGAGCATCGCCCAGGTCCCCCAGCCCGCGACCATCACGGTCGCCAGCAGCACCAGGAACCGATTGGCGAGCGACCAGCGGATGAGCCGGGCGATCACTTGCTCACCTCGCTGTTCGGCGCCGACGGCGCGTCGAGCCGTGTTTCCGTGGCTCTGAGGCTCGACTCCGAATCGATGAGGAACTGTCCCGAGACGACGACTTCCTGCCCGGCCTCGAGGCCAGCAAGGATCTCGGTCTGGCCGCCGCGCTCTAGACCTACTTTCACGTTGGCTGGCGCAAACCTGCCCGCGCCATCGGCGACCATCACCACGCTGCGCGTACCGGTTTCGATCACCGCTTCGCTCGGCACGAGCAGGACGTCCGCTCTGCCATCGGTTGCGAAGCGCAGAGTGGCGAACATGCCGGGCGTGAGCTCGCCCCGCGGATTGGATAACTCCACGCGTGCCTTCACGGTGCGGGTGGCGAGATCGACCTCCGGCAGGATGGCGTTGACCTTGCCGCTGAAGACGGTGCCAGGCAGCGCCGGGGTTTGAGCCTCGACGGCATTGCCAGGCCGCACCTGGGCCGCCAGGTCTTCGGGCAGCTCCGCATTCACCCACACGGTCGTGAGCCCATTGATCTTGAACAACGGCGTGCCGGCCATGATCGTCATTCCCTCGCGTGCTTCGAGCTCCGTAACAACGCCGCTCACCGGCGCTGTGACGGTCAGTCGCGATTGCGCTTTGCCGCTCGTGTCGACGAGCGCGATCTGCTCGTCGGTCATTCCAACGAGCCGCATGCGCTGGCGCGCACCGTCGAGCAGGTTCCTGAGGTCCGGACTCTGCATGCGCTTGATCGACAGATACTCTTCCTGTGCTGCGACCCAGTCGGGCACGACGAGCTCAGCGAGCGGCTGGCCCTTGCGCACGCGCTCGAACGGCGCACGCACGTGCAGGCGGTCGATATACCCATTCGCCCTCGCCTGGATGACTGCAACGTCGCGTTCGTTGTAAGCGACACTGCCCGGCGCTTCGAGCGGGAGTTGCATGGTTCCACGAGTGACGAGGACCGTGCGCACACCCAGGTTCTGCTGCACGCGGGGACTGATGGTCACTGCGCCATTGCCGCCGCTCTGTTGTGTCGCATCTGCAGCGCCTGCGCCTCCAGAATCGTCATTCGCGTACACGGGCACGAGTGGCATGTCCATCGTGGGTGACTTGCCGGGCTTGTCGAATTTCTGTCCCGGGACCATCGGGTCGTGCCAGTAGAGGACTCGTTTGCCAGTCGCTGGATCGATGTCCCCTGCCTTCTCCGGCGCTTTCGCCGGCCCTGCTGCCGTGTTGTTGCGCACGGCCGACAGCGTTGCTCCCTGCCTGAGGCCGAGCTTGTAGAGTCCAAAGCCGCCCACCGCGAGCACCACGGCAATGCCGAGCGCGATTGCAAGATGATTCCTGCTCATGGTTGCTCCTCGCGTCCGGAGCCGCTGGAGGATGGCGCGGGCGTGGTGATTTCCGTGGGCGCCGCGGTCAGGAAGGTGATCGTGGCCCACAACCGCGCGGCCTGCGCTTCGAGTTCGAGCGCCTGCAAGCGCACCTCGGTCTCATTGCGTCGGGCGGCGAGCAGATCCGTGAGCTTCCCCCGGCCGCCCCGGTATGCGGCGAGTGTGGCCGCGGTGCGATCGGTTGCGAGCGGAATGATCGTAGTCGTATACCGCTCGCGGCGCTGGCGATCGCTCTGCCACTCATCGATCATGCTGCGCAGCTCCGCCGCGTGGGCGCGCAGCATGTCTTCCCGTTGCGCCCGCGCGCGGGAAGCTTCGGCGAGCTTCGCGGCGAGCTCCCGATCCTGGCGATCGCGGCGGTTGATCTGCAGCGGCACGGAGAACTCGAGCGTCATCATGTTCGAGAACTCATCGCCGCGCTGACTGTACATGAGCTCCAGGCTCCAGTCGGAGTGCTGGTTAGCGCGGGCCAGTTCGGCCTCGGAGCGGGCGAGCTCCTCCTCGCGCTGCAGCGTCAGAATCTCGGAGTGCTCCGCGAGCTTGGACTCGATCATGTGCGGGTGTAGCGGGACGATATCCATCGGTGGTTCGCCTGCCATAGGACGGTCCGCGGCTTCGCCGATCCAGCGCGCCAGTGCGATCTTCGAGGCACGCACCCGGCGCGAGGCGTCCGCCGCCCGGTCTTCAAGCTCCGCGAGGGAACTGCGGGCCGCCAGCACGTCCACGGATTCCCCTTGACCCCCGCGATAGGCAGCCTCGGCGGCACTCACTTCGAGCCCGGCGGACGCCACCTGTGTCGCCACGCTGCGTTCCGTCGCCTCGGCGTAGTAGCGCTCGAGCCACGCGAGCGCCGCGGCACGCTGGATCGATGCCACGCTTCTCGGCCTTCTGGGCCGCCGCGAGATCGACCATCTTCTGCGCGCGCTCCACGCGCAACCGGCGCTTGCTCGGACGGGTGAATTCCTGCATGACGCCGACCTGGGTCATCGTCATGAAGTCCTTCGTCAGGCTGAACTGATCCTCGCCGGTGACGGGGACATTCTGTACGACCGAACTTCAGTGTCGGATCGGGCCACTCGCCGGCTGTGGTTGCCATATCCTGTGACGCGGATACAGCGAGCGAGTCCGCCTCGAGTTGGCTCGACCGTTCGACGCGCTGCGTGTTGCGCCTCGCCGAGCGTGAGCGGCTCGTCGCTCGCAGCGGCGGCGCATGCCAGCAGGCTCAACGAAGCCAGTGCCGTGGCCTGAGAGAAAGAGAAAGATGAGCTCAATGTCATACCCTCGAGAGATTCGCCGTCGGATCGAGGGCGCACGATGACGCTGGGCCCTCGCGCCGGTGCGGTGGCGATGAACCGCACTGCGACTGCCGCTCAAACACCGCGCACAGCACGGTGAGGAGGCGCTCGCTACAAGCGCAGTCTCAGGGTATGCAGATATGCGGCGGGTGCCGCAACGAGAGTTTCGGGCTTGAGGCCGGCCGCCCATGGGACGGCTGATGGGTCGACCAGATCGTCGACCCCGAGTGTCAACAATCGGTGGGAAAAGGACGCCGGATCGAGCGGCAGGAACTGCAGCCGTTCAGTCTGTTGCTGCGCCTGCAGCGCCATGCCGAGCGCGGGTGTGAGCCCGGCAGCACAAGGACCCTGCGGGCAGGCGAAATCGGGGAATACTGCAGGTGAATCGCAGGGAGCCGGATGACCGCTCCGACCGTCGTTACCGTCGCAACACTCATGGTGCGCGCCACCTGACGCAGACATGTTGCTGCAGGCCAGCGCTTGCTGGGAAGCGACCCCCAGCCCCAGCAGTACGACCAGAACGACGGTGAGCCGACGCGCCATTAGCACACTATAACACCCAGTAACTCGTGGACGGACCATAGGTACATGCCGCAGGCCCTTGTGCGTTTGCCGCAAGACGCCAGGTACTGCCTTGTTCCATATACCATAGGGGGGTATCGTACCGCAATGAAACATGCCGGACATGAATCACAACTCCCAAGATTGAAGCGCATTCACGGCCAGGTCAGCGGCCTGCTACGCATGGTCGAGGAACGCCGCTACTGTCTGGATATCCTGACGCAGTTACGCGCAGTGCGCGCCGCGCTCGGCAAGGTGGAGGAAAACATCCTGCGCGAGCACGTCGAGCATTGTGTCGCTGATGCGGTGCGCTCCGGGAAGGCAGCCGCCGTACAGGCGAAGCTCGATGAGCTGTTCGAAGTGCTGTCGAAATTCGGCGCCTGAGTACCGTGAGATCGCCATGAGCGCGGAGGCGACCCGCTACACCTGCCCGATGCATCCGCAGGTCATCCGCGATGCGCCGGGGAACTGCCCCATCTGCGGCATGACACTCGAGCCGATGCTGCCTGCAGCGACCGTTGAGGACGACAGCGAGCTGCGCGACATGACGCGCCGCCTGTGGGTGAGCGCCGTGTTGGCCGCTGCCGTCCTGGTGCTGGCGATGGCACCCATGCTTCCCGGCGGTGCGCTTGATGCGTTGGTCCCGCATCATCAGCGAGCCTGGATCGAGCTCGCGCTCGCAACTCCCGTGGTCCTGTGGGGCGGCTGGCCGTTCTTTGTGCGCGGTTGGCATTCACTCGTGGAGCGCAGCCTCAACATGTTCACACTGATCGCGCTCGGGGTCGGCACAGCCTGGGTCTACAGTGTGGTGGCCACGGTGGCGCCGGGCATCTTTCCGCCGAGCGTACGTGATGCGCACGGCAACGTCGGAGTCTACTTCGAGGCCGCGGCGGCGATCGTCGTGCTCGTGCTGTTGGGACAAGTGCTGGAGCTGCGCGCGCGACGCCACACGAGTGCCGCGATCCGGGCACTGCTCGACCTTGCGCCGAAGCTCGCGCGTCGTCTCAACGCCGATGGCACGGAAGCGGACGTGTCGCTCGAAGAGGTGCAAATCGGTGATCGTCTGCGCGTGCGCCCGGGAGAGAAGATCCCGGTCGACGGCGTCGTGCTGGAGGGAGAGTCCTCGGTCGATGAGTCGATGCTCACGGGTGAATCGATCCCGGTCGAGAAGACCGCGGGAAGCAGGATCATCGGCGCGACGCTCAACGGAACCGGCATGCTGCTGATGCGCGCCGAACGCGTGGGCAGCGAGACTCTGCTGGCGCGTATCGTGACACTTGTCGCTGAGGCGCAGCGCAGTCGTGCACCGATACAGAGCCTCGCCGATCGGGTGTCGGCCTGGTTCGTGCCGGCTGTCATCGGCGTCGCCGTGCTCACGTTCAGCGTGTGGCTGTGGATCGGACCCGAGCCGCGCCTCGCGCACGCCATGGTCAACGCCGTGGCCGTGCTGATCATCGCCTGTCCTTGCGCGCTCGGCCTCGCGACGCCCATGTCGATCATGGTTGCGGTGGGTCGCGGCGCGCAGGTTGGCGTGTTGTTCAAAGATGCAGGAGCGGTCGAGCGCCTGCGCGAGATCGATACGCTCATCGTCGACAAGACCGGCACACTGACAGTGGGCAAGCCCGCACTGCAGCGGGTGGTGACCACAGGTCACGAGGCCGAGAACGACATCCTGTCGCTGGCGGCGGGTCTCGAGCAGGCGAGCGAGCATCCGCTCGCGGCTGCGATCGTTGCGGGCGCTCGATCGCGCGGATTGCAGCCGCCGTCGGTCGCCGGATTCAGGTCGGTACCCGGCCAGGGCGTACTCGGTCAGGTTGCCGGAAGAAGCGTCGTGCTCGGCAATCCGGCGCTCATGACGGCCATGCGCATCGATATCTCTGCGCTGCAGACGCAGGCCGAGGAGCTGCGCGCCGCAGGGCAAACCGTGATGTTCGTCGCGGCGGAGGGGCGACTTGCGGGACTGGTGGGCGTTGCGGATGCGATCAAGGACACGACGCCCGAGGCGATCCGCAGTCTTCACGCGGACGGTGTGCGCATCATCATGCTCACCGGCGACAATCGCCGTACCGCCGAGGCGGTTGCCCGCCGTCTCGGCATCGACGCGGTGCACGCGGACGTGCTGCCCGAGCAGAAGTCAGAGCTCGTCCAGCGCCTGCGTGCGCAAGGCCACCGCGTCGCGATGGCGGGCGATGGTGTGAATGACGCACCAGCGCTGGCAGCTGCGGACGTCGGTATCGCCATGGGCACCGGCACCGATGTCGCGATCGAGAGCGCAGGCGTCACGCTCGTCAAGGGAGATCTCACCGGCATCGTGCGCGCGCGCCGCCTGAGCCGCGCGACCATTCGCAACATTCGCCAGAATCTGTTCGCGGCCTTCATCTACAACACGCTCGGCGTGCCGATTGCCGCGGGTGTCCTGTACCCATTCAGCGGACTGCTGCTGAGCCCGATACTGGCGGCTGCCGCGATGAGTCTAAGCTCGGTGTCGGTCATCGGAAACGCGCTGCGGCTGCGTCGTGCCCGACTCGCATGAACCCCTCGGGCGACGCACGAACATCGCTGAGGTAGCGACGGGCGGCCGGGTCGATGCACTCACGGCTTAGAAAGTGACGCTGGCGATCGTTCCTGCAGAACTGCTCTCGAGCGCGATCTTCCAACCGTAGCGATCGCAGATTCGCTTGGTGAGGTACAGGCCCACGCCGTAGCCGCCGGGGCGCGTGGTGAAGTTTCGATCGAACACCTGATTGATGTGGGCCGGCGAAATCCCCGGGCCGCTGTCGCGGATGTGGAGCGTGCGTTCGCTGATCTCGCAGCGCACGGCGCCGCGATCAGTGTGCGCGATCGCGTTGCGAAACAGGTTCCCCACCACGATGGTCACGAGGCTGGGCGGAGCCTGCACGCGCAGGGCGCCATTGCAGCTGCAATCGATCCCGATCGGCCGCCCGTTGAGCAGGTCGCGCTGCTCTTCGGCAATCCGCGGCAGGATTTCTGCGACGTCGCACGCCTCGCCCGGGTCGGTCTCGGACTGCGCCTCCCGCGACAGCATCAGCAATGCCTGGGTGAAGTCCGACATTTCACTGGCCGCGCGCCGGATGCGGCTCAGGGCCTTCTGCGCCGCCGGTCGTTCGCGCGTCTGGTCGGTGAGGATTTCAGCGGCGCCCTGGATCACGGCCAGTGGCGTGCGCAGTTCGTGGCTCGCAGTAGCCGTAAAAGACTGTTCACGCTCGACGAATCCGTCGAGCCGCTCGAGGAATCCATCGATCGAATCGGCGATCGGCGCCAGCTCGTGCTGCGCATGGTCGGGACCGAGGCGCTGGCTGCGCTGGCGCGGATCGATGTCGCGCAGGCGCTGCGCCAGCGAAGTGACCGGCGCCAGGATGCTGCGCGAAACCCAGATCGCTGTGGCGCCCATGACGATGAGCGTAACGGCGATGATCGCGTACAGCAGCCGCCAGGCCCACTGGGCGCGCTGTTCGTGCTGAGTGACATCGAAAGTGACGTACACGCGCCCGGTCGGCAGATCCTTGATCAGTACCTGCAGGAGCTTCCCGCCGACCGGCACTCGCTGGTGGCACCCGGGCTTGAGGGCAGCGATCTCGCGCGGCAGCTCCGGCGAGTTCTGATGGTAGAACGTCAGATGGCCGCCTTGCGGCGCATCGGGATTTTCGTGACGCTCGAGGTACTGCGCGTACACCGCCAGGTGAGTTCGCATCACGTCGTTGAGCAGGCCCTGCTCGATGCGCTGGTTGGCCCAGACGTTCCAGCAGGCGAGCAACAGCAGCGTGAGGCCGACGCAGAACAGAATTCCCCAGACGAATCGCGCCCGCAGGCTGAGGTTACGCATCAGTCGGACAGGGCCAGGCGGTATCCCTCGCCGTGGTGCGTGTGCAGGAGCTTGCGTGCAAACGGCTTGTCGACGGCATTGCGCAGGGCATACATGTGCGCGCGCAGGACATCGCCGTCCGGCGGCTGATCACCCCACAGCTCGTGCTCGAGCTCGCGTCGCGTGACGACGCGATGTGTGTTCTGCATCAGCAGCACCAGCAGGCGCCGGGTGCTGGGGTTGAGCTTGATGGAGACGCCTTCGCGTTCCGCGTTGAGGGTATCCGGACAGTAGGTGAGGTCGGCAACCCGCAGCACGCCTTCCATCGTCCGTGGCACCGCGCGGCGCGCCAGTGCACCGAGGCGTGCTTCGAGCTCGAGCAGAGAAAATGGTTTGACCAGGTAGTCGTCTGCACCCGCCTCGAAGCCCGCGACCTTGTCGACTACGAGATCCTTGGCAGTCAGCATCAGGACCGGAGCGGTGGCCCGCATCTCCGAGCGCAACGCGCGGCAGACCGCGAGGCCGTCCATCCCCGGCAGCATGACATCGAGCACGATGATGTCGAAGGGCGTACTGCGCGCCTGGCTGAGACCGTCCTCACCGGTCAGGACGTGACTGACCTGGTGGCCCTTACCGGCCAGGAATTCGCAGACGTTTTCCGCGATGTCCCGATGATCTTCCACGAGCAGAATTCGCATGACGCAAGTTTGGCAGATCCGGCGGCGAGTAACAGAGGCAAGAGCGTGACGTACCGGCAGCGGTGCGCCTCCAAGTCCACTTCATGTACATCACATAACTACATGAATGTCATAAATAATTAACGACGTTGCAACGCGCCGGTAGCACCGTCAACCGACCCTTGGCAGCGTCCCGCAGTGTGTTTGCGCCCTCTCGCGCAACGGGACAGGAGGTCCGCAGTGGCGATGCGAGCGACAGAAGTGATCCGCCGCTTTGACGCGGCAGAACTGTCGCTGTGCGTGCAGCTCAACCGCGCGTGCTCGCAGCCGCAGGTGCGCGAATTCTTTCGCGCGATCAGCCGGCTCGGCGACGGTGTGCTGTGGTATGCGTTGATGCTGGTGTTGCCACTGCTCTACGGCGAAATCGGTCGGCACTTGGCACTGCAGATGGTGGTTACTGGGCTGGTCGGAGTTGTGGTCTACAAGGGCCTTAAACGCACGCTGGTGCGCGAGCGTCCCTTCATTTCCGACACTCGCATCCAGCTGGGCATGGGGCCCCTTGATCGCTACAGCTTCCCGTCGGGACACACACTGCACGCGGTGTCCTTCACCATCCTGGCAAGCGCGTACTTCCCCGAGCTGGCGCTCCTGCTCGTGCCGTTTGCCGCTCTCGTGGCGACTTCGCGCGTGATTCTCGGACTGCACTATCCGACCGATGTTCTGGCGGGTGCGCTGTTCGGCACACTGCTGTCCACGCTCAGTCTGTATCTCGTCGGTATCTGAACCGCCGCGGCACTCGCGTGCCGCAAAGCGCTCCGAGATGCGGCAACTCCGGCCGACTGGCTGCGCCGTGATTGCTACAATCGCGCCTCATTTCAAACCTGCAGCCATAACAGCGATGAGCCGAACCGTCCGGGGCTTTCCAGCCCGTCACGGCTTTCACATGCCGGGAGAATTCGAGCCGCACGCCGGCTGCTGGATGCTCTGGCCGGAGCGGCCGGACAACTGGCGGCTGGAGGGGCGGCCCGCGCAAGCGGCGTTTGCTGCCGTGGCCGCGGCGATCGCGAAATTCGAGCCCGTCACCGTCGGGGCCTCGCGTGCGCAGCTCGCCAATGCGCGTGCGCAATTGTCGCGCAACGTTCGCCTCGTGCAGCTCGCGAGCGATGACGCCTGGATGCGCGACGTCGGCCCCACGTTTGTCGTCAATGCTCAGGGCCAGCGGCGCGGTATCGACTGGCGCTTCAACGCCTGGGGTGGCCTCAATGGCGGGCTCTACGTGCCCTGGGACCGTGATGAGCGCGTGGCGCGCAGGGTGCTCGCCATTGAAAACGTCGAGCGCTATCGCGCGCCGCTCATCCTCGAAGGCGGCGCGATCCATGTCGATGGCCAGGGTACCTGCATCACGACCGAAGAGTGCCTGCTCAATCCGAACCGTAACCCGGATCTCACACGCGCGCAGACCGAGGAATACCTGTGCCGGTATCTCGGCGTCGAACTCGTGATCTGGTTGGGACGCGGCGTGTACCTCGATGAGACCGACGGCCACGTCGACAATCTGTGCTGCTTCGTGCGGCCGGGTGAAGTGTGCCTCACCTGGACCAACGATCCCGCCGATCCCCAGCACGCAATTTCGCACGATGCTTTCGAGCGGCTCGCACAGGCGCGCGATGCGCGTGGCCGAAGACTCAAGGTGCACAAGCTGATCCAGCCGGGCCCGCTCTACTCGACGCCGGAGGAGGCGCAGGGAGTGCGCTCAGTCGAGGGCACACGCCCGCGAGTCGCCGGCCATCGGCTCGCCGGCTCGTACGTGAACTTCTACATCGCCAATCGCGGTATCGTCGCGCCGCTGCTCGACGCCCGGCGCGATCGCGCTGCGCTGGCCGTTTTGAAGCGTATTTTCCCTGGGCGCAGGGTCGTGGGGGTGCCGGCGCGCGAAATTCTCCTCGGCGGCGGAAACATCCACTGCATCACGCAGCAGGTCCCGCGGCCGCGGCGCGCGCGTATCGCGGTGCGCTCGTAACCGTCTGTAACCGCCTTATAACCGCGAACCAACTGACGCCCATACCTGCCCGCCGGTACCATGCCCGGTCGATGCTCAAACGCGTCAGGTCTGCATGTCGATAACGCTGGACCAGGTCACCAAGCGCTACCAGGGCGTCCCGGTGGTGAACGATGTGTCGCTCGACGTTCGCGAAGGGGAGTTCTTCGTCCTTCTCGGGCCGAGCGGCAGCGGCAAGAGCACGTTGCTACGCGCGATCGCGGGGCTGACGGGCGTCGACCACGGGCGCATTTCACTACACGGCCGCGATGTCACCAACGTGTCCGCACGCCAGCGCGGCGTGGGCCTGGTGTTCCAGAACTACGCGCTCTTCAGGCACATGACGGTGGCTGAGAACATCGAGTTCGCCCTGCGCGTACGGCGCATGCGCGCACGCGAACGGCGCGAGCGGCGCAAAGAGCTGCTGCGCCTCGTGGCTCTGGAGGGGCTCGACGATCGCCTTCCGACGCAGCTCTCGGGCGGTCAACAGCAACGCATCGCGGTCGCGCGTGCGCTTGCCCACAAGCCCGAGGTGCTGCTGCTCGACGAGCCTTTCGGGGCGCTCGACGCCAAGATCCGCGAAGAACTGCGACGCACGATCCGGCAGGTGCAGCGTGAGCTCAGGATCAGCACCGTGCTGGTGACGCACGATCAGCAGGAGGCCTTTGCGCTCGCCGACCGCATTGGCGTCATGAATCTTGGACGCCTGCTCGAGACCGCACCACCGGATGAATTGTATGCGCGTCCCACGACGCGCTTCGTGGCGACCTTCCTCGGCGCGGCCAACCTGTTGTTGGCACGCCAGACGCCCGACGGAATCCGCCTCGGTGCTGCGCCCGTCGACGTGCCGGGTGCCGAGCGCATCGATAACCGGCGCGAGCACGAGGTCGTCGCGGTGCTGCGCCCGGAAGAGGCGGAGCTGGCGCCGACGCCGGAAGCGCTGGCCTCGTCCTACATTGCGCGAGGTACCGTGGACGAAGTCGTCTTCACCGGGGCGCTCGAGCGCATCCGCATACGCCTCGACGATCGTGCCGCCGCCGAGCTGATCGGGCCGGAAAACAATCCGGATGCCGGCATCCTGGAGGCGAGCCGGACCCAGCGCGAACAGCGGATGTTTCCGCTGGCGCCGGGGGGCAGGGTGGCGATCGGCATGCGTCGCATCCACGTGTTGCCGACACCACTCTCGAGCTTCACAGCCTTTGCTGCCGAAGCATCGCAAGCCGGACAGCTGAGCCGTCATCCATTCCTGGTGAACTTGGCCGCACGCATGCGCACGCGAGTCAGCGTCCGCGTGGAGCCTGTTCTGGCCGCTCCCGCTGTCGTGGGGCGCGTGAGCCGCGTGGAACCCGCCGGTGTAGCGGTTATCGCCTCAGCGCCAGGTGTGCTGGAACAGCTCGAATGGCTGTTAAGGCAAGGTGTGACCGAAGCGCTCGTTCTGCCGCCGCCGCCGCTCAACCCACAACGGGTTCTGATTCACTGGCTGGATCGCTTGGCGCGCGGCGGCACGATGGCCGTGGCCGCGAGCCTGCTGCGCCACATCGCGGCTGAAGCCGTCTACGTCGGCATCATGCCGGCGGGCACGCCTGACAGCGAGCGCTCTCTCGGCATACGCGAGCTGCTTGACGCGCGCTCGGAGGCCCAGGCGATGCACAGCCTGGAGATGCGCACCGAGCTGCGCACGGGCGACAGTGCTGCCGAGCTCGCGGCGCAGCTCAAGGAATCCCCTGAGCCCATGCTGATCCTCGGTATCGCGGCGATCGGCCAGCTCCGCGAGCGCTTTGCCGCGATATTTGCCAGTGCACCGATCAGGCCGATTCTCGTGGTCTACCGTCCCGTCCCCGGTGGGCCGCGCGCATGAACAGGTTCCGTCAACCCAGTGTCCTGCCGGGTTTCGGCCTGACGTTCGGCTTTGCGATGTTCTACCTCAGCGCGATCGTGCTGATCCCGCTTGCGGCACTGGTGCTCAAGGCCGGCACGATGCCCTGGGGCGAGTTCTGGCACGTCATCCTCGATCCACGCTCGGTGGCTTCCTACCGGTTGAGCTTCGGAGCGTCGCTGCTGGCCGCGAGTGTCAATGCGGTGTTCGGTTTCATCATTGCCTGGACGCTGGTGCGCTACGAATTTCCGGGACGCAAGATCATCGATGCACTCATCGACATGCCATTCGCGTTGCCGACGGCGGTGTCGGGCATCGCGCTGACCGCAGTATTCGCGCAGAACGGCTGGATCGGACGCTATCTCGAGCCGCTCGGCATCAAGGTCGCATACACCTGGATCGGCGTCACCGTCGCCCTGACGCTGATCGGTCTGCCATTCGTGGTGCGTTCACTGCAGCCGGCGCTGCAGGAAGTGCAAAGTGATCTCGAAGACGCGGCGGAAACGCTGGGCGCGGGCCGCTTCTATATCTTCCGCCGTATCGTCCTTCCGACCGTGATGCCGGCGCTGCTCACCGGGTTCGCGCTCGCATTCGCGCGCGCGGTGGGCGAATACGGATCGGTGATCTTCATCGCCGGCAACCTGCCGATGAAGACCGAAATCACTCCGCTCCTCATCGTCATCCGGCTCGAGGAATTCGATTATCGTGCGGCTGCGGCCCTGGGATTTGTCACGTTGGTGATCTCGTTCCTGCTGCTGCTGAGCATCAACCTGCTGCAGGCCTGGGGGCGGCGCTGGATGGTGGCGGAAGGACGCTGATGGCGGGCGGCACTCATGTTGCGCACCTCGAGGACCGCGCCACCCGTCCCGGACACGACACCCTCGTCTCGACGCTGTTGCGCTGGACGTTCATCGGCCTGTCGCTCGCTTTCCTCGCGGCTCTGCTGTTCGCCCCGCTCGCGACGGTGTTCGCAACGGCGCTCGAGCGTGGCGCGGCAACGTACCTCAGGAGCTTCGTCGATCCCGACGCGGCCGCCGCGATCCGGCTGACGCTGACGATGGCCGCGATTGTCGTACCGCTCAATACTCTGTTCGGCATCGCCGCCGCCTGGGCACTTGCCAAGTTCGAGTTTCAAGGCAAGAGCTTCATCATCACGCTCATCGACCTGCCGATCGCGGTGTCGCCGGTTGTCTCCGGACTGGTGTACGTGCTGCTCTTCGGCCTGCAGGGGTGGTTCGGGAATTGGCTGCAGGAGCGCGACATCGGCATCATCTTCGCGCTGCCCGGCATCGTGCTCGCCACGATGTTCGTAACGTTTCCGTATGTGGCGCGCGAGCTGATTCCCCTCATGCAGCAGCTCGGTAACGACGAAGAGGAGGCCGCCATTACGCTCGGCGCCGGAGGGTGGCTGACCTTCTTCCGCGTGACCCTGCCGAAGATCCGCTGGGGCCTGGTGTACGGCGTGATCCTGTGCAACGCGCGCGCCATGGGCGAATTTGGCGCAGTATCGGTAGTATCGGGACACATCCGTGGGCTGACCAATACCATGCCGCTGCACGTGGAGATCCTATACAACGAGTACAACTTCGTCGGGGCATTCGCCGTGGCGTCGCTCCTCACGCTGCTGGCAGTCGTGACCCTCGTTATCAAGACGCTGATCGAATGGCGCACCGGATACCGGCGGCGGTGACGGGCGCGTCGATGCGAAAGTTCCTGCGCCAAGCTTGGGAGCGCCTGAGCCTCGATCCCTCCAAGGTGAGCCTCGGCTGGTGGCTCGCGATGACCAACGTGATCATCGTGGCACTGGTGGTTGGAGGAATCTCGATTTTCGCTACTCGCTTGCTGCGCAATCAGGCGGACGCGCAGGGACAGGCGCGCGTGCAGCTCGCGGGTGCGATGGCGCGTGAGGATCTGCGACGCGCGGGCGAAGATGCGCTCGGCACCGCTCGCGCGGTATCCGTTCATCCGACTTTGACGCGCCTGCTCGCAGAGGGTCGCGAGGAAGCCACGGTGCCGGTGCTCAAGCGCTTCTGTCTCGGGCCAGCGGTTGATGCCTGCGCGATCTTCGATGGCCAACGGCTCGTCGCACAGGTCGGTGCGGCGCTTCCCTGGGATGAGCTGATGACGAGTGAGACCGAGCAGGGCGAGCGCTTCCTGGCGGCACCGGCGAGCCTGGAGCACGCCGTGCTCGGCGCCTCGACAACGTTTCCCAACCTGCCGGGCGCCAAGGTGGTCGTGGCGCGGCTCCTGGACGACAAGGTGGCGCGACAGCTGGGCGAGCATGCCGGGCTGCCGGTGCGACTCATCTATTACCGCACGTTCGCCCAGGCACCGGTCGATGCCTTCACGGCGCTGCATACCGCGGGTCTCGCCGACGGACGTTCGGCTCTGGCGCGCATCGCGTCGCTGGGCTTGTACGTGGCTAGCTTCCCGGTGTTCGCTGCGAGCGGCGAGGCGGTAGCCCTGATTGAGACACGTCTGCCGGCCCGCGATATCGACACCGCAGTGCGTCGACTCGAGAAGCGCCTGCTGATCACCGCGCTGGTGATCGCGGCCCTGGCGGTCGTGGCCGGCACGTGGCTGGGACAGCAGGTGGCTGCGCCGAGCCGGGCGCTGACCGCGGCGGCCGCGCGGTTGGGGAAGGGAGATTTCTCCACGTCGATTCCTACCGGTGGCGTTGCGGAAATGGCCGTCCTCGCGCGCACGATGGAGGACATGCGCCGCAATCTCGTGGATCTCACGGGCACCCTGCGGCGCCGCGAGGCGGAAGCGCAGGCCGTGCTGGGCGGCATCGTCGAAGGCGTTTTCGCCGTGGATCGCAGCCGCGTCATCCGTTACCTGAATCCGCAGGCTGCCAGGCTCCTGGGCGTGGATGCGAGCGAGGCCGCTCGGGCGTTTCTGCGGCGACGTGCTCAAGCCGCAACCGGTCGACGGCGAGCGCCCGTGCCGCAACCGTTGCCCGATCGTGCAGGCGCAGACGCAAGGCAGCGCGCGTGCGGTTGAGTACCTCGTCCCCATCGAAGGCAACCCGCGCACTACGGTCATCACGAGCGCCGCGATGGTCGAGGGACTGCAGGTCCAGGTGATTCGTGACGAAACCGAACTCGAGGCGGTACGGCGGGCGCGCGATTCGGTGTTGGCCAACATCTCGCACGAATTCCGCACGCCGCTCGCTGCGCAGCTCGCTTCCATCGAGCTGCTGCGCAGCGGCCTGGAGACGATGCCCGCGGAGCAACGTGCCGAGCTGGTGCTGTCGCTGGAGCGCGGCACGCTGCGACTCACGCGTCTCATCGACAACCTGCTCGAGAGTGTGCGCATCGAATCGGGCCAGCTCGGCATCCGCCGCCAGAGCATCACGCTCAGCGACGTGATCACCGATGCCCAGGCACTGGTGGCACCGTTGCTGGCACAACGCCATCAGAGCCTGGCACTCGTGCTACCTGACGACCTGCCCTCGATCAGCGGCGATGCGCCGCGTCTCACGCAGGTGTTCGTGAATCTGCTCGCCAACGCGAGCAAGTTCGCGCCCGAAGCGAGCGAGATCCGGGTTGGCGCTGAGCGCCGTGACGACGTGGTCGCCGCCTGGGTGGATGATCCGGGCACCGGGGTACCGGCGGACGGCGGTGCGACCATCTTCGATCGCTTCCAGCGCGGCGCGGACGAGGAGCCGGCGCCGGGCGGACTGGGGCTCGGCCTGTGGATCGTCAAGTCGATCATCGATCGGCATGGCGGCACCATCAGCGCGACGCGCACCGCGGAGAACCACACGCGTTTCATCCTGACGCTCCCGGTGGAACCTGCGTGAAGATCCTGGTCGCCGATGACGACGCAGACCTGCTGGCGTTGATCGGCTTCGCCCTGTCACAGGCAAGCTACCTCGTGGTGAAGGCGAGCGACGGGCCCGGAGCCATCAGTTGCTTCGAAGCGGAAGCGCCGGACCTCGTAATCCTCGACATCAACATGCCGGGTGCGAGTGGCTTTCAAGTCTGCCAGGCGATTCGCGCACGCTCGCCAGTGCCGATCATGATGCTCACCGTACGGGGTGAGGAAGAAGATCTGGTCAGGGCGCTGGAGCTCGGCGCCGATGATTACCTGACCAAGCCGTTCAGCCCGCGAACCCTGCTGGCGCGCGTGAAGGCCTTGTTACGCCGCGCTGGCGGCGCGCCGGTGGCGGAGCTCACCGCCGGCCGCGTGAAGCTCGACGTCGCCGAACACACGGTTCAGGTCGGAGCAGCCGCACCCGTGCGGCTCACCAAGCTCGAACTGCGGCTGCTGCAGGCACTGCTCGCGAACCACGGTCGCACGGTGGGTTCGGATCGACTGTTGGTGCACGTGTGGGGACACTCAGGCGCCGGCGATCGACAACTGCTGAAACAGCTCGTGCACCGCCTGCGCCAGAAACTCGAGGCCAACCCAGCCATGCCGCAGGTGCTGCAGACTGCTCCGGGCGCCGGATACCGGCTCGTGGTCGAGTAATCGGTGAAAGCCGGCTGCAATGAAGCAGTCGAGCGTCAGGGCGCGTAGATGCGTTCGAAGACACCGTCCGCGGCGAAGTGAGTGCGCTGCACCTTCGCCCAGCCGCCGAAGTCGGCAATCGTCACGAGTTTCAGTTGCGGAAACCCGTTCGCGTACTTCGCCGCGACTTCCGGATCGCGCGGCCGGTAGTAGTTGCGGGCGGCGATCTCCTGGCCTTCCTTGCTGTAAAGGTATTCGAGATAAGCTTGTGCGACGTCGCGGGTGCCATGCCGCAGCGCCACCTTGTCGACTACTGCCACGGGGGGCTCGGCCAGGATGCTGAGCGAGGGCACGACGATCTGCACCTTATCCGAGCCGAGCTCGCGGATGGCTAGCAGCGCCTCGTTCTCCCATGCCAGCAGCACATCGCCGATGCCCCGCTGCACGAACGTCGTAGTGGAGCCGCGCGCCCCCGTATCGAGTACCGGCACGTTCTTGTACAGGCGGCGCACGAAATCCTCGGCGCTCTGATCGCTCCCGCCGGGTTGTCGCAGCGCCCAGGCCCAGGCCGCGAGGTAGTTCCAGCGTGCACCACCGGAGGTCTTCGGGTTGGGCGTGATCACCGAGATGCCCGGCTTGACGAGATCGCCCCAGTCGTGGATGCCCTTCGGGTTGCCCTTGCGCACCAGGAACACGATCGTGGAAGTGTAGGGAGAGCTGTTGTGCGGCAGGCGGCTCTGCCAGTTGAGCGGCAGGAGCTTGCCCTGTGTGGCGATCGCATCGATGTCGGCGGCAAGCGCGAGCGTGACCACGTCGGCGGCCAGTCCATCGATGACTGTACGCGCCTGCTTCCCCGAGCCGCCGTGGGACTGGTTGAACTTGACCACCTGTCCGGTTTTGGCCTTCCAGTACTTCGCGAACGCGGCGTTGTAGTCGACGTACAGCTCACGCGTCGGGTCGTACGAAACATTGAGCAGGGTCACCGTTGTGGCGGCGTGCACCACCGGAAACGGCACGACGAGCGCCAGCGCGGCGGTCAGGACCAGGCGTCGCATATATCGATGGTGAGACATGAAACACTCCGTGAGGGTACGTCGGGCATCAGAAGCCTAGCTGAAAGCGGGTCAGGAAGAATTTCTCATCGTCACGGTCGCCTGCGGCCGTGCCGCCGTCGAAGCGCGTGACGCCATAATCGAGCTCCCATTTCAGATTCTGGTTCAGATACCAGTTGATGCCAATTTCAAGGCTGGCCGCCTTGCTGGCGGACACGGTTGGATCAGCGAAGGAGGCCGCGCCGCCCGCGAACGCCTCATCGTCGATGTCGAGCTCGTGATAACGCGCCACCAGTTCGAGCGCGCCCCAGGACTGGCCCGGGATGAATGTCGAGGTGGGTGTGTAGCCGCGGAAGGCCTCCTCTTCACCGGTCACGAACCACGCTGCCGCGAGCTGCCACGCGTTGGTGTTGATCGTCGCGCGGCGCGTGCCGGCGGTCGTCGTGCGTGCCACCTCCTGCGAGACCTGTACGTACTCGCCCAGCAAGCCGAAGCTGCCGACGTAGTAGTAGAACTGCGGCGAGTAGCGCAGGCGCTCGCCATCGGCGAGCGCGGGCGTCGTGCCGGTGCGGTAGCGAAAGAAAGTCTGCTGTGGTGAGGTGCGGAATGCGGGCAGCAGGGGCTGGGCGGCAGTACCGGTCTGCTTGATATAGCTGCCCGCAATGCCGAAGCCGAGGCCACGCAGCGCAAAAGAATCGGCGTCCGCAAACGGCTGCGTGAACAGGCGCGCGATCCAGTCCTTCTTGTCGTCGACGTCGACATCGCTGAGTGCTTCGCTGCTGCCCCCGTCAATCACGCCGTTCGCATATGCGAGGGCATAGTTGAGTTTGCCGCCGAACAGATCGCCCTCGAAATTGAGGCCGATATCCCGGTTCGGGACCAGGCTGGTCGGAAAGGCGCGGGCCACGAAACGAATGTCATAGGCCGATTGCAGCCGCTCCAGCCCGAAGGGGCTCTTGAACTTGCCCGCCGTGAGCCGTAAAGCCGGGTTGAAGCGCGCAGTCAGGTAGGCATCCTGGATCACGGTGCGTCCCTGGCCGAAGTCGGGGGTGAAGCGAAAGTCGACGAAATTGTAGAGTGTGCCTTCGATGATCGGACGCACGCGCGTCAGCTGCCAGGTGTCGACACCGCCGAGACCCGCATCCTCCTGCAGGAAGCGGCCGTCCGCCTGGACGAGTCCGCGCAGCCTGACCTGGTTGGCGCCGTCGGCGGACTGAAATGAAAATCCCTTGGGGCTGGCCTTGACGACTGGCATCGCCGTCGCGGCTGCCCTGGTGGTCTCGTCCTGGATCTCGAGCTTGCGCTCCAGCACCTTGATGCGCTCTTCCTGCTGTTCCAGGCGCTGCAGGAGCTGCGCCTCGGTCTGGTCATCGGCGTGCACCACAGCGCACCACGCGCACAACATAACGGTGGCCAAGCAGATAAGTCGTGGTCGCATCGAGATCGTCTCCTCTGGAGTGCTGCGTACCGCAGACCTGCGTGTGAAACACAGCGGGCTGCCACGAGCAGATCCTAGAGGTCGATCGGTAGGAAAATCAGTCGAGGGCGGGTAACAGAAGGGTCATATTCACGCTGGTGTGTGCGCGCGCAGGTTACAGCATGCCGCCGGCCGTGCCCGGCTCACAGCTCACGCCGCGCCAGCTCCAGCCATTCGCGCTGCGCCTTGCGGTAGTGCGCGGGCGCCAGCTGCGCGTTGTCGAGCAGTTCCTGGAATACGCGGTGCGCGGCATCGAGGTCGCCACGCAGTTTCAACAGCTGGCCGTAGCGTACACGCGCTTCGGCACCGGGATAGTAGCCGCTGAGCACCCGATACTCGTCGAGCGCCTTGCCGAGATTGCCCTCACCCTCGAGCGCGCGCGCGTAGAGCAGGTGACCGTCCGCGGACTTGAAGTCGGGGTTGTGCCCGATCAGTCGATCGAGCGTGGCGCGCGCCGCGGTGAAATCTGCCTTGCCGAACTCGGCGCGTGCGAGGCCGAGGAGCAGTTGCGGATCATGCTCGTAGAGGCCGTTGAGCGCCGCCTGATAGGCGGCGATCGCGGCGTCGAACTGGCCGTGAGCGGTGAGTTCCTCGGCGTAGCGCCTGCGGCTGTCGATGTTGCCCGAGAGCTTCACTTCGCTGGAATAGCGGCGCAAGTCGCGCTCGGGGTCGAGGGACTTGCGTACCGCCGCGGTTGCACTGCGCGCGGCGCGACTGCGCAACAGGTCGGGCAAGAGCTCGGCCAGTATGTAAGCGATCGGCCCGGCGACGGGGATCAGCGCAATTGCCCAGATCCAAAGCGAATTGCGGCCGGTGCGGATCACGTGGACGATCAGCGCGACCTGGATCGCGAGTGAAAGGATCAGATAAGGCATTCCCGGTCCGGTCTCGTGCGATCGGTCTCGCGCTCAGTCGGAAGAATAGCCGATCTCGAAGAATAGCGTGCGCTCGCGCCCCGGAAAGTAACGGTAGTTGCCGAACGCAAAATCGGCGCGATCGGCATACGCGACGTCGAGCAGGTTATTGACGCGCGCATCCAGCCGCCAATGATCGGCCATCTGCCAGCCGCAGCGCAGATTAAAGAGGTCGTGACCCTCGTAGCGATGCAGATTGGCCGCATCGAGGAAGTACGGGCCGACCCGTACCCACTCGACCTCGGCCCGCAACGCGGATGAGGGTAGCCACCCGAGACGCAGCGAATGCAGATTGTGGGGGGCTGTGTCGACATCGTTGCCCGATTGAATCTGCTCGCCGGCGTCCGCGCTGCGACTGAATTCATAGCGGTGTCGCGCCACCGTGCCCGCACCACTCAGGAGCAATTGCGGCACGATGGTCCAGGTGAATTCGTATTCCACGCCGCGGTGGCTGGTGCGGCCGTTGCTGACGTTGAAGCCGGCGGCATCGCGAAGGATGACGTTGCGCTTATCCATGTCGAACGCGGCGAGTGCATACGTGAAGCTGCGCGTCGTGCCGCGCAGTCCCAGCTCGACGCCCTCGATGCGCTCGGAGTCCAGGTCGGCGACGGACTGCTGGCGCTGCAGACGATACAACTCCGTGGTTTCCGGTGCGCGAAAGCCGCTGGTGAGGTTGAGATAGGCGAGCTCGCCCGCGGCGAAACGCCAGCTGATGCCGAGCTTCGGCGCCAGGTTTTCGAACTGATCGTTCCGATCCGCCGGGCGGTTATACAGGCAGCCGCCGAGCGGGCAGGGCACGCCATTCTCATCGGTGTTCCCGGCGATCATGTGATTGTCGTAGCTGTAGTGCGCGTACTCGCCCCGCAGGCCCGCATTGAGCGTCCACGCCGTGGCGAGCGGCCACTCGAGCTGGCCATAGAGCGCCAGCACCCAGGCGTTTACGTCGTAGTCGTAGTGCTTGCCCGCGGGCCGGATCGCGTTCGCGGCCGGGCTGCCGTCGGTCGTGGGCTGGTCTTGTACCTCGAGCAATGTGCTGTTGGAGAACTCGATGTCCGCCCCCGCTGTGAGCTGACTGCCGCCGCTCAGCTGCCAGGCGATCGATGTCAGCGCGGCGACGCTGTCCTGGCCGTTGCGCTCGAGGGGTTTGCCCAACAGGAAGTGCTGCAGGAATTCCATGTGCGAATGGCGCGCGATCGCACGCAGGTCGAGGTCGGTGTGCTCACCGAGCGGCGCATCCCACTGCGTGCTCAGGCGCGTGCTGTCGGCGTCGCGAAACGCCTCAGGGTTGGGGTTGGAGCGGGCGATCGCGGGGTCCTTGTATGCCTCAAATCCCTGGATGAATCCGGCCGTGTCCTGGTTGAGATTGGTGCCCGTGAGCATCATGCGCAGCGTGCCGCTCCCAGCGCGATGCTCGAGCAGGCCGTTGACCTTCTCTTCCTCGAAGCCGGAATGATCGCGCCAGCCGCCGTCATGCGTGTAATGACCCAGCAGCCCCAGGTCGGTGGCGGCGCCGTGAGATGCTGTGGTGAGTCGCGCGCTCACGTAGTCGTCGGGGCCGAAGTCGCTTGCGAGCCCGAAGGCGGGCAGCTGCGAGGCATCCGGCATCAGCACGTTGATGATCCCGTGCACGGCACTCGAGCCATACAGTGCGGTTCCCGGGCCGCGCACGATCTCTATGGCCTGGGCCTGCTCGAAGTTCACTTCGAACATGTCATTGACATTGCAGAAGCCGGTGGGGCGGATCGGGATGCCATTCTCGAGGAACAGGAACGCGCCGCAGGAGCCGGCGCCGGTCAGCACCGGCGAGCGGATCGCGGTGAGACTCTCCTGTCCGCTGCCCCGCTGTATGTAAGTGCCGGGCGCACGATTCATCACTTCGCTGTGATGAGTCGGGCCCACATCGCTGATCACTTCGGAGCCGATACGTGACACGCTGCCCGGGAAGTCATTGAGTGACTGCGCACGCCGTGTCGCCGTCACCGTGATCGGCCCGAGCTCGGGTAACTCGCTCGCACTCGCGACGGCGACCGAGCCGAGCGCGAGCAGCGCCAAGATGGCCGCGCAGCGGGGCAGAACACGCCGTCTTTCCGAATTGCGCAGCCTCATTGTTTCTTGGGTGCAGTGCTGGCGGGTCGAGACAGCGCGAACGCGATCACGTAATCACCCCGCCTGGTTCCGAGACTGCCGTGGCCTCCGGCCGCGATGACCACCAACTGACGATCGCGCACGGAGTCATGGTAGGTCATGGGTGTCGCCTGACCACCCGCGGGCAGGCGTCCCGTCCACAGCTCCTTGCCGGTTTCGACATCGAAGGCGCGCAGGTAGTTGTCCATGGCAGCGCCGATGAACACCAGTCCGCTGGCCGTGACGATCGGTCCGCCGGAATTGGGCGTTCCCAGCGTGCGCGTCGGCACGAAGAACGGCAGCAGATCGCGCGTCGACCCGAGCGGCACCTGCCACTTGATCTCGCCGTTGCGCAGGTCCACCGCTGCGAGGGACCCCCACGGGGGCGGAGTGCAGGGCAAACCCCAGGGCGACAGCAGCGCCTCGCGGCGCATTCCGTAGGGCGTGCCTGCCTGCAGAGCAAACTCCGAATCCGGATACTCACCCGAGCGCGCCATGGTGCGCACCGCGTCGGCCTTGATCAGCGTCACGACCATCGGCAGTTGATTCACGGGTACGATCGCCCACTGACGCTCGCTGTCGAGAGCGAGCCCGCCCCAATTGCTGCCGCCGGCATAGCTCGGGTAGAGAATCGTCCCCTCGAGGCTCGGTGGCGTGTAGATGCCTTCCGAGCGCAGTGCCGCGATACGGTCGCGACACTTGCCGCGATCCCAGAACGTGAGCCCCCAGGCATCCTCGGGCCGCACTCGCCCGTGGGAGACGAGCGGCGGCGGCAGCACCGGCAGCGGTTGGGTCGGCCACGATTGTTCACCCGGAACATTGGAACGCGGCACCGGGCGCTCGCGAATGTCGAATAGCGGCGCACCGGTTTCCCGGTCGAACACGAACAGGACGCCCATCTTCGTCGCCTGTACTACCGCGGCAACGTTCTTGCCGTCGCGCACCAGCTCGGCGAGCACGGGCTGCGCGGGTACGTCGTAGTCCCACAGGTCGTGATGCACGAGCTGCTGGTGCCAGACGACCTTACCGGTCGCCGCGTTGAGTGCCACGAGGGAATTGGCGTAGCGGTTCGAGCCCAGACGCTCGCCACCGTAAAAGTCCGGGCTTGCTGAACCGGTCGGCACGAACAGGAGCCCGCGCGCGGGATCCACCGACATCAGGCTCCAGGCGTTCGCCGCCCCGGTGCGTTGCGCATCGCGCGCGTTCCATTCCTTGCTCACCGGATCGGCGGGATCGGTCGGGATCGGGTCCCAGGACCAGCGCAGCGCGCCGGTACGTGCATCGAATGCGCGGACCACGCCGCGCTCGACATCGACCGCGCGGTTGTCACCGATGGCCGCACCCACGATCACCAGGTCCCTGAAGATCGCGGGCGGCGAGGTCACGACGTAATCGTGCCGGTCACGCAGGCGCACGCCGGTCGTGAGATCGACTTCCCCGCCCGGGCCAAAGTCCGCGCAGGGCTTGCCGGTGCGGCCGTCGACGGCGATGAGACGCGCGTCCAGCGTGCCCATGAAGATGCGCAGGCCGCAGACGCCGGCGAATCTTGCCGGGCCATCGCGCCAGGCGCTGACTCCGCGCGAGGTCGCCTCCGCGTAGTGACCCTTGCGGTCGATCTGCGGGTCATAGCGCCAGCGCTCCTTGCCGGTCGAGGCGTCGAGCGCGATGACGATGTTGGTCGGAGTGCTCAGGTAAAGCGTGGCATCGATCAGGATCGGCGTCGCCTCGAAGGCGAGCTTGTCGGCGCGCGCGAATCCCCCGCCGAGCTCCCCGGTGCGATAGACCCACACCTGCTCCAGCCCGGCGACGTTGTCGCGATCGATTTCGGTCAGCGTCGAGTAGCGCTGTCCGAAGTCATCGCCCCCGTAGTGCTCCCAATCGCTTGCCTCTTGGGCGGAGGCCGTACCCAGGAGCAGCAAGGGGAGCAGGAGTGAAAACGTGCGCAGCGCTGGAGCCATGCGGGGCTGTTGGAGTTGCGGCGCAGTGTAGCGAGTCGGGCGCGCGCGACCAAGTGACGCCTACTTGCCGCGCCGGGGTGGACGCGCGCGAGGTTCACTGCTAAATCTTGCAGCCATGACTACCGAAGCCCTGTTCCAGCAGGACGCCTACCTCAGGTCCTGCGAGGCGCAGGTTCTCGAGTGCCAGGACGGCGCAATCGTGCTCGATCGCACGGTGTTCTATCCTCTGGGTGGCGGGCAACCGGGCGACAGCGGGTGGCTGCGCACCGGCGCCGGGATTTCGGTCCGGATTACCGACACTCGCAAGGGTGAGCAGGGCCGGATCGTTCATGTTCCGGATTCATCGCCTGCCGCTTTGCGCGTCGGCGACACGGTGACTGCCGCGATCGACTGGGATCGGCGCTACGCACACATGCGCATGCACACCGCGTTGCATCTCCTCGGGGCCATCCTGAAATTCGGCGTGACTGGGGGGCAGATCGCGGCCGACCGCAGTCGCCTCGATTTCGATACCCAGGATGAGATCGACCGCGAGCGGGTGAGCGCCTCGCTCGACGAGCTGATTCGCGCCGATACGAACGTGCACTCGGAGTGGATCACGGACGAGGAGCTCGCCCGGCAACCGGAGTTGATCCGCACGATGTCGGTCCGCCCGCCAGTCGGCGCAGGCCGGGTCCGCCTGCTCAACATTCCCGGGGTCGATCTGCAGCCCTGTGGCGGCACACACGTCGCGCGCACCGGCGAGATTGGCCCGATGCAGGTCACCAAGGTCGAGAACAAGGGAAAGCACAACAAGCGCGTATACATCGGCTGGGGCGCGACTCCGACTTGAATCTCTCTGCCAGTTCAAATCCGGTGGCTGGGCATACGGCGGGCGTCGCTGGCTTGATCTTTCTGCTGTTGTCGGCGGTCGCTTGGGCCGAGCAAGCCCCGACGCCGGCGAGCGCTCGACGCATCACCCACCCGGACTGGTAGACCACGCATCGGGCTCGTCCTGAGCGGTGGCGGCGCGAGAGGCACGGCTCACGTCGGCGTACTCAAGGCGCTCGACGAGATGCACGTACCAGTCGATGCCATCGTCGGAACCAGCATGGGCGCGGTGGTCGGAGGCCTATACGCCTCCGGTATGTCGGCGGACGAGATCGAGAAGCTCATGACCTCGATCGACTGGCAGGATGCGTTCCGCGACCGGCCCTCGCGCAAGGATCTCGCGTTTCGCCGCAAGCAGGATGACCGCGATTTTCCCGTACGGCTACCGCTGGGCCTGAAAGGCGGCAAGTTCCTGCTGCCGCGCGGGTTGATCCAGGGGCAGAAGCTCAACCAGATGTTGCGCCTGCAGACCTTGCCGGTATCGCAGGTGGAAAACTTCGACGACCTGCCGATTCCATTTCGCGCGGTCGCGGCCGACATCGAGACCGGCGCGACGGTCGTACTCGACAGCGGCGACCTGGCCACCGCGATGCGCGCCAGCATGTCGGCACCCGGGGTGTTCGAGCCGGTGGAGCTCGATAAGCGCGTGCTCGTGGATGGCGGCTTGGCGGAGAACCTGCCGGTCGATATCGCTCGCCGCCTGCACGTCGACGTCCTGATCGTTTCGGATGTGAGCTTCCCGCTGCAGAAGCTTGACGCCCTGACGACGCCGCTCGATGTTTCCACGCAGATGCTGGCGATGCTGATTCGGCGCGAGACCGGCCGGCAGCGTGCGACCTTGACTGCGCGCGACGTCGTCATCGAGCCGCTGCTCGGCGGCATGACTTCGTTCGACTTCAGCAAGGTCACCGAAGCGATCGACAGCGGAGCCGACGCCGCACGCGCCGTCGAGGCGCGCCTGCGCCAGCTCAGCGTGTCGAATGAGGAGTACGCCCGTTACGTGGCGCGGCGCAGTGCCCACGAGCGGCAGCCGCAGATCGACTTCGTGCGCAGCGATGACCGCTCGCACCGCTACGCCCGGATCATCGATGCAGCCATGAGACCTCTGGTCGGCAAGCCCCTCGACACCAGCAGCCTCGAGCGACGCATCACCGAACTCTACGGCCTCGACCTGTTCGAGACGGTCGACTACCGGATGGTGCGTGACGAGGCGCGCGAGGGACTCGAGGTGCGCGCGCGGCGTAAATCCTGGGGACCCAACTACGTACGCTTTAGCCTGAACCTGCAGGACGATTTCGAGGGCAACAACAGCTACAACGCTGCGGCGCGCTTCATCGTCACGGAGGTCAATGCGCTCGGCGCCGAGTGGGTCACGGATCTGCAGGTGGGCGAGAACCCGCTGGTTCGCACCGAGTTCTACCAGCCCTTGAGCTACTCGCCTCGTTACTTCATCGCGCCGCAGCTCCTGTTCCAGGTGCGCAACGTGCCGGTGCTCAGCGGCCAGGTGCCGATCGCCGAGTTTCGCGTGCGCAGCGAGGAAGCCGAGCTGGCCGTGGGGCGCGAGTTCAGCAGCTGGGGCGAGCTGCGCTTCGGCGTGCGGCGCGGCTCCGGGCAGTCGCGGGTCCATATCGGCGATCCCTCGCTTCCGGAGCAGCACTTCGACACCGGGGAATTCGTCACGCGCTTCAGCTACGACGGTCTCGACAATCTCAATTTTCCGCGCGCCGGCCAGGCGTTCGACGCGCAGTGGACGGCAGGACGCGTCGGACTGGGAGACGACGAGTCATCGGACATCCTGAGTCTGGACTGGCTTGCGGCACACAGCTGGGGCCGGCACACCGTCGTGCTCTGGGCCTCCGCGGGCTCGACACTGCACACCGAGGCGGTGACACCTTCGGTCCAGGACTTCTTTACGCTGGGCGGATTTCTGAATCTCTCCGGCCTCACCGCCAATTCGATCGCCGGTCCCCACTACGGCATCGCGCGCGTGCTTTATTACCGGCAGATCGGGCGCGGCGATCGACCCGGCCTGCTCAACGTGCCTGTCTACGCCGGTATCTCGCTCGAAGCAGGCAATACGTGGGCGGAGCGCTCGCAGGCCAGCTTGGGTGATGCACGCAAGGATACGAGCCTGTTTCTGGGCCTCGACACTTTCCTCGGGCCGCTGTATCTGGCGATGGGCTACGACACCGAGGGGGAAACGGCCTTCTATCTCTTCATGGGTCGGCCGTTCTGAGGCGCTACAGGCTGCGGCTTTCCGCCAGCTTTTCCACTTTCACGTACACGAGCGTAGGACGATCGCCACTGCGCGAATACTCGTGCCTGCGGCTCATGTCTTCGAGCGCCTGATCGCGCTCCACGGCGGTCGCATACCAGTGATACTTCTGCCATTCCGGGCCGAGAATGACGCGGAACGGATCGTTCTCCCGCAAGGTGATGCGGATGCCGAAAGGGCGCTGCTGCTGTGTGATCGGACGGTGCAGGTTGTGGGTATGAGCGATGGCCATTGGTAGATGCCGAAAATTGCAGGCGGCGCAGATTAGTCGCAGCGCCAGCAGCCCGCAAGTGCAGCCGTCAATTCCACTTGCGGTCGCCGGCGCCCTCGCGATCGGACCACCCGAGGATCCGGCGCGTGACAAAGGTGTAGACCTTCTTCCCGCTGGCCATCCAGGCGCGGTTGAGGAGCGATGGCGTGGCAAGCATCTGCAGCTGGCGTGCGGTCAGCTGCTGTGGACAATACGTACGCTTGTGCTTGAGCAGATGCCGGATGTCTTCGCGCGCCAACACGCGAAACAGCCGGCCGCGACGCCGGGAGCGGAGCGCCAGCTGGAAATCAACGACTGCGGCGCGTCCATCGGCACTCACCAGCCAGTTGGTTTCCTTGGCCAGGTCGTTGTGCGCCACGCCAGCGCGATGCACCCGGCGGAGCAGGGTGAGCGCGTCGCGGAAGTAGCGTGGGTCGCGCGGTCGCGCGAGCTGCAACGGTTGGCCGGCAATCCAGGCACGCCGTAGCACACCTGCTGCAAACTCGTGCAACGCCGGCACGCCGCGAATGCCCCGCAGGGCGTTCAGGGCGCGCGCTTCGCGATGGGCCAGATGGCGAGCGCACGGGCGCAGCCACCAGCGCGCCCGGCGCGTGTCGCGCTCGACGATGAACGTGACCTCAGCACCTGTCCGCTGTTCGACTCGGTGCACGGTTCCGAACAGGTCGGACTTGAGCTGCATCACTGGATCAGCTGCAAGGGGCGAGGGTCTGGAGGGCACTTATGACCGGACCGCTTTGCGTCGCAGCTCTTCACGCACGCGCTGGCGTTCGAGGACAATCTGTTTCGTCTTCTTGAGCGTGCCCGACTGCGGTGAGAGCTGCAGGCCCGCTTGCACATCGCGGAGCGCCGCCTCGAGCATGCCTTTGCCCAGGTAGGCGGCGGCGCGGTTGTTCCACGTACGCCAGTTGGCGGTGTCCAGTTGCAGCGATTCGTTGCACTTCACCACGGCGAGATCGTACTGGTGCAGCCCGACGTACCCAGCGCAGAGATTGGCGAGACCAGCCGCGCGGTCCTGCGGCGCATTCGGCCGTTCCAGCCCCTGAAGCGTGAGGGCGACGCCCTGTTGAAAGTTGCCCCGCTGCAGCTCTTCTGCTCCGGCGCTGAGCAGCTCGTTGGCGCCGATGACCGTCATACTGCTGCTGGAGGGCGGCGGCTCCGCCGACGCAGCAGCCGGCGCGGCGAGCACCGCGCACAGAAGTCCCCAATAGCTCTTCTTCGTCATGACACGCGGCCGTTAAATCGGCCAGCTCAATCTAGCACCGCCGCCAGGTGCGGTAACGGTTCACGAAACACCCGGCCCACAGCAGCAGATTATGCAACCTGCGATGCGCTTCACAATCCCCAAAAGCTGCAATTTCATAAGATTGCGGCCGATTTCGATGGGCAAGCAGCAAGCGGGGCCGCTGCAACGCAACCCCATCTAGCGCGGTTCAGGGACCATGGTCATGAGTTCGAACGACTCACGCTGCTGGAGTACAGCCGCCGTCCTGGGCATCATTGCAGCACTGCTCAGTGCCGGCTGTACTCAGCAGCTTCCTCCTCGCAGCACCCTCGACCTGATGGAAGATCCAGCGGTCCTGCAGGGCGTCATCAACCATTGCAACGAGTTGCAGAGCGCTGCCCTCAACGATCGGGAGTGCCGCAATGCGCGTGAGGCGGTGATACGGCTCGAGGCGCAGCAAGGGCCTGCCGGGAAAGCGGCCGCGGATGCGGAATTCGAAAGGGCCCGCGAGGCGCGCCGCGCGCGTGATGAGCTCGAGCGCCGCCGCCAGGAGGAGCGGCAGAAGGTCGATCCCTACACGATGCCGCTCGCGCCGGACATGGGGCCGCCGGCACCGGTCACGCAGTCGTCCGCGGTCATGTCAGCGGCTTCGCCGCCGAACGGTTGATCCGCGGCCTTACGGTCAACCAACCCTTCACCATAGAACGAACGCGGCGGGCCAGTGCAGCGCCCGTTGCAACACATCGCACACGCTGATCGCCGCGTAGAGCGCAAACAAACTTCCCGCGTCGAGGAACGATTTCCAGAACAGGCCGAAGTTCACCGTCGCGCTCGCCGGCGTGTCCGCTCGCCAGCGCCGCGGCAGGAGTGACGGCACTTGCGCGGCGTAGCGGCGAAACGCATCACCGTGCCGCGCGAGGAGCAGGCGATCCTCTCTATGCGCCGCCCGCACATGCAACACCACGACCAGCAGCACCGTACTCAAGAGCAAAATCACGCTGCGCGTTGCGAGGCCGATGCCGACTCCCGCCAGCATCGAGAGGGCATACAGTGGATGCCGGCACAGCGAGTACGGGCCCCAGGTCACGAGCTGCTCATCCTTGTGTCCGGCGATGAACGCCGAGCACCAGATGCGGCCCAGGGCGGCCGCTGCGATCAAGAGCAGGCCGGCAAGCCACGCGAGCTCGCCGCTCCACCGGTGACTCCAGGGCCGCTCACTCACTGCCACCAGCAAGATGACGAGCACGTACCACAGCAGGATGAGGCGCAGTCGGGGAGTGCTGGCGGAGCGCGTCATGGGCATTTCATTTGCGCTCTCCATCCTAGCATTGGCTCGAAGATTCCCGCTGGCGAACACAGATGTGCGCGACACGGGGCGCTCGCGTGATAATCCGCCCCGGGCTCCGGTCACCTGTGCGCCGGGCCCTTCCCGGAATCCGATCCACGAGGAGACCTGCACATGCTCTCGCTGCGCAAGAAGACGACGATGCCGACCGCAGATCAGTCCCTGCCGGGCCGCAAGACGGCGCTCAAGGTTCCGGAGCTGCACTTCGTCAACGGCCATCGGATCGTCCCGCCGTTTCCGGCCGGATTGGAGCTGGCCCTGTTCGGCATGGGCTGCTTCTGGGGTGCAGAGCGTAAGTTCTGGGAGACGCCGGGCGTGTACTCGACCGCGGTCGGGTACGCCGGGGGCTTCACACCGAATCCGACTTACGAGGAAGTCTGCAGTGGACGTACCGGGCACACCGAGGTCGTGCGAGTCGTGTTTGATCCCAGGAAGGTGAGCTACGAACAGCTCCTCAGGATCTTCTGGGAGTCACATGATCCGACCCAGGGCATGCGTCAGGGCAATGACGTCGGCACACAGTACCGCTCTGCCATCTACGTGGCGAACGCCGCGCAGCGCGCCGCGGCGGAGGCGTCGCGCGCCAGCTACCAGAGTTCCCTGCGCCAGGCCGGCCATGATTCGATCACGACCGAAATTGCGGATGCGCCCGAGTTCTATTACGCCGAGGACTATCACCAGCAGTATCTGGCGAAGAATCCAAATGGGTACTGCGGGATCGGCGGGTGTGGGGTCCCCTTCAAATCCACCGGTTGAAGCTCATGTCGCTCGAACAACTATCTTATCTCGCGCAAATTGTTGGTTCAGTTGGCGTCATTGTGTCTCTTGTCTTTGTCGGTTTACAGATCAGAGAGAATACGGCCGCACTGCAGCGCAACGAGCACAATTCCACGATGGCGCAATGGACGGTGATCCGAATGGCGATCGCCCGAAACCGCGACATCGCCGAGCTCATGACCACTGGCCTGCACGGCGAGAGCGCCATGGATGCTGCCGATCAGCTGAGGCTGGAGCAGCTGCTGGCTGAATACGCCTGGGCGGCTTTCCACATTTGGGATAGAACGCAGCGCGGTATCTTTCACAAAGGGGACTTTCGAATTGACGGGCGGAGCACTCCTGTGCGGTGTGCTCAGGACGGCGCGCGGCGGCGCCTGGTGGCGCAGCGCTAAACATACGGGCTTTATTCCTGAATTCGTCGCGGACGTCGACGCGATGCTCGCCAAGGACCATTGAAGTGTCCGTCGTGCACGCGCATGGGTCGCCACCCGTTCCCGCTGGCGAAATGGCGGAGAAGGCGTAGCAGCCGATAACACCCATTGACAGGTCTTGGCGCGTGCGCCGCTCCTGCGCTCACCGGCCGACCATGCGATTCAGCTGTTCGGGGTAGCGGTCCCCCTGCACGGTGATCTTCGACGCCGCGCTGTCGATCTCGCGAAGATCGTCCGGGGTCAGCTCGAGCGCCGCGGCGCCGATGTTCTCCTCGAGGCGCTGCAGCTTCGTCGTACCCGGGATCGGAACGATCCACGGCTTCTGGGCAAGCAGCCATGCGAGCGCGAGCTGAGCGGGGGTGGCGTTCTTGCGTGCCGCGATCGCGGCGAGCAGGTCGACCAGTGCCTTGTTCGCCTTCCGAGCCTCGGGTGTGAAGCGGGGGACAATGTTGCGGAAGTCCGTGCTGTCAAACTTGGTGGTCTCGTCGATCTTTCCCGTCAAGAAGCCCTTGCCGAGCGGACTGAACGGGACGAAGCCGATGCCGAGCTCCTCGAGCGTCGGCAGCACGTCCGCTTCAGGTTCTCTCCACCACAGCGAGTATTCGCTCTGAAGTGCAGTTACAGGCTGAACCGCGTGAGCGCGACGAATCGTCTGGACTCCCGCTTCGGACAGGCCGAAGTGCTTGACCTTGCCCGCGTGGATCAGGTCCTTCACCGCGCCCGCGACATCCTCGATCGGCACCTCGGGGTCGACACGGTGCTGGTAGAACAGGTCGATCGCCTCGACCTTGAGGCGCTTGAGCGAGGCCTCCGCGACCTGCTTGATGTGCTCGGGCCGGCTGTCCAAGCCAGCCTGCTTACCATCGACAAACTTGAAGCCGAACTTTGTGGCGATCACGACCTGCCCGTGGAACGGCGCAAGTGCTTCGCCC
The DNA here is from genome assembly GCA_963695985.1 of uncultured Gammaproteobacteria bacterium. Classification (GTDB taxonomy): domain Bacteria; phylum Pseudomonadota; class Gammaproteobacteria; order Steroidobacterales; family Steroidobacteraceae; genus DATBVX01. The sequence continues at coordinate 115,736 of CAVOIC010000004.1, forward strand.
ACGAGCTCTTCGTTGGTGAATGGGCCGTAGACTTCTGCCGTGTCAAAAAACGTAACGCCGTGCGCGACGGCCGCGCGGATTACCTCGATCATCTTCTGCTTGTCGCCCGGCGGCCCGTAGCCAAAGCTCATGCTCATGCAGCCGAGGCCAAGCGCCGACACCTCCAAAGTGCTGTTTCCCAGTTTCCGCTTCTGCATAGCTCCTCCTAACGCTGTAATGGCCGAGGCCCTACGGTTCCCGCCATTCCGGCCCAACGACGGTTGCCGGGCAGAGTAGGCCGTCGCGGTTCTCCCGACTAGCCGCTAGAATTCGAATGGACCTATGAATGGAGTACATGAATGCAGCGCGAACAGCTCGCCGATCTGTAGACGGCGGGCGATATTGCATGCAGGGCTTGCAGCAGCAACAGTCATCTTTGTCGGCTGCGTCAGCCCGTCTGGATCAAAGGTGCCCGTCCAAGCTCGCGCGCCTGCGCTGAGGCTCTACATTCTGGATTGCGGGACCATCGCGCCGATGGATCCGGCGCTGTTTGGTCTGAAGGCCGACGAAATCAAAGGCGACGCCAGCTTCGTGACCCCGTGTTACCTCGTGGTGCACCCCAAAGGCACGCTGATCTGGGACGTCGGACAGGTGCCCGATGCGGACATTCCGGACGACGGCACGGAGGTGGTTGAGCAGGGCATCCTGAAAGCGAAGCGGCGGCTGGCTCCGCAGTTGGCGGCGCTTGGCTACCAGCCGAAGGACATCACCTATATTGCGATGTCACACTACCATGCGGACCACACGGCCAACGCCAACATGTTTGCGGGTTCGACCTGGATCGTGCAGCAGGCCGAATACGACATCATGTTCAGCGAGGCGAAGGTCGGCATCCGGTCGCCGGATTCGTACCGCGACCTGAAGAAGGCCAAACGCATCACCTTGAACAACGCTGATTACGACGTGTTCGGCGATGGCACCGTAGTCATCAAGACCGCGCCCGGACATACGCCCGGCCACCAGATGCTCTTTCTAAAGCTGGCGAGGTTTGGACCGCTGCTGCTGGCCGGCGATCTGTATCACCTGCCCGAAGAGAGGACTCTGGATCGCGTGCCGACCTTCGACTTCGACGCCGCGATGACGCGGGCAACCCGCAAGGTCGTGGACAAGTTCTTGGAACAGACCGGTGCGACGATGTGGATCCAGCACGACCCGGCTACGAATGCACCGCTGAGGAATGCGCCCGAGTACTACAACTGATAAGACAGCGCGCCGCGAATCTTCTCCGCCAACGCCTCGGCATCCGCATCGAGCCGCGCAGCTGGCCATAGTATTCCCAGCCCCTTGTCTCTTTCTGGCTTGGGAATGATGTGAAAATGGACGTGCGGTACCAACTGATGAGCACCGCGCCCATTGTTCTCAAGCACGTTGTACTCCCGCGTTCCGGTCGCAGCGATCACCGCGCGGCAGATACGCGGAAGCACTCGCCCGAGCGCTGCAGCAGATTCCTCCGAGAGCTGATCGAGCGTCTCGGCGGGTTCCTTGGGAATCACGAGCGTGTGCCCGCGACTGAGCGGATTGATGTCGAGAAAGGCCAGTACTTTCTCGTCCTCGTAAACCTTATGGCACGGGATCTGTCCCGCGATGATCTTTTGAAAGATGGTGTCGGCCATGGAAGCGCTCGCGGCTGATTTCAGGTTTAAGGGGCGCGTCGGCGTACAAGGGGCCTACTGCCCACGTGCGCCTGCTCACGGGCTGCCGAACGGAGGCGTCAGGCCGTCGGCCTGACGTTGGCGTTCAGGCGGAACAGATTCGTTGGGTCGTACTGGTTCTTGAGCCGCACCAGCTTGTCGTAGTTCGCGCCGTAGTTCGCGCGCACGCGCCGCTCCGGGTCATCGTTCGCAAGCTCGTTGACGTAAAAGCCATCCGTCATCGGCTCGACGCTGGGCCAGGTGGCGCGCACCCACTGCATACTCGGATCGGCATCCGCGCGGTTGTCCCAGGCGCCGACGACCATCATGCTGTACTGGGCTTCGCGATGCCAGAACGCGGTGGCGTCGGGCTTCACGCGTGAGATGGCGCCGCCCGCCTGCGCGAAGACGATGATGTTCGTCGCCGGCGCATTCTGATAGCGCCCGACCAATTCCTCGATCAGCGCGGGCTCGACGCGATGGATGAACCCCGCCTTGAAGTAGTAGCTGCGACCGATGGCGTAATTAGCGTCCTGGCTGGCCTGGAGCTTCACGTACGGAACCGGGCGCAGTCCGTCCACCACCGGTTTGCGGAATTCGCGCAGCGGCTTGAGCACCTGCTCGGCCTTATCTATCGGGCCGCTGTAGCAGACATCGAACACGACCGCCTTGTGACCGTCTGGCGGGGTCACCACGACGCAATCGATGTACAGCTCGTCCGGGGCCGCGAGGGCGTAGCCCGAAAAGAAGCCGAGCACGTCGCGCGCTTGCTCGAACGGAAACACGATCTGACCGCCGTACATCAGCGAGGTGACGGGATACAGCCGGTATTCGAACGAGGTGACGATGCCAAAGTTACCGCCGCCGCCGCGCAGACCCCAGAGCAGGTCCGGGTTCTCCTTCGCGCTGGTGCGCACGAACTTGCCGCCCGCCGTCACCACGTCCGCTCCGATGAGATTGTCACAGGCCAGACCGTAGCGGCGCGCAATGCGCCCGAAGCCGCCACCGAGCGTGAGTCCTGCGGCGCCGGTGTGAGACACGGTGCCAGCGGGCGTCGCGAGCCCGAACGCCTGCGCCTCATGGTCGAGCTTGCCCAGGAGCACACCAGGCTCCACGCGCGCGACCTTTGCGACCGGATCGACATGCACACTCTGCATCGGCGACAGGTCGATCATGATCCCACCATCGCAGACCGACTGGCCCGACAGGCTGTGTCCGCCGCCACGCACCGCAACCAGCAGGTCATGGGCCCGCGCAAAGTTGACCGCGAGGATCACGTCGGCGGCGCCGGTACAGCGAGCGATCAGCGCCGGCTTGCGATCGAAGGCACCATTCCAGACCCGACGCGCGCTGTCATACCCGTCTTGCCCGGCCGTCAGCACCTCACCGCGCAGGCTGGCGCGCAGCTCATCGATATCCGTCCCCTTGAGAACGACCTGCTTGCGATCCGGGCCCAGAGCCGGTACGTCGGCTGCGGGCGCTGCTGCGGCGAGGAGGCGATGCAGCGGGATGGACGTGGCGGTCAACGCGGCGATTGTGGAAGCGCAGAAGGTTCTTCTTCTCATGAGTTGTCTCCGTGGTCGAACGGGCGGCGGCATGCGCCCGGTATTGATTCTTCGTGCAGGTTTCAGTGAGCCTCACCCGGCAAGTCGAACACAATGACTTCGGCGTCATGTCCCTGTTGCAGCGTGAGAGACGCAACGCCGGTCGCCTTGAGCGCATCGCCCGCATTCAACGGCGTGTCGTTTGCCGTCACGGTACCACGCGCCACATGAACGTACACGCGCCGGCCCGGTGCGACCGGAAGCGTCGCGCTCTCGGTACCATCGAACAACCCGGCGTACACCTTTGCATCCTGGTGAATCAACACCGATCCCTGCGCACGGTCGGGCGAGGCGATGAGCCGCAGGCGCCCGCGCTTCTCAGCGGCAGGGTACTTCTTCTCTTCGTAGCCGGGCGCAATGCCGCGCTGGTCGGGCTGAATCCAGATCTGCAGGAAATGCACCCCCTCGTTCCGTGACGGATTGAACTCGCTGTGCGTCACGCCCGTCCCGGCACTCATGCGCTGCACATCTCCGGGGCGGATGACTGAGCCGTTGCCCATCGAATCCTTGTGTTCGAGGGCGCCTTCCAGGACGTAGCTGATGATTTCCATGTCTCGGTGTGCATGGGTGCCGAATCCTGCCCCGGGCGCGACCCGGTCCTCGTTGATGACACGCAAGGGGCCGAACTCCACGTGCTCGGGGTCGAAGTAGTCGGCGAACGAAAAGCTGTGAAAGGACTTGAGCCAGCCGTGGTCGGCAAAGCCCCGTTCCTCAGCGCGTCGCACTTCGATCATGAGTTGTCCCGCTCTGATTAACTTTCATTAATGATGGCGTCGCGTTTGGAATGCGGCCGACCCGCTGCTACATTGCAAGCCGCTGCGGCACGGAGAATCAGGAGAACGATCATGCAGCGCACACTCGTTGTCTCGTTCGCTTTGTTGATCGCAATGCTCAGCGGCTGCAAGGGCGCCAAGCAGCCACCCGCAGGGAATTCTTCACCACCCGCCGCCGCGGCGCAATCCGATACAGTCGCAGCAGAGCACGCCATGCCGAGCATGCCGGAGTCCCTGGCTGACTGGGCCCATGGCGCCACGCTCTACTCCAACCTCGGAGATTTCCACCGCAAGGTGACGACCAGCTCCGGCGAAGCCCAGCAGTACTTCGACCAGGGCATGCGCTTCTTGTGGGCCTTCAATCATGACGAGTCGACGCGCTCGTTCGCGCGCGCTGCGGAGCTCGATCCGCACTGCGCCGCCTGCTACTGGGGCGTGGCGCTTACCGTCGGCCCGAACTACAACGTGCCGATGATGATGGAACCGCGTGCGAAGGTTGCCTTCGAAGCCGTGCAGCTGGCGCAGCAGAACGCCGCGCAGGCAACACCGGTTGAGCAGGCCTTGATCAGCGCGATTGCCCGTCGCTACCCCAATCCGCAGCCGCTGGATCCGTCGAATTCAGCGCCAGTGCTCGCGGCGTACGCCGATGCGATGAAGGACGTGGCGCATCAGTTTCCCGATGACCTCGATGTTCAGACCCTGTATGCCGAGGCGTTGATGAACATCACGCCGTGGAAGCTCTGGGGCCCGGACGGCAAGCCCAATGCGGGAACGGTGGAGATCCAGAAGAGGCTCGAGTTCGTGCTGGCGCACGATCCGCATCACCCTGGCGCCAACCATTATTACGTACACACGCTCGAAGCCTCGCCGCACCCCGAGCGCGCCGTCGCTGCGGCCGAGCGTTTGCGCGGCATGATGCCCGGCGCGGGGCACCTGGAGCACATGCCCGCGCACATCCTGCAACGGGTCGGACGCTACGAGGAAGCTGCTGAGGCGAATCGCAAGGGTGCTGCCGCCGACGAGGCCTACTTCAAGACCACGCGTCCGCCCGATTACTACGCCATGTACACCGGTCACAACTACCAGTTCCTGGCGTTCTCCACTGCGATGGAGGGCCGCAAGGCAGAAACGCTCGAGGCCGTGCGCAATTCGCGCCGCAGCGTCCCGGACGAGATGTTGCTCATGATGCCGGGATTCGACTGGCCTCTGGCGGAGGAGTATGCGGCCACAGTGCGCTTTGGCCTGTGGGACGAGATGCTCGCGAAGACTGCGCCCAACCCCAAGCTGCCAAATCTGACCGGCGGTTATCTCTATGGCAAGGGTGTTGCGCAGGCGGCTAAAGGCCAGGTTGAGCAGGCGAAGGCGACGCTGGCTGATCTGGAGAAGCTCGCCGCTTCAGTGCCAGCAGATGCGCCCGCCGGATTCAACACCACGAGGGATGTTCTGGGCGTGGCGGCTTCGATCGTGCGCGCCCGAATTGCGTCGGCCGAGCATCGCACCGATGAGTCGATCGCGCAGTTGCGTGATGCCGTGGCGCGTGAAGACAAGCTCGCATATGACGAGCCGCGCGACTGGTTCTTCCCGGTGCGCCATCAGCTCGGCGCAGAATTGCTCGCCGCGAATCGCGCGGCGGACGCGGAAGCCGTGTACCGCGAGGACCTGGCGCGCAATCCGGCGAATGGCTGGTCGCTCTACGGTCTGAGTGCTGCGCTCAAGGCACAGCACAAGACAACGGAGGCCGCTCGGGTAGACGCACAGTTGCGCGAGGCGTGGAAGAACGCCGATGTCGACCTGACGGCGTCGGCGTTCTAACGGCAGGTCATTACGGCGGAGTACCGCCGCCGCGGGCGGATGCCCCGGGCTTTACCGGCAGGTAGATATCGGTCTGCCGCTTCTCGACCGGCGTGCTGACGGGATCGCTGACGTATTGCTCCCACGAGAGGCCGTTCGAGTCCAGGCCCTTAGCGACCATGTAATCCTCGAGTGCCCGATAGGAGTCGGGCAAGGATGCGTGATCGCCGATGTGGACGCCTCGCAGCGCGCGTCCCGCGTAGGTGCGGCCCAGCCTGACTGCTCCGGAACCCGACGCGGCGGCCCGTGCCGCTGGGTTCACCCCCGTTACCGGGATCGCGGCCTGGAATCCCCAGCCGCTCTCGTCGTAGAAGCGATTGATTGCGAGCGGCGCACCCCGCTGCGCGAGTGCGTGTGCCTGCATGAACTGGCCGATCTGCGTATAAGCCGCGCCGAGCGCCTTGGCGATGGCAACCGGATCGAGGCTGCTGGTGCCCTCGACGTAGGCGATGTCGACCGGGCTGACATCGATCTCGGCGATATCCAATGCCTCGCCACCAGACGCAAGCACCGGACCCGCTTCCGCGAGCGCCTTGAGCTTGTTGAGCCCTTGTTCGTACTCCGCGCCTACCATCGAATCCATGGCCAACCCGAAATAGCGGCCGAGAAGATTGTTGCCGAATGTCGTGTCGAATCCCCACGTGAGCCGGCTGCCTGCACCCTCCGGTGCAATCACGAGCACGGCTTCGCCGCGTCCCTGGTCGCTAAAGTTGAGCCGCGTGCGCACGCGCTGATCGGGGACCGACTCGACGATCTCCTGCGAGCCGGTGCCGACCGCGGAGACAGTGCTGGACCACTCCAGGCGCGAGCCGACACCACTTCTCGGGCCGCTGTAGGAATACTTCGCCTTCGGATCCTTCTCGAACCACGGCGACCACTCGTTGAAGCGGTGCAGGTCGTTCACGATCTCGTATACCGCTGCAGGCGGCGCGGCGATGCTCACCGAGCGCTCGACGTGTGCGGCCGACGGGAGGAAGAGCCCGACAAGCGCGAGCACAAGAAGGAGCGCCACCAGGCCAATGAGAAGCGGCTTGAGGACCTTCACGGCACGTCCGCTCTTAGTGCGGCGGCTCCTGGCCCGGGTTCGTATCTTCCATCGGGAAGGTCTTGGTCTGCGACGGTGTCGGCGCGGGCTCGGTCGCTGGGGCGGGAGGTGTGGCGGATGTCGACGCGGGCGGCGCAGCCTGCGCGCCGGACGGGGCATTCTGCTTCTCTGCGGTACGCGTGCCCTGGTCCAGCGCCTCGATGAAGCGTCGTGCGGCCGGAGGCGGCGGCGAGGTACTCGCCAGGATGTCCGCCGTCTTCAGGTCCGGACTGCCGTAGAAAGCCGCGTTCGCTTTCTTATCAATGGCCATCGCCGACCCGTCGATCGAGATGCCAGCAAACAAGCCGCTCGCCCGCGAGTAGGAGTAGATCTCAGAGAGGTTGACGTCGGTGGCGGCTGAGGTCTGGCGGCCGACCGGACCTGCAGCGACCGACGCATCTGCGCCCAGGGTCACCTTCCCCGCAGTAATACCTTCGACGCTGCGTTCGGTCGTCAGCACGAGGAGGATGTCGGCACTCTGCACGCCCGCCTGCCAGCCAAAGCTGCCGCCGCCGAGCGTGATGAAGACCGGGTTGCTCCAGCCCCCCTGGGCATTGCGCACGACGAGGACGCCCTTGCCGCCGCGCCCGCCGATGCCGAGCCCGACCTTGACGACGTTCGGAATCACCGCGATCCCATGGGCGCGGGCGAGAAGCCAGTCGGGTGCCCGCTGATCCGGCATGGCACTCAGTTCCTCGACGACTTGAGTCGCAACCAGCAGGCGCGCCTCTTCGCGCGACTGTGCGGACGCCATCATGGGCCCCAGCAGCGAAATGGACAGTAGCCAGGCGATCGGTTGGTTCAACGACATGGTTCCCCCACGTTATGCGCATCGGCGCCCACAAGCACGCGGTCATTGCGACCACGGCCGGGCGACTCGGTTCCGGCAGATATTAGCGCGAGTCGCCGCTGAGCAGGCGCTCGGCGTGAGCCGCGCGGCCGTGAGCATTGAGAAAATTCAGCGCACGCTTGCGGGCGAGTCGCGTCAGCTCATCATTGTCGCCCAGCTGTGTACGCAGGGTGCGATAGCTCTCGAGCAACAGCGGTTCGGCCTGAGAGGCGCTGCCCGTGAGCGCAAGCGCCTCGCCCAGTGAGCTCTGCGAGCGCGCCGTACGCCAGCTGCCGGCGCCGTAGGTCCGCAGGCACAGGTCGAGTGCGTGACGCAGCGGCGCCAGCGCGCCCCGCGCGTCACCCGATGCCAGGTGAATCTCGCCCAGCAGGTGCTCCGACGAGGCAACGTACGGGTGGTCGCTCGGCAGTTTCTCGGCGTAGATATCCAAGGCCGCCAGCACATTGCGGCGTGCGTCCTCAAGCTTGTCGGACTTCCATTGCAGGCGCGCGAGGGAGTCGAACCACACAGCGGTGTCGACATCGTGTTCGCCCTTGCTCTGACGCGTGATCGTGAGAGCTTCCTCGATCAGTTCCATTGCCTGGCGCTGCTCGCCGAGCTGTTCATGCACGGTGGACAATGTCTCCAGCACGCCCGCCAGTTGCGGCGCCTGGGCACCGAACACCTGCCGTTTCAGGTCCAGCGCTTCGGTGAGGACCCTCTCCGCTTCAGCAAGATCTCCGCGCTTCGACAGTTCATATCCGAGCGAGCTCAGCGTCTGGGCGTAGTCGGGATGGGTTCGCGGCACGGTTGCCTGATAGATGCGCAGCGCTTGCCGGTGAAACTGCTCGGCGGCCGCCAGGTCATCCTTCCAGATCATCAGATTGCCGAGGTCCGACAGCGTGGCCGCCACTTCGCTGTCTTCGGGCCCGCGCCGTTCACGGTAGATGGCGAGCGCTTCGCGCAGCAGCTGCTCGCCCTCACCGATCCGCGCCGGGTTCGGATAGAACAGCCGGCCGAGACCGACCATGACATCCGCCACCCGCGGGTCGCGCTCGCCGAACAGGTCGCGGCTCATTTGCAGGGCCTGGCGGTAGTAGCCCTCGGCCGATGCCGCGTTACCGGCCATGCGCAGCGCGTCCGCCAGGTTCCTGAGGCTCGTCACGAGGAGCGGAGTCGGTCCCGTGGCTGTCTGCCGTCGGATCTGCAGCGACTGCTCGAGCAGCGGAATCGCCCGCTTCTGGTCGCCCTTGCGCTGAAACGCGTAACCGATGCTGTCCAGCATCTGCGCGCGCACCTCGGGTTGCTGGCTGAGGTCGCCCTGGATCCTCGCGGCGCCTCGCTCCAGTAGTTCCGTCGCCGTGACGTCACGGCCCTGCGCCTTGAAGGGATCGGTGGCCGAAAAGATGTCGACCATGAATGTCGACACCTGTGTAGCGCGATCGCGCTCCTGGGCGGCGAGGTCGCGCTGCACTTCGAGCTGCTGTCGTTGCACCCACATCAAGGCGGCGAATCCCGCCAGCGCCGCGATGATGATGGACACCACGGATACCGCCGCGGCGTGTCGGCGGACGAACTTGTAGGCGCGATAACGTCCGCTGCCCTGCCGGGCGGTGACCAGCTCGCCGTCCAGGTGCCGTCTGAGATCGGCAGCCAGCAGCGCTGCCGTGGCGTAGCGCGCCTCGGGTTCCTTGCGCATCGCCTTGAGCACGATCTCATCCAGATCGCCAGCGAGGGCGCGTCGCAATTTGTCCGGGCTGACGCCTCGCTCCGTCGCGGCCGCCTGCGGATCGAAGCCGCCGGCCTCGAGCAACGCCATCGAGCGTCCGCTGCGGAACAGGCTGCTGGGCCGCGGCGGATCCTCGTTGCAGATCGCCCGTTCAAGTCCCTGGATCGTCGAGCTGTGCAGGGCGTAAGGGGAGCGATCGCACAGCAGGTGATAGAGCAGTATGCCGAGCGCGTACACGTCTGTCGCAATCGTGATGGCGCGCCCCAGCACCTGCTCCGGCGCCGCATGCTCCGGCGTCAGCAGCCGGTCCTGCAGCCGTGTGACTGCCAGGGTGTAACCAGGGTGTTCCGGCGCCAGCAATTTCGCGATGCCGAAGTCGAGCAGCTTCGGGGTGCCGTCTTCGGTCACCAGGATGTTCCCGGGCTTGAGGTCCCGGTGTACTACGAGATTGCGGTGCGCATAGTCGACGGCAGCACAGACCTTTTCGAACAATTCCAGGCGGCTGCGGATGCTCAGCTTGTGCTTGCGGCAGTACTCATCGATGGGCAGGCCATCGATGTACTCGATCACCAGGTAGGGAACGCCGGCCTCGCTCTCGCCACCATCGATCAGGTGGGCAATGTAGGGATGCTCGAGGTTGGCGAGGATCTGGCGCTCGGCTCGCAGACGCGTGCGCAGCTGCGGGTGAATGGCCATCTGCTCGACCAGCTTGAGCGCAACGCGTTGCTGGAACTGGCGGTCGGCGCGCTCCGCCAGGTACACGGTGCCCATGCCACCGTGGCCCAGCACACCGGTAATGCGATAGCCGCCCAAGACAGTCCCGACGAGGCTGGTGCGCCGGTCTTCGACCACGTGGGCGACCGCGCCACCGATCGCCTGGCGCAGGTGCTGGTCGCTTTGCGCATCGGATTCCAGCATCGCCTCCACTTCGCGGCGCAGCTCCGCGTCCTCCCCGCAAGCTAGGCGCAGCGCGGACTCACGTTCGCCAGGGGAGCTGTCGATGACGCGCTGGAATGCGCTCTGCAGCAGCGCCCAACGTTCAGGTGTCATGCAGAGCGGCGCGGATCGTCTTGGTGAGCCACGCCTTGGCGGTTCGCAGTTCCCGATTCATCGTCGAGATCGAGATATCGAGCGTCGCAGCCGTTTCCTCGATACTCAGTCCCGCGAAGTAGTGAATCTCGACGATGTCCGCCAGCCGGCGATCGACGACGGCGAGCTGACTCAAGGCCTGATCGATCTCGACGATGCCGAAACCGATGTCCGCTGTCTCGGTGTCGTGCTCCTTGAGCTCAAAGACTGTGATGCTGCCCGCGCGCTTGCTGCTGGCGCGTTGCTTGGCGTGATCGACCAGAATGCGCCGCATGAGCCGCGCAGCGATTGAGAAGAAGTGCTTACGGTCGGCCCAAGGCACGTCCATGGCCGTCAGGCGCTCGTAGGCTTCGTGGACGATGGCCGTCGCCTGGAGCGTATGCCCCGGGCGTTCGTGCTTCATGAAGCGATCGGCCAGGCGCCTGAGCTCGTCGTAAACCAGGGGAGTGAGCCGCTCCAGCGCATCGGTGTGCCCCGAGCGCCAATCCCGCAGGAGCTGGGTGACCGAACTCGATGGGCTCATGGCGATGGCACTCGGGGCGGCGCGGTGGTGACGTAGTCAAACCTTCGAACGACTACAGGCACATTACAGCAAGTCCATGAAATGTCTAGGGACGAAGCCATGCTCGGTAGTCCTTTGCCGACTGACGCACCGCCGCACGCCACGCTCGTGTTTCAACCTGACGGAACCTGGCGCAGACTTTTTTTGCGCCAACCTGAGAAACCGATCTCGTTTTTTTCGCTATTCCTATAGGGGAGCGATTGCTCCAACCTTTTGCGTCTCAACCAACCTCAACAACATTCTGGGAGCCCCGACATGCGCAAGACTCTACTGGTCGCCCTACTCGTGAGCTTCGGACTCGGCATCGCTGGCAGCGCCAGTGCGGACAACGTGCCGTTCCCGACCCCACCGAAGTTCACTGATAACGTGCCGTTCCCGACGCCGCCGAAACTTACGGACAACGTGCCGTTCCCAACTCCGCCCAAGTGATGAGCGGACGCACGGGATCATCGCACTCACAGGAGGTAGGTTCGTCATGAACAGGGAAAGGATTCGACAAGTGCTGGTCGCAACCTCACTGATCCTGGGTGCAGGCCTCGTTCTGGCCGCCCAGAGTTCGGGCCGTTCGGAGCTTGCCGCGCGTCCGACTGCCCTCGAGCGACATCCCTTGTGGGTGCCCGGAGGCGAGGTGCCGATGGCTGCCTACCTGCATTCCGAATACGACGTGCTGCCAGCTCCCCCGCGCTGAAGACCCTTCGTAGGGTGGGGTTTCCTGCGCAATCCGCGGTGTGCTCTCCTTGCACACCGCGGTTTCTTTTTTCTGCACAAGCTGCTGGTAATTCATAATCGCCGCCACCGCTCCTTGTTGGCAGGCGAACCCACGTGCACGGCTGCTTTCCCACCCGCAAGTCCGCTCTCGCCCTCCTGATCGTTCTCGCTGCGAACCTGCTCGGCTGCGCTGCGGCGCGCGCCGAATGGGTGAGCCGCGAGGAAGCCATCATGGGCACCCGCATTGCGGTGGAACTGTGGGCAGCGGATCGGGCCCAGGGCGATGCGCTCATCAGTCGCGTCATGGATGAGATGCGGCGGGTCGACGAGCTGATGAGCACCTACAAACCCACGAGCCAGGTTTCCGTTGTCAACGCCGAGGCTTCCCGCAGGCCCGTCGTGGTAGAGGACGATCTGTTCGGCCTGTTGCAGACCGCACTCGAGTTCTCGCGCATCACGGAAGGCGCATTCGACATCACCTATGCGAGCGTCGGCTACCTGTACGACTATCGCCGTCACATCAAGCCGAGCGACGAAGCGATCGCGAAAGCGCTCCCGGCGGTCAGCTACAAGCATGTCCTGCTCGATCCGAAGACGCACAGCGTGCGTTTCACGCAACCCGGCGTGCGCATCGACCTGGGAGGGATTGCCAAAGGCTGGGCGGTGGACCGCGGCATCGAGATCCTGCGCCAGGCGGGCATCGAGCGCGCGTTCGTCACGGCGGGCGGCGACACACGCATCATCGGCGATCGTTTCGGCAAGCCCTGGATAGTCGGCATCCGCGATCCGCGCGAGGCCGACAAGGTGATTGCGCGCATTCCGCTGGTCGATGCGGCACTGTCGACTTCGGGCGATTACGAGCGCTTTTTCGAGGCGGACGGCGTCCGCTATCACCACATTCTTTCGCCTGCCACCGGCAAGCCTGCGAGCGCCGTACGCAGTGTCACGGTCATCGGGCCGACTGCCACGCGCACCGACGGCCTTTCGAAGACCATCTTCGTGCTCGGCATCAAGGAAGGGATGCGTGTGCTCGATAGCCTCGGTGACGTCGACGTGATCGCGATCGACAAGGACGAAAAAATCTACTACTCGAAGGGCCTCGAACGACCGCAATAGTTGTCAGGTCGGCATAGGGCTCATACCTGAGCCCGTTCGGCTTTGTTTCCATGCATGGGCCGGTGTCGCACAGCGCGAGCGCTGACGCCTTCAGTTCCGATGCGATGGAATTCGTGTCGGGCTGAGGTATGAGCCCTATGCCGACCCGACGAACTTCAGAACCAGATCGAGCCGAACAACTGCAGGACGTTGGCCTCGAAACTGTAGAGCGGCTCGGTGCCGGGCGGAGCGCTCACGCGGATGTCGCGAAAGTCCTTGTAGTCGAACCAGATGTGGTCGAAGCGGAAATTCACCGAGCCCTTCTGCACGAAGCGCGGCCAGCCGCCCGGAAACTCGTAGCTGGCGCCGACACCGATTGCGTAACTGTCGAAAGTCGCGAGCTCCTTGTCACGCCCCTCGAAATTCTGCGCGTCGGAACGCGGAAACAGATCGCTGAAGAAGTCCGCGTGGCTCTGAGTGTAGTAGCGGACGTTGGCATCGAAGATCCACTTCTTCTTCCACGGTTGGGTGTAACTGAAATCGGCGGTGTGCGCGTTGATGCCCCAGGTGTCGCTGTAGTAGCGATACTCGCCGCTGAGCGCAGCCCGGAACGGCAGGTAGTACTTGCCGTTCACCGCAATGGCATTGCTCGTGTGCGTATGCGGATAGACCTCGGGTTCGAAGCTGTAGCCGGTGCCGCTGCTCGGATCGAGGTACCGCACCGAACGATACGGATTGTTGAGGAACCCCTCGTCGGTGATGGTCTCGAAGGCTGCGCCCAGGATGAGGTTCTTGGTGATGATCTGTGATACCCCGACGCTGTAGGAGCGCCGATCGGTCGGTTCCTCGAAGGTCGGATCGTTGCGCCGGCGGACCTTGTCCCAGCCGCGTGAAAATCCGAGCGTCACGGTCGTCAGATCGCCGAACAAGTCCTGGCTCAGGCTGAAACTCGCAGTATCGGCGTCGTAGTCGTTTTCCCGGCTGTTGATGTAGTTGATGCTATAGGTCGTCTTGCCGCGCATCGCGTCGGCGCCGAGGCTCCACTGCTTGCGCTTTTCCTTGTACGGACTGGCGGTGGTGACGACGTCGATCGAGGCGCTCGAAACCATGTCCATGTAGTAGTTGCCAACGACCGAGACCTTCTCGAGGAAGCTCTTGCGCACCAGGAGCGACGGCCCGTCGATCTGCACTCCGCCGCCGTCGTACATGTGATAGAGGAGGTCGGCCCGGTCTTCAGGCAGTACGCCCGCCGCCGCCCGGCCGGCCAAGCCGATGAGCGCTGCGACCAGCAGCAGGCGTTGCAGAGACGCGTGCATCGCCTCAGTTACAGCCGCAGCCGCCGCCCGCGCTGCCGACAGCGCCGCGCGCGCCTTCGCGCGACTCGAACACGTGTGCGAGGTAGGCGCTCGACACGGGATCGCGGTTCAGCGACATGATCGGATCCGCAAGCCGATCGCGTTCGTAGGGCTTCACCCAAGGCTCGACCCCGCTGCAGCCGGCGAGCGCCAGGGCCGCGAGACCGAAGAGGACGATGCTGGCGCGTCTCATGTTTGCTCCCGATGCGGTTGCTTCCCGGCTCATTCGCGGATCAGCGATCGCACCTGATCCAGATATCCGTTTTCATCACCCGCCTTGTAGCCGCGATGCAGCGAGCGGATGTTGCCCTTGCGATCGATGAACACCGAGCTCGGCATACCGCTCACATTGTAGAGCTTGCTCACCTGATTTTCGCGATCGAAGAGGATGGGGAAACTCACGGGCGTTTCCTTCAACCAGTTCGAGGCGCCGCTCGGGTCGGGCTCGACATTCACACCGAGCAGAATGAAGCCCATGGGCTTGTACTTGCGGTACATCTGTTCGAGCAGGGGCATTTCCTGCCGGCAGGGCCCGCACCACGTGGCCCAGAAGTTGATCATGACCACCTGCCCGCGCAGCTGATTCAACGCCACGGTCTTGCCGCTCAGGCTGCCGAGGCTGAAATCCGGCGCCGGGCCGGAACCGTCGCCAGCCAGCGACAGAGATGTTGCCAGGATGCCGCACAGCAGGGCGCTGCGTGCGATGCGACCGATTCGATTCACCATGATTGCCCATCCTCCATCGTGCGATCTCGGAAAGCGCTAGTTTCCTCAGAAGAAAACCGTGATTCCGATATGGGCTTCAAGGTTATTGGTCGCCTTGTTGCTGCCCAGCAGGTCCGTCGCAAAAATGTGATCCCGGAAGTCCAGGTGCAGCGCCAGCCAGTCGGTGGCCAGGACCCGCGCACCGACACCGAAATTGACCGTGAACTTGTCTTCCTGCGCAAAACGCGTCCCGCCAATGCCGCCGATCAGGTACAGCGCCGAGTTCAGCGCCGTCTTCTTGCCGAGGAAGATCTCTCCGGGCAGGAAGTTGTAGCCGAACGAAATGTTGTAGTAGGTGAGGTCGCGGTTCTCGGTGACGCGGACGTTGGCGAGCTCCTCGATGCTGGACAGACCCGCTTCAGTCCGGGCCAGTGCCGCCTCCACGAACAGGTCCTCGGCGATGTGATAGGCCAGCTGCACGCCGTAGACCGGGTTGGTGCCGAAGTCCTCGATGCTCATGATGCCGGCGAATGCGCCCACCTCGAAGTTCTCGGCATCGATCTTGGGGGGCTTGATCTCCCGCCGCTCGACCTGCGGCACGATGATTCCACCCGCTTCGCGTTCGGATTGCGGGATGGAGATGTCCTGCGGACCGCGGTGCGCGCAGCCGGCCAACAGGATGCAGCCTAGAAGAAAAACGCGAACCCGGCTCTCCATTCGTCGATTTCCTCGTTGTCGTTGCGGCTGGTGAACACTACGTAGCTGCGGTATTCGACGCGGAACATGAAGCGGCGCGTGAGATAGGCGCGCACGCCGCCGCCCACGTAACCGAGCTGGTCGGTGCGGTCTTGGGCCTGGCCGAGCGTGACGTTCGGCTGGGTGTGAATGACGCCCGTACCGAGCGTGAAGAAAGGTGATGCGCGCCACTCGGGGACGAATACGTGAGTGAGCCCGAGCGTCGCGAGGTAGCTGTTGGAGAACTCACCCAGCACGTGCGAGGCGCCGAGCTCGAGGGAGAGCTGTGAATTGAAGGCGAGCGCGCCGTAGATTGAAATGACGCTGGCGCCACCGAAGTCGCCGGCCAGCACGCCGGCCTCCCAGCGGTGTTCCGTGAACGACTCGCGCGAACCGTCGTTGAACGCCATCTGCTCGCCAGTGGGTTCCAGCGTGCGCAGCATCTGGCGCCGATCGACCCAACCCTCGCGGCGGTCCTCGGTGCGCACCTTGAACCAGTCGGTGCGGCGCTTGAGGATCTCGACCGCGGCGCCGCGCTCCACGACGTGGAAGATGGGATAGCCACGCCCCGGACCCGTATGCAGCTCGATGAATGGGTCGGCGACGACGACCTCCACGTACTTTTGTTCAGCACGGACCTGACCGGCAGGTAGGCAATACAGCAGCAGAGCGAGGAGCGGAAGCCACCGCATCCCGTCAATTGAGCGGTGCGGCGAAGGGGTTGTTGTAGTACTGGGCACCAATGTCCAGCCATTCCGCGATCAGTCGCTTCTCCGCGTCGGTCAGAAAAGTCCCGTGGTCCACAGTACCCACGTTGGCGTCGAAGCGGCCGAAGAACTGCGTCGACGCGCGCGCACTACCCGCCACCATGGACGGACTCACCGGCACCGGCACCAGCGTCGGCAAACCCGTCACTGGATCGATCGGACCCGGTACCAGCCGGTCCTGGAGCGCGCCCATGTTAACTTCCTGCTCGTTATCCGGGAACAGCAGTTCGCGATAGGAGTTGAAGTGGTCCGGCTGGTCGTTGGACGGGCCATCGGACAGGTCGAGCTGTCCGGCCGGCACGCGCGTCGCGTTGGCGGCGTCCTTCGGGCTGTGGCAGCTGGTGCACTTGTGATTGATCACGGCACCGGTTGCATCGACGTCGGGCACACCGTCATTGTTCGCGTCGACTGTACGGTCAATTCCCCACAGCGGATGAATGATCTTCTCGTAGTTGATCACGATGCGGCAGTTGCCCGACCAGGGGACGCAGCCCGCGCTCGTCGGCGCGGTCGTCTTCAGGTCGCCGTAACGATACGCGACGCTTGGATCCTTCGCGCGCACCGCCGGGTCGGTCCAGACATCGTCGAAGATGACATCGACGCTGGGTGAGAGCGCGCGGCAGCTGTCCGTCGCGCAGCTGATGCGCGTCAAGGTCTGCGCCATCGTCTCGCCCATGTCCGCGAACAGCGCCGGATCCGTGTTCGGGAAGGGTTGACCGGTGGTCGGCGCGCCCGCATTCACCGAGGCGAACAGGTTCGAGCGCCCGTGCGAGCTTCCGCTCGTCGGGTCATGGCAGCCGGTGCACTCGACGACCTCACCAGGGCGCACCTGCAGCCAGTTGTTGTGTCGCGGGCCGATGCGCCGGCCGTTGCGATCGAGGATGGAAATGTCGAGGGCGACGTTGGCCGGCACCTTGACCCGCACTGAGCCATCCGGCTGCACCGGCACATAGCCGAGGATCTCACGCATGAAGTTCACTGTGCCGAACGCGGTGTTGCGAAAATCGAGCGTGTCACGGTCGGGCATCGATACAGCCTTCTCGATGCGCAGGAAGCGCGCCGGCCGCTGGTCGGCAGTGGTTACGCCCGGATTCCTCAGCGTCGCGATGCCGCCGGGTGCGGTGTCGACGCCATCGATGTCGTAGACGCTGTGAATGTGCAGGATGCCGACACCCTCGCCCACGAGCGTTGAATCGAGGTCGACGCCCGACACCTTGTCTAGTATCACGGGCGGGAGCGTACGCGGCTGCATCGTGACCACGTCGTTGATGATCACCCCTTCAACGGGGGGAACGACCGGGACCTGGGTCTGACGGTCCATGTCGTAGATCCAGATGCCGTACAGGGGCGGCGCCGGCTGCGTCGCCGGATTCGCAAGCCGATCGGGCGTGCACGGCACGATCACGTTGTTCTCCAGCACGCGGCACAGGCTCCAGCTCACGAGCATGCGATTCGTGCCGTCCTGCAGCGGATACACGGTGCTGAACAGTCCACCCTCTGACGGGCGCGTCGGGTCGGTCTGCACCTGATTGACTGTAGCGGGGACCTGGGCCGGGCCGGACAGCACGCCGACATTGGGCAGCGTGGGCTGGGTGTTCTCGACGTAGTTGGCGGTGTCGATGTTGACGATGTCGCCGCCGAACAGGGTTCCCGCAAAGGGGCGGACGAGGGACATCACGCGTCCGGTGAGCAGCTGGCGCGGTTGCAGGAACTGGATATCCGGCGCACCGGGCGTGCTCGTGTGGCTGTGCTTGCCGTAGAGCAGCTCGAGGCCCGTGCCGTCCGGGTTCGCCCGGTAGAGGCTCATCTCGTCATTGCCCGGGGCGTGATCCCAGCGCGAGAAGAAGATCTGTCCGTTGGCAAGCACGGAAGGATCCGTGTCGTTGCTCTGATTGAAGGAGATCTGGTGAATATCGCTGCCGTCGGGGTTCATCACGTGCAGCACGAACGCATCCTGGTTGCGGTCCTCATCTTGTGCCGCAAACTGCGGTTTGTTCTCATCGAGCAGGATGGCGCGGGACTGGCGCTGGCGTGTAGAGGAGAAGACGATGCGGCCGTCTGGCAGGTAATGCGGTGCGACGTCGTGGCCTTCTCCCGCCACGGTGTCGGAGGGAATCACACGCCGCAGCGTGTCGCTCGGATGGTCGTACTCCCAGATGGCCCACTTCGGCAGGTCCGCCTCGTCGGCGTTCGGGTCGAATGGGCCGCGCATAGCAAAGACCAGTTTCTTGCCGTCGTACGAGGCCTCGACGTCGCGCACATCCCACTGCTCGGTATCGCCCGTGACGCGCTGTGTGATGTTTTGCTCGGGCGCGCTCGACGCCGCGCGATCGCGCAGGTACAGGTCGGCATCCACATTGAAGGTGCGCAGCACCTTGGCGTTGTCTTCGAGCTGCATCGCCATCGGGTCGGTCGGAATCGTGCGCTTGACGTAGGCGAGGGCGAAGTCGACGGTCGCCGGGTCGGCGCCCTGGCCGCTGCCCAGGCTCGGCGAGCTGCCACCGCCGCTACAGGCGGCCAGGCTGAGAGTGCAAAGTGCAAGCGCCGCGGCGCTCCCGGCGACTGTCGCTCCGGCTGCATCGTTTCGCTTGCTGTACCTGCTCATCGTGTCATCCCGGATCCTTAGATTCGGATCCGCCTCCACATCGGCCCGTCACGGGCCCCTGCATTTGCTCTACGTCGCTCGCGCTTCGGTCGGTGATCCTTAGGCAGCGCGTGATCGTCATCACAATTCGCAAAAGTCATCTCAGCTGTCGGTGCCCGCAGTGCGCCTCGGTGACGCAACGTAATCTGCTCGAGGGTACCGTGCGCGCTTCACGCTGTGACTTCGGTCACGCGTTTCAGCGACTCTGTGCGCGCATTCCGGAGATGCTCCGGAGCCTATAAAAACAGGCATTTCCTCACTCTTCGAACGCGCGCGAAAACCGCTTCACCCAATACAGTGCGCGTCGTTGCTTATACACGCGCGTGAAGTGCAGCGTAATGTCGCCAAGGGGAGACGTCGGTGTCCTGAGACATTACGGCGCGCCTCGAGCGCTGCGTATATTGCCGCCCGACGCGAAGCCACTTTGAGTGGACCTGGGACGAAGGCATGCAAACGAGGACGCCTATGAACACGGCGAGACAACGCCCAGCGCGGCGCGCAGCCGCAACCAGCGCAGCCCTGGCGAGCTGCCTGCTGACAATTCTGGCGGCGACTGCGGCCGCCGGCCCACGCGAGCAGGCGAGGCGCATGCACGATCGCCTGGCCGGCACGCCACCGTCGGACGCGACACTCACGTTGATGGCCACCGACATCAGCAACAACAATCCCGTGGCCGCGGCGATGAAGGCGATGGATGCCAGCTCGTTCTACAGCGTGACGCTGAAGAACTTCGCCACGCCCTGGACCAACCGCGACCAGACGGTGTTCGCGCCGCTCAACGACTACACCGCGACCGTCATCGGCATGGTGCGCGACGACGTGCCGTTCGATCAGGTGCTGTCCGCCGACATCCTGTACACCGGACAGGGCATCTCACCCGGCTACTCGCCGGCGAACAACGATCACTATGAGGCCATGGAAACGCAGGGCGCTGATCTCAAGGCGGTGCTCGTGCGTCAGAACCAGTCGGCCTTGAATGGAATTCCGGCCTCCGCCACCGCTGGCGTGATTACCAGCCGCGCGGCCGCCCAGGCGTTCTTCATCGCCGGCACCAACCGCGCGATGTTCCGCTTCACCCTGATCAATCATCTGTGTCATGACCTGGAACAGATTCATGACACCTCGCGCCCGCCGGATCGCATCCGCCAGGACGTGAGCCGCAGCCCGGGCGGCGACAGCCGCATCTTTCTGAACGGCTGCATCGGCTGCCACAGCGGCATGGATCCGATGGCGCAGGCGTTCGCGTACTACAACTACGACGAGACGCAGGGCCGGCTTGTTTACACCGCCGGCCAGGTGCAACCGAAGTACCACATCAACTCCGACAACTTTAAGGCGGGCTACGTGACGCCCGACGACCACTGGGACAACCGCTGGCGTCAGGGGCCGAATGCGTTGCTCGGATGGTCGCCGACGCTCTCGGGGAGCGGCGACGGCGCCAAGTCGCTGGGCCAGGAATTCGCCGCGAGCGATGCCTTCGCGCAGTGCCAGGTTGAGAAAGTGTTCCGCAACGTCTGCTTCCGCGATCCGAGCGACGGCACCGACCGCGCCAAGGTCGATGCGATCGCCGCGATCTTCAAAGGCAACGGCTACAGCCTGAAGCGTGTGTTCGCGGAAACAGCCGCCTACTGCATGGGCGATTGAGGGAGAGGACCATGAGCTCATCGGTCATCAACGCTCGGGAAATTCCGTTCGCGCGGTTGCTGCGCGCCGGGCTCCTTGCCGCACTTGCGGCGCTCGCTCTCACGGCATGCAGCGGCAGCGGCCCCGCCACCGAGGCCAACCCGGTCACGACGCCGCCCAACCAGCCGACCTACTCGGGTCCGCCGCCGGCGACCGCGGACGTGCAGGCGTTCCGTATCAACTTGTGGGACAACATCAAGGCGACCAATCGCTGCGGCCAGTGCCACACGGTTGGCGGCCAGACCCCGATGTTCGCGCGTCAGGACGACGTGAACCTCGCTTACGATGCGGCCAACACGGTGGTCAACCTGACCGATCCTTCGCAGTCACGCATGGTTCTGAAGGTGGGCGGCGGTCACAACTGCTGGCTCGCTTCGCCGTCAGCCTGCGCTGACATTCTGACCACCTGGATTACCAACTGGGCCGGCGCAAGCGCGGGTACCGGCACGCAGATCAAGTTGCTGCCGCCGGTGCTCAAGGATGTCGCGGCGAGTCGCAACTTCCCGGCGACGCCGCCCGCGGCCTATGCCGGCGTGCACAATCTTCTGACCGTGTACTGTTCGCGTTGCCACACTTCCAACGCGACCACGCCGCAGTCGCCGTACTTCGCTGCCGCGGACATCGACGAGTCCTACGAAGCGGCCAAGACCAAGATCAATCTCGACAACGCCGCAATGTCGCGCCTGGTCGTGCGCCTGCGCGACGAGCACCACAACTGCTGGGACGACTGCGCGGCCAATGCTGCGACGATGCAGGCGGCGATCCAGGCGATGATCGACCAGATCGCGCCTACCCAGGTCGACCCGAGCCTGGTGATCAGCAAGGCACTCTCTTTATATGACGGTACCGTCGCGAGCGGCGGCAACCGCTTCGACAGCAACGCCATCGCCAAGTGGGAGTTCAAGACCGGCAACGGCAACACGGCTTACGACACCAGCGGCGTGGAACCGGCCCTGAACCTGACTTTCTCAGGCGACGTCACGTGGGTCGGCGGCTGGGGCATCAACGTCAAGACCGGTGGCAAGGCGCAGGGCACCACCGGCGCCAGCAAGAAGCTGCATGACCTGATCACCGCGACCGGTGAGTACAGCATCGAGGCCTGGGTGGCACCCGCCAACGTAATGCAGGAGGACGCGAACATCATCAGCTACTCCGGCGGCAACATGGCGCGTAACTTCACGCTGGCGCAGCAGCAGTACCAGCTCGACTTCGCCAACCGCAGTTCGACCACGGATGGCAACGGCACACCGTCGCTGGTGACCAATGCCAACGACGAGGACCTGCAGGCCACCTTGCAGCACATCGTGGTGACATTCGATCCGGTCAACGGCCGGCGCGTGTACGTCAACGGCGAAGACACGGGCGACCGCGATGCGGCCGGTAACGCCAGCCTCAGCAATTGGGACGACACCTTCGCGTTCGTGCTGGGTAACGAAGTGTCGGGTAACCGGCAGTTCACCGGTGTCTATCGGCTGGTGGTGATCCACAACCGTGTGCTCACGCAGGCGCAGATCCAGCAAAACTTCGCGGCGGGCGTGGGCGAGCGCTACTTCATGTTGTTCAGCGTCTCGCACCTCGTCAACGTGCCGCAGAGCTACATCATGTTTGAGGTCAGCCAGTACGACAGCTACAGCTACCTCTTCAACAAACCGACGTTCATCAGCCTCGATCCGACCGCTACGCCCGGAACCATTCCGCTCAAGGCGATGCGCATCGGCGAGAACGGCATCGAGATGCCGGTCGGCCAGGCCTATCGGACGCTCGACACGACAATCAGCGATTCGCTCTACACGCCGGCGACCGGACAGCCGCTGTCGAACATCGGCACGGTCGTCGCACTCGAGAAGGGTCCGATGGATGACCTGTTCTTCCTGAGCTTCGACCTGCTCGGCACCAACACCAATGTCCGAACCGAACCGGCGCCGCTGACCCCGGCTCCGCCGCCGGACGTGCCGCGTCCGTCGGACATCGGCGTGAAGACCTTCGATGAGATCAATGCATCGATGGCCGCGATCACCGGCGTGAGCCCGAACGCCGCCAGCGTCAAGGCGACCTACGACACGGTGAAGCAGCAGCTGCCGACGGTGGAGAACATCCAGGCGTTCCTCGCCTCGCACCAGGTGGCGATCGCGCAGATGGCGATCTCATACTGCAGCGCGCTGGTCGATGACTCCACGAAGCGGACGCAGTTCTGGGGTGTCGATCCCCTCAACGCCGGCACCACGACCGCGCAGGTCGTCGACCCGCTGGTCGACAAGGTGATGGGGCTCAACCTGCAGTCGCAACCGGATCCGACAGCCGTGCGTAACGAGTTGACGACACTGTTCTCGACGAAGTTGTGTACTGGCGTCTGTTCAGATCCGCAGCGCATCAAGGTGAAGGCCACCTGTGCCGCGGCGCTAGGCAGTGCAGTCACGACTGTGCAGTAGACAAGAGTACCTCCGAGGATACGAGCCATGATCAAACGTGGGAAAAAACGCGCTCTCGGACTCGATGAGCCGTTGCGTCACCAGAACCACAAGAAGCCCGTCACGCGCCGCGATTTCCTGGCGCAGGGCTTCCTGACTGGCTCGGCGACCGTGATGGCGCCGAGCATTCTCGGCCTGCTGCTCAATCCGCGCATGGCGCGGGCACTGTCGCCGGACATCACCTTGCTCAAGGCGGCGTGCAACATCACCGCGGGGGCCGGCAAGATTCCTTTCATATGCTTCGATCTCGCGGGTGGTGCCAACATCGCCGGGTCGAATGTGCTTGTAGGGCAGCAGGGCGGACAGCTCGACCTGCTGTCCACGGCCGGCTATTCGAAACTCGGCTTGCCGGGCAACATGACGCCGGCCAGCTCAACGACCAATTTCGTGAACACGCAGTTCGGCCTGGCGTTCCACAGCGACAGTGCGTTCCTGCGCGGCATGTTGACGCGCGCCTCGGCGACGACGATGGCGCGAGTGAATGGGGCGGTAATCCCGGCGCGGTCCGAAAACGACACCGGCAACAACCCGCACAATCCGATGTACGGCATCGCCAAGGCTGGTGCCAAAGGCGAGTTGCTCACGCTCATCGGTTCGCAGAGCTCCGACTCGGGCGGTAACTCGATGGCGCCCGCAATGATGATCGATCTGACGGTGCGCCCGACCAAGATCGACCGCACGACCGATGCCAAGGGTCTGGTCGATACGGGCGAGCTCGCAAGCTTGCTTCCCCAGGCAGACACCGTTTCGGTCATGGAATCGATCGAGCGTATCAGCAAGATGAAGCTCGACAGGGTCAGTACCAAGCTCGACGCCCCGGCGTTGACCGGCCCGAACGACGATGCCGCGAAGCAGCTGGCCCAGTGCGGTTACGTGAAGACCGCCTACCTCGCGGAATCATTCGGCAGTCCGACTGCCGTCGATCCTTCAGCCGATCCGGATATCAAGGGCGGAGCCGGAATCTTCACCGACGCCGAGTACACCGGTGACCGCGAATTCGAAAAGACCGCCTCGGTCATGAAGCTGGTGGTCGAAGGACGTGCTGGCGCGGGAACCATCTCGATGGGCGGCTTCGACTATCACACCGGAGATCGCTCGACTGGCGAGGGGCGTGACTTTCGTGCCGGCGTCTGCATGGGCGCGTGCCTGGAGTTCGCCGCGCGCCGTAACGTGCCGATCATGCTCTACGTATTCAGCGATGGCTCTTTGTCGAGCAACGGCATGATCGACAGCTCAACCGGTGGACGCGGCAAGGGCGTATGGACTGGCGACAACCAGTCGACTGCGGCTTCGTTCTTCCTGGTTTTCGATCCAAATGGTCGGCCCACCGCCACTCGGCAGCAGATCGGTTACTACCGCGCGAGCGGTGACGTGGAAACCGCATCCCATCCGGGCGCCAACGCGGTCAACTTGCTGGTCGAGACCGTGATCCTGAACTACATGGCGTTACACGGCGAACAGGGGAATTTCGCGAACCTGTTCCCGAACCATGGCCTCGGCAGTCCCGCGCTGCGCGACAGCCTCACGGCATTCGGTCCGATCGTGAACGGCAAGATCGGCGCCTGAGTCGACCCCCAAGCTCGTCTTACACGTGCTGCGATGTGGCGCGCCCACGCGCCACATCCGGCATCTGTCGCCAAGCGGCGACTGCGGGAGTGTGCACGCAGTCGCGTATTATGTTCTCCCGGCGTGTAAGCTCCTGCACTCGCGTGCCGGAGGCTGGAATCAGCGAGATGGTGCGGATGGATTCCTTTCGAATTTCACTTGGCGCACGTCCGACGCGGACGCTGCGCACGTGCCTGCGCACCGCCGCCGCGATCCTTCTGGCAGGCTCTATCCTCGGCACCACTGCGGCGCGCGCCGACCTGGTTGACAGCACGGCTCCGGACTTCGTACTGAAGAGTCTCGGGGGCACGAACCTGCGCCTGTCCGAGTATCTCGGCGAAGTGGTGATGCTGAATTTCTGGGCCAGCTGGTGCGGCTCATGTCGGCAGGAGATGCCAGAACTCGACCGTCTTTACGCCACTTATCGCAGCGCAGGTTTCATCGTGCTCGGCATCAATGTCGACGATGACGCCGCGCGTGCGGTGGACATCGCGCGGGCGCTCAACGTGAGCTATCCCGTGGTGCTCGATCCGCGTAAGAGCGTGGCACCCAAGTACCGGTTGGGTGAGCTGCCGATGAGCGTGCTCATCGATCGCTCGGGCATCGTGCGTTTTGTGCACAGCGACTACCAGGCGGGCAAGGAACAGCCCTACGTGGCGGAGTTGCGACGGCTACTGAACGAATAGACGCCGTGCTGCAACAGATCGAATTCATCATCGATGAGGTGGCGGAAGTGCGAGTGCGCAACGTCCTTGCAGGCCTGAGAAGGTGCACACAGCCGTGGCTGAATCCACTGTGGCGCGCGACCCTGGTCACGCTCCTGGTGCTGTCTGCGGGCGGCGCATCAGCCGGTGAGGCCACGCCGACTGCGAACGCAGCAGAGCAGACGCCGGCGCCAGTCGCACCGGAAACGGGCGCGTCCAAGGACTTCAAGAGCCTCGACCAGGAAGTGCAATCACTGAAGACCGAAGTGGTCGAGCTCAACAAGGATCTGTTCGTGCTCGAGGAAGAGCTGCTGTTCCCGGCCAACACGCAGATCGCGGTGTTCGTCTCGCTCGATGTCGGCGACTTTTTCGCTGTCGACTCGGTGACGCTCAAGATCGATGACAATGAGATTGCCAATTACCTGTACACGCAGCGCGAGGCCGAAGCGCTGATGCGCGGCGGCGTGCATCGGGTGTACCTGGGCAACCTCAAGGTGGGCAAGCACGAGCTGGTGGCCTTTTTCACCGGCAAGGGCACGCACGAGCGCGACTACAAACGCGGCGCGACGCTCACGTTCGAGAAGGGCATCGGTGCCAAGTACCTCGAGCTCAAGATCAGTGACCGGGTGCGCAAGCTGCAGCCCGAGTTCATCGTGAAGGAGTGGGAGTAGGGCGTGCGCTTGCGGCCCGCAACGATTGCGGCGCTCGCCATCTGCGCGCTCTCCCAGCGCGCGGGCGCCGCCGAAGAGCCTGCCGCGGCGCCCCAGGCGGCTGCGCCTGCTTCTGCCCCTGCCGCACCCAGTGGCACGCTGGCGCCCACGAAGATCAAGGATCTGTATTACGGCGACGTTCTTTTTTATTTCTACCAGGACGACTACTTCGGTGCCCTGACGCGGCTGCGGGCGGCGCAGGAGAAAGGCCGCGTGTCACATCACGCGGACGAGGCGGAACTGCTGCTCGGTGGCCTGTACCTGTCCTACGGCGAGCACCTGGAGGCGGGGAAGATCTTCGAGCGGCTGCTGGCGCGCAACGTATCGCCTTCCGTAGCCAATCGCGCCTGGTTTTACCTCGGCAAGGTCTGGTACCAGCGCAGCTACTGGGCTCAGGCTGAAGGGGCTCTGCGCAAGATCCAGGGCGAGCTACCGCCGCGGCTGGAAGCCGAGAAGCGCAATCTGCTGGCGCAGGTGCTGATCCAGCAGAGCCGCTATGACGATGCCATCGCCGAGCTCAACGGCTGGCGCGGTCCGCCGGACTGGACCGCTTATGCGCAGTTCAATCTGGGCGTCGCCCTGGTCCGCAAGGGGCGTATGAACGATGCTGCGACGATGCTCGACGGCGTCGGCCGCATGCAGACGAGCGACGAGGAGCTGCTGGCACTACGCGACAAGGCCAACTTGGCGCTGGGGTATGCCTATCTCCAGGCGGATCGGCCTCAGGAGGCGAAACCCGTACTGCAGCGCGTGCGGCTGCAGGGCGTGCAGTCGAACAAGGCGTTGCTTGCAGTCGGCTGGGCGGACTCAGCCGAGCAGAACTATCGCGAGGCGCTGGTGCCGTGGATGGAGCTGCACGGGCGCAACCTCCTCGATGCCGCGGTCCAGGAATCCTATCTCGCCGTACCGTACGCGTTTGCGAAACTCAATGCCAACGCGCAGGCGGCCGATTACTACAACACGGCGATCCGCTCGTATCTGGATGAATCGAACCGCATCGACCAATCGATCGATGCGATCCGCAGCGGCAAACTGCTCGACACCCTAGTCACCCACGATCGTGAGGGCCGCCACGGCTGGTTCTGGCAGCTCGAGAACCTGCCGCAGGCGCCCGAGTCGCGCTACCTGTACCAGCTGCTGGCAGGCAACGAGTTCCAGGAGGGGTTGAAGAATTATCGCGACCTGACCTTCATGCAGCGCAATCTGGCAGAGTGGTCGCGCAGCCTCGTGGCGTTCGGCGACATGGTCGATACGCGTCAGGCGGCCTACGAGCAGCGCCTGCCGAAGATCGACGCCAGCCTGTCGGGTGTCGATCCTAAGGACCTGCAGCGCAAGCGCGTGGAGCTCGAGTCGCGTCTTGGCGAGGCGGAGCACTCGGGTGACGTGGTCGCGCTCGGTACGGCCCATGAGCAGGAGATGTGGTCCCGCATCAGCAGCCTCGAGGATGCGCTGGCTGCGCAACCCGAGGATCGTTCGCTCGATGAGACGCGCGACAAGGTGCGCCTGCTCAAGGGCGTGCTCGCTTGGCAGCTCAACGAGAGCTACAAAGCACGCATCTGGACGACGCGGCGCAGCCTCAAGGAGCTCGATCTCGCGCTGCGCGAAATGGAGAAGCGCTGGCTGCGGGTGCAGCAGGCGCGCGACAGCTTCCCGAATGACACGGCGGGATTCGCGACGCGCGTCGCTGCGCTCAAGCCGCGCATCGATGCGCTCAACACGCGCCTGGCAACCGCCGGCCGGGCGCAGGGCGAATACCTGGCGGGCATCGCGATCCGCGAGCTCGAGGCGCAGAAGGAGCGCCTCGCGGCCTACCAGGTCCAGGCACGATTTGCACTAGCGACCATCTACGATCGCGCGGCTGCAAGTGCCGGGAGCACGCCGTGAAACTGTGTGCTGCACTGCTGATCGGCTCGGCTGCACTCGGCGCCGCCGTGCCCGGCTGGTGCGGCAAGCCGAAGAACGCGCAACCCACGGTCGGTGATCTCGCTGGGCGGCAGGTGGAGGTGCATACCGACAAGCCGGTCGATGCGGGTGCGAGCCGCGCGATGGAGAACTATCGCGAGTTTCTCAATCTCAAGTCCAACGATCCGGCGTTGCGCGCCGAGGCGATGCGCCGGCTCGGTGACCTGAATCTCGAGGCGAGCGAGATCGAGCGCGGCGAGCGGGAGCAGAACGCGACCGATGCGTTGCAGTCGGGTGAGGCGATCAAGCTCTATACGACCCTGCTCGAGTCTTATCCGGATTACCGGCAGAGCGATGGTGTGCTGTATCAGCTGGCGCGCGCCTACGAGAGCAACGGGCAGCCCGAGCAGGCGCTCGCTGCGCTCGACCGGCTGGTGAGCAGGTTCGGCTCGAGTCCGCTGATCGACGAGGCGCAGTTCCGTCGCGGCGAGATCCTGTTCAGCGCCAAGCGCTATCCCGAAGCCGAGCTCGCCTACGCGCAAGTCATGCGCCACGGCCCGCAATCGACCTTCTACGAGCAGAGCCTGTACAAGCACGGCTGGTCGCTGTTCAAGCTAGCGCGCAGCGAGGAGAGTCTCGAATCGTTCGGACAGCTCCTGGATCGCAAGCTCGTCGATCCGAAGGATCCGCACAAGGTAGTGGACGTGCAGACCTTGTCACGTCCCGAGCGCGAGCTGCTCGATGACACGTTCCGCGTCGCGAGCATCACCTTCTCGTACCTCGACGGGGCTGCATCGATCGACCAGTTCGTAGCCAAGCGCAACAACCCGCCGTATTCGTATCTGCTGTATTCGGCGCTCGGCGATCTGTATATCACCAAGGAGCGCTATCAGGACGCCGCACAGACTTACGAGGCTTTCGTCAAGCGCGATCCCATCGATCCGAATGCGCCACTCCTGCAGGTGCGCGCCATCGAGGCGTACCGCAAGGGTGGATTCGCTTCGCTGGTGCTGTCCGGCAAGGAGCAGTTCCTCGAGCGCTACGGGTTTGGCTCGCCGTTCTGGGCCGGGCGGGAGCGGGCGCAATTTCCGGCGGTGGTCGCGGAGCTCAAGAGCAGCGTGAAGGAGCTTGCGCAGTATCACCACTCCGAGGCGCAGAAGACCAAGAAGCAGTCCGAATACATCCTGGCAGCGCGCTGGTATCGCAGCTACCTCGACTGGTTCCCGAACGAGCCGGAATCCGCGGACAGCAACTTCCTGCTGGCAGAAGTACTGTTCGAAGCGCACCAGTATCGTGACGCCACCAAGGAGTACGAGCGCACCGCGTACGCGTATCCCTTCAATGCCCGCTCGGCCGAAGCGGCTTACGCGGCGCTGCTGAGCTACGACGCGTACGAAAAGCAGCTCACCGATCCCTCGCAGGCGACGGAGAAGCAGGCGTGGCACGCCGCCGGCGTCGAGAGCGGGCTCAAGTTCGCGACTACCTATCCGCAGCACAAGGAAGCGGCGAACGTGCTGACGCGCACGGCGCGCGAGCTGTTCGAGATCAAGGATCTGGATCGGGCGGTCGATACCGCGCAGCGCGTGCTCGCTCTGCAGCCGCCGGTCGACGCGACCAAGCAGCGCACGGCGCTCACTGTGATCGCTCACTCGCGCTTCGATCAGCAGCGTTACGCCGAAGCCGAGGCGGCCTACACGCAGCTGCGCGCCGTCATTCCGCCGGGTGACAAGGAGCAGAAGGAGATCACCGAGAAGCTCGCCGCCGCGGTGTACAAGCAGGCCGAAGCCAAGAAGGCGGCCGGCAATTCCGCAGGCGCAGTGGATGACTTCCTACGCGTGGCTCAGGTCGCGCCCGACTCGAGCATCCGTCGCAATGCCGAATACGATGCCGCCGCGGCTCTCGTGAACATGAAGGATTGGCCGCGGGCGATCGGTGTGTTGGAGGCGTTCCGGCGCGATCATCCGCAGGATCCGCTGATCGCAGAGGCGACGCGCAGTCTCGCCGTCGCGTACACGGAAACCGGACAGTCGGCGCGCGCGGCCGCCGAATTCGAGCGCATCGCCGATACGCCGACCGAGAGCGCCGAGCTGCGCCGTGAAGCGCTGTCGCGTGCCGCGGACCTTTACCAGAAGTCAAACGATCGCTCTGGCGTGGTGCGCAGCTACACCAAGCTCGTGGAGCGCTTCCCGGCGCCGCTCGATCCGGCCATGGAAGCGCGCCAGCGTCTGGCCGACTTGGCCGCCGAATCGCACGACATCAAGGAGCGCGATCGCTGGCTACAGAACATCATCGATGCGGACCGCGCTGCTGGCGCTGCGCGCACGGAACGCAGCAAGTATCTCGCCGCCAAGGCCACCCTCGTATTCGCCGAGCCGGCTGGCGCGGCATTTGCGCTCCTGAAACTCAGCGCGCCGCTCAAGAAGAGCCTCGCGCTCAAGAGAGACGCGATGGAGCGCGCTCTTAATGGCTACGGACGCGCCGCGCAATATGGAGTCGCCGAGGTGACAACGGCGGCGACCTATCAGATGGCGGAGCTCTACCGCACGCTCGCCAAGGACTTGATGGAGTCGGAACGACCGAAGAACCTCAACGCGGATGAGCTCGAGCAATACAACGTGCTGCTCGAGGAACAGGCCTTTCCCTTCGAGGAGAAGGCCATCTCCATTCACGAAGCCAATGTCGCGCGCGCGAGTGAGGGCGTGTACGACGAATCGGTTCGCAAGAGTTTCGAGGCGCTGGCCAAGCTGAAGCCGGCACGGTATGCCAAGGCGGAAGTTAGTGCAGAATTCGTCAAAGAATTGCGCTGAAGCGCTGGGCCTGGGGCTCGCGCTCCTGATCGCCGGCTGCGCGAGCACGCCGTCGCCGGCACCCGAGTCTGCGCCCGCTGCCGCGGGCGCAGCTGCGGTCCCGGCCGAGCCGCCGATACCCGAGCGCGCCAGCCAGGAGTTTGCGCAGGCCGTGGCATTGCTGCAGGCCGGCAAGCTCACTGACGCCGAGCTCGAGCTCAAGCAACTGACGCTGGCCTATCCCGAGTATCCGGGTCCGTATATCAACCTGGGCGTGCTCTACGAACGCGCCGGACGGTACCCGGAGGCGGAGCAGACGCTGCGTGAGGCGACCCAGAAGGGCATGCCAAGCGCTGTGGCGTACACCGAGCTGGGTATCGTTTATCGCCAGCTGGGCCGGTTCAAGGAAGCGGAGAGCGCCTATGGTGAGGCGTTGAAGATCGACCCGAACTACGCGCCCGCTCACTTGAACCTTGGAGTGCTGTGCGATCTGTATCTGCAACAGCCGCAGCGAGCACTCGAGGCGTTCGAGCGCTACATGGAGCTGTCGGGGAACAGCGACAAACGTGTTGCGACCTGGATCGTGGAACTCAAGGGGCGCGTCGGCTCCAATCCCCAACCGCAGACTGCCGAGGCTTCATCACCATGACCGGCGTACGTAGCGCATTTCTCGCGGGCTCCTTGTTGTCCGCGTTTGCCGTCGCGGCGCAGACCGTGCCGCCGGCCGAGCGCGAATCTGCTATGCCGCAGGCCGAGACCAGCGCACCTGCGCCGGCGGTACCAGCGCCCGACGCCGGCGCATCACCGGCGGCCGAAGCGCCGATCGCCACACCCCCCGCCTTGGCCGCGCCCGCGGATGCGAAACCTGCGGCGGCGCGTAGCTCGCAATTCAAGACCGTCGACCGCATCGAGCTGGAGGGCTCCGCGATCACCGGCAACCGCGAATTGCCGAAAGTGCTTTACATCGTGCCGTGGAAGAAATCCGATCTGGGCGATCTCGTGGGTCGCCCAGCCAACAGTCTGATCGATGAAGTTCTGGCGCCGGTGGACCGCGACGTGTTCAAGCGTCAGATCGAATACTTTGCCACGCTCAATTCCGAGGCCGCAGCCGCGCCGCAAGCAGCGCCGCAGTCGAACGCGGCCCCACCGCATTGAGCTTCACAGCCGGTTTTTGAGGAGGAGACCCGTATGGACATCTATGCCCACTTGGTCCGCTTCTTTCAGGGAGGCGGCCTGTTCATGCTTCCGATCGCAATCGTCGCCGCCCTGGGATTGGCGATCGCGCTCGAGCGCTACATCTACCTGTCGATCGTGAGCCTGCGCAACCGCAGTCTCTGGAACGACCTCACGCCGTTGCTGGCACAGGGCGACTTCAAGCGCGCCGTGTCGATGACGTCGAAGTCGGACGCTGCGATCGGCACCATCCTCAACTATGGCCTCTCGCGCATTCAGTCGGCGCGTCGTCGCGACGACATCGAGAAGGCGATGGAGGAGAGCCTGATGGAGATCGTGCCGCGGCTCGAGAAACGCACGCATTACCTCGGCACCTTCGCCAACATGGCGACGCTCCTCGGGCTGCTCGGCACCGTCATCGGCCTGATCAGCGCCTTCGCCGCGGTCGCGACCGTGAATCCGGCCGAGAAGGCCAACCTGCTCTCGGCCAGTATCTCGGTGGCGATGAACTGCACTGCGTTCGGTCTGATGGTGGCTGTGCCGCTGGTGCTGATCCATGCGGTGCTGCAGACCAAGACGACAGAGCTGGTGGACAGCCTGGAAATGGCTTCGGTGAAGTTTCTGAACAGCATTACCGAGCGGCGTGGCGATCTCGCGCCAGCCACCTGAGCACTCTGACCTCTAAAGGCATCCAGCCATGTATTCGACGCGACAGGCACGCGCGCGGCTGATCCGCCGCCTGCGCCGTGGCGACGGCGAGGCCCTGAACCTCGTTCCGATGATCGACATCTTCACGGTGCTCGTGACCTTCCTGCTGATGACGGCGGTGTTCTACCGCACGGTGATCCTGGAGCTCAATCTGCCCACGGCGCAGAACGACTCCACGCCGCCACCGACCCTGCAGCTCGAAATCATGGTGCGCAAGGCCAAAGTCCAGGTTGCCGATCGGGGCACCGGTCTCCTCCAGGAGTTCCCGAACGGCGCCAAGGGCTATGACCTCGGCGCGTTGTCGCAGTTTCTACAGCGAGTGAAGGAGAAGTTTCCGAGCAAACTCGACGCGACGATCCTGCTCGAGCCGGACATCCCTTACGACACACTGGTGCAGGTGATGGACACGGTGCGCGTGGTGGACCAGAAGCAGGGCCAGCGCACCGTGCAGGCGGAGCTGTTCCCCGAGATTTCGATCGGAGATGCACCGCTATGAGACTTTCCAATCGCGCCAAGCGAATGATCGTGCACCAGGAGCGCAATCGCGCCGGCGTGTCGCTCAACCTCATCCCGATGATCGACATCCTGAGTGTGATGGTGTCGTTCCTGCTGGTGTATTCCACCGAGGTGGAGGTGCTGCAGAACACCAAGGGCATCGAGATCCCCGAATCCGTTGCCGAGCAGAAGCCGCGCGAGACCGTGGTGATCATGGTCACGCGCGACGAGCTGTTAGTGCAGGGCCAGCCGATCGCGCGCATCGCCGATATCGAGAAGATGGAGGGCACGATCATCAGGCCACTCAAGGCCGCGCTCGAGCGTCCCACGGTCGCGATGCCCCGCAAGGTCCTGGAGCGGGATGTCGCAAACCGCGAGCTGACGATCATGGGCGACAAGGCAGTGCCGTACAACGTGCTGAAGAAGGTCATGGCGACCTGTACCGACGCCAACTTCGGACGTATCTCTCTCGCAGTGCTGCAGAAGGAGAGACCCGTTGCGATTGCACAGAGTCCGTAGCGGCGCGGAGTAAGCAACAGTGCTGAGACCTTACTACCGCGAATTCGAGCTGCCCTGGAGCGTCTCCGACGAGGATCGTGAGCGCTTCCGCAAGATCCTGCTGTGGGTGCTGGGTATCGTCCTGTTGCTCGCGATCCTGATTCCGTTGCTGCCGCTTCCCGAGCGCAAGGAATCGGCCGAGGAGCAGGTGCCGCCGCGACTCGCCAAGCTGATGCTGGAGAAGAAGGAGCCGCCACCGCCGCCGCCACCTCCCAAGGAGGAGCCGAAGCCCGAGGTCAAACCGAAGCCCGAGCCCAAGCCCGTGGATCGGCAGCAGGAAGCACGCAAGAAGGCGTCTGTGGCGGGTCTGTTACCGTTCAAGGACGAGCTGGCGGATCTGCGCGACAACCGCATGGTGGACATTGCCATGGCGAATCGCCCGCTCACCGATGCCGTGCATGCCGGCGACATGGCGCAGCGCTCAATGATCACCTCGAAGGTAGGGCAGGGGAGCGGTGGTATCAATACCGCGTCCCTGAGCCGCGGATTCGGCGGTGGCGGCGGAGGCCTGTCCGGTCGTGCGACCACGCAGGTCACCAGCGGCATCGGCACCGGCGAAGGGAAAGCTGTTCGCAGTGGCAGCGGGCAGAAGGCCTCGCGCAGCCGCGAAGAGATCGAGCTCGTGTTCGACAAGAACAAGGGCGCGATCTACGCGCTCTACAACCGCGCCTTGCGCGATAACCCCTCACTGCAAGGCAAAGTGGTGCTCGAGCTCACGATCGCGCCGTGGGGCGAGGTGACGAATTGCCGCGTGGTGTCAAGCGACCTCAATGATCCGGACCTGGAGCGCAAGCTGGTCGCGCGCGTAAAGATGTTCCGCTTCGAGGATCGCGACGTCGAGGCGGTCACCACCACGAAGCCCATCGATTTCTTCCCCGCGTAGGCGCGATGCCGATGCGTGCCGCACGCCTGTCGGTCCCGCTGCTCCTGGCGCTACTGGGCACCGCGGCGGCAGGCGCCGCCGACCTGCTCTCCGCCATGCGACTCGCCGACACGATCATCACTGGCGCGCGGCGCATCGCGATCATCGAAACGAGTCATGGCGAGCAACGCTTCATCACCGAGGGCGAGAAGCTTGCCGGCTGCCTGGTCAAGCGCATCCGGATCGATGGCGTGGATCTCGACTGCCGCGGGCGGGTGCGATCGCTCGGTTTCGCCGGACATGCACGCAGCGCCGCGCTGCAACTTGGCACCGGTACGGGCCTTATGTTGATTACCTGAGCCGCTCGTCGCCCGACGAGCGTGCATTGCAGGGTGCCGACATAAAAATCAATAATTGGGCGGGCAGGGCAGTCGCGTGAACATCCAATCCGAAATCGAGTATTTCAGCGAGCTCACGGCCATCGACAAGGGCCGCTTCCTGGCGTTGCTCATGCACGAGCTGGCGGAGGAGGCCAAGGGCACCTACGGGCCCGGTGCCGAGCAGGTGTCGGATGGTGCACACCTGCGCTTCATCAACGAATTGCAGCATCGCCTGAGCCGGCTCGTGTATCAGCTGTTAGGCGAGGATCCGGCGCGACCCGCCGACGACGTCGTCGTGCGCATGTTGCTTTCGCCGCGTGCGGACAAGACCGCAGAACGCTTCATCGCCAGTGCGTACCGGCGCGTTCTGCAGGGTTTCGATCGTCACGATACGACGGTGCTGTTGAATCAATAGCCCGTCCGGTTCGGCCTTTCAGGGCCCATCCTGTCGGGCGTCCTATGGCACAGTGCGGGGCTCCAGCACGAAGACGCGGCGTGCCAGCGGCGACTCCAGAGTCGCGCGGTCGTAATAGCGGGATAGCAGGCCGGCCTCGAACAGATCCGTATTAAGCGCCACGAACTCCTCCCAACTTCCGGCGGGCCGTAACGCGCGGTGCGCCTGCACCAGCGACATGTACGCTACGGTCAGGGTCTCGTGGTAGCGACCGGGCTGTCCCTGGCTGGCTGCATAGCGTTGGAGCGAGTGGCGCATGCGATCGAGCGCCGCTCCGAACGGCATCCTTTCAAGGTAGGCCCAGGCGGCACGCAGGTGATCGCGGTGCCGGAAGGCATCGGGCGGCAACGTGCAGGCCTCGAGCGATGCGAGGAATTCGTGGTCGGTCACTTCTTGTCTCCTTTGCGTTCGCGCAGCCGATGACTATCTCCGGCGCGCAATTCGAGCCCGTAGATGCGCCGTAGGTCGCGCGCGTGGGCGAGAGTTGCAGCGCCGAACGGGCTCTTGCCCTCGAGCGCGTGCAAGGCAATTCCCTCGATGAGATCACCGAGGTTCATGTCCTTGTACTCGGCGAGCGCCTTGAGGACCTTCAGCAGGCGCTTCTCGATGCGAATGCCGGTCTGAACGCGTTCGACAATCGGACCTGAAGGCGCAGCGTTACTGGGCATGGATTCTGAATGTATGTACGTATGTACCGAGGTACATAGTATCATGCGCCAGCCGGACAGCCAATCCCGGAGAGCGAGAACAGTCCCGGGCGGCCATCGGGTGATACCGAGCTGTCGTAGAGCAGTCCCCGGCGGCCATCGGGTAATACCGTGCCGACGTGCGCCGGATCACGGCCGTTGTTACCTATAGCTGAGAAGTTAAACCCGCAAACACTGGTACCGGCGCAGTCGTCAGGTATCACGCCGATGTCCACCCGCTCCTGCGTTGACTAGCAAGAGTTAGTTGACTTCTCCTGTAAGAGGTCCGCGGAGCGGACCCAAGAGATAACACTCCCAGCTGGGGTTATGCAGGACGATTCGGACACTGGCGTCGAGGGTCTGCCAACTCGGGCGAGCAGTGTTCGCGGGGATACATCTTCGGATAGCACCGTCATCGGGCGTTGGTCAGCCCGGAGTTGGCACGGCCCTCACGCCAGGGGCCGGATCGGAGTGCTCCCCGATGATGCGGCCCTCACGCCAGTGGCCGGATCGGACTGCTCTCATGCCCTTGCAGCGGCGGATTCGACTGCTCCTGTGCCCGTTGGGACGGAGGGGGCGCGGCATGGCATCATGCGCGGCCTCGTTATGCAGCGCCACGACGTAGAGTTCACTCCGAAGGATGCAGCCCTGCGCGAGGACGTTCACGCCCTCGGGGCGCTCGTGGGTGAAATCATTCGCGAGCAGGGGGGCGAGGACCTGTTTGCGATGGTGGAGGGGGATCGTGTGGCGGCGATCGCCCGGCGCGAGGGCGAAGCCGGCAAAGCAGTGGAGCTCACCGGCCGAGTGCAGGGCCGCCCACCCGCTCTGGCGCGCGACCTGGTGCGCGCGTTCTCGACGTGGTTCCAGGCGGTAAATCTGGCGGAACAGGTGCATCGCATCCGTCGGCGCCGTCAATACTTCATCAGCCAGAACGCCCCGCAGCCACAGGGCGTGGGCGATTGCCTGCTGCGCCTGAAGGAGCAGGGCCACACGCTCGAGGAAGTGATCAAGCTGATCGGCGCGTTGCGGATCGAGCCCGTATTCACGGCGCATCCCATCGAATCCACGCGCCGCACGATGCTGCGCAAGCAACAGCACATCGCGCAGCTCATGATGATGCGGCTGGATCCGACATTGGCGCCGCAGGAGATCGCGAGCGTGTGGGGCCGCATCCGGACCGAGATCACTACGGCCTGGCAGACCGAGGAGCATCCGCGCCTGCGGCTCAGTGTGGCCGACGAGCGGGAACACGTACTCTTCTATCTCAGCGAAGTCATTTACCGCATCGTGCCCGCCTTCTACGAGGAAGTTGAAAGCTCGCTGCGCAACGTCTTCGGCACGGCAGCGGATGCGATCGAGGTCCCAGCGCTTCTCGACTTCGGCTCCTGGGTGGGGGGCGACATGGACGGCAACCCGGAGGTGCACGCCAAGACCATCCGCGAGACCCTGGCCCGTCACCAGCAACTCGTCGTTTCGAATTACTTCGGTGAGGTGCAGGCTCTTGCCGCGAAGCTGAGCCAGAGCGCGAGCCGCGTCGACATCTCCCCGCCGCTGCAGAAGCGTATCGATGAATACTCCGCACTGCTGCCGACGGCGCAGGCCGTGACTCCGGCGCGTCACGACCGCATGCCGTACCGGGTGTTCCTGGCTCAGGTCGCCGAACGGCTGCGCAATACCTACGAGGCCGGTCCCGGCCACTACGACAATGCGGCACAATTCCTGGCGGACATCGATCTGGTCGCTGCGAGCCTGCTCGCGAATCGCGGCCACCACGCCGGATATCACGCCGTGCGTCGCCTGCGGCACCGGATCCGCACCTTCGGCTTTCACCTCGCCACCCTTGACGTACGCCAGCACAGCGACGTGCATCACGACGTGCTCGCCCAGGGCCTGGGCGATGAGCAGTGGTTCGCGCGTGATCGTGAGGAGCGGCTCGCACGACTGCGCGATGCGATCGATAAGGATCAGGGCCCGCTGGAGTCCCTCGATGCCGTGGGCCGGCGCACCCTGTGGGTGTTCGAGGCCATCATGCAGTGCCGGCACAAGTACGGTGCACTCGCGATCGGTGACTACATCGTCAGCGGCACTACCGGCCCCGACGATGTGCTGGCAGTGCTGCTGCTGGCACGCTGGGCGGAAGCGACCGACCGGCGTAGCGGCGAGGTGCCACTCGACATCGCGCCGTTGTTCGAGTCGACGCAGGCACTGGAGCAGTGCGGCGATGTCATGCGTCGGCTGTTGGCGGAACCGGCTTACCGCCGGCATCTCGAGGCACGGGCCAATCAGCAGGTAGTGCTGATCGGATATTCGGACAGCAACAAGATGGCCGGGATCGCCGCGGCGCGCTGGGCCACGCATCGCGCGCAGGCCGAACTGGTACGTGCGATGGCGGGCACAGGCGTGAGACTCACGGTGTTTCACGGTCGCGGCGGTTCGGTGAGCCGGGGTGGTGGCCGGATCGATGCGCTGGTGCGCAGCGCGCCACCCGGGGCAGTGAGCCAGCGACTGGTTGTCACCGAGCAGGGCGAGGTCATCAATCAGAACTATGGTTTGCGGCCGGTGGCCATGCGTAGCCTCGAGCGTGCCTTCAATGCCATGGGGCTCAGGATGGCGCGGGCCGAGAAAGAGTCACCGGAGGATTCACGCTACCTCGAGGTAATGTCGACCCTCGCCGAGACGAGTCGTGCTGCCTATCGCCAGCTCATCGGCGATGCCTCGTTCTACGAGTATTTCCGCCAGGCGACGCCGGTCGATGCCATCGAGAGAATGCAGATGGGGAGCCGCTCGCCAGGCCGTGGTGAACGCTCCGACTTCGAAGCGTTGCGCGCGGTGCCGTGGGTGTTCGCGTGGACACAGTCGCGTCACATGTTGCCGGGGTGGTACGGCGTCGGTACCGGGCTGCAGGCCGCCATTGAGAGATATGGACGTGAGGTGCTCGAAGCCATGCGTCGTGACTGGTTCTTTTTCGGGGCCTTGCTCGATGATGTTGAGGCGATGCTGGCGCGGACCGATCTCGGCATCGCCTCCTTCTACAACGGGCTCGCCGAACCCCGCCTGCAACACTACTTCGAGCGCATCGGCAGCGAGTTCGAGCTGTCCTGCCAACTCATCCTGCAGCTCAAGGGCGGCCGGCAGCTGCTCGACGGGGATCGAACGCTGCAGCGCTCGATCCTGCTGCGAAATCCGTACGTCGACCCGATGCACCTGATGCAGGTCGACCTGCTGCAACGCTGGCGGCGCACGGAACGGCGCGATTCCGAGCTGTATCAGGCATTGCTCGCCTCGATCAGCGGCATCTCGCAGGGGCTGCGCACCAGCGGCTGAAGCTGCCGCCTGTGCAGCGGTTCACACTTGGCAACACTGCGCAGCGCCTACATGTGGCGTGCGGCACACAACCGCACTTATGTCACCTGTGACGGCCTTGTGAATTCCGCGACTTCGTCCACCGCCGCTCCGCCACTTCATTCAAGATGCATTCACCTGGCTGCGGCTATCGTTAGGCCACGTATGAGCAACAAGAATGGATCGCGGGTTCGCCCGCATGGCAGTGACTATCCCTTCTACGGCAACGACCGGGGTAGCGAGCGCTGGCGCAAGTGGGCTGAGGGCCACAACCAGAGCAGCGAGTACGACGGCAACTCCACCCTGGTCAGGCGCTCCTGGTTCGGAAGACTGCTCGGCATCCTGCCGAAGAAGTAGGTCAGCCTTCTGCGATCACGGCGAGTCAACCACGCAGCGGGTCGGGGTAGCGTGTATCAGGATGAAGTCCTGCAGCGGTAGTTCTGAAGCGGCGCGGCGTGAGCTGTTGCTTACAGTTTCTGCGTCGACAACAGGAGGCTGGTCTCGGTGCCGGAGATGCCGTCCACCAGGCGGATGCGTGCCAACACCTGATCGAACGCCTCGAGACTGTCGGCGCGCAACTCCGCAACGAGATCCCAACGCCCATTGGTCGAATGCAGCGCGGTGACCGCGGGATCTCCGCGCAGCGTGTGCACGACCTGGGCGGCGCGGTTGCCTTCCACGGCGATCGTCATCAACGCGGCGATGCGATGCTCGTCGGTCTGCGGTCGCAGCCGCACTGTATAGCCGAGAATCGTGCCGTCCTTTTCCAGCTTGTTGATTCGGTTCTGCACCGTACCGCGCGCGACCTTCAGCCTCTTGGCGAGCGACGCCACCGTGGTGCGGGCGTTGGTCCTGAGCGCCCCGATCAATTGTCGGTCCAGATCGTCCATTTTGGCCTCGAAGATTGATCAAATAGTTATTATAGGTCTCACTTATGATCAGTTTACAGCACAAGTTGCACAGATTGCTGTCTTCTTGTTGGCCGCAAAGGCTCGGATGATGGAGCTACGCCGTGCCGCCTGCCGCGGCGCCAACCAGGGGATTGGTCATGGTCGACTACATCGGCGTCAACAGCATTCAGCAGCTCATCCAGGCGATCGGGCCAGGCGAGTTCATCGAGCGTCTGGCCGGCGAAATCGACGCCGACTACCGGCGCTGGCCTGAATTCGAGAAGTCCGCGCGCCTGGCGAGTCATTCTCCGGTCGGGGTCATCGAGCTGATGCCCACTTGCGATGGGCGGCTGTACTCCTTCAAGTACGTCAACGGTCACCCGAAGAACACGGCCGCGGGTCTGCTTACGGTTACCGCATTCGGCGTACTCGCGGATGTCGAGACGGGATACCCCGTACTGCTCTCCGAGATGACCGTGACGACGGCACTGCGCACCGCGGCGATGTCGGCGCTCGCCGCGCAGAAGTTGGCACGTCCGGGCGCCCGCGTGATGGCGCTCATCGGCAACGGTGCGCAGAGCGAGTTCCAGGCGATCGCGTTTCATCGCATGCTCGGTATTCGCGAGTTGCGTGTGTTCGACGTCGATCCGCTGGCCACCGCCAAGCTGGAACGTAATCTCCGGGCCATGCCCTGGCTGACCGATCTACGGGTGACGCGCGCGACCTCGTCGTCCGATGCCTGCAAGGGTGCCGACATCGTGACGACCGTGACGGCGGACAAGCGCAAGGCCGTAATCCTTACGCCGCCGATGATCAAGGCCGGCATGCACCTCAACGCCGTCGGCGGCGATTGCCCCGGCAAGACTGAGCTGCATGCCGATATCCTGCGAATGCCGAACGTGCGCGTGGTGGTGGAGTACGAGCCGCAGTCGCGCATCGAAGGCGAAGTGCAGCAGATGGAATCCGATTATCCGGTCGTGGAATTCGCCGACATCGCGCGCGGCACCGCGCCGGGTCGCACGACGCCGCACGACATTACCGTGTTCGACTCAGTGGGGTTTGCGCTCGAGGACTACTCGGCGCTGCGCTTCCTGCATTCACTGTTACGGGAGCAGCGCGGCATGCGTCGTGAGATCGATCTCGTCCCGGGGCTCCAGGACCCGAAGGATCTGTTCGGCGGCACGCTGGGGGGCACGCGGGCACGGCTGCGGATCGCCGGCTGATGAGCGCAACTATGGCAACCTTAACCAAGAAAGCCTCGTTGATTGGTGCACCGACCGACATCGGTGCCGGCACACGCGGCGCGTCGATGGGGCCGGAGGCCCTGCGCGTGGCGCATCTGCAGGCGATGCTGGAATCGCAGGGCGTCGAGGTCATCGATCGCGGCAATCTCCACGGACCTGGCAATCCGAATCGGCCCCCGGTCGATGGCTATCGACATCTCGCGGAGGTCACCGCGTGGAATCGAGCGGTTCATGACGCCGTTCACGCCGAGCTGGCTGCATCGAGACTGCCGATTCTGCTCGGCGGCGATCACTGCCTCGCCATCGGCTCGATCAGCGCGGTGGCGCGCCATTGCCGCGAGCGCGGCCGTCAGCTGCGCGTGCTGTGGTTCGACGCGCACGCGGACTCAAACACCAATGTCCTCACCCCCAGCGGCAACATTCACGGTATGCCGATGGCCTGCCTGTGCGGTTATGGTCCGTCGGAGCTGATTGAAGTGGGCGGCAAAGTACCCGCAATCTCACCGAGCGTCATCCGGCAGATCGGCATTCGCAGCGTCGATCAGGGCGAAAAGCGCTTCGTCCACGAGATCGGCCTGGAAGTGTTCGACATGCGCTACATCGATGAGATGGGGATGCGGCAGACCATGGAGATGGCGCTCGCCGGCCTCGATCGCAATACGCACCTGCACGTGAGCTTCGATGTCGACTTTCTCGACCCCGACATCGCGCCCGGCGTCGGCACCACTGTCGCCGGCGGGCCTTCGTATCGGGAAGCGCAGTTATGCATGGAAATGGTGGCCGACACCGGACTGCTCGCGTCACTCGACATGATGGAGCTCAATCCTGCCTTCGACGTGCACAACCGCACGGCAGAGGTCGCGGTCGATCTGCTCGGCTCGCTGTTCGGCAAGAGCACGCTGATGAGGCGTGCCGACAATAAGGCAATCGAAATCAAACTGGCGAAGGCGTCCGGCGGTTAATTCCCCCGCGTGAAGTAGGGCACTGAACCAGGTGCCGGCCGTGGCTTGCCGTAGGCAGATAACTGTATATAATCACAGTACCTGTTAAACCACTACAAGTTCTCTGTTGAAGCTCAATCAATCCGTTGCACCAGGTTCTGCCAGCTCTGCCGATGCTCATGGGCGCTTCTCTCGACACTCTGCTTTCTTCCGCCGCTCTATGGCGAGCGAAGGGAGAGATGCGGGTCTCCAGCGCCTGCGTGCCGAGTGAATTTCCGCTCCTCGATACACGCTTACCGGGCGGCGGCTGGCCCTGTCCGGGTCTCGTCGAAGTCCTGCATGCACATGCAGGTATCGGTGAACTGAGTCTTTTCATCCCTGCTCTGCAGCGGCTGATCGCTGACGAGCCAGGCCCGACAGCGCGCAGCATCGCGTGGCTCAACCCGCCGCACCTGCCTTATGCACCCGCGTTCGCCGAACGCGGCATCGATCCGGCACGGCTACTGGTGAGCAAAGCACTGACACCAACCCAGACGCTGTGGGCTACGGAGCAGGCCTTGCGCTCGGGAGCTTGTCTCGCCGTCCTGGCGTGGATCGGGACCGCCAGCCTGCATTCGTTGCGACGACTCAAGCTCGCCGCGCATGCGGGAGGTTCTCTCGGAGTGCTGTTTCGTCCCTTGGCGCAGCGTGAGCAAACTTCGCCTGCCACGTTGCGTCTCGCCTTATGGGCCGACGAAACGCGCTTGGCGGTCGAGTTGGTGAAAGTGCAGGGCGGCAAGGCCGGCATCGTGATGCTGGATCGGTGGCAGCGATCCTGAGTGCGCTTCGATGCCCGCATTGCGCAACCTGCCATTGTTTCCTTCCGAGCCTGCCGGAGAAAAAACCTCCAGGCGCACGAAGGCACAGCCGCGTCCCGCGCTTGCTCTTCGCGAACCGCCCCACACGGCAACGCTCTCCCGCACCCTGGCGCGCCGACTCTGGCTCGCGGTGCACTTGCCACAGCTCACATTGGAAGCTTTGCAGGAGCACTCGACTTCCCAGCGAGCACTGGGCATTTCCGTGGCCGTCGTCGATCCGCAAAGTCGCCAGCAGACAATCCTGGCCTGCAATGAAAAGGCGCGTGCGGCCGGCGTGCGTGCAGGGCAGTCGTTGAATGCCGCGATTGCACTGGAGCCGGATCTCAAAGCCTGCCCCCGCGACGAAACCCGTGAGCGCGCCCGACTCGTGTACCTCGCCGCGTGGTGTCAGCAGCAGTTCACCCCCGTAGTCAGCCTTGCGCCACCGGATGAATTGCTGCTGGAAGTGAAGGGCAGTCTGAAACTGTTCGGCGGCGCGCGGGCACTGATGGAACGCATGGTTGCGGGCTTGCGCGAGCAGAGTGTCACTA
The DNA here is from genome assembly GCA_963695985.1 of uncultured Gammaproteobacteria bacterium. Taxonomy (GTDB): domain Bacteria; phylum Pseudomonadota; class Gammaproteobacteria; order Steroidobacterales; family Steroidobacteraceae; genus DATBVX01. The sequence goes on from CAVOIC010000004.1 coordinate 159,914, forward strand.
CGCGCCTGGCGCTCGCTCCCACGCCCACCGGCTCTCTCTGGCTGGCGCGTGCGCAAGTGAAACGTGACGAGGCAACGACCGCAGGCGCTGCGATCATCGAAAAGCCGGGTGATCTGGTGCGGCATCTCGCGGCGGTTTCCATCGGGTGTCTGCGTTGGCCGGAGGAAGTCATTGCTCTGCTGGTCAGCATGGGAGTGCGTACCGTCGGTGATCTCGCGCGCCTGCCGCGCGCGGGGTTGGCGCGTCGCCTGGGGACTCGCTGGCTCGATGAACTGGATCATGCATTCGACCGGCGTGCAGAAGCTCGGCGCGGATTTCGCAGCCCGATGCGTTTCGGCGCCCGGCTGCTGCCCGATCACGAAATCGAAACTGCACAGCAGCTCGAGTCGGCATGCACGCCATTACTCGACCGCCTGCAGCGTTTCCTGCACGAACGACAGGCGGCGATCGCGGTATTGGCTGTCGAATGCCAGCATCGTTCGCGGTCGCCGACCCGGATTCGCATCGGCCTCACCCTGCCGAGCGGCGATGTCGCCTATGTGCGTGGCTTGCTGGCCGAACGGCTGGCAGCACTCGCGTTGCCGGCGCCGGTCAGGAGCTTGCGACTGCAATCGGGTGCACTGCTTCCGGCGCTGCCCACGAATGGCTGGCTGTGGAAGCGGGCGCAGACAGAAGAGTCTGCCGACGCGTTGCCCCGGTTGATCGAGCGTTTGCGCACGCGGCTCGGCAACGAACAGGTGTTCGGCGTCTGTGCCGTCGCGGACCACAGGCCGGAATGGGCGTGGAGAATCAGCTATGAGAATACAGTGTCACGCAATGACAGGCCGCAACGGCCAGTCGAACGTCCACTGTGGCTGCTGACACGACCCCACAAGATCTCGCAGCGTGGCAAGAGACTACGCGGGCCGGAACGCATCGAAACAGGCTGGTGGGACGGACGGGAAGTCACACGCGATTACTTCGATGTGCGTGATGAGAATGGCGCGCGGCTATGGATCTACCGCGAACGGCGCGCTCCGCACAGCTGGTATTTGCACGGTCTGTTCGGTTGAAGCGCACTCGCCACCATGTCATGCGCATCGTCAACCGCTTACGCGGAGCTACATTGTCTCAGTAACTTCACATTCCTGACGGGCGCCTCGCATCCCCATGAGCTGGTCGAACGCGCCGTGGAACTCGGCTACAGCGGGCTGGCGCTCACCGATGAGTGCTCCGTCGCGGGCGTGGTACGCGCACACGAAGCAGCAAAACGCGCATCGCTCCAGTTCATCGTCGGCAGTGAGTTCAAGCTCCTCGATGGCTTGCGGTTCGTGCTGCTCGCCACCAATCGCGCCGCCTATGGTCGCCTCTGCCGCCTGATCACGCGTGCCCGCCGTGCGGCGGACAAAGGCAGTTACCGGCTGGCGCGTGAGCAGATCGATCCGACCGATCTTGACGACTGTCTTGCGCTCTGGCTTCCGGGCAGCGAGCCCAAGTCCGCATACGGGGAATGGCTCAAGGCAATTTGTCCGGATCGCACCTGGCTCGCGGTGGAGCTGCTGCGCAGGGGCGATGATCGGGGTCGGCTGGCGGCGCTGCTGCAACTCGGCGCGCAATTGGGTCTGCCACTCGTCGCGAGTGGTGGCGTTCAGATGCACGTGCGCGAACGGCGCGCGTTGCAGGATCTGCTCACCGCCATCCGGCTCAACACGCCGATCACCGAGGTGGGCTACGACTTGCAGCCCAGTGGCGAGCGGCATCTGCGCTCGCCAGCCGAGCTGGTGCGTCTTTATCCACGTGCGCTGCTCGAGGAGACGGTGCGGATCCTCGAGCGCTGCCGGTTTTCGCTCGAGGAGCTGCGTTACGAATATCCCGAGGAGCTCGTGCCTGCCGGAGAGAGCGCTTCGGGCTGGCTGCGCAAACTCACCGCAGTAGGTGCGCAACGGCGCTGGCCGCAAGGAGTGCCGGAGCATGTGCAGGATCTCATCGAGCACGAGCTCATCCTCATCAAAGAGCTGCGGTACGAAGCCTATTTCCTCACCGTGCACGATCTGGTGCGTTTCGCGAACAGCCGGGGAATTCTCTGCCAAGGTCGCGGCTCCGCGGCCAATTCGACGGTGTGCTACTGCCTCGGCGTCACCTCGGTCGATCCCGCGCGGCAGGATGTGCTGTTCGAGCGCTTCATCTCGCGCGAACGCAACGAGCCGCCCGACATCGACATCGACTTCGAGCACGAGCGGCGCGAAGAGGTCATTCAGTATGTCTACAACAAGTACGGTCGGCAGCGCGCGGCCATTGCCGCCACACTCATTACTTACCAGCCGCGCAGCGCATTGCGCGATGTCGGCAAGGCGCTGGGTCTCGACCTGCTGCAGGTCGAGCGACTGGCGCATGCGATGCACTGGTGGGACGGCAGCAAGGTGGCCGACGAGCGCGTCCGCGGTGCGGGGTTCGAACCACGCAACCCGCTGCTCACGCGGCTCCTGGAACGGGTGCACGAGCTGATCGGCTTTCCGCGCCACCTCTCACAGCACGTCGGCGGCTTTGTGATCTCGCGCGGACCGCTCGAGGAGCTGGTGCCGATCGAGAACGCCACGATGGCGGATCGCACCGTGATCCAATGGGACAAGGATGACCTGGATGCGCTCGGCCTTCTTAAGGTCGACGTGCTTGCGCTCGGAATGCTTTCGGCCTTGCGCAAATCACTCGAGCTGATGCGCGAGTTTCGCGGCCGTGAATACACGCTGGCCTCGATCCCGCCCGACGATCAGAAGGTGTACGCGATGATCCAGCGGGCCGACACGGTGGGTGTATTCCAGATCGAATCGCGCGCGCAGATGTCGATGCTGCCGCGTCTGAAGCCAGCGAATTTCTACGACCTCGTCATCGAGGTCGCGATCGTGCGCCCGGGGCCGATCCAGGGCGACATGGTTCATCCGTATCTCAGGCGCCGCAATCACGAGGAACCCGAGAGTTATCCGAGCCCTGAGGTCGAAAAAGTGCTCAAGCGCACGCTCGGCGTACCGATCTTCCAGGAGCAGGTGATGCAGCTCGCCATGGTGGCGGCAGGATTCACGCCAGGTGAAGCCGATGACCTGCGCCGTTCGATGGCGGCGTGGAAACGCCGCGGCGGACTCGAGCATTTCGAGCAGCGGCTCATGAGCGGCATGCGCGAGCGCGGTTATAGCGAGGAATTCGCTGCACGCATCTTCCGGCAGATCCAGGGCTTCGGCGAATACGGATTCCCCGAGTCGCACGCCGCGAGTTTCGCGCTGCTCGCATACGCCTCGGCATGGGTCAAGTGTCACGAGCCCGCGATCTTCACCTGCGCGCTGCTCAACAGTCTGCCCATGGGCTTCTACGCTCCCGCACAACTGGTGCGCGATGCGCGCATACATGGTGTCGAAGTGCGGGCAGTGGATGTGCTCGAGAGCGACTGGGATTGCACGCTCGAGCGGCGCGACGATGGCGAGCCCGCGTTGCGGCTCGGACTGCGACTCGCGAAGGGGCTCTCTCGCAAGCCGCTGTCGAACGGTTGATTGCGGCACGGCGAGTGCGAAGCTTCGAGAGCTTGCAGGACCTGGCGGAACGCGCGCGACTCGAACGACGCGATCTCAATGCGCTGGCCGATGCCGGCGCCTGTGCGCACCTCATCGGCAATCGCCATCGCGCAGCGTGGGAAGTCGCGGGCGTCGAAGGACGCACTTCCGGTATTTCCGCGCCTCAGGGTCGCCGAAGGCATCCCGATGCTGACAGCGCCGACCGAAGGACAGAACATGCTCGCGGATTATCGGTCCCTGAGCCTGACGCTCGGGCGCCATCCGCTGGCATTACTGCGCGAGCGCTTGCGTGCGCGCCACCTGCTCACCGCCCAGGAGCTCGGTACACTCGCGCACGGCACGCCCGTAAGCACGGCCGGGCTCGTCATTACGCGCCAGCGGCCCTCGAGTGCGAGTGGCGTCATCTTCCTCACGCTCGAAGACGAAACCGGGCATGTGAACCTGATCGTCTGGCCGGGCATCGCCGAGGCGCAACGCCGGCACTTTCTCGAAGCCCGGCTGCTCGAAGTGCAGGGCGAACTGCAACGGCAGGGCGAAGTGATACATGTGATCGCGGCGCGCTTCACCGACCTGAGCCGCTGGCTGGGCACTCTGGCCGCGAAGTCGCGCGACTTCCGCTGAGCTAGACTCGAGAAGCGACCATACTGACGATGTCCGCGGAGTGCGGGCATGTCCCTGCGTACCAAGGAGACGTACATGACGCAAGAAACGGCGGTGGTGGTGGGTGTCGGACCCGGGCTTGGTTCAGCGCTCGTCAGTGCATTTTCGCGGGCTGGCTACGCAGTTCTGGCCGCGGCCCGCAAGCCGTCAGCGCCCGAAGGGCTCGCCTCCAAGGGCGGGAGCGGGCAGGTGATACCCGTGAGATGCGATGCGACGGATCCGGCCCAGGTCGAGGAACTATTTGCCCGCATCGAACGTGAACACAGCCCGCTGCGTGTCGCGGTCTTCAATGCCGGGACGTTTCAGAGAGGGAACGTGGTAGAGACCACTCCCGAGCAGTTCGAGCGCTGTTGGCGCGTCGGCTGCCTCGGTGGATTTCTCGTCGGCCGCGCTGCGGCACGCCTCATGATCAAGCAGGGTGCCGGCACTATCCTGTTCACGGGCGCCACGGCCTCACTTCGTGGTGGCGCTGGTTTTGCGAATCTCGCCTCACCCAAATTCGCGTTGCGGGCCCTTGCTCAGAGCATGGCGCGGGAGCTGAGCCCGAAAGGAATTCACGTGGCTCACGTGATCATCGACGGCCAGATCCATTCGCAACGCTACGAGCAACTGCTGGTCGAGCGCGGGCCCGATTCGCTGCTCGAGCCGAACGCCATCGCGGATGCGTATCTCGCGCTGCACCGCCAGCACCGCAGTGCGTGGACGCATGAGCTCGATCTCAGGCCGTGGGTGGAGAAGTTCTGAGCCGCTGCCAGGCTTCGATCTCCTGCCGATGCGCAGCGTCATGCTGAGCCATCATCGACGGAATATCGCACATCGAGACAGTGCCCACGCCTGCCTGCACTCCGTGGCGTTTCCAGTCCTCACGTCGGACCCCCGCAAGTGCGTCTATATTGCGACGACGCGCTGCGTCGAACTCCTTGATTCCGTCCGCCAGCGAGCGTGACCGGTAGTCGCGCTCGCGCGCCGCGCACGCGCCATCGAAATCCTCGAGCTGCGGATCCGTTTCTGTGAGGAGCCGCCGGATGCGTAGCGCGAAGCCGTCACGTTCCAGGTCTGCGAGATGCCAGACCTGTTCGACCGGCGAGAAGGTGTCGTCGGGGCCTCGGATCAGTGCCTGCTCGGCAGTCAGGCCGGCAAAGCAGCTCCTGAGATAGCTCGACATCACACTCAGCTGCTCCAGAAGTTGCCGCTGTTCGCTGTCGTTGAGCATGAGGTATTGCACGGAGGTCTCCTCAATTACGGTTCAATTCTTTGCTGTGTCGCCTCTCGCGACGTTTGAAAGAGTCAGCCAGCGCTCTCTCCGGCAGTCGGGCGACCGGCTGCCGGCTGCGGCTCGATGCACTCCTGGCCCTGGTGGCGCGGGTCGTTCACGTAGGTGCTGACCGGATAGTGCTTGAACTCCAGGACTGCGCCCGTCGAAATCATCCGGCCGAGTTGAGCGACATTATCGTTGGCGGGATCCAGCCAGCCGGCAAATTGCTCTTCGGGCAGAACTACGGGCATGCGATCGTGCAACTGCGCCAGGCCGGGAGCTGCCGCGCGCGTGAGGATCGAAAACGTGAGCAGCGGTTCGGCGCCGCGTTCCGGTCTCCAGCGCGACCATAGGCCGGCGAAACAGAGCGGCTGCAAGCCCTCGAGGTGAACGAAGTGTGGGCGTCGCACCTCGCTGATCTCGCCGGTCGTCGTGTCGACACGCGACTCACTGCGCCATTCGTACCAGCCCAGGGCCGGCACGAGGCAACGTGAGCCACGAAAGGCGGCGGACCACATGGGCTTGTCAGGAGCTTCCTCCGAGCGCGCGTTGATCGTGAGCTTCGGCGGCTTCGCCTGCTGCCACCACCCCGGAATGAATCCCCATTTCATTGCGCGCGCTTCCGGCCCGCTCGCACCCGCGGTGACGACCGAGAGCTGCATGCTGGGGGCTGCGTTGTAGATCAGATCGAACGGGTCGTGCCAGCGCACCTGCAGCGCACGTTCCATCGCGGCCATGACGCGCGAAACGAACCGGGCACACATGGGTTGCGAGTATATATGTGCGTAGTCTGTCCCGTTCGTCCCGGTCCCGACGCAGCTTGGGACCCAGATGAGCCTGTTCGTCCCGCTTGTATTGCCGGCGCGGCAACCAGTTCGTAGCGTCCTGCGCACTGGCCAAGCGCCAGGCAATCACTGCAGATACCAAGACAACACGAACACGCAGGGGACATCCATGAAACGCACAGGGATCGGCGCGCTCCTCGCGCTCGCGGGCTTGACGTGCGCGCTCGGGGCGCAGGCGCAGACGATAAACGCCGCATCGCGGCTGCAGGAATTTCGCGCGCAGCGCGACGCCGTCAAACAGGGTCCGAATTCCAGGCTCAGTGGCACGCTGGTCCGGCTGCAGACCCAGGCCGCTCGCGCCAACGCGCAGAAGCGTGGCCTCGCCGTCTCGCGGCCCAGCCGCAATCCGCTGTGGAAAATCGCGGACGGTTACGTCGTGATCGATGCCGTGGCGCAACCCGGCCAGGCCGAGGTGCTGCGGACCGAGCTCGTGAGCCGCGGCCTGCAAAATAGCTCGGTGTTTGGCAATATGATTTCCGGGCGCCTGCCGCTGAGCGCGCTGACGGATCTCGCGGCATCGAAATCGCTGCGCTTCGCGCGGCCTTCGGCCTTCGCCACTCACGCCGGCTTGACCACGTCACAAGGCGATCGCTCGCTCAACGCGGACCAGGCGCGCGCGCAGTTCCACGTCGATGGCACCGGCATTCGCGTCGGCGCGCTGTCCGACAGCTACAACTGCACGACCGAGCCTCTCATTCCCGGCCAGATGCACACCACAGCCGCACAGGACATCGCGAGTGGTGACCTTTCGCCGGACGTGATCGTTCTGCAGGACGACCCGGACTGCACCGGCGACAACGACGAGGGGCGCGCGATACTTCAGATCGTTCATGACGTCGCGCCCGGGGCTCGCGCGGCATTCCACACGACGAATGGCGGCCAGGCGACGCTCGCCAACGGCATCATCCGGCTCGCCACCGAGGCGGGTTCCGACGTCATCGTCGACGATGTGATCTATTTCGCCGAGCCGATGTTCCAGGACGGCATCGTGGCGCAAGCCGTCGACTACGTGCGCTCCAAGGGCATCGCCTACTTCTCTTCCGCCGGCAACGAAGCACGGCAATCGTACGAATCCCGCTTCCGGCGGTCGGCAAACTTCGGCGCCTCGGGTGAACGTCACGACTTCGATCCCGGTCCGGGCGTGCACCCGTTGCAGCAGATCACGCTCACACCCGGCGCGATCGAGATCCTGAGCTACCAGTGGGATCAGCCCTTCGCCTCCGTGAGCGGTGGGCCCGGAGCCACGAGCGACATCGATGTCATCTATTACGACCTCGACGGCAACCTGATTCCGTTCTGTGATGACAATCTTGAGCCGGCGCTCTGCCAGATCCCGGGTATCGATGCCAACACCGGCGCCGACCCGGTCGAAGTCTCTCTGATTTCCAATCAGACTGATGCCGACGTGCAGGTCGGTGTGTCACTGGAGCTCTTCAGTGGTCCGGCGCCGCGTCTGACCAAGTATGTCTATACCGACGTCGGCGACGGCACGATGACGATCGATGATTTCGATACGCAGAGCTCCACGATATATGGGCACTCGAACGCCGCGGGCGCGGTGTCCGTGGGTGCGGCCGGCTGGTACAACACGGCGAAATGGGGTCCGGCGTTGCATCCGGAATGTGTGCCCGCGTGCCTGCAGCTGTTTTCATCCGCAGGCGGTACCCCGATCCTATTCGCCATCGACGGCAAGCGGCTCAGGCAGCCGACCGTACGCCACAAGCCCGCGGTCGTCGGTCCCGATGGCGGCAATACGACCTTCTTCTTCTCACTTCTGCCGGTGGCCGTACCGGGATCGACGGAGCCCGACGAGTTCCCGAATTTCTTCGGCACCTCGGCGTCAGCCCCGCACGTGGCCTCGGTTGCCGCTCTCATCCTGGACCAACGTAACGATGGCATCGCGGCCGGGAACAACTGGAAAGTCTGCGTGCCGGGCAAGCGCGGCAAAGACCAGACACTGGTGCTGTCGCCCGCCGCTGCAGCACTGCGGATTGCCAATGGCGCGAAGTTTCGCGACTGCGACGCGATCACGCCGCAGAAGATCAGGCACGCGCTCAGTGATACGGCCGAGGACATGAAGCTCGCGGCCGGCATCGTCACTGCGCCATTCCAGGTCGGAAGCAAGGGCTTCGACTTCGACACCGGTTTCGGCTTCGTCAATGCCGTGAAGGCGATCAGGGCGGCGAAGCAGCACTAGGCTTGCTGGTGTACCGTAGGGCCCCTTGACCTGTCGGGTCCGGGGGTTCTCATGCGAACTACGTTGCTTTGCGCGCTGGCGGCGGCGCTCGGACTGTTCTCACTGCCAAGCGTCGGCGCCGACGACCCGCAACTCGTGCACGCGCGCGAGCTGCTCAAGCACGCGATCCTGATCGACGGGCACAACGATCTCCCCTGGGCTGTGCGCAGTTACGCGGCGGCACCTGGCGACATCGTCGCCTACGACCTGCGCGTGCAAGCTCCGGGGCAAACGGACCTTCCGCGGTTGAAGCAGGGCGGCGTCGGCGCGCAGTTCTGGTCGGTGTACATCCCGGGCGAAGGGCCCGGCAATTTTGCGCGCACGCAACTCGAGCAGATCGACCTGGCGCGCCGGATCATCGAGCGCTATCCGGAGACTTTGCGCTTGGCCCGCTCGGTCCAGGAGATTCGTGCGGCTCATGCCGCCGGGCGGATCGCTTCGCTTCTCGGGATGGAGGGCGGCCAGGGCATCGAGAACTCACTCGGGGCCTTGCGCGCCTACTACGACCTCGGCGTGCGCTACATGACCCTTACTCACAACACGCACACGGACTGGGCGGACTCGGCAGCGGAGAGTCCGCCGCGCCATCACGGCCTGACCCCATTCGGCGAGGACGTGGTGCACGAGATGAATCGCCTGGGGATGCTGGTCGATCTTTCGCATACTTCGGTCGAGACGATGCAGGACGCACTGCGCGTATCGCGGGCGCCCGTGATCTTCTCGCACGCCGCCGCGAAAGCACTGTGCGACGTGCCGCGCAATGTGCCCGATGATGTGCTGCGCGAGCTGGCGCGCAACGGCGGTGTGATGATGGTGACATTCGTCTCCGGTTTCATCGACCCCGAGGTGGCGCGTGTCACCGGGCCGGCGATCGCGGAATTCAACCGGCGCGCACGCACCACCACGACCGAAGCGGAACGAACGGCGCTCTACAAGGAAGTCATTCTCAGCCTCAAGCTGCCTGTCACCACGGTGTCGCGCGTGGCGGATCACGTCGAGCACGTGCGTGATGTTGCCGGCATCGAGCATGTCGGTCTGGGTGGCGATTTTGACGGCAGCAGCTTCCTGATCGAGGGCCTCACCGACGTGTCGATGTATCCGAACTTGTTCGCCGAGCTCGTGCGGCGCGGCTGGTCGGACCACGATCTCGAGTTACTGGCGGGTGAGAACCTGCTGCGTGCATTTACCCAGGCCGAACGGATCGCGGCACAACTGCAGGCGAGCACGCCAGCCGCGACGGCACAGTTCAGACCGTGACGAGCCCGCCCGCGGCGAGCACCTTCCTGCTGACCGCAGTGGCGATGGTCGCGTTCGCCGCTAATTCGCTGCTGTGTCGGATGGCGCTTGGTGCGCGGTTGATCGATGCGGCGAGTTTCACGACGATCAGGATCGTGTGCGGTGCGTTGTTCCTGTCGCTGCTGGTGCTTGTGAGGCATGGGCGGGCCACGCGCATGCCGCTCGATGCCATCGCTGCCGCTGCGCTCTTTGGCTACGCGATCGCTTTTTCCCTGGCCTACCTCGAGCTGTCGGCAGGCACCGGTGCGCTGATTCTGTTCGGCGCCGTACAGGTCACGATGATCCTTGCTGGATTGGTCCGAGGTGAGCGCCTTTCGGCACTGGGCTGGGTGGGGCTGTTGGCCGCCTGCCTGGGACTGCTGATGTTGCTTTTGCCCGGCCTATCGGCGCCGCCGATTCGCAGCGCCCTGCTGATGGCCGGGGCCGGAATCGCCTGGGGGATCTACTCGCTGCGGGGGCGCGGCGGTATGGATCCCCTGCAGTCGACCGCGAGCAATTTCGCGTGGGCCGTACCGCTTGCGCTGCTCTCATTGCTCCTGCTGCGTCAGCCATGGCCGGCCACGACGCGCGGCATCGTGCTGGCGGCCGCATCGGGCGCCATCGCCTCAGGCCTTGGTTACGTTATGTGGTACGCAGCACTGCGCCGACTGCAGGCAATTCCCGCCGCGACCGTCCAGCTCTCCGTTCCTGTGATTGCAGCGCTGGGTGGCGTCCTGCTCCTCAGTGAGCACCTTACGCCGCGACTGGGCGTGTGCGCAGTCATCGTGCTCGGCGGTATCGCGACCGTTCTGAGAAGTCGCTGGGCAGCCCTGCAGCGCTAGCCCTGTCGCCAGCTGGCGACAGATCGGGCGCCGCTCGAGCTCGCTCTACGATCCCCCGGGCCCGAGCCAGTGAAACTGCCAACCGCGTAGTATTCCCTCCCGGACCCACTGGCTAGAGTCCCGCGGCACGTCCTGAGATTGAGTCAAACCGTGAGGGCAAGCCGTAATGGGGCTGTCGGAAACGATACTGGCCGCGATGATCGGTGCAGCCGCGACCATCATGGGCGCGACCTTTCAGCTGCTCATGGCCATTCGCGGACGTGGCAAGTCCGAATCCCGCCCCAAGCGCAGCGCTACGCGATCGATGGTCAACCTAGCCGTGATCGTGCTGGCTTCTGCGGTCGGCGGATTTGCCTATTCCGAGCTGCGTGCGGAACGCGTGCGGGAAGACACCCGCCAGCTGCGCGAGGAGCTCTCCTCACAGCTCAAGGAACTCGCCACGTCCACCGAGCGGCTCGAGCACCTGAGGAGCGAGCCACCCGTCGCATCGGTGACTACGGTCGCGCAGCCTGCAACATCCCCGGCTCCGGCTCCGGCGATCGCCGAAGCCATCCTGCGGCTGCATCCCTGCCGCGCCGAGCCCGTCAGTGTCGGCGTCGATTCACCCGCCGCCTGCGACGAAGCCACCGCGGAGCGCGTCGCGCTGTGCACAGCCGTGCCGGTGCCGGCGAAGGTTGCGGGAGTCGAGCTCTTTGCCAAGGCGGACGATGACCTGCAGCCGTGGGAACAAAGCAAGGTCGCGTTCAATCAGGACGCGGACGGGGCCCGGTTTGCCGATGCGCCGTATGATCAGATGCAGGGCAGCGATCACCGCTCGGTCTGCGTCAACCTGGCCCATTGGAGCAGTGCTCACGGCCATGTCGCCCGGCTCGTGGTGCATTTCACGACCAGCACTGCACCCGGAGTGCAAACTGCCGTAGCGCGCTCACAGTAGCTCGCGCGCCCGCGTAGAATCCGCGACTTCATCACTCGCGGAGGTCGCGTTAACCATGGGCGAGCTGCGACTGCTTTCCGAGCACCTCTGTTTTGGCGGCAGCGAGCGCTTCTATGCGCATGCCTCGGCCGAGTGCCGTACGGAAATGCGCTTTGCCGTGTACCTGCCGCCGCAGTCGAAGTCGGGCCCCGTGCCGGTGCTCTATTACCTTGCCGGGCTCACCTGTACCGAGGAAACCTTCATGATCAAGGCCGGCGCGCAGCGCCTCGCCTCGCAGCTCGGCCTCATGCTGGTGGCGCCGGACACCAGCCCGCGTACGCCACGCATACCCGGTGACGATGCCAGCTGGGACTTCGGGCTCGCAGCCGGTTTCTACGTCGATGCCACCCAGCCGCCGTGGTCGCAGCATTACCGGATGTACAGCTACGTCACGCGAGAGTTGCCGGCGATCATCGGGAGCGAGTTTCCGGCGCGCAGCGATGCCCAGGGCATCTTCGGCCACTCGATGGGTGGCCACGGCGCGCTCGTGTGCGCGTTACGCAATCCGCAGCAGTATCGCTCGGTGTCGGCATTCGCGCCGATCGCGGCGCCGATTCGCTGCCCATGGGGGCAGAAGGCGTTCCGTGGCTATCTCGGCGAGGAGCAGAAGACGTGGCAGGCGTACGACGCCAGCGTGCTCGCTGCGCGACAGCGGCTTGCGCACCCGATCCTCATCGATCAGGGCACAGCGGACAAATTCCTCGCCGAGCAGCTTTACCCGCAGGTGTTCGCGGAAGCCTGCCGCACGTCAGGCACCGCGCTGACGCTGCGAATGCAGGATGGCTACGACCACGGCTATTACTTCATCTCTACGTTCATCGAAGACCATCTGCGCCATCACGCGGCGCAGCTCGGCACCCCGGCGCGCTGATCGCCCTATCCTCGGAGCGCGTCTACCGCGATAATTCTGATCGCGCCCATCACTATTCCAAGAGAGCGCCACTGTGCCGATCCGGGTCCCGCAGTTGATGTTGGCATGCCTCGTGGCAGCTGCCTGCACCAGTTGCTCGGGTTTCTGGTCCAGGATAACCGGCGAAACGGCGCGCGCCGAGAAAGTGAAGGCACAAGAGGCCGAGCTGCAGCAACAAGTCATGCGCTTCTCGGACCAGGTCTTGGAGCGCGTCGGGGGCGCCCTCACAGGCCTCCAGAGTGCTCCCGGGACGACAGCCGAAACGCGCCTCGAGGTGCAACGATGGAAGGTGAAGCAGGCGAGTGCTGCTGTGCAGATCGCCTCGTCGCAGAATGCTGTCGTAGATGCCGTTGACATGGTGGTGCTGGTCACGCTCAGCCGTGGGGTCATTGAAGACACCTGGATACCGAAGTACGGCGAGGCCGCCCGTCCTGTCGTGGAGGCCTACCAGACCCAGGAGCCGATTGCCTGGAGACTCCTCGATGGAGTCGCCACGCCGGAGCAACAAACAGAATTGCGCGATGCCCTGGTACGGTGGCGTGCCGCGAATCCGAATGTGGAGAGCGCCGCGTTTGTGCGGCTTGCCGACATCGAGCGCCGAAGCAAGCACACGACCGACTCCTCGGGCCAGACCAGCGGGCTGTTCGGGCTGCTGGGACTCGATCCGCTGGCAGGACTCGATCCGGCTGTGCGCGAAGTGGAACAGAGCCGCCTGCTGGCCGAGAGGACGGTCTACTACGCCCAGCGCATGCCGGGATTGATCAGCAGTCAGGCTGAGCTCCTGGCCTATCAGTTCGCGGTCGCGCCGGAGACGCGTGATCTGCTGAGCGCCACGACGCGCGTGAGCGAGGCGTCGCGGAGCATCGCGAACACGACCTCCGCGTTGCCCGAATGGGCGAGCCGAGAGCGCGAGGCGGCGATCGATCAGTTCACGCAGGCACTGCAATCGCAGCAGGAAACGATGCGCGCTCTGCTCATGGAGCTGCGCCAGGCGCTGGAGGCGGGGACTCAGACCTCCGAGTCGCTCAATACGACTGTGCGCGCAATCGATGAGCTGATGGATCGCTTCAAGCCCAAAGGCGCTGCACCAGGAGTGGCGAAGAAACCTTTCGACATTGACGACTACACGCGTGCGGCCGCGGAGTTCGCCACCACCGCGCGCCAGCTCCAGGAGCTGGTTGCGACGCTGGACCAGAACGTCCCCGGTGTGACGGCAGCCGCGCAGAGAGTGACAGAGGGCGGGCGTGACCTGGTGGACTACGCCTTTCGGCGAGCCCTCGCCCTGATTGCGGTTATGATCGTGGGCGTGTTCGGCGCCGTTCTCGCCTATCGCCTGCTGGTCACGCGGCTCACGCGCCGGGCTGCGGAGCGGCACATTTCAGGGTGACTGCCATGCGCGCAGCGATGTTCTACGGTCGGGAGGATCTGCGGCTCGAGGACGTGCCCGAGCCCACTGCGGCTGCCGGCGAAGTGAAGCTGCGCGTGCAGTTCAACGGCATCTGCGGCAGCGACCTGCACGAGTATTACGACGGTCCGATCACCACGCGCGTCACTCCTCATCCGCTCACCGGCGTGCGCAACCCGGTGATCATGGGGCACGAGCTGAGCGGATTCGTTGTTGGCGTAGGTGATGGCGTCGAGGACCTCAAGATCGGGGACCTGGTCGCAGTCGAGCCCGTCGAGACCTGCGGGCAGTGCCTGTTCTGCAAGTCGGGACAGTACAACCATTGCGGTTTGCTGGCTTTCCACGGGTACAACCGTAAGGGCGGGGGCCTGTCCCAGTTCACCGTCGTGCGCCGCTCCATGGCACATAAGCTCCCGCGCGGTATCACGCCTGCGCAGGGCGCGCTGATCGAGCCCATGGCGATCGCCTGGGCCACGGTCAATCGCGGGCGCATAGAATCCGGCCAGACTGTTGCGGTTCACGGCGCAGGCCCGATCGGCATCGGCGTGTTGCTGACGCTGCATCGACGCGGTGCGCGCGTCATCATGGTTGATCCGTCGCCAGCCCGGCGCGCTGTGGTCTCGGCGCTGGGCGCCGAACACGTCCTCGATCCGCGCACGAACGATGTCGTGGCCGCGATTCGCGATCTGACCGGAGGACGGGGCGCGCACGCATCGATCGATGCCGCGGGTGTGCCAGCGGCGTTTCGCGCGGCATTACTCGGCACCGCCGTGGACGGTAACGTCGTCGTGGTCGCGATCCACACGCAACCGCTGCAGATTCAGCCGATGGACATCCTGATGTCGGAGACGCGCCTCACCGGAGTTGCTCTGTCTTGCGGTGCCTTTCCCAGCGTCATTGCCGAAATGGCGGCGGGGGCGTATCCGGCTGAAGGTTGGGTTGAAACGATCCCGTTTGAGCGGCTCGTCAGCGATGGCTTCGAGCGCCTGCACCGGCAGGACGGCGTCAAGCTGCTGGTCGACGTTGCCGGCATCACCTGACAGGGTCCACCGCACCGCCGTCTGCGGCCCCGCAAGCCCGCGCGATGATCGCGGCAGCAGTCTACTGCTCGCCAGCGGGGCGAAAGCGCAGGTGGAAGGCCGTGCCGCGGCCGACCGCACTCTCTACCGAGATCCTGGCGCCGTGCGATTCCGCGATCGTGCGCACGACCGCAAGACCGAGGCCGGTGCCGTTGTGTGCCGGCTTGGTGGTGTAGAACGGAAGGAAGATCTGCTTGAGCGTCTGCTCGTCCATGCCGCGACCATCGTCGCTGACCGAAAGGCGCACATAGCGTCCCGGCGCAAGCGCGTTGACGTCGTCCGCGTCCCGTGGCGCGACTCGCTCCTCGATCACTTCAATCGTGATGCTGCCGGTGCCGGGCTCGATGGCGTGCCAGGCATTGATGCAGAGATTCATCAAGACCTGCTGAATCTCGCGCGCATCGGCCAGAATTGCGGGCACCGGCTCCAGGCGCGTACGGATCGACACGCTACGCGGCAGCGCCGCCGACAGCAGGTCGATCGATTCGCGCACGATCGCGCCCAGGTCGTGGCTTTGCGGCGGCTCGGTGCCGCGCCGGCCAAAACTGAGGACTTTCTGCACTAGGTCTCCCACCTGGCCTGCCGCACGCGCGATCTGGCTCAGGTGATTATTGGCGCGATGGTCCTGCGGCAGGGCGTGCTGAGCGAGTTCTACTGCACTGAGGATGGGCGCGAGCGCGTTTCTGATCTCGTGCGTGAGCTGGCAGGCCACGGTGCCAATGATCTCCAGGCGCTGCGCGTGCAGGACGTGATCTTCGAGCGGCGCATTCGTGGCGATATCGTGGAATGACCAGATGCGGCTCTCGCGTGCGCCGCCTTCCTGGGTGAGCGGCGCAGTGCGACACTCGATCGCCCGACCGTTCGTGAGTCTCCAGGTCCATTTGGCAGAAGCTGCGGCATCGAGCCCAATTGCAGTGACCGTCTCGAGCACGGACTGCGGCTCATCGACCAGGCGCAGCACCGCGCTCCAGACATCGGCCTCGACGTTGAGGCGCGCCGCCGGGTCGACCTGCCACAGCTGGCGGAAGCGGTCGTTGGCGTGCGCTACGGTGCCGGCGTGGGAAATAATCACGATGCCGTCACCGTTCTCGTTGCCATACCACTCGAGGAGCAGCTGGTCGAGGCAAGGATCGGCCGGGGCTGACTGTGAAGGGCCTTGCGCCACGCGCGCGGGGGGCAGGCGCGAAATGCCAGCAGCCGCATCGCCCGCACGTGACGGAGCAATCCGAGGTCGTGTGCGAGCCGCACCGAACGCTGAAGACCTGATCGTGCCGCGCCAGTCAGTCATCATGACACCGGGGGAATTCCTAATGGCGCGCGGACACTAACTGCACCGCCGCGATCAGCGAATACCTACAGTTCCGTATCCGCGGGGAGAAAACTACGTATACGGGCCCGGGTGGCCCTCAGGCGTCGACGATGTGGTTGCGAACGGCGTAGCGGACCATCTCGGCGAGAGAGCTGAAGTGCATCTTGCGCATTATGTTGTTGCGATGCGTTTCGGCAGTCTTGACCGTGATGCCGAGCCGGCGCGCCACCTCCTTGTTGCTCTTACCTTCCGCCAGCAACTGCACGATCTCCCGTTCCCGGGGGGAGAGGATTCCGGAGGCGGCCGGTACTGCGGCGGCGCCGGCCGCGAGATACCCCTTGAGCACAAGGCGCGCCACCTTTGAAGTGAAATACGGCTTGCCGTCGAGCAGCGACTCGATCGCCGCCACGAGCTCGTGACCCGCATCCGACTTCAACAGATAGCCCGAGTGCACCGGCGTCGAGCACCTCGCGCACCACCTGTTCCGACTCGTGCGCCGTGAGAATCAGCACGCGGGTGCTGCCGGCTTGCGCGACGATGCGGCGCGTCGCCTCGAGACCGTTCTGTTCCGGCATCGCAAGGTCCAGTACCGCGACGTCCGGCCGGTGGCGCAGGGCGAGCTCGAGCGCGGATCTGCCGTCGGCCGCTTCGGCCACGACGCGCCAGCCCGGAACTTCCGTGACCACGGCACAGAGCCCGCGTCGCACCAGCTCGTGATCGTCCGCGATGAGGATGTCGGCTTTCTTCACGCCGGCGCCTGCGTCGTGATCGGCACCGAAGCGATGATGGAAGTGCCGTCGGGCGTCGACTCAACCGTCAGACTTCCCCCAAGCTGGCGCAGCCGCTCGCGCATGCCGACCAGTCCGACGCCGGTTGCCTGCGTCGCCGTGGAGCCTGCCGTAAAGCCGGCCGGAATTATTCCGCGTCCGAAGTCGGTGACTTCGATGATTGCGTGCCCGGGCTCGATCTTCAGGCGCACGCGCGCGGACTTGCTGCCGGAGTGCTTCTGGACGTTCGATAACGCTTCCTGCGTCACGCGAAACAGCGACAGCTCCTGGTCAGGCTGCAGACGTGGACCCGCGGCCGGCAACTCCAGCTCCACTGGTATCTTGCTGCGCGCCGTGAAGCCGTCCACCAGCCAGCGCAGAGCCGTCGGCAGCCCCAGCTCATCCAGCAATGGCGGATGCAGCAGGTAGGCTGCAGTACGGATTTCCTGCGAGCACTGCCGGGCGAGCTGCGCACATTCGGTGAGCAGCTGGCGCACCTTGGGCTCTACTGGGCTGGCGGTGAGCGCGCGATCGAGGGTCATCTCGAGCGCCGCCAGGACCTGGCCAGTCGAGTCGTGCAGCTCGCGTCCGACGCGCCGTCGCTCCTCGTCCTGCAACTGCATCAGCTTGCCAGCGAGGATGCGGATGTCTTGCGCGGCTCGCGCGCTTTCCGCGCTCGAGAACGCGTTTCCCACCTGGTCGGCCAGGCCGCCGGCAAAAGCGATCTCGTCCGGCTCCCACGAACGGCCACGCCCATGCTGCTCCAGGCAAGTGACGCCGATCAGCTCTCCGGCCAGCCGGATCGGTGCATCGAGCAGTGCCCCAACGCCCCACGGCAGTAGGTAGTCTTCGCGCAGCGAGGCGGTGCGCGGGTCGGTGTGCGTGTTGGACACGGCGACGGATCGATCGGAGGTCAGCGCTGCGAAGTATTCGGGGTGATGCGCCGCCGTCAGCGCGATGTCGTAGCGATGAGTCTGCGTGTCGGCGTCAAACCGATCGAGGCAACGCAACGTGGTGCGGTCCTCATCGAAGAGCCATACGCTCGCGCTGTCGACGCCGAGCGTGTGTGCGCCGCTTTCCGTGATCAGGCGCAGACCGGCAATGAAATCACCCGAGGCGAGCAGCGGGTCGGTCGCAAGACGCAACAGCAACGCCGATTGTCGCTGCAGGCGCGCCGTCAACGCACGCTCACGTTCGGCGCGATCGCGGCGTGCCGTGATGTCCTGCATCAGTGTCTGCACGGCAGGCCGGCCGCCGAAGTCCACACGTACGCCAGTGACTTCCACCCACACCGGTGTCCCGTCCTTGCGAATGATCTGGATCTCGATCGGTGGTGCAGGTTCACCACTCTGCATGATGCGGCGGCTGCGTTCCTCCAGCAGGCGTACGCTGTCGGGGTGAGCAAGCGACATAACTGAGCGGTCGCCCCCTTCCTCGATTGACCGGTAGCCGGAGAGCTGCAGCGCCGCCGGATTCGCGAACAGGCAGCGCGTGCCGTCGTGCACGAAGATGGCCTGTGGCAGCGCATTCACCAGGGCGCGATAACGCTGCTCGCTCTCGCGCAGCGCCGCGTCGACGCCCAGTTCGCCTGGGGAGGGCGATCGTGGTGCATCCATTTGTTGGGGATCCAGCCCGTTCGTTGCCATTGTTCGTCGGCCCGGTGGCAAAGTCACGAAATACTGGACTGCTCTTTATAGACCCGCAGCGGTCAGCTCGTCGGCGGTTACGAAGCGTGGCGCGATGTCGACTGGTACGTCGCTCAGGCGGTCGAGGAGGCGCTTCACCTCCGGCCGGATCACGACCATGTGATCGAGCAGCTCCTTGGCACGTGCGTAATCGCCGGTCGCCTGGATCGTCATGATCTCGCGGGTGAGGGTGGTTACCGCATCGCGCGCCTTGGTGAAGTCGAGTCGGAAGGTACTATCGGGCTGCACCACGATGGCACCCTGGTCGAGGAGATGGTTGACCTGCAGCGCCATCCCCTTGCCGTGCGAATCGGCGAGACCGAAGCGCAGTGTGCGAAAGGTTGAGGCCAGGAACGTGGTGTAGAAAGCGCGCTCCTGCACTTTCGGAACTACGCCCTTGTCCGCGAGGTACTGCAGCGCCCACAGGCCCGAGATGTCGGCCTTTGCCTCCTCGAGCGTACCGTTGAGCTCCTTGAGTTCCTGGCGCACGGTGGTCGCGCGGCCGGCGACTGTGATCGTCTGCGGTCCGAGACCGTGCATCAGCTCGTGCATGAGAATGTGGGTGAAGAACGGCTCGAACCCGACCAGCAGCTGATCCTCCCGGGCGAGCACGCGCTGCGAGATCGGCAGCAGCACCTTGTCGAACTTCGCGTGCTGGAAGTTCTTGAGCATGACGCGCTTGGAACCCTTGAGCGCCACGACCCGTTCATCGTTGGGCAGGTTGTAGGCCGCGGTCGTGACACCGTGGTTGCCATCGCCCGAGCAGAACACGGCGTCGGCCACGCGAATGGGCGAGTAGCCGCCCAGCTTCGGCTTGCGGAACTGCGGGTCGATCGGCAGATGGTCTTCCAGTTCCTGCAGCTCGCGGCTGAAGCGCCCGAGCTTCGCGGTTCCTTCCGTATCGGTCACCAGGATGAAGGCCTCGAACGCCGCTTTGTAATTGAACCACTCATCTTCATACACCTCGTACGGCCCGATCGTGGGCTCGATCGAGGCATCGAGCTCCATCCACGCTATGTCACTGTCGTAGTAATCGTTGCTGAGGAAAGCGCGCGCGCGCTTTTGCAGGAACGCCTTCAGTGTCGGTTGCGTGGTGGCGGCCGCCGCCTCGCGTAGCAGGCGTGCGGCTTCGGTGAGCTCGCCCTGGTACTCGACGCTGTACGGCACCGCGGTCAAGGCACCGGACGGCAGGCGGCGAATCGTGGTGAAGAAGCCGCGCGCCGTATCGCGCTCCTTCTCCGGCAGTGAGTCCATCCACGCCTGCACCTCGGCGCGAGTGGCATCGGGCGGATAGAAATTGCCGCCGGCCGGCTTGGGACCAACGCCCGGCAGGAAGGGACGATTGTCATCGAGCGCAGACCACGGTCCCTTGTTGATCATGAAGTAGCGCAGGCGCGACGCACCCAGAGGCGAGGCGTCCTGCAGAAGCAACAGCAGCGTGCTCGTGCCGATCGGCGAGATCTGGCGCATGAAGAGCGGATCGAAGAGACGCGCTGCCTCGATCATCCGGCGCAGCGCGAGTCGCTCGTTCTGCGGCAGCTGCGAAATATCGACGCGGACATCCACCGGGACGAAGCGCGCGGCCATTGCATCGAGCTGCGCCGCGCCCGGGGCGGGCGGCTGCGTCTCAGCGGAGAGCACGACGCTGCTCGACAGGACGCACAGGAAGAACAGAAGCGTGCGCATCGACGAGTCTCCTCGCGTGCAGCGCAAATTCGGCTGCATGAATTTCGGCAATTAATGCCACAGAGAAAGCCTACCAATGCCCTTTTGCGCGCAATGCCTGTCGCTAGCATGCAGCAAAGGCATCAGTACCCGTCGGGTGCGCACGTCGCGGCTCACCCGATCGCCTTGAACATTGAATCGCGATCTTGAGGAGGACTCAATGATCACTCGTAACAACCAGGTTGCCCGCGCCGTCCGTTACGCGCTGTTCGCCAGCGCCGCCACGACTGCGGGCGCCAGTGTACCTGCGTTCGCGCAGGATCAGCAGGAAGCCGCACCGGCAGCCGAGATCGGAACGGTCGTCGTCACGGGTTCCCGCATTCCACAACCGAACCTGACCAGCATCAGCCCTGTTACCGCGGTCGGCAGTGAAGAGATGAAGCTCGAAGGCGTCACCCGCGTCGAGGATCTGATCAACAACCTGCCGCAGGCGTTCGCCGACTTCGGCGGCAACATTTCCAACGGCGCCACCGGTGCCGCGACCGTGAACCTGCGCAATCTCGGCTCGCAGCGCACCTTGGTGCTGGTGAACAGCCGCCGCCTGATGCCGGGCGATCCGACGCAGAACGGTGCCGCTTCACCGGATCTGAACCAGATTCCCGGAGCGCTGATCGAGCGAGTCGAAGTGCTCACCGGCGGTGCCTCGGCGGTGTATGGCGCCGATGCGGTTGCGGGCGTGGTCAACTTCATCATGAACGACCACTTCGAGGGCATGCGCCTGGATGCCCAATACTCACTCTTCCAGCACAACAACAGTAGCTCCGTGAACGACGTAGTCGCGGCGCGTGGATTCGAGACGCCGGACAGCAACGTGACCGACGGCTACTCGAAGGACTTCACGTTCATGATGGGGATGAACAGCGCCGACGGACGCGGCAACGCGACCGTGTACCTCGGCTATCGGACGCTGTCGAAGATCCTGCAGGCGAACCGCGACTTCAGCGCGTGTACGCTGGGCTCGGGCGATGAGTTCACCTGCAGCGGTTCCTCGACCTCGGCCACTGGCCGCTTCATTCCGGTGGACCAGGATCCAGGGGCATCGGGTGCTCCCGCTAATGCCGGGGTCACGATCGACGCGGCCAACAACGCCACTCCGTGGAGCGGCGCGCTCTACGGGTACAACTTCGGACCGTTGAACTATTACCAGCGGCCGGATGATCGCTACACCGCGGGCCTGTTTGCTCACTACGACATGAATGATCACGCCACCGCCTACACCGAGTTCATGTTCATGAACGACAAGACGGTGTCGCAGGTAGCCCCGAGTGGCGCGTTCCTTGGCAGCGGCAATGGTCAGCCGCCGTTCTTCGGGAACTACGTGGTGAATTGCGATAACCCGTTCCTGTCAACCTCCATGGTGGATGCACTCTGCAATGACCCGGATGTCAACCGTGCACCTGGCCAGACCGATGTGCTGGTCGGCATCGGCCGTCGCAACGTCGAAGGTGGAGGGCGCCAGGACGATCTAGAACACACGTCCTATCGCGGCGTAGTAGGCGTCCGCGGCACCTTCGCCGAAGCGTGGAACTACGACGCCTACGGTCTGTATGGCACCACGGTCTACCAGGAGAACTTCCTCAACGATTTCTCGCTCAAGCGCGTCAGCAATGCGCTCGTGGTGGTGAACGATCCCACGACCGGCCAGCCGGTGTGTCGCGTCAACGTCGATGCGGATGTCGGCAACGACGATTCGAAGTGCGTGCCCTGGAATATCTTCCAGCAGGGCGGCGTAACCCAGGCGGCGATCAACTATGTCTCCGTGCCTGGCTTCAAACAAGGCCAGACCGTCGAGGAGGTCGTGAGCGGATCGATTACCGGAGACCTCGGGCACTACGGCATAAAGCTGCCAACGGCGAGCGACGGCTTGGGCGTTGCGTTCGGTGCCGAGTATCGGCGCGAGGAGTCGGAGCTCAAGACGGACCAGGCGTACCAGACCGGCGATCTGCTCGGTCAGGGTGCTGCGGAGCTCAATACCATCGGTGCGTACGACGTCAGAGAGCTCTTCATGGAAGCGCGTCTGCCGATCGCACAGGACAAGACCGCCGCACAGGACCTGTCGTTTGAGGCCGGCTATCGCTACTCCGATTACAGCCTCGGATTCAACACGGATACCTACAAGTTCGGGCTGAACTGGGCGCCGGTTGAGGACGTGCGCTTCCGCGGCAGTTATCAGCGGGCGGTGCGCGCGCCGAATGTCCAGGAGTTGTTTCTGCAGGAACGCGTGCAGCTCGACGGCAACAGCGATCCGTGCGCGGGCGGCTTCGATCCGATGAATCCGGGTGTTGTCACGGGCGGTGCCACGGCGGCCGAGTGCGCCAATTCAGGTGTCACCGCAGCTCAGTATGGCACCATCCTCGAAAACCCGGCGGCGCAGTACAACGGTCTCGTCGGCGGCAATCCGGATCTCAACCCGGAGAAGTCCGATACCTATTCGTACGGCTTCGTACTCACGCCGCGTTTCCTGCCGCACTTCAGCTGGTCGGCGGACTACTACGACATCAAGGTCGACGATCTGATCGGCAGCATCGGGGCGGACGTCATTCTCAATAACTGCCTCAACACCGGCTCTTCGGACTTCTGCGGCCTGGTGCATCGCTCCCCGGGATCGGGTTCGATATGGCTCGGGACTTCGGGCTTCATCGACGATCCGATCATCAACACGGGATCGCTGCAGATCAAAGGCATCGACACGGAGGTCAACTACAACTTCGACATGGGCGGCAGTGCCGGACGCCTCGCGTTCCAGCTGGTCGGTACCTACGTCGACGAGTCGCTGGTCCAGCCGCTGACCGGATCCGCCAAGTACGACTGCAAGGGCCTGTATGGCGTGTCGTGCGGTGTGCCGACGCCAGAATGGCGCCACAAGTTCCGGGCCACGTGGTCAACGCCATGGAACCTGGACCTGTCGTTGAGCTGGCGCTACATCGACAGCGTTGCGCTGGACACGACGAGCTCCAATCCGCAGCTGACCGGCGACGTGCCGGCGACCGATGCCAAGCTCAAGGCGATGAACTATCTGGACCTGGCGGGCTCCTACACCTTCCACCAGAACATCACGCTGCGAGTCGGCATTAACAATCTCACGGATGAAGATCCACCGGTGCTCGGGCAATCCAGCTGCCCCAGCGTGTTCTGCAACGGCAACACCTTCGCGCAGCTCTACGATACGCTCGGTCGCTACGGGTTCATCAACCTGACGGCCGACTTCTAGACCAACGCTCAGGCGTTCATCTGGCGGCGGGCTTCGGCCCGCCGCTTTTTTTTGAGGCGGACTACCACCCTGTGGCGAAGGTGCGGGTGCGATATCTGACCCGAACGGCACAGATACCGATGGAGCATGGATGTTGCGAGCGCATAGAAGATCCCAAGATGGCGACCCTAGAGACAAAGTGCACTTCTGGTGTTTAGCGTCACAGCTGCGTTTTGCCAGCTGGCTCGCGGTGCCGAGTTGGTTCCGTACAACCCACCCATCAAGCAAGTTGTCCAGCCCGCGCAGTCGGCCGCCCAGACACCCGTGAAGTTGCCTGATGACATCTATCAGCGATTCGCCAGCGAAGTCGTCACCCTGAAGCCTGACGAACGCAGCCAGCTCACCCAATCGTTCGAGCAGCAGCGCGACGCCGCTCATCGGGAGGGAGATTCTGCGCGCGAGCTCCACTATCTGCGTCTCCTCGATATCCTGCGAAGAGCACGAGGCACGCAGCCATGACGACGTCTCAGTGCTTCGTGATCGCCATCCTGCTGCTCATTTTCAGCGAAACCACGCTGGCGCAAGAGTCGCCTGATCGAGTGCGCCAATTCGCTCGTGAGTATTCGTTTGACCAGTCAGTGCGAATGGCTGGATTGCCTGATTCGACCGAAGCCAGCATGACCGAGGCGGAGCTAAAGCGTTACCACGACTTTCTCATGGCGCAGCAGCGCAACAAGGTCATTTTCTCGATCTTGCTCGGCATCACGGCACTCATCGCCCACGTCGTTGTGCTGCGCTCCTTTCCGCACACCGAGCGAAGCGCGAACCATATCGTGAGCGCCACAGGGCTCATCTATATCGTCTTTGGAACCATCATCTTGGTGGTGATAGCCAACACCGATCAGCAGCTCACTGCATCGATGGGCATCCTGGGCGCGGTCGCGGGGTATCTATTCGGGAGGTCTCAGCGCGACCAACGCGAACAGGAAGAGACGAATGGCCAGTCACCGACGCGCCAGGGCACTTCGCAGATCTAGGGCCATGAGCTGAAGATCCCCTCAGGCCGGCGTCACTGAGTGGGTTGCGAGCCTAAGCGCCGCCCGGAACACGCGGGCGGCTGTGATTCAGCGGGGTTCGGGACTCGGCACCGGCCGCGGATGGGCCGTCAGCACGCGCGAGACCTTCGGACCCAGCCAGCGTTCGAAGTCGTCGATCAGGGTGAAGGCCGCCGGCACGATCACCAGCGTCAGTGCGGTGGAGGTGATCAGTCCGCCCATCACGGCCACGGCCATCGGCGCGCGGAACGAGGAATCGCCACCCATGCCAATCGCGACCGGCAGCATGCCGGCGACCATCGCCACCGTCGTCATCACGATCGGACGCGCGCGCTTGTGGCCCGCTTCGAGCAGCGCCGTCACGCGGTCCTTGCCGGCGCGCATCTCCTCAATCGCAAAGTCCACGAGCAGAATCGAATTCTTGGCGACGATGCCCATCAGCATCAGGAAGCCGATGACCACGGGCAGCGACATCGGGAATCCCACGAGCATCAACGCGAGCGAGGCGCCGCCGATCGACAGCGGCAGCGCGGAGAGGATCGTGATCGGCTGGAACACACGGGCGAACAGCAGCACCAGCACCGCGAACACCATCAGCACGCCGGTGAACATGGCAATGGCGAAATTGGTGAACAGCTCCTTCATCACCTCGGCGTTGCCGACTTCCACCAGGCGCACGCCCTCGGGCAGGTGGCTCAGCGTCGGCAGAGCCTTGATCTTCTTCATCCCCTCGCCGAGCTCTACGCCGTTCAGATCCGCTTCGAGCGCGATGCGCCGGCTTTGGTTGTAGCGGCGCACGCGTACCGGTCCTTCGCCAAAGCTGATATCCGCGACCGCCTTCAACGGGACCGGTGCCCCGGAAGCGGTGGGTACAGGGAGGTTCTCGAGCGTCGTGAGATCCCGACGCGCGCTTTCGATCAGGCTGACGCGAATTGGGATCTGCCGGTCGGACAGGGAGAACTTTGGTCCACTCTGCGGTAGGTCACCCAGCGTTGCGATCTTGATCGTCTGACTGATGCTCGCGACATTCACGCCGAGCTCGGCTGCCAGGTCGAGCCGTGGCCGGATGATGATCTCCGGCCGTGGCAGGTCGCCGTTGATGCGTGGCTCGCGCAGCTCCTTCAGCGTGCGCATTTCGTCGACGACCTGCTTTGCGGTGCGATCGACCAGTGCGGGATCATCGCCCGTCAGGTAGACGGTGATATCGCGCCCATACCCGGCGCCGGACTGGTTCTGGAAGTTGATGCGCGCATCCGGAACCCGGCGCAACTCCTTCATGACCCGCTCCTCCCACTGCTTCTGCGTGATGTTGCGCTGCTCGCGGGGGACCAACGAAATGTAGATGTTGGCGATGCGCACCTCGCCGGTCTCGTCCGCGCCGATGCTTTCCACGATATCGGTCACTTCGGGCTGCCGCTTGAGAATTTCGTACGCTGCAGCGGACACGCCCGCGGTTTCCTCGAGCTGCACGCCCGGAGGCAGCTCGATGTGGAGCTGTGAGCTGGCGAGATCGGCGTCGGGCACGAACGAGGTCGGGAGCATCGCGAGCATGCCGATCGAAACGATGAAGAACACGACGCCGCCGGCAAGCGTGAGCCAGCGATGCTTGACGCACCAGCGCAGCTTCTCCAGGTACCAGGTCATGATCGGCCCATCGCCATGGATCCTGACGTTTTCGGCCTTGAGCGTGTAGGCCGCGACCACAGGTGTGATCAGGCGCGCGACCAGCAGCGAGAAGAACACCGCCGCGGCCACTGTCAGGCCGAACTGAATGAAGTACTGGCCCGTGATCCCGGGCATGAAGCTCACCGGCAGGAACACGGCAATGATCGTCGAGGAGGTCGCGACCACGGCGAGGCCGATTTCGTCGGCCGCATCGAGCGCGGCCTTGTAGCCGGTCTTGCCCTGTGCGCATATGGCGCACGATGTTCTCGATCTCGACGATCGCATCGTCGACCAGCACGCCCGCGACCAGCGAGAGCGCCAGCAGGCTGATCTCGTTGAGCGTGAAGCCCATCCATTGCATGAACGCGAAGGTCGGAATGGCCGAGAGCGGAATGGCGAGCGCCGAAATTGCGGTGGCACGCCAGTCGCGCAGGAAGAACCACACCACCACCACGGCCAGGATGGAGCCCTCGATCAGCGCTTCGATGGCCGACTTGTACATGCGCTTCGTGTAGTCGACCGTGGTGAAGACGACCTTCA
Organism: uncultured Gammaproteobacteria bacterium; assembly: GCA_963695985.1. Taxonomy (GTDB): domain Bacteria; phylum Pseudomonadota; class Gammaproteobacteria; order Steroidobacterales; family Steroidobacteraceae; genus DATBVX01. The sequence continues at coordinate 186,869 of CAVOIC010000004.1, forward strand.
TCTTCACCTGCGGGTAATCTTTGGCGATCTTCGCGATCTCGGCAGTGACCGCGTCCATCACCGCGACGTCGGAAGAGCCCTTGGACCGAAGGATACCGAACGTCGTTGCATTGCGACCATTGAGGCGCGAGACGCTGCGGATCTCCGCCACACCATCGCGCACGTCCGCGATATCGCTGAGGCGCGCGACTCTGCCACCGGGTAGAGTAGATGCGCGTCTGGCCGAGCTGCAGCGCGCTCTGGGCGCCGCCGAGCACGCGGATCGACTGTTCGCCGCCGCCGACCTGCAGGCGACCGCCGGGCGCATCGAGGTTGACCTGGCGCAGCTGCTGATTGACCTCTACCGCGGTCAACCCCAGTGCCTGCATGCGCCCGGGATCGAGCTCGACCCGGATCTCACGGTTCACTCCGCCGCCGCGCTGCACCTGTGCGACGCCGTTGAGTGCGAGCAGTCGCTTGGTCACCGCATTGTCGACGAACCAGCTGAGCTCCTCTTCGGTCATGTCGGTGGTGCTGACGGCGTAGTAGACAAAGGCACCGCCTTCGACGTCGACTCGCTGCACCAGCGGCTCATCGATGCCCTCGGGGAGATCGCTGCGCACCTTGGCGACGGCATCGCGCACATCGCTCACCGCGCGGTCGACCGGTGTGCCGATCTGGAACTCGATATAGACGAACGCGGCACCTTCCAGCGCGGCCGACGTGATGTCCTTGACGTTGCCAACGCTCGCGACCGAGCCCTCGATCTTCTGAATGATCTGCGTTTCGATTTCGGTCGGCGCGGCGCCGGGCTGATTGACCGTGATCTCGACCAGCGGAAAGGAGATGTCCGGGCTCAGGTTGATCGGCAGCCGGATGAAGGCGATGGTGCCCATGAAAAAGAGCACGACGAACAGCACCACGGGCGGCACCGGGTGCTTGATGGCCCACGCAGAGATGTTCTTGATCATTTGCCGGCCTGCTGCGCCGCCTGCGGCGCCAGTTCCACGAGCTCGCCTTCGCGCAGGAAGCCGCCCGCCATCGCGATCACCTGTTCGCTGCCATTGAGCCCTTCACCGATGACGACGCCGGTTCGCGTGGTATCGGCAACCCGGACGGCGCGGCGCTCGACTTTCTTGTCACCGTTTACGATGTAGACGTAGCTGCCCTTGAGGTCTGAAAGCACCGCCGTCTGCGGCAGTACCGGGCGTGTCGCATTGCCGACGACGACCCGGCCACGCGCAAAAGCGCCTGGTCGCAGCGCCGCGTTCTGGCCGAGCGCGATCCGCACCTCGCCGAGTCGCGTCTTCGGATCGATGACCGCGCCGAGGAGCCGCACCTGGCCGCTGAAGGGTGAGTCGTACCCGGTCAGGTAGACCTCCGCCGGTTGGCCCACCTGCACGCGGGCGAAATCCTGCTCTGCCAGGTCGCCGCGCATCTCGATCTCGCCGCCGCGGGCAAGGCGAAACAGCGGCTCCCCGCCCGGAGTCGCGCTCTGGCCGAGCTCGGCCGTGCGTGTGAGCACGATGCCGTCGGCCTGCGCGCGAATCTCGGTTCGATCCAGGCGCGCCTGCATTTCCGCGAGCTGTGCAGCCGCCACGTTCACGCGAGCTTCGTCAGTGACCGCGGCAGCGCGGCGCCTCTCTATTTCTTCTGCCGACAGAGCGCCGGCTGCCTCGACGCCCTTGGCCCGGCCATACTCGGCCTGCGAGAGCGCAGCCTGCGCGCGCGCTTCCTCGAGCGAGGCGGCGAGGCGCTTGAGCTGGGGCAGCAGGACGGACTGATCGAGCCTCGCCAGCATCTGCCCACGCTTTACGATATCGCCCGCCTCCGCGTAGATCGCGATTACTCGGCCGCTCTCGCCTTCGGCACCAATCGCTACGTCGTAGCGCGCGAAGATGGCGCCGCTGAAGGTCACGCTCGCGGTGACCGGGGTGACCCGCGGCGTGATCACGGTGACCAGCGGAATGGATTGCTGCATCAGCGGGGCCGTTTTCGGCGCGGCCGGGGCAGAAAGTCTGGCCCACACGAGGGCGATCGCCACGGCCAATACCACCAGGCCCGCCACCCACCACTTCGGCGAGATGCCCCCCAGCCGCTGCAGGCGTGCCCTGAGGCTCCGATCCCGAAAGGGTCGAGCTTCCACCGGTACATGGTCTCGATTCATCGGGGCGACCTTGCGGAGTTCGAATTCTTGTTCGGGCTGAGCATTCACACGGCTATCCTGCGGCACGTTGCGGAGACGCAACGTGGTGCTAACAAGGAGCCGCGAAGTTTAGCGCGACGTTGCGCAAATTGCCCCTTCGGATGCCAGGGTGGGCCGAGTGGCTCTGAATTGTTGACGAGCGAAAATTTGCCTTCAGTAGCAGGCAGGTGCGGCTGCTCGTCGCGACCACTTCCTGCCACTTCCGGTGAACCGGGCGCGCTGTCCGTGGTCCACTCGCGACAAGGCACCGCGCGCCGCCTTGCGGGCGCGATCTCGCATAAAATCGCGACTGGCGGGGCGCAGCGACATCTCGGGTCGGGCAGCAGACCGGGCGGCGATTGAGGGGGGACGAGGCTGATGTACTGCGGTTCAAACCTGATGCGTCTGACGCGTATGACTCTGGCCGCCGCAGCCGTGCTCATTGCGACCGCCGCCTCGGCGACCACGATCCTCTCGAATCGTGCCTCCGCAATCCCGCGTATGCCTGCGCCGGCACCGCTCGATGTCACCGCGGCTACCCACTTCGCCGAGCTCGCCCTCGCGTGCCTGCATCGCGAGTATCCGAACAAGATCTCGCACGTGATGAACAGCGACGCGGACGCACGTCCGCCACGCGAGCTGACGCCCGCGTTCTACGGCTGCTATGACTGGCATTCGGCGGTGCACGGGCACTGGCTGCTGGTGCGCCTGATCCGGGTCTACCCTGACGCCCCCTTCGTAGTGACGGCCCGTGCGGAGCTGGCTCGGAGCTTTACCGCCGACAACATCGCGCGCGAGGTGGAGTACCTGCGCGGCGCGGGACGCGACGCCTTCGAGCGTCCTTACGGAATGGCATGGCTGCTGCGCCTCGCGGCGGAGCTGCGCGAATGGGACGATGAGCAAGGGCGCGCTTGGCTTACCGCTCTGACGCCTCTCGAGTCCGCGGCCGCCGAGCAACTCAAGATCTGGCTGCCGCAGCTCACGTACCCGATCCGCAGCGGCGAGCACAATCAGACTGCGTTGTCCTTCGGGCTCGTCTGGGACTGGGCCGAAGTGGCGAATGACAGTGGCATGCGCACACTCCTCGTCGCCAAGGCGACTCAGTTCTATCAACCGGACAAGCACTGCCCGCTCGCGTTCGAGCCGTCCGGTACCGACTTTCTGTCGCCCTGCCTGGCCGAAGCGGATTTCATGCGCCGCGTGCTCGACCAGAAACTGTTTTCGCGCTGGCTGTCGCACTTCCTGCCCGGTGCATCGACCACGCGGCCGGACCGCTGGCTGAGCCCTGCCATCGTGAGCGACCGCAACGATCCCAAGCTTGCTCACATCGACGGTCTCAACCTGAGCCGCGCGTGGATGCTGGAGGGAATCGCGAGCGCGCTGCCACCGCGAGATCCACGCGTGAACGTGCTGCTGTTCGTGGCGGCACGCCACCGCCAGGCCGGCCTGCCCGCGGCGCTGGATGCGCCCTACGTGGGGAGCCACTGGTTGGGCACGTACGCGGTCTACCTCACGAGCGGCGCGGGGCTTAACGCCGGGCGCCCGCAGGCCCAGCCGGCACCGCGCGCCGGGATGTAGCCGCTCTTCAGCGGGGCGTGGCGAACACCTGCGTCCAGTAGATACCGTCCTCGCTCGCCGGATTGACCGCATACCCGATGCCCATCGCGGTGAAGTCAGGATTCATGAGGTTGGCGCAGTGCGTTGGGCTTTCGATCCAGCCGTGGACGACTTCTTCCGCACTTGGTGCATTAGCCGCCACGTTCTCACCTACCTTGCGCCACACATAGCCCACGCGTGAGACCCGCTGCGCCACGGTGCTGCCGTCGCTCCCTGGGTGGCCCATGTGGCTGTGCTGCGCCATGTCGAGTGAATGCCCCAGCGCCGCCCGGTCGAGCATGGCGTCGAGCACGAGCGGACGCGCGGCTGCGAAGGCCACACTGCCGCACTTTCGCGCTTGTGATCGCGCCCGATTCACCAGCTCAAGGGCGTGCCGGCGGACTGCTGGCGCGTCCTGTGGCCGCGGCAGGTCGAAGAGCGTCGCCAATACGATCCACGTGTCCTGGCCGCGCACGGCGATGCCGACGCGCCGGAAATCGGCGTTGAGGATCTCGGTGCAGAAGCGCTCGGTGATGGCCCGGCTCAGCGCACGCTCATCCGCCGCGTCGGCGACAGCGAGCGAGGCCGACAGGCGCGCGTGAAAGTGCGCGTCCTCGATGGCGTCGGCAAGGCGCGTCCCGCGTGCCATGTCGAGCGCCACGTCGTCGAGCGCCGCGTCGCGCGCCAGCGCGGCGCTCAGGCCCGGCCTGCCATCACAGCCTTGCTGGCGCGCGGCCGACAGCGCAGCGAGGACCGAGCCGTCGGAAAGGGCTGGCGCCAGGGCGACGGCGAGAATCACAACGAGTGCGGGCACGGTTCGAGTCGAGGTGCGCGATATCTATTTCATCGTCGGAAGGTTGTAATCCGTGCTGCCCGCGCCGCTGTCTCGCCAGCGCGCGGTCACGGTCTTGAGGCGCGTGTAGAACCGCACTCCGTCCTGCCCGTGAACGTGCAGCGCGCCAAAGAGCGAACGCTTCCAGCCACCGAAGCTGTGGAAGGCCATCGGCACCGGGAGGGGGACATTGACGCCCACCATGCCAGCCTGCGCGAAGTGGCAGAAGCGCCGTGCCACCGCGCCATCGCGCGTGAAGATCGAAGCCCCGTTGCCATATTCGTGCGCATTCACGAGTTCCAGCGCACGCTCGAAGTCCGGTACCCGAACCACAACCAGGACCGGGCCAAAGATCTCCTCTTTGTAGACGTGCATCTGCGGCGTGACTTCGTCGAACAGGCTGGCGCCGAGGAAAAAGCCGCCGGGATGCGTGGGCACGGTGAGGCTGCGCCCGTCGACGACGAGCCGCGCGCCTTCCTGCACGCCCAGTTCGATGTACCCGCGTACGCGCTCGAGATGCTCGCGCGTTACGAGCGGTCCCATCTCGACCGTTGGGTCGTCTCCGGGTCCAACCACGAGGCGTGCGATCTGCGCCTGCAATTCGGCGAGCAACCGGTCGCCCGCGGCGCCCACCGCGATGGCTGCAGAAACGGCCATACAGCGCTCACCCGCGGAACCGAATGCCGCCCCCATCAGCGCTTGCGCCGCCAGGCGCGCATCGGCATCCGGCATGACGACCAGGTGATTCTTCGCGCCACCGAGTGCCTGCACACGTTTGCCGTGCGCGGAGGCCGTGCGATACACGTGCTCGGCGACCGGGGTCGAGCCGACGAAGCTCACAGCCGCCACGTCGGGATGCGTGAGCAACGCATCGACCGCGACCCGGTCGCCATTCACTACGTTCAGCACTGCGGCCGGCGCTCCAGCTTCGAGCAGCAGCTCGGCGAGCCGCAGCGGACAGCCCGGATCCTTCTCTGAAGGTTTCAGCACAAACGTGTTGCCGCAGGCGAGCGCGATCGGAAACATCCACAGCGGCACCATTGCCGGGAAATTGAACGGCGTGATGCCTGCGCATACTCCCACCGGCTGGCGCAACGACCACGAATCGATGCCGCCGCCCACGGTGTCTGAGAACTCACCCTTGAGCAGATGCGGTATGCCGCAGGCGAACTCGACTACTTCGATGCCGCGAGCGAGCTCGCCACGCGCATCCGCGACTGTCTTACCGTGCTGGCTGCTGATGAGGCGTGCCAGCTCCTCGGCATGCGCTTCGAGGAGTGCCTTGAAGCGAAACATGACGCGTGCGCGTTGCAGCGCTGGTGTCTCCATCCACGCCGGCAGCGCGGCACGCGCGGCGGTGACCGCGGCCTGGACCTCGGATGCCGATGCAAAAGCAACCTGCGCGCTCATCGCACCGGTTGCAGGATCAAATACCGGGCCGCTGCGGCCCGCAGCGCCCGGGACCACACGCCCCCCGATGTGATGGCCGAGCGTTCGCACGGGTGTGGTGGGTGCAGCGCGTTGGGTTGCCGACTCCATGGCGGCACGGTGGCGCGGCCGCCCGCGACCGTCAAGTGCAGCAGGTCAGTTGTTCGAGCCGGTACCTGACTGCACGATATGTCGGGTACCCTGAAGCACGTCGCCGTCACTCGCCTTCAGGGCGTGCGGCCTCGGAATCATGCGGGAGGGGTGAGCTATGCAGGATGTCCGACTGACCAGTCTCGCGCACGGTGGCGGGTGCGGATGCAAGCTCGCCCCGGCGGTCCTGCAGCAGCTTCTGGCGGACCAGCCCGTCGCGGCGGCCTTTTCGCGCCTGCTGGTCGGAACGGAGACCGGCGACGACGCGGCCGTCTGGTTGCTCGACGGCGACACGTGCGTGATCGCGACGACGGATTTCTTCATGCCGATCGTCGATGACCCTGCGGACTTCGGGCGCATCGCGGCGGCCAACGCCATGTCAGACATCTACGCCATGGGCGGTCGGCCGATCATGGCGCTCGCCATCCTCGGCATGCCGCTCGGCAAGGTCCCACCCGAGGTCGTGCGCGACATCCTGCGCGGCGGGTCGGAGATGTGCGAGCGCGCGGGCATTCCGGTCGCGGGTGGCCATTCGATTGACGCGCCCGAGCCGATTTACGGCCTTGCCGTGGTTGGCACGTGCGCGCGGCGCGAGATTCGCCGCAACTGCGGCGCGCAGCCGGGCGATGTGCTTATCCTTACCAAGCCGATCGGCGTCGGCGTCTACTCGGCCGCGATCAAGCGCGAGGCACTGGGCCCGGTCGGCTATGCCGAGATGGTTGCAACGACGACGCAACTCAATACTGTTGGCGCGGATCTCGCGCGCGAGCCTGCAGTGCATGCCATGACCGACGTGACAGGGTTCGGTCTGCTTGGGCACGGGCTGGGGATGGCGCGTGGCTCGAAGTTGCGCCTCGTGCTGAGCGTAGATGACATCCCGCTTCTCGCGCGGGCGGCGGATCTTGCGCAGCAAGGCTTCGTGACCGGAGCCTCGCAGCGCAACTGGGCGAGCTACGGCCGGGAGGTCGAGCTCCCGCAGGGCTTCCCCGACTGGCGGCAGGCCCTGCTCACCGATCCGCAGACTTCGGGCGGCCTGCTCGTGGCCGTGGCGCCCGAGCGTGCCGCGGCGGTGCTGCGGACGATCCAGGACGCCGGCTATCCTGCTGCGCGAGTGATCGGGCGGGCGCAGCCGGGCGAGAGCGGGATCACAGTGGCTGATTCGGGGCGGGAGCATTGACGATGAGCGATGTGCAAGAGGTGGTGATCGTGGGGTGCGGCCTCGCTGGAATGAGTGCGGCGCTGGCGAGCGCCCGGCTCGGCCGGCGCACCACGATCCTGACCGGCGGCGTGCCCGGCGGCCAGCTGGTCAGCATCAACAAGATCGAGGGCGTGCCGGGCTTTCCGGATGGCGTTGCCGGCTACGATCTGTGTCCGATGGCCCAGGAGCAGGCGGACAAGGCCGGCGTCGGATTCTCCATGGCCGGCTGCGATACGCTCGTCGCCGACGGCGACCGCTGGCGCGTGACGAGCACGGAGGGCGATATCCTTGCGCGCGCGGTCATCGTCGCGACCGGAACGGAGCGGGCGACGCTGGGCGTACCCGGGGAGGCACGCCTGCAAGGCAAGGGAGTGAGCCACTGCGCGAGCTGCGATGCGCCACTGCTGCGCAACCAGGTCGCCGTCGTGGTGGGCGGCGGGGATTCGGGCATGCAGGAGGCTCTGACCCTCGCCGAGCACGTGGCGAAGGTCGTGGTACTGGAACGGGGCGATGTGCTCACCGGACAGCCGGCCTATCGCGACCAGGTGCGCGCCGCGGAAAAGATCGAGCTGCGCTTCGGTGTCGTCGTGTCCGAGATCCTGGGCGAGAGCGGCGTCACTCATCTGCGCATCAAGGACGTGGCGACGGGCAAGGAATCCGATCTCGCCGCCGCTGCGGTCTTCGCCTGTACCGGCCTGGTTCCGAACACGAAGCTGCTCGGTGGCGTCGTGCCCCTCGACGTGACCGGACGCATCCGCGTCGACGCG
>CAVOIC010000005.1:0-181899 GCA_963695985.1 uncultured Gammaproteobacteria bacterium
TGTTCGCGGCTGGAGGCCGCCGGCGCGGCATCTCGGGCTCATCGGCGCCGGCGCGCGTGCGGCGATTGGCGAGCTCCGCGAGCTTCTCTTCGTACGCGCGCGCAAACTGCTCGACGAACGTGTGCGGAAAATCGTCTTTCGGATTCTGCTTGAGCGTGTGATAGAGCTCGCCGTAGAGGTCCCAGTACTTCATCTTGTTCGCGGCGCCCAGCAGTCCGCCGCGCTTGCCGCCGCGATCGAACCTTTCCTGCAGTTCGGCGGGGTCGAGCCGCTGCAAAAAATCGTTGAGCGCCTCTTCCATGGCCCCGATGACGGCCTGGTGGTGCATGCGGATCTCGCGCAGGCTCTCGCGGACCGCCTCGACCGGGCCGAGGTAGCGATTGCCCTGCTGCTCGAACAGCTTGCGCAGCGCCTCGTCGACGCCCGCGGAAAAGCGCAGCGGATTGTTATCGGTGGCCTGCACGGTTTCCTGCGTGATGCGGAAGCGGTTCCTGAACTCGCTGCGCATTTGCATGATTTCCATCAAGCCCATCACAACCTCGCGCAGGATCTGGCCAGCAAGGGGCAGAACCTGCGGCTGGATCGTCGACGGGAGGCTGGAAGGGTCGATCCCGGCTCCGCGGCACAGCGCCTGGAGGCCGGAAGTGTCGGCGCCGCCCGCTGGCGCAGGATCGGCAACCTGTCGTGCCTGGGAATCAACCTCCGAGCGCTTGGGCGGGGTTCGATGCGGATCGATGCGCCGGCGCGTGGAGAGGTTCCAGGGAACCTGTTCGCCAGACTTCGCGTCTGCAGTCTCGGCATGCACCCGGGCGCGTGATCGTGGCGCTGCCGGTGCAGCGTTGGAACTGATAGGTGGAAGATCGACCGCCTGACCGTAGGCATTCACTGGTGCCACCGGCCGCGAGCCGCTCGACTCGGGCGCGAGCAGCGAAGCAAGATTCAGCGATTCGCCGAGGTCGTCGTCAGTCGACAGACGGGCGGCCGATGAGCCCAGGCCATCATAGGCGACGATGGCGCTCTTCTCGGGCGGGAAATCGTTCGCGGCGTCGATGCTGACGATGACTTCGTAGTCGCCCATGCGCAGCCGGTCGCCGTCCTTGAGCAGCTGCGCGCCGGCGTCGGCGATCGGCGCCGTCTCCTCGTTGCGATAGGTGCCGTTGGAGCTGGTGTCGGTGAGCCAGTAGCCGCCGTCGCGATACTCGATGCTGGCGTGGTGTCCGGAGACGTAACGCTCCGGATCCGGGAGTATCCAGTCGTTGTCGCTGGCGCGACCGATGGAACCCCCGTGAACGCCGAAGATCTTGGTTCCCTCTGCGCCGAGGATCTTCGCGTGCTCGCTGACGACTCGAAGTCGTAAAGCCATGTTCTTCCCTCGCTAAACCTCTGTTCGCCCCGAAGGCCGGTAAACCGGCCCGCTCACATGGATCCTGGTCGCACGCCTGTCACCGGATCGGCGGCAGGACGCAGTTTCGCCAGTCTCCGTATAATGTGGCAACAGTATCAGCGCCTTAGCGGTACCCAGATGGCAGCCAGTCACATTTTCAAGGTCATGTTCGTGAACCAGGGCAAGGTCTACGAGATTTATGCTCGCAAGGTGAGCCACGGCGGCATTTTCGGCTTCATCGAGGTCGAGGACCTGGTCTTCGGCGAGCGTTCCAGCGTGGTCCTGGACCCGAGCGAAGAGCGCATCAAAAGCGAGTTTGCAGGCGTGAAACGCACCTATCTGCCACTGCATGCGGTGGTGCGCATCGATGAAGTGAAGAAGCAGGGGGTGAGTAAGATCACCGTGCTCGAAGGTGCGAACGTCACGCAATTTCCCGGTCCCGTTTACACGCCCAGTACCGATACGACGAAACGCCGCTGACTAGGTTCAATTGCGCCCAGCTGGTATCATGCGCGCCTCGTTGACGGGCCGGGCACGGCCCGACATCCACGCATCAGAATGCTGCTACTGCCAGGTTCGCCGGCGCTTTCCTCGTTCCGTCTCGACAAGCTCCTGAGCGCCGTACAGGCGCGATGCGCCGACGTCACTGCCATCACGGCGCGCTGGAACCACCTCGCCGATCTCAAGCGCGATCTCACTGCCGCAGAGCGGCGCATCCTCGACCGCCTGTTGACGTACGGTCCGCGCTTCGACGCGGCGCCCGATGCGGGTGAGCTCATCCTGGTGGTGCCGCGCTTCGGCACCGTCTCGCCCTGGTCGAGCAAGGCGACCGACATCGCTCACGTGTGCGGCCTTGAGGCGGTGGAGCGGCTCGAGCGCGCCATCGCCTATCGGGTACTGGGGCGGGGCAGGCTGGAGCGTGCGGTGCTGGAGCGCATCGCCCCCGCCCTGTACGACCGCATGACCGAGGTTGCATTGTGGGAAGTCACTCAGGCAGCAGCCCTGTTCGAACATCACGCGCCGCGAGGCTTTGAGCGCATCGACCTGCTCGAACGCGGCCGCGTGGCGCTCGAGGCAGCGAACCAGCGCCTGGGTCTCGCACTCGCGACGGATGAGATCGACTATCTGCTCGAGAATTTCCGCCGCATGGGACGCGATGCCACCGACGTCGAGCTCATGATGTTCGCGCAGGCGAATTCCGAGCACTGCCGGCACAAGATATTCAATGCGGACTGGATCATCGATGGCGTGCGCCAGCCGAAGTCGCTGTTTGCGATGATCCGCAATACGTACGCACACAATTCGCGCGGCGTGCTGTCCGCCTACCGTGACAATGCTGCTGTGATCGAGGGCTGGCGTGGAGCGCGCCTGTTCCCGGAAAGCGAGAACCGCGCCTACAGCTACGTGCAGGAACCCATCGACATCCTGATGAAGGTGGAGACCCACAATCACCCGACCGCGATCGCGCCGTTCCCGGGCGCGGCCACGGGCTCAGGTGGCGAGATCCGCGATGAAGGCGCCACCGGCTGCGGCGCCAAGCCCAAGGCGGGGCTCACGGGTTTCACGGTCTCGAACCTGCGGATTCCGGGCGCGGTGCAGCCTTGGGAGGCGCAGCATGAGCTCTCGCCGCGCATCGCCTCGGCGCTCGAGATCATGCTGGATGGACCGATCGGTGCCGCCGCCTTCAACAACGAATTCGGCCGGCCGAACATCCTCGGTTACTTCCGTTCTTTCGAGCTCGCCGTGCCCGGCGATGCGCCGGGCCGCATTCGTGGCTATCACAAGCCGATCATGATTGCCGGGGGCCTTGGAAATATTCGCCGCGCGCATGTCGAAAAGCGCGACGTCCCGGTCGGTGCACGTCTCGTCGTGCTCGGCGGCCCCGGAATGCTCATCGGCCTGGGCGGTGGCGCGGCGTCCTCGCTCACGAGCGGCGCGAGCCAGGAGGATCTCGACTTCGCTTCGGTGCAACGCGGCAACCCGGAGATTCAGCGCCGCGCCCAGGAAGTTATCGATCACTGCTGGGCGCTCGGCGCGCGCAACCCGATTCTGCTGATTCACGATGTCGGCGCCGGCGGCCTGTCCAACGCCGTTCCGGAGGCGATCGCGCACAGTCAGCGCGGCGGACGCATCGACTTTCGCAGCATCCCGACCGCGGAGCCCGGCATGTCGCCGCTCGAGGTGTGGTGCAACGAGGCACAGGAGCGCTACGTCATCGCGGTGGCAGCTGACGGCCTGCCGACACTCGCGGCGCTTTGCGCCCGCGAACGTTGCCCGTTCGCGGTAATCGGAGAGATCACCGGAGACGGGCGCCTGATGATCGAGGATCGACAGTTCGACAATCGACCCGTCGACATGCCGCTCGATGTGCTGCTCGGCAAGCCGCCCCGGATGCTGCGCGACGTGAGGAGTACCCGCCGCACGCATGCGGCGTTCGATCCCGCAGCGACGCCGCTGCGCGATGCCGTGTCGCGGTTGCTGGCGCTTCCGACCATTGCGGACAAGACCTTTCTGATCACCATTGGCGATCGAACTGTCGGCGGCATGATCGCGCGCGACCAGATGGTCGGTCCCTGGCAGGTGCCGGTGGCCGATGTGGCGGTGACCGCGTCGGACTACCTCGGCTACAGCGGGGAGGCGATGGCCATGGGCGAACGCTCGCCCGTGGCGCTGCTCGATGCTCCGGCGTCCGGGCGACTGGCGGTGGGGGAGGCGATCACGAATATCATTGCGGCCGACATCGCAGCGCTCGACCAAGTGAGACTGTCGGCGAACTGGATGGCGGCCTGCGGTGAGCCGGGCGAGGACGCCGCCCTGTTCGCCACGGTCAAGGCCGTGGGCGAAGAACTGTGCCCGGCGCTGGGCATCACAATCCCGGTCGGCAAGGATTCGCTCTCGATGAAGTCAGCGTGGGTGGGCGATGAACGGAGCTATTCCGTCGTCGCGCCGGTGTCGCTGATTGTTTCGGCCTTCGCCCCGGTACGGGACATCCGGCGCACGCTCACGCCGCAGCTGCGCATCGACGCGGATGCGACGCGACTGCTGTTGATCGATCTCGGGCGTGGACGCAATCGGCTCGGTGGTTCGTGCCTCGCCCAGGTCTGCGGGGCACTGGGCGACGTACCCGCTGATCTCGACGAGCCACAGCTTCTCACCCGGTTCTTCAGCGCTATCACTGTGCTCAAGGCGCGCAATCTCGTGCTCGCTTATCACGACCGGTCCGATGGCGGAGTGCTCGTCACGCTGCTTGAAATGGCGTTTGCCGGTCACTGTGGTCTCGATGTCTCCGTCCCGCTGCAAAACACTGCGCCGCTCGCTGCACTGTGTGCCGAAGAGCTCGGCGCCGTGATCCAGGTCCGCGTCGATGATCTCGATGCGGTGCGCGCCGTGCTGCGCACGCAGGGACTCGATGCACTGACCCACGAACTCGGTGCCGTCGAGCCTGGCGAGCGCATTCGCATCTCCGCGGGCAGCGAGGTTTTGAGCGAAACACGCACCCGATTGCGTCGCGAGTGGTCGGCAACCTCCTGGCGCCTGCAGCGCCTGCGCGACAATCCAGCCTGTGCGGACGAGGAATATGAGCGGCTGGGCGATGCGCAAGACCCTGGCTTGCACGCACACTTGACCTTCGATCCCGCCGCAGATGTCACTGCGCCATTTGTGGCACGCGGTGCGCGCCCGCGCGTTGCCGTGCTGCGCGAACAGGGCGTCAACAGCCAGGTGGAGATGGCGGCTGCGCTCATGCGGGCCGGATTCGAGGCGCATGATGTACACATGACGGACCTCCTCGAAGGGCGCGTGCGCCTCGGCGACTTTCGTGGGCTCGTTGCCTGCGGTGGTTTCTCCTATGGCGATGTGCTCGGAGCAGGCGAGGGCTGGGCGAAGTCGATCCTCTTCCACGCACGCACACGGGAAGAGTTCACTCGCTTCTTCGAGCGCGCTGATGCCTTCGCGCTAGGCGTCTGCAATGGCTGCCAGATGATGGCGGCACTGCGCGAGTTGATTCCGGGCACCGAACACTGGCCGCGTTTCGTGCGCAATCGCTCCGAGCAATACGAGGCGCGCGTCGGACTGGTGCAGATCGCGTCCTCGCCCTCCATCCTGCTGCAGGGGATGCAGGGCTCGGTCATGCCCATTGCCGTTTCGCACGGTGAAGGGCGGGCGGAATTCGCCTCACCGGCCGGGCTCACCGGCTGCGAACGTGCGGGCCTGATCGCAATGCGCTACGTCGACAATCGCGGTCAGGTGACGCAGCACTATCCAGAGAATCCCAATGGGTCGCCGCTCGGCATCGCGGCGCTCAGCAACGCCGACGGACGTGTCACGCTCACCATGCCCCATCCGGAGCGCGTGTTCCGCACCGTGCAGAATTCATGGCACCCGCAGAGCTGGGGCGAGGACGGCGGCTGGATGCGACTTTTTCGCAATGCGCGCGTGTGGGTGAGCTGACGCCGCGCCTCGTGCCGAACGAAAGGGAGAACTGATGAGCACAAGATTCCGGGATGTCATCCTGCACGCTCCGCGCGGCACTGAGCTGAGCTGCAAGGGCTGGCAGCAGGAAGCGGCGCTGCGCATGCTGCACAACAATCTCGATCCCGACGTGGCAGAGAATCCGTGCGAGCTCGTGGTCTACGGCGGAATCGGGCGCGCCGCGCGCAACTGGGAATGTTTCGACGCCATCGTGCGCACCCTGCGCCGGCTCGAGAACGACGAGACGCTGCTGATTCAATCCGGCAAACCAGCCGGCGTGTTCAAGACCCATGAAGCCGCGCCGCGCGTGCTGCTCGCCAATTCCAATCTCGTCGGACACTGGGCCAACTGGGAACATTTTTTCGAACTCGACCGCAAGGGTCTGATGATGTTCGGGCAGATGACGGCGGGCTCCTGGATCTACATCGGCTCGCAGGGCATCGTGCAGGGTACCTACGAGACGTTCGCGGAAGCGGTGCGCCAGCACTACGACGGGCAGAGCGCCGGCAAGTGGCTGCTCACGGGAGGTCTGGGCGGAATGGGCGGCGCGCAGCCGCTGGCGGCTACCTTCGCCGGGATTTCCAGCCTCGCCGTCGAGATCGACCCGAGGCGTATCGACATGCGTCTGCGTACCGGCTACCTCGATGCGAGAGCCGAGACTCTGGAGCAGGCCCTCGGGATGATTGTGGCGGCACAGGCGCGCGGCGCGGTCGTTTCCGTGGGTCTGCTGGGAAATGCGGCCGACATCTTTCCACGCGTGCTCGCCGGAGCGCAGCAGCCGCACCTCGTGACCGACCAGACTTCGGCACACGATCCGTTGAATGGGTACATCCCCCTTGGCTTCTCGCTCAAGCAGGCGGCCGAACTGCGCGAGCGTGACCCGAAGGAGTACATGCGGCTCGCCAAGCAATCGATGGCGCAGCAGGTGCGTGCGATGCTCGGATTCCATGCGCGTGGCATTCCGACGTTCGACTATGGCAACAACATCCGCGCCATGGCGCGCGACGCGGGCGTGACCAACGCGTTCGACTTCCAGGGGTTCGTGCCGCTCTATATCCGGCCGCTGTTCTGCGAGGGCATGGGTCCGTTCCGCTGGGTCGCCTTGTCGGGCGATCCGCAGGACATCGCGCGCACCGATGCGAAGGCGCGCGAGCTGTTTCCGGACAAGAAGGACCTGATTCGCTGGCTCGATCACGCCAGCAAGCGCATCCACTTCCAGGGGCTGCCGGCGCGCATCTGCTGGCTGGGGTATGGCGAACGGCATCGCCTCGGACTCGCGTTCAACGAGATGGTGCGCAAGGGCGAACTCAAGGCGCCGATCGTGATCGGTCGTGACCACCTCGATGCGGGCTCGGTTGCCTCACCGCATCGGGAGACCGAGCTCATGCGCGACGGCAGCGACGCGGTCGCCGACTGGCCGGTGCTCAACGCGCTGCTCAACACGGCGAGTGGCGCTTCCTGGGTGAGCTTTCATCACGGCGGCGGGGTTGGCATGGGCTATTCACTGCACGCTGGCGTCGTCATCGTCGCCGATGGCTCGCCGCGGGCGCAGGCGGCACTGCAACGCGTGCTCACGAACGATCCCGGCACCGGGGTGATGCGACACGCCGATGCCGGTTACGAGCGCGCGATCGAAGTGGCGCGCCAGCGCGGCGTCGACTTGCCGATGTTGAAGTAGAAAGCGCGCGCTAGGCGCTCGACTTCGACAGCGTGGCGGCGAGATTCGGGTCGGTCTCTTCGAGGAAGAACCGCCGCACCATCATCGCCTGCTGCAGCCGGCCCTTGCGTACATAGGCCTGGTAGAGCAGATCCTTCATCACTTCGAGCAGCACACCCGCGACGTAGGCGTTGATCTCGGGCAGCGCTGGCTCACTGTCGCTGTCGCCACCGAAGATCACGCGCTTGACCGTGTTGAAGGTTTCCGGATCGATCTCGGCGATGTCGCGGATCTCGTTGAGCTCATCGAACAGCTTGAGCTTGCCGGAGTTGCCGAGCTCAGTGAACACGACGTGCGCGGTGCGCCGGCACATCGAGGCGAAAGCGTTGAAACATACCGCCGAATAGCAGACAAGCGCTTCCTTGAACAGCACCTCCGCGTCTTCCGGCAGGTAGGTGAAGCTGAATTTCTCCTTGGCGCGCTCGAGCTCGACGAACGTGGTCGAAAGCTCCACGCGGCTCGCCGCGTATATCTTGGCGTTGAATTTGAGGAATATCGGCGCGTTGCAGGAATCGCAGCGAAACACGATGCCGACCTGCTTGGGCCGGTACGTGACCAGCTGATCGTATTGCGGCACCGCCATTGGCGTGATGTGCGAGAACACCTGGCAATGAGGGCAGGTGACGGCGAGATTCTGCTGCTGGTCGTGGTGCAGGCGGCCCTGCGTATCGATGTACACCGACATTTATTGTTCCTGGTCCCGACGGCGCTTCATCCCCCGAATCCGCGCGGTCACGGGAGCAGTGTACCGCAGCTACTCACGCTCATTCATGTATTGGCGAGGCACTCGAGGCTTGCTCAAGGAATTCACGCAGTTCGCCGGACTGCACCATGGCGGTGAGCTTCGTTATGTCACCATCGAGGCGATGATCCTTTGGGTTTTCCGGTACCTGCCGGCGCACGGCGGCGTGCAGCGCTTCGAGCGCCGGCGTCGAACGCAGCGGCCGCAGGCAGTCGATGGCGCGGGCTGCCGCTAGCAGCTCGATGCCGAGCACCGCAGCTGTGTTGTCGCAGATCCTGAGAAGTTTGAGTCCCGCCCAGGGCGCCATGCTCACGTGATCTTCCTGGCCCGCGGAGGTCGGGATGCTGTCGACCGATGCCGGATGCGCCAGAGTCTTGTTCTCGGAGGCGAGCGCTGCAGCAGTGACATGCGCGATCATGAATCCGGACTCGACTCCCGGCTCGCTCGTGAGAAACATGTTGAGCGCGGGATTGACGCGCCGGTCCAGCAGGTCGGTGCGCCGCTCCGACATGCTGGCGAGCTCCGCCACAGCGATCGCGAGGAAATCACTTACGAAGCCGAGCGGCGCGGCGTGAAAATTTCCGCCGGACAGAATCTCGTCGCCGAAGATCAGAGGATTGTCCGAGACGCCGTTGCACTCCGCCTGCAACACGAGGCGCGCGTGCGTTAGCGTGTCGGCCACGGCCCCCAACACCTGCGGCATGCAGCGCACGGCGTAGGGATCCTGCACCCGATCGCAGTTCTCGTGGCTGCGTTTGATCTCGCTGTCGGTGAGCAGCCGTCGGAAGCACTCCGCGACATAGTTCTGTCCGGGCAGTCCTCGGGCGGAGTGAATCCGCGCGTCGAACGGCGTATAGCTCCCCGCCAGCGCATCGACCGTAAGGGCACCGACGACGATGGCACTGTGCAGCAGGTTCTGCGCGCGCAGCAGGCCCTCGATGGCGAGCGCAGCGCTGAGCTGCGTACCGTTGAGCAGGGCGAGGCCCTCCTTCGCTTCGAGCTCGAGCGGCGCCACCCCTGCCGCTTGCAGCACCTCGCGCCCCGACAGCGTGCGTTGCTGCTGGCGTGCCTCGCCTTCGCCGATCAGCGCGAGCGTCAGGTGTGCGAGCGGTGCGAGATCTCCCGACGCGCCGACCGAGCCGCGGCTTGGAACCAGCGGCACGATATCGCTGTTGAGCAGTGCGAGCAGCGCTTCGATGACGAGGGGACGAACGCCGGAGAAGCCGGCAGCGAGGCTGTTGGCCTTCAGCAGCAGGATGCGCCGCACGATGGCATCGGGCAGGGGGTCGCCGATGCCGCAGCTGTGGCTGCGAACGAGGTTGAGCTGCAGTTCCTTCACCTTGGCGGCGGGTATCTGGCGATTGGCGAAGGCGCCAAATCCCGTGGTGATGCCGTAGCTCACGCGTCCATCCCTGACCGCCGCAGCGACTGTGTCGCGGCTCGCCTGTACGCGCCGGCGCGCCTCCTCGCCGAGCGTGATCTTGGGGCGCGAGCGCTCATAAGTCGCCAGCTTCTCGATCGTGAGGTCGCTGCCGGTCAGCTGCCAGGTATCAGTCACGAGTCTGTCGTACTCCGTTGATGAAGATTGCCTCGGGTCTCACACCGCCGAGCTGGTAGGCAAGAAACTCCGGCTCGGGAATGCTCCACACCGTGAAGTCCGCGCGCTTCCCCCGCGCGAGCGCGCCGAGGTCGTCGCGTCCCAGCGCCCGTGCGGCATTGTAGGTGACCCCGAGCAGAGCTTCCTCAGGTGTGAGTCCGAACAGCAGCACCGACATGTGCAGGCACGTGAGCAGGCTCGCGATCGGCGATGAACCCGGATTGAGATCCGATGCCACTGCCATCGCGACGCCGTGCTCGCGCAGCAACGACACCGGCGGACGCTGTGATTCGCGCAGGAAGTAATATGCCCCGGGCAGCAGCACCGCGACCGTGCCCGCCCCAGCCATGGCGCGTGCGCCGCCCGCGTCGAGATACTCCAGGTGATCGCAGGACAGGGCACCGAACTGGGCGCCGAGCGCCGCGGCGCCGCTCGAGGAGAGCTGTTCCGCGTGCACGCGGATCTTGAACCCGAGCTCACGCGCGCGCGCGAACAGGCGCCGTGCATCTTCCAGGTCGAAGGCGATCGTTTCGATGAACGCATCGACGCAGTCGGCGAGGTGCTCCTCACGCACGCGCGGCAGGAGTTCGCTGAGCACGAGCTCCATGTAATCGTGGCGATTCGATCCGGGCGGCACGGCGTGCGCCGCCAGGAGCGTCGGCACGAGGCGCAAGGGCGTCTGCTTTGCCAGCGCACGGATCACCCGCAGCATCTTGAGCTCGGTGTCGACGTCGAGACCGTAGCCGCTCTTGATCTCGAGTGTGGTGACGCCTTCCGCGCCGAGCGCGGCGATCCGTGGCCGCGCCGCGTCGACGAGCTCGCTCTCGCTCGCCGCGCGCACGGCGCGCACCGTAGAGAGAATACCGCCACCCGCACGTGCGATTTCGGCATACGACGTACCGGCGAGCTTCAGGCGGTGTTCATGCGCACGATCGCCGGCATAGACCGCGTGCGTGTGACAGTCGACGAAGCCGGGCAGCACCACCGCGCCCCGCGCGTCGTAGGTCTCACGCGCCGGGCCGGCGGCGTCGAGGCCGACGATGCTGCCATTGCTGATTGCGAGAGAACGCGCGGCGCTCGGCGTGGCGGTGCCATCCATCGGATACAATCGCGCGTTGTCGACTCTCAGATCGAACAAGGACACTCACCCGCCACTACGCCGCGCTCAAGGGTATGCCGAGGACGCTCACTTTTGAATATCTGCTGACGAGCACCGGTCTCGAACAGGGTCGGCGCATCGAGGTGGGTGACGATGGCCGGATCACGGCCATCGAACCTGTCAGCGCGGGTCCGTGGGACGGTCGTCTGGCGCTGCCTGGCATGCCGAACGCCCACAGTCACGCCTTTCAGCGCGCACTCGTCGGCGTGCCGGAAACGCGCGCCACAGACTCCTTCTGGAGCTGGCGCGAAGCGATGTACGCGGTAGCGAACGCGCTTGATCCCGAGGACCTGCGCGTGATCGCGACGCGCGCTTTCGGCGAGATGTTGTGCGCGGGATTCACGTCGGTGGGGGAGTTTCATTACCTGCATCACGCGCGCGATGGCTCCAGGACCCTGGACATGGCGCTGGCCCTGCGTGCCGCTGCCGCCGACGCCGGCATTCGCATGACGCTGCTGCCGGTGCTGTACCAGCGTGGTGGTTTCAACCGCCCGCCGGCTGCGGAGCAGCGTCGCTTCGTCTTCGAGTCCCTCGAGGAATTCGGGCGTCTGCTCGAGCAGCTGCGCGGGCAACCCTGTGGCGTGGCACCGCATTCTCTGCGCGCGGTGCCACCGGAGACCTTGCCCGGCCTGGTGGCGCTCGCCGACGAAGTGCTGGGCCCACGTGCGCCGATCCACATCCACGTGAGCGAGCAGATCCGCGAGGTGAATGAATGTCGCGCGGCCTACGGCCGGCCGCCGATTCGCTGCCTCGACGACAGTGTCACACTCGATGAGCGCTGGAGCCTGATCCATGCGACGCACGCCGAGCCCGCCGAAGTGGAGTTGATTCACACCCGCCGCGCCAATCTGGTGCTGTGCCCGCTCACCGAGGCGTACCTGGGCGATGGGCTGTTCGCGCTGCCGGAATACGTCGCGCGCGGCGGCACCTTCGCCGTGGGTTCTGACAGCAACGCACGCATCGATGCGGTCGAGGAGCTGCGCTGGGCCGAGTACGGCCAACGGCTCGCGACGCGCCGGCGCAGCGTGCTGAGCGGAACACTCGGCCTCGGCCTGCCGCTGTGGCGGGAAGCGGCGGAGAGCGGCGGGCACTCGATCGGTCAGCCGGTGGGGAGTGTGGCGCCGGACACGTTCGCCGATCTGGTCGTGCTCGACGTCGATGATCCGCTGTTTGCCGGCATTGCTCCCGAGAACCTGCTCGATGCCTGGCTGACCTCCGGCAGTGCTGCGCAGATCGATTCGGTCTACGTCGGCGGGGAGCGTCGCGTCGAACACGGTGAACCCGTGCGCGCACTCGATGCCGCGCGCTTCGAGGCAGTGATGCGCCGCTGGCACGCGTCGCATCGGCCCGTCGGCGCAGGGAGGTGACCGCTGATGTCCACCGCACCACCGCTCTGGCGTTACCTGCCCGCGCGCGGGGAAGAGATCCCGCTGCTGACCAGCATTCCGCACACGGGCACGTTCGTGCCTACGGAAATCGCACGCGAGTTCGCCACAGCGGAGATGGCGACCGGGCTGATGACGGACTGGCACTTGCACGAGCTGTACGCGTTCCTGCCGGACCTCGGCATCGATGTGATTCACGCCACGCATCACCGCTTCGTCGTCGACTTGAATCGTCCGGCGGATTCTCGGCCGCTGTACCCGGGCCGTTTCGAGACCACGCTGGTGCCGAGCGAAACGTTCCAGGGGGAGCCCATCTGGCGCGTGCGGCCGTCGACCCGGGACATCGCCGAGCGCGTGCAGAAGTATCATCGTCCGTATCATGCCGCGCTTGAGCAGCGCCTGCGCGAAAAGGTGACGCAGTTCGGCCGCTGCTATCTGATCGATCTGCACAGCGTCGAGTCCAGGGCCAGCCGACTGCACGGCGAGCTCGAGCAGGACGTCTTCCTCGGCGACCGGGATGGCACGACCTGCGACGCGGCGTTCACCCACCTGGTTCGCGATCTGTTTCGTGCGGAGCATCTGGTGGTGAACGTCAATGAGCCCTACAAAGGCGGGTTCATCACCGCGCACTATTGCTCGATCGCAAACGTGCAGACACTGCAGATCGAGATGTGCCAGCGGCTCTACATGGCAGAGGGCGCACCGCAGGGAGCGACCGGCCAGGCGCGCTTCAGCGACTGTCGGCGTCGATTGGAACGCATCTTTACCGGCATCGCGGATGCAGTGCGAATTCCGCAGCTCAAGTGCTGAGCGGCTTGTAGCGAATGCGGTGCGGCTGGTCGGCATCCGTGCCGCGGCGACGATGAAAGTCTTCGGTGTATTCCGCGTAGTTACCCTCGAACCAGACTGCTTCGGAGTTGCCTTCGAAGGACAGGATGTGAGTGGCGATGCGGTCGAGGAACCAGCGGTCGTGCGAAATCACGGCAGCGCAGCCCGGAAACGCCAGCAGCGCCTCTTCCAGCGCTCGCAACGTTTCGACATCGAGGTCATTCGTGGGCTCGTCGAGCAACAGCACGTTGCCGCCTTTGCGCAGCACCTTGGCCAGGTGCACCCGATTGCGCTCCCCGCCTGACAGTTCACCGATCAACTGCTGCTGTTGCGCGCCACGGAAGTTGAAGCGGCCGACGTAACCACGCGACGGAGTCTCGTAGTTGCCGACGCGGATCAGGTCCTGCCCGTCGGAGATTTCGGCCCAAACGCTGTTGGCATCGTTGAGCGACTGGCGTGATTGATCGACATATGCGAGTTGCACGGTGGGCCCGATGCGGATTTCGCCCGAATCCGGCTTCTCGACACCTGTCAGCATACGAAACAGCGTCGTCTTGCCAGCACCATTGGGGCCGATGATGCCGACGATGCCGCCGGCCGGCAGACGGAAGCTCAGGTCATCGATCAGCAGCCGGTCGCCGAAGCCCTTGCGCAGACTCCTGACCTCGACCACGAGCTCTCCAAGTCTCGGGCCTGGCGGAATGTAGATCTCGTTGGTCTCGTTGCGCTTCTGAAACTCGGTCGAGGCAAGTTCCTCGTAACGTTGCACGCGCGCCTTGCTCTTGGCCTGGCGGGCCTTGGGATTGGCGCGTACCCACTCGAGCTCGCGTTGCAGTGACTTGCGCAGCGCTTCCTGCTGCCTCTCTTCCTGCTGCAGGCGCGCCTCCTTCTGCTCGAGCCATGAGGAGTAGTTGCCCTGCCACGGAATGCCGTAACCGCGGTCGAGCTCGAGAATCCAGCCGGCGACGTTGTCGAGAAAGTAGCGGTCGTGGGTCACCGCGATGACAGTGCTCGGGTACTCCTCGAGGTAGCGCTCGAGCCACGCGACCGACTCCGCGTCGAGATGATTCGTCGGCTCGTCGAGCAGCAGCATGTCGGGCTGCGAGAGCAGCAGGCGACACAGCGCCACGCGGCGTCGCTCGCCGCCAGAGAGGGTTTCGACCTTGGCCTCCCACGGTGGCAGACGCAGTGCGTCGGCGGCGATTTCGAGCTTGCGCTCGAGCTCCCAGCCCTGCACTGCGTCGATTGCGTCCTGGAGCTTCGCCTGTTCATCGAGGAGCTTCTGCATCTCCTCGGCGGATACCGGCTCGGCAAACTTGTCGCTGATCGCATTGAAGCGGTCGATCAGCTTCTGGGTCTCACCTACGCCCTCGGTCACGATGGCGCGCACGTCCTTGGTCGGCGTCCAGCTGTGGCTCCTGCGGGAGAAACCCGATCTTGATCCCGGGCTGCGGGCGCGCCTCGCCTTCGATGTCCTTGTCCAGTCCGGCCATGATCCGGAGCAGCGTCGATTTGCCGGCGCCGTTGAGGCCCAGAACGCCGATCTTGGCGCCTGGAAAGAAACTAAGGGAGATGTCGCGCAGGATGACGCGCTTCGGGGGTACCACCTTGGATACCCGGTTCATCGTGTAGATGTACTGAGCCATGTGTGAGAAAACTGCTGCGCGGGGCGGGAAAAAGGCCGCGCATTATCCACCAACCCCCTGTGTTAGGCTACCGCGTCCGCTTGGAGAGTCCTGCAAGTCCGATGGCGCATTCGACGCGCTCACCGGTAGCGCTCGTCGCCGGAGAAAAGATCGCGCGCTACGGTTTCGGCGACGGTCATCCGTTCGGCTACGACCGTCACGATGCGTTCATGCGCGAGCTGAAAGCGGAGGCGCTGGACGCATCCGTGCGGCAGCTCGAGCCCCGCAGTGCGACGCGCGATGAGCTCGCCAGCTTCCACACGTCCGCCTATATCGATCTGGTGGTGGAGCGCTCCGCCATCGGCCAGGGCTATCTCGACGCCGGGGACACACCGGCCTATCGCGGTGTTTTCGAGGCGGCCTGCAACGTCGTCGGCGCGACCCTCACCGCCGTCGAGGCGATCATGGCCGGAGAGGCGCAGCGCGCCTTCATCCCGATCGCCGGCCTGCATCACGCTTCGCGCGGGCACGCGGCCGGGTTCTGTGTGTTCAACGACTGCGGGGTTGCGGCCGAGATCTTGCGCAGCCGCTTCGGGCTCAGGCGCATCGCTTACGTCGATATCGACGCACACCATGCCGACGGTGTGTTCTACAGTTTCGAGGACGATCCCTACCTGCTGTTTGCCGACATCCACGAGGACGGCCGCTACCTCTATCCCGGCACCGGCGCAGCCTCGGAGACCGGCGTTGGCCGTGCCAAGGGCACCAAGCTCAACCTGCCACTGCCGCCCGGCGCGGGGGATGCCGAGTTTCACACCGCGTGGAGCCGCATCGAGTCTTACCTGGAAAGCCACGCGCCGGAATTCATCCTGTTTCAGTGCGGCGCGGACAGCCTGGAAGGCGATCCCATCACCCACCTGCGCCTGACCGAAGAAGCGCACGCGCACGCGGCGGCACGGCTCTGCGCGCTCGCCAAGCGCTCCGCGCAGGGTCGCGTGCTGGCGATGGGCGGCGGCGGTTACAACCGGCGCAACATTGCCCGAGCCTGGACCCGTGTCGTGCGCTCGCTGGTCGAGTCCGACTGATAAACTGCCGGGGCCTGCCCAGGCTCCAAGCCCCATCCCGGAGTAATTGATGTTCGATCTGAAGATGACCGTCGGTGATTTCGATCCCGAGCTCAAACGCGCGCTCGACGGTGAGCGGCGTCGCCAGGAAGAGCACCTGGAGCTCATCGCCTCGGAGAATTATGCGAGCCCGCGTGTGCTCGAAGCGCAGGGCTCGGTGCTGACCAACAAGTACGCCGAAGGTTATCCCGGCAAGCGTTATTACGGCGGTTGTGAGTTCGTGGATATCGCCGAACAGCTGGCCATTGATCGGGCAAAGAAACTCTTCGGGGCTGCATACGCCAACGTGCAGCCGCACTCGGGCTCGCAGGCCAATGCCGCGGCCTATTTCGCGCTGATCAATCCCGGTGACACGCTGCTCGGCATGAGTCTCGACCAGGGCGGCCATCTCACGCACGGCGCCAAGGTCAACTTCTCAGGCCGCTACTTCAAGGCCGTGCAGTACGGCCTCGACACTGCGACGGGCCTCATTGACTACGAGCAAGTCGAACGCCTCGCGCACGAACACCGGCCGAAGCTGATCATCGCGGGGTTCTCGGCGTACTCACGCGTGATCGACTTTGCCCGCTTTCGCCGGATCGCTGACGCAGTGAAGGCCTATCTGCTGGTCGACATGGCGCACGTGGCGGGCCTGTGCGCTGTCGGCCTGTATCCGAACCCGGTGCCGATCGCTGACGTCACGACGACGACCACGCACAAGACGCTGCGCGGTCCGCGCGGCGGCATGATCCTGGCGCGCGCCAACCCGGACCTTGAGAAGAAGCTCAACTCGCTGGTGTTTCCGGGTACACAGGGCGGTCCGCTGATGCACGTGATCGCAGCCAAGGCCGTGGCGTTGCTCGAAGCGCTACAGCCCGAGTTCGCCGCGTATCAACGCCAGATCCTGCAGAACGCCCGCACCATGTGCCGGGTGCTGATCGAACGCGGGCACCGGATCGTCTCCGGCGGCACCGACAATCACCTGTTCCTGCTCGATCTCATCGACAAGAACATCACCGGCAAGGATGCCGACGCTGCGCTCGGCCGTGCCAATATCACCGTGAACAAGAACGCGGTTCCGAATGATCCGCGCCCGCCCGCCGTGACGAGCGGGCTGCGCATGGGGACACCGGCGATCACGACACGCGGCTTGCGCGAGCCGGAAGTGGAGCAGATCAGTCACTGGATCGCGGATGTCCTGGCCGATCCGACGGGCGAAGCGACGCTCAAGCGCGTGCAGCGTGCGGTAATCGATCTGTGCCGCCGCTTTCCCGTATATGCTTGAGGCGCACGCGGCCGTGTTGCTGCGGCGGAGCCGGCCGGGCTCGCGGGACTCGAAGCGATGCATTGCCCATTCTGCGCACACGAAGAGACCAAGGTGATCGACTCGCGGCTCGCCGGTGAGGGGAGCCAGATCCGTCGTCGCCGTGAATGCCTGAAGTGCGCCGAGCGCTTCACGACCTTCGAGACCGCCGAGCTGGTGATGCCGCAGGTGGTCAAGAGCGATCGCGCGCGCGAGCCGTTCGATGAACACAAGTTGCGCGCGGGCATCCTCAAGGCGCTCGAGAAGCGGCCGGTGAGTAGCGAGGCGGTCGAAGAGGCGGTCACCCGCATCTGCCACAAGATTCGCAATCTCGGTGAGCGTGAGGTCCAGGCGCGCCAGGTCGGGGAGCTCGTCATGGAGGAGCTGCGCCATCTCGACGAGGTGGCGTACGTACGTTTCGCCTCAGTCTACCGGAGTTTCCAGGACGTCGAGGCCTTTCGTGAAGAGGTCGAGCGCCTGCGTCATCGCCGCCGTCGCGAGGCGAGCGCCGATCAGCTGTCACTTCTGCCCGGCGCCGCCACCGACAAGAAGAGCTAAAGCCGTGTCGTTTAGCGAGTTCGATCAGCGCTGCATGGCGCGCGCACTGGAGTTGGCCGAGCGCGGCCTGAACACGACGGATCCCAATCCTCGTGTCGGCAGCGTGGTCGCGGTGGGCGAGGCGATCGTGGGCGAGGGCTGGCACGAACGACCCGGCGAGCCGCACGCCGAGGTGCTCGCGCTGCGCGCGGCCGCAGAGCGAAGTCGCGGCGCGACCCTCTACCTGACGCTTGAGCCCTGCACCCACTTCGGCCGCACGCCGCCGTGCGTGGATGCAGTGCTGGGAGCCGCCGTGGCCCGCGTGGTATGCGCCATGATCGACCCGAACCCGCGCGTGCGCGGCTCGGGAATTGCAAAGTTGAAGGACGCGGGCATCACCGTTGAATCGGGCCTGTGCGAAACACAAGCGCGCGCGCTCAACCCGGGGTTTATCAGGCGCATGGAGCAGGGACTCCCCTGGGTGCGAGTCAAGTTCGGCGCGAGCCTCGATGGGCGCACGGCACTCGCGAACGGTGCGAGCCGCTGGATCACCAGTGAAGAAGCGCGCGCTGACGTGCAGCGCTGGCGTGCGCGCAGCTCCGCGATCCTTACGGGCTCCGGTACCGTACTGAAAGACGACCCGCGTCTCGACGTTCGCTCACCACCGCCCGGGAGTCCGGGCCCACGCCAGCCGCTGCGCGTTATTCTTGACACCGAACTGCGCACGCCATTCGAGGCGCGGGTTTTGGATGATCCCGGCAGAGCCCTGATCCTGACCGGTGTCGAGAGCGGGCCGAGGCGCGCTCAGTTCGACGCGCGGGGCATTGCCACCGAGCCCGTGCAGCACGCAGCACAGGGGCTCGACCTG
Source organism: uncultured Gammaproteobacteria bacterium (assembly GCA_963695985.1). GTDB lineage: Bacteria > Pseudomonadota > Gammaproteobacteria > Steroidobacterales > Steroidobacteraceae > DATBVX01. The sequence continues at coordinate 18,719 of CAVOIC010000005.1, forward strand.
CACGCAGTGATGCACCGCCTGGCACAGATGGAGGTGAACGAGGTCTGGGTCGAATCGGGGCCGCGTCTTGCCGGCGCGCTCTTGCAGGAGGGCCTCGTCAACGAGGTGGTCGCGTATTTCGCGCCGTCCGTGCTCGGCTCGACCGCCCGAGGAATGTTCGATCTGCCTGAGCTCGTGTCGCTCGATCAACGAGTGAAACTCGAGTTCCGCGATGTCCGTAGAATCGGGCCCGATATCCGCGTGGTCGCGGCGTGCGGGAGCTAGCGCAGCCATGTTCGCTGGAATCGTTCAAGCCCAGGGCATCGTCAGCGCGCGACGCGAGCGTGGCGGCGATGTCGAGCTCGTGGTCGCGGCCGAGGGACTCGACCTGGGACACGCGCGCATCGGCGACAGCATCGCGGTGAGTGGAGTGTGCCTCACTGTCACCCAGATCGCCGGCGCGAGCTTCGCCAGTGATGTATCACGCGAAACGCTCGGGTGCACCACACTCGGCGGGTTCGTGTCTGGCAGCAGCGTCAATCTAGAAATGGCGCTGAAAGCCGGGGACCCGATCGGCGGTCATCTGGTGTCGGGACACGTTGACGGTATCGGGCGCCTGCTGACGCGCCGGGCGGAGGCGCGCTCGGAGCGCTTCGAGTTCGAGGTGCCGGCCGAACTGGCGCGTTATGTCGCGCGCAAGGGCTCGGTCTGCATCGATGGTGTGAGTCTCACCGTCAACGAAGTGCAGGGCGCGCGATTTACGGTCAACCTCATCCCGCACACGCTGGCAGTGACGACGCTCGGCGGCCTCGCCGCAGGCGGGCCGGTGAACATCGAAGTCGACCTCGTCGCCCGATACCTCGAGCGTCTGGCAGAATTCGCACCATGAACAGCATCGAGGAAATCGTCGCCGAAGTGCGTGCCGGGCGCATGGTCGTGATCATGGACGACGAGACGCGCGAGAACGAGGCCGACCTCATCATGGCGGCGGAGGCCGCGACGCCCGAGACCGTGGCATTCTTCGTGCGCTACACGAGCGGCATCATCTGCCAGCCGATGCTGCAGCAGCGGTTGCAGGAGCTGCGACTGCCGCAGATGGTTCCTGAGAACACCGAGTCGCACCGCACCGCCTTTACGATCTCGGTCGACTACCGGCACGGAACGACCACCGGCATTTCGGCACATGACCGCGCGAAGACCATCCGCGCGCTCGCCGATGCCGCTTCGCAGCCAGATGATTTCGCCCGCCCGGGCCACATCTTCCCGTTGCGTTACACCGAAGGTGGTGTGCTGTGCCGCGCCGGGCACACGGAAGCCACGGTGGACCTCGTGCGCCTCGCCGGGTTTCGCTCTCTGACCGGAATCCTGTGCGAGGTCGTCAATGACGATGGCACGATGAAGCGCGGCGCGCAGCTTTTCGAGTTCGCCCAATCACACCAACTCAAGGTCGGCACGATCGCTGACCTCATCCGCTATCGCCTCAAGACGGAGCGCTCAGTCGAGCGCCTCTCCGATCAGGTAGTGGAAACGGAGTTCGGTCGCTTTCGCATGTGCTGCTACGAGGATCACGTCAATCGTGACGTGCACATCGCGCTGGTGCGCGGGACTCTCGACGGCTCGAAGCCGCCCCTGGTACGTGTGCATCTCACCGAAACGCTGCGCGACGTGATCGGGATTCGTAGCGATCGAGGCTGGCCGCTGCGCGATGCGCTCAAGCGCATCGCCGAAGAAGGCAGCGGCGTAGTCGTCATTCTGCGCCAGGCGGAGGGGCCGCGCGATCTGGTCGAAGCGGTACGTGCGCTCGGAACGAGCAAGAGCGCAGGGCCGCGGCACGAAGGTGCGCGGATCCTGCGAACCTATGGCATCGGTGCGCAGATTCTCCAGGATCTGGGTGTGACGCGCATGCGCGTGCTGAGCGCGCCGCGCCAGGTGGTCGCCATTTCAGCGTTCGATCTGGAGATCACCGAATACGTCGACAGCGATTCCTGAGAGGCCGCACCTGTGGCATCCGCTATACTGCCTGCCGTTTCCGGCCAGACACCCATGAGCACTATTCGCACTTTCGAAGGCGACCACCTGGCGCGCGATCTGCGCTTTGCGATCGTCGCTGCGCGCTTTAATGACTTCATCGTCGATAGCCTGATCCGCGGCGCGCTCGAAGCCTTGCAGCGCCACGGGGCGTCCGAGAAGCAGATCGAGCTCATCAGAGTGCCCGGCGCATTCGAGATGCCACTGGCAGTGCAGAAGCTGCTCGCCGCCCGGCGCCACGACGCCGTGATCGCCCTGGGTGCGGTGATCCGCGGCGCCACGCCACACTTCCAGTACGTTGCCGGCGAGTGTGCCAGCGGCCTGTCCCGCGTGGCGCTCGAATCCGGGGTACCGATCGCGTTTGGCGTGTTGACGACGGATACTATCGAGCAGGCCGTCGAACGTGCCGGTGCCAAGAGCGGCAACAAGGGTGCGGAAGCGGCGGTGACGGCCATCGAGATGGCCAACCTGCTGAGACGCCTGGAAGGCTGAGGGGCGCTCGATGGCGGGTTCTCCGGCAGTGCAGCCCAGCACTCGCGCACGCTCGGTGGCGCGACGCCTCGCAATGCAAGCTATCTACCAATCCCAGCTCAATGCGCAGCCCTGGCAGGACCTGCACCAGCAGTTCCTCGCGAACGAGGACATGCCGCGCGCCGACAGCGAGTACTTTCGCGAACTGGTGCAGCAGGTCTGCGGCTCACGCGAGCTGCTCGATGCCGACCTCGCGGCTCTCGTCGATCGACCGCCGAAAGATCTCGATCCGGTCGAACACGCGATCCTGCTGATTGGACTGTACGAGCTGAAGGCGCGCAACGACATCCCGTTCAAGGTCGTGATCAATGAAGGCGTCGGTCTCGCACGGCGCTTCGGCGCGACGGACGGGCACAAGTACGTGAACGCGGTTCTCGACCGCGCCGCCGCGCAATTGCGCGCCGCCGAACGCGGTTCGCACAACTGAAAACGACAGGATCTGCGGCGATGCCGCTGGGCGAATTCGAGCTGATCAATCGCTTCTTCGCGCGTGGCGGCCCACAGCGCGCCGACGTGAGCCTGGGCATCGGCGACGATGCCGCGCTCGTGCGCGTGCCGGAAGGGACCGAACTGGTCGTTGCCGTCGACACAATCGTTGGTGGCGTGCACTTTCCCGCGGGCACCTCGCCGCAGGATATCGGGTATCGGGCACTGGCGGTCAATCTCAGTGACGTCGCGGCGATGGGGGCGACTCCCGCCTGGGCGACGCTGGCACTGACGCTGCCCGCTGCGGACGAGAGCTGGCTCGAGGCTTTCTGCTCCGGTTTCTTCGCGCTGGCGCGTGCGCACGAGGTCATGCTGATCGGCGGCGACACGAACTCCGGCCCGCTGAGCATCACGGTGCAGATCATGGGTCACGTACCGATCGGCAAGGCGCTCAGACGCAGCGGTGCGAGCGCGGGCGATCTGATCTTCGTGAGCGGCCACGTAGGCGATGCGGCCGCCGGCCTGGCGCTCCTGGAGCAGCGCGCCGCGGCGGATCAAAGTCATCGCGCTCAGCTCATCGCGCGCTTTCTGCGGCCACAACCACGCATTGCGCTCGGCCTGGCCCTGCGCGACGTCGCCTCCGCGGCCATCGATATTTCTGACGGCCTCGCCGCCGACCTCACCCACATCCTCGAGGCGAGTGGCGTCGGGGCATGTCTGAACCTCGACGCGCTGCCGCTCTCAGAGGCGCTCGCAGGGACCTTCGAATCGCAACGTGCCCTCGAGCTGGCCTTTGGCGGCGGTGACGACTACGAGCTGTGCGTTACCGTTCCCCCACAGCGGGTGCAATTGCTGGCCGGGATTGCCGCCTCCAGCGCCTGCCCGCTGACGCGGGTCGGAGTCATCGAGGCGCAACCGGGTTTGCGGTCGATCCTGAAGGGCGTTGCGGTCACTCCGGTGCAGCGCGGCTTCCAGCATTTTTCGCGCTGAGACGCCTTCAGGGAATCCCCGAGCGCGAGGTCCAAAGTCCGTTCAAATATCTCAGATTTCGCCCGCCCCGGTGCTCGCGCCGGCCATGCGGAGATGATCCGGGAATTACGTCACAGATCGCGCCGGACCCCATCCGTATCCTGCCCGCCGAACTGCGCATGGGGAACAGCCATTCGTAATCTGATCGCAGAACGTTCCGCACGTCCGGGAGCCGGCATACCGGAACGGATCGGCAAGTACGTCATCATCAACGAAGTCGGTCGCGGCAGCACCGGTGTCGTATACCTCTCGCACGACCCCTACTACGGGCGCGACGTCGCGATCAAGGTCTACAACATGGAGACCGGCGGGGACGAAGAACGCGCCAAGGTGGCGCGCAAGATGTTCCTCTCCGAAGCCCACATGGTGGGCATGCTCCAGCACCCGAATATCCTGCCGATCTACGATGCGGGCGAAGAGAACGGCCACTGCTACATCGTGACCGAGCACGTACAGGGCGCGCGCACCCTGGTTGCGTACTGTCGTCCGGACAACCTGCTGCGCGTCGATGACGCGGTGGAGATCATGTTCAAGTGCGCCAAGGCGCTGCACTACGCGCACGGCCGCGGCGTCATCCACCGCGACATCAAGCCGAGCAACATCATGCTCACGACCGACAGCGACGTGCGCATCATCGATTTCGGCATCGCGCTGGTTGCGGATTCCGACATCTCCAGCATCCAGGGCATTGCGGGCAGCCCGAGTTACATGTCACCCGAGCAGGTGCAGAACGCCGAGATCACCAACCGCTCGGACCTGTACTCGCTCGGCGCGGTGATGTACGAGCTGTTGACCGGGTTCCGGCCGTTTCGTGCCGGCAATCTGTCCAAGCTCCTGCACCAGATCGTGTTCGCGACGCCCCCTCCGATTCACACCGTGCGCAAGGAGATCCCGGAGGATCTCGAGAACGTCGTTGCCAGCGCGCTGCAAAAGGACCCGGAGAAGCGTTACAAGAGCGGTCTGGATTTCGCGGCCGAGCTCACGCGCGTGCATCAGAAGCTGCGCGCGCAATACGAGCAGATCGACAGTCAGCAGCAGTTCGATCTGCTGCGGCGCCTGAAATTCTTCCACGACTTCTCGCACGGGGAGATCTGGGAAGTGCTGCGCGCCAGCAGCTGGCAGGAGTACACGAACGGCGAAGAAATCGTCAAGGAAGGCGAGATGGACGACCGCTTCTACATCATCGTCTCCGGCCACGTAAGCGTGCAGCGCCACGGGCAACAGCTCGGGCGTCTCGAGAGCGGCGACTGCTTTGGTGAGACCAGTTACGTGCGCGGCGCCAAGCGCACTGCGACCATCAAGGCCGACGGTGAAGTCACCGTGATGAAGGTGAGCTCGACGCTGCTGGAACAGGTCTCCGCATCCTGTCAGCTGCGCTTCAACAAGGTCTTCCTGCGCAGCCTCATAGGCCGCCTGCAGAACGCCGAACGCAAGGTCGGCTGAGGTTCTCCTCCTCGGTAACGGCCGCGCGCTGTCAGCGCGTTGCCGGGCCCGGCTGCTCCTTGTCCTTCTCGATCAGGGCGTAAGCCGAGTGATTGTGGATCGATTCGAAGTTCTCTGATTCCACCACGTAGGCGAGCACGCGCTGGTCGAGATTCAGCCGTAGCGCGATGTCGCGCACCATGTCCTCGACGAATTTTGGATTGTCGTAGGCGTGCTCGGTCACATACTTCTCGTCCGGGCGTTTGAGGATGCCATACAGCTCGCACGAGGCCTCTTTCTCCGCGATGTCGATGAGCTCCTCGATCCAGATGTGCTCGCGGATGCGCGCCGTGATCGTGATGTGAGAGCGCTGGTTGTGCGCGCCGTAGTCCGAGATCTTCTTGGAGCAGGGACACAGGCTCGTCACCGCGACTACTACCTTGATCCACATGCTGGTACGTCCGTCACGGCGTTCGCCGATGAGCGAGGCGCGGTAATCCATCAGGCTCTCGACACCCGAGACCGGAGCCTTCTTCATCACGAAATAGGGGAAGGACATCTCGATGTGGCCGGCATCGGCGTTCAGTCGCTGCGTCATTTCCTCGAGCAGCGCGCGGAACGAGTCCACTGAAATCTCACGCTCGTGGTGCAGGATTTCGATGAAGCGCGACATGTGCGTGCCCTTGAAGTCATGGGGCAGGTTTACGTACATGTTGAAATTGGCGATCGTGTGCTGCTCGCCACCGGAACGGTCCTTGACGCGTACCGGGTGATAGACATCCTTCACGCCGACCCGGTTGATCGGAATACGGCGCGTGTCGGCGCGGTTCTGCACGTCCTCGATGCCGACTTCGGTGGGCTTACGGGTCCTGGCGGGCATGTCCATCATCATGTTTCCGGGGCGCGGATCAGGGGACAGCGATTATACGCAGCCAGCGCGCCCGCGTTCACGAATGCGCGCCCCGTGCCGCGCCCGGCGCCTTTACGCAGACGCTGGCGCCGCTGATGCCAGTCCCGGCCGTTGCCAGAAGCGCCCGATTGCAGCCTCCAGAGACGCTGGATCGAGGCCAGCCATCTTCAGGCAATCCTCGCGCGAGCCGTGCTCGATGAAGCGATCGGGAATTCCAAGGTTCAGCATCGGAATCTGAATACCATGCGCCGCCAGTAATTCGGCGACGGCGGCTCCGGCTCCACCGGCAGCAGCATTCTCCTCGATGGTCACGAATGCGACATGCTGGCGCGCGAGCCGCTGAACCAATTCCTCGTCCAGCGGTTTGATGAAACGCATATTGACCAGCGTCGCATCGAGGCGCTCGGCAATGGGCTCGGCGGGCGCCACCATGGTTCCGAACGCCAGGATTGCCAGACCGCTGCGCCCCGTACGCCGCAGCTCGCCGCGCCCAAGTGGCAGGGCTTGCAGTGCTTCCTGGATTGGTGCACCCGGCCCCTGGCCGCGCGGGTAGCGCACCGCCGTCGGCTGATCCAGTGTGGTCGCGGTGTAGAGCATCTGGCGGCACTCGTTCTCATCCGCCGGTGCCATGACGACCATGTTGGGGATGCAGCGCAGGTAACTCAGATCGTAGTTCCCCTGATGCGTCACGCCGTCGCCGCCCACGAGTCCCGCGCGATCGATCGCGAACAGCACCGGAAGGTTCTGCAGGGCGACGTCGTGGATCAGCTGATCGTACCCGCGCTGCAAGAACGTTGAGTAGATTGCGACCACCGGGCGCACGCCTTCGCAAGCCAGACCGGCGGCGAAAGTCACGGCGTGCTGCTCGGCGATCGCCACGTCGAAGTAGCGGTCGGGAAAGCGCTTCTCGAACTCGACCAGTCCCGAGCCTTCGCGCATCGCAGGCGTGATGCCGACGATGCGCGGGTCGCGCTCGGCGATGTCACACAGCCAGCGCCCGAAGACCTGCGAATAGGTCGGCCCGCTCGCTTTCTCCTTGTAGATCGTGCCGCTCACGGGATCGAACGGTCCGGGCCCGTGCCACTTGATCGGGTCGGCTTCCGCCGGCGGATAACCCTTGCCCTTGCGTGTCACGACGTGCAGCAGCTGCGGGCCGCGCAGGCCCTTCAGGTTGCGCAAAGTGCGGGTCAATGCCTTCAGATCATGCCCATCGATCGGTCCGATGTAATTCCAGCCCATCTCTTCGAACATCGTGCCGGGCAACACCATGCCCTTCATGTGCTCTTCGGAGCGCCGTGCCAGTTCCCAGGCCGTGGGCATCTGCCGCAGCACTTTCTTGCTGCCCTCGCGCAGGCCGGCGTAGAGCTTGCCGGAGAGAACCTTGGCGAAGTAGTTGGAGAGCGCGCCGACATTCTTCGAGATCGACATGTCGTTGTCGTTGAGAATCACAAGCAGATCGACATCGAGGCTTCCCGCATGATTGAGCGCCTCGAAGGCGAGTCCCGCACTCATGGCGCCGTCGCCGATCACCGCCACGACGCGCCGCTGCTCGCCGGAGCGCGCCGCGCCTATTGCCATCCCGAGCGCGGCGCTGATGGAAGTGCTCGAATGACCCACGCCGAAGGTGTCGAACACGCTCTCCGCGCGTGAGGGGAACGGTGCCAGGCCGCCGGTTTGCTTGATGGTGTGCAAACGCTCGCGCCGGCCGGTCAGCACTTTGTGCGGATAGGCCTGGTGGCCGACATCCCAGACGATGCGATCGACCGGCGTGTCGTAGACATAGTGAATCGCGATCGTGAGCTCGACGGTGCCGAGGCCCGCGGCAAAATGGCCGCCACGCGTCGCCACGGTCTGAATCAGGAAAGTCCTCAACTCCGCGGCCAGGTCGGGGAGCTGGCTCACGCTCAGCTTGCGCAGGTCGGCGGGAGAACGGACCGTGTCGAGCAGCGGATATTGAGGCTGGTCGGCCATGCGGCGCAGTTTACAACTGCCTCACTCGCAGTGCAGCGTAACCGTCCCTCAGCTGTCGCGCTCGATGACGAAGTCCGCGAGCCAGCGCAGGTTGTCGGCTCCCGGTCCGAAATCGCGCAACGTGGCAATTGCGGCCTGGTGCAGCTCGCGGCAGCGCTGCTTCGACGCTTCGAGGCCAATCACGCTTGGGTAAGTGGGCTTGGCTTTGGCACGGTCGGCGCCGGTCGGCTTGCCAACGGTGGCCGGGTCGCCTTCGACGTCCAGGATGTCGTCCTGCACCTGGAACGCAAGACCGATGTGCCGCGCAAATCGGTCGAGCACATCGAAGCGCTGCGCGTCGATGTGCTGGGCGAGCGCGGGCATCAGCACGCTCGCTCGGATGAGCGCGCCCGTCTTGCGCCGGTGCATCTCCTCGAGCTCAGCCACGCTCAGTGTCCGGCCGACGGCGCCCAGATCGAGCGCCTGTCCGCCCGCCATGCCCTCAGTGCCGCTCGCTTCGGCCAACGCGTCGATCAGGCGTACGCGTGTGAGCGGGTCGTCGTTTAGTTCCGGGTCCGTGGCGAGAATGCGAAAGGCCAGCACCTGCAGCGCGTCGCCCACGAGAATCGCGGTGGCTTCGTCGAACGCCTTGTGAGTAGTAGGACGTCCACGCCGCAGGTCGTCATCGTCCATCGCCGGCAGATCATCGTGTACAAGCGAGTACGCGTGGATCAGTTCGACTGCAGCCGCCGGTGCATCGAGCCGCCTGAGCTCGGCGCCGAGTGCCTCCCCGGTGGCATAGACGAGGATCGGTCGCAGGCGCTTGCCCGAGCCGAGGACGCTATAGCGCAGAGCCGCGTGCAGCCGTTGCGGCACACGGTCAGGGGCAGGCAGCCAGTGATCCAGTACCCTCTCGATGCGGGTGCGGTACTCGGCGATGCGCCGCGGGGCGACCAGGGACGGGGATATCAACGCTGGCAGGCCGGGTCAGGATTCGGGTTCGAAGTCCTCGACCACATCCTGCGAGTCAGCATCACTCGCGGGCTTGAGCAGGACTTCCACTTTCTGCTCCGCCGCCTTGAGCGCTGTCTGACAGGCACGGGCCAGGACCACGCCGCGCTCGAACTGTTTGAGCGACTCTTCGAGAGGCAGATCTCCGCGCTCCAGCCGCTCGACCAGCGCCTCGAGCTCGGCCATACAGTGTTCGAAGTCCGGAATCTTGCTCTTGCGTGCGATCACGTGGAGATCTGAAGGCGCCGAATCGGCGTGAAAGGGCGCGCGTAAGGTACACAGCCGTTTGCACGAGGGTCAATGCGAGCTACCTGTGGTTTCCCCGCGTTGACTTCACTGGGTCGCGCGTCTAGATTCCGCTTCTAGAATCATTCTAAGGGTTTGGTCCAATTACGCTGGAGGTTGAGCTCATGAACCTGAAAGGCAGCAAAACCGAGAAAAATCTTAAAGATGCATTTGCCGGCGAGTCGATGGCGAACCGGCGCTACCTCTACTTCGCCGCCAAGGCCGATGTCGAGGGTTTCAACGATGTCTCGGCCGTGTTTCGTTCGACTGCTGAAGGCGAAACGGGGCACGCGCACGGGCATTTGGAGTACCTGGAGCAGGTCGGCGACCCGGCTACCGGACTCCCTATCGGCGAGACCTCCAAGAACCTGAAGGCGGCCATCGCGGGCGAGACTCACGAATACACCGACATGTATCCGGGCATGGCTAAGGCCGCGCGCGAGGAGGGCTTCCAGGAAATCGCGGATTGGTTTGAGACGCTCGCCAAGGCCGAGCGCTCGCACGCCAATCGCTTCCAGAAAGCACTCGACGCACTCTGATCGGCAGGCTCTTCCGCCGGCGCAACCATGCCCAACGAACAACGGGACGGCGGACGCGGCGGCCCGGCGGGCTCCGAGGGAAGTCTCGAAGCACCGATCCGCCACCCGTTAGGCTGGGAGCGCCCCGAGTACTACGAACCGAGCGAGCTCGAGAAGGAACTCGAGCGCGTGTTCGACATCTGTCACGGCTGCCGCCGCTGTTTCAATCTCTGTAACGCATTTCCGACGCTGTTCGATGCGGTCGATGCTTCGGCCACCGGCGAGGTCGCGGCGGTCGATCGCAAGGCCTTCTGGGAGGTCGTCGATCACTGCTACCTGTGCGACATGTGTTACATGACGAAGTGTCCGTACGTGCCGCCGCACCCCTGGAACGTTGACTTCCCGCACCTGATGCTGCGCGCCAAGGCAGTGCGGCACGCGCGCGGCGAGACGAGCTGGCGCGATCGTGTGCTGAGCTCCACCGAGACTGTCGGACGCATAGCTGGTATCCCGGTCGTGGTCGAAGCCGTCAATGCCGTCAATCGCAGCCGAGCGGGCCGCCGGGTGCTGCAGAAGGTGCTTGGCGTGCACGTCAATGCGCCGGTCCCCAGGTATCACAGCCGCACTTTCCGGCGCCGCGATCGACGCCGGGTTCCACTCGCCGCGCCACCGCAGGGCACGCCCGAGACTCGCGGCAAAGTAGCGCTCTTCGTGACCTGCTACTGCAATCGCAACGAGCCGGACATCGCAGCGGATCTCGTCAAGGTGTTCGAGCACAACGGGATCCCGGTTCACGTGGCCGCAGCGGAACGATGCTGTGGCATGCCCAAGCTCGAGCTGGGCGATCTGCCAGCCGTGGCGCGCCTCGGCAAGGCGAATGTCGCAACGCTGGCGGCCCTGATCGACGCCGGTCACGACATCGTGGCGCCGGTGCCCTCCTGCGTGCTGATGTTCAAGCAGGAGTTGCCGTTGATGTTTCCGGATGACGCCACCGTAGCGAAGGTGCGCGATCACATGTTCGATCCGTTTGAATACCTGATGCTGCGGCACCGGGCCGGCCTGCTGCGGAGCGACTTCAAGCAACCGCTGGGCAAGATCGCCTATCACGTTCCGTGCCACCTGCGGGTGCAGAACCTGGGGCTCAAGACGCGTGATGTGCTGCGTCTCGTGCCCGGCTCTACCCTCGAGGTCATCGAGCGCTGCTCCGGTCACAACGGCACTTACGCGGTGAAACAGCGGTTCCATGACGTGTCCATGAAGATCGGTCGGCCCGTGGCGCAGAAAGTGGCATCGAGCGCTGCCGATTACTATTCGAGCGACTGCCCGATGGCGGGGCACCAGATCGAGAACGGCATCGACGGCGAGCGGCCGCCCACGCATCCGCTGACGCTGCTGCGCATGGCGTACGGCCTGTGAAGCAGCTGACGCCCTCCGACCTCATGGGGCTCGAGCAATACGCGCGCGAGCGCAGCTCATTTCGCGCGAGTGTCATGGCACACAAAAAGAACCGGCAACTGGCCGTCGGCCCCAACTGCACCTGGCTGTTCGAGGATCGGCTGACGATCCAGTACCAGGTGCAGGAGATGCTGCGCGCGGAGCGCATCTTCGAGCCCGCTGGCATTGCCGATGAGCTCGCGGCCTACAACCCCCTCATTCCGGATGGCAGCAACTGGAAGGTCACGTTGCTGATCGAATTCGCCGATCCCAGAGAGCGAAGCGATGCGCTCGCGCGGCTGCGTGGCTTCGAACGGCGCTGCTGGGTGCAGGTCGATAGGCAGGAGCGCCTGTGGGCCATCGCGGATGAGGACCTTGAACGCGAGACCGGGGATAAGACTTCGGCTGTGCACTTTTTGCGCTTCGAGCTCGAGTCGCCGATGCGCAGGGCGCTCAAGGCCGGCGCCAGGCTCGGCGTCGGCGTCGATCACGAGCACTACCGACACGCGATCGGGCACGTACCGGACGAGGTGCGCCTCGCGCTTGTCGCCGATCTCGACGAGCCACCATCCGCGCGCCAGTGACCGGCGTCGCGTCGGCGCCCAACACGGCGCGCACACGTCACGCGCGTCTTGTACAATCGCGCGCGTTCTAATCAGCCGGCCCGGGTGACACAGCGCGCGATGGCTCAGTCTTATACCGCTTCCGATATCGAGGTCCTGAGCGGTCTCGACCCCGTGCGTCGCCGGCCGGGGATGTACACCGACACCCGCACTCCGAATCATCTCGCTCACGAAGTCATCGACAACAGCGTCGACGAGGCGATTGCAGGTCACTGCAAGAATATCGCGGTCACCGTGCACAAGGACGGCTCCCTGGAAGTGGAAGATGACGGTCGCGGTATGCCGGTCGACATCCACCCCAAGGAAAAGATCTCGGGCGTCGAATTAATCCTCACCCGCCTGCACGCGGGCGGTAAATTTTCCGACAAGAATTACGAATTCGCCGGCGGCCTGCACGGCGTCGGCGTTTCCGTAGTCAATGCGCTGTCGAAGAGCCTCGAATGCTGGGTGCGGCGCGGCGGCAAGGAATACAACATCAGCTTCAGGGACGGGCGCGTCAAGTCGAAGCTCGAGGAAGTAGGGACGGTTGGCAAGAACAACACCGGCACCACAGTGCGTTTCTGGCCTGATCCGCAGTTCTTCGATTCCGAGAAGTTTTCGATTCCGCGCCTCAAGCACGTGCTGCGGGCGAAGGCGGTCCTGTGCCCAGGGCTGCGCGTGAGGCTCAAAGTCGAAGCCACCGGCGAGAAAGAGGAATGGCTCTATACCGGCGGACTCACCCAATATCTGCTCGATCAGCTCAAGGAAGGCGAGTGGATGCCGCAGGAGCCGTTCAGCGGCGATTTCAAGAGCGAGCACGAAGGCGCCGAGTGGGCGTTTGTCTGGTTGCTGGAGGGTGATCATCCGGTCGCCGAAAGCTATGTGAACCTGATTCCGACCACGGAAGGCGGCACACACGTGAATGGCCTGCGCACCGGTGCCACGGACGCCGTACGTGAGTTCTGCGAGTTCCGCAACCTGGTGCCGCGCGGCCTCAAGCTCGCTCCTGAAGACGTGTGGGAGCGCGTGAGCTACGTGCTGTCGGTCAAGATGCAGAATCCACAGTTCGCGGGCCAGATCAAGGAGAAGCTGGGTTCGCGCGAAAGTGCTGCCTTCGTCGGCGGCGTGGTCAAGGACGCCTTTGCCCTGTGGCTCAACCAGCACCCGGATGCGGGTGAGCGCATCGCGCAGTTCGCCATCGCCAATGCCCAGGCACGCACCAAGGCGGCGCAAAAGGTGACGCGTCGGCGCAATGCGAGCGGCTCGGTCCTTCCCGGCAAGCTGGCCGACTGTGCGAGCCAGGACCCGGCGCGCTCCGAGCTGTTCCTGGTCGAGGGCGATTCGGCCGGTGGTTCGGCCAAGCAGGCCCGCGACAAGGACTACCAGGCGATCATGCCGCTGCGAGGCAAGATCCTGAACACCTGGGAGGTGGAACCGGGGCAGGTGTTGCAGTCACAGGAAGTGCATGACATCGCGGTGGCGCTCGGCGTTGACCCGGGCTCGCAGGATCTCGGCGGGCTGCGCTATCACAGGGTCTGCATCCTGGCGGACGCGGACTCCGATGGCCAGCACATCGCGACGCTGCTGTGCGCGCTGTTCCTGCGGCATTTTCGCCCACTGGTGCTGAACGGGCACGTGTTCGTGGCCATGCCGCCGCTCTATCGCATCGATGTGGGCAAGCAGGTGTTCTACGCGCTGGACGATGCCGAGCGCGCGGGCATCCTCGACCGGATCAGCGCGGAGAACATCCGCGGCAAGGTCTCGATCATGCGTTTCAAGGGACTGGGCGAGATGAATCCGACACAGCTGCGCGAGACGGTCATGGCACCGCAGACACGCCGCCTGCTGCAACTCACGGTGAGTGGCAACGACAAGACGGACCAGCTCATGGACATGCTGCTCGCCAAGAAGCGCTCTGCTGACCGGCGCGAGTGGCTGGAAACGAAGGGCAACTTGGCTCAGGTATGAGCGACCAACCCGAGCTCAACTTCGAAGGCATCGAGAAGCAGCCGCTCCGGACCTTCACCGAGAAGGCGTACCTCGACTATTCGATGTACGTGATCCTCGACCGGGCGCTGCCGGCGATTGGCGACGGCCTCAAGCCGGTGCAGCGGCGCATCGTCTATGCGATGAGCGAGCTCGGGCTCAACAGCGGCGTGAAACCCGCCAAGTCGGCGCGCACCATCGGCGATGTGCTCGGCAAGTATCACCCGCACGGTGACGTCGCCTGCTATGAAGCCATGGTGCACATGGCCCAGCCCTTCTCATTCCGTTATCCGCTGGTGGACGGGCAGGGCAACTGGGGCTCGACCGATGATCCGAAGTCGTTCGCCGCGTACCGCTACACCGAGTCGCGTCTGACCGCTTACGCGCAGCTGCTGCTGTCGGAACTCGATCAGGGCACCGTCGAATGGCAGCCTAACTTCGATGGCACGCGCGAGGAGCCTCAGCTGCTGCCGGCACGCGTGCCCAACCTGCTGCTGAATGGCACATCCGGAATTGCAGTCGGCATGGCGACCGACATACCACCGCACAATCTGCGCGAGGTCGCGGCGGCGTGCGTGCGGCTGCTCGACGAGCCGGACGTCACGGTGCGCAAGCTCTGCCAGCACATCAAGGGCCCGGACTTTCCGACCGGCGCCGAGATCATCTCCTCGCGCAGTGATTTGATCGCCTTCTACACCTCGGGCAGCGGCGCGTTTCGGGCGCGCGCGACCTACGAGATCGAAGATGGCGAAATTGTCATCACCGCGCTGCCGCACCAGGTATCGGGAGCGAAGGTTCAGGAGCAGATCGATGCGCTGCGCCAGGCCAAGAAATTGCCGATGGTCGAGGACGTACGCGATGAGTCCGACCACGAGAACCCGACGCGGCTGGTGATCGTGCCGCGCTCGAGCCGCGTGGACGAGGTGCAGTTGATGAAGCACCTGTTCGCGACCACGGATCTGGAGCGCACCTACCGCGTCAACATCAACGTCATCGCCCTCGATGGTCGGCCGAAGGTCATGGGCCTGAAGGAGCTGCTGCAGGAGTGGCTCACCTTCCGCACCGCGACGGTGAAGCGTCGGCTCGAGTTTCGCGCCGACAAGGTCCGGCGGCGGCTGCACATCCTCGAGGGCCTGCTCGCCATCTTCCTCAACCTCGATGAGGTGATTCGCATCATCCGCCGCGAGGAGGAACCGAAGCCGGTGCTGATGAAGCGCTTCAAGCTCTCCGACGAGCAGGCCGAGGCGATCCTCGAAACCAAGCTGCGCCACCTCGCCAAGCTCGAGGAGATGCGCATCCGCGGTGAACAAAAGGAACTGCAGAGCGAGCTTGAGGAGCTCGAGGGCACGCTGAAGAGCCGGGCGCGGCTCAAGAAGCTGGTGCGTGATGAAATTGTGGCCGACGCCGAACAGTTCGGCGATGAGCGGCGTACGAAGATCGTCGAGCGCGAGGCGGCGCAGGCGATCGACGAAACAGAGCTGGTGACGACCGAGCCGGTGTCCGTCGTGCTGTCGGCACGCGGCTGGGTGCGGGCGGCCAAGGGGCACGACATCGACGCGCGCGGGCTCAGCTACAAGACGGGCGATGAGTTCCAGGCCGCGGCTCTGGGAAAGTCCACGCAGCTCGCCGTGTTTCTTGACAGCACCGGCCGCGCATACAGTCTGCCTGCGCACAGTCTGCCGTCGGCGCGTGGCCAGGGTGAGCCGCTGTCGGGACGCCTGAACCCTCCGGATGGCGCAACGTTCGCAGCGGTGCTGATCGGTGAGCCGGAAGAGCTGTGGCTGGTGGCGAGCGACGCCGGTTACGGTTTCACTGTGCGGCTCAAGGAGCTTCATTCGCGCAATCGCGCGGGCAAGCTGGTGCTGCGCGTGCCTGAAGGCGGCAAGGTTCTGCCCGCTTCACCAGTGCCGGCAGATCAGCAGTCGCTGGTCGTAGCAGTAAGTTCCGAGGGCAAGATGCTGGCGTTTCCGATCGCCGAGGTGCCGGAGCTGCCGCGTGGCAAGGGCAACAAACTGTTTGGCATCTCAGGCAAGAAATTCGCAGCGCGTGAGGAATATCTCACGGCCATCGCGGTGCTGCCGCCCGACCGCAAGCTCGCGATCCTGAGCGGCGAGCGGCGCATGACGCTCTCGTTCGCAGAACTCGAGTCCTATCGGGGTGCGCGCGGCCAGCGTGGTGCTGTCCTGCCACGGGGCTGGCGCAAAGTCGACCGGCTGGAATCGGTTCCAGCTAGCGCCGAGCGTAGGGAACAGCACGGCGGTGAATCGTAGAGCAGTCCCGGGCAGCCATCGGGTGATACCGCCCGGAAGCAGAGCAGTCACGGGTAGGCCATCGGGTGATACCGTGCCGACGTGCGCCGGATCACGGCCATTGTCACCTCAAGCCTGAAACGTTAAACCCGCAAACACTGGTGCCGGCGCAGTCGGCAGATATCACGCCGATGTCCACCACGTTCCTGCGCTGACCGTTCCCTCAGAAAAGTCTCTAGCCAAGAAGTCTCCGCGGAGTGGAGACGAATCGACCCCAAGAGAAGCTCAGCAGGAGGATTCGGACACTGGCGTCGAGGGTCTGACAACTCGGGCGAGCAGTGTTTGCGGGGATACATCTTCAGAACGGCACGGTCATCAGACGTTGGTCAGCCCGAAGTTGGCACGACCCTCACGCCGGTGGCCGGATCAGACTGCTCTTTCGAGCAGGGAGCGAAAACGCCGATCAGCGACTGCCAATGACGACTTCTTCCGGCGCGTTGACGAAATAGCCCTGGATGAATTCGATGCCGAGCTGCCACAGCACCGCCATGGTGTTGGCATCTTCCACGCGCTCGGCGATCGTCTCGATCTTCGCTTTCTTGGCGGAGCCCACGAAGCTCTTAACTTTTTGCTGCATCTCGTTGTTCGTGGCGAGACCCTGCATCAATGAGCCGTCGATCTTGATGAACTGCACCGGGACCGCCGACAGCAATGCCAGCGGATCGCGCCCGGTGCCGAAATGCTCGAGCGCGCACGTGAATCCAAGCTTGCGCAGCGTGAGCACCAGCTCCTTGGTCTGGGTCAGGTACTGCGTCGCCGTCTCCTCGGTGATCTGGAAGCAGATGCGCCGGGGCTCGATGCGGATCGCCTTGAGCTGAGTCTGCAACCACGGAGCTAGTGAGCGATCGAGCACAGTGTCCTTGGACAGGCGCACGAAGATGCGCTCCGGCTTACGCGCAGCGCAGAAAGACATCGAGGCTCCGATCACCCAGCGATCGATGTTCTTCATCAGGTCATTGCGTTCGGCCGCCTCCATGAACTCGGACGGCAGCACTTCCTTGCCAGTCTCATCAAGCATGCGCACCAGCACGTCGAACATGCCTTTGTCTTCACCCTGCAGACTCGCGACCGGCTGCTGCACGAGCCGGAAGCGATTTTCCAGGAGCGCCGACTTGATGTGTTTGACCCAGATCTGGTCGTAGGCCTGTACGCGCGTGTCGGTGTCGGCCTTGTCGACCGTGTAGAACCGGTTGCCGCCCGCGTCCCGACCGCGCTTGTTGGCCGCTGCCGCGTCGGCGAGCGCGCTGTTGACGTCAGGATTCGCCGCCGGGATCACCCCGAGGCCGACGGTACAGGTGGCGGAGAACGATTTCTGCGCGACCTGGAACACATGACCAGCAATGCGCTTCACGAAATGTTCGGCCCAGGCCTCTACGTCGCGTTCGGTGCCGCGTTCCACCAGCACTACGAAACTGTTGCCACCGAAGCGTCCCGCAAGATCGTGCGGCGCCAGCTGAGCGCGCAGCAGTTCGGCAAACGCGACCAGGAAGTCCTCGCTCGCCAGCACGCCGATGTCAGCCTGAATCGCGCCGAACTTGTCGGGCTTGACGTAGGCAAGCTGGCGCACGCCGCCTTTCGCCGGCTGGCCCAGCCGGGCTCGCAGTTCCTCGATCAGGTAGCGACGGTGCAGGAAACCGGTCGAAGGGTCACGCCGCAGCGCGTCGCGCAGCTGCTTCTCGATTTCCTCACCGCCCCCGCCCCGGCGCGAAGGCACGCACACGCGCACGCACGGCTCGCCGTCGAATTCACTGCGCTCAATTTGCAGCTCCAGCGCAAGGACCGAGCCGTCGGCCAGCTGCGCATTGGCGCGCAGCTGGTGATCGGACCACCGCCCCTGGATGCAGGCAACCAGCGCGCCCTTGAGTGCAGCATGGGTCTCGCTCTCGAACATGTCCATCAGCGGCTGGCCTCTGAGCGCGTCGGGTTCGGTGTAGCCGAACAGCTCCAGCCATGCGGGATTGGCGTCGACAATGATGCCGTCGTTCACATGCGCGATGGCGTCCGCGGAGCCGGCCATGAAGGCCTGCAGCTGCTTCTTGTATTCGCGCGCCGAGGACAGCGTGGAGTTGAGCGCACGCTCGAGGCGGAAGGAGCGCAGCTCGCGGCTCACCACGGCCTGCATGCGCGCGCGGTTGGAGAGCGAGACCACGTCTTGCGCGCCGAGGCGCAGCGCTTCCGCGATCACGGCTTCATCGATGCCGTCGCGCGCGATCAGCACCGGGACTTCGGGGCCGAACTGGACACGAATCTTCATCACCGAGCCGAGGTCGATGCCGGGCTCGGCGAACACCAGCAGCATCTCCGGATTGATCTGCGTCAGCGCATCGCCCAGGTCGCGGATGTCCGAGATCCACGCGCAATGCGCGGGATGCCCGGCATTGCGCAGCGTGCTGTTGACGGCTTCGACGTGTTCCTGGCTGCGCGTCATGACGATCATCGGAACAGCGGACTGTTCGTTCACGGTGCTGTCCCGGTCGTCGGAGGAGCCAGAGGCGGATTGGGCGCTGGCGTTCATCGGCACCCTGGTAAATATACGAAGTGGCGGATTCTAGCACCCCCGATTTCGTCAACTTGTGACGTGCTACCATACGCGCCCCTTTGATCCCCCGGGGCGGCAAATCCCGGGTTTTTGACGAGTTCAGCACCATGTCCAGTTACAACACCAACGAGTTTCGCTCGGGGCTCAAGATCTTGCTCGACAGCGACCCGTACGCAATTGTCGAGAATGAGTTCGTCAAGCCGGGCAAGGGCCAGGCGTTCAACCGCGTGAAGATCCGCAATCTCAAGACCGGGCGCGTGATCGAGCGCACGTTCAAGTCCGGCGAGTCGGTGGATGCCGCCGACGTCGTCGATACGGACATGCAGTATCTCTATAACGACGGCGATTTCTGGCACTTCATGGTGCCGGAAAGCTTCGAGCAGTACGTGGCTTCCAAAGCCGTGGTGGGTGAAGGCGCGATCTGGCTCAAGGATGGCGATGTCTGCGTCATCACCTTGTGGAACAACGTTCCTCTGCAGGTGACACCACCGGCACATGTCGAGCTCAAGGTGGTCGAGACCGATCCCGGCGTACGGGGTGACACGGCGACCGGCGGTCAGAAGCCCGCCAAGCTCGAGACCGGCGCGGTGGTTCGGGTGCCGCTCTTTATCAATGAGGGCGAGGTGATCCGGGTCGATACGCGCTCCGGTGCGTATATCTCGCGCGCCAAGCAATGAGGGTCGCGTTTACAGACTGTTGACGTAGATCCGCGCGAGTCTTTCCATTCCTGCCTGGTCCTCGGCGTCGAAGCGCGCCAGCTTCGGGCTGTCGACGTCGAGTACGCCGAGCAGCTCGTTGCCGCGGATCAGCGGCACCACGATCTCCGAGTTCGAAGCCACGTCGCATACGATGTGGTCGCTGAAGGCGTGTACGTCGCGCACCAGGATCGTTTCCTGCCGGGCTGCGGCCTGCCCGCAAACGCCGCGCCCGAGTGGAATGCGCACGCACGCCGGCTTGCCCTGAAACGGCCCCACGACCAGCTCGGTGAACTCCAGGAAATAGAACCCAACCCAGTTGACGTCCGGCAACGCGCCATAGAGCAATGCCACCGTGTTCGCGGCATTGGCGATCCGATGATGCTCGCCATCGAGGAGGCCCTGCAGCTGGCTTGCGAGCTCATCGTAGCCGCGGCTCTTGCTGGTGGAGAAGTCGATTGCGGGTGTGTCGTGGTCCATGGCTAGTACCTTCAGTCAGGCACGTTCGATGGGAAAGGCGAGAACCTGGTCGATCCTGTCGGCTCCGGCGGCGAGCATCACGACACGGTCGAAGCCGAGCGCCACGCCCGAGCAATCCGGCAGGCCGAAACTCAGGGCCTGCAGCAGGCGCTCGTCCAGCGGCGGGGCGTGCAGGGCGCGTGCACGCCGCAGGCTGAGATCAGCGTTGAAGCGGGTGCGTTGTTCGGCGGCATCCGCCAGTTCGTGAAAGCCGTTCGCCAACTCGATGCCCTCGAGGTAGATCTCGAAGCGCTCGGCCACCTTTGGATCGTCGGGTTTGAGGCGCGCTAACGCGGCTTGCGAGGCCGGGTACTCGTGCAGAAAAGTCAGCCCGCCACGTCCAAGACGCGGGCCCACAACCGTCGAAAGCAGCAGATCGAGGTACGCGTCGCGATCGTTGCCGAGGCCGCGTGGCACTGCGCCCCCGTGCCCGGTGACAGCGGTCTTGAGCTCCGCGATGCTGGCTGAGTGCGGGTCCACGCCCGCATACGCGCGCATGGCTTCGACGTACGTCTGCCAGTCTGGCGCGCGGAGCGAGCGGTGCGGCGCAAGTAAGCGCTCGAGCAGCTTTGCCGCATCGCGCATCAGGGCCATGGCATCGAACCCGCGCCGGTACCACTCGATCAACGTGAATTCGGGGTTATGGAGGGCACCGCGCTCGCCATCGCGGAACACGCGCGCGATCTGATAGATGTCTCCCGCGCCAGTCGCAAGCAGTCGCTTCATGGCGTATTCGGGCGAGGTCTGCAGGTAGAACTCTCCGTGCCCGGCGATACGCGTGTGCAGTGATTGAAGGTGGACGTCGGTGACCGTCGCATGGGCAAGCACCGGAGTCTCGACCTCCATGACAGCTGCGCTCTGGAAGTGGTCACGCACGACCCCCAGGAGCGATGCCCGCAGCTGCAGGGTGCGGATGTCGGCGCTCGGTTTCCAGTCGACGCGACTCATACTGCGCCCGTCCTCCGCGCTGAATGTCCTGGGCTCAAGCGACCAATGCTCTCGCCGACGCGGACGGGATTTCCAGCAACCAGGGCCGGCGCCCACTGCACGCCACTGCCAAGCAGCAGGATGACGGTCGAGCCCATGTTGAATCGCCCCATCTCAGCGCCACGTTCCAGGCGAATCGCTGAGCCTTTCGCCGCGAGCTCGCTCAAGCGCGCATCACGGTGCGGGGTAATTTCACCCGCCCACACCGTCGACATGCTCCCGACAAACAACGCCCCGACCAATATCACCGCCAGCGGGCCGGAATCGGTCTCGAACAAGCAGAGCACCCGCTCGTTGCGTGCGAACAGCCGTGGTACTTGCGCGGTGGTCGTCGTATTCACGCTGAAAAGGCGCCCCGGCACGTGCACGGTTGCTGCCAACGCTCCGGCGAGAGGCATGTGAACCCGGTGGTAGTTATGCGGCGCAAGATAAAGAGTGGAGTACCAGCCGTCCTTAAAGCGGCGCGCCAGCGCGGCGTCGCCCAGCAACTGGTCGAGGGTGTAGCCATGGCCCTTGGCCTGGAACAGCCGGTCGCCTTCGATCGCCCCGGCGGCGCTCACGATGCCGTCGACCGGACTCACGATGCAGAAGGGCTCCTGCGCCACGGTGCGCGCCCCGGCTCGCAAGGCGCGCGTAAAGAAGTGGTTGAAGCTCGGATAGGCGAAGGGATCCGACTCGGCAGCTTCCGCCATGTTCACGGCGAAGTGGCGCAGAAAATAACCGATCAGTGCGTTCTTCCACCAGGTCGTCTCGCAACGGGTCGCACGCCACACGATGCGCGACAACAGGTGCTGTGGCAGCAGGTATTGCAGAGCGACGAACGCGCGCTCACCGAAGGTCGGGGTGTCCGCTGCGGCCATCGTGATTGTCGATCCCGGTCAGCCGCGCCCCAACATGCGCAGGTAGTCCGAGGCGAGATGCTGCGCGCTGAAGGGAGGCGAAAACACTGCCACCCGCCGGCCCTTTGGATCTACCAGCATGATCGCCGCAGTGTGATCGACCATGTAATCGTCAGCCCCGGCGTCGATCTTCTTGTGGGCCACCCCGAGCGCGGCCGTGAACTCATCGATCGCTGAGCTTGTGCCTGTGACACCGACGAAGCTCGAGTCGAACTGCGGCAGATAAGCGGCGACTTGCTGCGGCGTATCGCGATCCGGGTCGACGCTGACGAACACCACATGGGGCCGTTCCTCGGGCGCCAGGCGGTCGAGCTCCTTCCGGACCTGAGCCAGCGTGGAGAGCGTCATCGGGCAGATACCCGGGCAGTGCGTGAAGCCGAAGAACAACAGGCTCCAGTGTCCCTGCAACGCGGTGCGATCGAACGGCGCACCATCCTGAGCGACGAGTCGTGTGGCCGGCATTAGCTGCGGCGGATCGATTGCCGTCCCGAATTGCAGCGCCACAGGCTGGGATGTGCGTGCGCCCAGCCACGCACCCGCCAGCGCGGCGACAATGAGCACGGCTCCCAGCAGCCAGGTGGTCGACGATTTCATGCGCGCGATTATAGTGGCGCGGGTGGAGGGCAGCTGAAGTTGGTTGCAAAGAAACGCACCGCGCTCCGGCGCGCGCCGACAGTCGGGGACCTGATGCGTGAAAGTGCCGCGCGCCTCGCGCGCGCGCACCTCGCGTACGGCCACGGCACCGACAACGCTCACGATGAGTCGGCGGCGCTCGTGTTCCATGCGCTGAATCTCGATCACTCCCAAGCACCGCAGGCGTACGCGCGCCCAGTGTCGCCGAGGGGGCTGCAACGGGTGCGCGCCATCATCTCGCGGCGCATTCGTACGCGCGTCCCCGCCGCATACCTGACGCGGCGCATGTGGTTCGCGGGCCTGGACTTCTACGTCGACGAACGCGTGCTCGTGCCGCGCTCCCCGATCGCAGAGCTGATCGAGAATGGGTTCGCTCCGTGGATCGAGGCGCGGCGCGTGCGGCGGGTACTCGATATCGGCACCGGCAGCGGCTGCATCGCCGTTGCGATCGCCAGGCGCCTGCCGCGCGCCGAGGTCGATGCCGTAGACATCTCAGCGCCAGCGCTGGTCGTGGCCCGGCGCAACATCCGCCGCCACCGCGTGCGCCGCCGCGTGCATGCGCTGCATGGGGATCTGTTCAGCGCGAGCGGCACCCGGCGGTACGATATCATCGTCAGCAATCCACCCTACGTGGGCACACGGGAGTATGAGTCACTGCCAGCGGAATACCGCCGCGAGCCGGGCATTGCGTTACGCAGCGGTGCTTCGGGGCTCGATGCCGTGTCGCGAATCCTCGCGCAGGCGGAGAAGTTCCTGAGTCCGCGCGGCATCTTGGTGGTCGAAGTCGGCAACTCGCAGCGGGCACTCGAGCGGCGTTATCCGACGGTGCCGTTCGTATGGCTCGCTTTTCAGCGCGGCGGAGGCGGAGTGTTCGTGTTGAGCCGTGAACAGCTCGTGGCGCATCGAAGCGAACTGACGCAAAGCGGCGGGTCCTGAGAGCTCGCGATCCCTGATAATCAGCACATCTATGTCCGGCAACACCATCGGCACGCTCTTTTCAGTCACGACCTTCGGCGAGAGTCATGGGGCGGCGCTGGGCTGTGTCATCGACGGTTGTCCTCCCGGTATGGCGCTCAGCGAGGCAGACATCCAGCCCGACGTCGATCGGCGGCGCTCCGGCAACTCGCATTTCACCAGCCAGCGGCGCGAAGCGGACCTGGTGCGAATCCTGTCGGGGGTCTTCGAGGGCCGCACCACCGGCACACCGATCGGGCTGCTCATCGAGAATACAGACCAGCGCTCGCGCGACTACGAGAAGATCAAGGACCGCTTTCGCCCCGGCCACGCGGATTACACCTACCAGCAGAAGTACGGTTTTCGCGACTATCGTGGCGGCGGGCGCTCTTCAGCGCGCGAGACGGTGATGCGCGTTGCGGCAGGGGCCATCGCTCGCAAGTACCTGCGCGAGCGCCTCGGCGTACGCATCTACGGCTACCTGGCGCAGATGGGTCCCATCAAGCTGGAAGCGAAAGACCCGGCCGGTGCGTACTCGAACCCGTTCTTCTGTCCCGACGCGTCGCGGGTACCCGAACTCGAGGCCTTCGTCTGGAAGCTGCTGGAGCAGGGCGATTCCATCGGTGCGCAGGTGACCGTGATCGCGAGCGGCGTCCCGCCGGGACTCGGCGAGCCGGTGTTTGGCCGCCTCGACGCGGACATCGCCGGCGCGATGATGGGCATCAATGCCGTGAAGGGCGTGGAAATCGGCGCCGGCTTTCGCGCCGTAGAGCAGCGAGGCAGCGAGCATCGAGATGAGCTCACGCCTGATGGCTTTCGGTCCAATCACGCCGGTGGCGTACTCGGCGGGATCTCCTCCGGCCAGGACCTCGTGATCAACATCGCCCTGAAGCCCACCTCCAGCATCCGCATTCCGGGCGCGACCATCGACGTGCAGGGTCAACCCGTGGAGATCTCGACCACGGGCCGGCACGACCCGTGCGTCGGGTTGCGCGCCACGCCGATTGCCGAAGCGATGCTCGCGATCGTCCTGATGGACCATTACCTGAGACACCGGGCGCAGAATGCCGACGTGTCATCACCCACGCCCGACATCACCCGGCGACGCTGATCACAGTCTCGAGTCGAGCGACGCCGGCGGGGCCGGAATCGGCCTTCCGCATCTTATCGACCGGCAGTGATTCAGGTACTGTGGTGGCAGGCAGCGATGAGCTGCCATTCAGCAGAGGCTTCGGGTTCGTGGGCAAAGAGTGGCGTGTGGCGGTCGTCGGGGCGACCGGCCTCGTTGGCGAAACGATGATTCAGGTGCTGGCGGAGCGAAACTTCCCGGTGAAAGAGCTGTTCCCCCTGGCGAGCAACCGCTCGCTTGGCAGGACCGTCGAATTCAGGGGTCGTCATTACCCGGTCGAGGAACTCGCGAGCTTCGATTTCTCCCGCGCGGACATCGGGCTGTTCTCAGCCGGGAGTGAAGTCTCTGCCGACTTCGCGCCTAAGGCGGCCGCCGCTGGCTGCATCGTCATCGACAATACTTCGCAGTTCCGTTACGACGAAGACATACCGCTGGTGGTTCCCGAGGTGAATCCTCACGCGGTAGCGCAGTTCCGCAAGCGCAACATCATCGCCAACCCTAACTGCTCTACGATCCAGATGGTGGTGGCGCTCAAGCCGATTCACGACGTGGCGCAGATCGAGCGCATTAACGTCGCCACGTATCAGTCGGTGTCGGGGGCCGGCAAGGAAGCGGTCGAGGAGTTGGCCGTCCAGACCGCGGCTCTCCTGGGCGGCAAGTCGGTGGAGAACCGTGTAAGCCCTAAGCAGATCGCCTTCAATTGCGTGCCGCAGATCGACAAGTTCCAGGACAACGGTTACACCAGGGAGGAGATGAAGATGCTGTGGGAGACCCGCAAGATCATGGGGGACCCGAGCATCCGCGTGAATGCGACCGCCGTTCGCGTGCCGGTCTTCTACGGGCACTCCGAAGCCGTGCACATCGAGACCCGCCGCAAGATTACCGCCGAGCAGGCGCGCGAGTTATTGCGCAAGGCGCCAGGTGTGGAGGTGCTGGATCAGCCCAAACCGGGCGGATATCCGACCGCGGTGACCGAAGCGGCCAACCGGGACACGGTCTACGTGGGCCGGATCCGCGAGGATATCTCCCACGAGCGGGGTCTTGATCTATGGATCGTGGCGGATAATGTGCGCAAAGGCGCCGCCACGAACAGCGTGCAGATCGCCGAGATTTTGGTCAGTGAGTACTTATAAGATATAGTCTCGCCTCAGTTTCCGAGGCGTGTGAACTATCTCTCACAAGTTACTGTACAAAGTGGACTTGCAGATCCACCCCCCGCTCTCCAGGGAGCAGTGATGACAGGAACATTGCAGCGCCTGATCGCTCTGGTTTTGCTCTTTTGCCCCACGGCGCTCTTTGCGCTTGGGCTCGGCGAAATTCGCCTCAACTCGGCGCTCAACGAGCCGCTGGATGCGGAGATCGAGCTGGTCGGTGCTCAGCCCGACGAGTTGGGCTCGGTCAGGGCCACGCTGGCGAGCGCCGATACGTTTACCCGCTACGGCCTGGAGCGTCCGCCTTTTCTCTCCAAGATCGAGTTCAAGGTCGGCCAGGGCCGCGATGGACGCGCCGCGTTGCTGGTGCGCTCGCGCGATTCCGTCTCCGATCCGTTCCTTACACTGCTGGTCGACGTGAACTGGTCGCGCGGCCGGCTGCTGCGCGAGTACACGATGCTGCTCGATCCTCCGGTGTACACGCCGGGCGGCGAGCAAGCGCCCAGTGCGCCGGTGTCGGCGCCACAGGCCGGTGAGACCGAAGGCGCCAGCAGCGGTGCCGTGCAACGTGCGGCCGAGCCCGCCCCTCCAGCTCCCACGCCTTCTGGCGGCGTAAGCCGCGCGCCGGAGGCGGAGGCGGCTCCGAGTCCGAGCATGAGCGCGGGCTCGAGCTACACGGTGCGCAACAATGACACGCTGTGGCGGATCGCGAGTGGACTGAAGCCCGGTGCGACCTCCGACGTCAACCGCATGATGCTGGCGATCTATCGCTCCAACCCAGATGCCTTCAGCGGCAGCATCAATCAGCTGCGCGCGGGCGCGATTCTGCGCCTGCCGAGCGATGCGGAGTTCGAGTCCGTGGGCGCGACGGAAGCGAGCGCCGAGGTGCGTCGCCAGTACGCGGAATGGCGTACGAGTCGCGGCCAGGCCGCCGCGGGAGCTGCTCCGGGCGAGCGCTTGCGGTTGGTCACACCGAAGGAGGGCGGTGAAGGCGCGGGCACGCAAGCAGCGGCAGGCACCGCTCAGACGCAGGAGCTGCGCGACAAAGTGCAGCAGCTCGAGTCACAACTCGCCGAGTCGCGCCGCCTGCTGGAAGTGAAGGACGCCGAGCTTGCCAAGCTGCAGCAGCAGACTGGCAAGGAGGCTCAGCCCGCCCCGACGCCGCCACCGCCGGCCGCGCAGACCGAGCAGCCGCCGACCGAGCAGGTGCCGCCCCCAGTTGAAGCCCAAGCTCCGGCACCGACAGAAGCCCCGCCGGCAGCGACGACGACACCGGCTGTGGAACCTCAACCGACCCCGGCAGAGCAGCCGAAGCCACCGACACCGGCACCCGCAGCGCCGGCGGAGCAGCAGCCCTCGATGCTCGATTGGGTCATCGAGCACTGGTACTACGCGCTGGCCGCACTTCTGATCCTGGTGCTGCTGTGGCTGGCAACCCGACGCCGACGCAAAGAGCCTGACTTTGCGAGCCTCGGCCGCCTCGCCGATGCGGCGCGGGCCGGCGCAGCACGCGAACCACGCCTGGACCGCGAGCCGGTCACCACGCCGGTACGCGCGACGCGCCCGGCCGAAGATGCGTTCCTGGTTGAGGAGAGCGGCGAGCGCCAGCAGCCGAAGATTGCCAGGGCGGAAGAGCCGGTCCACATCGAGCGTGCGAAGGTTGAGCCCGCGCGCGCGAAAAGTGCCGACGAGACGCTGAGCTCTGAGACTGCAATCAACCTCGACCAGGGCGATCCGCTGGCCGAAGCCGATTTCCACATGGCCTATGGTCTTTATGACCAGGCCGCCGATCTGGTGCGCATCGCCATCGAGCGCGAGCCCAAGCGCCGCGACCTCCGGCTGAAGCTGCTGGAAATCTTCTTCGTCTGGGGCAACAAGGACGCCTTCCTCGAGTCAGCGCGCCAGCTCGCGCAGAGCCGCGCGGAAGCCGGCCCGGGCGAGTGGGAAAAGATCGCGATCATGGGCCGCCAGATCAGCCCGGAAGATCCGTTGTTCGCGCAGGCTCCGGGTGCTGCGGGCGCGGCCGCAGCCGACGTCGATTTGAATCTCGAAGGCGGCGAAAACCGCGTCGACCTCGACCTGCTCGGACCGCCCGAGGGTGAGGCGGGCGGCGCCATCGACCTCGACCTCGGCACGGCGGGGGCGGAGGACACGACTGCCACAACCGGAGAGTCGCCCACCCTGGCAGACCAGGGTTTCGATTTCCCGCTCCACGATCAGACCACGCGTGTCGATGGCACCGCCACGACCCGCGAGATGGCCGTACGCACTACGGAAATGCCCACGATCGAGACGGAAACCTATCGTGGCGCCCATGAGGCGCCGACGGTCGAGTCACCCGTGCTGCGTGGCCGCGACTCGCCGACCATCAAGGAGAAGATCGACTCGGCGCTATTCCGTAAAGACGAGACGAGCCCCGATCAGACCGCCGAGCTGGCGCTGGATGATCTGGGGCTCGAGCTCAATGAGCTGGCGGCGGCACACGCCGACCCGCTGGAAGAAACCGATCATCCGCCGAACGCACCCACCATGCTGGCCGGACTCGATGAAAAATCCCGCCGGCTGCTCGCGGAAGCGGAGGCACGTCGCCAGTCTCTAAGCGACGAGGAAGATACCAAGGTCAGCCCGACGGGCACGTGGGTGATCGAGGACAAGACGATGGCGGCGACGCTCGCCCTCCCGGGTGCACCAGAGCGCGACACGACCGCGACGACTGCCCGCAACCGTGCGCTGTCCGGCGATGGGAACGGGGACACGGCGCGACGCCGTAGGCCCGACACGGAACCCACAGCGCAGATGCCGCGGACCGGTGGCGCGGAGATGGATCTCGATCTCGACCGGCTCGAGGCTGCCCTGACTTCGGACACCGTCAAGCAGCCGCGCAGGGGTGCGGGCGAGGAAGACCGCTTTTCTACGGACGTCTTTGGTGCCAAGGATCTCGCCGCGACGGATCTGGACCTCGATGTCGGGGAGGTCAAGCGCGATCGTGACCGGGAGCCCACCAGCACGGCACGTATTCCAGCCGACGAGATGGGCCTGCCTGAGCTCGAGCCCGTCACCATGAGCGAGGTGGGGACCAAGCTCGACCTCGCGCGGGCGTACATGGATATGGGAGACCCGGAGGGCGCGCGCAGCATTCTTGAAGAGGTGCTGCAGGAAGGCTCGGCTACCCAGAAGCAGGAAGCGCAGCGCCTGATCGAGTCGCTGCCGGGCTGACGCTCCGCGCCCGCCGGCGCAGAGCCACAGGCGAATGTCCGCGACCGTCCGGCTTGCAGTCGGCCTGGAGTACGACGGCAGCGCGTACGCCGGCTGGCAGATCCAGACGCATTCCCCCTCGATCCAGGCCGTCGCCGAGCGTGCTTTCTCGCGCGTCGCCAACCACCCGGTAAGCCTGACCTGTGCCGGACGCACAGATGCGGGTGTGCACGCCTTCGGGCAGGTGGCTCACTTCGATACACAGGCTGTGCGCGCCGCGCGTGCCTGGGCACTGGGGGCGACCGCGGAACTACCCGAGGATGTGAGTGTGCAGTGGGCGGCAGAGGTGCCGGGTGACTTTCACGCTCGCTATTCGGCCCTGGCGCGCACGTACCGCTACATCATCGTGAATCGCGCCATCCGACCGGCGCTCGAACGGCACCGCGCATGCTGGGTGCACGGCGCACTCGATGAGCAGCGTATGGCGGCGGCTGGTGCCCTACTCGTGGGTGAACACGACTTCTCGGCCTTTCGCTCAGCGGAATGCCAATCACGCACACCGGTACGGCGCGTGGAGGCAGTCGGCGTCCGGCGCGATGGCGATCGGGTGTCGATCGAAGTGCGCGCCAACGC
The DNA here is from genome assembly GCA_963695985.1 of uncultured Gammaproteobacteria bacterium. GTDB lineage: Bacteria > Pseudomonadota > Gammaproteobacteria > Steroidobacterales > Steroidobacteraceae > DATBVX01. The sequence continues at coordinate 48,473 of CAVOIC010000005.1, forward strand.
CTTTCTGCACCACATGGTGCGCAACATCGCGGGATTGTTGATTCGCATCGGTAGCGGCGAGGAGGAAGTCGGCTGGGCGCGCGAGGTGCTCGAAGCGCGCGATCGCCGGCTGAGCGCCGCCACGGCACCCGCCTGCGGGCTGTACCTGGTGGAAGTGCGTTACCCGGAACAGTTCGGTCTGCCGCCGACCGGGCGAGGGCCCCTTCGTTTATGATGCCGCGGCAGCCGGATGCGGACCCCTGAGTCCGCCCTATCGGAGCCGGAATGACCTGGTTCGAGAAAATCATGCCGTCGCGCATCAAGACCGAGCGCCGCACGCGCTCAGTGCCGGAAGGCGTGTGGATCAAGTGCCCGGCCTGCGATGCGGTGCTCTATCGCGCCGAGCTCGAGCGCAACATTCACGTGTGCCCGAAATGCGGCCATCACAATCGCATCGGTGCGCGCGAGCGGTTGCTCAAGTTCCTCGATCCGGGCTCGGCCAGCGAGCTGGCCGCGGGTGTCGAACCGGATGACCCGCTCAAGTTCCGCGACAGCAAGCGCTACCGCGACCGGTTGACGCAGGCGCAGAAGTCCACGGGCGAAAAAGATGCGTTGATCGTGATGGCCGGCACGCTCAAAGGCGTGGAGGTGGTGGCCACGGCGTTCGAGTTCCGCTTCCTCGGGGGGTCGATGGGCTCGGTCGTCGGCGAGCGCTTCGTGCGCGCAGTCGAGCACTGCCTGGAGCATCGCATGGGTCTGGTGTGTTTTTCTGCGAGCGGCGGCGCCCGCATGCAGGAGGCGTTGTACTCGCTGCTGCAGATGTCGAAGACCAGCGCGGCCCTGGCGCAGCTGGCGAAGGCGCGCCTGCCGTTCATTTCGGTGCTCACGGATCCGACGACAGGCGGTGTGTCTGCGAGTCTAGCGATGCTGGGCGATGTCAATATTGGCGAACCGCGAGCGCTGATCGGATTCGCCGGTCCGCGCGTTATCCAGCAGACCGTACGGGAGACGCTTCCGGAGGGATTCCAGCGCAGCGAATTCCTGCTCGAGCACGGCGCGCTCGACATGATCGTCGATCGTCGCGACCTGCGTGACCGGATCGCGGAGCTGGTGCGCCTGCTCCTCAACAAACCCGCGAACGGGGCTGCGGCGGAGACGACCCAGGCAGACTCCTAGCCGATCAGCATGCGGTTTCGCGCTCTCGACGACTGGTTGCGCTGGCAGGAAGGTCTGCATCCGCACAGCATCGACTTGGGTCTGGAACGCGTGCAGCAGGTGGCGGCCGATCTCGGGCTGGCGCCTTTCGCCTGTCCCGTCATCACGGTCGGCGGCACCAACGGCAAGGGCTCCTGCGTCGCGCTGCTGGAAGCGATGCTCGCTGCCGGCGGGCTGCGCGTCGGCACCTTCACTTCGCCGCACCTCGTGCACTACAACGAGCGCATCCGGATCGCGGGCAGGCTGGCCAGCGATGAGGAACTGATGCAGGCGTTCGAGCGCATCGAGGCCGTCCGCGGCGAGCGCAGCCTCACGTTCTTCGAGTTCAACACGCTGGCTGCGCTGCAACTGTTCCAGAGCGCTCCCCTCGATGCGGTCGTTCTTGAAGTCGGTCTCGGCGGGCGCCTCGATGCCGTCAACATCGTCGATGCCGACGTCGCCTTGCTGACGTCGGTAGCACTGGACCATTGCGAGTGGCTGGGCGACACCCTAGAGGACATCGGGCGTGAGAAGGCCGGCATCTTTCGCGCCGGGCGTCCTGCGGTGCTCGGCAGCACAGACATGCCACGGTCAGTGTTTGCGGCCGCGCACGCGCTCGGCACACTGTTGCGGGTGCCGGGCATCGATTACAGATTCCGTATCCTTGCCGATCACTGGGAATGGAGCAGTCGCGACCTGCAGCTGCCCGAGCTGCCGTTGCCGGCACTCGCAGGGCGGCAGCAGCCCGGCAACGCTGCCGCGGCGGTTGCCGTGCTGGCGGAACTTCGCACTCTGCTGCCCCTCGACGCGCGCGCGATAGCGCATGGCTTGCGCACGGTCAGATTGCCGGGACGATTCGAAGTAAGGGCCGGCGATCCGCAGTGGATCCTGGATGTCGCGCACAACCCGCAGGCCGCCGAAGAGCTGGCGGAGAATCTTCGCGCCCTGCCAGCCAAGGGCAGAACTCTGGCGGTTGTGGGCGTTCTCAAGGACAAGGATGCGCCCGCCCTGATCGCGCCCCTGCTGCCGCACGTTGACACCTGGTTTGCGGCGGCCACGAGCGGGCCGCGGGGCATGACCGGCGCTGAACTGCGGGCGCGCTGCGCGCCGCGGCTGAATGCGCGCTGCGTCGAAGCTGCAAGCGTGTTCGAAGGATGCGCAATGGCGCAGCGCGAAGCCTTGCCCGGCGATCGCGTCGTTGTCTTCGGATCGTTTCAGACCGTCGGTCCGGCGCTCGAATGGCTGGAACGCGCGGCGAGCTCATCCGCTATACTCGCGCGCCGCGGGCGCTAACCCATGGAGACACGAGTCAAAGAGAGGCTCATCGGCGCACTCATCTTGATCGCGCTGATCGTGCTGCTGGTACCGGAGCTGCTCACGGGGCCGCACCAGGAGGCAGGGTCGGGCACGAGGGACGGCGGCGCCGTGCAGACCTATACTATCGACCTCGCTGCACCGACCTCGCAGCCTGCACCGACCGATTCGCGAGTTCAGCAGGCGCCGCCCGAGCCTGCCGCCGCTCCAGCCGACCAGCCAACCGAGACGGTGAGCGTCGAAGCCGTTCCCGAACCCGCTCCAGCCGAGCCGGCCCCGGAGAAAGCGACTTCACAGAAGCCGCCCGCAGCGGCATCGACGGCGAGCAGTGCCTCTGACACCGCTGAGGCGACCTGGGCCGTCCAACTCGGCAGCTTTGCAAGTGAAGCCAATGCCCAGCGCCTAACGAACGAGCTCAAGGCGCACGGTTACAAGGCGTTCGTGTCACGCATCGATTCCGGCAGCCGCACGCGTTACCGTGTGCGTGTCGGTCCGGAGCAGGAGCGGGCCCGGGCCGAGAATCTTGCGGCGCGCTTGCGCCGTGACGGGCATTCCGCCGTGATCGTGTCTCAGCCTTGATCGAACGCGGCTGCGCCCACATATGTACGCACCGCCCGGTGCGGAATGAGAACGGGGTCGGGGTTTGCCTGACGGGCGGGCCGGCGCTTCAGTTCGATCCGGCAAGTTCAGCTAGAATGCGCGCCTTTCCGGGAGCCGAGGAGCTGCTGATTCTGCATGAACGGCGCCGATTGGATCATTGTCAGCGTGATAGCGGTTTCCTGCCTGATCGGAGCCTGGCGCGGTTTCATGCGCGAGGCGATCTCGGTGGCGGCGTGGGTTCTCGGAGTGTGGCTGGCCTGGAGCTTTTCCGGTGTGCTCGAACCACACCTCGGCGGGCTCCTGGGGCACGACCAGGTGCGGGTCTGGGTGGCGCGACTGATCATTTTGATCTCGGTGGTGCTGATCGGGGTCGTGGTTGGGTTCATCGTGACGCGCTTCGCGCACTACTCACCGTTCGGGTCGATGGACCGGTTGCTGGGAATAATGTTTGGCTTCCTGCGCGGGGCAATCATCGTGGGGTTGTTTGCGATCCTCGGCAAGCTGGTGCAACTGGACGAGGAATCCTGGTGGAAGCGTTCGCTGCTCCTGCCGTACGCCAACGTCGTCGGCGAGTGGGTGCGCTCGATCGCGGACGACGTGGAACTGCCTGAAGCGCGGTAACTACGGGAGCGAGAGCAAATGTGTGGCATCGTCGGCATCGTCGGCACGTCTGCAGTCAACCAGCGCATTTACGATGCCCTGACAGTCCTGCAGCACCGTGGGCAGGATGCCGCGGGCATCATGACCTCGCAGGAAGGCGAGCTGTTCCAGCGTAAGGGCAGCGGCCTGGTGCGCGACGTGTTCCAGCAGCGGCACATGCTGCAGCTCAAGGGCAATGCGGGCATCGGTCACGTGCGTTACCCGACGGCCGGTTGTGACAGCGCCTCCGAGGCGCAGCCCTTCTACGTGAACGCGCCGTACGGCATCTGCCTCGCTCACAACGGCAATCTCACCAACTTCGCGGAGCTCGCCGAAGTCCTGGTGCGCGAGGATCGCCGCCACCTCAACACGGAATCCGACTCCGAAGTGCTGCTCAACGTGTTCGCGTCCGAGCTGCAGCGCGTCGGCACGCCACGCGTCACTCCGGCCGATGTTTTCGCCGCGCTCAGCGCCGTCTATCGCCGCTGCCGCGGCGGCTACGCCGTGGTTGCGATGATCATCGGCCATGGCGTGCTCGGTTTCCGCGATCCGCACGGCATCCGGCCACTGGTGATCGGCCGGCGCGACACCGGCAGGGGTCCAGAGCACATGCTGGCGTCCGAGAGCGTGGCCCTGGACATGCTTGGTTTCGAGCTCCTGCGCGACGTGGCGCCGGGCGAGGTCGTTTTCATAGACGAGCAGGGGCGCTTCTACGCGCAGCAGTGCGTCGCCGGCGCGCGGCACACGCCGTGTATTTTCGAGTACGTGTATTTCGCGCGGCCCGACTCGATCATCGACAACATATCGGTCTACAAGTCCCGGCTGCGGATGGGCGAGCGTCTCGCCGAGCAGATCCGGCGCGCGCGGCCGGAGCACGACATCGACGTCGTGATCCCGATTCCGGATACCAGCCGCACGAGCGCGGTACAGGTCGCGCAGCTTCTCGGCGTGAAGTACCGCGAGGGCTTCATCAAGAACCGCTACATCGGCCGCACCTTCATCATGCCCGGGCAGGAGCAGCGCGAGAAATCGGTGCGCAGCAAGCTCAACGCCATCGACCTGGAGTTTCGCGGCAAGAACGTGCTGCTGGTTGACGATTCGATCGTACGCGGCACGACTTCGGCTCAGATCATCGAGATGGCACGCGAGGCGGGCGCCCGCAAGGTCTATTTCGCTTCCGCCGCCCCGCCAGTGCGCTACCCGAATGTCTACGGCATCGACATGCCGGCCGCCTCGGAACTCGTGGCTGCCGGGCGCACGGAAGAAGAGGTGGCCGCGATCATCGGCGCGGACTGGCTCATCTACCAGACCCTCGATGACCTGGTGCATGCGGTGCGTCACGACAACGCGAAGATCGAGGAATTCGACACGTCCTGCTTCTCGGGTGAGTACGTCACGGGAGATGTCACGCCGGAGTACCTCGCACGACTGCAGAGCGAGCGCTCTGACGAAGCCAAATCGCGGCGGCGGGCGGAACGCCGTCGCACATTGCGCGCCGTCCGGCCGCTCTGATCGAACGGTGTCTTCGGCGCCGATGCCGCGGCGCATCTTCCTCGGGTTCGCATGAGTAACGAGCGCGCGCTGCTGCTCAGCATCTGGCAGCAGGCATTGGCGGCGGTTGACGGCCGCCGGCGCGTGCGCGAGGCGCTGGCCGATTTGCCGGCGGGCGATCCCTGGCAAGTCATCGCGATCGGCAAGGCTGCGCCAGCCATGACACTTGGCGCCATCGATGCACTCGGATCACAGGTCGCACACGCCCTGACTATTTCCAGGAGCGGCCATTTCCCCGCCGAGCTCGATTCGAAGCCGCAGGTCGAGCAGTGGGTCGCCGGCCACCCGCTGCCCGACGCACAGTCCCTCGCGGCAGGCGAACGCGTGCTGGAATTGCTCAAGTCTTTGCCAGCGGGTCGGCGCCTCCTGTTTCTCATTTCGGGCGGCAGCTCGAGCCTGGTTGAGGTCTTGCCTGACGGCCTGGGCCTCGCCGACTTGCGACGCGTGAATGACTGGGCGCTGGCAGGGGGCCACGACATCGGTGTGATCAACTCGATTCGCAAGCGCCTTTCACTCATCAAAGGCGGGCGCCTCCTGAGCAACGTGGCGGGCCGCCGCCAGGTTCTGGCCCTGCTGATCTCTGATGTGCCAGGCGATGATCCGAGCCTGATTGGCTCGGGTCTGGTGGGGGAGCCCGTGTTCGAACGGTTGCCGGCAAACCTGCCGCCCTGGCTCAACGCACTTCTCGCCCGGCAGGTCGCACCGCGCGAGGCGCTTGCGACGCCTTCGATCCAGCGGCGCGTGATTGCAACACTTGAGGATGCCCTCGCGGCCGCGCAGGAGGCCGGACGCGCGGCCGGCCTTGCAACCCAGAAGGCATCGCGACGCTTTGCGGGCGATGCCGTTGAGCTGGCGGCTGGGTTTTGTCACGAACTAAAGGTGGGCCCGAGCGGGCTGCGCATCTGGGGCGGCGAATCGACGGTCCGCCTGCCCGCCCGACCCGGCCGCGGCGGACGCAATCAGCACTTGGCTCTGGCCGCTGCGCGGCTGCTGGTGTCGCACGAGGAGCTGACGCTGCTTGCGGCCGGAACGGACGGCACCGATGGGCCTACGCTGGATGCCGGTGCCATTATCGACAGCGAGACGATAGAGCGCGGGACACTGAGCGGCCTCGATGCCGACGATTGCCTCGCCAGGGCCGATTCTGGCGCTTTCCTGGAGGCTTCCGGGGATCTGGTGCATTCCGGGCCCACCGGAACCAATGTCGGCGACCTGGTGCTCGGCATCAAGCAAGTGTGATGGGCATCACATTCGCGCGTGGCAGTCCAATGTGATTGAATGCGCCGGCGCTCGACGCGCGCTTCCGGATGGCGGCGCATGACGGTCAGACTTCTCCTTATCGACGAGGAGGCGGTGTTCCGCCAGCTTCTGCGTCACCACATCACGACCGAGTGGCCGGATGCCGCGATCACGGAGCACGATCCAGTCACCGACGGCAAGCCGGCCGCGGAATTTACTGCAGCAGGTTACGAGGCCGTGATCCTCGACCAGGATCTCGGCGCCGAGAAGGGACTGGAGTGGCTCGCAGACTTGAGCTCGCGCCCCGGTTTCCCGCCAATCATCTTTCTCACGCCCTCGAGCGAGGACGCAGTCGTGCTGCCCGCGCTGCGGGCCGGCGCCGAGGTGTGCCTCAGCAAGACCAAGATCGATCATCGTCGTTTCATCGGCGCCCTGCGCGAGGCGACCCGCAAACGTAAGCGCCAGTTGACCCTGCTGCGCGGCACAGCCCTGGCGCAACAGGCTTATCGCTTCGGCAGCGTCACCATTCGCGGCCAGCGCTACGTGCGCACTATCGCAAATGGCGCCATCTCCACCGTGTACCTGGCTGAGAGCGAGCGCGTCGGCGCCCTCGTCGTGCTCAAGGTGCTGAGCCAGGTTCCGGACGTCGCCGAAGGCCGTGGTACCTTTGACCGCTTCCTGCAGGAATACGAGGTGGTCTCGAAGGTCGAGCACCCGAACGTGGTACGCATTTACGATCTCGGCATCGCCGACGATCACGCGTACATCGCGATGGAACACTTTGCGGCCGGTGACCTGCGCGCACGGATGCGGCAGAAGGTGACGCCGGCGCAGGCGCTCGTGTACCTGCGGCAGATGGCGGCCGCGCTGCACGCGATTCACAGTGTCGGCGTCCTGCACCGCGACCTCAAGCCAGGCAACGTCATGTTGCGACCCAACGGGTCGCTCGCCTTGATCGACTTTGGTCTCGCGAAGCAGCTCAAGCTCGACGCGGAGATCACTGCCACCGGAGAGATCTTCGGTACGCCGTATTACATGAGCCCGGAGCAGGGCCACGGTGCGGAAGTGGACGAGCGCAGCGATCTGTACAGCCTGGGAGTCATCTTTTTCGAGATGCTGATGGGCAAGAAACCCTATCTCGCCAGCACGCCGATGGCCGTGATCTACAAGCACAGCCACGCACCGTTGCCGCAGCTCGACGAGGAGATGAGCTACCTTGAGCCGCTGGTGCATAAGCTCCTGGCGAAGGAACCGCGCGATCGCTTCCAGACCGCCGAAGAGCTGACCCGGGCGATCGACGCCCTGAACGCCGAACCGGTCCAGCAGGCCGTTGCCGAGGCCTGAGTGTGGCGGCGTCGCTGAAGCCCGAGGATCACCTCGCTGCGGATCCTTTCGAGTTGCTGCGTACGCCGACCCCGCCGACCTGGATCGACGCTGCCCGAGTGCATTGGCAGGAATTGCTCCTCGATCACGCGAACTGCGAGAAGAAAGCGGCTTCAACCGCCCTCAGCCTGATCTTTACCTATGCGGATGATCCAGCGCTCACCTCCGAGCTGTCGCGGCTCGCGCGCGAGGAACTACGTCACTTCGAGCAGGTACAACATGTGCTGTCGCAGCTGAAGGTGTCGTACCGAAGAATGAAGCCAGGTCGGTATGCCGAGGCCCTGCGCCGGGCCGTGCGGCCACGCGAGCCAGGACGGCGCCTGGACCTGCTGATCTGCGGGGCGCTCATCGAGGCGCGCTCCTGCGAACGCTTCGCCGCTCTCGCGCCGCACCTGGAGGAGCCGCTGCGATCCTTTTACGCGGCACTCGCCGCGTCGGAGGCCCGTCACTTCAAGCTCTACCTGCAGCTGGTCGCGCGCGCTGCGGGAGCGGAGAGAGCAGGCGAGATCATTCGCAGGAGGGGCGAGCTGGCCGAGCTCGAGGCGGAGCTCATCGGCACGCCTGATCCGCAGTTTCGATTCCATTCCGGCGTCCCTACTGTCCAGTAGGGACGTCGTATCGGTCCGTCGTGGCCGTCCGAATCATCGCTGCCGACCCTTCCGCGCTCGATGTCGTGCGTGCGCTGTTCGCTGAATATGCCGCGTGGCTCAACATCGACCTGGAGTTTCAGCATTTCGAGCGTGAGTTGGCGGACCTGCCGGGCGCTTACGCTCCACCGCGCGGCGCGCTCTTGCTCGCGTGGGTCGAAGATGCAGCGGCAGGCTGCGTCGCGATGCGGCCGCTTGAGCCGCAGGTATGTGAAATGAAACGCCTGTGGGTGCGCCCCAACTTCCGCGGGCAGGGGCTTGGCGTCGCGCTGGCGCGCGCGATCATGCAACGGGCGGTGGAGTGCGGCTACAGGCGCATGCGACTCGACACGCTGCCGACGATGAAGTCGGCACAGGCGATGTATGCCTCGCTGGGGTTTCGACCGATCGCGCCGTATTACCGCAACCCGGATCCGCACACGCTCTACCTCGAGGCCCGGCTCGAGCGCGATGTGCCCGCCTAGGGAGTGAAGCTGGCGGCTGAGCTCAATGCCGGCGAAGGCTCTGCAGCTCGAATCCTTTCTCGTCCCAGCGCAGCACGCTGCCCTGCTCGTACCAATCGCCGAGCACGATGCGGGCGGCCGGCGTCCCGTCCAAATCGAAGCGATGGACGTTGGGCCGGTGCGTGTGACCGTGTAACAGCAGCTTGACTCCGGCCACTCTCATCGCCGCAAGCACTGCCTGCGGATTCACGTCCATGATCGCGCTCATGGCCTGCGCGATGTGCGCCTTGCTGCCCGCGCGCGCCTGTTCCGCCAGCATCTGCCGCTGCTCATGGCTTAACGCGAGAAACATCTCCTGCCAGCCCGGATCGCGCACCATGGCGCGCAACCTTTGGTAGCCGTGATCGTCCGTGCACAGCGCATCGCCGTGCATCGTCAGCACGCGCTCGCCATGTAGACTGATGATGGTCGGGTCTTCCAGCAGGCGGCAGCCGGTGTCGGCACAGAAGCGCGTGCCGAGCAGGAAGTCCCGGTTGCCGTGCATGACGTAGCAAGGCACGCCTGAGGCCGTCAGCGCCTTGAGGCCCGCCAACACGCGCCGTTTCTCCGGGTCCGGATCGTCGTCGCCGATCCACACCTCGAACAGATCGCCCAGGATGTAGAGCGCTTCAGCTTGACGCGCCTCGCCCTCCAGGAAGGAGAGAAACTGGCGCGTGATCTCAGCATGCTGAGCGTCGAGGTGCAGGTCCGAGACGAACAGCGTTGTCATGGGGACTACTCGAGCAAGACCGCCTTCTGGATGACGATCGGCTTGAGCGGGGCGCTGTCCTTGAAGGGACCGACGGCGCCGGTGGCGGAATTGCCGATGCGATCGACGACATCCATGCCTTCTATTACCTCCCCGAAGACGGCGTATCCCCAACGCGTCGGCAGCGGATTGAGGTCCGGATTATTGGTGAGGTTGATGTAGAACTGGCTGGTGCTCGAGTGCGGCCCTTCGGCGCGCGCCATCCCCACAGCGCCGCGACGGTTGGGCAGACCGTTGCCCGACTCGTTGACGACAGTGCCGTGCACCGCCTTCAGCTCGTAGTTCGTATCGAAGCCGCCGGTTTGCACCATGAAGTTGGCGATCACGCGGTGGAACAGCACGCCCTCGTACTGCCCTTCGCGCAAGTACCGCAGAAAGTTTTCCACGGTGAGGGGTGCGCGCACCGGATCGAGGCGGATAACGAAATTGCCCATGGTAGTTTCGAAGCGCACGCGCGGTGACGGCTGGGGCGCGGGCGCGGCAGGTTCCTCGCCGAGCGCAACGCAGGCGAAAAGCAGCAGAAGAAACGGAGCGAGATGCTTCATGCGTGAATCCATGTCGGTAGGGCCGCAAGTGTAAGGAAGCCGGGCCCGCCGGGCTAGGAGTGAGTAACATACCGGCCATGACGCAGGTCGCCGCCACACGCTTTGCACCGAGCCCCACGGGTTCGCTGCATCTTGGCAATGCGCGCACAGCGCTCTTCAACTTCCTGCTGGCGCGACGGCTCGGCGGGCAGTTCCTGCTGCGAATCGAAGACACGGATCTGGAGCGCAGCGCCGAGCGCTATCTCGGCGAGCTCATCGACGATCTTCACTGGCTTGGGCTCGAGTGGGACGCGGGCCCGGACCGAGGTGGGCCCCACGCACCCTATCGTCAGTCACAGCGTGGCAAGCTCTACGCGCAGCACTTTGCGCGACTCGATGCGGCTGGGCTGGTGTACCCGTGCTTCTGCACCCCGCTCGAGCTCGAAGTCTCGCGTCGCGCACAGCTGGCAGCAGGGCGTCCCCCACGCTATGCCGGAACCTGCCGTGACCTGTCCCAGTTCGAGCGCGCGGAACGGGTCGCCCGCGGGCTGCAGCCGAGCCTGCGGTTTCGCATTCCGTCAGGACGCGTGGTCGACTTCCTCGACTTCGTGCGCGGCCCGCAGCGCTTCGCCACCGACGATATCGGCGATTTCATCGTGCGACGCGCGGATGGAAACGCAGCCTTCTTTTTCTGCAACGCACTCGATGACGCGCTGATGCAGGTGACGCACGTGCTGCGGGGCGAGGATCATCTGACCAATACGCCGCGACAGATCCTCCTGCTCGAGGCGCTGTCTCTCGGTGTTCCGCAGTACGGGCATGTGGCGCTGCTTACGGGCATGGACGGAGCGCCGCTTTCCAAGCGTCACGGCAGTGTGAGCGTACGAGAGTTTCGCGAGCGTGGCTTCCTGCCTCAGGCAGTGGTCAATCATCTTTTCAGGCTCGGGCATACCTCTGACCAGGAGGGCTGGCTCGAGCTTGAAGCGATGCCGGAGCACTTTCGGCTCGATCACCTGGGCCGCGCTCCCGCCCGTTTCGATGAGACACAGCTGGTGCACTGGCAGAAGGAAGCGCTGGCGCGCACCCCGATCGGCGCTCTGGTCGAATGGCTGCGGCCGACTCTTGCGGCAAGGCTCGACGCAGCGCAGGCGCAGGAACTCGTCGAGCTGGTGCGTCACAACGTCGTGCTGCCGCAGGACGTACTGCCCTGGATCAGTGTGCTGTACGAGGATCTGCCGCCGCTCAGCGATGCGGATCGACATATCGTGAGCGAGGCGGGTACCGAGTTCTTCCGCGAAGCGGTGAACGCGCTCGACCAGCACGGCCAGGACTTGAAGGCCCTCGGCGCCAGCCTCAAGGCGGCGACCGGGCGCAAGGGGCCGGAACTTTATATGCCGTTGCGCCTCGCGCTCACGGGGCGCTTGCACGGTCCGGAGCTCGCACCGCTTCTCAAGCTGCTGCCCCTCAATACCGCGCGCCGGCGCCTCGAAACCTGGTCGAAAGCGCACTGAACATGCACGCGCTCAAGATCCACAACACGCTTACGGGCACCAAGGACGAGTTCATTCCGCTCACCCCGGGGCGCGTCGGCCTGTATTCTTGCGGCATCACCGTCTACGACTACTGCCACATCGGTCACGCCCGCATGCTGATCGTGTTCGACACGGTAGTGCGTTACCTGCGCTCGCTCGGCTACGCAGTGAATTACGTCCGCAACATCACCGACATCGAAGACAAGATCATCAAGCGCGCGGCGGAGAACAACGAGCCGATCGACGCGCTCACTGCCCGTTTCATCCGTGCCATGGACGAGGATTGCGCCGCGCTCGGGATGCTGCGGCCCGATCACGAGCCGCGGGCCACACAGCACCTGCCGGCGATCATCGACATGATCGAGCGGCTCGTCAGCAAGGGCTACGCCTACGCGGCAGCGGATGGCGATGTGCTCTACTCGGTGAGCAGCTTTCCTGGCTACGGCAAGCTTTCGGGAAAGCAGCTCAAGGATCTGCGCGCCGGCGCACGTGTAGAGATCGATGAGGCCAAGCGCGATCCCCTCGACTTCGTGCTGTGGAAAGCGGTCAAGCCCGGCGAGCCGTCGTGGGAATCACCCTGGGGACCGGGGCGACCGGGCTGGCACATCGAATGCTCGGCGATGTCGACGCACGTGCTGGGGCGACATTTCGACATTCACGGCGGCGGCGTCGATCTCATGTTCCCGCATCACGAGAACGAGATCGCCCAATCCTGCGCCGCACTCGATACGCCGTTCGTGAACGTATGGATGCACAACGGCTTCGTACGCATCAACGACGAGAAGATGTCGAAGTCACTCGAGAACTTCTTCACGATCCGCGATGTGCTGAAGGTCCATCCACCGGAAGTGGTGCGCTACTTTCTGCTCTCGACTCACTACCGCGCGCCGATCAACTACAGCGAGGAGAACCTGCAGCAGGCGCGCGCGGCGCTCGACCGGCTCTACACGGCGCTGCGCGGCGTGCAATCCGATACCCCCGAGCCGAACAGCGAGTCACTGCAGCGATTCCGCGCGGCGATGAGCGACGATTTCAACACGCCGGAAGCGTTCGCGGTTCTGCAGATGCTCGCGCGCGCGCTCAACACAGCCAAGGCCGAAGGGCGCGCGTCCGAAGCGCGCTCGCTGGCGGGGCAGATGCGGGAGCTCGGAGCCATTCTGGGGATCCTGCGCAGCGATCCGGAGCAGTGGTTCAAGCAGGCGTCGGGCACGCTTGGGCACGGGGCAATCGGCGATGCCGAGATCGAGGAACTGATCCAGGCGCGAGCGGCAGCGCGCAGCGCCAAGGACTGGAAGGAATCGGACCGGATCCGCGACCAGCTCGCGGCCGCGGGCATCCTGCTGGAGGATGGACCGAAGGGCACGACCTGGCGGCGAATCTAGGAGAATCGGGCCGACCTATTCAGCGAAATTGACCCTCCTGGGGGCGCTCCGTATGATTCCCGCCCCCGTGCAGGGGGTAGATCGATCGGGGCGTGGCGCAGTCTGGTAGCGCATCTGCTTTGGGAGCAGAGGGTCGGAGGTTCGAATCCTCTCGCCCCGACCACCTTTACCTGGCCGCGTGGACGCACCCCGACACGCCGGCTATTGTGCGATCGGCTGCGCCCGTAGCTCAGCGGATAGAGCATCGGCCTTCTAAGCCGAGGGTCGCAGGTTCGAGTCCTGCCGGGCGCACCAGTTTGTTGATGTGGCTGATCAGTGACCCGTCAGTGGTGGACGTAGCTCAGTTGGTAGAGCCCCGGATTGTGATTCCGGCCGTCGTGGGTTCGAGTCCCATCGTCCACCCCAACTTCCATGTCGCGTGCGATTAGCATGTCGCGCTGACGTCTCTAAATGCCCACCCAGCGAGCCAGGAGGAAGTCTCTCGATGGAACTCACAGTCAATGGCAGGACTCACGAAGTCACGGTTCCTGATGACATGCCCCTGTTGTGGGTGTTGCGCGACGTGCTGGGTCTCACCGGCACTAAGTACGGTTGCGGTATGTCGCTATGTGGTGCGTGCACGGTACTCGTGGGGAACGAGCCGGTGCGATCGTGCACTCGGCCCGTGTCCACAATCGGGGGCCTGCCGGTCACGACGGTCGAGGGTCTCGCCGGCAACGGCCTGCACCCGGTGCAGCAGGCCTGGATCGACGCGGACGTCGTGCAGTGTGGTTACTGCCAGTCCGGCCAGGTGATGACCGCCGTCGCGCTGCTTAAGTCCAAACCCAGGCCGACGGATCAGGATATCGATGCGGCGTTCGCCGGAAACATTTGTCGCTGCGGAACGTATCAGAGGATCCGCGCGGCTGTTCACCGGGCAGCGAGCAGTATGGGAGAACGGAAATGAGCACCGTGAACGCTGGACGCCGGCGATTCCTCGTGGCGACGACAAGCGCTACGGCCGGCCTCGTCATCGCCTTTCAGGTGCCTCTTGCCGTGCGTCTCGCGCGTGCACAGCAGAATCCTGACGCCCCGCGCCCGTTGCCGCCCCCGAACGCATTCCTGCAGATCCATCCCGACGACTCGGTGACGGTTCGCCTGGCCCACGCGGAAATGGGGCAGGGCGTGTGGACCTCGCTCGCCATGCTGATCGCCGAGGAGCTCGATTGCGACTGGAGCAAGTTGCGTGTCGAGCATGCGCCCGCGGCGCCCGTATACGCGCACACCTTGATGGGGCTCCAGATGACGGGCGGCTCGACCAGCACGTGGTCCGAATTCGACCGTTACCGCCAGGTAGGCGCGATGGCGCGTGACATGCTGGTGCGGGCCGCGGCCGCCGACTGGCAGGTTGCGCCGTCGGAATGCCGCACCGAGAACGGCGTCGTTATCCATGAAGGCAAGCGGCTCTCTTACGGCGCGCTGGCGGCGAAAGCCGAGTCGCTGGCACCACCGACGCAGATCGCGCTCAAATCGTCGCGGGACTGGAAGATCATCGGCAAGCCGACGAAGCGACTCGACTCGCGCGAGAAGGTGACCGGCGCAGCGCAGTTCGGCCTCGACGTGCGCTTGCCCGGCATGTTGGTGGCGGTTGTCGCGCGGCCGCCCGTCTTCGGCGGGCAGGTGAAGTCATTCGACGCCAGTGCTGCGAAGGCAGTCCCCGGAGTGCGCACCGTCGTGCAGGTTCCTTCGGGCGTCGCGGTTGTGGCCGAGAACTTCTGGGTGGCGAAAGTCGGGCGTGATGCGCTCAAGGTGGAGTGGGACCTCGGCCCGGGCGCAACGGTCGATTCGGACGCGTTGCGTGAGGAGTATCGGCGCATTGCGCGCACGCCCGGGGCGATTGCGGCGCAGGCCGGGGATCTGGGAGCTGAAACATTCAAGCCGACGCTCGAGGCCGAGTACGACGTTCCGTATCTGGCACATGCGATGATGGAGCCGCTCAACTGCGTGGCACGCCTTGCGCCCGACTCCTGCGAGTTGTGGCTCGGCACGCAGTTTCAGACCATCGATCAGAAAGCGGCGGCCGAGGTCGCGGGCCTGAAACCCGAGCAGGTCACGATCCACACGACGTTCCTCGGCGGCGGTTTCGGTCGCCGAGCGACAGGTTCTGCGCACGTTGTCCGCGAGGCCGTAGCCATTGCGAAAGCGGTTGGCGCGCCGGTCAAGGTGGTCTGGACGCGCGAGGATGACATGCAGGGCGGATACTACCGGCCGCAGTGGTATCACCGGGTCGCCGTGCAGGTCGACGCAAATGGCCTGCCGAACCGTTGGGATCACTCGATCGTGGGGCAGTCGCTGTTCGAGGGCACGCCGTTCGCCAGTTTCATCAAGGATGGAGTGGAAGGCGCGGCGGTCGAAGGCGTGAGCGATTCGCCGTATCTCAAGGGGACGTCGGCGCATCGCGTCTCTTTGCACATGCCGAAACTGCCGGTGCCGGTGCTCTGGTGGCGCTCGGTCGGCCATTCTCAGAACGCGTTCGTGATGGAAAGCGTCATCGATGAGCTGGCGAGTGCAGCGAAGCAGGATCCCCTCGAATACCGACGGCGGCTCCTCGCGGATCATCCCCGCGACCTGGGAGTGCTGAATCTCGCCGCGGAAAAGGCGGGATGGGGCAAACCTTTGCCGCGGGGGCGCGCTCGCGGTCTCGCCGTGCACGAATCGTTCGGCTCGTGGGTGGCAGAGGTCGCCGAAGTCTCGCTCGATTCGGGGAGGGTGCGCGTGCACCGTGTCGTGTGCGCGATCGACTGCGGCATCTGCGTGAATCCCGAAGGCGTTCGTGCACAGATGGAGTCGGGAATCGTGTATGGGCTTTCGGCGGCACTTTACGGCCGCATCACCCTCAAGGAAGGCCGCGTGCAGCAGTCGAACTTCCATGACTACATGGTGCTGCGCATGCCCGAGATGCCTCTCGTCGAGGTGCACATCGTGCCGAGCGGCGAAAAGTCCGGTGGTGCGGGCGAGCCAGGTACGCCGCCGATCGCGCCGGCCGTCGCCAACGCTATTTTCGCGCTGACCGGACGTCGCCTACGCAGCCTGCCCTTCGATCTGTCCGAGGGAGGCTCCGCTGCCACAGGCTGACGGTTCACGGCGGACCACGGCTCACGCCACCTTCTGACGCCGGGAACACGGTCGCCGGCTCGTCCTGTTGCCACTGCGATAGCGAGCCGCGAGGATCTCCCATGAGTACCGAGACTATTTCCAGACGTCACGTCTCCCGCCCAGCGTCCGTTTCCGAAGGCGAGGTCCGCAAGCTGGACGCGCTGTGGCGCGCCTCGAACTACCTTTCGGTAGGCCAGATCTACCTGCTCGACAACCCACTGCTGCGCAAGCCGCTGGCGCGCGAGCACGTCAAGCCGCGCCTGCTCGGACATTGGGGCACCACGCCCGGGCTTAACTTTCTTTACGTGCACCTGAATCGGGTCATCAGGAAGCATGACCTCGACATGATCTACGTCATCGGTCCCGGCCACGGCGGTCCGGCGCTGGTCGCGCACGCCTACCTCGAGGGGACCTATAGCGAGGTGTACCCGAACATCAGCCAGGACGAGGAGGGCATGCAGCGGCTGTTCAAGCAGTTCAGCTTTCCGGGCGGCATCCCCAGCCACGTGGCACCGGAGACACCTGGTTCGATCCACGAGGGGGGTGAGCTCGGGTACTCGTTGTCTCACGCCTACGGTGCGGCGTTCGACAACCCGAACCTGATCGTGGCGTGCGTCATCGGAGACGGCGAGGCCGAGACCGGCCCGCTGGCGACGGGGTGGCACGGCAACAAGTTCCTGAACGCGACCCGCGACGGATGTGTGCTGCCAATCCTGCACTTGAACGGCTACAAAATCGCCAACCCCTGCTTCCTGGCCCGCATCCCGAAGGAGGAGCTTACAAAACTGATGGAGGGCTATGGCTACAAGCCCTACTTCGTCGAGGGTGACGAGCCCATGGCGATGCACCAGGAGATGACTGCAACGCTCGAGCAGGTCGTCGGCGACATCCATCAGATCTGGGCGGAGGCGCGCGAGCGCGGCATCCAGGCGCGGCCGACCTGGCCGATGATCGTGCTGCGCACGCCGAAGGGCTGGACCTGCCCGCGCGAGATCGACGGCAAGCTCTGTGAGGGCTACTGGCGCAGCCACCAGGTCCCGATGGGTGACATGGACAAGCCCGAGCACATCGCCATCCTCGAGCGATGGATGCGAAGCTATCGTCCCGAAGAGCTCTTCGACGCGAAGGGCAAGCTCAAGCCCGAGCTTGCGGAGCTTGCGCCAAGCGCCGAGCGCCGGATGAGCGCCAACCCGCACACCAACGGCGGCGTGCTCCTTCAGGACCTGCGCCTGCCCGACTTTCGCGAATACGCGATCGAAGTCCGCAACCCGGGCGCAGTGTCGGCCGAGGCGACTCGTCTGCAGGGAAAGTACCTGCGCGACGTGATGAAGCTGAATCTGGATCAGAAGAATTTTCGCATCTTCAGTCCCGACGAGAACAACTCCAACCGCTGGCAGGACATCCTCGAGGTCACGAATCGCTGCTTCGTGGCCGAGATCCTGCCGGAAGACGACCACCTCGCACCCGACGGCCGAGTGATGGAAGTGCTCTCGGAGCATCAGTGCCAGGGGTGGCTGGAGGGCTACCTGCTCACGGGCAGGCACGGTTTCTTCAGTTGCTACGAGGCGTTCATCCACATCGTCGACTCCATGTTTAATCAGCACGCCAAGTGGCTGAAGGTGTGCAATCACATTCCGTGGCGGCGTCCGATTGCGTCGCTCAACTACCTCCTGAGCTCCCACGTCTGGCGGCAGGATCACAATGGCTTCAGCCATCAGGATCCGGGCTTCATCGATCACGTGGTCAACAAGAAGGCAGAGGTGATCCGCGTATACCTGCCCCCAGATGGGAACACGCTGCTGTGGATCACCAACCAATGCCTGCGCAGCCGCAACTGTGTGAACGTGATCGTGGCCGGCAAACAGCCGGCTCCGCAGTGGCTCAGCATGGACCAGGCGATCAAGCACTGCACCGCCGGTATCGGGATGTGGGAGTGGGCCAGCAATGACCAGGGGAGCGACCCCGACGTGGTCATGGCGTGCTGCGGCGACGTGCCCACGCTCGAGACACTGGCTGCCGTTCAGCTCCTGCGTAATCATGCGCCGGAGCTCAAGATCCGCGTGATCAACGTCGTAGACCTGATGCGGCTGCAGCCGGCGGAAGAGCACCCACACGGTCTCCCTGACGCCGAGTTCGATTTCCTGTTCACCAAGGACAAGCCGATCATCTTTGCCTTTCACGGCTATCCGTGGCTGATTCATCGCCTGACCTACCGGCGCACGAATCACAAGCACCTGCACGTGCGCGGTTACAAGGAGGAGGGCACCACGACCACGCCGTTCGACATGACCGTGCTCAACAACCTCGATCGCTTCAGTCTTGCCCGCGATGTGATCGATCGCGTGCCGCAACTGGGCGCGCGTGCTGCCTACTTCAAGCAGGCCATCCGTGACAAGCTGATCGAGCACAAGCAGTACATCGAGACGCACGGCGAGGACATGCCGGAGATCACCGGCTGGCGCTGGATGGGGAAAACGGGCGCTCGCGGCACATCGACCGAAGGCGGCAACGTCTGAGCGCGCACGCTGCGGCGCAGAGTAATGAGATGGCGCAGCAACCTCCGCAACGAAGCGAAGTCTACCTTGTCCGCCATGGCGAGACCGAGTGGAGTCTTTCCGGGCGGCACACGGGAGTTACCGATGTTCCGTTGACGCAGAACGGCCGCAGAGCAGCGAAGCTCCTCGAGCCGCTCTTTTCCACGACGGAGTTCGCCCTGGTTCTTTCGAGCCCTCTGCAGCGTGCGCGGGGCACGTGCGAACTGGCAGGGTTAGGAAAGGAGATGCAGATCGATCCGGACCTGATGGAGTGGAACTATGGTGAGTACGAGGGCCTGACGTCCGAACAGATCCAGCACAGCGCACCGGGGTGGATGATCTTCGTCGACGGTTGTCCGGGGGGCGAGAGTCCGGAGCAAGTCGGAGCGCGGGTCGATCGGTTGATCAGCAGGGTGCAGGCGGTCGCGGGTCGTGTCGCCCTGTTCGCGCACGGTCATCTTTTCCGCGTCTTCGCAGCGCGCTGGATCGGACTACCGCCGGCGCATGGACGTCACTTACTTCTCGACACGTCCACGTTGAGTATTCTGAGTTACTACCAGGGTATTCCCGCGCTCAAGCGCTGGAACGACCCGATCGACAGGCGAGACTGATACCGTGTGCAGGCCTGGATGCTCTACGAACGGCAGGGGCTGAGTGATCAGGCGTGATGCGGCCTCGACGCAGGTACTGACACCCATGACGCTCTCACCTTTGGCGGGCAAGCCGGCGTCGAAAGACATGCTGGTCGATTTGGCGCGGCTCGAGCGCGAGTACTTCGAGCGCAAGCCGAATCTCGAGGATCCTGCTCAGCGCGTCAGCTTCGGCACCAGCGGCCACCGCGGCTCGTCTCTCAACGGCTCGTTCACTGAAGCCCATATCCTCGCCATGAGCCAGGCCATCTGTGACTATAGGCGCGGACAGCACATCGACGGCCCGCTCTACCTCGGCAAGGACACCCATGCGCTGTCGCGTCCCGCCGAGCGCACGGCCCTCGAGGTCCTCGTGGCGAACGGGGTGGAGACCGTGATCCAGAAGGACGACGGCGTGACGCCGACGCCGGTGATCTCGCGAGCCATCCTGGCGTACAACCGCGGCCGTGCTGAGCACCTCGCCGACGGTATCGTCATCACCCCCTCCCACAATCCACCGCAGGACGGCGGCTTCAAGTACAACCCTCCGGACGGCGGACCCGCCGACACCGGAGTGACTCGTTGGGTGCAGGACCGCGCCAACGACCTTCTGGAACACGACAATGCCGGGGTGAAACGGCTGCCGCTCACGAGCGCGATGCGCGCGGCCAACCTGCACGTGCAGGATCTCGTCCTGCCTTACGTGAATGACCTGCGCAATGTCCTCGACATGGATGCGATCCGCGACGCCGGGCTCAAGCTCGCGGTAGATCCACTCGGTGGCGCCGCCGTGCACTACTGGGAGCCCATCAACAGCGTTTACCGCCTCGACATCAACGTGGTGAATCACAGGATCGATCCCACGTTCTCCTTCATGACGGTGGATCACGATGGCGCGATCCGCATGGACTGCTCCAGCCCCTACGCGATGGCGCGACTCGTCGGCCTCAAGGATCGGTATCGGGTGGCTTTTGCGAACGACCCGGATGCCGATAGGCACGGGATCGTTACCCCCTCAGCGGGGCTCATGAATCCCAATCACTATCTGGCCGCCGCCATCCGCTACCTCCTCACGCATCGCCCCGACTGGCCGGAGAACGCAGTGGTCGGCAAGACGCTGGTGTCGAGCGGCATGATCGACCGTGTGGTGAGCGACTGCGGGCGCCGGCTCTTCGAGGTCCCGGTGGGCTTCAAGTGGTTCGTGCCGCGCCTCTTCGACGGCTCGTGCTGCTTCGGAGGCGAGGAGAGCGCGGGGGCAAGCTTCCTGCGCCGCGACGGCAGCGTGTGGACGACCGACAAGGACGGTCTCATCATGAACCTGCTCGCTGCCGAGATGACTGCACGCACGGGTCGCGAGCCAGGTGAGCATTATCGCGAGCTCGTCTCGAAGTTCGGCCCGTCCTGCTACAGGCGGATCGACGCACCGGCCTTTCCCGAGCAGCGCGCCCGACTTGCCAAGCTCTCGCCGGACGCGGTCGCGGCGTCGACGCTGGCGGGCGAGCCGATCACAGGCAGGCTCACCCGGGCGCCCGGCAACGATGCTCCTATTGGTGGCCTCAAGGTGACGGCCGCCAGCGGCTGGTTCGCGGCACGACCATCAGGCACCGAGAACATCTACAAGATCTACGCCGAGAGCTTCAAGGATTCCACTCACCTCGACGCCATCCTGCTCGAGGCGCGGGAGATCGTGAACGAGGCCCTCAAGGAATGACAGCATGAAAGCGACCCAGGAGCTTCACGATCTGGGCCAGAGCCTGTGGCTCGACAACATCACGCGCGATCTGCTCGATCAGGGCATCCTGCAGCGTTATATCGATGAGCTCTACATCACGGGGCTGACTTCGAACCCGACGATCTTCGAGAACGCGATCAAGAACAGCACGGCCTACGACGCGGCGATCCGCAAGAAGCGCAACGAGGGAAAGTCGGGAGAGGAGTTGTTCTTCGAGCTCGCACTCGAGGATCTCACTCGCGCCGCCGATCTCTTCCGACCCACCCATGACCGCACGAACGGCATCGACGGCTGGGTGTCGCTGGAAGTGTCGCCGTTACTCGCCTACGACACGGCGAGCACACTCGCCGAGGCCAAGCGTCTGCACGCGATGGCGGCGCGCCCGAATGTGCTCATCAAGATTCCCGGAACCCGAGAGGGCTTGCCCGCGATCGAGGAGGCGATCTTCGCCGGTGTTCCGATCAATGTGACACTGATCTTCTCGCGCGAGCATTACCTGGCGGCTGCCGAAGCGTTCATTCGGGGCATCGAGCGGCGTATCACTGCAGGATTGAAGCCTGACGTCGGCTCGGTGGCATCCCTGTTCGTTAGTCGCTGGGACGCCGCCGTCGCGAGCAAGGTGCCGGCCACGTTGCGCAACCGGCTCGGCATCGCGATCGCCAAGCGCACGTACAAGGCCTTCCGCGATGTGGTCAGTTCTGCGCGCTGGCAGCGCATCTACAATCTGGGCGGCCGCCCACAGCGACTGCTCTTCGCGAGCACGGGAACCAAGGACCCGCAGGCATCGGACGTTCTCTATGTCCGTTCGCTCGCCGCACCCTTCACGGTGAACACGATGCCCGAGAGCACGCTTAAGGCGTTTGCCACACACGGCGAGGTCGGCCCGCTGATCCCCGCCGATGGTGGCGACTGCGAGGAGATCCTTGCCGAGTTCGCCGCGGCCGGCATCGATATCGACGCCCTCGCGGCGCGACTGCAGAAGGACGGCGCCGCCTCGTTCGCGAAGTCCTGGAGCGCACTGATGACGGTGATCGAAGCGAAAAGCGCCGAACTGCAGAGGGCCGGCTAGGTAACGCGCCGGCTATACCCAAGACTCGCGACGCTGGGTAGAATGCGCGCCCTCGCGATTGATCCCGCCGAGACGGGCCATTAGCTCAATTGGTAGAGCAGCGGACTCTTAATCCGTTGGTTGTAGGTTCGAGTCCTACATGGCCCACCAAGATCAGATTTCGTGTGTCCCGCATCGTTGAGGACGGGCTCATCAGCTCAGAAAAGCGAATACCTCCTCCTTGAAGCGGGCCGAAGCCGGATCGTGTTCGAGGATCATATGATTGCGTGTTTCGAGCAGCGCGAACCGCGCCCCGGGGATTGATGCCGCCAGGTCCCTGCCGGCGTCGAGCGGGGTGACCGAATCTTCACGTGGATGCAGGATGAGCGTTGGAACCCTGATTGCACCCAACAGCGCGGATACGTCCATGGCATGGATCGCCATCAGTATGCGCACGGCATTTTCGGCTGAAGTGGTCAGCCGCTGCTGCTCGTTGAACCAGTTCTGCTCCTCGGGCGTTGCGTCTGGCATCAGTGTGGTCGTCCACATCTGGCGAAAAGCCGGATTGCTTTGCCCCCAGTGGCTGCGCATAAGTGTGGCCATTGCCTGAACGTCAGCGTCGCTGCGCATGGGACGGGCGAAGCCGGAGTACAAGACCAAGTGGCTCAAGCGCTCCGGGTGCCTGGCCGCATAGGCGATGGATACGGGACAGCCCATCGAGACGCCCATCAGAGAGAACCGCTCAACACCCGCTGCATCGACAACGGTTTCCAGATCTGTGACAAACGACTGTAGCGAAATGTCCTTCACATCCCAATCGGAAAGCCCGTTGCCGCGATGATCGTATCGGACCAGCCGATGATGCTGAGAAAGATCCTTGAGCAAATGGCCATAGACCGGGCTGTCCCAGTCATGCTCGAGATGTGACAACCAATGTGCCGTCCTGACCAGGGGAGAGCCTTTGCCGGAGATCGCATACGCAAGGCGCACTCCGTCGGGTGTTCGGCAGAACTGAACGGGTGGGCGCGGTCGTGACCGCTCAGCGACCGGCTGGTCTTCTGCGGGCGACAACGCTCTGACGTCGGCCACAAACCGGTAGCCCCGGCCGGGTTCCGTGACGATGAATCGATGATCAGCAGAGCTCTCGCCCAGGAGCCGTCGCAGCGTCGAGATGTTCTGATTGAGATTATTTTCTTCGACGACGACGTTGGGCCAGATCGCCTTCATCAGAGTCGCCTTATCGATGAGCTGGCCAGAATGTTCGACGAGGTACAGAAGGGTATCGAATACCCTCGGCGTCAGCGGGACGGGCTTGCCGTCGGCACGCGAGCGCAGCAGGCGCTGCGTGACATCGACGCAAAATTTTCCGAATTCGTAACCGACGCGTGACCCAGATACGTGCATCGCGGTACTTCAGGAGAATTCAGAGCGTTTCAGGAGGTCGCCAAAGATTCTTCAACTGCAGTGGACGATCTTACCCCCCGGCCCGCCGGATCACGAGACACCCCGGCGGCATGGCAAACCAGGAATCCGGGAGATACGAAATGAACGGTTCAACGAGAAAGTCGATTGCCGCACTGACTTTGGCCACTGTGCTCACCGCCAGCGCGTCGGTAGCTTTGGCCGACCCACCGAGCGGGACGCCGCAGGAGCCGAGCCGAAAAGTCAGGTTCTCTGATCTCGACCTTTCCAAGCCAGACGGCGCCGAAGCGCTGTATCAGCGCATCCAGATGAGCGCGCACCTCGTGTGCACGGATAGCTCTGCACCTTGGGATGCGGAGCGACAGGAGACGTATGAGCGCTGCTACAAGGCTACTGTGGAAGATGCGGTTTCACGCGTGAACCGGCCGCAGCTCACCGCTTTGCATCGTGCGAAGACCAAGCCCGTGCTCGTCGGCGTCAACGACTAATCAGGGCTCAACTGCAATGCTTGCCGGACAACAGTGCCGGCAAGCATTGCTGTTCGATTCGGAAACCGCGCCGCGTCAATTGCAGTGCACGATCCGTGGTATTTCTGCCACGCAATTTATGTGTGTGATGCAGCCCGCAATCTCAACTCGTGTTTCTTGCCCGACACGCGCAGATCCGCATGATGCCACGTGCTGCGTATCGCAATTGGACAGAATCCGAGGAGGAATTGTGCGAAAACTGGTTTGGGCTTTGATGGCGGTTGCTGGAATGACAACCGCTCACGCAGGTGACTTGAGCTACACGTACGCCGAAGGCGGTCTCGGTCGCGTCGATCTCGATAACATCGATACGGGCGACAGCTACTTTCTCGGCGGTTCGCTCGCGATCGGGACAAACTGGCTCGGTTTCGCCGAGTACAGCAGGTCTGAGTTCTCGGAGGCTGGCGCCGATGCCAACGTCGATCAGCTTCAGATCGGCTTTGGCGGCCACTTCCCGATGACCGATGCGGTGGACTTCGTCGGCAAGCTTGCCTACGTGGATGAGAGTGTCGACGTCAACACACCGGTCGGCAGCGGCAGCGCCGATGAGAACGGTTACATGCTGTCAGCCGGGGTGCGTACACATGTGCTCGAGAAACTGGACCTCACGGGTGCAGTCGAGTACGTCGACCTGGGCGACTCGGACGACACGGGGCTGTCGCTTCGTGGCTTGTACGAGTTCACCGACATGTTCTCGCTGGGCGCACGAGTCGGTTATTCCGACGACGCTAGCGTCTACGGCGTGTTCGCCCGCTTTTCCTTCTGATCCCGCCTGACATTGCGGCGGCACGGCCGATGGCCGTGTCGCCGCAGCGGCCGTAGCATTCGTGCTGCTACGTCGGCGGGCCTGCCGCCGACTATCCGAGAGAGCGCTGAGCGTCGCGTAGCAGGTCACGCTGCGCCGGTAATGCCTTGCTTTTGATGCTGACGACGCGCGCGACGAGACTCTGGCCTGCGGCGTTGTGCAATTCGCTCAGACTGATTTCCGGTGCTTGTTCGCTCGCCTGCGCCTGTTTGACACCCATGCGGTCGACGCTGAGTGGACGGCGTGCGCACCAGAAGGTGCTCTCTGCATGCGAGAGCACCTCTACGACGATATCGAGATGTGCCTGCAGCAGTCCCGGGCCGGCACCGCGGGCGCTGAGCTGGGATTCGATGTCTTCCAGCTGTTGCTGCAACATGTGCGGATCGGTGGGCTTGTCAGCGCCGGCTTGGTCGAAGCCCCAGCGCCCGGACGCGAGCGCTGCGCGCTTGCGCCGCAGGAGGTCGCGCTCGCGTTCGAGCTCACCGCGCTCGGCCCGTGCTGTGGAGATGCGCCCGAGCGCGAGCGCGAGCAGGTGATCGAAGGCGCGGCGTTTGAGCAGCAGGCGGCTCTGGTCTTCTGCGCCGCTCGGATCGACCACAGTGTGATTGGTAAAGCTGACCGTAGTCTGCGCGACGTCGTGGCGCACGGTCTCGCCCTCGAGCGCAACGCCGAGAGTCTTGCGCTCGTGCAGCGTCATGAGCAGCAGCAGGACGACGCGCTCAGCGAGGCCGCCATCCGCGGTGCGGCGCCATTCATTGAGTGTGGCGTCGCGCTCCAATACCTCGCGCAGGTGTTCCACCGACGCAAAATACGCCGTGATCTCGGGTTCCGTGCCGTAGGAGCGCAAGTCCAGCTCGAGCGCAGGCGGCAGGCCATCGACCAGCGCTACGACGTGGTCGAGCGCATGGCCCACGGCGGTGCGCAGGCGCTTCTTATAGCCGGACAGCGCTCGCAGGCGCGAGTCGGTGCCGTCCACCGTGCGCTCGATCGCACGGTCGATGAGATCCGCCGGATAGGGTGAAGAATCGCCGCGGCCCGAGCCGAAGATGGACTGAAACAGTTGCAGCATTGCCGCTGCCTTCTTTCGCAGGAGTGGAGACCCGGCGGCTACTCGATCAGAACACTTCCTTGATGAACTTGAACGGGTAATCCGGCTCGCGATAGCCGCTGCGCTTCTGCCGCTTCGGCAGCTTGATCTTCTCCCGCGGCGCCTCCTTATACGGAATCTGCTTGAGGAGATGGGTGATGAGGTTGAGGCGCGCGCGTTTCTTGTCGTCGCTGCGCACGACATGCCACGGGGCAAACGGCGTATCGGTCGCGGCGAACATGTCGTCGCGGGCGCGGGAATAGTCGTACCAGCGGCTGTAGGACTTGAGGTCCATCGGCGAGAGCTTCCAGATCTTGCGCCCGTCGTCGATCCTCGACTCGAGCCGGCGTGTCTGCTCTTCGGGGCTCACCTCGAGCCAGTACTTGATCAGGATGATCCCGGCATCGACCATCGCCTTTTCGACCAGCGGCACCATCTCAAGAAAGCGCTTCGTCTGCTCCGTGGTGCAGAACTCCATGACGCGCTCGACGCCGGCGCGGTTGTACCAGCTGCGGTCGAAGATGACGACCTCACCTGCGGCGGGGAAATGCCGCATGTAGCGCTGCACGTACATCTGGCTCTTTTCGCGCTCCGTCGGTGACGGCAACGCGACCACGCGGAAGATACGATGGCTCACGCGATCGGTGATCGCCTTGATGGTACCTCCCTTGCCGGCACCATCGCGGCCTTCGAACACGACGCAGACCTTGAGTCCTTTGTGGACGACCCACTGCTGAAGCTTGACCAGCTCGACGTGCAGCCGCTGGAGCTCCTTGTCGTAGACCTTGCCTTTCAGCTTTCCGGACTTCCCGGTATCGGACTCTTCGTGCGTCTTCTTTTTGCCTTTCATAGCCATGACCTCACGTCTTCTCCTCGTTTTCAAGCCCCTTGCGCGTGATCTCGCCATACAGGCTGATCAGTTGGGCGATGAGTGCCTGGTAGTCGGGGTTCTTCGCGACCAGCGTCTTGACCTTCCCCACGTCCTCGAACACGCGCTCGAGGAACTCCATGTCGTGCGCCTCCAGCCGCTCGCCGCGGTCGACCTTGCTCTTCAGCTCCAGCGCACGGGGCAGACGCTCGTTGTTGAGCCGCTCGAGGAGGGCCTGGATCGTTCCGGTGTCTTTCGGTGATTCGGGCATGCGGTGCTCCGGTCTTACTTTGACTGCGCTCGATACTTGTCCACTGCCAGCTCGAGATTGAAGAACAAGCGCTCGCGGCCCATGGCCTCGCCCAGGGGCGAGTGCTGGACCATCGCAAACACTTCCGGCGCCAGCCCTGCGAGCCACAGTGTCGCACCACGCTCGCGGCTGCGCTGGTCGGCCTCAGTGAGCATTTTGAGCGCAGAATATTCGAGGTCGAAGACACCGCTCAGGTCAAACAGGACGACCTTGGGTTTCGCTTCCGCCACCAGCGCCCGGACCTTCTCCGCGATGCTTTCGGCGTTCAGGAAATACAGGCGGCCCTCGAGGCGGAGCATCAGCAGCCCTGGGAACGACTCATCGTCCGGATGCTCGGGCGAGCGCGGTCGGAACACATTCGTGCCAACCTTGCGTCCCAGCACGTACACGGGCGGATTCGCTGTCTGCTGTGTGAGCGCGACGAGCGAGATGATGATCGCCACCAGGATGCCCTGCAGGGTTCCGACCAGCATCACTCCAAGGAAGGCCGCGATCGCCCAGATGAATTCGGTGCGGCGGATGCGCAGGATGTTGCGAAAATCGATGGGTTTGATGAGCCCAACGGAATAGACGATGACCGTACCGGCCAGCACGGCATTGGGCATGAGTGCGATGAGCGGTGACAGAAACAGCATCGTCAGAAGCGTCATGAGTGCCGTCACGACGCCGGCGACCTGTGTGCGTGCACCGGTCATGCGATTGACCGCCGTCTGCGAGGTGCCGCCGCCCGCAGGCATTGCCCCCATGAACGCACCCGCCGCATTCGCCACTCCGGTGGCGACAAGCTCGGCGTTCGGCCGCAGCGGCGGCTCATCGGTTCTCGCGAACGCGCGGCCGGCTGCAATCGTTTCTGTGAAGCTCATGAGGGCGATGCCGAGGGCCCCTGGCCAGAGCTGCTGCGCGAGCCCGAGATCAGGCACGCTGACGGCCGGTAATCCCGCGGGAATCGCGCCCACGAGCGAGATGCCGTAGTTCTGCAGCGCGAACAGACTGACCGCTGCGATGGCGGCGGCGACGATGATCAGCGGCGCGGGCCAGCGCGGCCTCAGTTTCTCGATGACGGCGAGCCCACCAATCGTGAATGCGCCCACGGCCAGCGTCGGAAGCGACACATGGGGGAGGCCGACCACGATCGACTCCACGTTGTGGAGGAAGGTGCCCTTGGCGAAGTGGATACCGAGGACCTTCGGCAGCTGATCGACGATGATCACGACGCCGATGCCGGCCTTGAAACCGATCAGGACGGGCTCGGAAATGAAATTCGCCACGAAACCCAGGCGCAGCACAGATGCCGCGATCAGGATCGCGCCCACCATGAGCGTGAGGAGCGCGGTAGCCTGCACCAGCGCCGCCGGATCACCGTTGGGTACGACCTGGCCGAGCTCGGCGGCGGTCAGAATGGCCAGCGTCGTGGTGGTGGTGACGCTCAAGGGGCGCGAAGTGCCGAGCACCGCGTAGACGATCAGAGGCACGAAGGCCGTATACAGGCCCACCTGGATGGGCAGTCCGGCAATGGTCGCGTACGCCATTGCTTTCGGGATGACCACCGCCGCAGTGGTTAGCCCGGCTACGAGGTCGGACCCCAGCCAGTCCTTGCGGTAGGCCGACATCCAGTCGAGCATCGGTAGTCGAAGGGCGAGCTTCATCGGCGGTCGTTTTTCGTTGGATCCCGCTTGCAATAACGAATCTTAGCCCGCCGCCTGACCAGCCAAGGTGGGTATTTGCCGAACCGGCACTGGCGCTCGGTAAGAGCCGCGCGCAATCCATTCATGTCCATGCGAATTCGCCAGCCTCATCTGATTGGACGCGGCTGCTCGGCTATAATGCACCCCGGAATTTCGCGCGGTCGGAGCTGATTCGCGGGCGAAAGTGGCGGAACTGGTAGACGCGCCGGCCTTAGGAGCCGGTGGGGCAACCCGTGAGAGTTCGAGTCTCTCCTTTCGCACCAGTCTGCCTCTTCACGCTGCCGTCATCGGCGACACCGATGCCGTAATCTGTCAAGTATCTGGGGTTCGGGAGTAATGATGGTTTCGGTTCAATCCACGGGAGCGCTCGAGCGACGCATGGAGGTCGCGGTTCCCGCTGCCCGGATCGAAAAGGAGGTCGATGAGCGGCTGCGGACCGTGAGCCGGACCGCGCGGCTGAAGGGGTTTCGCCCCGGCAAGGCGCCGCTCAAGGTCATCCGCCAGCAGTTCGGCAGCCAGATCCACCGCGAGGTGGTGAGCGAGCTGCTGCGGTCGAGCTTTGCCGAGGCGGTGACGGAGCGAAAGCTCAACCCGGCCGGCGGGCCGCGCATCGAGCCGATCAGCGTGGGCGAGGGCGAGGACCTGCGCTACACCGCCATCTTCGAGGTGTTCCCGGAGGTCACGGTCAAGGGGCTGGAGAGCATCGAGATCGAGCGCCCGGTAGCCAGCGTGACCGAGGAAGACATCGACGCGATGATCGAAAGCCTGCGCAAACAACGTCCGAACTGGAAGCTCGCGGGCCGAGGCTCCCGGACTGGCGATCGGGTCACGATCGATTTTGTCGGCACGATCGACGGCGTCCCCTTCGACGGCGGCAAGGGCGAGAACGTCGCCATCGTTTTGGGTGAAGGGCGCATGCTGCCGGAATTCGAAGCCGGCCTCATCGGCAGGGACGCAGATGCGCAGGCCTCGCTCAGCGTTCGCTTCCCGGACGACTATCACTCCAAGGCCATCGCCGGCAAGACCGCAGAATTTGCGGTTACGGTGAAGAAGGTCGAGGAGCCCGAATTGCCGCCGCTCGATGATGCGTTCCTTGCGGCCTATGGCGTGAGCGAGGGCGGCATCGCCAAGCTGCGCGAGGATGTCGGCGACAACATGCGCCGCGAGCTTGAACAGAATGTTCGTGCGCGCCTGAAGTCACAAGTGCTGGAAAAGCTCGTGGCGGCCAATCCGATCGAACTCCCGGCGGCCTTGGTCGAATCGCAGATTCGCGACATGCAGCTCGACATGGCGCGGCGGATCGGCGCGCGTGACGCCTCGCAGATCCCGGCGCGCGATCCGTTCGTGGAGCCGGCGCGCCGGCGCGTCGCGCTGGGGCTGCTGGTGAACGAGATCATCAAGGCCGAGAAGATCGAGCTGGACCGGGCCAAGGTCGCGGAGCGGCTCGAGGAAATCGTGGCCACCTACAAGGACCCGCAGGAGGCTCTGCGCCTTTACCGGCAGAACCGCGAAGCGATGCAGCAGGTCGAAATGCTGGTGCTCGAGGACCAGGTGGTGGACTGGCTGCTGGGGCGCGTCAAGGCGACCGATCAACCCAGCAGTTTCAAGGCAGTCATGAATTTCGGGAACTGAGTTAACGATCGCAAGAGAACCTTGTCCTAGGCTTCAACTACTTGTTTCGGACCCACATATGACCACTGCCAGCACCCGTGCCCTGAACCTCGTCCCGATGGTCGTCGAGCAGACCGCCCGCGGCGAACGCGCTTATGACATCTATTCGCGCCTGCTCAAGGAGCGGGTGATCTTCATCGTCGGCCCGATCGAGGACCAGATGGCCAACCTGGTGGTCGCGCAGCTCCTGTTCCTCGAATCCGAGAACCCCGAAAAGGACGTGGCCCTCTATATCAACAGTCCAGGTGGCGAGGTGAGCGCGGGACTTGCCATCTACGACACCATGCAGTTCATCCGCCCGGCCGTCAGCACGATCTGCGTGGGACAGGCGGCCAGCATGGGCGCGGTGCTTCTCGCCGGGGGCGAGAAGAACAAGCGGTACGCGCTGCCCCATTCGCGCATCATGATTCACCAGCCGCTAGCGGGTTTTCAGGGCCCTGCGGCGGACGTCGATATCCATACGCGCGAGCTGCTGCAGACGCGCGATCGCCTGAACCGCATACTCGAAAAGCACACTGGTCAGACCATCGACAAGATCAAGCAGGACACCGACCGGGACAATTTCATGGGCGGTGAGGCGGCAGTGAAATACGGCATCATCGATCACGTCCTCGAGAGCCGCAGCGATCTTCCGGTGGAGGCGGGTGGCAAGTCTTGAACGCGAACCGCCATGCCGGGTCGGGGCTTCCCCGAGTTTTGCGTTCGGGACGGCGGGCGTGCTATAAGACTTCGCCATGGTTCGTTCGTAAGCGCATGATTTTTAACGAGTCGTACCGACTCGAAGGCCGCGGATGAGCGAGGAATCACGAGGCAAGCACGACGAGGGGAAGCTGCTGTACTGCTCGTTCTGCGGCAAGAGCCAGCACGAGGTACGCAAGCTCATCGCCGGCCCCTCCGTGTTCGTCTGCGACGAGTGCGTCGAGCTCTGCAACGACATCATTCGCGAGGAGCTCGAAGAACGCGCCGAGCGTACCCGCGACAAGCTGCCGAAGCCCCACGAGATCAAGAAGGTGCTCGATGAGTACGTCATCGGGCAGGAGCGCGCGAAGAAGGTCCTGTCGGTCGCGGTGTACAACCACTACAAGCGGCTGCAGAACAAGGGCTCGGAGCGTGCCAAGGACGATGTCGAGCTCGCCAAGAGCAACATTCTGCTGATCGGCCCGACGGGCTGCGGCAAGACGCTGCTGGCCGAAACGCTGGCGCGCCTCCTCAACGTGCCGTTCACGATCGCCGATGCGACGACGCTGACCGAAGCGGGTTACGTCGGCGAGGATGTCGAAAACATCATCCAGAAGCTGCTGCAGAAGTGCGACTACGACGTCGAGAAGGCGCAGACGGGCATCGTCTACATCGACGAGATCGACAAGATCTCGCGCAAGTCCGACAACCCGTCGATCACCCGCGACGTGTCGGGCGAAGGCGTGCAGCAGGCCTTGCTCAAGCTGATCGAGGGTACGATCGCCTCGGTGCCGCCGCAGGGCGGCCGCAAGCATCCGCAGCAGGAGTTCCTGCAGGTCGATACCACGAACATCCTGTTCATCTGCGGCGGCGCGTTCGCCGGACTGGAAAAGATCATCCTCAACCGCACGCAGAAGAGCGGTATCGGGTTCATGGCGGATGTGCGCGAGGTGAACGCGCGCCCGCACGGCAATGACCTGTTCCACGACGTCGAGCCCGAGGACCTGATCAAGTACGGCCTGATCCCCGAATTCGTGGGCCGTTTGCCGGTCGTGGCGACACTCGATGAGCTCGATGAGGCAGCCCTGATGGCGATCCTGGTCGAGCCCAAGAACGCGCTCACCAAGCAGTACCGCAAGCTCTTCGAAATGGAAGGTGCGGAACTCGAGTTCCGCGACGATGCGCTGCGCGCGGTCGCGCATCGGGCCATGCAGCGCAAGACCGGCGCACGCGGACTGCGTACGATTCTCGAGAACGTGCTGCTCGATATCATGTACGAGCTGCCGTCCATGCGGAATGTCGCGAAGATTCTGGTCGATGAGTCGGTGATCGAGGGTGAACGCAAGCCGTACATCGTTCATCGCGCCGACGATGGCCGCCTGGCGGCGGTGGAAGATCACAGACGGCCTACGGGATCGGACCACCATCACTGAGCCTGGCACCGTTCTGAAGCTCGCGGGGCGCTGGCCAATTGAAAAGCAGCGCACGCACCCTCACTGTGCGCCCTGCTTTCCCCGCTTCCAAGCTGACCGGCCTGCGGCGACGCGCCCGGCCGCAAAAGGATCGAAATCGTGACTACCGAAGAAGACACCTCGAGCCCAAAGCCCCCAGAGAACGTTGTGCCGGTGCTGCCGCTGCGCGATGTGGTGGTTTATCCGCACATGGTGATTCCGCTGTTCGTCGGCCGCGAGAAATCCATCCTCGCGCTCGACCTGGCGATGAAGGCCGACAAGCGCATCGTCCTCATCGCCCAGAAGCAGGCTGATGTCGACGATCCGAAGGCCGATGACCTGTACCGGATCGGCACGGTCGCGACGATCCTGCAGCTGCTCAAGCTCCCCGACGGCACCGTCAAAGTGCTGGTCGAAGGTGTGGAGCGCACGCGCATCGACAAGCTTTACTCGGGCGAGATGTTCGCGGCCGAAATCACCCCGCTGCCCGACGTCGAGCAGTACGACGAGCGCGAGATGGACGTGCTGACGCGTTCGGTGATTTCGCAGTTCGAGCAGTACGTCAAACTGAACAAGAAGGTCCCGCCCGAGATCCTCACCTCGCTCGCGGGCATCGAGCAGCCGGGGCGGCTCGCGGACACGGTCGCCGCACACATGTCGCTCAAGCTCGGCGAGAAGCAGAAGGTCCTGGAGATCCAGGACGTGCGCAAGCGCCTCGAACACCTGCTCGCGGTCATCGAAGGCGAGATGGATGTGCTGCAGATCGAGAAGCGCATCCGCGGGCGCGTGAAGCAGCAGATGGAGAAGAGCCAGCGCGAGTACTACCTCAACGAGCAGATGAAGGCGATCCAGAAGGAGCTGGGCGAGATGGAGGACGCCCCGAACGAGCTGGCCGAGCTCGAGCAGAAGATCGCCAAGGCGGGCATGAGCAAGGAAGCGCGCGACAAGGCTACGGCCGAGCTCAACAAGCTCAAGCTCATGTCACCGATGTCGGCGGAAGCGACGGTGGTGCGCAACTACGTCGACTGGCTGGTCAAGGTTCCGTGGAAGAAGCGCACCAAGGTGCACAAGGACATTGTGCGTGCTGAAAAGGTCCTGGATGAGGATCACTATGGACTCGACAAGGTAAAGGAGCGGATCGTCGAGTACCTTGCGGTTCAGCATCGAGTGAACACGCTCAAGGGCCCGATTCTGTGTCTGGTTGGACCTCCGGGCGTCGGCAAGACCTCACTCGGTCAGAGCATCGCTCGCGCCACCAATCGCAAGTTCGTGCGCATGTCGCTCGGCGGCGTGCGCGACGAGGCGGAGATCCGGGGTCACCGGCGCACGTACATCGGCTCGATGCCGGGCAAGATCCTCCAGAACATGGCAAAGGCGGCCGTGCACAATCCGCTCTTCCTGCTCGATGAAGTCGACAAGATGGCGATGGACTTCCGCGGCGATCCATCATCGGCGCTGCTCGAAGTGCTCGACCCCGAGCAGAATTCCTCGTTCAACGACCATTATCTCGAGGTCGATTTCGACCTGTCGCAGGTGATGTTCGTGTGCACGGCGAACAGCCTGAGCATTCCGCCGCCGCTCCTGGATCGTATGGAAGTGATCCGCATCCCAGGCTATACGGAGGATGAGAAGCTCAACATCGCCAAGCGCTATCTAGTGCCGAAGCAGATCAAGAACAACGGTCTGAAGTCCTCGGAGCTCAAGATCTCCGACTCTTCGATTCTCGACATGATCCGCTATTACACACGCGAGGCGGGCGTACGCAATCTCGAGCGCGAGATCTCCAAGATCTGCCGCAAGTCTGTGAAACAGTTGCTGCTCAAGCCTTCAGACAAGGCGATCAATGTGACGCCGCGCAGCCTCGATAAGTACCTGGGCGTACGTCGGTTCCGCTACGGCAAGGCGGAGGAGGCCGATCACATCGGCCAGGTTACGGGTCTTGCCTGGACTGAAGTGGGTGGTGAGCTGCTGACGATCGAAGCTGCCGTAGTCGCGGGCAAGGGCAAGCTGATCCACACCGGCCAGCTCGGCGAAGTCATGCAGGAGTCGATTCAGGCCGCGATGACAGTGGTGCGCAGCCGGGCGCAGGTTCTCGGGCTCGATCAGGACTTCTATCAGAAGAACGACGTGCATATTCACGTGCCGGAGGGCGCGACGCCCAAGGATGGCCCGAGCGCGGGTATTGGCATGTGCACGGCGCTGGTGTCAGCGCTGACGCGCATTCCCGTACGCTCGGACCTGGCGATGACGGGTGAGATCACGTTGCGTGGCGAAGTGCTCCCGATTGGCGGGCTCAAGGAGAAACTCTTGGCGGCCCATCGCGGCGGCATCACGACCGTGCTCATCCCAGACGAGAACACCAAGGACCTGGTGGAGATCCCGGCCAACATCAAGGAAAAGCTGCAGATCAAGCCGGTCAAGTGGATCGACGAGGTCCTGCAGGTCGCAATGCGCAACATGCCGCAGCCGGTGAGCGCGGAGGCGGAGGCGCCCGAAGCCGAGAAGCCGCGCTTGGTGGCGGTCGGCGACAAGCGCGCCCGCCGGTCCGGCAAGCGGGCGCACTGAGGTCCACCGGATTCGTTGAACGCCCCGGCCTCACCCCGTACACTACGCGCCCTCCCAGATTGGCCTGTTGAATCGGGTGCTTAGCTCAGCTGGGAGAGCGTCGCCCTTACAAGGCGAAGGTCGGGGGTTCGATCCCCTCAGCACCCACCACGCCGGAGCGGTAGTTCAGCTGGTTAGAATACCGGCCTGTCACGCCGGGGGTCGCGGGTTCGAGTCCCGTCCGCTCCGCCAATGATTCGAGCCGTGGGCACCCACCAGGGTGCCCACGCGCTTTCATGAGGGACTAAGTCGAGAGCCGCGCATGCTGCAGACGATTCACGACAAGATCACCGGCTGGGTCGCGGGTATCGTGATCGCCCCGATCGCCCTGGCCTTCATCTTCTGGGGTATCAATGTCGGGTTCGGCACCAAGACCTATGCCGCTAAGGTGGAGAGTAGTGATTGGCCGTGGTGGAAGCCCTCCCCGCAGATTGCGGCCGAGGAGGTACGGCGTGCGTACCAGAACCAGCTGGCCCAGTACCAGCAGCAGCTGCGCAAGGACGTGCCCGCTGACCTGCGAACGGAACTGCAGCAAAACCTCCTCGAAGCCTTCATTCGCAACGAGATCCTGACTCAGCACTCGACCGCGCTCGGCTACCGCGTGAGCGACGCGCAGGTGCTGAAGTCGTACCAGGAAATTCCACAGTTCCAGATCGACGGCAAGTTTTCTGCGGAAGCCGCCAAGCGGCTGCTCGAAGGGCAGGGCATGTCGCTTGCGACATTCGAAGCCGAGCAACGCCGCAGCCTGCAGAATGCCCAGTTGCAGAACAGCCTGGCGGTATCGGCCTTCGTGACACCGGCGGAAGTGGCGCACGCCCGTTCTCTGGAGCGTGAGCAGCGCGAGGCGAGCTGGTTGGTGCTGCCGGCCTCGTCCTTCCTCGCCCAGTCCGAGCCCGATGACGCTGCGGTCAGCGCCTTCTACGAGAAGAACAAGGCTAAGTACATGACACCGGATACGGTGTCGCTGAAGTACCTCGAGCTCAAGGTCGATGACATTGCCGCGCAGGTCAAGGTCACCGATGAGGCTCTGGCCTCCTATTACGACAGTGTCAAGGAGCGCTACGTCGAGGCGGAGAAGCGCCGCGGCCGGCATATTCTCATCCAGGTCGCGAGCGACGCCGACGACGCCGCTGCGCGCAAGAAGGCCGAGGAGGCTCTCGCGAAAGTGACGGCCGGCGGCGATTTCGCGCAGCTGGCACGCGAGTTCTCCCAGGACGCAGGCTCGGCCGCGCAGGGTGGAGATCTCGGCTGGGTTGAGCGCAGCTTCTTCGTCGGCCCGCTCGCCGATGCGCTCTTCACCATGAAGGAAGGCGAGGTGCGCGGACCGGTGCGCACGCAGTTCGGTTACCACATCATCCGGCTCGACGGGATCCAGCAGGGCAAGCAGAAGACGCTGCAGGAAGCGCGCCCCGAGCTCGAAGCTGAGTATCGCAAGCAGCAGGCGGAAAAGCTGTTCGGTGAGCGCCAGGAGCAGCTCGCGGACAAAGCCTTCGAACACCTCGACGACATCGATGCCGTGGCCAAGGAGGTTTCGCTTCCGGTGCAGGAGATCGCGGCCTTCACGCGCGAAAACGGTGGTGAACCGTTCGGCAAGCGCGACGAAGTGATCGCGGCCGTGTTCGAGAACAATGAAGCGCTCGCCGGGCAGAACAGTCAGCCGCTCGAGCTGAGCCCGGGCGATGTCGTGGTCCTGCACGTGACCTCACGGCATGAGCCGCAACAGAAGCCGCTGGCCGACGTGCGGGCCCAGATCGTGGAGACGCTGCGCAGCGAGCAAGCGAGCGCCACCGCGCGTCAGACAGCGACCGAGCTGGCGGAGAAACTTCGCTCCGGGGCGGTGAGCTGGGCCCAGGTCGCCACGGAACAGAAGGTCAAGGCAGATGGACCGAAGTACGTGGGACGGACGGACGCGGCCATGCCCGTCGGACTGCGCATGGCACTCTTCGCGGCACCCAGGCCAACGGCAGGTACGATCTACCAGTCGGTACCTCTCGGCAATGGGGATGCGGCTCTGCTGGCTTTCTCGGGCGTGCAGCAAGACACCTCGGTCGAGCCGGCCCAGGATCAGCAGAATCGCGAGCGCGAATTGACGGTACGCATCGGAACCAATGAGGTCCTGAGCTACACCAAGGCACTGCGCGCAAGCGCCAGCGTCAAGAAGAACACCAAGATATTCGAATAACCGCCGTCGGGAGCGAGCCGATATGAATGGAGTCAGGACTTCGTTTCGGCTGCCGCTTCACTGGCAGATCCTGATCGCGATCGGCGTCGGCGCGCTGAGCGGTTATCTCGCCGGGCCCAACGCCATGGTGTTCGGCGTGCCGTTCATCTCGATCTGCGATTTCCTCGGCACGCTGTTCGTCAACGCCCTGAAGATGCTGGTCGTGCCGCTGATGGTAGCCTCGGTGATCAGCGGCGTGGCAGGGATCGGCTCCGCGCGGGACCTCGGTCGGCTCGGCGGCAAGACGCTGCTGTTCTATGTCGTCACCACGCTGATCGCGGTCCTGGTAGCGCTCACGCTACTCAATATCGTGCGGCCGGGTCTGGTTAACGGTGTTCCGGCACGCGAGTTCCTCGCGCTCGAGGCGAGCACGCAGGATGTCTCGAGCGCGGTCGATCACGGCGCCGGCAAGCTGGTCGATACCCTGATCGGCATCGTCCCGCCCAACATCATCGAGGCCGCGGTCGGCAACAAGCTCCTGGGCCTGGTGTTCTTCAGCATCCTGTTCGGGTACTTCCTCACGCGCATTCCATCCGAGCACGCGAAGCCGGTAATTGGATTCTGGAACGGCGTCTTCCAGGTCATGATGCGCATGACCGAGTTCGTCATGCGGCTTGCCCCGATCGGAGTGTTCGGCCTCGCTGCGCGTGTCGTCGCCAAGACTGGATTCGGCGCAGCCGGCCCGCTGCTGCTGTTTAGCGCTACGGTGCTCGCGGGCCTCGTCGTTTATGCACTCCTGCTGCTGCCGGTCCTGGTTCGGCTCGCTGGCCGCGCTAACCCCTGGCCGTTGTTTCCGGCCATGGCCCCGGCCTTGTTGACGGCGTTCTCCACGGCATCGTCCTCGGCGACGCTCGCGATGAGCATAGATTGCGTCGAGCGGCGCGTCGGTGTTTCGAACCGCGTGACGGGCTTCGTCATGCCGCTCGGCGCATCGCTCAATCATGCCGGCAGTGCGCTCTACGAGTGTGCCGCGGCCATGTTCATCGCGCAGGCCTACGGACTGCACCTGAGCTTCGGTCACCAGTTCACGATCGTGGTGCTGGCGCTGATCACTTCCATGGGCATTGCTGGAATTCCCGCCGCCTCGCTGGTCGCAATCACGGTAATCCTCACAGCCGTCGGTCTCCCGGCCGAGGCGATCGGGGTGCTGCTGGTGTTCGACCGGATCCTCGACATGTGCCGAACGACGGTGAACGTCTTTGCCGACGCCTGCTGCGCGCTCATCGTCGCGCGCCTCGAAGGGGAGCAGGGGATTCCGAAGCCGGCCGCCGAATGGGGGCGTTGAAGGCCGGTCAGCCGCCGGCAGACTCTTCGCCGAAGCTCATGCCCACGGTGCTGTAGCCGCCATCGACGTAGAGAATCTCGCCAGTGATCCCGGCCGCGAGATCCGAACACAGGAAGGCGGCGGCATTGCCGACATCCTCCAGCGTGACGTTCCGGCGTAGCGGAGCCGTATGCGCGACGTGTGCCAGCATCTTGCGAAAGCCCGCGATTCCCGCCGCCGAGAGCGTCTTGATGGGGCCGGCCGAAATGCCGTTCACGCGGATGCCGCCGGGACCCAGGTCGGCCGCGAGAAAGCGCACATTCGCTTCGAGACTCGCCTTAGCGAGGCCCATGACGTTGTAGGCGGGGATTGAACGCACGGCGCCAAGATAGCTCAGGGTGAGGAGCGCACCGTGGCGCCCCGCCATCATCGGGCGCCCTTCACGCGCGAGCGCGGTCAGGCTGTAGCTCGAGATCTCATGCGCAACGCGAAACGAGTCGCGCGAGGTGCTGTCGACGAAGCCGCCCGCGAGCGCCTCGCGCGGCGCGAAAGCCACCGAGTGCACGATGATGTCGAGGCTGTCCCAGTGACGCTTGAGGTCGGCGAAGGCGCGCGTGATTTCGGCGTCCGTCTCCACGTTCATGGGCATCGTGATCTTCGAGCCGAGTTCCCCCGCCAGCTCGACTACCCGATCCTTGAGACGCTCCAGGTAGGTGAAGGCCAGGTCGGCGCCTTCGCGACGCATGGCTTGCGCAATGCCGTGTGCAATCGAGCGCTCCGTGGCGAGCCCGACGATCAGGGCGCGCTTGCCAGCGAGGAATCCCATGGCGGGCTCCCAGAGAAGAACACTGGCGCGATTGTAGCCGAGCGGGTGGGGCGAGTACGTCCCTGTGAGTCAGTCCAGCCCGTACATCCGTGTACGGTCGTTCGGCCGGATCGGCTGCACGTTAAGTGCAGCCGATGAATGCACCGGCCTTACCCTTTCGAGCGGCCGGTGACGTACATGACGAGGCGCTGGCCGGGCATCAGCGCATCATTCTTGCTGAGGCCGTTCCAGTTTAGGAGCTGCGCGACCGAGACGCTGAAGCGACGCGCGATGTCATAGAGCGTATCGCCGCGGCGCACGGTGTAGGTCATCGCATCGCCCGTTCCCATGACGGCCACGATCTGCTCGCTATACGAGGCCGCGGCGCCGCGCAGGCGCAGCTTCTTGCCGGCCGACAGCACATCGTGGGGCCCCATGCCGTTGATGCTGGCGAGCGTCGTGACGCTCATGCCGTTGCTACGGGCGATACTCCACAGCGACTCGCCCCGGCGCACGACGTGGAACTTGCCACGTGTCGCCGGCGCGCGGCCATCGACGCGCGCTGCCGCCAGCGCCATCTTCGGATGCAATTCACCACCACTTGCCGGCACGAGCAGCGCCTGGCCCGCCTTGAGGTGGGTACTGGTCAGGCCGTTGATCTGGCGCACGACCGCGACGCTCGTATTGCAGCGCCGGGCAAAGGCTGTGAGGTTTTCACCCGCATCGACGCTGTAGCTGGCGTAGGGCACGCGCTCGCTCGTCGGAACTTGTGCGAGGGCATCGCGAAATCCTTCGCTCGTGTCGACCGGCAGCAGCAGGTAATACGGCCCGTCGGGGTCGGTCGCCCAGCGATTGAAGGCCGGATTCAGGTAGGCGAGCTCTTCGTTGTCGACGCCCGCGAGTTCGGCGGCGAGCTTGAGGTCGATCTGCCCGCCCGTTTCGACGCGCGCGAAGTAGGGCTCGTTCGGAATCGTGGAGAAGTCGAGCCCCACCGCGGCCGGGTCCGCGATGATGCGTCGCATGGCGAGGAGCTTCGGAACGTAAGCACGGGTTTCGCGCGGGAGCTTCAGGTGCCAGAAATCGGTCGGGCGGTTGTGCCGCAGATTCTCGTCGACCGCGCGATGCACGGTGACTTCGCCCGTGTTGTAGGCGGCAATCGCGAGCAGCCAGTCGCCGTTGAACTCGGTGTACAGGAATTGCAGATAATCGAGCGCGGCGCGCGTCGATTCCACCAGGTCGCGGCGCCCGTCATACCACCAGTTCTGCTTCAGACCGAAGCGCACGCCGGTGGCCGGAATGAACTGCCACAAGCCCGACGCGCGTGCGCGCGAATACCCGAAAGGTTCGAATGCGCTCTCGACCTCGGGCAGCAGCGCGAGCTCGAGCGGCATCTTGCGCGCTTCGAGCTCGGTCACGATGTGGTACAGGTAGCGCTCGGCGCGGGCGAAGGTGCGTTCCATGTATTGCGGATGGCTGACGTACCAGGCCGTCTGGATGTCGATCGCGACTTCCTCCTCGTCCGGCAGCGCATAGCCGGCACGAATGCGATCGAAAAGATCCGCGTACTCGACCGCGCGCGCCTGCTCCGCCTGCGTAGCCTCAGCGGGCGCAGGCTCAGCCGGGGTCGCCTCCGCGGGTGGCGGGGCAAATCTCGGATCCACGGGCCGCTGTTCGGTCGAAGCCGGGGCAGCCGGTGCACTGGCCACCACGGTCGAATCCGCACCGGGCTCGCGCACCACGCTCGAGCAGGCGGAGAGGAGCAGCGGGAACGTCGTCAGTGTCGCCAGAAAGACGCGACCAAAGTGTTGCTCTGTCAATTCTTAGCCCTCGATCAGCTGAACCCGTCCTTCCATTGCCGGATCGTCGCGAACACCTCGACCGGGTTGTCGAGAGAGCGTCCCGCCTTGCGCTCGGCCGACTTCTGTACGGTCGGCTCGTCCCAGCGCAGGAACGGGTTCACGGCGATTTCCAACGCCATATTTGACGGCAAAGTCGGGCGGCCCTTGGAACGCAAGTCCTTTGCCGTCTCCAGGTACTCGCGCGTGGCGCCGTTGTCGGGCTCCACCGCGAGCGCAAAACGCAGATTGTTGACCGTGTACTCGTGACCACAATAGACGCGCGTGTCGGGCGGCAGTGCACGCAGCGTATCGAGCGAGCGCTGCATCTGTGCGGGCGTGCCCTCGAACAGCCGGCCGCAGCCCGCGCTGAAAAGCGTGTCGCCGCAGAAGAGGGCGCCATGGCCGTGATAGGCGATATGGCCCCGGGTGTGTCCCGGAATGTCGAACACCTGGAAGTCGAGGCCGAGGTCTTCGAGATGCACCTGCATGCCGCCCGCGACGCTTACCGTGCGTTCAGGTATCGTCTCGCCCGCCGGACCGTAGACCGGGACATGGAATCGTCCTACCAGCTCGGAGACGCCGCCGACGTGATCGGGATGATGGTGGGTGACGAGGATCGCGCTGAGGCGCCAGTGCTGCTGCTCCAGCGCGGCGACTACCGGCCTGGCGTCACCCGGATCGACCGCAGCCACGTCTGTGCGCTGGCGCGCGCCGTGGACGAGCCAGATATAGTTGTCCGAAAACGCCCTGACCGGCGTTGCCTCGAGCATGGCTCCGATTCCGTGCGGATGATTTTAGATTGCGGAATGTTCGCGAATTTAACTTTAAGGGCTCAAAATTGCTATCGTTTTTTCCTTTCTGGAAGTTGAATTTGTGTGAACCAGTCCACGATGGCTGAACGCGCCGATCGCCTGCGCCGCTGGCTCGCGACACCCTTGGGCGGCCTGCTCATCGAGCACGAACGGCAGGTGCTGAACGAAGCGCTCGACGACGTTTTTGGCATTCAGCTGGTCCAGATCGGCAGCTGGGGGGACCCGAAAGCGTACTTCCCCGCGGCCAGGACCCAGCGCCAGACTGT
This sequence comes from uncultured Gammaproteobacteria bacterium, assembly GCA_963695985.1. GTDB lineage: Bacteria > Pseudomonadota > Gammaproteobacteria > Steroidobacterales > Steroidobacteraceae > DATBVX01. The sequence goes on from CAVOIC010000005.1 coordinate 91,100, forward strand.
GATCTGTTCCGCAATCGCCGGGCAGGGCCAGGTCTTCTGTAAAACCGAATCGCTGCCGGTGGCCTCGGACTCGGTAGACGCGGTTCTCCTGCCCCACACGCTCGAAACCGACAATGACCCGCATGCGACTCTGCGCGAAGTCGCACGCATCCTGGTGGCCGAGGGCCAGATTCTCGTACTCGGCTTCAGCGCGATGGGAACCTGGGCGGCGCGCAATCGAGTGTCGAGCGAGGGCTTCCCGCCCGGCATTGCGCGCGTGATTTCCGAGAGCCGATTGCGCGACTGGTTCGCGCTGCTGGGCTTTGAGATCACCTCCGTGCATCGCTATCTCAGGCGCCTGCCGCTGACGCCGCGCCGTTCGGCGCCGTCCGTCAAACAGACCGACGACGGTCTGAAATCCAATCCGCTGTTGCCGGCGGGGGCCTATCTCATCAAAGCCCGCAAACGCACTTACACACTGACTCCGATTCGCCCGAAGCGACGTGAGCGCCGTTCGATGGTCGGCGGGCTCGTCGAACCGACGCCGCGCCTGCGCTCGTGACCCGCGTCGAGATCTGGACCGATGGAGCGTGTCGCGGCAATCCGGGTCCGGGTGGCTGGGCGGCCCTACTGATTGCGGGCGAACGCGAGAAGATCCTCAAAGGCGCTGCCGAGCACACGACCAATAATCGCATGGAGCTGACCGCTGCGATTCGCGGGCTCGAAGCGCTGCGCCGGCGCTGCCACGTGCGGCTGCACACGGATTCCGAGTATGTGAAGCGCGGACTGACGGAATGGCTCCCCGACTGGAAACGGCGGGGCTGGAAAACAGCGGCCCGCAAGCCGGTCAAGAATGCCGATCTGTGGCAGGAGCTCGATGCGCTCGCGCAGCGACACGAGATCGAGTGGCGCTGGGTGCGCGGACATGCGGGCATTGCGGGTAACGAGCGTGTGGATAGACTTGCCAATGAAGCCATCGACGAGCTAGTGAGGTCCGATGCGTCAGATCGTTCTTGATACCGAAACCACTGGGCTGGAGCTCGAGCTCGGGCATCGCATCATCGAGATCGGCTGTGTGGAGCTCGTCAATCGGCGCGCCACCGGGCGCAACTTTCACCGCTACCTGTGTCCGGAGCGTGAGATCGACGACGGCGCGCTCAGGGTGCACGGCCTCACGCGCGATTTCCTCGCCCACCAGCCGCGCTTCGGTCAGATCGCCGAGGAGTTCCTGCAGTTCGTCGCGGGTGCGGAGCTCGTGATCCACAACGCGCCCTTCGATATCGGCTTCCTCGACATGGAGCTACGCCTGCTGGGTGGAGCGAGCCGCCCGTTGATTGAGCTGTGCGCGATCCTCGACACGCTTGTGCTCGCACGGCAGATGCACCCAGGCCAGCGCAACAGTCTCGACGCGCTGTGCCGGCGCTACTCGATCGACAACTCGCATCGCGAGCTGCATGGCGCGCTGCTGGATGCGCGAATTCTCGCGGATGTATACCTCGCCATGACGGGCGGGCAGGGCGCACTGATCCTGGGTGGTGCCGAAGCCGCGGGCCAGATCCGCGTCCAGCCGATTGCGCGGGTGGTGCGACCCACAGCGACGCTGCTCGTGGTGCGGGCGAGCGTCGAGGAAGTCGAAGCGCACGAGCGTCTTCTCAGGACCATCGACCAGGTCTCGGGTGGCTCCGGGATGCGGTTCTAGTGCCGTGAATTCGTGGACTTGAGAGCCAATTCTCGTCTGGGGACGCTGTTCATTCGCGACAATGGCGCCCACGAGAAGAACGACAAATCCAACGGAGTTGAGGAATGCCTGCACTGAGGAACTGCCGCATCGGTGTGATCGGCCTTGGCTATGTCGGCCTGCCGCTGGCGGTTGAATTCGGCAAGCACTTTCACACCGTCGGCTTCGACATCAAGCCGCAGCGCATCGCCGAGCTCAAGGCGGGCAAGGACAGCACTCTCGAAACGACGCGTGCGGAGCTGAAGGCAGCGTACGCGGCTCAAGTTCACGAGCAAGGTTTCGGACCTCAAGAGCCTGTCGCGTCTTCATCGTCACGGTGCCGACCCCGATCGACCAATACAAACGGCCCGACCTCATGCCGCTGGTCAAGGCCAGCGAAACGGTCGGCAAGTCGCTGAAGAAGGGCGACGTGGTCGTTTACGAGTCGACGGTGTATCCCGGTTGCACGGAAGAGGTGTGCGTGCCAGTGCTGGAGAAGTACTCCGGGCTCAAGTTCAACACGGATTTCTTTGCGGGCTACAGCCCGGAACGGATCAACCCGGGCGACAAGGAGCACCGGCTGACGACGATCCGCAAGATCACCTCGGGCTCCACGCCCGAAATCGCCGAGTTCGTCGACTCGCTCTACCGGGTGATCATCAAGGCAGGCACGCATCGCGCTTCGAGCATCCGCGTGGCGGAAGCGGCCAAGGTGATCGAGAACACGCAGCGCGACGTCAACATCGCGCTCATCAACGAGCTGGCGCTGATCTTCAACCGACTTGGCATCGACACCGAGGAAGTGCTGCAGGCTGCGGGCACCAAGTGGAACTTCCTGCCGTTTCGTCCAGGCCTCGTTGGCGGGCACTGCATCGGCGTCGATCCGTACTACCTGACACACAAGGCGCAGGAGATCGGCTATCACCCTGAGATGATCCTCGCCGGGCGGCGGCTCAACGACAACATGGCGCTCTACGTCGCGAGCGAGGTCGTGCGGCGGATGAACTTGCGGCGGATCCACGTGAAGGGCGCGCGTATCCTCGTTATGGGCATGACGTTCAAAGAGAACTGCCCGGACGTGCGCAATTCCAAGGTCGTCGACGTGGTACGCGAGCTGCAGAAGTTCGGTGCCAAAGTGGACGTATACGACCCGTGGGTCGATGGTCGCGAAGCTCAGCATGAGTACGGCCTCAAGCCGGTACGCACGCCAAGAAAGTCGGGCTACGATGCGATCGTGATGGCGGTCGCGCACAAGGAGTTCCGCGAAATGGGCCTGGCGAAGATCAAGGGCTTTGCCAAGCGCGACCACGTGCTCTATGACATCAAGTATGTGTTCCGGCCGCACGAAGTCGACGGGCGGCTCTGAGGCATGAAGATTCTCGTCACTGGTGCCGCTGGCTTCATCGGCTACCACACAGCACGGGCGCTGCTCGCGCGCGGTGATGAGGTGGTGGGGCTCGACTGCCTCAATGAGTACTACGACGTTACGCTGAAGCACGCGCGGCTCAAGCAGTTCGAAGGCAACCCGCGCTTCCGGTTCGTGAAACTCGACCTCGCGGATCGCCCCGGGATGACGGCGCTCTTCGAGCGCGAGAAATTTCCCCGTGTCATTCACCTCGCCGCGCAGGCCGGCGTGCGTTACTCCCTTACCCACCCGCACGCGTACATCGACAGCAACGTCGTCGGGTTCATGAATGTGCTCGAGGGTTGCCGGTACACGGGCGTCGAGCATCTGGTGTACGCTTCTACGAGCTCCGTGTACGGCGCCAACACGAAGATGCCGTTCTCGGTGCACCAGAGCGCCAACCATCCGCTCTCGATGTACGCCGCGACCAAGAAAGCCAACGAGCTGATGGCGCACACGTACTCGTACCTGCACGGACTGCCGACCACGGGACTGCGCTTCTTCACCGTGTACGGGCCGTTCGGCCGGCCCGACATGGCGCTGTTCCTGTTCACGCGCAACATCCTCGCCGGCAAGCCGATCGATGTTTTCAACTACGGCCACCACCGTCGCGATTTCACCTACGTCGATGACATCGTCGAGGGCGTGATCCGCGCCTGCGATCGCATCGCGAAGCCGGACCCCGCCTGGAACGGCGACGAGCCGGATCCCGCCACGAGCCGCGCGCCCTACCGGCTCTACAACATCGGCAACAATCGCCCAACCGAACTGATGCGCTACATCGAAGTGATCGAGCAAACGCTGGGGCGCAAGGCGGTGAAGAACCTGTTGCCAATGCAGCCGGGAGATGTGCCCGAGACCTATGCGGACGTCGAGGATCTGGTGCGCGACGTGGGCTACCGGCCGGCGACTCCGGTCGAGGTTGGGGTGAAGCGCTTCATAGAGTGGTATCTCGGGTACTACGGAACGAATCCAGCATGACTGCTCCCGACATCGACATGCCCCGGGACACCCTGCGACGGCAACTACGCCGATAAGCCGGACAGATCGAGCGTCACACCGGGCAGCGCGGTGATCACGACGATACGGGGATCATCGATCGACGACATCTCCGCGTACCTCCCATCCCGCGGCGATTTCAAACAGTGAAGGCGGCGCGCACGGACGTCCACCATCCAGGCCTCCGGCACGCCGTGCCGCGCGTATAGCGGCATCTTGATCTCGCGATCGAATCGCAGATCTCTCCCTCGATCAACTCGACCCGCGCGTCCTCGGCGAGGAGCCCGGCCTGCACCATGCCGTAGTATTCGTCCACCGTGATCCGGTGCCGTGGCAGCCAGTCTTCCATCGGAGTGTTCATCAGTTTCCAGGACGGTCGGAGTCTACACTCTGCTCCGAGGATGAACCACGCGAGGTCGCGGCACCGGCTTGCTGACGATAGTCGATACGCCACGCAGCGTCTCGCCGCAAATCTTGTCGGTTGACCGGATTCTCGGGCGCGACAGCGGTCGGCTTAGGCGCTCGTGAAGGGATTCATCACCGTCAATTGGCGGTTGATTACCTGGCGGTGTTGAAGATCTTCCGAATAAAGCGTTCGACAGCCAGCCTGCAACGCTGCGGCGACGATCATCGCGTCGTAGACCGATAGCCTGTAGCGCTCCGCGACATCGAGGCCGCGATCGTGCGTTTCGGCGTTGAGCTCCTCCACGCGACAGACCTTTCGCACCGTGCCCAGGATTTCTCGGGTCTCGCGGAACGTCAGCGATAGTTTTCGCGTCGCAACGGATGCGAACTCATTGAGCACCTGCACGCTGATCATTCCCGGCTGCGACAGCAACTCCTCAACCCGATCGGCCTTCGTGGTGTTGGCCGAGAGGAGATAAAGGAGCACGCTCGTGTCGATGAAAGACTCAGCGTCGCTCATTGGCTTGCAGGCGGTCGAAGCTGAAGCCCTCGGGCAGTCGGCCTCGATACTTGCGCAGACGCGCGAGCAATTCCTGGGCGCCGGGCGCCTTGCTCACGCCGAAGCTGCGCCTGCCGGTGACCTGAATCTCGATGTCGTCACCCTCCTTGAGACCGAGCGCCTCGACCACCACTGCGGGCAGTCGGACCGCAAGGCTGTTTCCCCACCTGGCGACTTGCATGGCAGAACTCCGTGGATATACGCTAGCTATGAGTATATCCATAGTGTCCGGGTGCTGCCATGGCTCGAGATCATGCCCACAGGTACCCTCCCGGGCACGCTCCTGCAATACTGTAAGCGGGTGCAATCAGGGCAATATCAGCAAGTCATGTCTTCCGCCTCACGCGTAACCCTCCCGGCCTGGCAGGCGCTAGAACGCCACCGCGGTCAGATGCGTGAAGTGAAGGTTCGCGAGCTGTTCGCGAGCGACCCTCGCCGCTTCACGAGCCTGAAGCGCGAGGCGGTCGACCTGCTGCTCGATTTCTCGCGCCAGCGTCTCATGCCGGAGACGATCGCACTTCTGGCCCAACTGGCGCGCGAAGTGGGACTCGAGGAACGCATCGCAGCGCTGCTTGCGGGCGAGGCTGTCAACAACACCGAGAACCGGCCGGCGCTGCACACAGCCCTGCGTCGCGCGCTCGACCGGCCGCTCCTGGTGGGCGGCCGCGATGTGATGCGGGAGGTGAGGACGGAGCGGGAGAAGCTTTTTGGCTTCGTGCACGCCGTGCACGAGGGCCGCGTTACCGGCCACACCGGCAAGCGATTCGAAACGATTCTCAACATCGGCATCGGCGGTTCGGACCTGGGCCCGGTCATGGCTGTGGAGGCACTTGGCCCGCTATCGAATTCCCGGCATGACACTGAACTTTGCCTCGAACGTCGATGGTTGCCAGATCGCGGACACGATGGCACGCGCCAATCCCGAAACGACACTCGTGATCGTCTGCTCCAAGACTTTCACCACGCTCGAGACCATGTCGAATGCGCAGCTCGCACGGCGTTGGATCGTAGACCGACTGGGCGCCGCCGCGTTACCGAAGCACTTCGCGGCCGTGTCGGTCAATCAGCGAGCGATGGATGAATTCGGCGTCGGCGCCGCGCTGCGTTTCACGATGTGGGACTGGGTCGGCGGGAGGTACTCGGTCTGGTCTTCGATTGGCGCGGCACTGGCACTCGCGATCGGCACCGAAAACTTCCAGGCCTTTCTCGATGGCGGCCGTATCGTAGACGAGCATTTCGCCTCGACACCCCTCGAGCGGAATCTGCCGGTGCTGCTCGGCCTGATCGGCGTGTGGAACCGCAATTTCCTCGGTATGCCGAGCCACGCGGTGCTGCCCTACGATCAGCGCCTGCATCGCTTCCCCGCCTACCTGCAGCAGCTCGAGATGGAAAGCAACGGTAAGCGCGTCACGCGCGATGGTTCCGAGGTCACATACGACACGGGCGCCGTGTTGTGGGGCGAGCCAGGGTCCAACGCACAGCACTCGTTCTTTCAGCTGCTGCACCAGGGCACGGCGGACGTAGCGTTCGATTTCCTTGCTCCCGTGCAGAGCTCGAGCGGATTGCCGGAGCAGCAGAATCTCGCGCTCGCAAATTGCTTCGCACAGGCGCAGGCATTCATGGCGGGGCAGAGCGAGGAGCAGGTGCGCGCCGACTTGGCTGCGACCGGTGTCGCCGAGGCACAGATTGCGAGGCTTGCCGCCCATAAAGTTCATCCCGGCAACCGTCCGAGCAGCATCCTGCTCTTCCAGCGAGTCGATCCGACGACACTCGGCCGACTGATCGCGCTCTACGAGCACAAGGTCTTCGTGCAGAGCGTGATCTGGGACATCAACGCCTTCGATCAATGGGGCGTTGAACTCGGCAAGAAGCTCGCGGACAAACTGATTCCGACGCTGCGCGACCCGGCGCCCGCGATTGCGAGCTGGGCACGAGCTGAGCGGGCTGCTCGAGTACGTGGCGCGCTGGCGTTGAGCCTTTGTATGATACGCGCCCTTTAGCGCAGAGCCTGGTGCATGACCGCGAAAAAGAAGGTTGCCCTCATCACAGGAATCACCGGTCAGGACGGTGCTTATCTGGCCGAATTCCTGCTGGAGAAGGGCTATGAAGTCCACGGAATCAAGCGCCGGTCGTCTTCGTTCAATACGGATCGCATCGATCACCTCTACGAGGATCCGCATGCGGCGGACCGCCACCTGGTGCTCCATTACGGGGACGTGACCGATGCGACCAACGTCATTCGCATCGTTCAGGCCGTAACCCCCGACGAGATCTACAACCTCGCCGCGCAGAGTCACGTCGCCGTGTCGTTCGAGACGGCCGAGTACACGGCCAATGCCGACGGCTTGGGAACACTGAGGCTGCTCGAGGCGATCCGCATGCTGGGTCTCAATCAGCGGACCCGCTTCTATCAGGCCTCAACATCGGAAATGTTCGGCAAGGTGCAGGAAATTCCGCAAAGGGAGACGACACCTTTCTATCCGCGATCTCCCTACGGCGTCGCGAAGCTGTATGCCCACTGGATCACGATCAATTATCGCGAAGCCTATGGCTTGTTTGCTTGCAGCGGCATCCTCTTCAATCACGAGTCGCCGATCCGTGGCGAAACGTTCGTGTCGCGCAAGATCACGCGGGGGCTGGCGCGCATCCACGAGGGGCTGGATGACTGCCTGTACCTGGGTAATCTCGATGCGCGTCGTGACTGGGGACATGCTCGAGACTACGTGCGCGCACAGTGGGCCATGCTGCAGCGACCGGAGCCCGAGGATTTCATCATTGCCACCGGGGAGCAGCATTCAGTGCGGGAGTTCGTCGAGCGGGCCGCGCGGTGTCTCGACACGAGCATTGAATGGCGCGGCTCCGGGATCGACGAGCAGGGGATCGATACCCGCACCGGACGCACGATCGTGCGGGTCGATCCGCGCTACTTTCGACCGACTGAGGTGGACACGCTGCTCGGCGATGCCTCCAAGGCGAGGAAGCTCCTCGGTTGGGAGCCGAAGATCAGTTTCGAGCAGCTCGTTGAAGAGATGATGGCCTCGGATCTCGAAATCGCCCGCAAGGATGCTCTCATCAAACGAGAAGGCTTTCGCTCGTTCAATCACCGCGAATAGCACCGCTCGCCCAAAAACATCAATGATGCGTGCTGCGCAAGGACTTGTGCGCAAGAACCTCGGCAGGGCTTCTTGCGCTTCGATTGCGGCCCTCCTGGCTTTTTCGGGGTCGGTGCACGCGGAGGCCTGGTTCGATGCCGGCGACAGCGCGTTCAGGCACGACCTGCAATACCTGGTCGATTCGGGCGTGATCGATATCCCGCTCACGGCGTGGCCGATTCCCTCGGCTGACGTCGCGCAGGCGCTCGAGTCCGATCGGCGATTCAGGCGCGCTCACGTGGGACAGCGCGCGGCGCTGGCCGGCGTCAAGCAAAGGCTCGAAGTATTCGAGCGCGACGCCACGCGCTTCACGGCACACGCGTCGGCCGCGGGCAATCCAATTGTTCTGCGCACGTTTGAAGACACGCCGCGCGAAGAGGGAGAAATCGGTGCGAGCCTGAGCGGCGCGAACGCGCGGTTCAGCGGGCGGGTGTCGCTCGCGTGGGTGGCGAATCCAGACGATGACCTGGCATGGCGACTCGACGGCACCTACGGCTCGATGCGTCTGGGAAATTGGCTCCTGACGGTCGGGGAACTCGATCGCTGGTGGGGTCCGGGCTGGGACGGCAGCTTGCTCCTCTCGAGCAACGCGCGCCCGGTCCCTGCGGTGTCGATCGATCGTGAATCGTCCATGCCCTTCAAGACCAAGTGGCTGAGCTGGCTCGGCTCGTGGCGCTTCTCGATGTTCATGGGCCGGATGGAGGATGAACGTCAGGATCGCGATCACCCGTGGCTTCTGGGCACGCGATTTACGTTTCGTCCGTTCGCGAACGTGAAGATCGGCTCGGTGCACCCGTTTCGAGGCATCGAGTTCGCGGCGGAGCGTACAGCGCAATGGTGTGCGGAAGGACTGCCCTGCGATCTGAATGCGTTCTGGCACGTGCTGGCGGGCAAGGACAGCGCGGGCGTCGTCGTCAGCGTCCAGGACGAACCCGGTAACCAGCTCGGCGGCTACACACTGCGTTGGGCATCGCCAGCGAAATGGCTGCCGGTCGCCCTTTACTATCAGAAGACGGGTGAATCGGGAGACCTGAACGGCTTTCACGTCCGGCTGGGTCGGGCGCTGAACGTCCTGTGGGGACTCGAATCTTGGGGTGCAATGCAGAGTGGACTCACTTGGCGCGCCCACGTCGAGGCGGCCTATACAACCTGCGGTGATCGCTCGGGAGGCGAGCTCGGTCGTGTTCGATTGCGCGTATACCAATCACCTGTTTCCGGTCGAAGGCTATCGCTACCGGGGCCGTCCACTGGGAGATTCCATCGACGGCGATGGACGCAGCTACACGTTCGGCCTGCAGCTCGTCACATCGCGCACCTGGAGCGCATCGATGCTGCTTCGCTACGCGGAACTGAATCGCGGTGGCGTCGTGCCGGATACGATCAACACGGTGGCGCAGGAGCCGGTGGATCTGCGAAACGTGGAAATCACGCTGAAGGGTTCCGATGGTCTCGGGCGACTTGATGCTGGGGGCTGGATATGACCGCACGTCCGATCAGCTGACTGACGCGAACGACAGCAAGGTTCGAGGCTACCTTGAGTACAGCCACCGCTTCTGAACGGCGCCGGGTTGCGCCTGCCGCATTGCGCCCGTAAACTTCGCCGGGATTTTCAAACACTTAAAATCGAATCCAAGGCCTCTGTGGAGCCAGCCCGAGGCACCGGAAAGAAATCCAGCTCGTGCCAGGTTGTTCACACGCCAAGCGCAGTTTCATCGTCGCACTCATGCTATTCCCGACCCTGTCCGCTGCCGAACCCTGGCTCATGCCGGGCGACATCGTGCTTCGACATGACCTCGAGCTCCTCGCAGACGCTGGCGTGCTGCACGGACCGGTGACGCAATGGCCTATCCCGTGGCCCGACATCGCGCGCGATGTACAAGCTTTCGCGCAAGTGTCCGATCTCACCCCCGGTGAGCAGGGCGCGCTCTTACGCGTGCAGAGCGCGGCGCACGTAGCGCGATGCGTACCGGGCAGCTTGGGAAGCACCTGAGAGTCGCGGGCACGAACGAACCCGATGAGCTTCGGGGCTTTGCCTCGACACCACGCGAGAAAGGAGAACTGGAAGCGGGCGTCGATTGGACCAGCGAGCATTTCGCCGTGCGTCTGCAGGCGAGCGCGGCGGCCGACCCAGCGGATGATCAGACGTGGCGTCCCGACGGATCGTACGTTGGTGTGAGCCTCTGGAACATGATGCTGTCAGCCGGCTACGTGGACCGCTGGTGGGGTCCGGGTTGGGACGGCAGCCTGATCCTGTCGACGAGCGCACGACCGATTCCCGCGATTACGCTCGAGCGCAATTACTCCGAACCTTTCAAGGTCCCCGTGCTGAAGTGGCTGGGACCGTGGCGTGCCAGTATCCTTTTTGGGGCACTCGAGAGTGAGCGCGAGGATTTCGACCACACGCCGCTTCTTTGGGGCTCGAGTTACGTTTCAAGCCGTGGCGCTACCTGGAGTTAGGACTGTCGCGCACCGCCCTTTGGTGCGGCGAAGGTCGGCCCTGCGGACCCAGTACGTTCTGGGATCTTCTCACCGGCAACGACAATAACCAGCCGTTGGCGGAGCAGCCCGGGGATCAACTCGCAGGTTACGATCTCAGGTTCACCTCACCGTGGCGCCAACTGCCACTGGCGATTTACGGCCAGATGATCGGCGAGGACGAAGCCGGCTTCCTGCCAAGCAAGTTCCTTGGGTTGTTTGGTGTCGAGCACTGGGGATCGATCGCCAAGGGCTCATACCGGCTGCATCTGGAGTACGCGGATACTGCATGCGACTTCTCGCGGCAGAATCCGCAGTTCGATTGTGCCTATGAGAGTTCGATCTACACAGTGGGGTATCGATTTCGGGACCGCAGTATTGGGCACTCGATTGATGGCGACAGCCGCATGACGACGTTCGGCGCCTTGTACGTGGCGCCTGGCGGGACGTCTTGGGAAGTTCGTTGCGCGCGAGGCGAAGCTGAACCGCGATGCCACCGGTGTGGCAGAGACTGCTCATACGCTGGCGCCACTCGCCGACCAAGGTCGAGAGCATTGACCTGTCCTATCGCCGTGAGCTGTTTGGCGGCGGACTTACGGTGAGCGCAGGCTTTGAGAGCAGAGAAATCGCCTCGTTGTCATCGAAGGATCAGGAATGGCGTGCAATGGCTCAGTGGGTCGGAGAGTTCTGATGCGAGGGGTGCTCTATGTTCGCCGGTGGGCGCCATGGTCGATCTTGATCGCAGCGGTCTTGGCCGCTGCGTCGGCCAGTGCGCAGACAACTCCTTCCACTGACGCGACCCCCGAGCTGACAGAAGAGCAGTTGCAGATCCTGCAAGACCTGCCGCCGGAACAGCGCGATGCGCTGATCGATCAGTATCTCAAGTCTCGCATCTGAAGGCGGTCAAACAGGTGCTCCAACGGAGAAAGGCAGGGTCAAGCGCAAGGTACCACGGGGACACAAGTTCGTCCGCTCTCGCCGTTGCAGGAGAAGAGTTCAAGAAGAAGAGCGTGGAAGAGCAGCTGAAGATCCTGAAGGCATTGCAGGAACTCGAAAGAGCCACCGCTCAAGGGTGGCGACTCGCTGATCGTCGATCTCACGCTGCGCAAGCAGGAGACTCGGACATCGCGCGAGATCGACAAGCTCAACGAGCTGCGCGATCGCATCCTGGCCCGAAACCCCTATCGCCTCGATGAGTCCGGGCAGCTGCATCTGCCAGGATTCGAACCGTTGGCGATGATGGGACTGACCGAGGAGCTGGCAGCAAAGCGGCTTGGAGCCGACAAGGACTTCACCGGAATTCGTCGTCAAGATCACCCGCCTGCAGCTTGACGCCCGTTGGCGATGAGGCACTCAAGCCGTTTGGCTACGACATCTTTACCGACGCCGAGTCGACCTTCGCACCGGCCGCAGATATTCCGGTCCCGTCAGACTATGTGGTCGGGCCGGGCGACCAGCTGCGTGTGCAGTTGTACGGCAGCACCAATCGCTCACTTACGCTTACGGTCGGCAGAGACGGCCAGGTCAACTTTCCACAGATCGGGCCCGTATGGTGTGGCCGGTCAGCCGTTCTCCGCTGTCAAGGCGAATATCGAATCGCGCGTGTCACAGCAGATGATCGGCGTGCGTGCCGATGTGCAGATGGGCGAGACGCGTGCCATCCGAATCTTTCTGCTGGGCGAAGTCGAACAGACCAGGCTCCTATACCGTGAGCGGCCTCTCGACTGTCACCAACGCGCTGTTTACCGGCGGCGGAATCAAGCGCACGGGCTCGCTGCGCAATATTCAACTCAAGCGCAGCGGCAAGCTCGTCCGAACCCTCGACCTCTACGACCTGCTGCTCAAGGGCGACACGAGCAATGATGCGCGACTGCTCGCGGGCGATGTCGTATTCATTCCACCGGTTGGATTGACGGTGGCCGTGAATGGCGAGGTCCTGCGTCCGGCAATTTATGAGATTCGCTCCAACACGACGGTGGGCGATCTGCTGCGCTTGTCGGGCGGGCTCACGCCGCAAGCCGAGGCACGTGAGGTCGCGCCTTGAGCGGCTGAATGATCGGGGCGAACGCGCGGTCACCAATCTGGACCTGAGTTCGGATGGATTCGCGGGAGCTCGTTCTCAGGAACAGGCGATATCCTGCGCGTACTGCGCGTGCGCAACACCCTCGACGGTGCAGTCAGCGTTGCCGGGCACGTGTATCAGCCGGCGCCGTTCGAATACCACCCCGGGCTGCGCTTGAGCGAGGTTCTGAGCTTTGAGTCCCTGAAGCCGCGCGCGGATACACACTATGTGCTCATTCGTCGCGAGCTTCCGCCCGATCGCAAAGTGAGCGTGCTGTCGGCAGATCTGGCCGCGGCGCTCGCGGCGCGAGGCTCAGACAAGGATGTGCTCCTCGCGCCGCGCGATCAGATCACCGTGTTTGACCTCGACTCGGGTCGAGATCGAGTCGTGAGTCGAAGACTGCTGACCGAGCTTCGGGCGCAGGCGACCTTCGACAGACCCCTGCAAGCCGTGATCATCGGCGGCCGCGTGCGCACGCCCGGGCAGTATCCGCTCGAACCCAACATGCATGTCAGCGATCTCATCCGAGCGGGTGGAAGCCTCGAGGACGCTGCTTATGGCGGCAAGGCTGAGCTCTCGCGCTACGAGGCCGTGAATGGCGAGTATCGACAGACCGAGCTCATCGACGTCGATCTTGCCGCGGTACTGCGCGGCGACCCGGCCGCGGACATCTGCCCTCAAGCCCTATGACACCCTCAATATCAAAGAGCTGCCGCTGTGGCGCGAACTGGAAACAGTCAGTATTGAAGGTGAAGTCCGTTTCCCTGGCGTCTACCCGATCCAGCGCGGCGAGACGTTGCGCACGGTGCTCGAGCGTGCCGGCGGCTTGAGCGATCAGGGCTTCCCGGACGGCAGCGTCTTCACGCGCGAAGGGCTCAGACAACGCGAACAGGAGCAGCTTGACCGGTTGACCGCGCGCCTACGACGGGATCTGGCTGTTCTGGCTCTTCAGGGGGCACAAGCCGGCGGCGGCCAAGGCGCGCAAACGTACTCGGTCGGGCAGAGCCTGCTTGGAGAACTCGAAGGCTCTAAGGCCGTGGGCCGCATGGTGATCAACCTTCCGGAAGTGCTGTCTGGCCAGCCCGGGGGACCGCAGGACATCGTCCTCAAGAACGGTGATCGTTTGATCGTGCCCAAGAAGCCACAGGAAGTGACCGTCATTGGGGAGGTGCAGAACGCGACGTCCCTTCGCTTTGCGGAAGGGCAATCGCGCGACGACTACATAGGTTTGAGCGGCGGATACACCAATCAGGCTGACAAGAGCAAGATCTACGTGGTTCGTGCGAATGGGAGCGTCGTTGCGAATTCGGGCAACGGGTGGTTCAGCAAGTCATCTGAAGAGATGCGCCCGGGCGACACGATTGTTGTGCCACTCAACGCCGGCAGCATGAGGCCGCTGCCGATGTGGACTGCAGTGACTACTATCATCTACAACCTTGCGGTGGCAGTCGCGGCAGTGAATTCGTTCTGAACATCGGAGCGTCCGATTGGCGCGAATCACCATGCGTGGTGCTCGCGGTGTCCATTGCCGGTTTCTTGCGAGTTGGGGGAGGGGATCACTACTGGTTAACGGGAGTTCGCGTCGGTGCGAAGCGCAGTGACGCTGCGGGCAGCAGCTGCGTGCAGATAGCATTTGACCTATAAACGAGAAATTGACGGGCTCCGTGGCCTCGCGGTCGCGCTGGTCGTTGCCTACCACGCAAAATCCAGCTTGATCTCTGCTGGCTACGTTGGTGTCGATGTTTTCTTCGTGATCTCAGGGTTTCTCATTGTTGGGCTACTCGCAGACGAAATTGCTGGTGGTACGTTTCGGCTCAGATCGTTCCTTGGTCGGCGCACACGACGGATTCTTCCTGCGCTGATCGTTGTCAGCAGTGCGATATTGATCTGCAGCTTTCTGGTTTTGGGGCCGACTGACTATCAGAGGTTGGGGCTGTCCGCACTTTCCATCTCGATTTTTTCTTCCAATATCTATTTCTGGCGAAACGTCAATTATTTTGCCGAATCAGAGCCGGAGTCGCCGCTCTTGCACACTTGGTCCCTGGGAGTGGAGGAGCAGTTCTACTTATTGATACCTTTGTTGCTGCTGGCGATCGCGAATTTCTCGGCGCGCCGGCGTCTCGTTTGCCTAGTTGTCGTAATGACTGGTTCGCTTTGTCTGGGAGTGCTCTGGACTGGCTCGCACCCCGGCGCTGCCTTTTACCTTCTTCCCACGCGCGCATGGGAGTTGTTGCTTGGAGGGCTGGTCGCAGTCGTCGGGCGACGGCCGCTGAGCGTCGCAACCGCCGAAGCGCTATCCGTTCTCGGACTAGCAGCGATCGCGACGTCGGCAATCCTGTTCAATCGCGCTACACCGTACCCTGGCATCGCGGGAGTCGTGCCCTGTCTGGGGGCAGCTGCAGTAATTTGGTCATGTGCTGCGCAGACAACAGTGAGCACGAGGGCGCTGCGCAGCAGGGCACTGGTGACTACCGGACTAATCTCTTACTCACTCTATTTGTGGCACTGGCCGGTGCTGACTTTGGCTCGTTACTACTTGGACCGTGATTTGAGCCGGGTTGAGACTGTCGTAGCAGTCTGCGGTATCTTTCTGCTTGCTTATCTGACGTGGCGATACATCGAGAAGCCATTCAGATCAGGGCTAGTATTGCCGTCGGGGCGTGCGTGGTGGTGGAGCGCAGCATCAGGGTTGGCGGTTGTCTCGGCTCTCGGTTCCACGGTTGTACTGGCAAGAGGTTTTCCGGAGCGCCTGCCGCCGGCTGCGCGTGTGTATGACGGATCTGCCGACGAGGTACCGCCGGATACTGCTCGCTGCCATCACGGACCACCCAAGCCCATTACGATTGAGCAACTTTGCACGTTCGGCGAAGCGTCGAACACGTCCCCAACGGTGTTGATATGGGGTGACAGCCACGCGAACGCGCTCGTGCCGGAGCTCAAGCTAGTGACCAAGATACATGGCGCTCGCTTGGTACAGGCGTCATATAGCGGTTGCCCGCCAATCCTGGGTGTCGATGTTGCCCATACGCCGGCATCACACGCTTGCCGTGAATTCAACGACACGGTCTTGGACGCCGTGACGCGACTCGGGATTAGGAAGGCAATCCTTGCTGGATACTGGTCGGTGTATCTCAAGCCAAGTGGCGAGTCGCGATTCTCAGCATTGTTCGACGTCTATAGTAGTCAGCGAGGGCTCGCCGGCCCGAGTTCGTTACAGAACGAGGCTGTGTTTGAGGAGGGTCTGCTTAAAACAGTAAACGCACTCGAAGCACGAGGCGTAGAGGTCTGGGTGTTCGGGCAGGTGCCGAGCTACGCGCGATTCGTGCCGAATTCGATA
Source organism: uncultured Gammaproteobacteria bacterium (assembly GCA_963695985.1). GTDB lineage: Bacteria > Pseudomonadota > Gammaproteobacteria > Steroidobacterales > Steroidobacteraceae > DATBVX01. The sequence goes on from CAVOIC010000005.1 coordinate 107,190, forward strand.
ACCAGGATGGTGGCGCTGGGACGCGATCCGTCATCGGTCGGTATGCCTCTGAGCGAATATCGTCGAAGTCAAGCAATCGTAAACAAGGTCTTTGCGGCGTTGCCGGCAACAGTGAGCCTCATTGACCCCGCGAAGGTGCTCTGCAAGAGCGGGTCGTGCATCTGCGCCGCAGGCGGTATGGCACTTTACATCGACAATAATCATCTATCGACGAGTGGTGCAATGTACCTGCAAGATGTCTTTCAGCTGATCGTTCGCTGAAGAGATTTCACGTGGCAATGGAGGGCAGCGGATTGCACCTCGAGGCGTATATCATACGCATGCGACCGCGACGACCGATGTTACCGTCACGGCAATGAATAGGTCCGGCCAATCCAACAGGTTCTGCAGCCAATGAACGACACTCAACCCCGAGACCTGCGAACCGGCGCGTTGCCCCATGGATACCTCACAGTTGCGGACCTCATTCGCGCCGCAATTGACATGCGCGTCGCTCTTGGCGCGTGCATGGTGGGGGCTGTGGCTATCGGGCTTGCCGTATGTTTTCTCGCTCGACCGATGTACGAGGCCAACGTGGTAGTCATTCCGTCGGACTCGATAGGACGTACCGAGGGTGGTTCGTTTCCCGGACAGCTCGCTGGTCTCGCGTCATTGGCGGGAGTGCGGCTTCCGCAGTCGCAAGATGCAACAGCAGAGGCGCTGGCTGTTCTACAGTCTCGACAATTCACTGAATCCTTCATCAAGGACAAAAACTTGCTACCGGTGCTTTTCGCGGGGAAATGGAATGCAGAGAGACATGCATGGCGTGTATCCGGGCGGAGAGTGCCTACGCTCGCGGACGGATTTCGCTACTTCGACCGCAAGATCCGTGCTGTTTCGCAGGACAAGAAGACAGGCATTGTTACGCTGAGCATCGAGTGGTCAGATAGAAACGCCGCGGCTGCGTGGGCAAATGAGTTGCTAGCCCGGTTGAACGCGATCATGCGACAGCGTGCGCTGACCGAAGCGGACGCCAGCATCTCGGTATTGCAGGAGCGATTACGGGCTGCCACGGTCGTGTCGCTTCAGCAGGCCCTGGCGCAATTGTTGGAATCCCAAATAAGACTACGTACGGTTGCAACAGTGCAGAATGACTACGTCTTCAGAATCATTGATCCCGCTGTGCCACCTGATGAAGGCGACGTGCTCTTTCCTCGCAAGCTACTGATCGTTGCCCTGGGTGGTTTCGCAGGATTAGTCATTAGCGCGATACTAGTATTCATCCGAGCCATGCAGCGGAAGCAGCCGTGATTCACGGGCGCACCCCTATAGTTGATCGTAAGGTGCGTTTTGCCCTCGCGGGCTGCGGTCGGATTTCACAGAATCATTTTGAAGCGATCACGCGTCACGCCGAGCGCGCGGAGTTGGTCGCGGTGTGCGACAACAACAGGAAAACGCTTGACGCGATAACCGCGAAAAAGGGCTGTGCGGGGTTTGCTTCCTATGAGGAAATGTGCCGGGAGCTACGGCGCACGGAAGCAGCTGACTGCATCGTCCTTGCGACGCCCAGTGGGCTGCATCCGCGGCAAACGATCATTGCCGCTGAAGCGGGTCTCAATGTGATGACCGAGAAACCTATGGCCACGCGCTGGGGAGACGGCTTGGCGATGGTACGGGCATGTGATGAAGCAGGTGTGTACCTCTTTGTCGTCAAGCAGAATCGTCGCAATCGAACCCTTCAGCTCTTGAAGCAAGCTATTGCGAAGGGCAGGTTCGGTCGGATCTACATGGCGAGCATCAATGTGTTTTGGACGAGGCCCCAGGAGTACTACGACAGTTCAGCGTGGCGGGGAACGTGGGAATTCGACGGTGGTGCGTTCATGAATCAGGCCAGTCACTACGTGGATCTTTTCGACTGGCTGCTGGGCCCGGTCGAAAGCGTGATGGCATACACCGGCACGCTTGCGCGGAATATTGAAGTCGAAGACACGGGCGTCGCGGCGCTCAAGTGGCGTAACGGCGCAATGGGCTCGATTAGCGTGACAATGCTGACCTACCCACGGAACTTCGAGGGCTCGATCACGGTACTCGGAGAATCAGGGACGGTCAGAGTAGGAGGCGTCGCCGTAAACGATGTACAGCACTGGGAGTTCAAGGATCCAGACCCAATGGACGAGCATCTGGCTCACGCGAGCTACGAAACCTCGTCCGTATACGGTTTCGGACACCCGCTCTATTACGACAATGTGATTCGGACTCTGAGGGGTGAGTCGGAACCTGAAACGGATGGCCGAGAGGGGCTCAAGTCGCTGGAGTTGCTGATTGCGATGTATCTGTCCGCTCGGGACGGCAAGCGCGTCAGCCTTCCGCTCGTCTACTGAGTAACTCCCGTGATCGCTGGGATTCACCCTACTGCGGTCGTCGATAGCGGAGCTCAACTCGGCGAGGGTTGCCGCGTTTGGCACTTTTCGCATATTCGTTTCGGAGCGAGGATTGGTGCCGCATGTTCGTTTGGACAAAACGTGTACGTTGGTAATGATGTGATCATTGGTGCCAACGTAAAGGTTCAGAATAACGTCTCGATTTACGACGGTGTCAGGCTCGAGGACGACGTCTTCTGCGGTCCGAGCATGGTCTTTACGAACGTGTATAACCCCCGATCCGCCATCGCGAGAAAGAATGAGTATCGTCGTACGATCGTTAGGAAGGGTGCGACTCTCGGGGCCAACTGTACGATTATTTGTGGCGTCACCGTTGGTGCATACGCGTTCGTTGCAGCGGGAGCTGTAGTTCGGTGTGATGTACCCGACTTCGCGCTCGTAATGGGCGTTCCTGCGCGTCATGTTGGTTGGATGAGCCGTTTTGGCGATCGGCTGCCGCTGCCGACTCAAGGCGAAGGAGAGATAGTCTGCCCACGTACCGGCGACCGCTACATGCTGCGCGGCTCCGCGCTCGCGTTGCTGGACCAACCATAACTATGGGCGGGTGTGACAGCCGTTAAAGGTGGCTTCTGGCGCAGCGTAGCCGTTGTTCTGAGTGGCACAGCGACCGCGCGGGCGATCCCCTGTACTTGGGTCGCTGGTGCTCGCGCGATTATTCCTTCCCTCCGAGTTCGGATTGTTTGCTACCTGGCTCGGGATCACTACCGTGGGCGCCGTAGTCGCTACTGGTCGCTACGAGATGGCACTCGCGCTGGAGCGCGAGGGTGATCCCAGGCGAATAGCTGCCGTAGCCACGCTGATCATCATAGGTATTGTCGGCATTGCTCTAGCGGTCGGCGCAGCCGGTCTTTGGATATTCACGTCGAGGCTCGCGGCACAAGGCGCGCTCATTGCAACGTTCGCCCCAACCGTGTGCATGCTGGCGGTTGCGCAGGTTTGGCAGTGCTGGGCTGCCGCCGAACGACGCTTCGGCGATGTAGCGACAATGCGCATCGTTCAATCTGTTGGCATCACCTTCCTGCAGATCGTATTGGGCCTGTTTTGGCCTACCGCATTTTCACTGGCGATTGCCCATCTTGCTGGCGCCTTGCTTGGTGTGCTCATGGGCATCCAAAGAATGCCGTTGTCTCTGGTTCCTCCCACAACCGGAGAACCGTGGCGCGTAGCGCTCATCAGCTATTGGCGTCGACATCGCCAATTTCCTGTGTTCTCGCTTGCCGCTGATACCATCAATTCGTCTGCGGCACAATTGCCGCTGGTGATCGTGAACATACGATTCGGTGCGCACGAGGCGGGACTCCTCGCGATCGTGTTACGCGCGCTTGGGGCGCCGATTTCCTTGCTCGCCGCCTCCGTGCTGGATGTGTTTCGGCCGCGCGCGGCGCAGAGCTGGCGTGACTTGGGAGAATGCCGTGAGGATTATGTGCGGACGTTCCGAGTCCTGGCTATCGGCGCGGCGGGAGTGGGTTTGACCTTTGGCCTATTCAGCGATTCACTGTTTGCGACGGCATTTGGCGAGCAGTGGAGAATGGCTGGAAGCATCGCCTTATGGCTCTTGCCGATGTTCATGCTTCGCTTTGTTGCCAGCCCGTTGAGCTATCTCTTCTATGTGGCAGGCAAACAGCAGGTGGATCTCATTTGGCAGATTGCGCTGTTCGCCACTACCGTGTCAGCGTTGGCATTACCAGCCACTTATAAGGCTGCCTTGATCTCTTACAGTGCTGGGTATAGCACGCTCTACGTCGTCTATCTGCTGCTGTCATATCGCTATAGTCGCGGATCGTCATGATTGCAATCATTGATTACGACATCGGCAATCTGGGCGCCGTCGCCAACATGCTGAATCGGATTGGCGCCCGATGCGAGATCACCGCGGATCCTGATCGCATCGAGCAGGCGGAACGCATCATCTTGCCCGGAAACGGAGCGTTTGACGCATGCATGCGCAGTTTGCGCTCGACTGGTCTGATTCCATTGCTTGAACGCCGAGTGCTGGAATTTGCAGTGCCGCTGCTCGGCATCTGCGTCGGGGCGCAGATGCTCGGGCATGACAGTGAGGAGGGCTCTGAGCCCGGTCTGGGCTGGCTAGAGACCTCGGTGCGTCGGCTACCCGTGGCCGCGGAATTCCCGGTTCCACATATGGGCTGGAATCAGGTCACAGTCCAGCCAGAGCCACACAGGCTCACCGAAGGGATTGGAACGGACGCGCGCTTTTACTTTACCCACAGCTACTACATCCACGCGCGTGAGCCTGCCGACGTGATCCTTACGACATCATATGGTATGGAGTTCGCCGCCGCCGTCGCGCATGGCAATATTGCTGGCGTCCAGTTTCATCCCGAGAAAAGCCACCGCTTTGGAAAGCGTCTCTTGGGCAACTTTGCGGGACTTAGCTAGGATGCATGCACGGCGCGTCATACCGTGTTTGCTCCTGCGTGGGCAAGCGCTAGTAAAGACGCGAAAGTTCAAGGATCCTGTATATGTAGGAGATCCCGTCAACGCCGTTCGGATCTTCAGCGAGAAGGAGGCGGATGAGCTGGTCGTGCTCGACATCGATGCGTCTCGCGAGCAGCGCGAACCAAACTACCAGCTGATCGCCGAGATTGCTGGAGAGTGCTTCATGCCTGTCGCGTACGGCGGGGGCGTGCGCACTCTCGATCAAGTGCGTCGACTGATCCGCAGTGGCGTTGAAAAAGTTGTAATCAACTCTGCGGCCACAGAATCGACGCGGATTGTCTCGGAGACGGCGCAGGTTTTTGGTAGCCAAGCTGTAGTGGGTGCGGTCGACGTGAGGCGCACATTGCTAGGTGCCTATAGGATCGTGGCGCGCTCAGCGCAGATCGAAACAAATCTCAGGCTCGAGACGCACGTGGAGAACCTTGCACAGGCCGGCGCAGGCGAGATATTCATTAACGATGTCGACCGCGACGGTACGATGATCGGGTACGACCTGGAACTGATCCGGCGGGCGGTGCAGGTCGTCACCGTGCCCGTCATAGCCTGTGGTGGTGCGGGTACCGTTGAGCATCTGATTGCAGCCATTCGAGAAGGCGGCGCATCCGCGGTCTCCGCGGGCAGCATGTTTGTGTTTCACGGCCGCCGACGGGCCGTGCTCATAAGCTATCCAGACAATATTCGATTCCTATGAAAGCCATTCTTGAGGCACGGCCGTGGAATCCCAAGGCAGTGTTGCTTGGTAGTCTGGTGCTGCTGGTGGCTGTCAACCTAGTCGTGTACGTGCTGCAGCTTGCGGAAACCAACGCCTACATCGGGTATCAGCCACTGACGCTAGGACCTGTCTACCTGGCCGTATTGGTCTTGTCGCTATTGATCATCTGGGTATTTGTTCCCACTAGGATCACCCAGCCTTCCGACTTCTTTCGCTACGTGTACGGGATATTCGTTCTGGTCCCGTATGCCCTCTTTCACGGCGCGGGCGGCGCTATCGGGATATCTTGGTATGCCTGCATGTTTGCTCTCTTGCTCGCGCCCGTGCTCGTGGTCTCATTGCTTGGCCAGGTGCGAATTGGGTTGTTGAGTATCGGAGCCCTTTCCGTCCGAGCGCTCGACTTCTTGGTAGTCGTTCTAGTCCTCGTGACAGCTCTGATCACACTACGCTTGGCGCCCGCGTCCGCCGGCTTTGGCATCCTCGACGTCTATGAAAGGCGCGTTGAAGCTCGAGACATCTTCGTGTCCGGCTCTGCCTTGGCATACGCAACTATTATCAGCACGAACAGCCTCATTCCCTTTCTGGCGTACAGCGCCGGCGTGCGAGCGCGTACCTGGCTCTTGATCGCGAGCCTCGTGCTCGCCGCGATATTTTTCTACGCCCTCGGTGGGAAGGCCTCTCTAGTCTACTTGTTTTTGGCCTACTTGCTTGGTAAGGGCGCACGCAAAGAACGCGGCGCGACGCTGCATCGAATAGTCTTCCTATCGATTTCGGCGACGTTTTGCTTGGTCGTAGTGGAATGGGTGCTGACTGGGTATTCATTGACGGCGGAGCTAACGTTCCGCCGCGCGTTCGCAGGCACGGGTCACGTGATGGCGAGCTATTTCGATCTCATGTTTAGCGACACCGGCAAATGGTCAGCATGGAGCGGCATACATGCGCCAGGCGGCGTAACCTACCTCGTTGGCGAACTATATTTTGATGTTGGCGCAGGTGAAGATAATGTCGACACGAACGCGTTTGTATACGCGCTCGCCGCAGGCGGGCTTCCGGCGTTCATGGCCACGATCTTATTGACGGGAGGAGTTCTGTGGTTTTTCGATGCCGTTCATCGCGCAACGCACAACAGCCGCTTTCTTTACCTCGGTTTTGCCTTCTCGATTCTGATCGCTGAGCAGGCAGCCACTACGGCGCTAGTGTCATCAGGAATTGGTCTCTTGACTGCGTTGACATTCCTGTCGCGGGACGAGCCTGTACCTCTGAGAGTCGCGTCGCCACCACGGTCCTCGCTTCTTCCGGCATCGCACTCATGACGATGCTGGTCTTCATATCCAGGGGCTTTCGCCTGTCGCCGACCGCACCGTCAACGCACGTATCGCATTAAGGAGAGGTGATCTGGATCTGAAAACTGGACACCCGGGGCAGGTGTGCACGCGCTGCGTGATGGACACCTCCGATCCCGAGATTACATTCGACTTGCAAGGGGTTTGCAGTCACTGCATCGAATTCGACGCGGTCACGCGCAAGAGCTGGTTTCCGAATGAAGAGGGTGCGCGGCGCCTCGAGGCCATACTAGGCTCCATACGCGAGGCCGGCCGAGGCCGGGAGTATGACTGCATCCTCGGATTGAGCGGTGGCGTCGACAGCTCTTATCTGGCGCTCAAAGCGCACGAGTGGGGGCTGCGTCCGCTCGTGGTGCACGTGGACGCCGGCTGGAACAGCGAGCTCGCGGTCGCGAACATCGAAAAGGTCATCAAGTACTGCAAGTTCGATCTCCACACGCACGTGGTCGATTGGGAGGAGGTGCGTGATCTGCAGCTTGCCTACCTCAAGGCAGGAATCGCCAACCAGGACGTACCGCAAGATCACGTGTTCTTCGCGAGCCTCTACCAGTTCGCGACCAAGAACGGCATTCACCATGTCCTATCGGGAGGCAACATCGCCACCGAAGGTGTATTCCCGAAGGCATGGCATTGGTCGGCCATGGACGCGATCAACCTGCTTGCCATCCATCGCCAGTACGGGTCGCGGCCACTGCGCACTTACACGACAGTGTCGTTCTTCCAATACGTGTTCTGGTATCCGTTCGTGAAGAACATGCGCGCCGTTCGCCTGCTGAATTACATCCCCTACGATAGGAAGCTAGCGATCCGCGAGCTCGAGCAGCGCATGGGCTGGCGCTCGTATGGTCGCAAGCACGGGGAGTCGCTGTTTACAAGGTTTTTCCAGAATCACTACCTGCCGGTAAAGTTCGGGTACGACAAGCGCAGGCCACAGTTGTCGAGTCTTATCCTGTCTGGCCAGATGACGCGCGAGGAGGCGCTCAAGGCGCTCGAGGAGCCGCTCTACGATCCGCGGGAGCTCGAGGTCGACATGATGTACCTCTGCAAGAAGCTGCGTATTTCGCGCGCGCAGTTCGACGAGTTCATGGCCGCGCCGTCACGACACTACGACGAATTTGCTTCGTGGAACGGCCGCTATCGGGTGCTCACTGGCGTGAGACAGATCGTGGAGCGACTGCTCGGCCGCAGAGTGAAAGTGTATACGTGACGTCATGACAGACCTCATCCGTGTAGCGCATTTGACGACCGTGCACGCTCGCAAGGACGTCAGGATCTTCCAGAAGGAATGCGTGAGCCTGGCCGCGCGCGGCTATGAAGTGCATCTGTTCGTTGGTGACGGGCTCGGCGATGAAACTTGCGAGGGCGTGTGGATTCACGACATTGGCGCCGTCAATGGCCGCCTCGCCCGCATGTTTCTGCAGCCGCGCCGCATGCGACAGGCGTTGCTGAAGCTGCGGCCGGAAATCGCGCATTTCCACGACCCGGAGCTGATCGTGACCGGCTTGCGGCTGCAGCGCGCCGGCATTCGGACGGTTTACGACTCGCACGAAGACGTTCCGCGCGCCGTCCTCAGCAAGTACTACATTCCCAAATTCTTTCGCACCTCGTTGGCCGCGCTTATCGAGGTGGTCGAGGACTTCATCGCACGACGGTTATCCGGAGTCATCGCCGCAACTCCGCACATTGCGCGGCGCTTCCAGCGGCTGAATCGACGCAGCATCGACGTCAACAACTATTCGCTGCAGGAAGAATTCGATTTGGGCGGCCGGCGCAACGACGACGGCCGGACGCTTTGTTATGTTGGAGGGATCTGCGAAATTCGCGGAAGCACCGAGATGATCCGTGCACTCGAGTACGTCGATGCACGCCTCATTCTTGTCGGTCCGTTCGACAGGCCGGAGACGGAAGCAGACTTGCGGCGGCTGCCGGGCTGGGCGAAGGTGGACTATCGGGGCACGGTCACTCGCAAGGAAGTCGTGGCTATCATGGCCGAATCGAGCATCGGCCTATTGATGTTCCATCCCGAGCCGAACCACGTGGACGCGCAGCCGAACAAGCTATTCGAGTACATGGCGGCAGGACTCGCGGTGGTCGCCTCGGACTTCCCGTTCTGGCGCTCACTATTGAAGGGCGTTGACGCGGCGCGCTTCGCGGATCCGCAGGATCCGCGCGCGATCGCCGCCGCCATCAACGACATTCTTCGTGAACCCGGCGCAGCGCACCGCATGGGCGAGCGGGCTCGCGAAGCCGTCGTGACGCGGTTCTCCTGGGGCTCTGAGGAGGTCAAGCTCAGCAACTTCTATGGTGAACTGCTCGCATGAAGCGAGTTCTGACGGTCATTGGCGCGCGACCGCAGTTCATCAAGGCGAGTGCGGTCTCTCAGGCTTTTGCGAACGAGCAGAGAATGAGCGAAGTCCTGGTGCACACGGGACAACACTACGATGCGAACATGTCGGCTGTCTTCTTTGCCGAGCTCGATATGCCCGAGCCCACGCACAATCTGGGCGTCCATGGTGGACGGCATGGCGAGATGACGGGGCGCATGCTCGCGTCGCTCGAGGAGGTGATGGTGCAGGAGAAGCCGGACGCGGTGCTCGTGTACGGCGATACCAATTCGACTCTCGCGGGTGCGCTCGCCGCGGTGAAACTTCGCGTTCCCGTCGCCCACGTCGAGGCGGGACTGCGTTCGTTCAACCTAGCGATGCCCGAGGAGGTGAATCGCATCCTCACGGATCGCATCTCGCGCTGGTTGTTCACGCCCACGGAGGGCGCGGCGGCCCATCTAATACGCGAGGGTGTCGAGCGGTCGCAGATTAATCCCGTCGGCGACGTGATGTACGACGTGGCACTGCGGTTCGGCGCGCGCGTCGCGGCCAATGCGGGCGTGCTCGCGGAGCTGGGGCTCGTCGAACGCGGCTACTGCCTCGCGACCGTTCATCGCGCCGAGAACACCGATGATCCCGCACGCCTCGAGGCCATCGTCGAAGGGCTGGCGCTCGCCAGCCGCGAAGTGCCGATCGTGTGGCCGGTACATCCGCGCATGCGTGACGTACTGCGCAAATCGAATCGACTATCCGGTTTGACGCCGTTTGTTCGAATCATCGAGCCCGTCGGATATCTTGAGATGGCCAGGCTCGAGAAGTACGCCGCCGTGATCGCGACCGATTCGGGTGGAGTGCAGAAGGAGGCGTTTTTCTATCGAGTGCCGTGCGTAACTCTGCGCGACGAGACCGAATGGACCGAGCTCGTCGAAGCACGCTGGAATCGACTGCAGTCGCCAAGTTCGGCGCGCGAGATTGCCGAAGCGATCGGCAGTGCGATCGGCACGACCGGCATCGAAATCGCGCTCTACGGCGACGGACGTGCAGCCAAGCGCATCGTCGCCACGCTCGCGGCGACGCTTTAGAAGCCCGCGATGCTATTGCACGCAGAAGCGGAAGCGGTGTCGCGGACCGCGGAGCACGGGCAGCAGTCAACTCAGCGGTGTCGTTGCAGCTACGCCGTCAATTCTCGGAGATCAACAGCAGACTTGTTGAGGTCTGCAACTATCCGTCGTTGATCGACGTCGCTGTTATGGCGCCGTCCGCATGGGTGCTCATCGCAATAGCACGCCGATTCGTGGATAATCCGCGGCCGCGTTCGCCAGAGTAGGCTAGGAAGATCCGTTCTTGAACATCGATGTGACCCAGTCTTCATCTGTGAATTTTTCCCAGGTCGCCGAGCTTCCTTTTCACCGCGCCACGACCGAACAGCTGGCAATGATGTATGCCCGGTATCGGTTTGCCGCCGGTTACGTGGCAGACAGGGCTGTGCTCGAAATCGCGTGTGGCGCTGGCATCGGGCTTGGCTACCTGGCACAAGTCGCGGGCCACATCCGCGGAATCGACATCGACGAGAACAATCTCGCCTACGCGAGGGCTCACCTAGGGGGTAATCCAAAGGTCGAACTCGCGCATGGCGATGCGCATGCGCTGCCGTGTGCTGACGGTCAGTACGACGTCGTAATCCTCTTCGATTGCATCTACTTCATGCGCGATCCTTACAAGGCACTCGACGAGGCCGTACGGGCAACGCACCAAGGCGGAACTCTGCTCGTCAGCACAGTGAACGTCCGCTGGGCTGGATTCAACGCCAGCAGACAGGCAACTCGGTACTTCACCGGCGAAGAACTGCGTAACCAACTAGAAGAGCGAGGCTGCACCGTGCGCGCGTTTGGAGCATTTCGCACGCGGGGATCCTCCCGGTTGGAAACCGCGATTGGCGTCATACGTCGGACGGCGGTGACGTTTCGCCTCATACCCACGCCCGTTCGTAGCAAGGAACTGCTGAAGCGCCTCTTTTTCGGGCGTTTGCGAGCGTTCGGGCCTGTGGTAACCGACGGTATGGCGCCTGCAGAGCCCCTCGTGGAACTTTCGCGCGATGCTCTGGCGGGAGACGACTACAAGATTCTTTACTTTGCCGCCAGCCGGACCTCATGAGAATCTGGCTGGTGCAGATCGGCGAGCCACTGCCGTGCGACGGACACGAACGTCTGTTGCGCACGGGGCTCATGGCTCAGATATTCGCGCGTTGTGGTCATGAGGTCACGTGGTGGGCTTCGACGTTCGATCACGTCAGGAAGCGACGCAGATTCGAGGAATCCACTTCGTTCGCGATGGCGCCGAACTGCGAACTTCGCATGCTTAGGGCGCCAGGCTATCGCAGCAACGTTTCATTGGGGCGACTCATCGACCACACTGCTGTGGCGCGAACCTTTCGGAGCGAGGCAAGGCTTCGCCCGGCCCCCGACGTAATCGTCTCGTCGTTCCCGACCCTGGAGACGAGTTGGGTGGCCGAGAACTACGCGCAAGCGCTTGGCATACCCGTAGTCATCGATGTTCGAGATTTGTGGCCCGATCATGCCCTCGAATTTGTTCCACGGGGCCTTCAGGGTTTGGCTAGAGTGTTGGTGTTCCCGTACTCGCGATTCGGTGCTGCCATCCTCCGACGTGCCAGCGCTCTTACCGGTATTAGTCCGCCGATCTTGGATTGGGCCGCTGAGCGATCAGGCAGGCAGCTGACATCTTGGGACAAGGTCTTCCCGATGGCGTACAGCCTTCGCACCCCTACGCCACAACGCGCTCGAGAGCTCGCTGGATTCTGGGCCGCGCACGGCATTCACCGTAGTTCTGACGAGTTAACATGCTGCTTTGTCGGCGCAATCGGGCATCAGTTTGACTTGGAAACGGTGCTCCATGTGGCCCGGCGACTCGAGGCGGCACACGTACCTTGCCGCTTCGTGATCTGCGGCGTCGGCGAACGTGTCGGCGAATTGCGCGAGCTCGCGCAAGGGATGAAATCCGTCGTGTTTCCCGGCTGGATTGGTGCGGACGAGATTTGGACGCTCATGCGCTTCGCACATGTTGGCCTCGCTCCATATCGGTCAAGCCAGATATTCGCGATGAGTATCCCCAATAAGGTCGCAGAATATCTGTCAGCTTCCCTACCAATAGTGTCCAGCGCTGGAGGCTATCTTGCTCAAACGCTCGCTGCGCATGGTTGCGGTATCACATACGCGCCGGGGGATGTCTCGCGACTCACGTTGATTCTGGAATCGCTAAGTCGAAACAAACATCGGCTCCGTGAGCTTCTCCGAGAATGCGCGGCGCTTTTACGAGAGCGAGTTCGTGGCAGAGCGTGTATACGAGGAGTACGGAGAATTCCTCGGGCAGCTCGTTCAACGCTCTCGCCAGACGCGGGGCTTGGCGGCGCAGGTGGATTAATCTAGCGAGGGACATGTTTGACATATATGGAGGAAATTGGACGCGCGCATAGCTTTTACCGAGGGCGGGTGGCGCTGTGCGCCATCTTAAGATCGCTTGGTATCACTGCCGGTGACGAGGTAATCGTGCAGGCGTTCACCTGTCTTGCGGTTGTCGAAGGAATCCGGGCGTGTGGCGCGACGCCGCGGTTCACCGACATTGAGCCAAGTGGTTATACCATTGACCCTGCTCGGCTGGAGGAGCGCATTTCTGTGCGGACGAAGGCGCTCGTTGTGCAACACACCTTCGGACTTCCAGCGCGCATGACCCGCATCATGGAGATTGCACAACGACACGGGGTGCCAGTTATCGAAGATTGCTGCCACACCTATGGCACGTGCATCGACGGCACCCGTGTTGGAACATTTGGAGTTGCGGCCTTCTATTCGTTCGAATGGGGCAAGCCGCTGGTACTGGGGCTGGGCGGTGTGGCGGTCGTGCGAGATGCCGAGCTCGGCAGGCAACTGGAACTGATTTACATGCGCGATTTCTGTGCGCCGCCACTCTTGCGTCAGCTCAAGCTGGAAGCGCAATACCAGGCATTCCGCCTCCTTTATCGTCCGTCTGTCTACTGGCTGATTCGAGACGCGTTTCAGGGACTGTCGCGTATAGGCGTTGCCGAAGGGAGCTATCACGGTCTAGGGGCCACCGTGGCGTCCGATTTCGGGTGGACCATGGCGCCGATTCTGCGGCGGCGTCTTGGCTCCCGGCTGCGGGACTTGCCTGCCCAGGCGCAGAGGGCACGAGCGATAGTTCGCTCCTACCGCGCCCGCGTGCGGGCAGCCGGCGTCGAGCATCCGCTCGTAGATGAAACAGCGGACGTGCTGGTTCGGTACCCCTTGCGTGTCGCCGCCAAGGAACAATTGCTCGCGTCTGCGCGGCGGGCGCGGGTTGAGCTGGCGGGCTGGTATTCCACGCCGGTCCACCCCATCCCGCTCGCGAGCCTTCACGAGGTTGGGCTTGATCCAGCCGAATGCCCTGAGGCGGTTAGGCGCTGTGCGGAGATCGTCACCCTGCCTGTGAACACGCGTGTTACCGAGGCCTCCATCGAGCGAGCCGCGGCCTTCTTTGCCGCTGGCTGACGGAGGCAATTCCCCGACGAGTACTGATGGCGGTCTGGCGATGTGAGTTGCACTACAATGCCGGGCCGATCGTGGCGAGGTAGTTCAATGCGAGGTCCGCGCATGTTGACGCGTAGGCAAATACCATTTTTCAACTATCCGGCCCTGTTTGCTGAAATCGAACCGGAAGTGATGTCGGCTGTGCGCGACGTCTTCGCGCGGGGCGCTTACATCATGCAACGCGACCTGCTGGAGTTCGAGGCGGAACTCGCCACGTACCTCGGTGTGAAGCACGCTATCGGTGTAGCCGACGGCACTATGGGCCTGCTTCTTCCGCTCATGACACTCGACCTGAAGCCTGGTGATGAGGTCTTGGTTCCGTCCCACACGTTCGCCGCCTCTGCTGCTGCCATTCATCACGCGGGAGGCGTTCCAGTTCCGGTCGATTGCGGTCGAGACCATCTCATCGACGCGACATCCGCAGCCGGCGCAGTTACCAGTCGGACGCGCGGCATCATGCCCGTGCAATTGAATGGTCGAACCGCGGACATGGACGCGCTGCTCGACCTAGCGAGCCGCCGGGGCTTGTTCATCGTAGAAGATTCCTGCCAAGCACTTGGCTCTTGCTTCAAGGGTCGGTTTGCCGGAACGTTCGGCATCGCTGGGTCTATCAGCTTCTATCCATCCAAGACGCTTGGCTGCTTTGGAGATGGTGGCGCAGTCATTACAAATGATGACGGCCTTGCGGAAGAGGTCCGGATACTCCGAGACCATGGTCGCGGGCCAGACGGTGAGGTCTGGCGTTGGGGCTACAACGCGCGACTCGACAACCTACAAGCCGCGATACTCCGCATCAAGTTGCGAAAGTATTCACAATACATCGGCAGGCGGCGTGAGCTCGCATCGATCTACGACGCTAGGCTCCACGGTCTGGCAGACGTGTTACTGCCGCCAGCTCCCGATTCGTCTGACGAGCATTTTGACATCTTTCAGAACTACGAGATCGAAGCGGACGATCGTGACCGACTCCGCGCACACCTTGAGGCGCGTGGAGTGCGAACCATCCTGCAATGGGGCGGTAAGACGTTGCATCAATTCTCACGCCTTGGGCTGAACGCCTCGCTGCCGTATACGGAGAAGATGGTCTCGCGCTTCATGCTGCTGCCAATGAATACCTCACTGAGCAACGAGGATGTGCACTACATATGCGATTGCATCGAAGAATTCTACGAGTGAGCGGCTGAGTCATGGGCAAAGAGACTCCTCCGGCGGTTGCCGGCGGCTTGCGTACGCAAGCCGAACGCGTTGAAGCAGAGCGCAATCGCAAATGCTTCGAGCGTAACCCGAGTACTTGGGAAGCGAAGCTCGAAAACTTCCCAAAGTACGTACGCCGTCAGAACCTGACCCGGTTCCTCGCTCTCTACGAAATTTTCAAAAGGGTGCTTGCCGTCAAAGGCTCGATCATTGAGTGTGGTGTCAATCAAGGCTTCGGCCTGATGACCTGGGCCAAGCTGTCTGCCCTCTTGGAGCCGGCAAATCTCACACGAAGAATTTACGGGTTCGACACGTTCGCAGGGTTCCCTTCGCTGTCCGATGCGGATCGCGCCGCGGGCAGTCGTCACGTAGTCGCTGGCGACCTCTATGCGGACTCGCACGACGAACTCGTCGAACTGATTGCGGCGCACGACAGCACGCGCTTTCTCGGGCACATCACCAAAGTACGGTTGATCAAGGGTGACGCCTGCGTAAGCATACCGGAGTTCGTCAAGCAATCTCCGCACCTGGTGGTTAGCCTGCTATTCCTCGACTTCGATCTCTATGAGCCGACAAGAGCGGCGCTAGATGCATTCCTGCCACGCATGCCAAGAGGAGCAATCGTGGCGTTCGATGAACTCGACAATCCCTTGTGGCCCGGGGAGACCACGGCAATGCTTCAAGTGTTGGAGCGCTACAAGTTGCGCATCGAACGGCTACCGTTCGATCCGTACATCGGGTTCGCAGAGCTGACTTAGGAGCCTCGACGTTGAGCGCAACATTTCTTGCGACCGCGCGCTCGCTCCGTGCCACCGAGGATCTCGCCAGGTCAATTAGGCTACATGCCCTGAGGATGACCAGCCGCGGCGGAGGATCCCATGTCGGCTCGGTGCTTTCGATGGCGGATATCATCGCCGTCTTGTATGGCCGCGTGCTACGCGTCGACTCGCAACGGCCAGACCTACCGGAGCGGGATCGGTTCATCCTGAGCAAGGGCCACGCCGGCGCGGGAGTGTATGCGGCTCTGGCTGAGTGCGGTTTCTTCGAGGTCAGTCGGCTAGATCAGCACTACGCCAATGGCTCCGTGCTGAGCGGCCATGTCTCGCACAAAGGCGTTCCCGGGGTTGAACTATCGACCGGATCGTTGGGTCACGGGCTCGGGGTGGCATGCGGTATGGCGTACGCCGCGCGACTTGGGAACAAGGGCCACCGCACGTTCGTTCTACTAAGCGACGGAGAATGTGACGAAGGCTCGAATTGGGAGGCCATTCACTTCGCGGGCCACCATCGCCTCGGTCGACTGATCGCGTTGGTCGACTACAACCGCATCCAGAGTCTTAAGGGTACGGAGGAGACGCTTGGCCTGGAACCGTTTGCTGAGAAGTGGCGCAGCTTTCGCTGGAATGTCCGGGAAGTGGACGGGCACGATCATGCTGCACTCGCCTCGGCTCTTGATATTGAGCGCGATACCGATGCGCCGCCGACTTGTGTGCTCGCGAACACGGTCAAGGGCAAGGGCGTCTCGTTCATGGAGAACTCCGTCCTATGGCACTACCGGATACCGCGGGGCGCTGAGCTGGACGCGGCACTCAAAGAGCTGGGCGGTGAGCCGTGAGAGCTGCGTTTCTCGAGAGGCTGCTCGAACGCGCTGTCGCCGATCCGCGCATTACTCTTGTGACCGGGGACCTCGGCTTCGGTGTCCTCGATGAGTTCGAGGCGCGCCTCCCACGTCAATACCTCAATGCTGGAGTCGCCGAGCAGAACATGACCGCCGTAGCGACCGGCATGGCCCTCGAGGGACACATCGTATTCACGTATTCCATCGGCAACTTCCCGACCCTGCGCTGCCTGGAGCAGTTACGGAACGACGCGTTCTACCACGAGGCTAGCGTGAAGGTTGTCAGCGTTGGCGGCGGATTCAGCTATGGCCCGCTTGGCATGTCGCATCATGCAACCGAGGACCTCAGCATCCTCCGGGCATTGCCCGGGGTGACGATCTGCGCACCATGCAGCGCGTTTGAGACCCGATGCCTCGTCGATGCGCTGATCGCACTGCCTGGTCCCGCCTACCTGCGGCTCGAGCGAAGCGCTGCAGGCTTCGTAGACACAACGCCTCCTGAGTGCGAGCTTGGTCGTGCGCGCAGACTTCGTGAGGGCACTGCGTGTACGCTCATTGCGTCTGGCGGCATTACGGTTGATGCGCAAGCAGCGGCCACCATGCTCGCGCAAAAGGGTATCGAGTGTCGGGTGCTGAGCATGCACACGCTCAAGCCGCTCGATGTCGAGTCGATCGCAGACGCAGCAGCGGAAACCGGCGGCATCTGCACGATAGAAGAGAATTCGATACTCGGCGGATTGGGTGGGGCCGTGGCCGAGGTGTGTCTGGAGCAGCGCGTGCGACCGCGATGGTTCAAACGCCTCGGCATCAGGGACTGCTACATCAGCGCGGTCGGCGATCAGGCGTACCTGCGCCGCGCTGTGGGCATCGATGCCGAGTCGATCGCTCACACGGTGTCCGCCGAGCTCGGCTGAATCGTAGGCGCTGACGGTGGACGTGAAGCGCGCGTTCGATCTCATCTGTGCTTGTTTGCTGCTCGTGATCGCGCTGCCGCTGCTTCTCGCAGTCGCGATCGCGATCTATGCATACGACCTGCACAACCCGCTATATGTAGCGCCGAGGGTAGGGCGCGATGGCCGGATTTTCCGCATGGTGAAATTCCGTTCTATGGTCGTGAATGCCGATCGCGCCGGCGTCACATCGACGTCCTCAACGGATTCGCGGATTACACGCGTCGGGCATTTCGTACGCCGCTTCAAGCTCGACGAGCTAGTGCAGCTTTGGAATGTCGTACGAGGTGACATGTCGCTGGTGGGTCCGCGGCCCAACGTGCCGAGCGGTGTAGCGGCCTACACTCCTGCCGAGCAGCGCCTCCTGCGCCTTCGCCCTGGAGTCACGGATATCTCCTCCATTGTCTTCGCGGACGAAGGGGAGATCCTTAGGGGTCATCACGACGCCGATGTAGCCTACGATCAGTTGATTCGTCCTTGGAAGAGCCGTCTCGGCCTCTTCTACATCGATCACGCCGATATCAGGTTGGACGTGCGGATAGTCTGGCTGACCGTCGTCGCCATCGTTTCGCGGCCATTAGCGCTCGAGCGGGTCCACACCCTGCTTGTCAATATGGGCGCGCCGGAGGAACTGGTGCGGGTGGCTCTACGGCGTGATGTGCTCACTCCAGGTCTGCCGCCCACTATCCCGGGGTGAACGATAACCGGTCGAGGCAGCGCGCCTCGTACCCGCGCATTGGCGTGAGATGACCTACAGACGTCGGATCCAAGTGCTGATCACTAAGCAGATGCAGGCGCAGCGATTGCAGATACCGAAATAAAACGCGCATACCTTCTAATTTGATCTCCTGAGTCAGCCCTCGAGCGCGGCGAATCGATCTTCGTACAGGATCGCGAACTGGGCGAGCGCGGCCTTCCATTCCACGGCCGGACCGGCTCGCCATTTCTGCGCGATCTTCGTCAGCGCTAGGTACAGAAGTTTGATCGCTGCTTCGTCGTTCGGGAAGTGTCCGCGATTCTTGATGATCTTGTGCAATTGCATGTGCAGGCTCTCGATCGCGTTGGTCGTGTACAGCACGCGGCGTACTTCGCTCGGGAAGGCGAAGAACGGCACGACCTGGCTCCAGTTGCGCTTCCAGCTCGCGGCGATGGCCGGATACTTCTTGCCCCAGGCACTGGCCTCGAAGTCGCTCAACGCCTGATGAGCTGCCTCGATCGTCGGTGCGCGATACACGGCTTTCAGTGCGAGCGCGACGGCCTTACGGTCCTTCCAGGTTGCGAACTCCAGCGAGTGACGCAGTAGGTGCACGATGCATCGCTTCCGGAAAGCCCTTCACTGGAGACCCCCTTCAACAACTCGTCCAGTAGAGGCTCCGGGAGCCTCCCCTCTCGCTTGCGTGTCTTGGCCATATCCATCTCCGTTCACTCCTTCGATGATATGGCTTCACACACAGAATTGCGGATACCCTCGGCACACCTATTTAGCGTGAGCGTGCAGGCTGCGGACATCCGGCGCGTATTGGCCGCGAGGCTTCGTGCGCATCGGGCAAACGAGGTTTCGTGTCCGGCTTTTGCAGGTTGCCACAACACGCGGGGTGCGCCACGCGACCCAAATGTGAACCAACACTTTGCTTTCGCGTTGTCCATTTAGTCGCGCCCCTATCCAAGTGTCACTTCTTGGCGACTGCGTGCGCCAAAGATCTATCAATTGCGGGCCATGCGGCAAATTTGCGTGCTATTCTTGCGTCCAGATGAAGGCGCAAGACCCGCCGGCAAACGTTAACAACAACGTGCCGGCGTGCTGAGACAAGGATCCAGAGTGCGGAATTTGCCGCCTAAGGCGGCTGATTGTCGACCTAGCTAGGAAGGTAAGCGTGCAAGTAGTGGATGGCAGAGGACCGCGCCGCTGGCTGCAGCAGATTTCCGAGCTTCCCCGGTCCGGCAAGCGCGCCATCATGGTCGCGGCCGACGTCGTAATGATCCCGCTGGCCCTTTACACGGCCATCACACTTAGACTCGGTACATTCGAATCATCACATCGCTGGCGTGGGCTGGCTCTATCTGGGCGTCCTGGCCACCAGCCTGCCCGTTTTCGCCAGACTGGGGCTATATCGCGCGGTCATTCGCTATATCGGGAGCCGTGCCCTCGTCGCCGTGGTTGCCGGAGCCACGCTTTCCGTCGCACTGCTCGTCCTCCTTAACTTTTCTGTCACAAACCGGGCGGTCCCGATCCCGGCCCTGATCATCTACTGGGCTTTGGCTCTGCTTTATGTGGGCGGCAGCCGGTTTCTTGTAAGACTTGCCTTCCAAAGCTCTAACGGAGCGGCGGAGCGGGTAGCCATCTACGGCGCGGGCGAGGCTGGCGTGCTCTTGTCGAGGGGGCTCCAGAGTGGCAGAGAGTTCAAGCCCGTAGCATTCGTTGACGACCACCACGCCGTGCATGGCAGCGTGATCAACGGCATCGAAGTGTTTTCGCCCAGCGAACTGCCGACGCTGATCTCCGAGCTCAACGTCAAGCGGATCCTCCTCGCCATGCCTTCCGAGACGCGGCGGCGGCGACGCGAAATCCTCTCTCACCTGGAGTCCCTTGGCGTCCACGTGCAGACGATCCCGGACCTGGGCGACATTGCGGCGGGTCGCGCGCGGGTAGACGAGATTCACGAGGTGGACGTGAGCGACCTGCTCGGGCGGGATGCGGTTCCCCCCAACGCCGAGCTGTTCAGCGCTTGCATCAAAGGCAAGTCTGTCCTGGTGACTGGCGCGGGTGGCTCGATCGGCTCGGAGCTGTGTCGCCAGATCATTGAGCTGGCTCCGACGCGCCTGCTGTTGCTCGAGATGTCGGAGATCGCGCTTTACAACATAGAGAAAGAGCTGCGGCACACGATGTCAATGGAAGGTTTGAACGTCGAAGTCGTTGCACTGCTCGGTAATGCACATCACAAGTACCGCGTGCGCGAGATCCTGCAGACCTACGCCGTACAAACCGTCTATCACGCCGCCGCTTACAAGCACATGCCGATCGTCGAACAGAACATGATCGAGGGCATACACAACAACGTGTATGCCACCTGGCATGCGGCAGAGGCAGCGCTTGAGACGCATGTCGAAACCTTTGTGCTGGTCTCGACTGACAAAGCTGTCAACCCGACCAACGTGATGGGCGCGACCAAGCGGTTCGCGGAGCTCGTGCTGCAGGCGATACAGGTGCGCGGATCCAGGACCCGCTTTTGCATGGTCCGGTTTGGCAACGTGCTCGCATCATCCGGCTCGGTAGTGCCGCTTTTTCATGAGCAGATCCGCCGAGGCGGGCCGTTGACAGTTACGCACCCGGATGTGATTCGCTACTTCATGACGATCACGGAGGCGGCGCAGCTCGTGATTCAGGCGGGCTCCATGGCCAAGGGTGGCGATGTCTTCGTGTTGGACATGGGCAAGCCGGTGCGCATCGATGATCTGGCGCGCCGCATGGTGAACCTCATGGGGCTGACGGTGCGCGACGAGAAGAGCCCGGACGGTGATATCGAGATTGCCTACACCGGGCTTCGGCCGGCGGAAAAACTCTTCGAGGAGCTCCTAATCGGCAAGGATGTCGCCGGGACCGAGCACCCAATGATCATGCGGGCCGTGGAGCACTCGCTGCCGTGGGAACGCGTGCAGACGATCCTCGATGATCTCCTGGTGGCGATGCGCAAGTTCGATTGCCGGCGTGCGCGTGAATTGCTACTGCACACGATCGCCGAGTATCAGCCGAGTACCGGCATCGAGGACCTGGTCTGGCAGCAGCATGCGCCTGCGAGCGTCACGCTCGCCGCGGTCGCGGACGACGGCCACAAGGTGACGGAGCTGGCCCCACGACGAGCAGCAAAGAACCCGTCGCCGCCGTCGGTCTCCCCACCGACACCCGGCACTCCCTAGCAGCACCTCGGCGTTCGCGCTCGCGCACGACCTGACCTCATGCTCGACGGACGGTGACTTCGCCCGCTTCCCGGAGCTTTACTGGGTGAATCTGCTCCTGCCCTAGCGCCGCCGAAGGCCGGCGGCTTTACTTGGCCGCATCCGTCCGCTACATTCCGCGCCTCTTTTTCGTTCTCAATCAGCCTATTAGAAGACAATAATCATGCGCGTCACGATTTTTGGCTCCGGCTACGTCGGTCTGGTCACGGGCGCCTGTCTCGCCGATGCAGGCAATCACGTGGTGTGTGTCGACGTCGACGCGGCCAAGGTAGAGCGCCTCAAGCGCGGCGAAGTCCCGATCCACGAGCCCGGGCTCGAGGAGGTCATCAAGCGCAATGCCGAAGCGGGCCGCATGGAATTCACGACCGATGCACCGAAGGGCGTCGCGCACGGTCTTTTTCAGCTCATCGCCGTCGGAACGCCTCCGGGCGAAGACGGGTCGGCCGATCTGAGCCACGTGCTGGCGGTCGCCAACACGATCGGGGAGCACATCAACGAGTACCGCATCGTGATCACCAAGTCGACGGTGCCGGTCGGCACTGCTGACAAGGTGCGCGCGAAGCTCACGGAGGCCGTCGCCAAGCGCGGTGTCGCGGTGGAGTACGACGTGGTCTCGAATCCGGAATTCCTCAAGGAAGGCGCGGCGATCGCCGACTTCATGAAGCCGGACCGCGTCATCATCGGTACGGATAACCCACGGACCACGGAGCTCCTGCGCCTGCTCTACGAGCCTTTCACCCGCAATCACGACCGCCTCCTCGTGATGGACATCCGTTCGGCCGAGCTCACCAAGTACGCGGCCAACGCGATGCTCGCGACCAAGATCAGCTTCATGAACGAGCTCGCAAACATGGCCGAGCGCTTCGGGGCCGACATCGAGAAGGTGCGCGTCGGCATCGGCTCCGATCCGCGCATCGGCTACAGTTTCATTTATCCGGGCTGCGGTTATGGCGGCTCGTGCTTTCCGAAAGATGTGAAGGCGCTCGCACGTTCGGCGCGTGACCTTCACTACGACGCCGAGATTCTGAAGGCGGTCGAGAGCGTCAACGGCCGCCAGAAGGGGCTCCTGTTCCGAAAGATCCAGCATCACTTCGGGGGCAAGCTCACCGGCCGCACCATCGCGCTCTGGGGCCTGGCATTCAAGCCCAACACCGACGACATGCGCGAGGCGCCGAGCCGCGCGCTCATGGAGGAACTCTGGAAGAACGGTGTCAGAGTTCAGGCCTATGATCCCGTCGCGATGGATGAAGCGCGGCGCACCTACGGCGATCGCAAGGACCTCACGCTGACGAAGAGCGCCGAAGCGGCGCTCGCGGGTGCGGATGCGCTCGCGATCGTCACCGAGTGGCAGGAATTCCGCAGCCCGGACTTCGACGGCATCAAGGCGAAACTCAAGAGCCCGGTGATCTTCGACGGCCGCAACCTCTATGACCCTTTGTATCTGGCGCGGCTCGGCATCACGTACTACGGTATCGGCCGCGGCAATCGGCTGGAACTCCACGGCTGAGGGCTCCGTTAAGTCGAGTCCGGCGTTCAATCACCTGGGACCTTGCGCTATCCTCATCGGCCAAATGAAAGCGGACAGTTCTGTGACCTTCGACCCCGCGCAGCAACCCATCGGTCTGACTGTGGGACGGCGTCGACCGAGGATCGGCGTCATGCCTGATGCTTCGTCACGCGCAGTCATGGTCCAGGTGGCGCGCTATCGAACACGCGCCCCCCGCGGGGTGTTCGTGTACGGGTCGCACCAGGAAATGGAGGCTGATCGCATGCGCTGGCTGGTGGAAGCAATGGTCGATAGGGCCAAAGCGCGCTGATGGAGTTCACGCGCCCTGCGACCTGGGACGACGTCAAGGCGATTGCACGCTACTTGGATGAAGCGGGCGCGGAATACGCGTTAATCGGTGGATACGCACTCGCCGCCCATGGCTTCAACCGCTTCACTGAGGACATCGACGTATTGGTGAACCCGGCATCGGCGAATGCGCGGCGCTGGATCATGGCATTGGCCCGGCTTCCGGATGGCGCTGCGAAGGAACTGCTGGCAAAGCCGGGTGTGTTTGATGTGGATCAGCGCTATGCGGTGAGGATCAATGACGAGTTTACGGTTGACGTGATGTCGTCCGCCGGAGGCGTGGAGTGGGCAGAGCTTCAGCCTCACATCACAACCGTACAGGTGGATGATCAGGCAATCCGCGTGCTCGACCTTGCCGGTCTGCTCAAGACCAAGCAGGGATCGCGGCCGAAGGATCAGATGGACGCGTCGGTCATCGCCGCTGCGATTGCAGCCCTCGCCAAGAAGTAGTGGACCTGGTCGCTCTCCGAGGCACTAATCGCATGCTCGTTCCCGTGATTCTCTCCGGCGGTGCCGGCACGCGGCTCTGGCCGCTGTCGCGCGAGCTCTATCCCAAGCAGCTGCTGCCACTGATCTCGGAACGGACCATGCTCCAGGAAACCGCCGCGCGCCTGCAGGGCCTCGCCGATCTCGGCGCGCCGATTGTCGTGTGCAACGAGGCGCACCGCTTCCTCGTAGCGGAACAGCTGCGCAGCCTCGGGGTGAAGCCGAGCTCGATCGTCCTCGAGCCCGTAGGGCGCAACACCGCGCCGGCTGTGGCCATCGCGGCGCTCGCCGCGCTCAAGGGCGATGCGAAGTCCGATCCCCTTCTGCTCGTGCTGCCGGCCGATCATGTCATCGAAGATGTCACGGCCTTTCACGCGGCGATTCGGATCGCCGTGACGCAGGCTGAAGCGGGGAAACTCGTGACCTTCGGCATCGTGGCACGCGGCCCCGAGACGGGCTACGGCTACATCCGTCGCGCGGGCGGTAAGGGTCCCACGTACCCAGTTGCTCAATTCATCGAGAAGCCGGATTCGAAGCGCGCGCGCCAGTTCGTCGAGTCCGGGGAGTACTTCTGGAACAGCGGCATGTTCCTGTTCAAGGCAAGTCGGTATCTGGCGGAGCTCAAGCGCCTCGCGCCGGATATTCTCGAGGCGTGTGAGAAGGCGAGCGCCGCGGCGCGCGTCGACCTCGAGTTCATGCGTCTGCCAGCGGCGGAATTCGAGCGCTGCCGCAGTGAATCGATCGACTACGCCGTGATGGAGAAGACGCGCGATGCCGTGGTCGTGCCGCTCGATGCAGGCTGGAGCGACGTCGGCTCGTGGGCGTCGCTGCATGAAGCTTCGCACTCGGACGCCGCGGGCAATGTCACGCGCGGCGACGTCATCGCCGAAGATACGCACGACTGCTATCTCTATGCGGACAGCCGGCTCGTGGCGACCGTGGGTTTGGGGGACCATGTCGTGGTCGAAACCAAGGACGCGGTGCTGGTGGCGCCCAAATCACGCGTGCAGGACGTCAAGCTTCTCGTCGCTCGCCTGAAGGAGCGCCAGCGCGGCGAAGCCGCGTTGCATCGCGAAGTGTTCCGGCCGTGGGGCAGCTACGACAGCCTCGATTCCGGCGAGCACTTCCAGGTGAAGCGCCTGACGATCAATCCGGGCGCCTCGATCTCGTTGCAGCTCCACCGGCATCGCGCCGAGCACTGGGTGGTCGTTTCCGGCACGGCGCGCATCACCCGCGGCGAGGAGGTGTTCCTGCTCGAGGAGAATCAGTCGACCTATATTCCAGTCGGTACCAAGCATCGCATCGAGAATCCCGGCAAGGTCCCGGTGCACATCATCGAGGTGCAGTCCGGTGACTATCTGGGCGAAGATGACATCGAGCGCTTCGAGGACCGCTATGGTCGCGAAGGAACGAATACCTGAGTGCCCCAAGGCATCAATGCGTAGCGCGTCGGCCGCGACGCCTGACGGATCGGACGTTGAGAGGAGCCAGAGAATGAACGCCGTCGCCAAACCCAGCGTGATGAAGGTCCCGCTGCTCGATCTGAAACCCCAGTATCAGGCGCTCAAGAGCGAGATCGATGCGGCCATCGCGCAGGTCTGCGCGAGCCAGATGTTCATCCTCGGACCGGCCGTGACCGAGCTCGAGCGTCGCATGGCCGAGTACAGCCAGGCGAAGTTTGCGATCGGGCTCTCTTCCGGAACCGATGCGCTGCTGATCGCGCTCATGGCGCTCGACATCGGGCAGGGCGATGAGGTGATCACGAGTCCCGTACACGTTCTTCGCGACGGGCGGCACCATTGCGCGGCTCGGTGCGCGCCCCGTGTTCGTCGATATCGAGCCTGACACGTTCAATATTTCTGTGGCGGCGGTCGAGGAGTTCCTGACCCGGCACTGTGAGAAGCGGGAAGGGCGGCTCGTGAATCGCCGCACGGGCGGTCGCGTGCGCGCGCTGATGCCCGTGCACCTCTACGGCCAGTCCGCGGACATGGATCCGCTGATGGCGCTCGCCGCGCGCTTCAATCTGCGCGTGATCGAGGATGCGGCGCAGGCGATCGGCTCGGAGTATCCGAAGGCACGGCGGGTAGGCGCGATCGGCGCCATCGGCTGCCTGTCGTTCTTCCCGACCAAGAATCTCGGGGCCTTCGGTGATGCGGGCATGTGCACGACCAACGATCCGGAGCTCGCGCATCGCCTGAAGATTCTGCGCGTGCATGGCGGCGAGCCCAAGTACTACCACGCGCTCATCGGCGGAAATTTCCGCCTCGATGAGATCCAGGCGGCGGTGCTCAACGTGAAGCTGACTCATCTCGATGCCTGGTCGCGCCGGCGCCAGGAGAACGCCGCGTTCTACGACTCAGCGTTCCGAGCTGCGGGTGAGGCGAGGATCGGCCTGCCCGTGGCGCGCGCGGGTTACCGCCACATCTACAACCAGTACGTGATCCGCGTGCCGAAGCGCGACGAGGTGCGCAAGTACCTCGCCGATTGCGGCGTCGGCACCGAAATCTACTACCCGGTGCCGTTGCACCTGCAGGAATGCTTCGCCTACCTCGGCTATCGGGCCGGTGACCTGCCGGAATCGGAGCGCGCGGCGCGCGAAACGCTCGCGTTGCCGATCTACCCCGAATTGAGCCGCGAGCAGCTCGCGCACGTCGTCAACTGCGTGGTGAGCGGCGTACGAGTGCATGCCTGACGGACCACGGATGAAGATCACTTCGTTCAAGGCCTATGACGTCCGCGGCCGGTTGCCGGATGAGCTCAACGAGGACATCGCATACCGGATCGGGCGCGGCTACGCCGAGTTCGTGAAGCCGAAACGCGTTGCGGTAGGCCGGGACATCCGTTTGTCGAGCCCAAAGCTGCGTGATGCACTCACCCAGGGGCTCATCGATTCTGGCGTCGATGTCTTCGACATCGGCCTGTGCGGAACCGAGGGCGTCTACTTCGCGACCTTTCACGAGTCCATGGACGGCGGCATCATGGTGACGGCGAGCCACAATCCGCCGGACTACAACGGCATGAAGTTCGTGCGCGAGCGCGCCAAGCCGATCAGCGCCGACACGGGCCTCGAAGAGATCCGCGCCATCGCCGAGCGCGGCGAGTTCGCGACGCCGGCGCGCAAGGGGCGACGCCAGGAACTCGATACGAGCAAGGCCTATCTCGAGCACCTGCTGAGCTACGTGGACACGAGCAAGCTCAAGCCGCTCAAGATCGTCGTGAACGCGGGCAACGGCGGCGCCGGACTGATCGTCGATCAGCTCGAGAAGCGTCTGCCGTTTCAGTTCATCAAGCTCTTCAATCAGCCGGACGGTCGTTTCCCCAACGGCGTGCCGAACCCGATGCTGGAAGAGAACCGCGCGCCCACCATCGAAGCGATCCGCAAGCACAAGGCGGATCTCGGCCTCGCGTGGGACGGGGACTTTGACCGTTGCTTTTTCTTCGACGAGGGTGGCCGCTTTATCGAGGGCTATTACATCGTGGGCCTGCTGGCGTCCGTGTTTCTGCGCCGCCAACCGGGTGCGAAGATCGTTCACGATCCACGCCTCACGTGGAATACGCTGGAGATCGTGAAATCGATGGGTGGCGTGCCGGTGCTGTGCAAGTCGGGCCATGCCTTCATCAAGGAGAAGATGCGCACCGAGGATGCCGTGTATGGCGGGGAGATGAGCGCGCACCACTACTTCAAGAACTTCTCCTATGCGGACAGCGGCATGATTCCCTGGCTCCTGGTGACCCAGGTCGTGTGCGAGTCGGGGAAGCCGCTTTCGGCGCTGGTCGATGAACGCATCCGGCTGTTTCCAGCGAGCGGCGAGATCAACCGCAAGCTCAAGGATGGCAAGGCAGCGATCCAGCGCATCGAGTCGCTCTACCGGCCGAAGGCGCAGAGTGTCGACTACACCGATGGTCTGTCGATCGAGTTCGGGCAGTGGCGCTTCAACCTGCGCACCTCGAACACCGAGCCTCTCGTGCGCCTCAATGTCGAGTCACGTGCTGATGAAGCGTTGATGAAGGCAAAGACGGAAGAGCTGCTCAGGGCACTCGAGAGCTGAAGCGGGCGACAAATCCTCGGGAGGACGCCGTGTACCTCATCTGGAAAGCAGTGCATGTCTTCGGGGTCGTGCTGTTCCTCGGCAACATCATCACCGGCGTCTTCTGGGCCGGGCTGGCGCACAAGGCGCGCGACCCCAAAGTCATCGCGCAGACCTTCGAGGGGATCACCAAGAGCGATCGCTGGTTCACGATGCCCGGTGTCACGCTGCTGACGCTCGCAGGTGTTGCCAATGCCATCATCGCGGGCATCCCGATGCTCAGCACGGGATGGATCTTCTGGTCGATCGTGCTGCTGATCATATCGGGCGCAGCTTTCATGTTCCGGGTGAGCCCGCTGCAGCGGCGGATCGCAGCCCTTGCGCGCGCAGGGGGTGGCGGGCAATTCGATTGGGCTCGGTACGAGTTGCTACATCGGAGCTGGGCGCTCTGGGGCAGCATCGCGACGCTGGCGCCAATCGTGGCGCTCGTGCTGATGGTGCTCAAGCCCGATCTGCCCGGGCTCAGGGTGACCATTTCCGACTAGCGGTGGCGCTCGGCCCAGTCGGGCACGCGCCGCTCGAGTCGGCGCACGATGCGATCGTGTACGCGCTGCCGCCACTCGGGCGTCATCTGCACCGGTGGGGCGACTACTGCGACGCTTTCGCCGGTGAGTGCCCGCTCCGCCTGCGCCGTCGGCAGCATCCTGCCAAAGCCGACGAACACATCCGTGCGATTGCCGACGCCGCCCGCGTTCGTCTGCACGAAGAACGGCAGGAAATCGCTCCCATTGCTCGTCAGCGCCTGGTAGTCACCGAGGAAAGAGCCCGCCCGCGTCCGGTGCGGTAGCGAGATCGAACGGCCCGCTCAGGTGCGATTCGCGGAAGGTCAGCGCGTCAGTCGAAAGCGCGATCCAGTAGTCAGTCGGGAGCGTCGCGCGATCGGCGGTGTTGTTGCGAAAGTCGTAGTAGGTGACACCGATGACGCCGTCGCCTCGCACGTGCACGGTCGGGGTGAAGGCCGGCGTCGTCGTGTTGGCGTTGACACGCACCGGCGCGCTCCAGGTTACGCCGCCGTCCATCGAGCGCGAGAGCGCGATTGCATCGCGCTGTCCGCCGGAAAAGCGCGCATCCTGCCAGGCGACGTACACGACACCGCTGCTGTCGATCGCGACCGCCGGCACATCCGAGCCGTCCCGCACCGGTACTCCGGTATCGGGATCGGCGGCGCCGACGGCCAGAAGATCAGCAACGGTCACCGGCGCGCTCCAGGTATCGCCATGATCTGAAGACCGGATGGCGCGAATCGAGGCCGTCGCGCGCCCGGCGACAACGTCGATCTCCGTGAAGAGATTGACGATCGCACCTCCCGAAAGCACGGCGATCTGGTTGCCGATCGTCTGGTTGCCCGTGCCCGGATCGTAGATGCTGCGCGCGGGTTCCCACGACGCGCCGCCATCGACGGTGCGTGCCATCCAGGCCGGGCCGTCTTCGGTGATGGTGAGCCGATCCCACACGGCGTACACGAAACGTGCGTCGGTGCTGTCGGCGCTGATCGCGCCCTTGTCATTGAAGAACTGGTCGCCATCGCGGATCAGCGTTGCCGGCGGACTCCAGGTGAGTCCACCATCGATCGATCGCACCACGAGCATTGCGCTGGCTGAACCGGGTGCGAGCGTCGCGCCGCTGAAGGAGAGCGACAGCGCGTACGCGGCGCCATTGGGCGAGATGGCGATCCAGGGATCTGTTGCGCGCTCAAAGTCGCCGCCATTGCCGGCGTTCCCGCCGGTGCAACGCGAGAACGGTGCGCTGGAGACGGTCCAGCTCTGTCCGCCGTCGAAGGAGGCGCCCAGCATCAGTCCCTGCGCACCGCCATTCGACCAGCGATCCTGCTGCCAGGCGCCGATGAGGTTGGCGGGGCTCGTGGGATTGAGCGCGACCGAAGGCTCGACTTCGGCATCCAGGTACAACGTGCCGGTCTGAGCGCCATTGCAGCCCGCGGTGAGCGTTGAAGTCGGTGATACGCGAACGAGCGGAATGGATGTGAACGGTGGCGGCCCGGTGGGGTTGCGCGAACGGCCTCCATCACTGCCGCCGCCGCACGAGGCGAGAAGAGGACTGGCCAGCGTCAGTGAGACCAGGAATGAGGCTGGAATCCTGCCCAGGACTGTCTCATTGCACACGCGTGCGCCCCGAGAGCCGAGGGCAGGATCATCCGATATTTTTCGTACGTGGGCGAGGGCCTACCGTGGCTTCTAACCGGAAGGCGGCCCGGTTACACTACGCGCCCCCAAAAAGCGGGCGGTTAGCTCAGCGGTAGAGCACTGCTTTCACACGGCAGGGGTCGCTGGTTCGATCCCAGCACCGCCCACCAGAATTCAAATAACTAACTTCATCGGGAGGGCGAACCATGAAACACACGCTTCTGATCCTGGTACTTGCTGCTGCCGGCGCTGCGCTCGCTGCTGACGATGCCGTGGTGCCTTACCCAGACGGGTATCGAGCCTGGACGCACGTGAAGAGCATGATCATCAATCCCGGTCATTCGCTTTACGCGTCGTTTGGGGGCATTCACCACATCTACGCCAACTCAAAAGCCATGGAAGGGTACCGTCAAGGCCATTTTGCGGACGGATCAATACTGGTATTCGATCTGCTCGAAGCCGTATCGGCCGACAACGCCATCACCGAGGGCAACCGGAAGGTGCTCGGCGTCATGCACAAGGACGGCAAGCGCTTCGCGGCAACGGGCGGCTGGGGGTTCGAGGGCTTCGCTGCAGGCAACGCGAGTGACAGAGCGGTTGCGGACAAAGCGGCCACCGCGTGCTTCGCGTGCCACGAGTCGCAAAAGGAACACGACTTCGTATTCAGCGGCTACCGCAAGTAAGGAATCGGGGCCGACGGGGCGATCGCGCGGATGTCGTGACGTCTAGACCGAAGGGTGGTCCGGTTACACTACTCGTCATTTTCTTTGGCGGACGCCCGCATTTCGTCCCGCGCAAATGCATACGCCGCTCCGAGAGCTTCAAGTTCCGGTGAACCCGCTTTCGCCATGTGCTGATCGATTCCCTTGCGTGCCCACTCGAGGCAAATGGCGAGCTCGCGTTGCACTGACCTCGGCAGCAAGTTTCTCAGCATTTCGACCGACCGATAGACCGCTTCCGCGCTGCCTTCATCGGTCGAGCGCAGCTTCAACGAAAACTTGCGTATGCTCGTTGTATCGAGGTCATCGGTAGGTTCGTCTGCACTCATTTTACGTGCTCACGGCCCGTTCGGAACTCATCGCCAAATCGGCGTGGCATTCGCGGCCGAAAATACGACGGTGCCGACGATGCCGAGTGGAAGCGGGCGCATGGCCCCTTGTATCCGTTCTTATTCTTAGGGGCAGTCTAGCGCGTCGTGCCCCCGCAACGACGCAAAGAGTGTGACGCGGTTCGCATTTCCCGCCATTTTCACTTGAAGACGGTACCCGCGCTCTTCCGGACGCTTTCTCGGCGCTTGAAAAGGTTGGCGCTGAGTCAGCGAGCCTCGCAATCGCACGATGCCGCTTCTGTCGAACCGGCAGCGTGGCTCCGATCGGGCATTTGCACGTGCCCGGCTGCCGTGACCAGGTCGAGTTGCACTATGCCTCGCCGGACCACCGCGTCGTGGGTTTCGTCCCTCACTCGGATGTTGCCGTGAGCCAGCCTCACGACGACGCGCTCGAGCTCCCCGGCTGGAATCAGAACGGTCGCTACGCCATCCAGGTCCGTGAACCAGCCTTTCTGTTCGATGCGATAGCGCAGGGTCGGCGCGGGCTCGGGCACGAAATCGACATGTGTGCGAAGTTGGCTCGTGGGCAACCCGAAACCATGCAGCTCCCCCTGGATCGACACCTGCGAGGCGGGACGGTCCACGAGTACGATTTCGATGTTCGCCTGTTGTGCCTGGACCTCGATCACTCGTGGCGGTTGCGGCAGTGAGGACAATGGCACCGCTGCATTCACTTCGGTTCCGTGTGGAGTTGCAAACAGGGCTATCAGTACGCACACGCCGCCGAGCGCCGCGCCGACTGCGGTAAGCCGGTGCAATCGAGGATGTGCGAGACGGGCAGCCCAGGCGAGTGTTGCCGACGTGCGGGCGCCGGACATACGCAGCACGTAGTGGTACAGGATGTGGCACACGCCGAAGGCGAGGAGCGCCGACCAGATGACGTCGGAAAGATAATGGCCCCCCGCGGCCATGCGGCCGATGCCAAGTGCCATACCAGCCGCAAGACCGACCGCAAGTGAGGCGCGTGCCCACGTGGGGCGCCGGCGTCTCCAGATCCACCAGCCTGCGCCGTACAGAAACCCGACCGAGCAGTGTCCGCACGGAAACGATGCGCCGCCTTCGCCGCCCGGCAGCGGAGCGACGCTGTAATGCAGAGGGCCGCCGAACGCCACGATCTCCCGCGGTCGGGGGCGATCCCAGTGGTCCTTGAACACGGTGTTGATGAGCAGTCCCGGCCCCAGCACGACGCTGAGCAGCACGAAGACTGCGGGCCTGCGCCACGCGCTGCGGCCTCGCAGGGAACTGCCGGCAAGCACAATCAGCCCGGCGATCACGAGTGACGCGGTGATGACTGGTGCCGCACCGTAGA
This sequence comes from uncultured Gammaproteobacteria bacterium, assembly GCA_963695985.1. GTDB lineage: Bacteria > Pseudomonadota > Gammaproteobacteria > Steroidobacterales > Steroidobacteraceae > DATBVX01. Next base: position 139,747 of record CAVOIC010000005.1, read on the forward strand.
GCAACGACCACGGCAACTGCTTCGCCAGCGGCCAGTGGTCCAGTGCCTCCGGCCGATAGAAGATCCGTGCGGCGTCGATATCGAGGGGCAAGAAGGCAAAAACGACCGTGACGACAACCGCACACGCGAGCAGCAACGCCCCTTCGGCCCGCCAGCGGCGCGCTTCCTTGCGCGCATCAGCATGGGTCGCTACGGCGTCATCGTTCCGATATGAGTCGTCCAATCTCATCACGCGAGATTTACCGCGCGGCGGCGTTAGGGGATTCTCGCAAAAAGCATCGAGCAGCGGGCCCCTTTTTCGGGCGCTGAAGGCGTGCTCGACGGCCTGAGATTGATCTCGAGCAGTGCTTGACGTCTAAGGCAAGTATGTCGCGGTCATCGTCGGGGCAATCGCAGCTCTCGTGCTCGACGGATGTACCACGCTCCCCAACGGCCGCGACTGGGGCCAGGATGCGACGTTCAGGCCCGGCTGGCAGAGGGTCCGTGAGGTAGCGATCGACGCCGCCCGGAGCCCCCGCGTTTGGGCGCCGCTGGCGGGCGCGGCGCTGCTGCAGATCGACGGCTGGGACCGACACGTCTCCGATTGGGCGCGCGACAAGACGCCGGTCTTCGGATCACAGCAGCAAGCCTCGGATTGGAGCGACCGGCTTCTGTTGGCCACGGAGGTCTCCTACCTGGCCACCGTACTGGCCACGCCGAGCGGCGATTCGTCGGGCGACTGGATTCGCGCAAAGAGCAAAGGGTTCGGCGTCGAGCTCGCCGCGATGGCCGCCACTTCGATCTCCACCGACGTCTTCAAGGCAGCAGTCGGCCGCGAGCGTCCGAACGGTGAGAATAACGAGAGCTTCCCATCGGGACACGCGTCTCACTCGGCCGTCGTGACACAGCTTGCTGAGCGCAATCTGCGTTCCGTCGAGCTGCCCGAGGGCACGCGACTCGCGCTCGATATTGGCCTGGATGCACTGACCGCCGGTACGGCATGGGCCCGGGTCGAGGCGGGCGCGCACTTCCCCTCCGACACGCTGTTCAGCATCGGGCTCGGGAACTACATGGGGATGCTGTTCAACGATGCATTCCTCGGCCTCGAACACCCATCGCGCATTTCTGTATCTCTCACCCCGCTACCCGGCCGCGGCGCCGAGCTTCAATGGGAAGTGCATTTTTGAGACCTTCCCGTACCGTGGCGCGCAACAGAACAACGCCCAAGCTAGGGCCGTAGCGGCTGAGGCGCTCCGGATTGTCGCCCTTGGTCATCAGGCCGGACTTGTCGACGGAGCGGTCCGCACACCCCTGGCGAGGAGCGCAATGCTCACCAACGTCAGCAGCGCGGCCGCGGCAAAGGGCGCACCTGGAAAGTAAACCGCGGCTCGGGCACTCGTGAAGTGATCGAAGAGCTGGGTCATGAACGGGGGTCCGACAATGGAGCTCAGGCCGTGGAGACTCGCGAGCCCGCCCTGGAGTTCTCCCTGCTCGTTGGCGGGGATCTGCCGCGACATCAATGCGTTCATCGACGGATACGTGAGGGCGGCAGGCAGCCAGGCGAGGAGCCACGCATAGATCATCCAGCCCTGAGTGGAAGAGGCATAGCCGCAGTAGGCGAGTGCCCCGAACAGCATGCCGACGATCGCTGCGCGACGCTCCCCGCCGAGGCGAGGGATGAAGGTTCGCGTGAGCAGCCCCTGGCCGATCACCATCACGATTCCCGCTGCCGCGAGCGAGTAACCCACTGCGGCGGAGGACCAGTTGAACTTGAGGATCGCGTAGAAGGACCACACGCTCGGCAGCACCTGATGAGCCACCTGCCAGAAGAAAACCGCGGCGGCGATCCAGAGCACTGCGGGGTACCTGGCAAGCTGAAGCAGCGTGCCGACCGGATTGGCGCGTGACCAGACGAATGGCCGGCGCGAATCGACTGGAAGTGATTCTGGCAGCGCGACGAGCCCAAATGCCGTGTTGAGCAGAGCGAGCGCTGCTGCCGCCAGGAACGGTGCGCGTGGCCCCAGCGTGCCGATCAACCCGCCGATCGCGGGGCCGATGATGAAACCCAAACCGAACGCGGCGCCGATGAGGCCGAAGTTCTGCGCGCGCTTCTCGGGCAGGCTCACGTCGGCAAGATACGCGTACGCTGTGGTAAACGACGCGCCGGCGGCCCCGGAGACGATGCGACCCAGAAACAGCCAACCGATTGTGGGCGCAACACCCATCACGAGATAGTCGAGCCCGAGTGCGAAGAGCGCGGTCAGCAGGACCGGGCGACGCCCGAACCTGTCGCTCAGGTTGCCAAGTAAAGGCGCGCAGAAGAACTGAAGCAGGGCGTAAGCGAAGGCTAGCCAGCCACCGTACGCGGCCGCACTGCCCATTCCCTCGCCGGTCAGCTCCACGATCAGCTGCGGCAGCACCGGCATGATCAGGCCGAAGCCGATCGAATCGATGAGCACCGTGATGAAGATGAAGACGACCGCAGGCTTCCCGGTCGCGGCGCTTGGCATGCCCAGGCTCCTCTTGTTCTGACCATTATCGTCCGGCCCAACGCTGAATATGTCCAATGAGGAGACCGTCGACGTGAAATTCTGATGAACGATCTGGCGCGTGATGAAACAGGGTTGTCTGCAATTTTCGACAGTTGAACTTGTTGCCCGATCTCTATTAACTCGACTCGTCGCCATCGGTCGTTTCGACTCCCGTTGTGCACAGCGCGAGATGCCGGCCAGGGAAAAGCCGCGCATCTGAGCTTGTGAGCCGATTCGCAAGCTCAGAAAGGGTGCATGGAGCTTTTTTGTTCAGGGGCAAACCCGTCATGAGACGGGGACGCAAAGCCTCCGGTCCGCCGAACTTGGGTTCGCCGGATAGCGGGGTTGCCGGAAAGCTCGGTGAGGAGTCTTTCAATGTACTCATTTTTCGCGTCTCTAAGGCGCGCGGGAATCTTTGCGCTCGTCGTTTTCTTGCTCGTGGCTCTCGGCGCGAGCGCCCTTGCCGCCTCGCCGCGGCTCACGATTTCCGGTACGCCGGCAACGTCGGTCGTTGCCGGCCAAAACTACGCGTTCCAACCCACCGCGCGTAGCAGGTTTGGCCGGCCTTTGACGTTCTCGATCAGTAGCAAACCGTCATGGGCGTCGTTCAGCCGTTACAGTGGAGCGCTTGGCGGCACGCCGCAAAGCACGGATTCCGGTACATACGCCAACATCGTGATTTCAGTGAGCGATGGTCGCAGAACTGCGTCGCTACCGGCGTTCCAAATCGCCGTGCGCGCAGCCTCGACCTCGGCTTCTGCTATTCCGCCTAACGGTGCGCCCACGATCGGCGGCACGCCGAGCACGCAGGTGTTGGCGGGCAGCTCATACCTGTTCACGCCGGCGGCGAGCGATCCGGACGGGGACACACTCACGTTCAGTGTCAGCAGTGCACCGGCCTGGGCATCGTTCAGCACATCGACCGGTGCGCTGAACGGCACGCCCAGTGCTGCGCAGGTAGGCACGTACAACGACATCAGGATCTTGGTCAGCGACGGTCGTGGCGGCAGCGCCAGCCTGCCGGCCTTCAGCATTGCCGTGGTGCCAGCAGCGAACGGGAGCGCCACGATCAGCTGGATGCCGCCGACGCAAAACACGGATGGCAGCGCTCTGACAGACCTCACCGGCTATCGCATCCTTTACGGAACGACCCACGGTGGCCCGTACGCGGCCATGCTCACCCTCTCGAATCCGGGTCTGACCAGCTATGTCATCAGTAATCTGGTTCCGGGCACGTACTACTTCGTCGTAACGGCGCGCAATGCGTCAGGTGTTGAGAGCCAGTACTCCAGCGAAGCCAGCAAGACCATCAACTGAAAAGCCCGTGATGGACCCGCAGGAGCGCTGCGGCCAAAATTAGCTCAGCTGCGGCATGCGTCTCCGGATGCAGTGGCGTTTCACCGGGTGATGTAACGTTGCTGCCGTCGGGCATGAGCGAAGCGAGCACGACTCAAGCGGCGCCGAGCTTCATTGGGAAGCCTTACGAGGCAGCCTCTCGAATCGGCTCTGGAAGCCAAGCGCCCTGTTCGAGGAGCCGCTTCTGTAGTGCCTTATGATTCAAGTGACGAGGCGCGACATGGTCATGCAAGGCTAGAGCCGCTGCTGTACCGGCCGCCTCGCCCATTTGTATGCAGTACGGGATGAGGTTGAGCACATCGTTCGCCGACACATCGGACGAGAAACAGCGGCCCGCCACCAGCAGGTTCTCCGTAGCGTGCGGAATCAGGGCGCGATAGGGAATGCATCTGTTGGGAGACTTAGCCGAGACATTCTGGGCGAACCGCGGGATCGCCGCGATGGTGTCTGCGTAGACCTCTCCCGCTCGCAGATCCTTCATGGTGACCACGTATTCACCACGCAGGCGTCTGCTGCCTCGCGTGCCGATCTGCGATGCGGTGTCCAGGATGAAACTGTGCTCGAATCCAGGCAAGTGCTCCTTCAGCAGCTCATGCGCCGGGAGCATGACTTTACGAACCTTCAGTTCCGCGGCGGTCAGGTGATCCACGTTCAGGCAGTCATTTCCTGGGACCCAATTGTTGACCCACACCTGGTCGTCGCGATGCGTGGCCAGGGGCAGCAGCCTGAAGCCGCCGATTGCCTGGATGTCATCCATGATCTGCCTGAAATCCTCAGGGTGGGAATGCCGGAAATTGCTGTACTCGAGGTAATCGACGCCTCCCAGTCGGAAGACGACTGCCAACATACCGCTCCTCAGATTGTGATCAACGGCACCATCGAATTCAGCTCCCGCGGACGCAAAGATATCGCCATCTCCCGTCGTATCGATGGTCAGCTGACTCAGAATTGCCTGCCTGCCTGACTTGCTTTCAAACACCGCCCCGCGAACCTGGTTGCCGTCGACAATGGCGTTGGTTCCCCACGAATGCAGGTAGAGCTTCACTCCTGCCTCTTCTATCAGCTCGTTGAGAACACACTTCAGGAGCTCTGGATCGACGATCACGCTCATCCTGACGCGGCCATCAACCACAAAGTCCTGGTAGTGTTTGAGCTTGTTCAGCAATTCGCCGGCGTCCGAACCGAGTTCCTGCCGGCCTGGGATGACGCGCACCCCCGATGGCGTCGAGTCGATCCACGATCTCCTGACAGATACCCGCCACCTCCTGCGTTGTGGTGCCCGCGCTCATATGGGGAATCAGGATGACGAGGCCGCCCGTCGCCATGCCCCCCAGATGGTTGTAGCGCTCAATGAGCGTCGTATCCGCGCCATTGCGCGCGGCGGCGATGGCTGCGGCGCAGCCTGCAGGGCCGCCACCGACGACCAGTACCTCCGTCCGACGGCACACCTTAGTGTCTCGTGCGGGTTCGACGACGTATTCGGGTGAAACTTGTGCCGGCACCATGGATTTCTCCTCAATGGCCGTAACCCGCTGACGATCAGGGCGACTGATCCTCGCCACAGGATGACAGGGGAACGACGTGCGGGCCAAACGGATACCGATACCCTGTAGCGTCCGCGATGGACCCGCAGCGACGTTGCGGCCAAAATTAGCTGATGACAATGGGGCGCTGGCTCAAGGAGCCCTTACTCCACTTTATCCTGCTCGGCGCACTGCTCTTCGTTGCGTACGGCGTCGTATCCGGCGGCCGCAGCCCCGCGCCGAGCCAAATTCTGGTGACGCGCGATCGGATCGACTCGCTGGCGCAGCAGTTCCAGCGCACCTGGCAGCGTCCCCCCTCGGCGCAGGAGCTCGACGGACTGATCCAGAACTACGTGCGCGAGGAAGTGCTGTATCGCGAAGGCGTCGCACTCGGCCTCGATCGCGACGACGCCGTAATTCGCAACCGCGTGCGCCTCAAGATGGAAGTGCTCAGCGAAGGCCCGGAAGTGGCGGAGCCGAGCGAGGCGCAGCTGCGAGAATGGCTCGACACGCATCGCAAGGATTTCGAGGTCGAGCCCACGTTCACCTTTCGGCAGGTGTACTTCGATCCGGCGCGACATGGCGCGAGGTTGCAGCAGGATGCCGAGCGCGTGCGCGCTCGGCTGCGGCATGCGCCTCCGGATGCAGTGGCGTTTCACCTGGGTGATGTGACGTTGCTGCCCTCGGGCATGAGCGAAGCGAGCACGACTCAAGTGCAGGAAACGTTCGGTAAGGACTTCGCTGCCGCATTGCCTGCGCTCGCAATCGGTTCCTGGGAGGGGCCGGTGCAATCCGCGTATGGCCTGCACCTGGTTCAGCTCGTGCACAAGACGCAGGCGCGGATGCCTGCGCTCGATGAGGTGCGCGAGCCGGTCAAGCGCGAATGGACGCGTGCGCGCACGCGCGAAGCAAGTGAGCGCTACTACCAGGAGCTGCGGCGGCGTTACACGGTTGTGGTCGAGCCCGCGCCCGCGCGGTGCTGAGCGGCCGTCAGCCGCCGCGTCTTCATCCTGATGTCCGTGCTCCGCTACGCGAAACTCGCAGCCTTGCTGACGCTGGTCGCGTGCGGCGGCGCTGTGCACGCCGACGTCTTTCGGCCGGCCTACCTCGAGCTGCGCCAGACCGGCGCCGAAGATTACGAGGTGCTTTGGAAGGTTCCCGCGCAGGGCGAGACGTTGCGGCTTGCGATCGACGTGCGCTTTCCGCCCGGTACGCAACGGCTCACCGAGCCGCGCGGCACGTTCGCCGGTGCAGCTTATGTCGAACGCTGGAAGGTGCATCGTCCGGGCGGGCTGGCGGGTCAAAGCATCAGCATCGTGGGCCTGCCCGCCAGCGTCACTGACGTTATCGCGCGTGTCGAGCGCACCGATGGCAGCGCGCAGATTGCGCGGCTCGTGCCGGCGCAGCCGAGCTTCGTGGTCGAGGCGGCGGCAGGCAGCTTCGAGGTGGCACGCAATTATCTGGTGCTGGGCGTGCAGCACATCCTCAAGGGTGTCGACCATCTGCTCTTCGTGCTGGCACTGCTGCTTGTCGTGCGCGGTGTGCGCCGTGTGATCATCACGATCACGGCGTTCACCGTGGCACACAGCATCACGCTTGCCGCGGCGACTCTCGGTCTCGTGCATGTGCCCGGACCGCCCGTCGAAGCGTCGATCGCGCTCAGCATCGTGTTCGTGGCGGCGGAGATCGTGCACGGACTGCAGGGTCGTCCGGGCCTGACCGCGCGCGCGCCCTGGGTTGTCGCGTTCGCGTTTGGCCTGTTGCACGGACTGGGTTTTGCGAGCGCACTCGCCGCGGCAGGCTTGCCGCAGCACGCGATTCCGCTCGCGCTGCTGTTCTTCAATGTCGGCGTCGAGCTCGGGCAGCTTCTTTTTGTAAGCGCGGTCGCGCTAATCGCCTGGAGCCTGCGTGAGCTGCGCGTCACGTGGCCGCGGTGGGCCGAGAAGATTCCGGCTTATGTCATCGGCAGCATCGCCATGTTCTGGGCGATCGAGCGAATCTCGGACTTCGCGATCTATTGATGCTCGGCATCTGTCGCCACTCGCAGACGTCTGGCGCGACGACAGACCTCGTGACACGATCTCCTCGCATGTGCAGCGGATGGCCGCGTTCCGCGGGAACGCCGGCCAGTTCAGGGTGGATCGTTGATCGGGACCGTTACTGCTTCGCGACTCGGCGCGGTGATCGCGCTGTGTATCATTTCGGGCTGCGACCTCGTCGGCGTCGACCAGAACAACGACGACAACACGCCTCCCACCGCACCGACGGGACTGCAGGCCACGGCGCCGGACCCGCAGCAGGTGCAGCTACAGTGGACCGCGTCGAGCGACAGCGGTACCGGTGTCGCCGGCTATCGAGTGTTCCGCAGCGATCTGTCGACGGCCATCGCCAGGTCACGACGACGACGTATACGGACGCGAGCGTTGCGGCTGCGACCACGTACGGGTACTTCGTCGTCGCCTTCGATGGCGCCTCGCCGCCCAACGAATCCGGTCCCACGCCCGTGGTGCAGATCCGCACGCCGTCGGTGCCGGATACGGTCGCGCCCGCGGTGCCCGCAAACGTACAGGCCGTCGCCAGCGGACCGACGCAGGTCAACCTCCTCTGGGACGTCTCCGCGGACACCGGCGGATCCGGACTCGCCGGTTACCGCATCTTCCGCAACGGCAGCACCACACCGCTCGCGACCGTGGCGACCGCGAGTTATTCCGACACTAACCTGACGGCGGCCACCAGCTACACCTATGTCGTGCGCGCATTCGACGGCGCGGGCAATGTTTCCGCGCCTTCGACAGCGGTCAGCGTCACGACACCGATGTTGCCCGATTCGATACCGCCGACGACCGCCGGGATCGCTCACCGCGATGGCGCAGGGAGCGAGCACGGTCCTGCTCAACTGGGTTGCCTCGACGGATGCGTCGGGCATTCAACGCTACGAGATCCAGCGCGACGGCGTGAAGGTGGCCGACGCTCCGGGCAATGCGACCAGCTTCGTCGATTCGACCGTAAGCGCATCGACGACCTACACGTACGCGGTTCGGGCCGTCGATGGCGCCAACAACACCTCTGCCTTTTCAAACCCGGCGACCGTGACGACCTCGACAGCTACCGATACCACGCCGCCGACTGCACCTGCCGGCGCTGCTGCCAGCGCCACGAGTTCGCAGAGCATCGTCGTCACCTGGCTGATGTCGACCGATGCGGGCGGATCCGGCCTGGCCGGCTATCGCGTGTTCCGGGATGGTGGAGCGAATCCTGTAGGCACAGTCGCCGCGGGTGTACTGACGTTCACCGACACCGGCTTGCCGCCGAATACGGCTCACAGCTACGTGGTGCGTGCGTTCGACGGCGACGGCAATGTTTCCGGGCCTTCCAACACGGCTTCCGCGACCACATTGCGCGATTCCACCGCGCCAACGGTTCCTGGCAATGTCACAGCCACGGCGCAGTCTTCCACGTCGGTGCGCGTGAACTGGAGCGCGGCGACGGATTCGGGCGGCTCCGGTCTCGCCGGTTATCGCATCTATCGCAACGGCACACTGTTGAGCGCCGCAGCAGCGAGCGCCACCTCGTTCACCGATGCGACCGCAGCACCCGCTACCGCGTACGCGTATCGGGTCTCAGCGTTCGACAACGCCAACAACGAGTCGGCGCAGTCAACGCCGGTGAACGTCACGACCCCGGCCGACACCACGGCTCCGTCCGTGCCTACGGGTCTCATGGTGACGAGTCTCAGCGCGACACAGGTCGGGCTCGGCTGGAACGCCTCGACGGACACCGGTGGCTCGGGCCTTGCGGGCTATCGCGTGTTCCGCGACGGCGCGCAGATCGGTACGCCCGCGACGACCGCGTTCACCGACACGACTGTGAGCGCCGGTGTGACGTACACGTACACGGTTCGCGCCGTGGACAACGCTGGCAACGCGTCGACGGATTCGAACGCGGTGCAGGCGACGCCCCAGGCGTCCTCGTCGTCCGGGCTCGACTCGCGGCCGAGCAATACCACCTGCATCGCCCCGGCCCAGCCGACGACGAGCAGCTCCGTGGCCACGCAACGCGTGTTTCCGAGCCTGTCTTTCACCCAGCCGATTCTGATGACGCAGGCGCCGGGCGAGCCGACCAACCGCTGGTACGCGGTCGAACAGCGCGGCACGATCCAGCGCTTCGAAGGCACGAATCCGACCACCGCGACGCAGTGGGCCGACCTGCAGAGCATCGTCGATAACAGCGCGTCGGAGTCGGGTCTGCTGGGCATGGCGTTCCACCCGAACTACGCCTCGAACGGCCGGGTGTTCCTCTCTTATACCGGTGCAGGCGCAAGCCCGTTCCAGTCGCACATCTCCGAGTTCCGCCGCGGCAGCAACGGGCTGCTCGATCCGGCCACCGAACGCATCCTGCTGCGCCTCGATCAGCCGTTCGACAATCACAACGGCGGCAACATCCTCTTCGGGCCGGATGGCAACCTCTACATCGGTTTCGGCGACGGCGGGTCGGGTGGCGACCCCGGCAATCGCGCGCAGAATCGAAACCTCCTGTTCGGCAAGATTCTGCGCATCAATGTCGATGGCGCGAATCCCTACACAATCCCATCCGACAATCCGTACGCGGGTAATCCGCTCTGCAGCGCGGGGACCGGCTCGGCTAACTGCCCGGAAATCTACGCGTACGGCCTGCGCAATCCCTGGCGCTGGAGTTTCGATCGCGCGGCGTCGGAACCGGACCTCTGGCTCTGCGGATGTTGGCCAGAATACGTGGGAGGAGGTCGATCGCATCGTCAACGGCGGCAACTATGGCTGGCGCATTCGTGAAGGCCGGCATTGCTTCAATCCCTCGAGCAATTGTCCGCTCACCGCCAACGGGGCACCGCTGATCGATCCGATCGCCGAATACGACCACGGCATCGGCCAGTCCGTCACGGGCGGCTACGTGTACCGTGGCAGCGCTATCCCGTCGCTGCGCGGCCGATACGTGTTCGCAGATTTTGTCAGCGGCCGACTCATGTATCTCGCCGCGAACACCTCCGGCGGTTTCGATCGCCTGGACCTTATCGTATCGACCGGCCTCAACATTTCCTCCTTCGCGCAGGACTCGGCCGGCGAGCTTTACGTCACCGACTACAACGGCGGCATCTACCAGCTCGTCGCCGGCAGCGGCACGATCAACGACACGATTCCGGCGAATCTCATCGACACCGGCTGCGTCAGCGCCGCCGATCCGACGCAGCCGGCGGCCGGGCTGATTCCGTACGCGCCTAACGCGCCGTTCTGGTCAGATGGCGCACAGAAGGAGCGCTGGATGGCGCTGCCCAACGGGCAGACGATCACGATCCAGACTGATGGCGACTGGTCGTTCCCGAACGGCACCGTGCTGGTGAAGAACTTCAGGCTGGGAAGCCGGTTGATCGAGACGCGCCTCTTCATGCGGCATCCCAACGGGAACTGGGGCGGCTACACGTACCAATGGAACGCCGCACAGACCGCCGCCACGCTGGTGAAGGGCGGGCTGATCACGAACATCAATCCGCCGGGGCAGGATTGGATCTATCCGAGCGAAGCACAGTGCCTGCAGTGCCACACCAATGCAGCGGGACGCAGCCTGGGCCTCGAAACCGCGCAGCTCAACAGCAACCTGACGTATCCCACTACCGGCCGCACCGCCAATCAGCTCACGACCTTGAACGCCATCGGCATGTTCTCGACGCCGCTCACTCAACAGCCGAGCGCGTTGCCTGTGTATCCAGACCCGTACGGATCCTCCGGCACGCTAGCGGAGCGCGCCCGTGCGTATCTGCATACCAACTGCTCGCAATGTCATCGACCGTCGGGCGGCACGCCGTCAAACATGGATCTGCGTTTCGGCACGGCGATCGCCTCGACCAACACCTGTAACGCGACGCCGGTGAGCGGCGATCTGGGCATCAGCGGAGCGCGGCTGATCGTGCCCGGGAATCCCGCCACCTCACTCATCTACGTGCGCATGAGCCGGCGCGACCTGCACCAGATGCCGCCGCTGGCCAGCAATCTCGTCGACACTGCGGGTGCCGCCCTGATCCAGAACTGGATCATGGGAATGAGCTCGAGCTGCCAGTAGCTCCCGGTCAGCCGCAGGGTCGCGGGCGTCCCCAGGACGCCGCGTCGAACCGCCTAAACTCAGGCGCCAGCCTCCTGTATCCTTACCGGCCCGCTCGGCTTGCACGGCGGGCGCATCAACTTACGACCAAAGAATCAGCGTCTCACCTCGCATCCAATGACCATTCGCACCCGTTTCGCTCCCAGTCCGACCGGCTTGCTACACATCGGCGGCGTGCGCACCGCGCTCTTCTGCTGGCTGTATGCGCGCCGCCATCACGGCACTTTCATCCTGCGGGTCGAGGACACCGACCGCGAGCGCTCCACGGAAGCAGCGGTGCAGGTGATCCTGGATGGCATGGAGTGGCTGGGACTCAAGCCCGACGAGGGCCCGTACTACCAGACGCGCCGCATGGATCGTTATCGCGAGGTGATCGATCAGCTGCTGCGGGCGGGCAAAGCGTATCGTTGCTACTGCACCAAGGAAGAGCTCGAGGCGTTGCGCACCGAGCAGCTCGCACGCAAGGAAAAGCCGCGCTACGACGGACGCTGGCGCGATCGCACCGATTCACGCCCCGGGGTCGATCCCGTGATCCGCTTCAAGAATCCGCTCGAGGGCGAAGTCGTGGTCGACGACGTGATTCACGGGCGGGTGATCTTCGACAACCGCGAGCTCGACGATCTCATCATCGCGCGTGCCGACGGTTCGCCCACGTACAACTTCTGCGTCGTGGTGGACGACATGGACATGGCGGTCACACATGTCATCCGCGGCGACGATCATCTCAACAACACGCCGCGCCAGATGAACATGCTCCAGGCGCTCGGCGCGCCGCTGCCCGTGTACGCACACGTGCCGATGATCCTGGGGCCCGATGGCGCCAAGCTCTCCAAGCGGCACGGCGCGGTGAGCGTGCTGCAGTATCGCGAGGAGGGCTTCCTGCCCGAGGCACTGCTCAATTACCTGGTGCGCCTCGGCTGGTCGCACGGGGATCAGGAAGTGTTCACGCTCGCGGAGATGGCGCGACTGTTCGACATCAAGGACGTCAACAAGTCGGCTTCGGCATTCAATCCGGAGAAGCTCCTCTGGCTCAACCAGCAGCACATGATGCGCGCCCCGCTGCACGATCTTGCCGTGCAGTTGCAGTGGCATCTGGAAAGGATGGGCGTGCAGGCGAACGATCTCGGGCACCTCGAAGGTATCGTCGCTGCACAGCGTGAGCGGGCGAAGACGCTCAAGGAAATGGCGCAGGCGAGCCTGTATTTCTTCCGCGAGTTCGAGCAATACGACGAGAAGGCCGCGCGCAAGAACCTCACGGCCGAGAGTCGCCCGCTGCTGCTGGCGGTGCGAGAGCGCCTTGCGGGCCTGACGCCCTGGAGCGCCGAGGGGGTGCATGCCGCACTCGAAGCCGTCTGCTCGCAGGCCGCCGTCGGACTGGGCAAAGTCGCGCAGCCGCTGCGGGTGGCCGTCTCAGGGAGCGCCGTATCGCCGCCCATCGATGCGACTGTGGCGCTGCTTGGCCGCGAGCTGACGCTCAGTCGGATCGATCGAGCGCTCGAATACAGTGCGCGCAGCCAGGCTTGAAACGCGCCCAGGACATCGCAGCGGCACGCCCAGCCCGGCCACGTAACCCTCAGTCGCGGCTCGATTTCTTGACACACCCGCAGGCGCTACGTACAGTCGCGCCCCTCGCGTGGGGCTGTAGCTCAGCTGGGAGAGCGCCTGAATGGCATTCAGGAGGTCGTCGGTTCGATCCCGATCAGCTCCACCAAGCCCGCCTGACCCGACCTCGACGTCCCCATCGTCTAGAGGCCCAGGACACCGCCCTTTCACGGCGGCAACGGGGGTTCGAATCCCCCTGGGGACGCCACATCGAGGCGCTCTTGGACGCATGCCTCGGACTTCGAGCAGGAGTTGGGATTTGTGTCGTAACCCCTTGACGGGCCTTTGTGAATCCCCTCACGCGCGCAGTAATCTGGGTCCACTACACTGCCGGCCCGGTCCCGAGAGGCCTATAAGACAGCGTGCGGATCTTTCGCTTTCACGTAGCCGTGCCAATCATGGCGCTGGCGTTCATCGAGGCGCTGGCGTTCCTGCTCGCAACTTATCTGGCGGCGTCCTTGTACCTCCGGAACATCGTTCCGGCTGTCGGAGCGGAGATTCCCCGGCTCTGGCTCTGGGCGGTGCTCGCTGCCGCGATGCTGCAGGCCTGCATGTTGGCCACCGGTCTGTACAGCACCCGACTGCGCGCGACCTATCTCGGTATGCTGCTCCGACTCGCCGCCAGCGTCGGCGCGGCGGGCATCCTCGTGTGGCTCATCTTCGACGTGATCCCGCGCGTGTTCTTCAACGAGGTGTCACGCCTCGGTTACCCGCTCATCCTGATCACCGCTTTGCTGGCATTCGTGGCCGCGGCGCTCATCCGGTTCGCGTTCTCCTCTGTCGTCGGTGAGGAAATCTTCAAACGGCGCGTCCTCGTATACGGCTGCGGTCGGCAGGCGTCGAGCATCGCACAGTTGCGACGCCGCGCCGACCAGCGAGGCTTCCACCTCGTTGGATACCTCGTGCCGCCCGGTGCGCGCGTGTTCGTACCGCGTGAGAAAGTATTGGCCGCGGAGGGCAGCCTGCTGCAGTTTGCGCGTCGGCATCGATGTGGATGAGATCGTGGTGGCGATGGACGATCGGCGCCGCGCTTTCCCGGTGCAGGAGCTGCTCGAGTGCCGGCTGAGTGGAATCGATGTCATCGATCTGGTGAGCTTTCTGGAACGCGAAACGGGTCGCGTGCGGCTCGACGTGCTCAATCCGAGCTGGATGATCTTCGCGGACGGCTTTCGGCGCGATCCGCTGCGCCTGTTCTCTGAGCGGGCGTTCGACCTGATCGCGAGCATCGGATTGCTTCTGGTGATCTGGCCAGTGATGTTGATTGCCGCACTCGCGATCAAGATCGAAGACGGATTTTCCGCTCCGGTGTTTTATCGCCAGGCGCGCGTCGGCCTGGAGGGTCGCGTATTCCAGGTGCTGAAGTTCCGAAGTATGAGCACCGATGCGGAGCTCGACGGTCTGGCTCGCTGGGCCGACAAGGATGACGAGCGCATCACGCGCGTGGGGGCTGTCTTGCGCAAGATGCGTATCGACGAGGTGCCGCAGATCATCAACGTGCTGACAGGCGACATGAGCTTCGTCGGGCCGCGCCCCGAGCGGCCGGAGTTCGTCGCGGCACTGAACGAAAAGATTCCCTACTACCGCGAGCGGCATTGCGTGAAGCCGGGAATCACAGGCTGGGCGCAGCTCTGCTACCCCTACGGCTCATCCGAGCACGACGCGCTCGAGAAGCTGCAATACGATCTGTACTACGTGAAGAATCACAGCCTCATCTTCGACGTCGCTATACTGCTCCAAACGGCCGAAGTCGTTTTCTGGGGCAGGGGCCGCTGAGCCGAACGCGACTTGACCTGGCGGCCATCGAGTCGCAGTCTCAATAAGACATAGCTCGGGTCTGTCGCCAAAGGACGACGACCGCGTGCGTGTGTCGAGTGTCGGCGATTGATGACATTGCGCGCTGTGCGCGCTTGCGGTTAACTCACACTCGTTTTGAACGGCAAACCCGTCGAAAGGCGGGGACGCAAAGCCTCCGATCTAAAGGTTAAGGACCCAAGATAGCGGGGTTGCCGGCAGCAACGAGCGCTGTCGTCATCCAGCGAATCGCAATTCCCTACGCTTGATCGGAGTCCGTTGCCGCTGCGGCGCGCTGATTGCTACGCGCGCGCTGCGCATGACGGTCGCGTCATCGATAGGGACATCGAGAACGTGACCGCCATTTCGATGTAGCGCCAGGGAGAGCCCGGAGACGGGCGAGACGCGAAGGGATCGATGCCTGACACGCATCGTCATTTCGCGAGAGCGGGGAACCCAACAACATGCTCGAGCGCGGACGACGCAGCGCATTGCGATTGCACCAGTGGATCCTGGTGACTCTGATTGTCATCGCGGCAGCGGGCTGTGCGACCGGTGATCAGGCTGACCAGGCGGCAGCCTCCGCAGAGCCGCCTCCAACGTCGACGCCGGGAAACGCTGCGCCCACGATTGGCGGAACGCCGCCCTCGAGCGCTGTGGCCGGCACCGCGTATGTCTTTCAGCCTACGGCGCAGGACGCCGACGGCGACCCACTGTTCTTTGAGGTCACTGGGCAACCGGCTTGGGCGAGTTTCGACGCCGGCTCCGGAACGTTGAGCGGCACGCCGGGCGACGCGAATGTAGGGGATGCGGCCAATATCGTCATCAGTGTGAGCGATGGTCAGGCGAGCGCCGCGCTGCCCGCCTTTACCATCCATGTCGCCGCGCGCACGACGCCACCGGCAACGAATCGCGCACCGACGATCGCAGGCAACCCGCCTAAGACCGTGCAGGTCGGAAAGTCGTACACGTTTCAGCCCTCGGCTTCCGACCCCGATGGCAATCCGCTCTCCTTCTCGATCACGAACAAACCCTCGTGGGCAGGGTTCAGCGGCACGACCGGGCGGCTCTCGGGAACGCCGACAGCCAGCAACGTCGGAACGTTCGCCAACATCGTCATCAGTGTGAGCGACGGCCAGGCGAGCGCCTCGCTGCAGTCGTTTACAATTGCCGTGAATGCGGCGGCCAACACGGCTCCAGTCATTTCCGGCACGCCGGCGACGTCGGCGACGGTAGGTCAGGCGTACAGTTTCCAGCCGACTGCGAGCGATGCGGACGGCAATACGCTCACCTTCAGCATTCAGAACAAGCCGTCGTGGGCGAGCTTCAGTACCTCGACCGGGCGACTCTCCGGCACACCGGCCTCGAGCGATGTCGGGACGTTCTCCAACATCCTCATCGGCGTGAGTGACGGCCAGGCGGTCGTGTCACTGCCGGCGTTTTCGATCAGCGTCACTACAACGGCGCCGGCCAACCGCGCGCCGACGATCTCCGGTTCGCCGGCGACTTCCGTTACCGCGGGCCAGGCGTACAGTTTCCAGCCGACTGCGAGCGATGCGGATGGCAATACGCTCACCTTCAGTATTCAGAACAAACCGTCGTGGGCGAGCTTCACTACCTCGACCGGGCGCCTCTCCGGCACGCCGACTTCGAGCAATGTCGGGACGTTCTCGAACATTCTCATCAGTGTGAGTGACGGGCAGGCGAGCGCTTCGTTGTCGGCGTTTTCGATTGCCGTGACTGCGACGCCGCCGGCCAACCGCGCACCGACGATTTCGGGCTCACCAACGACTTCGCTGAACTTCGGCACGGCGTACAGCTTTCAACCCACGGCAAACGATCCGGACGGCAACACACTCACTTTCAGCATTCAGAACAAGCCGGGCTGGGCGAGCTTCAGCACGTCGACCGGTCGGCTCTCCGGTACTCCTGCGGCGGGCGATGTTGGAACCTATTCCAATATCGTGATCAGTGTCAGCGATGGCACCCTCAGTGCGTCTTTGCCTGCATTCGCAATTACCGTCACTCAGGCGGCAAACGGCAGCGCCACGATTTCGTGGACACCCCCGACGCAGAACACGGATGGCAGCACGCTGACGGACCTGGCCGGATATCGCCTCTACTACGGCACCAACTCCGCGTCTCTTTCGCAGAACGTGCAGATCGCGAACGCCGGCGCCTCATCGTATACAGTCGGCAATCTTTCACCCGCGACCTGGTACTTCGCCTCTGAAGGCTTACAACAGCAGCGGGTCCGAAAGCGATCTGTCCGGCGTAGCCAGCAAGACCATCCAGTAAGACCCCAGTCGATCTGACCACCCGAACCGCGCAGGGCAGACCTGCTCGCGCGGGCGCGCGTGACGCAGTTCACACTGCTCGCCATCCTCTCTCACAGGATATGATCCCGTTTTGGGTCGAGGGTCACCCATCGGCATGTCTCTGGGGTCGGCAAGTTATGCCCTGGCGGCGCTGGCGTTCCTGCTGCTGACGCTGCTGCTGCTCATCGGCTGGCGCGGACGCTCAGCGGGTGCTCGCGTCATCGTGGCAGCTCTGGCGAGCGCTCTGTGGGCGCTGGTATTGGCGGTCCAGGGGTCGTCGGCGCGGTTTTCATTCCTGGCGGTTTACGTTGCCGAACTGGTGCGCGGCGGCGCATGGCTCGCGGTTCTTGCCGGGCTGGCGCGGCCAATCATCCCGAGAGCAGTCCGCCTGGCGGCCCCTGCGGTATGGGGGGCGATGCTCCTTTGGGGAGTGGCCTTAGCTCCCTTGCAGCGTCTGGGAATCGGCCCCGACCAGCCGTTGCTGTTGCTCACTCGTGCCGGACTCGGCATCGCCTTGCTGGCACTGATTCTCACCGAGCACATTTATCGCAGCGCGACTGCGGCGGCGCGCCCGGCGCTGCGCTATCTCGTGTTCGGTATCGGCGGCATGTTCGTCTTCGACCTTTTCCTGTACTCCCAGGCCGAACTGTTGCGGCAATTGAGCATCGATGCCTGGATCGCCCGGGGCGTCGTGAATGCCCTCGTGGTGCCGCTGATAGCGATCGCCGTGCGGCGCAATCCGCAGTGGTCGCTCGACATCTTCGTGTCGAGACACGTCGTCTTCTACTCCGGGACGCTGCTCCTGGTCGGCGCCTACCTGCTGATCATGGCGCTCGGCGGCTACTACGTGCGCGTCGTCGGCGGAACCTGGGGCGGCATCGCGCAGATCGTGTTCCTCGCCGGCTCGGGCCTGCTGCTGGCGGCGCTGATCTTCTCCGGCCGCGTGCGTGCCTGGGCCAAGGTCTTTGTCAGCAAGCATTTCTATCGCAACAAGTACGACTACCGAATCGAGTGGCTGCGGTTCATCCATACGCTTTCCTCTACGGACGAGGAGGACGTCGGGCGCACCGCCATACGGGCCATAGCGCAGATTTTCTCGAGCCCGCGAGGGATTCTGTTTGTGGCCGATGATTCAGGGCAACGGTACGTTCCGACCGCGGTCTGGCCGAAGGACGGCCAGGCACTGGCGGATCTGAAGGAAGTCGCGGCCGACGATGACCTCGTCGTGTTTCTGCGTGAGCGACAGTGGATCATCGACTTGAAGGAGTACCGCGCGTCACCGGAGGCGTATGACAACCTCGAGCTTCCGACATGGGCAAACTCCAATGCGGAACTGCGACTCATATCGCCGCTGCTCGCACTCGACCGCCTGGTCGGATTCGTGGCGCTTGACGATCCGCCGACGCCGTTCAAGATGACGTTCGAGGATCGCGACCTGCTGAAGACGGTGGGTCGACATGTGGCCACCCACATCGCTCAGCACGAAGCCGATCGGCGTCTGGCCGAGAGCCGTCAATTCGAAGCCTACAATCAGCTGACCGCGTTCATGATGCATGACGTGAAGAATTCCGTGGCACAGCTCAAACTCCTGGTCACGAACGCGGCGCGACACAAGAACAATCCCGCGTTCATCGACGATGCCATCAGCACCGTTGCCAACACAGCGGAGCGGATGACACGACTCACGGAGCAATTGAAGCAGAAGGCGGTCATCGGCACTCCACGGCCGGCCGATCTCAATGATCTCGCTCGCAGCGCCGTGGAGCGCTGCCGTGGACGACAGCCGGTGCCCAGCTTTCAGCCGGAGGCAGTGCCGGCCATGGTTCACGCCGATCCCGAAAAGCTGACTTCCGTGCTCGAGCACGTGATTCGCAACGCCCAGGAGGCTACGCCGGCGCGCGGCTCGGTCGAGGTGCGATTGCGGCGCAACGGCCGCCAAGCGGTGATCGAGGTCGCCGATACGGGCTGTGGAATGGACGCCGAGTTTGTGCGCCACAAGCTGTTTCGCGCATTCGTCACGACGAAGGGCGCGGAGGGGATGGGGATCGGTGCCTTCCAGGCTCGCGAGTACGTGCGCCTGCTGGGTGGAGAGGTGGAAGTGCAAAGTAAGCCCGGGCACGGCACGACGTTCTCGATTAACCTGCCGCTCGCGACATCCCGGTAGCCGAACCGGCCTGAACAAGAAATTCACGTGCCCACAGACAAGCCAATACTGTTGATCGTCGAGGACGATCTGGGCCTGCAGAAGCAGCTCAAGTGGTGCTTCGACGAGTACGAAGTCATCGCCGCGACCAATCGCGCGGAGGCGTTGACTCAACTGCGGCGCTTCTCTCCGCCCGTCGTGCTGCAGGACCTGGGGCTGCCTCCCGATGCCGAGGGGGTCAGCGAGGGAATCGAGACGCTGCGGGAGATCGTCAGCCTGTCACCCACCACCAAGGTGATCGTGGTCACGGGCAACCACGATCGCGACAACGCCGTGAAGGCAGTTTCACTCGGCGCCTATGACTTCTACGAAAAGCCGGTGGACACGGACATCCTGCGGCTCCTGGTGAACCGCGCATTTCACATTTACGCGCTGGAGGAACAGAACCGACAGCTGCGGGAGGCGCAAGCCAGCAGTCCGCTCGAAGGCATCATCGCCACCGATGAGGGCATGCTCAAGGTGTGTCGCATGGTCGAGAAGATCGCACCGACCAGCGCCTCTGTCCTGATTCTCGGTGAAAGCGGAACCGGCAAGGAACTGCTGGCGCGTGCCGTGCACGCTCAAAGCAATCGACGCGACGGCAGGTTCGTGGCGATCAACTGCGCGGCCATCCCCGAACAGTTGCTCGAGAGCGAGCTGTTCGGCTACGAGAAAGGTGCGTACACGGGTGCGGCAAAGCAGACCATCGGCAAGGTGGAGCTGGCGGACGGAGGCACGCTGTTCCTCGATGAGATCGGCGACATGCCGCTCAGCCCTGCAGGCCAAGCTGCTGCGCTTTCTGCAGGACCGGGTCATCGAACGGGTCGGCGGCCGCGAGGAGATACACGTTGACGTACGCATCGTGTGCGCCACCAACCAGGATCTCAGCGCACTCATTGCCAGCCAGCGCTTTCGTCAGGACCTTTACTATCGGATCGGCGAGCTGTCGATCGTCGTGCCCCCGCTGAGGGAGCGCGGCGCCGGCATCGCGGTACTCGCGCACGCAATTCTCCGCCGCCTGAGCGCGTCGGAAGGGCGGCCGAAGCGCGGCTTTACCGAAGAGGCAGTTGCCGCCATCGGAGCGTACCCGTGGCCGGGAAACGTTCGGGAACTGGAGAACAAGATCAAGACGGCCGTGATCATGAGCGACGCCCCGATGATTACCGCGGAAGACCTGGGGCTGGCGACAGTGGTCGATCGAGGTCTCGCGTTCAACCTCAGGGAGGTGCGCGCTCGGGCCGAGAAGGAGACGATCCGCCAGGCCATGATGATCGCCGATGGAAATGTGTCGCGCGCGGCGGAGCTCCTGGGAATTACCCGGCCGACGCTGTATGACCTGATGGAACGCTACGCGATGCGGCCAGATTCTCGCGACGACAAGGCAGCCGGGTGACGATGACGGCGGCAACGGACGGCACACGCATCGAAAAGGCAGTGACGCTCATCTCCCTGCCTGCGCTCCGGAACGTACTCCTGGTCTACCTGCTGTTCGCATTGGCAGCAGTGGCCTACTGGCCCGCCAGCGAGGCGCTATACGCGGCCTGGACCGACTTCAAGAACCTCGGCGACACGCAGGGCTTTCTCGTTCTGGCCATTTCCTTGTGGCTGGTTTTCCGCTCGCGTCGCTCTCTCACCGGAGCGGGTGAACACCCGTCAGTCGTGGCGCTCGCGGGGCTCCTCCTGTGCAGCTTCGCCTGGCTCATCCTGTGGCGGGGCGGTCTTCAGGACCTGCACCTGATGCTCGTACCTGCGATCCTGTGGCTGTGTGTATTCGCGGCCTTCGGACGCAAGGTCGGCATCGCCCTCGCTTTGCCGATCGGCTATCTCTACTTCGCCTGGCCGGGGTGGAGCCATCTCGCCCCGGTGCTGCAGGCGCTGACAACGCATGCCGTGGGGCTACTCGCCTCGGCCTTCGGCTTGCCGGTCTACATCGAGGGAAATACGGTTCGGATCCCCGAAGGCACATTTGACATCGAAGGCGGCTGCAGCGGCATACATTTCCTCGTGGTCGCACTGGCCCTGGCGGTGCTGCAGGGCGAGCTCATGAGTGCCTCGATTCGGCGGCGTGTGCAACTCATTGCCGTCATGGCGAGCCTCGCCATCGTCTGCAATTGGCTTCGCGTCTTTACGATCGTGATGGCCGGGACACCTGACCGACATGCAGCATTTCCTGATCAGGCAACACTACACGTTCGGGTGGGTACTGTTCGGCGTGGTGGTAGGTAGCTATATCTGGATATCCGCGAAACCCGAGCCGTCCGCCGGCCCGCTGGCCGCGACACAATCGCCCAGGACATCTCGCGCCCCAAGAGCGGTCGCGTATCTGGCCGCCACGTCGGCGATGCTGATCGCCCCAATCCTGGGACTGGTACTGGAAGCTGGCGACGCAAGAGCTGCGGCTTCGATCAAGATGGTATTTCCAGTCGGGAACGCGGGCTGGTCCGGTCCGCTTCCAGCGTCGGACTTGAACTGGCGCCCTGAATTTCTCGGTGCCGACGCAGTGGAACAGGTCACATATCACAATGACGCCGGGAACTCGATCGCGGTGGCCGCGATCGTCTTTCGGCGGCAGGAGCAAGGAAAGGAGCTCATCGGCGAGAGCGCCTCACTGCTGGGTGAAGGCCAGTGGAGTGCGCTGAGCGATGAGATCGTGAGCACTCAGCGGGGCAAGTTTCGCGAACTGATGGCTGCGGACCGTCAAGGCAGGCGATTGCTGATCCGTTACCGCTACGACATTGGCGGTCGACAATCGGTGGAACCATTGCCGACTCAGCTCTGGTATGGCGTGCGTTCGCTTCGCGGCGCCCCATATTCAGCGCTCGTTGCCTACGGTGCCGCTTGCAGCGCATCGTGCGAAGAAACCAGGAGCATGATCGACACCTTCCTTGGGCAGATGGCGGGAGAAGTGGAAGCCTCATTGCCGCAGCGTTCGCGCTGATGTAATTGTTCTTACACGGAATACGTGATGAACGCGCCTTACAAGCGTCCTCTTCTTATCTTTGTGCTGGGCGCCCTCGTGGCACTCGCCGGATGCGATCTGCTCATGTCATCCGAGGCGCGCCTCGAGCGCGCACAGAAAGAGATGTCGCAAGGCAACTTCAACGCTGCGGCCATCGACCTGCGCAATGTACTGAAGAAGCAACCGGCAAATACGCAAGCACGCATGATGCTTGTGAACCTGCTGTTGAAGCTCGGCGATGCGCAAACTGCGCAGCAGGAGCTGCAGCGTGCCATTCACGATGGCGCAGACCCGGCTCGAAGCGCGCAGGTCACGGCAGAGATCTATCTGCGGCTGGGGCAGGCCGCCGAGCTTCTGAAGCTGATCGATGACGGACAACTGGCCTTGGAGGAGCCGGCGCGCTCGATTGCTCGTGGCCACGCACTGAGCGCCCTGGGTAAGCCGGTGGAGGCCGCGGCAGCGTTCGATCACGCCCTGCAAACAGAGCCGCGCAACGCCGCGGCACAGATCGGACTCGCCGAGACGCTGGCTGTGCGCGCGCGATCCGATGAAGCACTGAAGCTGCTCGGGGGCATCCCGGACACGGCTCCGGAGGCGACGGAAGCGCGGATTCTTCAGAGCCGCATTCTGCTCGGGCGCGGGCAATATTCGGAAGCGGAGACCATTCTTCTTCGTGCCAGCAATCTGCTGCCGCCGGACAGTGCAGTGATGCAGCGCGCGATGCTATGGACCTATCTCGCGGAAGCGCAACTCGCTCAGGGCAAGGTCGATGCCGCCGATAAGACACAAAAGCGGCTCGCGACTGAGGTGCCCGGATTGGCCGCCGGACAGTTGCTGCGTGCACGCGTCCTCCTGGCGCGCGGCGATTACGCAACCGGTATTGCCGAGCTGCAGCGCCTGCTCGTCGCCGCGCCGGACTTCGTGCAGGCAAGGATGATGCTCGGTGCCGCACAGCTTGCGCAGGGGAACCTCCTGCAGGCTGAGAATCAGCTCGCGCAGGTAGTCGATCGCGCGCCGGAAAACATAGAAGCACGCAAGCTCCTGGCGCGCGTACGCCTGCAACTGGATCTCCCGGATGCCGCGTTGCGTGTTCTCACTCCGGCGCTCGAAGAGGAGAGCACTGACCCGCAGCTGTACTCCCTGGCGGGCGCGGCGCAGCTGCGCGCCGGAGAGAGCGAGAAGGCGCTCGAGACGCTGGAGCAAGGCGCTCGCTTGCATCCCAATGACGAAGCACCGCACCTGGACCTGGCCTCCGCTTACATTTCCCTGCGGCGCTATGCCGATGCACTTGGCGTGCTCCAGGCCCTGCCCGGCAAGCCGAGCGCGAGGCGTGCGGCCCTGCTGGTGGTCGCGACTGCTGCACAGCAAGGTCAGCCCGAAGCGCGCGCCGAGCTGGAACGGCTCCTCCGTGAGCAACCCGACAACACGGAGTTGCTCTACCTCGCGGCGATGTATTTCGGATCGCAACGCGAATTCGAGCGCGCTCGGGTCTACCTGGGCCGCGTCCTCGAAGCGTCTCCGGGAAACGGGCGTGCACTGCGAGGGCTCGCGAGCGTCGAATACGCCGCGGGAAACCTGCAGGCTGCCGAGCAGGCATTACTCCGGGCGCTGAATGCAGAGCCCAAGAGCGCGGACATTCAGCTGGCATTGGCGCGGCTCTACCTGGCTCGCAACGACTTGCCGCATGCTCGTGCCGCAATCGATGCGGCTGTGAAGGCGAGCGGCGGGCGCGCCGAAGTGGAGAACGCCGCCGGGCTGCTGTTCTCGGAGAGCCAACGGTTCGATGAAGCGCTGGCGCGGTTCCGGCGTGCCACGGAGCTCGACAGCAGTAAGGCCACCTACTGGCTGAATGCGGGACGCGCTCAGCTCGCGCTCAGCCAGCCGGCCGCAGCACGAGAATCGCTGGAGAAGGCATTATCACTGCGCCCCGACTGGATGCCGGCCGCAGGCCTGCTCGTGCTGGTTGACCTGCGCTCCAGCGGCCCGGCAGCCGCACTGGCGCGCGCCCAGGACCTGCGCCGCCGCCAGCCGCAGGAGCCCGCCACGATGGTGCTCGAGGGCGACGTGCAGATGTTCAGGAAGGAGTATGCGCAAGCCGCAAAGGCTTACGAGGACGCCGAGCGGATTCGACCAGATGCGGTGATCGCCGTGAAGACTTTCGAAGCGATGCGGCTGGGCAGTCTGGACCGCCCCGAGGCGCCGCTCATCCGCTGGCTTGCCCTGCGCCCGGAGGACGGCCGTGTGCGCACGGTGCTTGGCCAGTACTACGTGCGAACAGGCCGGCCACAACGCGCAATGGCTGAGCTCGAAACGGTCAGTCGCCAGGCGCCCAACAATTTCGCCGTGTTGAACAATCTGGCGTGGCTCTATCACGCGCAAGGCGATGGCCGGGCAGAAGAAACCGCCCGCCGGGCTTACGAGCTGGCGCCGACCAACGCCGCGGTTGCCGACACGTACGGCTGGATATTGCTCGGTAACCAGCAAACGGCGCGCGCCCTGGAACTGTTGGAGAAAGCGGCGAAAGGCGCGCCGGACAGCGCCGAGGTTCGCTATCACTACGGCGCGGCGCTGGCCGCTGCCGGGCGCCGCGCCGAAGCGCGGACCGCCCTCAGCCAGGCAATCGAAACCCAGCAGACATTCCCGCAGCGTGCCGACGCGGAGAAGCTTCTCGCCCAGCTCAAAAACTGAGATTCCAACTGTGGGCTGTTTCACAGAATGGCTCCGGCGCCCTGCGAATGTATCTGATAGCATTCAACTTTCCGGGCTAAGACGAACGAAGATGCCAGTGCGGACCGGATGGATCGCGATCGCCGTGGCGCTGCTTGCTGCATGCGCCAACTCTTCCATGGCGCAGGACACGCCACCGGCACAGACTGCGCCAGCGGACAACCAATA
Organism: uncultured Gammaproteobacteria bacterium; assembly: GCA_963695985.1. GTDB lineage: Bacteria > Pseudomonadota > Gammaproteobacteria > Steroidobacterales > Steroidobacteraceae > DATBVX01. Next base: position 165,012 of record CAVOIC010000005.1, read on the forward strand.
TGTCATCGGCCCGGGGGATACTTTGAACGTCTTTGTCTGGAATCATCCGGAGCTGACCGTGCAGATTCCGGTGCGCCCCGATGGACAGATCTCGACGCCGCTGGTCGAGAACATGGTGGCCGCGGGCAAGACGCCGTCGCAGCTCGCGCGCGACCTCGAGCAGAAGCTGACCGAGTACGTGCGATCGCCGACTGTCAACGTCATCGTCACGACGCCGCTCAGCACGTTCAGCCAGGTGAAAGTCATCGGCCAGGTGGCGAAGCCCCAGGCGCTTTCCTACCACGAGGGCATGAAGGTCATGGACGCGATCCTCGCGGCAGGCGGACTGAGCCAATTCGCCGCCGGCAATCGCGCCAAGATCGTGCGCACCGAGGGCGGCAAGGAGAAGGAGATCCGCGTGCGGCTCGAGGACCTCTTCAACAAGGGCGATCTGAGCCAGAACCTGGCGCTGAAGCCGGGCGATGTGCGTCGTGGTACCCGCAGAGCAGGTTCTAGCCGAGCCATGCATGAGCTGATGGAAAGACTGTTGGAGGAATTCCGCGGCGCGTGGCGCTATCGCTGGATTGCGATGGTCGTGGCGTGGCTGGTGGCTATCGGCGGGCTGGGCCTTCGTCCTCCTGATGCCGGACACGTTCGAAGCCTCGGCCAGGGTGTTCGTCGACTCGCGCACGGCGTTGAGCCAGGTCACGCAGGGCATCGCGGTGGAACCCAACATCGATACGCAGATACAGCGCGTGCGCCAGGCCCTGATCGGCGGTCCGCAGATCGAGAAGGTCGCTCGCGAGGTCTTTCCGGATTTTTCGACGGTGACGCCGGAAGCACGCCAGCGGGTGGTGGCAAAGCTTCGCGAGCGGATCACGATTACCGGTAGCGCGGCCCGGGACAATCCAACCGCCGGCGTTTACACGATTACCTATGCGGGCGAGGACCGCGAGCGCAGCGTTCACATCGTGGACCGTCTCCTCAACACGTTTGTCGAGAGCTCGCTCGGCGGCAATCGTGCCGGCTCGCAACAGGCACAGAAATTTCTGACCGAGCAGATCGCGGACTACGAGCGTCGCTTGTCGGCGGCCGAGGAACGCCTCGCGGACTTCAAGCGACAGAATGTCGGCCTGATGCCCGGCGCGCAGGGCGACTACTTTTCGAGACTGCAAGGCGAAATGGCCGCTCTCGACAAGGCCCGCGCCTCTTATGCGATCGCGGTGCGCAGGCGCGAGGAGCTGCAAAGTCAGCTCACCGGCGAGCAGCCATTCCTCAATGGAGCGGGCGCGGCTGCCACGGCGAGACCCGGCACGACGACACCAGGGGCACCTGGAAACGATACCGCCTCCAGAATTCGAGAGACACAGGCACGATTGGATGAGCTCCTGTTGCGCTTCACCGAGAAGCACCCGGATGTCATCGCCTTGCGCGAGACCCTGGCGGATCTCAAGGCACGCCAGCAGGCGGAGATCGACGCGGTGAAGCGCGGTGATCCTGGCGCGGCTGCGAGGCTCGGCCTGGATTCGAACCCGGTGTATCAGAGCATTCAGTTGCAGCTCAATCAGACGGAAGTGGAAATCGCGGCGCTCAGCGGTGAAATTGCGGATCACCAGAACAAGATTGCGAGCCTCAAGCAACTCGTGAATACAGCGCCGGAAGTCGAGGCGGAATTTGCCCGGCTCAATCGCGACTACGACGTGACCCAAAAGAAGTATCAGGCGCTGGTGGAGCAGCTCGAGCGGACCAGATTGTCGGAGCAGGCCAATGAGACCGGCATCTTTCGCTTCGACATCATCGATCCACCGTCGGCCAGCTTCGTCCCGGTCGCGCCGAATCGTCCTCGCCTCATCATCTCGGTGCTGTTTGCGGCGCTCGCAGCCGGTGGAGGGCTGGCCTATCTGCTGCATCAGCTCAAGCCGGTGTTCAGTTCCACGCGCCAGTTGGGCGAGATTACGGGTCTTCCGGTGCTCGGCCTGGTCAACATGATCTTTCTGGGCCGGTACCAGGCGGTGGCCCGCCGTGGCGCCTTCGTCTACGCGGCCATCGCCGTTCTGCTGGTCGTCGCCACAGCACTGATGCTGGTGATCCAAAGCGATGCCACGCGGATGCTCAGAGGCTTGATCAGCTGAGCGCCGACAAACAGAAAGCGCACAAATGAGCGTCATCGAAAAGGCAATCAAGAAGCTGCAATCCGCTCGCGACGGCGCACGGCCCGGCGCGGTTGCTCCTATCAGCTACGGCACGCTTGTGGGCGGCGCCGCCGCTCGTCGGCTGGACAGCGCGTCCGTGAGCGCCACCGTACCCGCGCGCCGCATCATGATCGATCAAAACGCCCTGCGCGCTGCGGGACTGTTGCCGCCGGAACAGCAGGATAAGGCCCTTGCCGAGCAATATCGGCGCATCAAGCGGCCGCTGATTGCGAGCGCACTCGGTCGCGGCACACAGCGTCTTGCGCACGGGAATCTGATCATGCTGGCGAGCGCCATGCCCGGTGAGGGCAAGACGTTCACGTCGCTGAACCTCGCTTTCAGCATGACCCTGGAAGAGGACACCCGGGTGCTTCTGGTCGATGCGGACGTGGCGAAGCCACATATCAGCAAGCTGCTGGGCGTGGAGTCAGAGCCCGGCCTGCTCGATGCCCTGCGAGACGCAAAGCTGGATGTGGAATCGCTGATCCTGCAGACCGACGTCCCCGGGTTGTCCGTGCTGCCGGCGGGTAAGCAGTCGGAAAACGCCACGGAACTTCTCGCCAGCGTCCGGATGGAGGACCTCTTCTCTCGCATGAGCGAACGCGATCCGCTTCGCATCGTGCTCTTCGACTCACCGCCCCTGTTGCTCACCACGGAGTCGCTCGCCCTGGCCCAGGCGCTGGGACAGATCGTCCTGGTGGTGTGTGCCGAAAAGACGCCTCAGAAGGTCGTCCTCGATGCGCTCGGCTCGCTTGGCCAGGCCAAGCCAATTTCGCTCGTGCTCAATCAGAGCGTGAGGACAGCCTCATTCCGGCTACTACTACAAGTACCACGATGCTTCAGGATCCGGCGTTTCGTAGCAGGTCGAGAAAGGCATCGCTCCCGTTGCTGGGCCGTTTCGCGCTCGGACTGGCGCTGAGCGCTGCAGTCCCCGTCCTGGCGCGGGCTCAGGCGAACACTGACGAGCCTGTGAGTACAGCGAGAGCAACGAGCACTGTGCTCGACATGACTCTTGGCGCCACGCGCTCGGACAACGTGCGTCGTACCGCCGACAACGAAGTAGAAGACACGCTCGCAACGGTCGGCCTGGTTGCCGATGTGAGGCGCGAACGGCACCCGGCTCGACTATTCGCTCAAGTCTGATATCGCATGGACCGAGTACCTGGATGACAGCTATGACGGCCTGCCCATCGGCTACCTGGACGGGCTTCTTGGAATCGGGTCCGAGCGCTTCCGCTGGAACTTCCAGGACACCTTCGACCAGGCGATCGTCGACCCCTTCCTGCCCTTTACTCCGGACAATCTGCAGTCGGTCAATTACTTCACGACGGGCCCACAGCTCGATCTGTTGTTGACGTCAGCGACGCACCTTACGCTGCGCGCCGATTACTCAGTCGTCACGTCGAACTCCGACTCACCGCAGTTTACGGATCTCGACAGCACGCGCTATTCAGGATCGCTGATGTTGACGCGGGACATCTCGAACATCTCGAGCGCCTATCTTTCAGCCGATGCGCAGCACATTGACTACGATGATCCGGCGAACGCCGACTACAACCGCCAGGCGTTCTACCTGGGCTACCGTGGCAACGGAAGCCGCACCACCCTGCACGCGGCCGTCGGCTACGTCGAGATCGGCGGCGACAGCGACACATCAGGCGGGTGGGTAGGGCGCTTCGAACTGGGGCGGCGTGTGTCACCGGCCTCAACGATCTCAGTCTATGCGTCACGGGATATCAGTGACGCGACGAACATGTTTCGCTCCGGACCCGATCGACGCACGCCAATCCAGTCGTCGACGAAAATCGCGACGACAGACGTCTTCGTCAGTGAGACGATCGGGGCAGGTTGGGCCTTTCAGATGGCCCACACTGGTTTTTCGCTTGGCGCCTCGGCGTCGAAAGAGGAGCACGACGCGGACCCTACGCTCGATCGCACCATCAAAGGCGCGAATGCGAGCTTCTCGCGTCTCATGACGCCCTTTCTCAGCCTCAGCCTCGCGGCGAGTTATCGTCGCGAGGACTATGACACGACGTCCTTCGATAACGAGATCGTCGAGGCGTCGGCGGGGTTGAGCTGGAGAATGGGTCGCCGGGTTGCACTCTCCTTGCTCTACGATCGCTTCGATCAGAATAGCACCGACGACTCGGCCACCTTCACTGAAAACCGCGCCGGCCTGAATCTCGTCTATCACTTCGCTGCGCAAGCGCAATGATCGCGCGGCGATCGGTCCCTATGCTGGCGACGCTGTTCTGGGTCCTGCTGATTGTCGGTATCTACCCGTACCTGATTTACCCGTTGTTGGCAGGCACTCATTGGTCGGCTGCGCAACAGGACGGTGCGTCAGCGCGACGACTATCTGCCAACGGTTACCGTGATCACCGCCGCCTTCAATGAGGCTGGCCATATCGAGGGCACCGTCAGGAACAAGCTTACGCAGGACTATCCCGCGGACAGACTGGACATGATCGTGGTCTCCGATGCCTCGGACGATGGCACGGACGAAATCGTGAGCAAGCTCGCCCGCTGAGGAGTCCACGCGTTCGACTGCTGCGACAGGAGCCGCGCCAGGGAAAGACCAGCGGACTGAACCTGGCGATGCGGAACGCGAGCGGCGAGATCATCGTGTTCGCCGATGCGAACTCGATCTACCGGCCCGACGCTGTGCGCATGCTGGTTCGAAATTTTGCAGATCCGGCAGTCGGCTATGTCACGGGCCGCATGCTGTATGTCAATCCGGACAATTCGCTCGTCGGAGACGGCTGCACCGCGTACATGCGCCTTGAAAACCGGCTGCGCGTCGCCGAGACGCGGATCGGCTCGGTTGTCGGCGTCGACGGCGGTATCGATGCAGTGCGCAGGGCGCTGTATCGCCCGATGAGGCCCGACCAGCTGCCGGACTTCGTACTGCCTCTGAGCGTCGTGCAGCAGGGCGCGCGGGTCATCTACGAGGCGGGAGCGGTGCTCACCGAAGAAACCCTGACGTCAGAGGCGGCGGAGCATCGCATGAGAGTCAGGGTGGCGCTTCGCGCCCTGTGGGCACTTTGGGACATGCGAGCCCTGTTAAACCCGTTTCGGTACGGACTCTTCAGCTGGCAGTTGTTATCGCACAAGGTGCTGCGTTATCTGAGCTTCGTGCCGCTCGCGCTTGCGGCGCTCTGCAATTGGTTCCTGCTGCCACAAGGAATGATCTACCAGGTCGGCGCGGTCGCCCAGTGCATATTCGCGCTGCTGGTGCTGTCTGCCAGTCGCTCATCGGGGCCACTCGCAGCATGGGGACCCGTTCGATACTGCCATTACTTCTTCCTGTTGAATTGGGCATCCGCAGTCGCGCTCGGCCGATTCCTGCAGGGCGATAAGCAGGTAGTGTGGCAACCCCGAGTCGGCTGATGAGCCGCAAGGTCAGGATTCTCTTCATCCTTGATCAGTTCCCGGGGCCCACGGCAGGTACCGAGGGGCAGTTCTGGCTTCTGTTCCAGGGTCTTGACCGCGAGCGCTTCGACCCGGCGATCTTGCTGCTGCGCTCCTCGGCATTTCTCGAGACGGTCGCTGGCGACGCGCCGGTCAAAGTGCTCGATGTCCAGCGTTTGCGCTCGCCGCGTAGCCTCTGGCGCATCCTTAAGGCGGTGATATGGGCCCGGCGCAACAACTACGATGTCGCCCATATCTTCTTCAACGACAGCTCGCTCGTATTCCCACCGCTGCTCAAGCTCGCCGGCATCAGAGTCATCGTGTCACGCCGGGACCTGGGCTTTTGGTACACGCCAGGGCAGCTTCGCATTCTGCGGTGGAACCGCCGGTACGTGGACTGGATCGTCGCCAACTGCAAGGCTGTAAGAGAGGTAGTTTGCCAGGCCGAGCACTACGACCCGTCGCACGTGCAGGTCATCTATAACGGTTTGGTGCGTCATCCGCTTGGGCTGGATCGCGCCGCTACGCGACACTCTCTCGGCATCGAAGCACAGGCCCAGGTGCTCGTGGTCGTAGCAAACCTTCGCCCATTGAAGCGCATCGACGACGCAATTCGTGCGTTGTCGCTCGTCAGGCAGCGCCATCCGGCTGCCGTGCTGGTCATAGTAGGGGAGGATCGGCCTTACGAAGGCGGGCCTTCACTGCGCGCCGGTCTGGAGTCTCTGGCCGACTCTTTGGCCGTGCGGGATGCAGTGCGCTTCGTCGGCCCACTGGCGGATCCTATGCCCGCCATTGTGAGTGCCGATGTCTGTCTGCTCGTCTCGGAGACCGAAGGCTTGTCGAATTCGATCATCGAATACATGGTGGCCGCGCGGCCGGTCGTGTGCACGAATGTCGGCGGCAATGCGGAACTTGTCGCTGACGGAGCAAACTGGGCATCTCGCGACGGTGGGCGACATGAAGCAATTGGCAGCCTCGATTGTCCAGCTCCTGCAGAATAGGCAGCAGGCGCACGCCTTTGGAGAAGAGGGGCGAAGGCGCGCGCTCGAGTTGTTTTGCGACCAGCGGCCATGGTGGGGCGGCACATGAACCTGTACGCGGGGATGGCGTTGGCCAATGAGGCATGCGTGAGCTATCGGTTGCCGCTGGATCGATTGGTCCGAATGGTTGAGTGACCGCAGCCGCCACGACGACCTGCTGAGCCGTTCCGGGGCGGATGCCATCTTCAGCTCGAGCCACTGGCTCGGTGCATGGTGGAACGTCTTCGGCGATTTGAACGCGGCGCGGCCGCGAACGGCCGCTGCATTCGTCGGCGATTCACTGGTCGCCTTTCTTCCAGTCGCGATCCGCGAGCGCCGGCTGCGCGGCGCATTGCGCATCACGAGTCTTCAACCGCTGGGGGCAGGCTGGCGGGAGTCGGACGTGGCGTTGTCCGAATACCTCGGCCCGGTCGTCGATGCGCAGGCCGGCGTCGGAGCAGTCGACGCGCTGCTGAGATTCATCTTGCAGGAAGTGCGTACCGACGAGGTCGTGTTCCCGCACGCCGATCTGACAAAGCCGTGGCTGGCGGTGCTCGAGCGCGTCGCCGCGGAGCACGGCTTCCACTTTCGGATCGCGGACCGCGTGAGCGCCTACCGCGTCGATCTCACCTACGGCTTCGCGCATTACATCGCGCTGCTGTCGGCGAATTCGCGTCGTAAGCTTATCGCGCAGCGACGCAAGCTCGAAGCGCTAGGAGACGTGTCGCTGCACACGTATGCCGCGGACGAGCTCGACGCCGGCATCGAGGCGCTGACTCCTCAGCTGACGCCGCCCGCTCTGGGCTCACCGGGAGGGGGAGCGGCGCCGCTCCGGTCCACGGCCTTCGGCCTGTGGCCCCAGACCCCCGTCACCGCATTTGATCAGCCGCCGGGGTTCGCGGCCTCTCAGCGCAGCGTGAGGAAGCCGGCCGCCTCGGCCCGCCGGGCCATCTCGCGGATCGGGTCGTAGTCGGCGTCCCGCACGGGCACGAAGCCGGCCATCCGGCCCGCCGCGAGGACGGCGCGGCCCTCGGGGTCCGCCGACATCCCGAGGAAGAGCTCCCGGAGGCGTGCCTTCCGCGACGGGTCGAGCCCGCGGGCCACGACGACCGGGGGAATGGGGCTCGGCCCGATCACGGCGACGGTGCGGAGACCCGTCACGAGCTCCGGTCGCCGGGCCGTCTCGGTCTCCAGCACCGTGCTGTCGATGCCGGACGCGTCGATCGAGCCGTCCAGGACCATCTGGATCGAGCGCTGATGCGCGCCCGAGGCGACCACCCGGCCGAGGTACCCGGTTGTTTCCCCGAGAGCGAGCAGGTGGTGCCGCACCACGTTGTACCCGGAGTGGGAGCCCTCGTCGTTGTAGGCCCAGACGCGGCCGCGGAGGTCTGCGAAAGTCCGCGCCGGATGGTCTCGCCGGACGACCACGTCGGTGAAGTACACCGGCGCCCCGCCGTAGCGAGAGGCCGCCATCACGGGTGCGCACAGGAGCTCGATCGGGCGGTCCGGACGGTCGTGCTTCTGAGAATACGGAAGCCCGCAGATGAACGCGACCTCGATGTCGCCCCCGTCGAGCCGGCGATGCTGCTCCTCCAGCGGGACGCCGGCCAGGAGCTCGACCGGGCCGTCCAGACGGCCGGCCAGGTAGCTGGCGATCCGCTCGTACATGGGCTGTGCGTTGGCGGCGAGGAAGGACGCCAAGCGGAGCATCGTGTCATTCTATGGCATGGCGATGGCATGGCGCGCCGGCAGCCCGTTGACAAGGTCCGCCAGGGCCGGGAATGATCGGCGCGACGGAGGACGCCGTGGACGACTGTGTGCGTCTGGCGCGGCGTGAGACCGCAGCCGGCCGTGGGTTTACGGACCCCGCCTGGACGGCCCGGGATCTGGGGGCGGTGCGGCTGATGCTGGAGGAAATCCGCCGCCGGGCGGCTGGCGCGGCGACCCTGCCGGCGGGCCCGCGGCCGCTCGTGCTCGAGAGGCGCGAGGCAGGCGGGCGCGTGCACCGGGCGATCGTCTGCGACGAGCGGCGGCTGGGAGACGGTCGGGACCTCACCTGGGTCGGCTTCTTCGGGGTCAAGCGTCGGGACGTCGATCCCGCCCCGCTCACCATCCGGGACGACGAGCTCATTCGGGAGTTCCCCGACCATCCGGGCATCCTGAGCTACAGCTCGCTCGCGCTCGCCGACGGGGACTGGGCCAACCTCATCCTGCTGGACGGGGACGAAGCCGGCGAGCACTGGCGGGTCAGCGAACGTCACGCCCACGCGGCGCGGGAGCTCGCGCCCCGCCACTACACCGACGTGCGGCTCCACCAGGGCATCCTGCCGGGGGGCGTCCGCGCCAGGGGGGAGCCGATCCTGCGCCGGACGAAGTACTACGACTACCGCGACGCCGTCACCTGGCGCGCGGAGCGCGAGTGGCCGCTCTGACGAGGGGGCGGGGGCGGTGAGCGCCGGGATGAGCCCGGCGCGAGAGCGACAGGACGCGATCTTCATGACGCGCGCCCTCGAGCTGGCCGAGGCGGCCGTCCTCCGGGGACAGACGCCGTTCGGGGCGGTGGTCGTGGATCGGGACGGGCGGCTGGTCGGCGAGGGCCACAACACGGTGCGCGCCGACCGCGATCCGGCGGCCCACGGGGAGATCGTCGCCATCCGCGACGCGTGGCGCCGCCTGGGCGCGTGGCAACGGCTGGCGGGCGGCAGTCTCTACAGCAGCTGCGAGCCGTGCCTCCTCTGCTCCTTCGTCATCACGCAGATCGGCCTCGGCCGCGTGGTGTTCGCGGCGCGGGGGAGGGACGTGCCCACCTACAAGCCGCTGCTCGGGGCGGATCTGGCAACCGCGGCCGCGTGGGTGAACGCCCAACCCGACTGGACGCCGCTCGAAGTCGTGGGCGATTTCATGCGCGCCCGCGCGCTCGAGATCCTCGCCGCATTTCCCTGGGACCAGGCCCGGTCGCGCGCCCCCGTGGATCAGTCGGGGTAGCCGACCCGCCTCAGCGGGCGGCTTCCGCGTGCGGCGCCCGGCCGCGCTCGTCCAGGACCTCGCGCAGCTTCCGGACCAGGGTGTCGAGGCCGATCGGCTTCGGCAGGAACTCGATGCCCTCGTCCAACATCCGGGCCGACTGGCCCCGGGGCAACGCGGCTACCGTTAGAGCGCGCGTCAGGCCGGGATCCCGTCACCCTCACTTGATGGGGCCGAACGGCGGGGCTAGAGTGGCGTCCGTGCGCGTGTAGCCCGGCGGCACGCCGCCGCCCCGACCGGGGCGACGCCCCGGCGTTTGAGCGGGTCCCGGCGCAGACGGCGGGGGTCCGCGTGTCCCCAGTCCAGGAGGGTTCTGATGCGGGTTGGCCTCTTCACCACGCTCTACGACTGCGGCGGCGGCGCCGAGACGCCGGCGGACCTGCTCGACAACCTGCGAGAGCAAGTCGCCCTGGCGGAGGAGCTCGGCTACGACGCGGTGTGGATGGGGGAGCATCACTTCGGCCCGTACGGTCTCGGCGACCTGCCGAATCCGATCCTGGTGGGGGCCGACCTGGCGGCGCGGACGCACCGCATCCGGATCGGGCAGATGGCGAACATCGCTCCCTGGTGGCATCCCATCCGGCTGGCGGAGGACCTCGCCATCCTGGACAATCTCACCCGGGGCCGGGTCGATGTCGGCTTCGGCCGCGGCATCTGGCCCTACGAGGGCCCGCAGTTCCATCCCCACGCCGACCCGAGGAAGGACCAGGAGAACCGCGAGCTTTTTCGCGAGACCGTCGAGATCGTGCGGAAGGCCTGGACCGAGGAGCGGTTTGCCCACGCGGGTCCGAACTACACCTTTCCCGCCCCCGACACTCGGTTCGCGCATCCGCGCTATCCGGCCGACCCGGCATGGCAGGACGGCGACCGGGTCCTGAAGCTGCGCGTCACGCCCAAGCCCTTCCAGCGGCCGCATCCGCCGCTCTGGATGACCGTGTCGACCGACCGCTCGGTCAGCTTCGCCGCCGAGCTGGGGCTCCAGCCGTGCTACTGGCAGCCGCCGCCGCGCCGGGTACGGCAGCGCATGGAGCTCTACGCGGAGATCCGGTCCCGGATCGAGGGCCGGCCGGTGTCGCCGTCGGCGGGCCAAGCCGTGCTGCGGAACCTCTACGTGGCGCCGACGATGGAGGCCGCCCGCCGCGAGGCCGAGGCGCCCATCCTGTCCGCCTTCATCTACAACGATCCGTTCCGCGGGCGCGAGGTGTTCACGAACCCGGGCGAGGAGCTCGCGCCCGGCACGAAGCTCGATTGGGAGTTCCTCGAGCCGCGAAACCTCCTGGTCGGCACGCCGGAGCACGTGGCGGAGCGGGTTCACGAGCTGGTCGAGGTGTGCGGGCTCGAGTCCCTGCTCGTGGAGCACGCGCACCCGGGCATCCCCCAGCGGCTGATCCTGCGCAACCTCGAGCTCTTCGCGACGAAGGTGATGCCCGCCTTCCGCCGGCCGATCGAGACCGCTCCCCCCGCCGCTCTCCCCTCCCGGACCGGGGATCGCGCCGCCGGGCGCTGAGCGTTCGCTCGCGGCCCGCTCGCACGGCGATGGCCCCCCTGCGGCAGCTCATCGACTGGCACACTCACTGCTACCTGCCGGAGCACATCGGCGCCGAGGCGCGGGCGGCGATGCAGGCCCGCGGGGTCATGGGCGGCGAGGCCTGGCCGGAGCACCACCGGCGGAGCGTGGCCCACGGCGGGGCCGAGAAGTTCGTCGTGATCAAGATGCCGACCAACTGGGGCCGCGGCATCCCGAACGACTTCATCGCCGAGTACGTCGCGCGGTACCCGGGGCGGGCGGTGGGCTTCGCCGCAGTGGACCCGAACGACGAGGATGCCGCGCGCGAGTTCGAGCGGAGCGTCACGACACTCGGCCTCCGCGGCCTGAAGCTCTCCCCGGTCTACCACGGGTTCGATCCCTGGAGCCCCGCGGCCTGGCGCCTCTACGAGATGGCCGACGCGTTCCGGGTCCCGGTCATGTTCCACATGGGCGGCGCCTACGACCCGGAGGCGGCCCTCGAGTGGGGCAACCCCTTGCTCCTGGACCGGGTCGGCCGGGCGTTTCCCCGCTTGCGCATGATCGTCGCGCATCTCGGACAGCCGATGATGCAGGACACGGTGATGCTGATGCGCAAGAACGAGAACGTCTTCGCCGATCTCTCGGCGCGCTTCCACCGCCGGTGGCAGCTCTACAACGGCCTCCGGGCGGCCATCGAGTACAAGGTGACCGACCGCCTCCTGTTCGGCTCGGACTTCCCGGTCATGACGACGCGGGAGGCCGCGGCGGCCTTTCAGGCCATCAACGACTGGGGTGACGGCGTGCGGCTCTCGCCGATCCCGCCGGAGCTGATCGACCAGATCCTCCACGAGCGCCCGCTCGAGCTCGTGGGTCTCGGATGAGGCAGGTGGCTGCCCGCCGATCCTTGGAGCGGGCGCGTGCGCCGCGCTGCCTCGGCGGGGCCGTCCGGTCAGGAGCGCGGACCGCGGCCCGATTGCTCCAGTATCACGCCACGTGGATACTGCCTGGGCACGTTCGGTCTGGCGTCGCCTGCCCGGGTCGGCCCGGCACGGAAGAGAGGAGAGCCATGGTCGCGAAGCGCCTCGGCGTTATCGCGTGTGTTCCTCTGCTCGGCGTTGCCGTCGCCGGGGCGCAGGAGTACCCGCAGAAGCCCATCACCGTCGTCGTGCCGTTCGCCGCGGGCGGCCCCACCGACACGGTCGCGCGCCTCCTCGGCGTGGCGATGGGGAAGTCGCTCAAGACGCAGATCCTCGTCGAGAACGTGGGAGGCGCGGGCGGCGCTGGGTGCCGTCCTGCTCCCGGCGTTCGGCCGGACGCGGAAGGAAGCCTTCTAGCGACGGAGTGTCGTCGCCGCATTCCCCGCGGCGCCCAGCGATCTCTCGGCGCCGCGCCTCCGCGGCGGGCCCGCGGCCGCCGGGCGCGGGCGAAGGCGTCAGGCGCGCGGAGCGTCAGGACGTGGCATGCGAGAGCATGACGTCCCGCTTCGCGGCCCAGGAGCATTGGTTTGTCTTTCTCGATATCGGCGCGAATCTCGGAGACTCTCTCGACGACGCGGATCTCGGGCCGACGGCCGTCTGGACGAAAGTCGTCGCCGCACGAACCGGTGCGACGGTGCTCCGGCTACCGATGCGTTGGCGGTAGTCTCGCATCGCCTGGGTGTGCCGAGGGGCGGATCCCTGCAAGCGAGCGCGGGGCGGTTACCTGGGGGTTCGAGGGAGGTTGACCGGGACGGTTCCGTGCGGGGCCTGATACAGCACGAAGTCCCCGTTGTCCTTGACATCGACCCAGGCGACACGGCCGGCCTTGGTGATCGTGTCGATCTGATCGCGCAGCCTCGCGACCCGATCCTCGGCCGCCCATTGTCGGCGCCGCATCGCCGGTGCCGTCGCCATGTAGTGGAGGTCGGGGGTGTCCTGCCGTTCCCAGTGGACGACGGTGCCCCCCTTGAGGGTCACGGCCACTCCCTTGCAGAGACTACAACTTAGGCGCTCAGGCGTGCTCATCCTCGACCTCCTATCCGCAACTCCGCGCGGCCTTCAGACGTATCGACCCCGACGTTCAGCGTGATGTTGACCCCGTCCGGTCTCCGATCAGGTCGCGCGGCCGCAGCGCCACGAACGCGAGCTGGCCCACGAGGGTGATCACGGCGACGCGCAGGAACGCGAAACCCCAGCCGGCGGGAGACCTTCCGCCGGCGAGATCGAGGATCCCAACCGATCATGATCGGACCCACGAAGCCGCCCGTGTAGCCCGCCAGCGAGTGGAGCGCCAGCGTGGCCCCGCGCCGTCGGGGATCGGCGCTGCCCGCGGCGCCGGCGGTGAGCGAGGACGAATCGAGCCAGATGAGCAGGCCGTAGACGAGCACCAGCGCGGCGGCGAGCGGGTAGGAGTGCGTGCCCAGGAACCCGATGCCCGCTGCGCAGACGACACACGAGGTCATGGCCAGCCGCACGAGCCGCTGGCGGCCGAGACGGATCGACACCTCGTTGCCGGCCACGCTCGCCCACGTGCCGATCAGCCCCATGGCCGTCGCCACCACCGTGGGGCGATATCGGTCAGTGGCGGTCTGTGGCCGCATGTGTCCTCGACTACGAGGGCGGATTGACGGGCGCCGCACTTTGCATCGGAGTTCACGCCGAGCGCGCCCCTCCTACGATAACCTGGCCCTCTCAAACCAACACACGGGTTCGAATCCGTTTTACAGTAGCGGGTCCTGACGGGCATCTCTGATTCCCGCTGAGGGCATAGGGAACGTCCACTCCTTTGATAGAACATGATCGAGACTATACTGCGAAGGCGGCCAGTGATTTAATTGGCGCCTTCCTTTGCGGGGAAGTAGCTCACACGCTTCTGCTACCCGTTCGGTATCAGCACGATCTTACCGATCACGCCTCCGCTTCCCAGTAATTCGTGTGCGTGCCGCGCTTGGCAGAGAGGCAACCGTTGTGCGATCAGCGGCTTGATCTTCTTCTGCTGCAGTAGGTCGAACAGTGTGAGCAGGTCGTGGCGGAACCACGCGGGTTTCAGCCGCATCAGCCACTGGATACTGTAAGGCACCATGCTCTTACGGCCCGGCAGAAACCAGTTCCGGAGGATGTACCACCCCAAGATCGCGGATTCGCGAATCGGGTGCCGCCCGCTTGGCGCGCCCGGAGCCATCCTTCCTCCGTGCAGCTTGGCCTGGAATCCGTAGACCACCACGCGGCCGCCTTCGCGGAGCGCTTCGCGCGAGCGCCAGAGATTGTCCCCACCGATGCCGTCGAAAACAGCATCCACACCGTCACGGGTGAGGCGGTGGATTTCCTGGACGAAGTCAGAATTGCGGTAGTCGATGGGGGTAGCGCCAAGCTCCCTAACTACCTCCGCCGCCTGCGCCGAACACGTTCCGTACATTTCCACGCCGGCGAGCCGCCCCAGTTGCAGGAACGCAGTGCCGACGCCGCCTGAGGCGCCGTGAATCAGCACGCGCTGCCCCGGCTTTACCTTCGCCGAACGATCCAGCATCTGGTATGCCGTGATGTAGTTCAAGACGACCGCGACGGCTTCTGCAGGGTCCAAACCTGCGGGCACGGGAATGAACTTGCGTTGCGGCAAGCAAACATATTGTGCGTAACAGCCGCTGATCGGCATGGCCGCAACCGTCTGGCCCAGTTCGAAACCGGAGACGCCTTCGCCGATCTGATCCACAATGCCGACCAGGTCCCAACCGGGCGTATAGGGCACGCGCGGTGTTTCCGGATGGACGCCCTCGCGCGCTAGTACATCAGGCAAGCTCACGCCCGCGGCCAGCACCTTCACCCGGACCTCGCCAGGCACTGGCGCAGGGCATTCTTGTTCGGCGACAGTGATCACCTCCGGTCCGCCGTAGCGCGTGACGACGATCTTCGTCTGTCGCATATGCCACTTCCTCCGCCGCCAGCATACGTCGGCGCGCGGACGAGGGATACCTGCCGCCGCTGTAAGCCGATGCTGTGGAAGTACGCGGGATAGAAAGAAAAGCGCCAGAGGGAGCCTGTAAGCCCGGGTATCGACGACGGACCCGGATCGGAGATCGAACGCGGACTTACGTCCGGTGGCTTGCCGACCGAATGGCGCCGCTCATAAGCGTGGGGTGCTTAGGCGTCCGTTTTGTGCCACTGTGGGTCCTGAGGCTCGAGCGGACCGGCAACATCACCGTGAAGGTGGGCACCACGGCGGCCCAGGCCGTTCACCCGGGCAGGCCGTCGGAGTCTTCGCGAGCCAGTCGCGATGACTCGGGGTCAGTGCTGTGGGGACGCGGGGGGAGGACAGGCGATGAACCGAGGCATCTACTGGGGCATCCTGATTCTGATGATGGGAGCATCCGTGGTTCCGGGATTCGCGTTCGCCCAGGGTCCGCCGCGGGGACCAGTTCCGAGTTGGTGGGCCAGCTCGCCAAGGAGCTGGGCAGCACGACGAAGCAGGCTGAGGGGGCAGCGGGGTCGCTCTTCCGATTGGCCAAGACGCGCATGACTCCCGAGAACTTCAGCAAAGTCGCGACCGCCGTCCCCGGCATGGACCGGCTGCTCGCCGCCGCGCCTGCCGTCGAGGCCAAGGGGGCCGGCGCCGGGGCGCTCGGCAAGAAAGTTGGCGCCGAGGGGCTCGGAAGCCTCGCAGAGGTTACGCAGTCGTTCAGGAAGCTCGGCCTCAAGCCCGACATGGTCAAGAAGGCGGTGCCGGTGGTGACCGACTACGTCGGCAAGAAAGGCGGCGGGGATCTGGCCAAGCTCGTGGGAGATTCCCTGCAGTAGGGGCCGAGCGCGCTGGAACCGGCCGGCAGTCCGCTCGACAACACGGAAAAGCTCTGCGTGGTGCGCGGGGGGTTCGCGTTCGGTGCGATTGCGCTCGGTCCAACGCGCAAACACGTCGGGCAGGTTGTTCTGAAATGCACGGTAAGTGACTGGAAACAAAGAAAAGCGCCAGAGGGAGCCTGTAAGCCGGGATACGGACGACAGGCCGTGGACTACATATCTGACGCGACCTTGCGCTTACTGGTCTTACTGACCGGCGCATGCTTCTCATGAGGGATGCCAGGGAGTCTGCCGTTGGTTGCGCGGGGCGAACCGGTCGCCTTCCACGTCACGCTCACCCTCGCGCCGGCCCGGTTCCGGGAATAGTTCGTGCGCGGGAAAAGGAGCGAACGGCGTACGGACGTCCCGGGTGGCCGGAGTGACGGTGCTGATCGAGCTGACGCGCGGGCGGGCCACGCAACCGAGCGGAATTGAGCTAGGATTGGCCGCCAACTCCTCGTTCGAACGACCCGGTCTCCGGAGGGAGGAACTATGGGCCTCATCGTGACCCTGATTATCGGGGGTGTGATCGGATGGCTGGCCAGCCTGGTCATGAAGACCGGCGCCCAGATGGGCGTCATCGCCAACATCATCGTCGGGATCATCGGCGCCGTGCTCGGCTTCTGGCTGGCGGGAAGGCTCGGGATCGTGGCGGTGGGTTCCAGGGGCGCCTGGGTCATCAGCATCCTCGGCGCCGTGGTGCTGATCGCCATCCTCAAGGCGTTGAACATCTACCAGTAGCCCCCGTCGTCGCGCGATCCCTGAGTCGACAGCTCGCGATCGAAGCCCTCGTCTGCCCCCGCTGTGCTGGTCGCGGTGACCGCGCCCCATGCGGTGCGGCGGCTCCTCGCGGCGCTGGGGCTGGCGCCCGATCCGCAGGCGGGGGCTGGTGCCCGCCGCCTGACCCGCGCGCGATCGCGCCCACCACCGGGCGCGGCCGAGGGCCAG
>CAVOIC010000006.1:0-170579 GCA_963695985.1 uncultured Gammaproteobacteria bacterium
GGCAATGGCAGCGACGGGCCGCCGGCCACCACCGAAATTTCGCCAGCGTCGATGTAGGTATAGTTGAGTAGGACGCCGAAACCATCAAAAGGCACGGGCAGGAATGTGAAGGGCTGCTGATAGCTGACTTCGACGCCTTTGAACGTCGTGTTCGCACCGTTGTCAGGTTGGAAATGAGTGAACTCTATATCCACCGTGCCGCCGCCCTGCGCCAGTTGCACCGTGTGAGTCTCGAGGCTGCTGGTCGAAACGATGAAATTCTTCACGTCCTTATAGAAGACCGCGAGTGACAGCAAGCTCTCCTGGTTAAAATACCATTCCAGCGAAACGTCGAATTGATCCGCGAGGTACGGATCGACATTGGGGTTGCCGGAGGTGATCGTGCGGACATTGGCGTTGACGACCGTCGTCGGCGTAATTACGCCCAGATCCGGACGGGAAAGGACGCGCGCCGCCGCGAAGCGCGCGACCAAGTCTTCTCTAAGTCCAAAACGCAGATTCAAGCTGGGCAGCCAGTTGTTGTAACTGCGGTCAATTGTCGTTGGCGCAGCTTCCGGTACAAAGGTCACCGCGCCACCCTGGTCGAAGATGATCTGGCTGAAGTCCGGTACGAAGCCAAAGGTCTTTTGATCAGTCCGGACGTAACGCACTCCAATGTTTCCGGACACACGCCCGTCGGCAAGCTTGAAATTGCCGCGGAGATATGCGGCACCTACGTCCTCCTGAACATTCGAAACAGATGTCGGAAAGCTCACCGGAGGAAACAGCCCGACAAGGTCGGAGAGCGGAATGTCCGCGAGCAAAGCGTTTGGATCGGCGGACAGCCAAGTTTTCGGGAAAGATGATCCGCCGCCATAGCCAGACAGATAGCCGGAATCGCCGAATTCACGCATCCACGGCGCACCGTTGAAACTTCCGCCCTCGATGGTCGGGTCGAAGGCTACCCCTAACAACGCCGCGAGATCCCCTGCGCCAACCTGAATGAAGTTGCTTTCCGTCGAATGCTCACGCTTGCCCCAGCTTGCACCGAATCCGAAAGTCTCCATCCACCCGTGCATGCTGTACTTGACGTCGAACCGCACATCGCGGGTTTCATCCTCGGTTGGCTCATCGAGCGGACCGTTGAAGCCGATAGCGCGATAGTCGTTCGCGTCGAACTGGTCAAAGCCACGCTGATACGTAAGGTTGGGTATCCCCGCAGGGTCATTGGTGAAATCGTAGGAAACGCGGGCTCGCCCGATAACTTCGAGCGATAGCGAGGAGATCTTGCGTTTCGACTTGCCATAGGACACTTCGCCATCAAGCGTCCAGTCGCCCACGGCGTACGTACCGCCCAAACCCCACGCCCTCAGCTCATCCTCTTCCTGACCAGTTCTTGCGTTGTTGCGATGATCGACGCCATCCGAGTCCAGGGAAATCAGCGCGCCGTTTCCATCCTGGGTGCTGGCGACGACCGGCCCGAGATTGTTCGTGAAGCGATGCGAGTTCACCGGGAACAGCGCGTCAGTGTCGAACTTCGAGAACAGAATGTCCGCGCGTCCTTCGAACGCATCATTTGGACGAAACTGAAGCGAGGCCATCAGGCTCTTGCGCTCACGGTCTCCCAGGTCCATGCCATAGTTCGACGCATGGTTGAACCGGAAAGTATCGTTGAAGTCACCGTCGACGTTGTAGTCCAGTTGCGGCACTCGGTTCGCTTCGACGCCATTTTCGAAACCGAAGGCCTCGAATCTCTCCACCTGCAGGTCGCGCTTGCTGTAGTCAATGCCAAATGCAAGACCGAGCCGATCCTCCGCAAAGGTGTCAGAGAAAAACGCTGAGACGTGGGGCTGGACAGAATCCGGATTGCTTTCGTGGATAGCTTCAGCGTTTACGACTGCTCGGCGACCTTTGATGTCCAAGGGCTTCGCCGTCAGGACATCAATCGTCGCCGCGATACCGCCATCGAGAGAATCGGCGGTAGGCGACTTAGCGACTTGCAACGCGCTGACAAAGTCTGCGGAAAGAATGGTGAAGTCGAAATTTCGTGAGCCGCTTGCGGCAGGCAAATATCGGCCGTTGTACAGCAATTGTGTGAATTTTGGATCGAGCCCGCGCACGCTCACCAACTGTCCCTCGCCCTTGCTCCGCGTTATCTGTACGCCGGTGATACGTTGGAGCGATTCCGCCATGTTCTGCTGCGGGAACTTGCCGATATCTTCGGCCACGATCGAATCGCTGACGATGTCCGCATCGCGTTTGGCCCCGACGGATTTCGCCAAGCTGTAGCGAATGCCGGTCACCTCGACTCCTTCTATTACTGCCTCGCCTGCGGCCGTTCCTTGCGCATGCGCTGACATCGCACTCCATAGCAGTCCTGCTATCACCAGAGCGCTATTGATCAAACCCGCGAGTGTCGACTTGTGCATATCCCCCTCCCAGTGCGGGTGCGCCAAAGGCGTACACCCAAGATTTCTGGTCGTGCGGACAAGACAATTTCACCGACTGCCATGTCACACGACCAAAACGGTACGTTGTTTTGTCTATAAATACACCTTGCATATATAAAACACAACAACATCTCGGGAGTGAAGCGGACTTCCTGCCTCACGTGCATGCCGTAGACACCCGGGTTACTCACGGGGCGGGGGCCGAATTGAACTATGTGCGTAAGCCGGTGATCTGGCAGCAGGAGGTCCGCCAGGACTTGAGACATCCGAGCGCGATGCCGCCACACGTTCATCGGTGGGGCGCGTCTAGGCAGGACAACGCCCAAACGCAAGAATCAAGAGTCAGCGACGAAGAGCGCTCGCGCCGGTAACGATAGAGTAGTAAGAGAGTCGATTCCGTCGATTCGCGACCGCGGTGTCCGGCTCTCGGCGAGAATTTTCCGCGAACTACTCCATTAGCGTTCTTGTGGAGTTGGCTTGAAGCGCCAGAAATGAAACTCGCGACCGATGAGGGGAAGGGATGTTTTGTAGCTCACATCCCCGCCTTGTGGGCGGGGGTCTGAGCGTCAGATAAATGTGGTAGCGGGGGCGCGATTCGCTAATTTCCGCAGGCGACGCCCGCTCCTCCGTGCGGCATGCCTTTGAAGCGCGCCCCGGCTCCCAGACTCCCTGTCTTTGGCCATCCCCAAGGTGCAATTGTGCAAGCGTGCAGGCAGTGGTTTACTTACCTCCCGCCCCGTCGGCCCGACACGAGAACTACGTCCGCCTGGCGCGGCGCGAGAAACCATTGACTGCACGGTAACGTGCACAACCAAACGAGGTGATGCCATGACTGCAATCGTCCTGGTTCACGGCGGCTTCGTGGACGGATCAGGTTGGGAAGGTGTGTATCAAATATTGAAGGAGGATGGTTACAGCGTAAGCGTCGTGCAGAATCCGACGCTATCGTTGGCTGGAGACGTTGCCGTCACAAAGCGAGTCCTGGACGCGCAGAGCGACCCGGTCGTTCTCGTCGGCCATTCCTATGGTGGCGCCGTGATCACTGAAGCCGGCAATCACCCAAGCGTCGTAGGTCTGGTGTATATCGCGGCCTTCGCGCCCGACAAAGGCGAATCAGTGAACTCCCTGATCAAGGATCCGCCTCCGGGCGCGCCCGTGCCGCCGATAGTGGGACCGCAAGACGGGTTCCTGGCGCTCGATAGGGCAAAGTTCGCTGCCAGTTTCGCGGGTGATGTGCCCAAGGATAAAGCCGCGTTCATGGCTGACTCTCAAGTGCCCTGGGGAGTTGAGGCGCTCGCCGGGGCGATCACCGAACCGGCGTGGAAGAGCAAACCGAGCTGGTACCTGGTCACCACCGACGACAAGATGATTCCACCGCCAGCCCAGCGTTTGATGTCGAAGCGCGCGGGTTCTACGGTCGTCGAAGTTGCCGGCAGTCATTCGATCTTTCTCTCGCAGCCCGCCAAAGTGGCGGCGCTGATTGAACAGGCTGCAAAACAGACAAGCTCGAAAAAGTAGTTCGATTGCAAGGCCCCGGCATCGTAAGGTGTCGGGGCCCGGTCGCCTCGACCGGCACCATGGTGCAATTGCTCGGGCTCGACGCCTCTGGTGGGATCACGTTAAAGGCGGCCATTTCGCGGCGTGGGAACAGCCGGACCTTTTGGTGTCGGATCTGCGCGCTTCGTCTAAGTCGTTACGGTAGTTCGGGGGTAGTGAGGTGGATGGCGCGTCACCATGCGCGTCATCCACCGCCTGTGTGTGCATTAACCAGATGAGGGAGCTGCAGCAATGAAGGGCAAAAGCATGCTGATCAGTGTGAGTATTGCGGTATTGCTGGCCGTCTTGGCCACCGGGGCTGCGATTTCCGCCCAGGACAAGTACACCGTCAAAGTACCGAATGGGCTCGCATTCTCTGAGTTCAGGGGATACGAAAGCTGGGAGACGATTTCCGTGAGTCACAACGGACCGGTGCTCGCTGTGATTCTCGGGAATCCGGCAATGATCAAAGCCTACAAGGCCGGCATCCCCGGCAACGGCAAGCCTTTCCCCGACGGCTCCAAGATGGCGAAAGTCCATTCCGCTTCGGCGATCTCAAGAGCATCGATCAGCCCACGCTCGTCGTCAACGGCATCCACGACGAAATGATCCCCGTCTCGAACTCATATCGGTTGGCCGAGAACCTTCCGAACGCCGTACTTCTCGCGTACCCGGACTCCGGACACGGCTCCCTCTTCCAGTTTCACGACTCCTTCACCCGGCACGCGGCGGCATTCCTCGCGTCGGACTCGCCATTCGCACCCTACTAACGCGCTCACGCGCCGAGCGCCCGCGGGAGTGCGGCGAGGAACCGGTCGACCTCCCGATGCACTCCGATGGTGACGCGCGCCCACGTGTCGTAGCCGTCGAAGTGCCGACCGACCTTGATGCCCTCGGCGAGCATGCGTTCCTGGAACCGCTTCAGGGGCCCACCGGTATCGAAGAACACGAAGTTGCCCTGCGCATTGGTTCGCTGCAGCCCCATCCGATCGAGCGTCGCGTGCACGCGCTCGCGGTCGCCGACGAGTGCGGCACGTGTCGTCTTGAGGAACGCATGGTCATTGAAGCTCGCGATCGCGGCTGAAAGTCCCGTCGTGTTCGGCCAGGTGAGTGAAAGCGCGGCGAAGCGCGGCGCGAGCGCCGCGGGCGTGATCGCGTACCCGATCCGAAGTCCTGCGAGCCCGTGGAGCTTCGAGAACGTCCGCAACACGATCACGTTGGGGACGTCTTTGACGAGCCCCGCGACCGTCGCGACACCCGGTTGATCGACGAAATCGATGTAGGCCTCGTCGACGATCACGGTGCAGTTCGCGGGCACCGACCGGATGAAAGTCTCGAGCGCGTCGCGCGTGACCGCGGTCCCGGTCGGGTTGTT
The DNA here is from genome assembly GCA_963695985.1 of uncultured Gammaproteobacteria bacterium. Taxonomy (GTDB): domain Bacteria; phylum Pseudomonadota; class Gammaproteobacteria; order Steroidobacterales; family Steroidobacteraceae; genus DATBVX01. The sequence goes on from CAVOIC010000006.1 coordinate 5,341, forward strand.
GGGATTGCAGACGTAGACCAGGCGCGTGAGCTCCGTCACCGCTGCGCGCATTGCCGGAAGATCGTGGCGATGATTGGCGTCCGGCGCGACCCAGTGCACTTTGAGGCCGAGTCTCTCGGCGAACACCGGCAGCTCTTCATAGGTCGGTCGTGAGGCAACGAGTTCGCTGCCGGAGGCTGTCGTCATGCCGAGGAGCCCCGCCATCTTGAGCAATTCACCCGACCCCGTGCCGATCACGATCTGGGAGACCGCAACGCCTTCGTGTGCGGCGAGCTGATCCGCTAACGTCGCGATCGTCGCCTCGGCATAACGCGGCGCCTCGCCGACGCTCGCGAGAATCGCCTGACGGGCGGCCGGGGAAGGACCGTAGGGATTCTCGTTACCGTCGAGCCGAATCAAGATCGGCCTGCCCGCCGAGGCGCTCGGTGCTGCGGCGAGGATGTTCCGAGGGAGCGGCGCCAGGAAGGCGGCCGCGCCGATCAGTGCATGGCGGCGTGTCAGACGCGACGGGGTGAATAAGGCCGGGTCGTCAACAACGGAACGCAGGGCAGCGCTCATGGGCGTCTCCTCGGAGGATGCCGGGACGCTACCACGCCGCGCTATCGGCGGGAACAAACCCTTACGGACGCCGCCACACCAGCGTGCGATTGTTCGCCGGCATCGCGCAGTCCTCGACCAGCGTGAGGCCGATCGAGCGCGCGAGCGCGTCAACGGCCTCGAAATCGCGGATGCCCATGTGCGCCGCGCGGTCCTTCAGGGTGGCGTCGAATGAGGCATTGCTCGGGCTGGTGAAGCGGCCGCCGTAGTTGAACGGGCCGTAGATCGCAAGCACGGCATCGGCAGTGAGCGCGCCATCGAGCTTACCGAACAACGTCTGCACCTCGCTCCAGCTCATGATGTGCAGCGTGTTGGCGGAGAAGACGGCGTCGTAGCGCGTCTGCGGCCACTTGCCATTGACGTCGAGGAGGAGCGGCGCGAGGAGGTTCGGCAGGCGCGCCTCCTCGAGCCACGTGCGGATGCCGGGAAGATTCTCAGCCACATCCGAGGTCTGCCAGGTGAGATGCGGCAGCGCCGCCGCGAAGTACACGCGCGTGCTGCCCGGTGCCGCTGCCGATCTCGAGCACGTGGCGCCGATCCGCGAAGTGACGCCGTAAGACTGCGAGGATCGGATCGCGGTTGCGATCGCAGGCTGGGGCGTGCGGCTTGGTGGGCTGAACCATAGGCACTGGAATTCGGGGTTACGTCGCAGAAGCGTCGAGGATCTTGAGCATGCGCTTGAGCGCGAAGTGTCGGTAACTGTCGAGCGCGAGCGCCTGCACTTCCTGCCAATCGCAATGTTTCGTCACGTCGAGAGCGATCCAGCCGTTGTGTCCCATGTACGCCGGTACCTCATAGCGCTCATCGGCGGTCAGGAGTCCCTGCCGGTCCACGCCAACCCAGAAGGCGATACGTAGCCGACCGGCCTGATGATACGCGCACGCGAAGGTCTTCTTGCCCGCACGCCACACCGGCGAACCGAACTGCAGCGCTTCGGAGCCTTCCGGCAGCGCCAGACAGATCTTGCGCAGGGATTTCAGCACGCTCTGCGCGCGCTTGGAGCTCATCGGATCCACTTCGGTGGGATCGAGCGCGGCGGTGGGCGGCTCGATCTCGATCGTCTTACCAATCGCCGCCGCGAGCGGCGGCGGCGCGACCTTCTCGTACGCCTCGCGCACCAGCGCCGCGATGCGCTTCCACGAGAGTCCCTTGTCGAGGTGCACGCCGAGCCAGCCGCGCGGACCGACGTAGGGCGGGACGAAGAAATACTTCGGCTCGGTCCCGACGCGTTGCTCCTGCGCCCCGGCAGGCGCGTTCAACCAGAGCGCGATGCGTCCGTCGCCGTGATGATTGACGACGTAGGTGGCGAAGGTCTTGCCGCGCACGCGAAAGTTCGGCGAGCCGTGCGACAGAAATTCCTCGGCCTGCGGAAACGACCGGCACACTTCGCGCACCGCCTGGCTGATGTCCCTGGCCATGACTCGCGGGTTCTTCAGGCGTCGAGCTGGCGCGCGCTGCTGCACACGAAGTAGAACAGCGCGCCCACGACGCACACGACGGCGGTCAACAGAAAAGCACTCGAGTACGTCCCGGTGGTGTCGATGAGCCAGCCGGTGATGGCAACGCCGGCGATTCCGGGAATCGTCGCAACAGTATTGCTGATGCCGGCGAGCACGGCGGCGTGCCGGGGTGCGACGTCCATCCAGTTCGCAGGGAACCCGGACCATGCGATACCCAGCGTCGCGGTTGCGGCACAAACGAGCGCGAGCGCCGTCGTCGGCGCGTGAACGTCGCGAAGCAGCAGCAGGAACAAGGCGAATCCGATGAGCCCGGCACCGATGCTCAGGCGCCGCATCAGCAGTACCGGTGCGCCTCTGGCAATTATCTTGTCCGCCATGATCGCCCACAGGTTCGAGGTGATGAAAGCCGCAAGCCAGGGCGCCGCCGCGAAGAGCCCCGCATTGGAGATGCTGAGACCGAGTGCCTCGCGGAAGTAACTCGGCAGCCAGGACAAGAGCAGATAAAGTCCCCAGTTGTTGCAGAAGTGAGTGACGAATATCGCCCACACCGCCGGCGCCGTCAGAAAAGTGCGCCAGGGAATCTTCGGTGATGACCGGGTCTCATTCTCTCGCGCCCGCAGCAGGGCCAGCTCCTCACGCGCCACGTGCGGATCGGATGCCGGATCATCGGTAATTCTTGCCTGCCACGCAGTAACCCACACGAGACCGATCGCGCCGAAAACATAGAAGGCCATCGGCCAGTTCCAATGCGCAATGATCCAGCCGGTGCCGATGAACCCAACCACCTGGCCGAGTGGAACACCACTCAGGAAGCGCACACCCGCTCGCGAGCGCTCGGCCTGCGGGACCCAGTGCGTGAATAAGGCAAACGTGGCCGGCAGTACCGCCGCCTCGCCGACGCCGAGCCCGATTCTCACCGCGATCAGAACCGCCATGGAATGCAGCGCTGCCCACGGGGTAAGAATGGTAAAGAGCGACCAGATGATCACGGCCGCCGCCATGACGCGCTTGCCGCCGAAGCGACTGGCAAGCCAGCCGCTCGGGATCATGAACAGCATGTAGCCGATGAAGAACGCAGAGAGAACGAATCCCTTGGTAGTCTGCGACCAGCCGAGCTGCTCGCGCATCGCGACCGCCGCCACCGAGATGTTGACCCGGTCCGTGTAGGCGATAAAGAGCGCCAGGAAGCACATCAGGAGCACGGTGTGGCGTCGCCCCCAGGAGGCTGCACCCGTTGAATTCCCGCCGGCCTTGTTGCTTGGGTTCAATCGAAGCTGCGTTAGCTGCTAGCCCCTCGTCAGGGCCGGCAGGATGATGTTGGGAACGAAGTCGGCCAGGAAGTGCGCAATCATGATCGGCAGGCTGAGCAGCGCCAGGCCAAGGCCCACCAGGGTCCAAACGCGCGATGATTCTTCTTGTTGACTCGCCACGTCGTCTCCCATCGGAGGTCGCGTAGCGACATTCTGGCACATCCACCGGACATCAGGCTGCCAGGAAGCGCGCGAGAAGATGAAGCAGGAGCGCCAGGCACGCAAGGCCAACCCCGGCACTTGATGTTAAGGGTTCAGCCGACGGCGCCGGCGAGTCGTCGTGCTCAGGCGGAGTCGCTGCTACGCGTCGGCGGCCGACCCCGCAGTAGCGATCGTGCACCGGGGGACAGCCGATGCACCTCGGGGCTGCGTTCGAGATAACCGGCGAGCCGCGTGGACTGCTCGCGCCAGCCCGGCGTATGAGCCAGCGCCGCGAGGTGACGCTCGAACGCGCCCTGATCCTCGAACCACGCGAACCACACGAACACGTGTTCGCCCTCGCGCACCGGAAGGCGTGGAAAGTTGTTGGGACTCGGATCGGTGACGAGCGAGGCCAGCGGGTCGGCGCCCGCCTCGCGCAACAACGGCTTCAATGACCGCTCGAACCAGTCGATGAAGTCCTCGGTGGCGGGCCCGCGAAGGTAATAGATCGTCGCTACAACCAGGGCCGTCGACTGGGCAGTGGCGCCGGGTGGCGGACGCGCGCCGGGCGCCAGTATGAACGCCAGCTCCTCGCGTGCCGGACGCAGCAGCAGCACGTTGTCGGAATCCACCATCGTCGCGTTCGCCGCTTCACGATGCGTCTGCCACACTGGCCCGCCGTAGAAAGCGCTCAAAGCCCGGCCCGCGTAGGGGCATGTCATCGAAGCCGCGCAGCCAAACGAACAGATCCGGATCATCGAGATCGTGGAACTGGCCGATGATCTTCATGCCGAGCGTTTCCTGGCTCTCGATGAACTCGCGCTCGAACAGCTCCATGAGCACATCGCGCTTGCCCGGATGCAGGCGGTACTGGCGCAACTCGATGAGCGGCGCCAGCGGGCGCGGCTGGTGTTGTTCCTCACGCATCGGCGGCTAGTCCTTCAGCGCTTCGACCTGAATTCGCAGCAACACGTTGCCGCCGCCCATGTCGGCATACTTGGTGATGCCGAAATCCGAGCGATCGAACTCGGCTTCGGCGTCAGCACCGCAGACCTCCTTCTTGAGCATCGGATGCTGGATGCACTTGAAGCTGTTGATCTTGAGCGTGACCGGCTTGGTGACGCCGAGCAGGGTCAGATCACCCGCGATCGACTTGGGCGTCTCGCCTTCGAACTTAATGGTTCCCTTGTAGGTTCCCGTCGGGTACTTCTCGACATTGAAGAAATCTGGCGAGCGCACATGCTCATCGAGCTTGTCGTTACCGAAGTCGACGCTGGCCATGTCGACCTGAACGTCGACCGTGCCAGTCTTGGCTGCGCGATCGAGTGAGATCGTACCCGAGGTATTCTTGAAGAGGCCGCGCCAGATCGAGATACCCATGTGCCCGGCTTCGAAGGTGGGATGGGTGTGCTTGGGGTCGATCGTGTAGTGATCGGCGGCGAACGCGGGGGCGCTGGCGAGGGCGGCGATGAGCAGCATTGCCAGCCGTGGGCGATGGGATGGGTTGAGCTTCACTTCCTTTACTCCTTATATATACGCACTACGAACCTTCAGCCCTGGTCGAAAGCCTTGCCCCCTGGTACGCCTTCAGGCGCGCACCGCTGCGCCGTCGGGCGAAGGAGCGTGGCACCGAGCAGGGCCGCAACTATGGCGAACACCGCACCGACCCCGAACGCGAGTTGGTAACCGTCCGCCAGTGCGCTCGGCAATTCCGCCGCGGCCGCAAGCTGATGGCTCGAGCGTGCGGCAGAAAGACTCGCAAGCACTGCAAGCCCGAGAGCGCCACCCATCATGAACGAGGTGTTGACGATTCCCGAAGCCAGGCCCGCTTCGCTCGGCTTCACGTCGCTCATGGCGGCGAGCAACACCGGGTTGAGCGCCATGCCTGCGCCGAGGCCCAGGATGAGCATGCCCGGCAGCAGGCCGGCGACATAGCTCGCATCGAGCGACGCTCGTGCGAACAGAGCAAGCCCCACTCCAGCCAGTAACAGCCCGATCGCGAGCGGCGGCCGGATACCGAATCGCATGACGAGCTTCGCCGACAGACCGAGCGAGAAAGCGGCCATGATGAGATTGGCCGGCAGGAACGCGAGCCCGATCTGCAGCGCGCTATAGCCGAGCACGCGCTGCATGTAGAGCGCCGAAATAAAAAACCACGCGAACATCGCGGCGGCCCAGAGGACACCGGCCGCGTTTGCCACGGCGACGCTCCTCAGGCGGAACAGCCTGAGCGGCATGAGTGGCGCACGGACTCGAGTCTCGATGACGAGAAACAGTGCGAACAACGTCGCCGCGGCGATGAGAAGGCTTAGCGTCGACGTCGATGTCCAGCCCGCTTGGTTGCCGTTCACTACCGCGTACACGGCGAGCATCAAGGCTGCCGTTACCGACAGGGCGCCGGCCACGTCCAGGCGCATCGTGGTCGCCTGGCCGGGCGCGTGCGGCAGCAAGCGCAGGCAGAAACAGTAGACGCCGATTCCGAGCGGCAGGTTGACGAGGAAGATCCAGTGCCAGTTGAACGCCGTGGTCAGCAGGCCTCCGAGCAGCACGCCGATGCTGCCCCCCGCTGCACACACAAACCCGTAGATGCCCATCGCCCTGGCACGCTCGGCGGTCCCCGTGAACAGGCCCATGATCAGTGCGAGGGTCGAAGCAGTGACCACCGCGCCACCCAGTCCCTGCACGGCGCGCGCGGCAACGAGCAGGTTCCGCGTGCCCGCCAATCCGCACGCCAGCGAGGCGAGCGTAAAGAGCGAGAGACCGAGCAGGAACAGCCGTCGCTGTCCGTAGAGATCTCCGAGCCGGCCACCGAGCAGCAGGAATCCACCATAGGTGAGCATGTAGGCGTTCACCACCCACACCAGCGAAGTTTCCGTGAAATGCAGGTCAGCGCGGATCGAGGGCAACGCCACGTTTACGATCGTGGTGTCGAGCACGATCATGAGCACGCCGAAGCAGAGCACATACAGTGCCAGCCAGCGTTGCCGCGGATCCATTCCGCTCCTCATCGCGCCTTCTCCTGGTAGAAGTCGATCGCGCGCACTTCAACTCCCCAGCCGACGTGCTCACCCAAGTGCGCTGCCGGATGCATCGACGCCACCTCCACGGCCTCCTTCTGGTCCCCCGCTTCGATCAGGAAGAACGCTCCGATCACTTCCTTGGCCTCCGTGAACGGACCGTCGGTGACCATCGTCTTGCCGTTCCTCGGCCGCACGGAAGTCGACTTGCGGGGTGACTCGAGGGAGCCGACCGCGATCAGGCGCCCGCTTTGATGCAGCGCCTCGTCGTGCGTGCGGCACTTGCTTACCAGGGCGTCGAGCTCGGCCTTCGGCAGGGCCTCGAACGCCTTCGGGTCGTAGTAGCCGAAACACAGGTACTTCATGGAATTCTCCGCTCTGAATGACGCTTGTCACCCCTACGACGAGTATGACGGCCCGAGATCGACACGAGCGTCGCGCAATAGACTACCGAAAGGGGAATGAATTCCTCGAAGATCGGCGGGCAGCGCAGTCTACCGGCAAGCTCCGCCGCTGTTCATGCCTTCTGGTTAGGGCGGTATTCCCTGCGTCTAGGCCTTACAGTGTCGGCGCGTTCCGAGAAGTCGGCCCAAGGAGTTCCGCTATGCAGTTGATCTGGTTAGTCACCGCGGTCCTGGCTACGGTTGCGTATCATCTGGTGCTCAAGGTGACGCCCACTGCCGCCAGCCCGTTCCTCTCGCTCGCGGTCACGTACGCACTTGGCAGCTGTGCATTTCTTACACTCTACCTGGCGATGCCCGGCCCTCCTGCATTGCGTGCTTCGATCCAGGAGCTCAACTGGACCGCGCTGGCCCTGGCCGGGACGGTCGTGCTGCTCGACCTGGCGTTCCTGATGCTGTATCGCTCGGGCTTCAACGTCAGTATCGGCCAACTCGTCACGCAGTCGAGTGCCGCACTGCTCCTCCTGCTCGTCGGCGTAGCGTTCTTCCGTGAAAAACTTTCGGCCGCGAACGTGGCCGGCATTCTCCTGTGTGTCGTCGGGCTGTGGCTCGTCAATCGTCGCTGAATGCGGAGCGCGCAGCTCGCTAGAGGGCCTGCTGCAGCTCCCGGCCCACGGCGCCGGGAGAGAAACTGCACTCTTCGATGGCGCGCACCGGCCAGATGCCGATCAGCGCATTGGTCAGAGAATACTTCGTCGGCAGACTCGATGTCTGTACGGGCGAGCGTGCACTCCCGTGCCTCGATTCCCAAGCGCCGCGCCGCTTCCAGCACGCAGCGGCGCATGACGCCCGCGACGCCGCAGCGGTCAACGCGCGGCGTCAACAAGGCACGCCCTTGAACGATGAACACGTTCGTCATCGTTCCACCGATGATGTGACCGGCGCCGTCGAGCATCAGGCCTTCCGCGATCGTGGGATCGGACCATTCGCTGCGTGCCAGCACCTGCTCGAGTCGATTGAGATGCTTGAGTCCCGCGAGGACCGGATTCTCGCCGAGCGGCGTGCGGCAGTAGCGCACGGCGACGCCGGCCGAGGCCCATTCCGGCGAATGGTTCGGCCAATCCGAGAGACTCACGATGCGCGTCGGCACTGCGGTTGCGGGCGGCCGGTAACCGCGCGCGCCTACGCCGCGCGTGACGATGAGCTTGAGTACGCCGCGTGTGACCGCGCGCGACTGCTGCACGAGCTCCTCTGTCATCTGTGCCTGGTCGACTCCTTCGATCCCGAGGCGCGCACAGCCGCTCAGCAGGCGCTCGAGGTGGTATGTGAGGCGCCGGATCTGCCCGTCAATCACGGCCATGGTTTCAAAGAGGCCATCTCCATACTGCAGGCCGCGATCGCGCGCCGAGACCGTGGTCTGCTCGCGCCCGTCCACCCAGATGCGATCGCTCACTGCAGCTGCCCCAGTGCGCGGATGAGCCCGCGCGCTTTGGCGCGAGTTTCCTCGAGCTCGCGTTGCGGGTCGCTGTCGGCGACGATGCCCGCACCGGCGCGAAAGTAGATCTCCCCACCGCGCAGGGTCATGGTACGAATGAGGATGTTGAAGTCCCCGCTCCCATCGCGATTCAGGTACCCGAGCGAACCGGTGTAGGCGCCGCGGCCCTCCTGCTCGAGCTCCGCGATGATCTGCATGCAGCGAAACTTGGGGCAGCCCGTGATCGTGCCGCCGGGAAAGATCGCGCGCAGCACCTGCCCTGGCGAAACGTCGGTGCGCAGCCGGCCGCGAACGTTGGAGACGATGTGATGCACGTGCGCGTAAGACTCGAGCGTCATGAACTCGTCGACCCGCACGCTGCCCGCCTGGCAGATGCGGCCCAGGTCATTGCGTTCCAGGTCGATCAGCATCACATGCTCGGCACGTTCCTTCGGATGTGCGATCAGGCGCGCGGTCTCGGCGGAGTCCTCGCCGGGAAGGTTGCTGCGCGGACGCGTACCCGCGATCGGTCGCGTCGAGATCTCGCCACCGCTGATCTGGCACAACCGCTCGGGCGAGGAGCTGAGGATGGCGAGATCGTCCCAGACGAACGAGGCCGCAAACGGCGCGGGATTGGCAGCGCGCAGCGCGCGGTAGACCTGCGCCGGGGTGGCGACGCGAGCGCCCTCCGCCTGCAATGAGCCGCGCCAGGCGCGCGACAGGTTGACCTGGTAGACGTCGCCCGCCGCGATGTACTCCTTCGCCCTCGCGACTGCCTGCAGGTAACGCCCCGCCTCTTCTTCGTGCAACACACCGAGCCGCAGCTCCGTGTGCGGTTCCGGCGCGATATCACTTTCCACTTCCGCGAGCAGGCGCTCGCAGCAACTCGCCCTGTGCGGCTTCCGCGACGACGTGCATCTGTCGCGTCGTGTGATCGTAGATGATCGCCGCCGGAATGCGCAGCGCCACTGCATCGATGCCTTCCGGGTTGGAAGGCAGGATGAGGTGCGGCTCGATTTCGGATGCGAGCTCATAAGCACAGAACACGAGCCAGCCGCCGGTGAAGGGCAGCACATCGGGCGCGTGCGAGATTCGTTCTGCGGCAAAGCGCCGATCCAGCTCATCGAGGAAAGAACCGGTCACTACCTCGCGGCCGTGGCCGTCGGTGATTCGACCATCCGCGAGCCGCACCAGGGCCGCCTGCGGCTCGGCAAACAGGATGTCGTAGCGACCGAGGCTCGTGCCATACGCGGCGCTCTCCAGCAGAGCGGGAAAGCGGCGTGGCTGGCGCTCGTGCAGATCGAGCAACCGCTCGCGCGGCGCCTGGCACGCGCGAATGAGTGCGGCGTCCGGCGTGACAGCGCCTGTCACAACGGCCTACCAGCTCGCAAGCGGCGGCAGGCTCATCAGGTAGGCTTCAGGGTTCGCGTCGGTCATGAATCCGAAGCGCGTACCGCGATCGTACACGAGATTGAACTCGACGTAGCGGCCGCGCTTGGCGAGCTGGCGCGCGCGGTCCGCAGCGTCGAACGGTGTGCGCATCCGGCGCTCGACGATCGACGGGTACACCGCGAGGAATGCCTCGCCCACGCTGCGCAGGAAAGCCAGATCGGCGTTCCAGTCGGTCCCACGCAGATCATCGAAGAAAATGCCACCGACTCCACGTCGCTCGTTCCGGTGCGGCAGGAAGAAGTAGCGGTCGCACCAGTCCCGGTATTCCTCGTAAGCGTGCGGCCGATAACTCTCGCAGGCGCCGCGAAGCGCGGCGTGAAATTCCGTCGTGTCCTGGTCGAACTCGATCGCCGGGGTGAGGTCCGAGCCGCCGCCCATCCAGTCGATGCTGGTCGCGAGATAGCGCAGGTTCATGTGTCCGGTCGGGGCGAAGGGATTGGCCGGGTGCGCGACGACCGAGATCCCGCAGGCGGTGAACTCGCCGGCCGACTCCTTCGCGCCCGCCAGTTGCGCCATGCCGGCGTCGGATAATCGGCCCCACACGTGGCTGACATTGACGCCGGCTTTTTCGAACACGCCGCCGCGCAGGAGCCGCATGTGACCGCCGCCCTTCAGGCGATGTTCCGCGGGCTTTTCCCAGCGCGTCGATGCGAATCGAGCCCTTGACTCCTTCTCTTCGAGCGTTTCCATGCGCGCGCACAGGCGGGACTGCAGATCCTCGAACAGGCGCAGGGCCTGTAGTGCCCGCTCGCTGCTATGCGCTGCCATCATTGGCAAAATGGTAGGGGTGTGGGCGGGCCCGTGCAAACAATACGGGACCGCGGTAACGTCTAGGCCGGTCGTGAGGTCAGGAGAGCGCGATGGGGCGAGGATTCAGATTGGCGGTTGGACTTGCAGTACTGTCGGTGTTCACCGCGCGACTGGCGTGCGCCGAAGAGTTGTCGGGCTACTCAGGTGCGCAGCTCTACCAGCGCTTCTGCGCGAGTTGCCATGGAGCACGCGCGGAGGGCAATGGCCCCGTCGCGGCGTTCTTCAAGGTCGCGCCGCCGGATCTCACGCAGCTCGCGCGTCGCAGTGGCGGCGAGTTCCCAGCCGAGCGCGTGCGCAAGAGCATCGACGGCCGGTCGAATCTGCCACCACACGGCACGCGCACCATGCCGGTGTGGGGCCTGGAGTTCACGCCGCCGCAGGCAATACAGAACAGGCACGCGAGCATACCGCCACCTTGATCGACCGCCTGGTCGACTACGTGCGCTCGATCCAGCTGCCCTGAGCGGTGAGCGCGCCTGCCGGAACGCCGTCGTATTCCGCCTCGGACTCTTCCCAGGCTTCCTTTCCCGCCCTGAGCGGCTGCAGAGGCCGCGCCCAGTCCTGCGCCCGCATCGCGGTCTCCGAATAGCCGAGATCGTCTGGCTCGACCTCGTCCATGGGACCCGTGCAGTCTTCGGGCGCTACGCTGCTCTCCAGCGCGAGGGAATCCCAGGCGTCGATGTCGATCTCGTCGATGTCGCCATCGAATGATTGGATCTCGATCGTGCGCGCGTGGTCGTCGTAGCCTACGACCTGGAAGTTCTCGCCCTTGTCGCCGCGCGCGTACCACTGGCCGATCTCAGGCCGAACGATCTGTGTGTTCATGCGCCGTTCCTCTTGTCTCCTGTTCGTGATGAATGCTAACGCCATCGCGCGCCGCTGCATGTACGTAATACTGCTAGGTAAATTCCCCGATGCGGCTGCGGGTCAACGCAAGCGAGAATTCCGCCGGTTGCCAATAAGAAGGGGTTGCGTGATGTCGAAGCGGCTCAGTCAGGTGTGGCTGGTGGTGTTGTGCGCGCTTGCGCTCAACGCTTGTGGCAAGCAATCAGAAACCTCTGCCCCTGCGGCCCCCGCGGACACGGGCGGATCAGCGAGCGGCGATTTCGGTCCACCGCAAGGTGAACCCGTCAAGGCCGTACTGACCTTACCGCCCAACGTGCCGCCGCCCACGGGCCGCACGCATCCGGCGAAGGTCATCGTCGAGCTCGAGGTGCGCGAAGTCCAGAAACCGATCGCGGAAGGCGTGACTTATACCTTCTGGACCTTTGGCGGCACGACGCCCGGCTCCTTCATCCGCATCCGGCAGGGCGACACCGTGGAGTTCCACCTGAAGAATTACCCCGACAGTAAGATGCCGCACAACATCGACCTGCACGGCGTCACCGGACCGGGCGGTGGCGCGGCCTCATCCTTCACGGCGCCGGGGCACGAATCGCAGTTCACTTTCAAGGCGCTCAACAGCGGTCTGTACGTCTACCACTGCGCCACCGCGCCCGTGGGTATGCACGTCGCGAACGGCATGTACGGCCTGATTCTGGTCGAGCCCCCTGAGGGCATGCCGCCCGTCGACCACGAGTACTACGTGATGCAGGGCGACTTCTACACCGTCGGCAAGTATCGCGAGAAGGGCGACCAGGCCTTCGACATGCAGAAGGCGATCGACGAGAACCCGACGTACGTGCTCTTCAACGGTATGGAGGGCTCGCTGACCGGCGATCGCGCGCTCACCGCGAAAACCGGCGAGACGGTGCGATTGTACGTCGGCAACGGCGGTCCGAACCTGGTGTCGAGCTTCCACGTGATCGGCGAGATTTTCGACAAAGTGTGGTTCGAAGGCGGCACGCGCTTCCAGGAGAACGTGCAAACGACGCTGATCCCGGCGGGCGGCGCGGTGATCGCGCAGTTCAAGCTCGAGGTGCCGGGCAGTTACATCCTGGTCGACCACTCGATCTTTCGCGCCTTCAACAAGGGCGCGCTCGCGATTCTCAAAGCCGACGGGCCGGAAAGAAAGGACATCTATTCGGGCAAGGAAGTCGACGCGACTTACCTCGGTGACAAGGCGCTCAGTATGGCCGCGGTAGGCGAGGCGACCGCAGCGCGCGCCGCTGGCAAGCTGACGAAAGAGGATCAGATCAAGGCGGGCGGGCTGCTCTTCAACGGCACGTGCTCAGTGTGCCACCAGCCAAACGGTGCCGGGCTGCCGAACGTGTTCCCGCCACTCGCGAAGTCCGATTTCCTAATGGCGAACAAGGAGCGCTCGATCGACATCGTCCTGAACGGCCTCACCGGCAAGGTCACGGTGAATGGCGCCGAGTTCAACTCCGTCATGCCACCGATGAGCCAGCACACCGACGATGAGGTCGCGAATATCCTGACTTTCGTCCGCAACAGCTGGGGTAACCAGGGCGAAGCCATCAACAAGGACGAGGTCGCGAAGCGGCGCGCCGCCACCCAGCGTCCGCCGGGTGCCGCCCGCTGAGGCTTGTATGCGGCGCTGGCTATGTATAGCAGCCGTCCTCTGCGGGACTGCGGCCGCGGCGCCCGAGCACGCGGCGATCAGCGGCGGTAAGTTCAGCTCCGTGTTGCCGCAGGGGCCAGGGAATGAACCCGTCGAGGTTGCGTCCTTCAAACTCGACCGCCACCCGGTGACCAACGCCGAGTTCCTGGCGTTCGTGCTCAAGCAGCCGCGCTGGCAACGCGACCATGTCGCAGCTCTCTTCGCCGACGCCGGGTACCTGGCACACTGGCAAGGTCCGACGGAGCTCGGACCGGATGCGCATCCAAAGCAGCCGGTGACGCACGTCAGCTGGTTTGCCGCCAAGGCGTATTGCGAATCGCGTGGCGAGCGGCTGCCGACGTGGTACGAATGGGAATACGCGGCTGCTGCGAGCGAAACTCTGGCGGACGCGCGCGCCGACGCGGCGTGGCGCCAGCGGATACTCGATTGGTATGCACAGCCTTCCCCGGCGGTGCTCCCGGATGTCGGGCGCTCGCCCGCGAACTACTACGGCGTCAGCGACCTCCACGGTCTCGTCTGGGAATGGGTGCTCGACTACACCGCCCTGCTCGTGAGCAGTGACAGCCGCGAACAAGGCGGCGCGGATCGGCTGCGCTTCTGTGGCGAGGGAGCCCTGAGCGCCGCGGACCGCGAGCATTATGCCGTGCTGATGCGCATCGCGTTCCTGAGCTCGCTCGAGGCGCGCTACACGACCGCGAATCTCGGTTTTCGCTGCGCGCAGGGTGCTCGATGAAGTCCGCGCGATCCCATCGAGCCGGCCTCCTTGCCTTGGCGCTCTTCGGTGTCACACGCGTCGATGGCAGCGATGCCCCGCCGACTCCACCGGTCGCTCATGAGGTGATGGCTCCCGCCGCGGCGATTCCCGGTGAGTCGATCTATCAGCTGCCCCTGCAGCTCACACTGCAGGACGGGCGGCACATGCCGCTTGCAGCGTTGCGCGGCCAGCCGCTGCTCGTGACGATGTTCTACACCTCGTGCCAAGGCGTGTGTCCGCTGATGGCTTTCACGTTGCGGCGCACGATGGCCGCGTTACCCGAGGCGGAGCGCGCACGCATGCGCGTACTGATGGTGAGCTTCGATCCGGCGCGCGATTCGCCGCAGGCGCTGCGCGGGTTCGCCGAGCTGAACAGCCTCGGGGGGCCGTCGTGGCTGCTGGCCCGTATTGAAGAGAGCGACGTGCGCGAGCTCGCCGCGGTGCTCGGCATCCGTTACCGCCAGTTGCCCGGCGGCATGTTCAGCCATTCCACCATCATCACGCTGCTGGATGCGGACGGCCTCATCCGTGCGCGCACCGCGATACTGCAGGAGGTCGACCCCGCTCTGATCAAGGCGATCGGGGAAGTGTTGCAGTGAGCTTGCGCAAGTCCTTCGGGCCCGTGCAACGAAAGGCATCTCTGCGAGCCGTCTGCGTCCTGGGCGCCCTCGCCTGCGCCGCCAGTGCCGCGGCCGAGGAGCCCGCCTCATTGGAGGGCGCGCGTCAAGGCCGTGCAGCCCATCATCAATCTGCGCTTGCGCTACGAGCAGGTGGACCAGGACGGCATCGCCGAGCAGGCCGATGCCATCACGCTGCGCGGACGACTCGGGTTCGAGACCGGAAAACTCTGGGACACGACGCTGCTGGCCGAAGGCGAAGGAGTCTGGCCGCTCCAATCCGACTACAACAGCACGACCAACGGCAAGACGCAGTTCCCGCGTGGTCGCGGATCCTGAGTCCTACGAGGTCAACCGGCTGGCGCTCGCGAACACTTCACTCCCCGACAGCACGATCACGCTCGGCCGCCAGCGCATTACACAGGACAACCAGCGCTTCGTGGGTCCTTCCGACTGGCGCCAGAACGAGCAGACTTTCGACGCCCTGCGGATCGCGAACCACTCGGTGAAGCACCTGTCGTTCGACCTGACGTACCTCAACCAGGTGAATCGCGTGTTCGGCAAGGACTCGCCGGTCGGGCGCTACACCGGCGACACGTACCTCGCCAACATCGCCTACGAATTGCCGATCGGCAAGCTCACGGCGTTCGGTTACTGGCTGGATTTCAAGGAGGCGCCCACCGACTCCACCACGACGGCCGGACTGCGCTACGCGCTCGACCACACCTTCTCCGCCGTCAAGCTGGTGGGCTTCGTCAGCTTCGCTTCGCAGCAGGATCGCGGCCGCAATCCACTCGATTTCAGCGACGATTATTTCGGGGCTGAGCTGATCGCGACGCTGCACGAGTGGAGCCTGGGCGCGGGCATCGAGCTGCTGGAGGGCGACGGTGTGAAGGGCTTCAGTACGCCGCTCGCGACGCTGCACAAGTTCCAGGGGTGGGCGGACAAGTTCCTGACCACGCCAGCCAATGGAATCGACGATCGTTACGCCTCCCTGGGCTACGCCGTCAAGGCTCTCGGCCTCGACTCCTTCTCGGCCACGGCGGTCTACCATCGCTTCCAGGCACAAAACGTGTCGACGGACTACGGCTCTGAAGTCGACGCCGTCGTGCAGGCGAAGCACAAGCGCTGGAGTGCCATGCTCAAGTACGCGGACTACAACGCCGATCGCTTCGCGACCGACACGAGCAAGTTCTGGGTGCAGTTCGAGTTCATCTACTGAGAGCGACAGCCCCGGCCCTTGCGCTGCCGCGCCGCTTCGCAGGATGCTTGCGCGCAGCATCTGCGGAGGGCAGTGAATGCACTACGTCCGGTTTCGAGTCGACCTGGGTCCGCGCTGCTCGATCGGCCCGGGCAAGATCGAGTTGCTCGAGGCGATCGCGCGCACCGGGTCCATTCGCCAGGCGGCCCGCGCCATGCGCATGAGCTATCGGCGGGCCTGGCTGCTGGTGGACAGCCTCAACCGTTCCTTCCGCGAGCGTTCGACAAGGGCGAGTGTCGGGGGCGCGGGGGGCGGCGGCGTCGAGCTCACGCCGTTCGGCACCGATCTCGTGCGCCGCTACCGCAAGGCCGCGAAGCGCATCGACCGGCTGGCGCTGACGGAGTTCGCGCCGCTCGCCCGGAAAGTGACGCCCATAAAGTCGCCGGCAGCGACAGCGAAGCACAAGCGCCTGGCGCGGGCCCGACCGGCGTAGCCCGCCGGTGCCCGCTCTGCCCGGCCTGCCATCAACTCAACCCGAAGCGTCGGTGAAACCAGATCTTCATAACGTGCGTGAGCGCGAGATAGACCATGAGCATGCCGGCGAGAATCGGCCAATACAGCGGCGGCAAGGATGTGAACCCGAGTGCGTGCGCAAACGGTGAGAAGGGGAGCCAGATGCCGATCGTGCAGATGGCGAGACTGGTGAGCATGAGCGGGAGACTGGCGCGGCTCTCGAGGAAGGCGATGTGTCGCGTACGAATGATGTGGATGATGAGCGTCTGTGAGAGCAGCGACTCGACGAACCACCCGGTCTGGAACAAGGACGCGCTCGCGACGGTCCGGGCGCCGAATACGAAATACATCGTGAGGTAGGTGGCGTAATCGAAGATCGAGCTGATCGGCCCGATGAAGAGCATGAAGCGTCCGATATTGCCGATCTCCCAGCGCCGCGGGCGCGACAGAAGCTCCTCGTCAACGTTGTCGGTCGGGATGGCCGTCTGTGAAAAGTCGTACAGCAGGTTGTTGGTGAGGACCTGGACTGGTGCCATCGGCAGGAACGGGAGCCACGCGCTCGCGCCAATGACGCTGAACATGTTGCCGAAGTTCGAGCTCGCGCCCATGCGGATGTACTTCACGATGTTACCGAAGACCTTGCGGCCCTCGATCACTCCTTCGTCGAGAACCAGAAGGCTCTTCTCGAGCAGGATGATGTCGGCGGATTCCTTGGCGATGTCGACCGCGGAGTCCACGGAGATGCCGACGTCGGCGGTCTTGAGCGCCGGACCGTCGTTGATGCCGTCGCCGAGGAACCCGACGACGTGGCGCCGCGTCTGAAGGGCGGCAATGACCCGCGCCTTCTGCGTGGGAGAAAGCTTGGCGAATACGCGCGTCTGCTCGGCCAGCTCACCGAGCTGAATGTCGGTTGACGCGTCGACCTCGGCCCCGAGAACGATGCGCTCCACCAGCAACCCGACGTCACGACAGATCTTGCGCGTGATCACTTCGTTGTCGCCCGTGAGCACTTTCACGTCGACGCCATGTGCGGCGAGCGCAGAGATCGCCTGAGCTGCGCTCTCCTTGGGCGGATCGAGGAACGCGATGTATCCGAGCAGCACCAGATCGGTTTCGTCCCGTACGGTGCACGTCTGCTGATCCGGTGGCAGTTCCTTGTAGGCGACAGCGATCACGCGAAATCCATCGGCGTTGAGCGCATCGCTGGTGGCGTTGAGCTGCTGCAGATGCGTGTCATCGAGAACGAACATCTCGCCGCCGGCGCGGCCGTGCCGCGAGACGGCGAACACTTCCTCGACCGCGCCCTTGCAGATGAGGAGCCTGCGGCCCTGGCCGGCGACCGCCACGGACATGCGCCGGCGCTCGAAGTCGAAAGGAGCCTCGTCGATCTTCTGGAAATCTCGTGCCTTCGTCGCGAGCGCGTCAGCCTCCGCATGGCGCAAGACGGCGATGTCCAGCAGGTTCTTCAGGCCCGACTGGTAGTGGCTGTTGAGATATGCGTACTCGAGCACCTCCTCGCTCTCCTGTCCGAGCAGGTCGACGTGTTTCTCCAGAATGACGCGGTCCTGCGTGAGCGTGCCGGTCTTGTCCGTGCACAAGACATCCATCGCGCCGAAGTTCTGAATGGCGTTCAGGCGCTTCACGATCACCTTCTTGCGCGACATCGCGAGCGCGCCCTTGCCGAGATTGACGGTCACGATCATCGGCAGCATCTCGGGCGTGAGCCCCACTGCGACCGCCGTCGCGAACAGGAGCGCCTCCACCCAGTCGCCCTTGGTGAGCCCGTTGATCACGAACACGAGCGGCGCCATGACCAGAATGAAGCGGATCATGAGCCAGGCGAAGCGGTTGATGCCGCGGTCGAAGCTCGTGAGGGCGCGCTCGCCGACGATCATGGCAGCCAGTCCGCCGAAGTAGGCGTGTGGGCCCGTGAGCGCGATCACGCCCGTCGCCGTACCGCTGATGACATTGGTTCCCATGAAGCAGATGTTTTCGAGCTGCGCGATATCGGCGGTCGACCGCGGTATGGCAGCCGCGTGCTTTTCGACCGGCAGCGCCTCGCCGGTGAGCGATGCCTGATTGACGAAGAGGTCCTTGGCGGCAATCAGGCGCAGATCCGCGGGAATCATGTCGCCGGCAGACAGGTGGACGACATCACCCGGTACCAGCTCGTGAATCGGAATTTCCTGCGGCTCGCCCGCCGCGCTCGCCATGTTGGTCTCGGCGGCGCCGGGACGAAGGACGGTCGCGGTCGTGTGCACCATCGCCCGTAGCTCCTGCGCTGCCTTGCTCGAGCGACGTTCCTGCACGATGGCGAGCGACAGGCTCAGGACGACCATCGCGAAGATGATCAGCGCGGACTGCTGATCGCGCATGACGAGGGAAATCGTGGCAAGCGTCAGCAGGAGTATGTTGAGCGGGTTCAGAAGGCGTCGCAGCAGCTGGGCCGGCAACGTCTCATGCTCCTCGCGCGCGACACGATTCTCGCCGTAACTCTGGCGGCGGGCGGCCGCACGAGTCTTCGCAAGTCCTTGCGCCTCAGTGTCCAGGTTCTGCAGAACCTGCGGCATATCCAGCGCCGCGAGCTCGACCAGCTTGGCGCGGGACGCTCGATTTGCGGTCGCCGCGCCCAGCCTCACCGCGAGCGCGACCGAACGGCCACCGGAACAGCGGGACTCGCCGGGACTGCAGGAGTTGTTCGTCAGCCGACATTTGCAGATAGAGCTGTGCCCCTGCGACGCACGCTAAGGTCAGCCGAACGTGTTAGCGACTGCGGACCGCAAGAATACGCCCCCGCGAGCCGGCGATGGAGGGGAAAGTACGGATAGCTGCGCATTGTCTGCGGTGGGCATCATACTGAGCGCACGGGCTTGCATATGCGTCCCATCTTCACGGCCGAGCTCGTCAACGGCATCTTCGGCGATCCCGCGCTGCTGATCGACTTCAAGTTCGTGCGCCGCGCATTGCTCTTCGATGTCGGCGATGTCACGCGCCTGCCCACACGCAAGCTCCTGCGCGTGAGCGACATCTTCGTCTCGCACGCCCACATGGATCACTTCGCGGGTTTCGACCGGCTGCTGCGCGTGTGCCTCGGCCGCGCCAAGGGCTTGCGCCTGTACGGCCCGCCGCAGTTTCTGGATCGCGTCGAGCACAAGCTTGCGGCTTACACCTGGAACCTGGTCCACAACTACGCGCAGGAGTTCACGGTCACAGCATACGAGTTGCTGCCCGACGGGCGCTTGAGGAGCGCGCATTTTCGCTCCCGATCCGGGTTTACGCGCGAAGCGGGCGATGAGACCCGCGCGCCGGAGGGGATCGTGCTCGCGGAACCCGAATTGCGCGTGCGCGCCGTGTTCATCGATCACGCGACGGCTTGTCTCGCTTTTTCACTCCAGGAAGGCACGCACGTCAATGTCTGGAAGAACGGGCTCGAGAAGCTCCGTCTGCCCACCGGGCCGTGGCTGCAGGAGCTCAAGGCAGCGGTGCTGGCGGGCGCGCCGGATGACACACCGATTCATGCACGATGGCGGGATCGGGAAGGCGCCCACGAGCGCATTCTCGCCCTCGGTGTGCTCAAGGCCGATATCATCAAGCTGGTTCCGGGGCAGAAGATTTGTTACGTCACGGATGCGGCGTATACGCCAGCCAACGCGAGCCGCATTGTCGCTCTGGCCGCCGGATCCGATCTGCTGTTCATCGAGGCCGCTTTTCTTCACGAGGATGCGGAGCAGGCTCGCCGGCGATTTCACCTGACAGCGCGCCAGGCGGGGGAGCTCGCCCGAGCGGCTGACGTGGCCTGTGCCATTCCGTTTCACTTCTCACCACGCTACATGGATCGCGAAGGTGAGCTGCGCGCGCAGTTCGAGGCGGCGTTCGCAGGCAACGCCGGCGCGTCCGAACCGATCAGCGCAGTCACTTGATCTGCGGCGCGTCTCCATGATTGAGATCGACGGCTCGATCGGTGAAGGGGGCGGCCAGATCGTGCGTACGTCCCTGGCACTCGCCATGTGCACCCGGGTTCCAGTCCGGCTGCATAACGTGCGTGCGCGTCGGGCCAATCCGGGGCTGCGCGCCCAGCACCTGGCGGCCGTACGCGCCGCGGCGGCGATCTGCGGAGCGAATGTTTCCGGCGCTACCCTCGCCTCGCGCGAGCTCGCATTCGAGCCGGGGCCGGCGCGCCCAGGTCATTACGAAATCGACGTGGGTACGGCCGGCAGTACGTTGCTGGTGCTCCAGACGCTGCTGCCGGCTCTGTCGCTCTGCAGCGCTCCGTCGGAAATCCTGCTGCGTGGCGGCACGCATAATCCCCGCGCCCCGACGTTCGAATTCGTGCGCGATGCCTATCTGCCACTGATTCAACGGCTCGGCTTCAGGGCGCGAATCGCGCTCGAGCAACACGGCTTCTTTCCCCGGGGTGGCGGCGTGGTCCGCGCGTGGATCGAGCCGCTCCATCGCGGCGAGGTGTTCGAGCTGCTCAAGCGTGGTCCGGTCCGCGCTCGCAGCGCGGTCGCATTGCTTGCGGGGCTGCCCGAGCACATCGGCCAGCGCGAGATCGGCGTGCTGCGCGACAGGCTCGGCTTGGCTGCGGAGTTTTGCCGCATCGAGAACGTCACGGCACACGGGGCGGGTAATGCCCTGCACGTTCGGATCGACTGTGCTCATGTCACGACCCTGTTTGCCGGTTTCGGCGCACGCGGCGTGCCGGCGGAACAGGTCGCGAGCCGCCTTGCGCTCGAGGTCGAACAGTATCTCAACGGGGATGTCGCACTCGACAGCCATCTCGCGGACCAGATTCTGCTTCCCCTGGCGCTGGCCGCCGGCGGCCGCTTCAGCACCCTGCAACCCTCTGCTCACACGGCGACCAACGCGACAGTCATCGGAAAATTTCTGCCGCTCGACTACCGGGCGAGCGAGCTCGGACCGGGGCGATGGGAAATCGACCTGCGGGTGCCGGCGCCCGTTCAGGGAGCGAACGCGGCGGGTACCTGATCACGGGTCGCACGGATCGGCTCTGTAGATGTGCGTATACCGCAGCCCGCCTGAACGCCGCACCATGACTTCGTGCAACTTCCTCTCCAAGTGACTTTCCTCCATATGGAGCCATCGCCGGCGCTCGAGGCGCGTATTCGCGAGCTGGCGGTGCGGCTCGAGAGATTCAGCCAGCACATCATGCGCTGCCACGTCACCGTGGAAGCGCCGCACCGGCATCAGCACCAGGGAATGCTGTTCGATGTCAGGATCGACATCACGGTGACCGGCAGGGAGATCGCGATCCGCCACGCTCATCCGGCCAGCCATGCCCACGAGGACCCTTACGTTGCGTTGCGGGACGCCTTTCGGGCAGCGCGGCGCAAGCTTCAGGACTACGAACGCGAGCTGCGCCTGCAGGTCAAGACTCACGTCGATCTGCCGCGCGGGCGCATCTGCGAGCTCAATCCCGGCGAGGACTTTGGACGCATCGAGACCGACGATGGGCGGCTGATCTATTTTCATCGCCACAGCGTGCTCGGCCTTCCGTTCGACAAGCTCACGACCGGTACCGAAGTACGCTTCTCCGAAGAGCCAGGCGATCGAGGCCCACAGGCCAGCACGGTACACGTCGTATCCTGATTCCGGCGGTCGCCCGGTGAACAACTCCGCCCCAAGCGACCTGTCGCGCTTCATCTGGGAGACGCGCTACCGTGATCTCGAAGCGCAGCCGCCCGAGAACAGCATTGCCGACTCGTGGAGGCGCGTCGCCCAGGCGGTCGCTGCCATCGAGCCGGATCCGGCGCTCTGGCAGGAGCGATTTCTGAGCGTCCTGCGCGACTTCCGTTTCCTGCCGGCTGGCCGAATCCTCGCGGGAGCCGGCACGACCCACCACGTCACGCTGTTCAACTGCTTCGTCATGGGTCTGCTCGATGATTCCGTGGAAGGAATCTTCGAGGCGCTCAAGGAGGGCGCGCTCACCATGCAGCAGGGGGGCGGTGTGGGCTACGACTTCTCCACACTGCGCCCGCGCGGTAGCCACGCGCGCAGCACGGGCACGGTCGCATCGGGACCCGTGTCGTTCATGGCCGTGTGGGATGCCATGTGCGCGACGATCCTGTCCACCGGTGCGCGGCGGGGCGCGATGATGGCGACCCTGCGCTGCGATCATCCCGACATCGAGGAATTCATCGATGCCAAACGCGCGGCCAGTGCGCTGAGTCGCTTCAATCTGTCGGTGCTCGTCACGGATGCGTTCGTGCAGGCGGTAAAGAACGATGCGACCTGGCCGCTCGTATTTCCAGAGCAGGCATTGAGTGACTCCGAATCCGCGGGTCGAGGCCACGTCGAGCGCCCCTGGAGCGGCAGCGCCGCGCCGGTACGCTGCCGGATCCGCAAGGTCGTTCGAGCGCGCGAGTTATGGACGCGGCTCTGCGAAAGCGCCTTCGACACCGCGGAGCCGGGCGTGTTGTTCATCGATCGCATCAACGCTGCGAACAATCTCGCGTACTGCGAGCACCTCAGTGCGACCAACCCGTGCGCGGAGGAGCCGCTGCCACCCTACGGCGCCTGCAACCTCGGGTCGCTCAACCTGACCACCTTTGTCGTCGATGCCTTCGGCAGCGCTGCGCATATCGACGCTGCCGCAATCCGCGAGACGGCTCGCGTCGCAGTGCGCTTCCTCGACGACGTCATCGACATCTCGCGTTTCCCGCTCTTGCGCCAGCACGAGCAGGTGTTGCGCTCGCGCCGTATCGGGCTCGGCGTCACGGGTCTTGCCGACGCGCTTGCGATGCTCGGCCTGCGCTACGACAGCGAGCCTGCGCGTGCGGCGGCGGCCGACATCATGCGCACCATTCGGGACGCAGCGTACGAGGCGTCGATCGAGCTGGCGCGCGAACGAGGTGTGTTCCCGGCATACGATGCTGAGCGCTATTGCGAGCGACCTTTCATCCGCTCACTGCCCGAGGAGCTGCAGGCTGCGCTCCTGCATCATGGGATCCGCAACAGCCACCTGCTCGCGATCGCTCCTGCCGGCACGATCAGCCTGCTGGCCCACAATGTGAGCAGCGGAATCGAGCCGATGTTCGGCATCCAGGCCTTGCGCCGCGTCCTGGGTCGCGACGGGACGCAGCGCAGCTTCCAGCCGACCGATTACGCCTATGCCGCCTGGCGTGCCCGCAACAGCGGGCAGGTCGATCTGCCGGGTTACTTCGTGGACGCCGAAGCCATTGCACCGCGCGATCACCTGCTGATGCAAGCGGCGCTGCAGCCCTTCGTTGATGGTGCGATCTCCAAGACCATCACGCTCGGGCATGATTGCTCCCGGGCGCAGGTCACGGAGACGATCCAGAGCGCCTACGATCTCGGTCTGAAGGGATGCACCGTCTACCGGCGTTCGGCGCGCGCCGGCGTGCTCTCAAGCCTGCCGGATGCTGCGCAGGCGGCCGCGCGTGACGCGCATTGCTGCGAGACCGAACGCGAGAACGACTGATCAGCGGCTGCGCTCGCGATGTGCCTGTGTGCCGATCAGCTGGGCCAGCGCCGTGAGCTCCCCGGCGACGATGGGCAGCAGGTCGTCGAGCGTGACGATGCCGACGAGGTTTCCGGCCTTGTCCACGACCGGTGCCCGGCGTACCGCTCTCGCGCTCATGCGCTCGATCGCCTCCGCCGCACCGCTCGACTCCGCGATGGTGAGCGGATCGCGCGTCATGACATCGCTCACTGCCAGACAGAACAGGTCGGCACCCCGGTCGAACTGCCCGCACACGATGTCGCGATCGGTCACGATCCCGACCGGGCGCGTCACTTCGCCCCGTGTTTCCGCGACCACGACCGCACCGATGTGCCGCTTGTTCATCTCCCTCGCGGCCTCTGCCAGCGGCTCGTCCGCGCGGACCAGGTACACATCCCGGCTGCAGATATCCCCGATTTGCACGTGCCACCTCCTTGAGGGTACCCGTCATTGATAGTCGTCCAGTCCTAGCGCGCAATCAGGATTGATACGCATTGCCCCGCCTCGCGCGCCGTGGCGAGATCCCTGCTCGAGTGGAGGATTGCGCATGAATGTAGGCCAGATTTCCAGCCGCTCCCTCGTGAGCAGACCGGTCGGGACTACGCTCTCGGAGATCGCGAAGCTGATGCACGACCGTCATGTCGGGGCCGTTGTCATTACCAAGGCGCCGCTCGACCGCCCGGTTGCGGTCGGCATCATCACGGATCGGGACATCGTGCGTGCGCAGCTCGCACGCGGCGCCGACCTGACTTCACTGCCCGTCGAGGAGTTCATGACGGGCAATCCGCTCGTGCTCAACGAGGAGGATTCCGTCGAGGACGCGATCCGGCGCATGCAGGCGCGGGGCGTGCGGCGCGCGCCAGTGGTTACCTCAGGCGGAATGCTCGCGGGCCTAGTGTCAACCGACGATCTCATTGCACAGGTCGCCCGGGAGCTGGTCGGCCTGGCCCAGGGGCTCTGGCAACAGCCCCGAAAGGAAGGCACCTGAGCTCAGCCCTTGATGCACACGAGAGGCTCGAGCCGCGCCACCTTGCGCGCAAGTCCCGCGGCATCCGCCGCGTCCACCACCGCCGTGACGTCCTTGTAGGCGTCCGGTGCCTCTTCTGCGATTCCCCGCATCGACGGGCTTCGAATCAGGATGCCGCGTGCGGCCAGTTCATCGACCACCTGGCGACCCTTCCATGTGCGCAGCGCCTGGTGGCGGCTCATGGCACGCCCCGCGCCATGGCAGGCGGAGCTGAAGGCCAGCGACTCGGACCGTTCGGTACCCGCCAGCACGTAGGACCCCGTGCCCATTGAACCGCCGATCAACACCGGCTGACCCGCCTCGCGCAGCGATTCCGGAATATCGGGGTGCCCCGGCCCGAAGGCACGCGTCGCGCCTTTGCGATGCACGTAGAGTCTCCGGATCCCGCCGTCCGCCCGGTGTTCCTCGACCTTGCAGGTGTTGTGCGAGACGTCGTACAGGAGCGGCAGCTGCGCCTGCGGCAGAAGCGGCGCGAACACCTGACGCACGAGATGGGTGAGGATCTGGCGGTTCGCCAGCGCGCAGTTGATCGCGGCGCGCATGGCGCCGAGATATTCCTGGCCCAGGTCGGAAAGGATCGGCGCGCAAGCCAGCTCGCGGTCCGGTAGCGTGAGGCCATAAGAGCTCGCCGCGATGACCATGCGCTTGAGAAATTCGGTGCCGATCTGATGGCCGAGACCGCGCGAGCCGCAGTGGATCATCACCACGATGTCGCCCTGCTTCAGGCCGAAGATGCGCGCGGCGGGGGCGTCGAAGATGGCCGTGACTTCCTGGACCTCGAGGTAATGGTTGCCGCTGCCGAGCGTGCCCATCTCATCGCGCTGCCGCTTCTTGGCCTGCTGCGAGACATTTCCTGGTTTCGCTCCCAGCATCTGGCCGCGCTCCTCGATGCGCTCCAGGTCCTGCGCGAGACCCCAGCCGCGCTCGACCGCCCACTTCGCGCCGCCGGTCAGCATCGCGTCCATCTCCTCGGCACCCAGGTGAATGAGTCCCGTGCTGCCGACTCCGGCGGGTATGCGGTAATACAGTGCCTCCGCCAGCGCCCGCTGGACGGCCATGATGTCGGCACGCACCAACCCTGTGTGCAGGCAGCGCACGCCGCAGGACACATCGAATCCGACGCCGCCCGCCGAGACGACACCGCCGGCTTCCGGGTCGAATGCAGCCACTCCCCCGATCGGAAAGCCGTATCCCCAGTGCGCATCGGGCATGGCGTATGAAGCCTTGACGATGCCCGGAAGCTTGGCGACGTTGACGGCCTGCTCGTAGACCTTCTCGTCCATCGCGCGAATCAGCGCTTCGTCTGCGTAGATCAGCCCCGGGACGCGCATGGCACCCTGGGCCGGGATCTCCCATTCGTAGTCGGAACGTCGCGTGAAAAGCGTCAGGTCCATGCTTCAGACGTCCACGACCGTCTGCGCAACCCACTCCCCTGCGCTGCACGCGACGCGCAGCGCTGTATACGTGGCGCCCTTGATCTCGACCGCCGGAAGATGGCGCGAGGGATCCACGCGCTCACCCCACGCGTGAGCGCGCAAGTGCGTACCGTCCAGCTGCACGGCAAAACGGCGAAAGATCATCTTCCGGGACGACATCTCGTAAATCAGGCTGTTCAGCCACTCGGCGAGGAGCAGCTCGTGGTCAGGCGCCTGGCATTCGATCGCGACCGCCTCGCGCGCTTCAACCATGTCGACATCCGTGATCACGCCGGTCATCGCGAGCGCGGCCTGTTCAAACGCCTCGGTCTCCGTGGCACCGAAGCCGCGGACCCCGATGTCGGCGCCGTGCGCGAAGTGCTCCCAGCGTGCGCTCATCTGCCCCTCGGCCCTCGCCAACTCCCAAGCTTGAACACGCGCGGGAGTTCTCAGCTTCGGTGCAGGTCCCCTCTTGTCCGCTCGCCCGCCTGAGGCGTCCGCTCGGGCTGCGATCCCTTGCGAGCGTACATGAACCAGTCCACGCAGCCGAAACAAGGATCCGACGGCTCCAGAGGGCCAATCCGGAGAGGCATGAACGAGGCCGGCAATCGCTCCACGCGCTTGGCACCTGCGGGTGCCAGCTTGGTCTGTCGATTGATGGTCATGGTCTTAGCTCCGACTCCTCAGCTAAGACTGTCACAACAGAGCGTACGACGCTCTAAGATGATTCAACGAGTTGGCTGCGGGCAATACGGATACGGGCTAACATCGATCCTTAGTGCACGTGTGCTGTGATCGCGGCGATGAGGACCAGCACGAACACGACGGCAATCGCGATCAGGACGTGCCGTGTATGTACCTTCACGTTCTCTCCTACCAGCCGGAATCCACCGTGAGCTACTGCCAGTATTTCACGCCAGCGCAATTCAGCCATACGCGCATTCCCCTATGGCTGCGACCTACCCTGGCGGCCGAGAGTCACCCGCCGCGCGGCCGCGAAGGGTTACCTCTTCGGCCGCCTGGGGATGAGAGGCCGTAATCATGCTTCGCGAATTCACCCGCGAGCCGCGCGTTGCGTATTTCTCGATGGAGATTGCGCTGCGTGAGGAGGTTCCGACCTACGCGGGCGGACTCGGCATCCTTGCCGGCGACACGCTGCGGGCGAGTGCCGACCTGTCGCTGCCGTTGGTCGGCGTGAGCCTGGTGAGTCGCGCCGGTTACTTTCGCCAGGAGATCGACCAGCAGGGACGGCAGGTCGAGCACCCGGCGCTCTGGGATCCAGCGCGATGGGCACAGCCTCTCGGCGCGAAGGTCGCGATCCGCATCGAAGGTCGCGCCGTTTGGGTCGGCGCCTGGCTCTACGTTCACGAGAGCCATCTCGGTGGACGTGCGCCGATCATCCTGCTCGACACGTATCTCGACGAGAACCACCCGGACGACCGCGAGATCACCCATTACCTCTACGGCGGCGACGATGCGTACCGGTTCAAACAGGAAATGGTGCTCGGCATCGGCGGCGCGCGTTTGCTGCTGGCGCTCGGCTTCACGATCAGTGCCTACCACATGAACGAGGGCCATTCCGCACTCCTCGGCCTCGAACTGTTGCGCCGCTACGCCTACTCGGCCGAGGACCTGCGCCCGGGTGAGTCGTCCTATAACCTGCCGCGCGTGCGCGAGCTGTGCCGTTTCACGACGCATACGCCAATCGACGCGGGCCATGACCGGTTCTCCTACGACCTGGTGCAGCGCCTGCTGTCGGACAGCTCCCCGAGCGACTCGGAGCTCGTGGACATGACGACTCTCAAGCATCTGGCGGGCGATGAACGGCTCAACATGACGCAGCTCGCGCTCAGCCTCAGCGATTTCGTGAATGGCGTCGCCAAGAGCCATGCGGAAGTGTCCGCAAAGATGTTTCCCGGATATCAGGTGCGGGCCATTACGAACGGCGTACACCCCTTCATGTGGACGGCCGAGAGCTTTCGCCGGCTCTACGACCAGTACGTGCCAGGCTGGTGTCACGAGCCGGAGCTCCTGAGCCGGGTGGACCGCATTCCCGATGCGGCCATCGCCGACGCGCACGCGCACGCCAAGCAGGCGCTCATCGACAAGGTGCGTGAGCTCAGCGGCGTTACGCTGCATCCGAAGATCCCCATCCTCGGTTTCGCGCGCCGCATGACGGCCTACAAGCGTCCCGAGCTGATGTTCACCGATCTGGAGCGCCTGAAGGCGATCGCGCGCAACCGCTCATTCCAGATCGTGCTCGCCGGCAAGGCCCATCCGCACGATGAGGACGGCAAACGGCTGATCACATCGCTGCACGCATACGCGCGCGCGCTCGCCGACAAGATTCCGGTCGTGTTCCTCCCGGACTACGACCTTGGCCTCGCGCAAGTTCTGGTCGCCGGTGCGGACATCTGGGTCAACACACCCCTGCCGCCGCTCGAAGCCTCCGGCACCAGCGGCATGAAGGCAGCGTTCAACGGCGTTCCCAGCCTGTCGGTGCTCGACGGCTGGTGGTTCGAGGGCTGCCTCGAAGGTGTCACGGGCTGGGCGATCGAGGGCAACCAGGATGCGGCGAGCTTTTACGACAAGCTCGAGCGCGTGGTGCTGCCGCTTTACTACGGGTACAGCGACGACCCGCGCGGTTGGCTCAATGTCATGAAAGGCGCAATCGGCCGGAACGCGGCCTACTTCAATAGCCACCGGATGATGCGCCGCTATGCAACGGAGTCGTACCTGCGCTGATCTCGCGATCGAGTCTTGCAGCCAGCGCCTGCAGGCCCGGTGAGATGTCTACCGGAACTGCGCTCTCCCCCTCCGAAAGCTCGCGCAATGGCGATGGCAGTCGCTGCAACTCGCGCCGGCAGCGCTCGCGAATCGTTGCGAGCGGCGGCAGCTCCGCGACCCGACGGCCCTCGCTCATGACCTGCGTGAGCAAGGCCTCTCCGGGCGCCTTCTCGCCCTCGAGCACGACCCGATCGCGAATCAGCTGACCCTGCGCATCGTGCTCGCGAAACACCTGCTTGGCACCCGGCCAGGTCGCCTTTCCGGGTGAGCGCTTGCGCCTCGCCCGGCCGGCATAGGCCTCGAGCTTGTAGGCCATGTCCAGTGCCGGCGCGTCGGCCGAGACATCGAGATGCGTGCCGACACCGAACGCGTCGACCGGCACGCCTGCGCGGACGAGCTCGTCGACCCGATATTCGTCCAGGTTCCCGCTGAGGACGATCTGGACGTCCTGGCATCCCCCGCGATCGAGGATCGACCGCACCGCTCGGGTCTGGCGCGCGAGGTCGCCGCTGTCGATGCGCACCGCCTGGATGAAGTGTGCATCGCCGCGCGCTCGCAGCTCGTGTGCCAGGGCGACGACAATATGCGCCGCACGTTCGGTGTCGTAGGTATCGATCAGGAGCGTCGCGGCGCCGGGCCGCGCCTGCACGAAGCCACGGAACGCATCCTCCTCGCTGTCGTGAGCCTCGATGAAGGAGTGCGCCATCGTGCCGGAGAGCTGGATCCCGAAGCGCCGGCCCGCCTCCACGGTCGCGGTCGCATCGAAGCCGGCGAGGTATGCGGCGCGCGCCGCGTAGATGGCGGCATCCGCTTCGTGCGCGCGGCGCATGCCGAAGTCGACCAGCCGCCGCCGCTGCGCCGCCAGCACACAGCGCGCCGCCTTGCTCGCGATCAGCGTCTGGAAATGGATGATGTTGAGGATGCGGCTCTCCACGAGCTGGGCCTGCAGAATCGGCGCCGTCACGCGCAGGAGCGGCTCGTCTGCGAAGAATGCTGTGCCCTCGGACATGGCATGCACCGATCCGGTGAACCGGATACCTTCAAGGTGATCCAGGAACGCCGGCGAGAAGGTCCGCAGGCTCGCCAGGAACTCGAGCTCCCCGGCCTCGAACCGCAGCTGTTCGAGATACTCGACGGTCTGCTCGAGACCGGCGGCGATCAGAAAATGACGCTGCCGTGGCAGCCTGCGCACGAAGAGCTCGAAGACCGCCGTCTCGTGCATGTCCAGCTCGAAATAGGCATGGGCCATCGTGAGCTGGTACAGATCGGTGAGCAGGGCGGGATGCGCGCTGGTCACGCGAGCACCTGCGCTTCGCGGGCGATCCGCGCACCGCCGCCTGCCACCTCGTCGAGTGCACGCTGGCCGTCGCCCGGCTGGACGTCGACCGCGCGAATCGCATCCTGCAGCACCACGACTTCGAAGCCCTCGGCGAGCGCATCGAGCGCCGTCGCCCGCACGCAGTAATCCGTCGCGAGGCCGCCGATGAACACACGCCGGCAGCTGAGCTCACGCAGGCGGGCGGCGAGATCCGTTCCCTGAAAGCCAGAGTAGGCGTCGCTCTCGGGACGGGTCGCCTTGGAAATGAGCTGCGCGCGCGCGGGCAGCGCCAGGCCGCGAGCGAAATCGGCTCCCGGCGTTCCGGCGACACAGTGCGGCGGCCAGGGTCCGCCCTGCTCGCGGAATGAGCAGTGCGCGGGCGGGTGCCAGTCCCGGGTTGCCAGGATCGGCAGTCTCTGCTGCTCGAACCGGGTGATGTACCTGTTGAGCACGGGCACGACGGCATCGCCTGCGGGCACGGCGAGCGCGCCGCCCGGCAGGAAGTCGTTCTGCACGTCGACGACGATCAGTGCATCACCCGAGGTGAGAAGCAAGGAGCGCGCATTCATGATCGACTCCCTGGTGAGGAATCGGCCGCCGCGATTCCCGTTCGCAACGGCACCCGATTGCCTGCATGCGGTCCGGCATGCGAGATTGAGCCATGAGCAGCGAACCGATGCCCTGCTTCTTTGCGTTGAGCGAGAGCCGCGGACTTGGCGCACGCGTGTGCCGTGAGGCCGGCCTTGCACTCGCGCCGCTCGAGGAGCGGCGCTTCGATGGCGGCGAGTTCAAGCTGCGGCCTCTCGAATCCGTGCGCGGCCGAACCGCGTTCGTCTTCCAGTCGCTCGCGGGCAGCGATGATGCGCCGGTGCCCGAGCGATTCGTGCGGTTGCTGTTCCTGCTGAGCGGGCTGCGGGATGCGGGCGCGGAGCGGCGCATCGCGGTAGTGCCCTACCTGGCGTTCGCCCGTAAGGATCGGCGCACGCAGATCCGCGATCCGGTCAATTCGCGCTACGTTGCCGAGCTCCTGGAGTGCGCGGGAGCCGATCGCCTCATCGCCCTCGATGTCCACAATCCGGCGGCACTCGACAACTCGTTCCGCGTGCCGGTGGATCACCTGAGCGCCCTGCCGATGTTCGCCGATCACTTCGCCACCCGCCTGGGGAAGGCCAACCTCGTCGTCGCCTCCCCGGACGTCGGCGGAATCAAGCGCGTACAGATCTTCCGCGAGCTGCTCGCAGCGCGGCTTGGCCGTGAGGTGGAGCTCGCGTTCCTCGAAAAGCGCCGCGCCGACGACGTGGTCTCCGGCGGCACGCTGGTCGGCATGACGAGCAGCGCGCCGACCGTGATCGTGCTCGATGATCTGTGCGCGACCGGTGGCACTTTGATTCGCGCCGCGACTGCGTGCCGGGAAGCCGGCGCCGCTGCTGTACACGTGGCCGTGACCCACACTCCTCTCCCAGCGGGCGTCGAGGCGCTGCGCACTGCCGAGGCGATCTCGACCATCGTCGTCACGGACAGCGTCGGCAGCGCAAACCAAGCGCAATCCCCCTCACTCGCTGCAGCAGGCAAGCTCATCACGCTTTCGGTCGCGCCCCTCTTCGGTCAGGCGCTGCGGCGCATGTTGGCGGGCAAGCCCATCGCTCCGTTGTTGCAGCGGTGGCCGCTCGGCCCGGACGACTGACGAGGCACGCCCCTCCTCGAGCTCGTCCAGCGCCAGGCGTCCGTAACGCAAAGCATCGGCCAGGTAGATATTCGCGCGGGCGATCCAGGGGCGCCGGCGCGGGAACTGCGGATCGCGCACGTGCCAGGCGGCGATCTGCGCCCGCGTAGAGGCCAACCGGCTCATATAAAAGTGGATCAGCGCTTCAGGCACGAGGTCGCGCATGGCCTTGCGATAGCCCCGCAGGAGACTCTCGGCGACGTCCGGTGCCCCGAGCCTCGTGCACTCGAGCGCCAGAAATGCCATCTCCTCCGCGGGATCGAGGCGTCGCAGATCAGGATCGAACTCCAGGCAATCGATCACGCAGGGCGGCCGGCCCAGCCAAACGTGTTCAGGCCGCAGATCGCCGTGCCCCTCGACGAGCCTGCCGCCGCGCGTCGCCAACGCATCTGCCGCGCGCACGAGAAACTCGAGCTGTACGCGGATCACAGCATCGACGCGGCGGCGATTCAATCGCAGATCCCTCGCGCGCAACTCATTGGCGTTCTGCAGGATGCGCGTCCGGAGCCGGTCCTGATATGCCCGCCCGGTCATCGGCCAGCGGCGGGCTTTCCTGAAGAACGCTGCCAGCACAGCCGTGACAGCCTCGAGATCTACGGCACGTACCGCACCCTCCTCGATCGCCCGATCGAGCATGCGCGCCGCGAGGAGCCGGCGCATCTTGACCAGCGAGTCCACCACCTCTTGCCCCCGACCGATCCTCAACTCACCCTCACGTGTCCGGGAGAGCGGTACGACGACAAGATAGATGGACGGCGCCAGGCGGCGATTGAGCCTGATCTCGTTGCGACAGCCACGCTGGCGGCGCGCGAGCGTGCGGTAGTCCATCCGCGCCTGTTGCATCGGCTTCTTCATCTTGTAGGCATAGCGCCGGGTCAGAAACACCCAGGCGAAGTGAGTCTCGATCACCTCGACCCGTTCCGGGCGGTCCGAGTAATGCCGCGGATCGCGGAGGAACACGACCTTCTCCGCGGCAGCTGGCGCCAGGACGCCTCGAGGCTTGTTCATCTCGCTATACGCCCTGCGTGAGCGCGGGATCTGCAACTGCTGGAGGTTACCGTGGCTGCAGCGCGGGATTCATAGCGGCAACTACCTACCCGGGCGGCTGCGGATACTGCGTATTCCGGGTAGTGATTCGGCCGTCCTAGAGTCCCCCAATGTCGGAGCAGGCCAATATCCTGCCTTTGTTTGCGCCCATACGAAAACCGCTGGGGCGCGAGGGGCTGAGCCCGTACCTCGAGAATTACGAGGCTACGCGGCGCTCGTTCAACTGGGACGAGGCGCGCCGCGACCTGTCCGCACCGTTCGATTCGCGCATGAACATCGCGCACGAGGCCGTCGACCGTCACGTGCAAGGCGGTCGGGGAGAACACCTGGCGGCGCGCTTCATCGATCGGAACTGGGTGCGTACCGACATGACGTACCGCGATCTGCGTGCCCACAGCAACCGCCTTGCCAACGTGCTTCTGGCCCTGGGTGTGCGCCAGGGAGACTGCGTCGCGACCCTGCTCGGTCGCGTGCCGGAGTTGTATCTCACGGCGCTTGGCGCGCTGAAGGTCGGCGCGATCTACTGTCCGCTGTTCTCCGCCTTCGGGCCTGAGCCGCTGAAGACGCGCTTGCAGATCGGGCGTACGCGGCTGCTGGTCACGAGCGAGGCCTTCTATCGGCGCAAGGTGGCGCCGATCCGCGAGCTGTTGCCGGACCTGCGCTGGGTGCTCGTGGTGCGTGAGGATGCGAATTCTCCGCTGCCGTCCGATACGCTGGAGCTGGCACAGCTCATGGCGTTATCGAGCGATGAATTCGTCTGCGCCGCGACCCGCGCCGATGATGTCGCGCTGCTGCACTTCACCAGCGGCACCACCGGCAAGCCCAAGGGCGTGCTGCACGTTCACGGCGCCGTCGTCGTGCATCACGCGACCACCAAGCTTGCGCTCGACCTGCATCCCGAGGACATCTACTGGTGCACCGCCGACCCCGGTTGGGTCACCGGGATCTCCTATGGCCTGATCGGCCCGCTGACTCGCGGCAGCACGATGATCGTCGACCGCGAGGAATTCGATCCGCAACGCTGGTACGAGATGCTGGCGCGTGAACGCATTAGTGTCTGGTACACCGCGCCCACCGCGATCCGCATGCTGATGAAAGCGGGCACCTCGCTCGCGCGCGAACGTGCCTACCCCGAGCTGCGCTTCATGGCGAGCGTGGGCGAGCCGCTCAATGCCGAAGCGGTGGTGTGGGGCATGGAAGCCTTCGGCCTGCCGTTCCACGACACGTGGTGGCAGACCGAAACCGGCGCGATCATGCTGGCGAACTTCGCCGCCTGCGAAGTGCGCCCGGGGTCAATGGGACTGGCGTTTCCTGGAGTGGACGTGCGGATCGTGCATCGTCGCGCCGACGGCGGAGTCGATGTGATCGATGCGCCGGACGAAGTCGGCGAGATCGCACTGCGCCCCGGCTGGCCGTCCATGTTCCGGGGCTATCTCGGTGACGAGGAGCGTTATCGCGCCAGCTTCGTCGGCGGCTGGTACCTCGCCGGCGATCTCGCCCGGCGCGATCGCGACGGCTACTTCTGGTTCATCGGCCGCTCGGACGATGTGATCAAGGCCGCGGGCCACCTGATCAGCCCCTTCGAAGTAGAGAGCACCCTGATGACTCACGCCGCAGTGGCACAGGTGGCCGTGATCGGGTTGCCCGATCCGATCGCGGGGCAGTCGGTCAAGGCGTTCGTCGAGTTGAAAACAGGATTCAAGGCGGACGAAGAGCTGCGCCGCTCGCTCATGGCGCACGCGCGCCGACTGCTGGGCGCGGCAATCGCGCCGCGCGAGATCGCCTTCACCGAGAGCCTCCCCCGCACGCGCAGCGGCAAGCTCATGCGCCGGCTCCTGCGTGCGCGCGAGCTCGGGTTGCCCGAGGGAGATCTGTCGACGCTGGAGAGCCCGGCGTGAGCACGCTTCCCGGCCCGACCATGCGCGAGCACGGCCTGCACCTCCTGCGCGAGATGCTGCGCATCCGCTGCTTCGAGGACCGCTGCGTGTCGCTCTACGGTGAACAGAAGATTCGCGGCTTCATGCACCTGTACAACGGTGAGGAGGCGGTCGCTGTCGGCGTGATGCAGGCTCTCGAGCCGCAGGATGCCATCGTATCCACGTACCGCGAGCATGGTCATGCGATCGCGCGCGGCCTCACCATGGGCGCGATCATGGCGGAGCTCTACGGCAAGCGCACGGGCTCGAGCGGCGGGCGTGGCGGCTCGATGCACATCTTCGATGCCGCGACGCGCTTCTACGGCGGCAATGCAATCGTGGGCGGCGGCCTGCCGCTCGCGGTCGGCCTCGCGCTCGCCGAGAAGCTGCAGCAGCGCAGCGGCATCGCTGCGTGCTTCTTCGGCGAGGGTGCAGTCGCGGAGGGAGAATTTCACGAGTCGATGAATCTCGCCGCACTCTGGCGCCTGCCGGTGCTGTTCCTGTGCGAGAACAACCTGTATGCGATGGGCACAGCGCTCGCGCGCTCCGAAGCCGAGACCGAGATTCACCTGAAGGCGCGCGGTTATCGCGTCCCGAGTCTGCCGGTCGACGGAATGGACGTGTTCGCCGTGGAAAGCGCGGCCCGCGATGCGGTCGCACGCATTCGCGGCGGCGAAGGCCCGCTGCTCCTGGAGCTGCGCACCTATCGATTCCGTGCCCATTCGATGTTCGACGCGCAACTTTACCGCGACCGGGCGGAAGTACAGACGTGGCAGGAGAAGGGCCCGATCATCACGCTCACGAAACGGCTCAAGGCTGCCGGTCTCATGACCGAAGAGGACTTCCAGCGCCTCGAGCACGAGGCGCAAGAGGAGGTGGAGGCGGCCGTGGCCTTCGCCGAGCGCTCGGATTGGGAGCCGGTCGCTGACCTCGAGCGCCACGTGTACGCAGAGCCTGTGCAATGAGCGCCACGGCCGCCCGCATCACGTATCGCGAGGCCGCGCGACAGGCGATCCGCGCGGCCCTGCAGGCCGATCCGCGCGTCTTTCTCATGGGCGAGGACGTCGGTCAGTACGGCGGCTGCTTCGCCGTCACCAAGGGACTGCTGCAGGAATTCGGTCCGGAGCGCATCCGCGACACGCCGCTCTCCGAATCCGCGTTCGTGGGCGCAGGGATCGGTGCAGCGCTCGGCGGGATGCGGCCGATCGTCGAGATCATGACCGTGAATTTCAGCCTGCTCGCCCTCGACCAGATCCTCAACAATGCCGCGACGCTTTGCCACATGTCGGGCGGCCAGTTCGGCGTGCCGCTCGTGATTCGCATGGCGACCGGGGCGGGACGGCAACTGGCCGCGCAGCATTCTCACAGTCTCGAGGGCTGGTACGCGCATATCCCGGGTCTAAGGATTCTGACGCCGGCCACCATCGATGATGCGCGTGGCATGCTCGCGAGCGCCCTCGCCTCTCCGGATCCGGTTCTGATCTTCGAGAGCATCGCCCTGTACAACACCGAAGGCGAGCTCACGCCGGGGCTGGAGCGCGTGGAGATCGAGCGCGCGGCGGTGCGCCGGCCTGGGCGCGATATCACGCTCATCACTTACGGCGGAAGCCTCCACAAGTGTCTGGCCGCCGCGGGAGAACTTGCGGGCGCCGGCATCGAGGCCGAGGTGCTCGACTTGCGCACGCTGCGGCCGCTCGATGATGAGACGGTAATGAGCTCCGTGCGGCGCACGCACCGCGCCTTGATCGTCGATGAAGGCTGGCGCAGCGGGGGTCTGGCCGCAGAGGTCTGCACGCGCATCGTCGAGCAGGTTTTCTACGACCTCGATGCGCCTGTCGCGCGTGTGTGCACGGCGGAGGTTCCCTTGCCTTATCCGCGCCACCTCGAGGATGCCGCTCTCCCGAGTCCCGAGCGTATCGTCGTCGCCGCGCGGGGACTCATCGCGTGAATCGCATCGACTTTCGCATGCCCGCGCTCGGGGCCGACATGGAAAGCGGCACCCTCACGCAGTGGCTGAAGAAACCGGGTGAGCGCATTCACCGCGGCGAGGCTCTGGCCGTCGTCGAAACGACCAAGGGGCTCATCGATATCGAGTCCTTCGATACCGGAGTCGTGGAGGAGCTGCTCGCAGTTCCGGGCGCGACGGTCGCGGTCGGGGCCGTGCTGGCGCGCATCGCGAGCGAATCGCCCGCAGCCCCTCCAACGCCCGCTGCAGATGCGACGGCGCGAGCGCGGGCTGAACCGCCATCGGCCGCGGCTCCGGTCGCGGCCCCTGTTGCAAGAGCGCCGGCCCCGGGCGCAGCCGCTGCGCCGGCACCTGCTTCACGGCTGCGCGTCTCGCCCGCTGCACGCCACCGGGCCAGCGAGCTTGGTATTGATCTCGCCAAGGTCAAAGGCAGCGGTCCGGGTGGCCTCGTGCGTCTCGAGGACATCGAGCCGCTCGCCAAGGCTGCCGCCGGCCCCGCGCCCCGGGTCGACATGCGCGCTGCGATCGGCGCCGCAATGGCCCGGTCGAAGCGCGAGATTCCGCACTACTATCTCGCACATCCGATCGACTTCGGCGCTGCCCGTGACTGGCTCGCCCGGTTCAACGCGAACGTGCCGGTCGCGGAGCGGCTGCTCGACGCCGTGCTGATCGTGAAAGCGGTGGCGCTCGCGGCCGCGCAGATCGAGGGCTTCAACGGCTACTTTCGTGACGGAAAGTTCGAGCGCTCGACCGCCGTGAACGTCGGCACCGCCATCGCGTTGCGCGGCGGTGGCCTGGTCGCTCCCGCGCTGCTCGACGCCGATCACAAGGACCTGAAGACGCTGATGCGCGAGTTCAGCGATCTGGTGACCCGCGTGCGCACCGGCCACATGCGCTCGGGCGAGGTGACTTCGGCCACGATCACGCTCACGAGTCTCGGTGCAGAGGCGGTCGACGCGCTGTACCCGATCATCAATCCGCCGCAGGTGGCCATCATCGGCGCGGGAGCGGTGGCCGAGCGACCCTGGGTGAGTGATGGCAAGCTCGCGGTCCGCCCGCTACTGACGCTGACGCTCGCGGCGGATCACCGGGTCACCGACGGGCGTGCGGGTTCGCGCTTCCTGCACCGCATCGCGGATCTCCTCACCCAGCCCGAAAAGCTCTGACACGAGAGGCACCGAAGGATGGCAACCGCAGCCCAGGACCCCAGCCAGATCGCCGCGCGCGTAATGGCGCTCCTCACCGGCGTCGCGCCGGACATCGACCCCGCTGCGGTTGCGCCCGATCGCGACCTGCGCGATCAGTTCGATTTCGACTCGATGGACACCCTGCACTTCGCGACCGCGATCAGCAGCGAATTCGGCATCGACGTGGCGGAAAAGGAGTACGTGCGGCTCGCCAGCCTGAAGAAGGCTTGCGACTACGTACAGGAGAAGCTCCGCACCCGCGGCTAGACAGCCGTCGCGCCGGCAACGTGGCGCCGTCGTCTCACAGCATCGTTTTGCGCAGCAGCGTGCGCAGCTCGTTCAACGGGCGCGTGTTCAGCACCTCGCCCTTCGTCACCCAGCCACGACGTGCCTGCCGTATTCCGTGCTCGACGTAAGCGAGCTCCGCACCCGAGTGCGCATCGCTCGCAATGCTGAGCAGTACTCCCTGCTCGCGCGCCGCCTTGACATTCACGTCGTCGAGATCGAGCCGCTGGGGTTGGCCGTTGATCTCGAGGTAACAGGGTCGCTCGCGCGCAGCCCGAAGTACGCGTTCGAGGTTCAGTGCCACCGGCGGCCGCTCACCGAGAAGGCGTGCGGTGGGATGTGCGAGGATTGAGACGCAGGGCCGCTCGAATGCGCGCAGCACGCGCGCGGTCTGTTTGGCCTCGGACAATCCGAACTGGCTGTGAATGGAAATCACCACTACATCGAGGCGCCGGAGGATCGAATCCGGCAAAGCCAGAGCGCCGTCCTCGAGGATGTCCACTTCTGCGCCCTTGAGCACGACGAGATCATTGAGCCGTTCGTTGAGCGCATCGATCGCATCGATCTGCCGTGCCAGTCGCTCCGCGTCGAGACCGCGCACGACGCCGAGATACTTCGAGTGATCCGTGATCGCTACGTAGCGCAGATGCCGGGCGCGCGCGGCTGCCGTGATTTTCTCGAGCGGCTCACGTCCATCGGAGGCGTCGGTGTGAACGTGCAGATCACCCTTGAGGTCGCCCGATTCGATGAGTACGGGCAGCGCCCGGCGCTCGGCTGCCTCGATCTCGCCGCGGTCCTCGCGCAGCTCGGGAGCAATCCACGGCAGATCGAGAGCCGCGAACAGCTCCTCCTCCGTCGCCCCCGCCACGCGTTTCTTGCCGCGGAACAGGCCATATTCATTCAGCTTGTAGTCGCGCTCCTGCGCGCGGCGGCGCAACCGGATGTTGTGATCGCGGCTACCCGTGAAATAGTGCAGCGCCGTGCCGAAGCTCTCCGCCGGGACCACCCGAATGTCCACCTGCAGGCCGTTGCGCAGCACGCCGGAGCCCTTCGTGGTGCCTGCCGCGGAGAGCTCGCGCAGATCCTCGTAGCGTCCGAGCGCCTTGATGGGATCAGCCCCGCGCTTGCTGCAGACCAGCAGGTCGAGGTCGCCGACGGTGTCGCGACCGCGGCGGTAACTGCCGG
Source organism: uncultured Gammaproteobacteria bacterium (assembly GCA_963695985.1). Taxonomy (GTDB): domain Bacteria; phylum Pseudomonadota; class Gammaproteobacteria; order Steroidobacterales; family Steroidobacteraceae; genus DATBVX01. The sequence goes on from CAVOIC010000006.1 coordinate 44,948, forward strand.
CAATCTCGGCGCGCGTCACGCCTGCAATGGACTGCAGGTACTTCCTCAGGGGTTCGGCGTACTCGGCAGCTACCGGCCAAGGCATGCGCTGGGCCCCGCGGGCCGCCTTGTCCCCGAGTGCAGTGCGCAGGCGTGATTCGGTGCCGCGCCCGAACCCTTTGACCTGGGCCAGGCGTCCGCTCGACAACGCACGCGTGAGATCGTCGATGCCGCGTATCCCTAGTTGCGCCTTGAGCGCCCGGACACGTACCGGACCGAGTCCCGGAAGGCTGAGGAGCTCGCGCAGCCCTGGCGGCACCTGGTGCCGTAACTTTTCGAGCGCCCGCAGGCGCCCGGTCCGGCACAGCTCTGAAATCTTGGCGGCGAGGTCCGCACCGATCCCGGGCAGCGCATCGAGCTCCTGCACGCTCCCCAACTTGGAGACTTCCTGGGGCAGGGTGCGCACGACCTGCGCCGCACGCTGGTAGGCGCGGATTCGAAACGGATTCTCCCCCTGGATGGCGAGCAGGTCCGCCATCTCATCGAAGGCCTCGGCGACGTCTTGGTTGTGGACTGCCATGATTTCGCAATGCAAGGAGCGTAGCTTGCGTCACGATCGAGCAGATTCGTGATTGTACGTATTGCGGCGCAGGAGCCGCGACCGGATCCTTATAAATGTCAGCTACGGAAGACTAGGCATGTCGCGTCAGTCAGCGCTTGCGCGCCAAACACTAGCGATGGTTCTCGCCGGTGGTAACGGCACCCGGCTGGGCGAGCTCACGCGTTCGCAATGCAAGCCGGCCCTCCCCTTCGCTGGACACTTCCGCAACATCGATTTCACGCTGTCGAACTGCGTCAACTCGCAGGTGCGGCGCATCGGTGTGCTCACCCAGTACAAGGCGCAATCGCTGATCGATCACATCACGAGCAGCTGGAACTTTCTGCCACGCCACCTCGGTGAGTTCGTCGATGTGTGGCCGGCCCAGCAGCGGCTGCATTCGAAGTGGTACGCGGGCACCGCGGATGCCGTCTACCAGAATCTCGACCTGATCCTCGCGCAGGGTACGAGGTACTCGCTGGTGCTTGCCGGCGATCATATCTACAAGATGGATTACCGGCGGATGCTCGAGCAGCATGCCGCGAGCGGCGCGGATGTCACGATCGCGTGTCTCCCGGTGCCCGTCGAGCAGGCAAGCGGGTTCGGCGTACTCGACGTCGACGCGCAGCAGAGGGTTCGCACCTTCACGGAGAAACCCGCGCCAGCGACGCTCGACGTGCCCGACGGCTACGTGCTCGCTTCAATGGGGATCTACGTGTTCAACACGGAGTACCTCGTCACGCGGCTCGAACGGGATGCTCGTACGCCCGGATCGACGCGTGATTTCGGCCGCGACATCCTGCCTGCGGCTGTGAGCGAGGATCAGGTCGCTGCCTTCCGCTTCGTCGATGCCTCGGGCAAGCCGCGCTACTGGCGCGATGTCGGCACGCTGGAAGCGTACTGGCAAGCCCATATGGAGCTGCTGACGGATGAGCCCGGGGTCGACCTGTACGATCCGCAATGGCCCATCTGGACTCAGTCCCTGCAGCTCGCGCCGGCAAGATTCGTCTGCGATAACGGGCGCGGCGGGCTGGTCGCCAACTCGATGCTCGCGGCAGGCACCAAGGTCCGCGGTGCGGTGATCAGGCGCAGCGTGCTCGGCACCAACGTGGAGGTCGACGAGCGTACGCTGGTCGAAGAAAGCGTCGTGCTGCCCGGTGCACGTATCGGCGCGAACTGCCGCTTGCGGCGGGTCATCGTCGACAGCGACACGCAGATCCCGGCGGGCACGATGATCGATGGCAGCGAGTCGCACGACGCCGGCGTTACCCTCCTCACGCGCGAGTCGATTTCCGCAATGAACCCGGATGATCTGGCCGACCGCAGCGGATCGCTGGAGGCCGAAAGCACCATGGCAGCAAGTCTGGCGAGCACGGTGCGCTCCGGCGTGGCATTCCCGGCAAGACTCGCGAGCTGACCCACCGCTGCGGGCGCGATCGGGGCAAGTGCGTATGGCGGGCCAAGTCCGCCCGGGTCCAGTATTCCTGCTGCAAACCCAGCCAACGTCGCAAGCCGTTGGCTCCACGTTCATGGAGAGTGCGATGGCTACATTAACAACCCGTCACGGACGTCGGCGCGACCTGCCGCAGGCCGCCAAGCCAGAAGCCAAAGTCCAAGACTACCCTGGCGTCGATTCGAACGCTGCCGCGTCGGCGTCCCCTGCGTACATCGAGCCTGAGATCCGTCACGCCATGATCTGCGAGGCGGCTTACTTCCTGGCCGAGCGCCGCAGCTTCTGTCCCGGTCAGGAGCTCCAAGACTGGTTGACTGCCGAGAGCGACGTCGATCGCGCGCTCGCAGCCGGCGAGTCTGCAACACCACGCACCGCGTGATGTGCCGCCGGCTCAGATGAGTGCCAAGCAGGTCCTGTTCCGCTCGGCTGCGCGAGAGAAGGTACTGCGCGGCACCGCGCAGCTCGCCGACGCGGTACGCATTACGCTGGGTCCCAAGTCCAAGTCCGTGCTCATTCAGAAGAAGTGGGGTGCGCCCATCGTCTGCAACGACGGCGTGACCATCGCGAAGGAAGTGGAGCTCGAGGATCCCGAGGAGAACCTCGGCGCCCAGATGCTGCGCCAGGCCGCGGAGAAGACCGGCGACGCCGTCGGCGATGGCACGAGCACCGCGACGATTCTCGCTCACGCCATTTTCGCAGATGGTGTGCGCAATGTCGCCGCCGGGGCCAGCGCCATCGACATCAAGCGAGGTCTGGATCGCGGCCTCGAAGCCGCCGTCAAAGCGCTCAAGGCGCTTGCGAAGCCCGTGGGCAGCCGCAAGGAAAAGGCCCAGGTGGCGACGATCTCCGCGCACAACGATCCGATGATCGGGGAGCTTGTTGCCGATGCCATGGAGAAGGTCGGCGGCGATGGTGTCATCACGGTCGAGGAATCCAAGACCACCGAGACCGCGCTCGAGGTCGTCGAGGGAATGCAGTTCGATCGCGGCTATCTTTCGCCCTATTTCGTCACGGACACGGGCGCGATGGAAGCGGTACTCGAGGACCCGTACGTCCTGATCTCCGACCGCAAGCTGAATATTCTCAAGGATCTGATTCCGCTGCTCGAGCAGGTGGCCAAGTCCGGTCGCCCGATTCTCTTCATCGCCGAGGAGATCGAGGGTGAAGCGCTTGCCACGCTCATCGTGAATCAGATCCGCGGCGTTCTGAAAAGCGTCGGCGTGAAGGCACCCGGCTTCGGCGACCGGCGCAAAGCGATGCTGCAGGACATCGCCACGCTGACTGGCGGGCAGCTCATCTCGGAGGAGCTGGGAATCAAGCTCGAGGACGTGCAGCTCGCGCAGCTCGGGCGTGCCCGGCGCGTGGTCGCGGACAAGGACAACACCACTATCATCGGCGGGGCCGGCAACAAGGCCGATATCCAGGGTCGCATCCAGATGATCCGCAAGGAAATAGAAAGGACTACCAGCGACTACGATCTCGAGAAGCTCGAAGAGCGGCTGGCGAAGCTCTCCGGCGGCGTCGCCGTGATCCGCGTGGGCGCGCCGTCCGAGTCCGAGATGAAGTCGAAGAAGGACGCGCTCGATGATGCGATCAGCTCGACGAAGGCCGCGGTCGCCGAGGGCATCGTTCCCGGCGGGGGCCTCGCGCTGCTGCGGGTCACCACCGCGGTTGCGGCCGTCGAGCAACAGTGCACCGGCGACGAGCGCACCGGGGCACAGATCCTGCGCCGGGCGCTGGAGGCTCCGACCCGGCAGATTGCCGAGAATTCCGCGGCGGACGGCGGTGTCGTCGTCGACCGCATGCTGAACGGCACCGGCAACATGGGGTTCGACGCCGCCCGCAAGGAATACGTGGACCTGCTCGAGGCCGGGCATCGTCGATCCCGCCAAGGTCGTGCGCCTGGCGCTCGAGAATGCCGTTTCTGTTGCCAGCGTGCTGCTGCTCACCGAAGCGACGGTGACCGAGAAACCGGAGAAGGCTCAGAAGCAATCGCCGGTCGAGCCTGAAATGTGAGTTTGATCCGCAAGCGCATCAGTGCATGCGCGCGTACCAACGGGTGGACCATGGCGCCCACGGATCGCGTATTTGCCGACCGGGCGACCGCTGGCGCCGAGCTGGCGCGCGCGGTCGTCGAGCGCAAGCTGAAACCGCCGATCGTGGTGCTTGGGCTCCCGCGCGGCGGAGTTCCGGTGGCGAGTGAAGTTGCGCGCGCCCTGCACGCGCCACTCGATGTCATGGTGGTCCGCAAGATCGGAATGCCCGGCCAGCCCGAGCTGGCCATGGGTGCCATCGCCTCGGGCGGTATCCTCGTGCGCGACCCCCGGCTCAGCTCTGCGGCGGGCGATGAGCGCTTCGAGCGCGTCGTACAGCGCGAACGGGCCGAGCTCGAGCGCCGCGAGAGTGCCTACCGGGCAGGCCTGCCGCCGCTCGATCTCGGAAAGCGGACCGTGGTCCTGGTCGACGACGGGCTTGCAACCGGATCCACGATGCTCGCCGCCGTGCGCGCGGCGCGCAAAGCCGGTGCCGCCTCAGTAGTGGTGGCGGCACCCGTGGCGTCGGACGAGGCGGCCGCATTGCTCGGCGCTGAAGCGGATGAGGTCGTCATTCTGCAGACCCCCGCCTTTCTGTTTGCGATCGGCGAGTGGTACGAGCAGTTCGAGCAGCTCGAAGACGATGAAGTGCAACGGCTGCTGCAGAGCACTCGCTAAAGCATGCGAGCACCCGTCAAGGCGTAGCGCCCGATGAGGGCTACGTCCGCAGCATCCCTTCGATGCGTTGCTCGTTGCGAATCGAGCCCGCGATGTTCGCCAGGTCCTCTGCCAGCGCCTCGAGCACGTCATCGAGCGACAGCACACCGACCAGTTGCCCACGCATGCCGACGACCGGGAGGCGCCGCACGCCGATACGGCGCATGTCCTGCAGCGCAGTCTCTATTCCCACGTCTTCGGCAACGACAGTCGGCTTGCGCGTCATGACGTCGCCGACAGTCAGCGTCTTCGCGTCCACTTCTCTAGCTACAACAGCAATGACGATATCGCGATCCGTGAGTACGCCCACGGGCTTGGTCGTGCCGTCAGCCTGAGGCTCAGCGACCACGAGATAGCCGATGTGTTTCTCACGCATGCTGCGCGCTGCAGCGGTCAGGTCCTCGCTCATGCGGATGGTGACGACACTCCGCTTGCAGATCTGTCCAATGTTCTTGGCCATATGACAAACCTCCGGGAGGAAGACTCCTCCCGCGCTTCTGCGAAGGCATGCTAGGCGAAGCGGCCGGGGCCTGCGTCCGTACAACTACTACGTCAGGCGCCGGCGCTGGATCGCCTTCAGCCACTCGAGAGTCACCAGCAACACGAGCGTTACCACCAGACACAGCGACAGGTCATCCACGTGCAGCGGGCCGAGGTGGAAGAACGCGCGCGGCGTCGGCCAGGCCAGAACCACTGCGAGCAGGGCGCCTGCAAGACCGAGCAACCACCACAGCCAGGGGTTGCGCTTGCCGAATGCCGCGTTCACTGACGCGCTGAAACTGCGATTGACGATGATGAACGTCACATTGACGCCGACCAGCGCCACGAACGCGAGCGCCCGCATTTCCCCTTCCGGCATACCGCGTCGACTCGCGATCAGTAAGACCGCCCCGGCCGCGAGGAATCCGAGCACCCCTTGCAGGAGGCTCCAGGTCATGAATGCCGGCGAGATCAGCGCGCTGTTCGGGTTGCGCGGCGGACGCCGCATCAGGTCGTCCTCCTCCGGTTCGGCTTCGAACACGAGCGAGCAGGCCGGGTCGATGATGAGCTCGAGGAAGGCGATCAGCATCGGCGTCAGGATCAACGGCAGCCCGACGAGCACCGGCAGCAGCGCGATGCCCGGCGATCGGCACGTGGATCGCGAGGATGTAGCCCATCGCCTTGCGCAGATTGTCGTAGATGCGCCGCCCCAGGCGCACGGCGCGCACGATCGAGCCGAAATCATCGTCGAGCAGCACGATGGAGGAGGCTTCGCGCGCCACGTCCGTGCCGCGCCCGCCCATCGCGATGCCGATGTGCGCCGCCTTGAGCGCCGGCGCATCGTTCACGCCATCGCCGGTCATGGCGACGACTTCGCCGTTTGCCTTCAGCGCGCTGACGATCCGCAGCTTCTGCGCCGGCGTGATGCGCGCGAAAACCGTGGCCGTGGCGGCGCGTCGCGCGAGCGCTGCGTCGCTCAGGCCTTCGAGCTCCTGGCCCGTGAGCAGTTCGCCGTCGTCGATGCCGGCCTGGCGCGCGATGGCCTGCGCCGTCACGGGATAGTCACCTGTGATCATGATGACGCGGATGCCCGCGGAGCGGCACTCGCGCACCGCCTCGGGAACCGTTGTCACGCACGGGATCGGCGAAACCCACGAGACCGAGATAGTCGAAACGAATTTCGGTCTGGACTCCGGGAAGCGCCGTGGCCGCAAGTTCCGCGCGCGCCACGCCGAGCACACGCATCCCCTCGTGCGCCAGCTCGTCCACCTGCGAGCGCAGCGCGGCCAGATCCTCGGAATTCATGCGGCAGAGCTGGGCGATCGCTTCCGGGGCTCCCTTCGCTGCGACGATATTGCGTCCGCGCTCCGGGCCGTCCCACGCACGCGTGACGGCGAGCAGCTCGGGCCGCAGCGGATATTCCCGGAGCAGCTCGCCCGCGGGCCACTTCTCGCCGTGCGCCGACCTGCGCCAGGTCGTGCAGCGCGCGCTCCATCGGATCGAGCGCACTGCGCTCACTGGCGAGGCGCGCCGTGTCGAGCAGCTCCGTGAGTGCCGCGGAGCTGGCGATGGTCGCCGGTGCATCGCCGCGTCGCCAGCATTCGGCTGCGCTGCGCAGCTCCGCCACCGCCATCAGGTTGCGGGTCAACGTCCCGGTCTTGTCGGTGCAGAGCACCGTCGCCGAACCCAGGGTCTCGATCGCGGTTGCGCGCCGCGTCAGCACGCGTGAGCGCGAGAGCCGCCACGCGCCCATCACCATGAACACCGTCAGCACCAGCGGGAATTCCTCGGGCAGCATCGACATGCCCAGCGCGATGCCGGCCAGGAGCGCTTCGAGCCACGAGCCGCGCAACACGGCGTAGAGCACGACCAGAAGCGCGCTCAACATGATCCCGACCACCGCAAAGATCAGGACGAGCCTGCCGCGTCTGCTCCTGCAGCCGTGGGGGCTCGGACTCTATCCCGACGACCGAGCGCCCGATCCTGCCGATCTCGCTGCGCGCTCCGGTCGCGGTCGCGATGGCGAGTCCCGAGCCGCGGATCACCAGCGTTCCCGAAAAGACAAACGGCAGATCATCGCCGCCGGGCGCGGCGGTCGTCGCTGGGAGCTCGCTCGCCGGCCGCTTGCGCACCGGCACCGATTCGCCGGTCAGCAGCGACTCATCGACCTGTACGTCGCCGCCTTCAACCAGCAGGCCGTCGGCGGGCACACGATCGCCTTCCGCCAGCACCAGCGTATCGCCGCACACGACTTCGCGACCCGCGATGCGGCGCCGCACGCCGTCGCGCACGACCAGCGCGCGCGGGCTCGTCAGATCGCGCAGGGCTTCGAGAACACGCTCGCTGCGGCCCTGCTGCACGACTGCGATCGACACCGACAACGTGGCGAAGGCGAACAGTACGAGCGCATCGGTCAGCTCGCCGATCACGACGTAGAGCAGGCGGCGCCGAGCAGGAGCCCGAACATGGGTTCGCGTATCACGTCCGCGACGATGCGCAGCGGCGAGCGCCGTTCCGGCGCCGGCAGATCATTAGGACCGTCCCGGGCGAGCCGCAGGGCCGCCTCGCGCCCGCTCAGGCCCACGCGCGCCGTTGAGCCGCCGTAAGATCCGCGCTGGTCATCTCATACCGATCAGGTGATGTACTCGTCATCGACGAAAGCTTCACAGAGGGCGTCTTTTACCACGCTGCCCCCTCGTGCGCTGCCGGGCTAGAATCTTCAGGCATGAAGAAGCTGCTCGTCTCACTGTCTTGGCTACGCTCCTGAGCCACGCCGCCTCGCTGGCTCTCTCGCTCGGGACGTCACCGAATTCATCGCAGGGCAATCTCGCCGAGTTCCTCGATCTGCTCGCCCTCGACAACGTAGCCGCCGAGCCGCGCGATATTCAGCGCAACGCTGCCTTCCTCGAGCAATCGTTCCGCAAGCGCGGATTTGAAACGCAACTCCTCGACAATCGCCGCCGGCCGCCCAGCGGTGTTCGCACGGTTCGCAGCCAGGCCTGCCGGCGCGTCCACCGTACTCTTCTATATCCACTACGACGGCCAGCCGGTGATCCCGGAACAGTGGGCGCAGAAAAGCCCGTTCGAGCCCGTGGTCAAGAAGCGCAACGCATCGGGCGAGTGGCAGCCCGTGACGCGCGAGGAACTCTTCGCGCGCCCGCTCGATCCGGAGCTGCGCATCTTTGCGCGCTCTGCCTCGGACGACAAGGCGCCCATCATGATGTTCCTCACGGCAATCGATCTGCTCAGGTCCCGAGGCCAGGCGCCCGCGCTCAACATCAAGGTGATTCTGGACGGGGAAGAGGAAATCAGTTCGCCGAGTCTGGCGGCGATGGTGCAGGCCAACCAGGCACTGTTCGCCGCCGATGCGTTCGTGATCCTCGATGGGCCGGTGCACGACTCGGGTCGGCCGACTCTCGCCTTCGGCAATCGCGGCATCACCCAGGCGACGTTGACGGTGTACGGCCCCCGCAACCCGCTGCACAGCGGCCACTTCGGCAACTACGCTCCGAACCCGGCGCTGCGGCTCGCGAGACTTCTTGCCAGCATGAAGGATGAAAATGGGCGCGTGCTGATCCCGGGTTACTACGACGGCGTCAAGCTCACGGCCGCCGATCGCGAAGTGCTCGCGGCTACGGGCGATGACGAGACGGCGCTGCGCAAGCGGCTCGGCATCGCGCGGGCCGAGAAGGTCGGCAGCAACTACCAGGAAGCGTTGCAGTATCCATCGCTCAACGTGCGCGGCATGGCTTCCGCCGCGGTCGGAGAGAAGGTTGCGAACATCGTGCCGAGCGAGGCTGTGGCGGAGCTTGACCTGCGCACGACGCCGGAAACGGATGGCCGGCATCTGTTCGAGCTGGTGAAGCGTCACATCGAGCAGCAGGGTTATCACCTCGTCGATGGCGCGCCGACCGACGACGATCGGGCGCGCTATGACAAGCTCGCGACCTTCCGGCTGGGTGAGGTGCAGGGCGCCACGCGCTCGCCCATGGATTCACCGGTCGGCCGCTGGGCCGTTGCGGCGCTGAGATCTCCGACCAGTCCGGATCCTCGCGCCGAGCCTGTGCGCATTCGCATGATGGGTGGAACGGTGCCCACCGATGTACTGGTCGCGGCGCTACATCTGCCGTTTGTGCTCGTGCCAACCGTGAACGGCGACAATAACCAGCACGCGCGCAATGAGAACCTGCGCGTCGGCAACTTCATCACCGGCACCGAGACGATCTACAGCCTGCTGACGACGAGCTACCCGCGCTAGGACAAATCACGAGCGAGGGACCTGGCGGGCGACGGCAATCAGTCTCAGGCGCGCGGCATCGGCGGCGTGCGCAACGGAACCGGCGAGGACACCACCAGAGAGCTCGTGGTAGTCCCGTACTGCAGAAATTCATCCAGCGTTGTTTCCAGCTCCGTGATATGTGCGGCGACCACCTTCATGATGAAGCAGTCCTCGCCCGTCACCCGGTGGCACTCCACGACTTCCGGCATCGCCTGCGCCAGCTTGATGATCTTTGGCAGCGTGCCGGGCGTGGGCCGTACGCGCACGTAAGCCGTGACCGCGAGCCCGAGGGCCTCCTGATCGATCTCGAGCCACTCTCGCCGTATCACGCCCGCCTCCCGCAGTCGCGCGACGCGCTCTGTGACCGCGGGTGCCGACATGCCGACGCGTCGCGCCAGCTCGCGGATCGCGAGGCGCGGATCCGCCGCCAGGTGGGTCAGAATCTTCAGGTTGGTCGCATCGAGCAGCGGGCTCGTATTCTGGAAGGCGACTGACCTGTTTTTCTTAAGTTTGGCAGTAATATTAGGCCCTTCGCCTTACATCGGTTATTCATGAGCGCGATTTGCACTACAATAATGCTCGCGTGGATCCGAACCTTCAAGGTGCGCCTGGCGCCGTCGTTCGATGGCTGCCGAGCAGCGGCATCGCGGCGGCGCGGCAGTTGTTCGACGTGCCGGATCATGTCACCTACCTCAATTGCGCCAACCTCGCGCCGCGTCTGCATGCTGTAACTGCCGCTGGTCACGCCGCCGTCGACCGGATGGCTTCGCCCTGGAAGATCCGCGCCCCCGACTGGTTTCGGCAATCGGCCTATGTCGAGGCCCTGTTCGCGAGTCTGATCGGCGCGCCGCGGTCCTCGGTCACGCTCGTGCCGTCCGTGAGTTACGGCATTGCCGTCGCCGCGCGCAACTTGCCAGTTGAAGCCGGTAACAACATCGTGGTCGTGGAGCGCGAATACCCGTCCAACTACTACAGCTGGCGGCGCCTTGCGCTTGAACGCGGCGCAACGATTCGCACCGCAGTGCCTGATCAGGGCGCGACCCTCACGGAGGCGATTTTGTCGTTGATCGACCGCAGCACGGCCGTGGTTGCGGTTCCCAACTGTCATTGGACCGATGGCGCGCTGATCGACCTGCCGCGCATTGGAGAGATCGCGCGCAGACACGGCACCGCGCTCGTGGTCGATGCGAGCCAGTCACTAGGTGCCTATCCGATCGAAGTTGCCGAATGCCAGCCGGATTTTCTGGTCTCGGTCGGCTACAAGTGGCTGCTTGGCCCGTATGGTCTCGCGTACCTCTACGTGGCCGACCGCTGGCACGCAAACGGCGTACCGCTGGAGGAATCCTGGCTGCACCGCGAAGGCAGCGAGAACTTCGCAAAACTGGTCGACTACGCCGACGCTTACAAGAGCGGCGCGGAACGATTCGGCCAGGGCGAATCGCCGCAATTCTATCTGCTGCCGATGGCGATCGCAGCCCTCTCGCAAATTCAACAGTGGACGCCGGAACAGATCCAGGTCCGGCTGCGCGCGTGGACTGATGAACTGTCGGCGCGGGCGCGCTCGATCGGGCTCGAAAGCCAGGATCCGTCAGGCCGCGTCGGTCACTTGATAGGCCTCACGCCACGCAACGGCCTGCCTGCAGATCTGGCCGCGTCGTTGGCTCAGCGTGACATCCACGTTGCCTTCCGCGGCGGCAGCATTCGCGTAGCCCCGCATCTGCACAGTTCCGACGGCGACATCAACCGTCTCATCACCGTACTCGAGGAACTCATGGCATGACCAATCCGAGTATCGACAGCGGTACCACTCAGGGAGGCGCACTGCGAGACCTTTACCCACCCATCGAACCCTACGATTCCGGGGTTCTCCCGGTCTCGGACGGGCACCGCCTCGCGTATGAGCTCTGCGGCAATCCGCGTGGCCGCCCCGTCGTGTTCCTGCACGGCGGACCCGGTGCGGGATGCACGCCGATGCACCGCCAGTTCTTCGATCCTGCCGCTTACAGGATCGTGCTCTTCGATCAACGCGGCGCAGGACGATCGACGCCGACTGCGAGCATCGAGGCCAACACGACCGCGCACCTGATCGGCGACATCGAGTCCCTGCGCCGACATCTGGAGATCGATCGCTGGGTCGTGTTCGGCGGCTCGTGGGGCTCGACGCTCGCGCTCGCCTACGCCGCGGCGCATCCCGAAGCATGCCGAGCTCTGATCCTGCGTGGTATCTGGCTGTGCCGCCCGATCGACCTGCAATGGTGGTTCGACGGCATTCGCCTGGTGTATCCAGAGTACTGGCAGGAGTTCGTCGGGCACATTCCGCCCGCCGAACGTAATGAGCTGCTGGAGGCCTATTTGCAGCGTCTCGTGAACCCCAATCCCGACGTGCACATGCCCGCGGCAATGGCGTGGGAGAAGTACGAGACCAGCTGCGAAAGATTGATGCCCCCCGATCCGGAGGGCGCGTCACCACATGCTAACCCTTTGCCAATGGCGCGCATCGAGGCCTACTACATGAAGCACAGCTCGTTCCTGCGCGAAAACGAGCTCATCGATGCCGTGCCGCGCTTTCGGCACGTGCCGGGCGTCATCGTTCACGGCCGCTACGACATGTTGTGCCCCGTCGATGCGGCCGTAGCGCTCGCCGGGGCCTGGGGCGAAGCGCAGCTCGCGATCGTTCCCGATGCCGGTCACTCGGCGTTCGAGCCCGGCACTCGCCGACAGCTGGTGGCGGTGACCGATCGCTTCCGCGAGCTCGCGGACTAGCCGACGGCGATCAGCGCGTACCGATCGAAGCTCCCGAGATGATGATTTCGACGCGACAATTGCGTGCGCGTCCTCGGCCGTGTCGTTGTTGGCGATCGGATTGGACGAACCCCGGCCCGCGACATCGATGGTCGAGGCGGGAACGCCCTGGAAAATGAGGTAATCGCGCACCGCGATGCCGCGCTGGCCGTCGCCCCATTGTCAAAACACTTCCCGAGCGTACTCGCGTCTCTTCGGCATATGGCACCGCAGTGCAAGCACCGCCGCGAGAGTAACGACCAGCGCGCCCGCAATCGACATGAAGAATTCCTTACCGCCGAGGCCGAGTGCGAAAAACGCTGCACCGCCACCCCGCGATGCAGGCGCCAGCAGCAGACATGAGCCACATGAATTCTCCGAGACCGCTGGCGGAAGCGCCGGACGCCGCTGAAAGTACCGGGCTGCGCCCAATCGCGAAAGCACTGAGCATTGCACCCAAGGCCAAAGTTGCCATTACTGGTGCAGAGCTCGGTCACCAGCAGCGTTATCCGCGCGAATGGTGCTTCATCAAGCACGGTGTCGACGACGACCGCGCTCTCAGTAGAACGTGTGCTCATGGAGGTGACCATAGCGGCGCAAGGAGCCGCCGCTTCCTGTCCGAAGTCAGCTTCACCCCGGGCTCATTCAACGCCAGACGATCCCAGAGCTCGCACGTGACCTGGCGATGACGCTGGTCAAGCGCTTCACAATAGTTGGTGTAGATGCACAGCCGCACCTGCTCTCCGTATCCGGCTCGAACTTTGCGAAACCAGTCGGGATCGGCGAGCGCCTGGCGAGCAAAGCCAATCACATCCGCGTAACCGTGCTCGAGCGCCGCCTCGGCCTGCTCGAAATTGTGGATACCGCCTGACGCCACGACGGGCGTGGTGAAGCCCTCTGCATGCACGGCCGCCCGAATGCTGGCAACCGCGGCAAGATTCCGTCCGAACGGCCCTTTAGGGTCGGAGTAGTACGAGGGCATGCATTCGTAGCCGCTGCGACCCGTATAGGGATATACCGCTTCGCCGACCTTGGGCTGTTTGGCGTCTTCGAACTTCCCGCCGCGCGACAGCGACAAGAAGTCCATCCCGGCGCGCGCGAATTGCACCGCGAAATAGCTCGAATCCCCGGTGGTGCTTCCGCCCTCGATGCACTCCTCGGTGAGAAATCGACAACCGACCGGGTAGTCTGCGCCTACCTCTGCCCGCACGCGTGCGAATACTTCAAGCGGCAGCGCCACGCGGCGCTCCCTTGACCCTCCATAGTCGTCCCGCTGGTTCAATGGCGAGAGAAAGGACGCCATGGTGTAAGCATGAGCGTAATGAAGTTCGACCCCATCGATGCCGGCCAGGCGGGCGCGGCGTGCAGCGCTCGCAAACAGGTCCGGAAGTACATGAGGCAGCTCGCGAATGTGCTCTAGGTGCATGTCCGTGACATGTTCACGATAGCCCATCCTCAGCGCTTCGAGCTCTTCTGCGGTCAGCACATCGGCAAGTGCAGCCTCATCGAGGTCGGCGAGCCGGGCGCGCACCAGTTGCGCGGACGCGTCCGGCATAGCGAGGGCGCGCCGATGATCGTCGGTGATTTGCAGGTAACGCTCGATGAATCTGCTGCGCTCGGGGCGGCGACGTACTGCGAGAAAGTCGATGATCTGGATCAACAGTCGAGTCTGACCCGCACTGGCACGACGGACCGTCTCCACCAGGCGCCTGAGCCCGGGTAGAAAGCGATCATCGCCGATTCTCAGCAAAGGTCCGCTTGGAACATCGCGGATGCCCGTCGCTTCGATGACTATCGCAGCGGGTTGTCCCAGCGCGAAACGCTGGTACCAGTCGAGTACATCGTCGGTGACATAGCCGTGGTCGCTTGCGCGCCATGGGACCATCGCCGGCACCCATGTGCGGGACGCAAGGCGCAGCGCACCGATGCTAATCGGGCTGAACAACCGTGACTGCATTGCCTCCTCTGCACTCGGCCAGCGCCCCGGCTGAGCTCTGTGTCGAATTCTCTCGGGTGGGCGCCACATGCGAGTAGTCTCACTTCGATTCCGGGATCACGGCTGTGCCTTCGATTTCGACCTTGGCATCGGACTCCAGACAGGCCACGACCTGCACCACCGTCATCGCTGGAAAGTGTTTGCCCATTACTGATTGATACACCTCACCGATCTGCTTGAGCTGCGCGCGGTATTCTTCGAGATTGGTAAGGTACCAGGTGAGGCGCACGACGTGCTCTGGCAAACCACCTGCCTGCGTCAGCACCGTGACGATATTGGCGAGTGCCTGCCGCACCTGATCCGCCAATACGCTGCTGCGAAAGCGCCCCTGCGCGTCCCAGCCAACCTGACCCGCAATGAAGACCTGACGTCCGCTAGCCACGGTCCCGTTGCTGTAGCCCCGGGGCTTGAGCCAGCCGGGCGGCTGGAGGAAGTCTATTGTCACCCTATTCACGATCTATCTCGCTCCATCGACCTCGCGGCGCGCGTTCAGGAATCAGGCTGGCTGCTGATGTAGCTCTTCAACTCGCCGAGCAGCCGCACCAGCTGTTCCTTCTGTTTCGTCGTGAGACCCTTGAACAGCATGACGATCCACTGCTCATGGGCGGCGGCCATGCGGCGGAATTGACGCAGGCCCGCCGCGGTGAGCTTCACGCGAAACGCGCGTCGATCCGTCGCGTCGGTCTCCCGCACGACGAGTCCGTCTTTCTCGAGCATGTCCGTAATCCCTGTGACGTTTCCGCCCGTCACCATCAGGCGCTGCGACAGCTCTCCCATTTTGAGGCCATCTCCCGCACGTTCGAGCTGCGCCATGAGATCGAAGCGTGGGAGCGTGGTGTCGAAGTTCGCCAGCAGTCTCTGCCGAATGCGGGTTTCGATGCGGTTGGTGCAGGCCAGCAGGCGTAGCCACAATCGCAATGATTGGTGGTGGTCGTTGGTGACGCGAGTCTCGGCGTCTGGCTGAATTGCAGACACCACGCTCTGTGCCGACCTTGCTTTGGGCGTCACACTACCTCACCGCCGGCGATGATGTGACTATGGCCGGCAATGCTTTCGGCATTAGGGCTGCACAGCCAGATTACGGCGCGGCGGCCCGCAAGCGTTATCGCTGCCGCTGTCATTCTAAACGGCTCCGATTGACTGAGCCGCTCGTTGCCAGTTGCGTTCGAGCTGGCTTTTTCCGGAAAGATACGGCTCCGGCCACCATTGCGCAGTGAATCCCTGCCTTGCCGCCGCCTCCAGCGTCCAGGCCGGATTGGCCAGGTGCGGCCGTGCAAGTGCGCACAGGTCCGCGCGCCCGGAGGCTACGATCGAATTGACGTGATCCGCTTCGTAGATGTTGCCCACCGCAATTGTCGTCACGCCAACTTCGTTGCGGACCTTGTCCGCAAACGGCGTCTGCCACATGCGACCGTAGACGGGCTGCTGCCACGGCACGGTCTGTCCGCTCGAGATATCGAGAATATCTGCGCCGGCTTCCTTCAGCGCTCGGGCCACGTGGATCAGATCCTCCTCGCCAAGGCCGCCCTCTGCCCAGTCGGTCGCAGAGATGCGCACGGACAATGGTTTGTCTTCCGGCCAGACTTTCCGTACCGCTCTTAGTACTTCGAGCGGGAACCGCAGACGGCTCGCGCACGATCCGCCGTACTCATCTGAGCGTCGATTCGTCAGCGGTGAGATGAAGCTGGCAAGCAGGTAGCCGTGCGCCATGTGCAGCTCGAGCATGTCGAAGTTCGCTTGAGCGCCGAGCTGTGCGGCGCGGATGAAATCTCCCCTCACCTTTTCCATATCGGCGCGGGTCATCGCCTTCGGTATCTGGCTCACGCCGTCCATATACGGCAGAGGCGACGGCGCGTAGATCGCCCAGTTGCCCTCTTGCAGTGGATGATCCATTTGCTGCCAACCCAATTGCGTTGAGCCCTTGCGACCGGAATGCCCGAGTTGCAGGCAGAACTTCGCGTGCGAATTGTCGTGCACGAAAGCGACGATGCGACGCCACGCATCCCGTTGCGCATCGTTCCACAGACCCGTGCATCCGGGCGTGATGCGCCCCTCCGGCGAAACACAGGTCATTTCGGTGACCACGAGCGCGGCACCGCCCAGCGCATGGCTGCCGTAGTGCACGAAGTGCCACTCCAGGGGCATCCCGTCCTTGGCCAGGTACTGCGCCATCGGCGACACGACCACGCGATTGGCGAGCTCCAGCCCGCGAAGCTTCAGGGGCAGAAACATCGGCGGTCGTGCATCATTGCCTAGACCGGCGTGCCGCGCCAGCCAACGCTCATGATCATCGACAAACGAACGGTCGCGCAGTTTGAGGTTCTCATGACCGATGCGCTGGCTCCCGGTCAACAAGCTGTAAGCGAACTGGCGCGGCGGCAAGCGGGTATAGCGCGCGACGTTCTCGAACCACTCGGTGCGATTGCGCGCCGCGCTCTGCAGCTTCAGCACCTCGAGGCTGCGCTCATCCTGATATGCGCTCAGGGCCTGCTCGAGGTCCACCGCACCGACGACGTGGCGCGTCAGAGCGATCGCATCCTCCATTGCCAGCTTGGTGCCGGAGCCGATTGAAAAGTGGGCGGTATGTGCAGCGTCTCCGATGAGCACCACCTTGCCGTCGTACCAGCGCTGACAGCGCACGCGGTTGAACTTGAGCCACGCCGAACCCCGCAGGTGCCCGGCATTGCTCTGCAGGCGATGACCATCGAGGTAGCGTGCAAATAGATTTTCACAGAACTCGATCGATTGCCTCGTGTCGAGCTTATCGAGGCCGTGCGCCTTCCAGGTCTCCTCGCGTGTTTCCACGATCACTGTCGAGAGATCGTCGCTGAACTGGTAGGCGTGAATTTGGAACCAGCCGTGCGGGGTCTCCTCGAACGCAAACGTGAAAGCTGAAAATTTCTGCGTCGTGCCAAGCCAGATGAAGCGACACCGGCGCACGTCGATATCCGGCTCGAACGCGGCTGCAGCGCGGCTGCGGATCTTGCTGTTAACGCCGTCAGCAGCGATGATCAGATCGGCATCGGCAAATGCGGTGGCGCTTTCCACCTCGTGCTGAAAGGTCAGCGCGACGCCGAGTTGGGTGGCGCGTGCCTGCAACAGCGCCAGCAGGTGCTTGCGACCAATGCCGCAAAACCCGTGTCCGCCGCTGCGCAGGACCTCGCCGCGGAAGTGAACGGCAATGTCGTCCCAGTGATAGAAGCTACCCACAATGGCGGCGTGCGACTCGGCGTCGGCTGCTCGGAAGTTGTCCAGCGTCTGGTCGGAGAAGACCACGCCCCATCCGAAGGTGTCATCGGGACGATTGCGCTCGTAGACCTCGACCCGTGCTGACGGCAGGGCCTTCTTGAGCAGAATGGACGAGTACAGCCCGGCGGGGCCGCCACCCAGACAGACGATTCGCTTTGCCGGCACGATATCAGGAGCTCACGCGTTGTCGGGCGAATTTGTATCGGCATTTACTTTAGATGTCAACTATATTAGCAGGAACTGCCGACTCGCCGCGCTCGCAACCCGTCAGCGCGGTGATTCGAGCCTTGCTGCAAAGCGTGACATGCTGAAGCAGCAGGTCCAGAACAGCAGTGCCGTGAACAGGTAGCCAGTTGCCATCGAACTCGCGCTCAGCCAGGCGGGGTCGGTCGCGGCCGTCTGCACCATGCCGAGCAGATCGAAGAATCCGACCACCACCAGCAGCGTGGTCTCCTTGAACAAGCCGATGAACTGGCTCGCGATCTGCGGTGCCGCTATCGCCAGGGCTTGAGGCAGTATCACGGAGCCCAGGGTTGCTCGATAGCCGAGAGCTAGGGCCGCTGCAGCCTCACGCTGGCCAGTTGGAATCGCCTGAAATGCGCCGCGCATGACCTCGGCGAGATACGCACTCATCAGCAGGACCAGCGCGATCAACGCGCGCAGCAGCTTGTCGACCTCGACCCCAGGCGGTGTGAACAACGGCAACATGATGATCACGACGAACAGCAACACGATGGCTGGCATCGCGCGCCAGAACTCGACCCACGCTCCGCAGAGCGCCCGCACCAGTGGAATCTGTGAAAGGCGCCCCAGCGCCAGAAGTATTCCGACGGGCAACGAGACAGCCAGCACGGAGGTAGAGACAACCAACGTCAGAAAGAAGCCGCCCCATTGACTGGTGGGCACCTTCACCAGCCCGAAGGCCCCGCCGGCGAACAGGAGTGTGGCGGTTGCGACGCATAGGGGGATACCAAACAAGCCGAGCCAGAGTCGTCCGCGGACGCGTCGGTTGAAAAGAAGCAGTGACAACAGCAGAAGGAGTGCGATACCCAAATTCGCTCGCCAGCGCTCGGCCGCCGGATACAGACCGTAGAGAAACTGGTCCAAGCGATCCCAGACAAACGGCCAGCAAGCGCCCCGCGCCTGCGCGCAGGTGGCCGGGGAGGTCCCCAGCCAACTCGCGTCAATCACCAGCCACTTGCCGAGCGCGAGCAGACCCGCGATCACGCCCGTGAGACAGATCAACGTAACTGCGGTGCTGCCGGCGCTCGAAAAGAGATTGCGTCGCATCCACTGCCACGGGGTCACGGAGCGCGTGGTTGGAGGTTCACCTATCATCGCTCGCCTCGACGCAACAGATGGCGGTTATAGACATTGAGCAGACCGGCCACCCCCAACGACACCAGGCCGTACGTTGCGAGCGTAATGGCCATGACTTCGACGGGCTGACCTACGAGGTTGTTTACTGTGCCGACGAAGACTGAGACCAGTTCCGGATAAGCGATGGCGGCAGCGAGAGACGTCGCACGAAAGATATTCGCGTACTGCGTCGCAAGCGGAGGCACCACGACGGTCATCGCCTGCGGCAACAGCACGCGCCAGAATGCAGTGCTTTCCCGCAGGCCGAGAGCACGCCCCGCCTCCCGCTGGCCGACCGGAACCGACTTGAATCCGGAGCGAATGATCTCCGCGATGTAGCTGGCATTGTAAAGCGACAAACCCACCGCGAGCGCAATGAACTCCGGCATCAACGTGAAACCGCCTTCATATTCGAACCGCCCACGGTCCAAAGGCTCGATACGAATGTGAACCCCCGGCGATACTAGGACCACAGCCAACGGCAGCAAGAGCGCGGCTGCACTGCTCAGGAACCGGAGGCCAGTTCCACGACTCGCCACGAGGCGTGAGAGCGCGATGCTCGCGCTCACGCCCGCCGCAGCACCCACACCAATCAACCACCACCCTGTGATCTCCCAGGTGGGCAGATAGAGACCGCGGTTGTTGAGCACGATGCCGAAAGGAAGTTCTAAGCTTCGTTCCAGGGAAGGCAATTGGCGCAAGGCGACGAAGTACCAGAAGAACACCTGCAGCAACGCCGGCACGTTGCGAAACACCTCCACGTACGCGGTTGCGATGCGCGATGCAAGCCAGTTGCGCGACGATCGACCGGCTCCCACGAGCAATCCGAGTAGCGAGGCCAAAATGACAACCACCACTGCAAGCAAGAGCGAATTGAGCAGCGCCACCAGGAACGCGCGTGCAATCGTCGAGGTCTCGGTGTAGTGGATCAGGGTCTGGGCGATGGCGAAGCCGGCCTCCTTGTGCAGAAAGTCAAATCCGGACTCGACGCCCAAGCGGGCGAGATTCGCGCGAGTGGTTCTATAGATGAGATAGAGACCGGCAGCGACCAGGAGCGCCAGACACACTTGCACCAACCAGATCACGGTGCGCGTGGCGGCCCGACTGTGCTTCGAACGTTGTTGCAGGTACATCAGCGAAAAGGCAGCGGCATGAAGAGGCCGCCGTCACGCCACAATCGATTAACCCCTCGATCGAGGCCAAGGGGCGTGAAATTGCGGCGCCAGCAGTCTTCGTAATTGCCGACCTGCTTGATGATCTGGTAGGCCCAGTCGTTCGAGAGCCCTAGTTGCTCGCCGAACTTACCGATAGTGCCGAGCAGTCGTTGGGCCTCCGCACTGTTGTTATGCGCTCGCTGCTCGTCGACATTGGCCTGCGAAATGCCGAGATCCTCCGCGACCAGTTGCGCATTGAAGGACCAGCTCACGATGTCACGCCAGCGTGGGTCGCCTTGCCGCACCACCGCGCCGAAAGGCTCCCGCGAAATCAGCTCATCGAGGATGACGTGGTCTTCGGGATGCCTGAGCACCCGCATCCAGCCCACGAGCGAGGTGCGCTCGTTGGTGAATGCGTCACAACGGTCGGCTTGGTAGGCGTCGAGCCCCCGCTCCGGATTTGCGAAGGTCACGATTCGGTAGCGCATTCCGTGCAGGCGAAAATAGTCCGAGATGTTCTGCTCCAGCGTCGTTCCCTGCGCCACGCAGATCGTGGCGCCGTCAAGCTCCTTGACCGAGTGTATGCCGCTCGATTTGCGTACCAGAAACCCCTGCCCGGCGTACAGATAGACTCCGGTAAAATCGAGCCCCATCGAGACATCGCGCAGAAATGTCCAGGTGGCGCCATCAGGGAAGACGTCGACGCCGCCCGACTGCAAGAGCGTAAAGGCGGTCTGCGGCGTGATCGGGATGTATTCGACCTTGACACTGCCCAGTACTGCCACGGAAATCGTGCGGCAATGATCGATGTCGAAGCCGGAGCGATTGCCATCCCGATCAATTACGCTGAAGCCGGGACTGCCCTCCACGATCGCGCAGCGCAGAACGCCGCGTTCGCGCACCGTCTGCAGCGTGTCGGCCGCGGCCTGATCGATCGCCACCAGCGCCAGCGCAGCTGCAGCAACCAGGTCGCGATTGCGCACAAGGGTACCGATAAGCCGTTTCAGGCACGCAACCATGTCAGTGAGACTCCGACGCAGTCGTACCAGGTAACACATCGCCGTCGTAGCGCATGCCGATTTGAGCGCGCACCGCATCCATGGTGTCCATGACGCGGATGGTCTCGCCGAGGGGCATGATCGCGTTCTCCGTGCACCCTGCGCGAAGCGCGGCCACGAATTCTCGCAGCTGATAGCCGTAGCCCCTGCCCTCGCATGGCTGCTCGAGGATCTGCTCGGACTGCCCGGCGAGGCGCAACACTATTCGGGTGGGCCGGTAAACGGGCGCCGGAAGGTGCAGACTCCCTCCCGGCCCTATCCACTCGGCGTCGGGCGCGCGCTTTGCGCGCAGCGACACGTACAGAAGCGCGCGCGCGCCCGAATCGTATTCAATCAGCATCAGGTCGTGATCATCCACGCCATGCGCGCCAACTTCTCCCGAGGCAGTGACACGCCGCACGGCTCCCAGGGTCATGGAAGCAATCGAGAGCAGGTAGACCCCCGCGTCGAGCAGCACACCGCCACCGCGGCCGCGATCATGCAGATGGTGGGCGGGGTTGTACTGCGGCATGAACGCACCGCCGCCAACAAGAATCTGCGGCACGCCGATTGCTCCGCCGCGGAGCAGCTCGTGCGTCTTCTCCATCGCCGGAAGGAACCGGGTCCACATGGCTTCCATTACCAGCACCCTCTCTCGACGTGCGTGCGCTGCGACTGCACGTGCCTGCTGGCCATTCAGGGTAAAGGGCTTTTCGCACAGCACTGCTTTGCCTGCGGCAATCAGGCACTCGATCTGAGCCGCGTGCAGGGCAGGTGGCGTGGCCAGATACACGGCTTCGACGGCGTCATCGGCGGCCAATGCTTCGACGCTCACATAGGTTCGCGCCACCGTGTGACGAGCGGCGAACTCCGCCGCGCGCGCGGCGGAGCGCGATACGACTGCGGCAAGGTGCACGTTCTCCGACGCCAACGCTCTGATCTCCGCCGCCATGACTTCGGCCATGCGGCCGGTGCCGCAGATTGCAAAGCGAATCTCTGTGCCGGAATCTCGCTTCACGCCGTCACGCGCGAGCGCGCGCCCATGATTGAAACGCCGCCGTCGACCAGCAGCGTCTGGCCGGTGATGAACGCAGCCTCTGGACCCGCGAGAAATGCGACCGAAGCCGCGATATCCTCCGGCTCCGCGGCACGCCCCAGCAGGCCGTAGCCTCGCAAGCTTGCCCGCAGCTGATCGCCGTCCATGCCCTGAGCGGCCGCGCGTTTCAGATGAAAGTCGGTGATGGTAGCTCCGGGGCAGATTGCATTGGCTCGCACGTTGTCACGGCCGTGCTCGACTGCGATATGGCGCGCAAGGGCGATTACCCCGGCCTTGCTCGCGTCGTACGCTGCCATCGCGGGAAAACCCAGCAGCGCATTGATTGACGAGATGAGGACTATCGCCCCGGAACGGCACGCTGTCATCGATGGCAGAACCGCGATGCAAGCCTGCGCTACGCCCTTCAGGTTGATGTCGATGACCGTCTGAAAATCGGACATCTCCGTGTCGATGAGACGGCCGGATGTCTGTACACCGGCACAGGCGACGAGAACGTCAATTCTGCCCCAGGACAAGGCCTCCGCGACGGTCCGTTCATGATGTGCCGGGTCGCGCACATCTCCGGGCACGAACTTCACCCGCCCGTGATAGTCACCCAGGGCCTCCAGCGTCTGCCGTCCTTCGGTGACCGCAACGTCGGTAAAGACAACGCGGACTCCATCACGCAGAAACCGCATCACGCAAGCCCGCCCGATGCCACTCGCGCCACCCGTCACGATCGCAACGCGCTGCTCGGCCCGTTCGCTCACTGGCGCGAACCGTCGTGTGCGGTTACGCGACGGAGGAATGTGCGGATCCGTTCATCCGGTGAAGCATCGAAGAATTCCGCCGGGCTGCAATCCACGACGATACGACCGCGGTCCATAAAGACGATGCGGTTGGCGACCTGACGGGCGAAGGCCATCTCGTGCGTAACGCACACGATGGTCATCCCGCCGTGCGCAAGGTCGACCATCGTGTCAAGCACTTCGCCGACCATTTCCGGATCGAGGGCCGAGGTCGGTTCATCGAACAGCATCACCCGCGGTTGCATGCACAGCGCGCGTGCAATCGCCACACGCTGCTGCTGCCCTCCCGAAAGCTGTGCCGGATATTTCGCTGCCTGGTCGGTAATACGCACACGCTGCAGGTACTCTCGCGCCAGAGCTTCGGCTTCGCTGCGCGACATCCGACGGACCTTCATCGGCGCCAGCGTGAGATTCTCGAGCACCGTCATGTGCGGAAACAGATTGAACTGCTGGAAAACCATGCCGACCTCGCGCCGCACGCGCAGCGTGTGCCGCGCGTCACTGAGCGAGTGCTCGCCCACGACGATCTCTCCCTCATCGAAGCGCTCGAGCGCATTGATACAGCGGATCATCGTCGACTTGCCCGAGCCCGACGGCCCGCAGATTACCAAAACTTCCCCTTGCTGAACCTCCAGACTGACCTGCGCCAGGGCCTGGAAGTCGCCGTACCACTTGCTCACATTCCGCATGCGCATGATTGGCGCAGCGTTACTCATACGCCGACACCTCGCGGATGAATCGCTCGCGTGCATCGGCGTCGAGTAACGCCAGCCGCGCGCAGATCGCTTCGGCCTGCGGACCCGCTGGCACACGCAGCGCCGGCGCCCCGGCCAGCACAGTGCGGAAAATGACATCGGCGACCACTCCAGGGTCATCGCCGTGGGGCACTCTATTCTTCCGCAAGCGTTCAAGAGCCGCCCGATAGGGCGAGTCGGCGCGTGCCGCTGGCACTTTGTCACGCAGCAACTCCGTCGCAATCGCGCCGGGCTCGATAGCCGCGACGCCGATACTGAACGGGGCCAGCTCCGCTCGCAGGCTCTCGGTAGCGCCTTCCAAAGCAAACTTGGAAGCCGTGTACGCCGTATCGAGGGGCAATCCGACGAGCCCGGACAACGACGAGACCATGACGACCACGGAGCCGGGCGTCGATCGCATAAGGGGCAAGGCTGCTGCCGTCAGTAGCAGCGGAGCGAAGAAATTGACCTCCATGACCTCGCGCAGCAGCGGTTCTGGAAACTCTTCCACCGGGCCGTCGGAGTGAACGCCCGCATTATTGATGAGTGCATCGAGTCGTTGCTCGCGTTGCGCGATCCGGTCGATACATTCACGGCGCTGTGCCGCTTGGGTGACATCAAGCTGAACCCACTGCACCCGCGGTGAGATCCAGGGTGCCGCCGCGGTATCGGCTCGCAGACCGGCGTATACGGTCCATCCAGCCTCCGCAAAAGCACGAGCCGTGGCCCGCCCGATGCCGGTCCGCGCGCCCGTCACCAGCACAACGCGATCCACTCTAGCGGGTCCCGCGGGGTCTTCTCCGGCACCCGCCATGGAGAATTTTGTTTATCGCGCACATAAGAAACTCTCATTTGCTGCGCTGCTGAGCACACTCGATACTCTCTTCTACTTTTCAGGTCAGGACAAGCGCCTCCAGACATGGCGATCGAAACGGGCGCAGCCGCTTTATTGCGTTCGCTGCTTGATCATGGTGTTGACACCGTGTTCGGTTTGCCCGGCGGTCAGCTCTATTCATTTTTTGACGCGCTTTACGAGCACTCGGGTCGCGTCCGATTCGTGGGCCCGCGACATGAACAGGCATGCGCCTACATGGCGTTCGGTTATGCGCGCTCGACGGGACGCCCCGGCGTATATGCGGTAGTGCCGGGACCAGGCGTACTCAATACAGCGGCGGCGCTCTCCACTGCCTACGCCTGCAACACGCCGGTGATGTGCATTACGGGTCAAATACCTTCGACGTCCATCGGCCTGGGAATCGGAGAGCTCCACGAGCTGCCGGATCAGCTCGCGACGCTGCGCACACTCACGAAGTGGGCCGCACGCATCGAGCGGCCCGAGGATGCGCCGCGAGTCGTCAGCGAAGCCTTCACCGCAATGCTGTCTGATCGCCCACGTCCGGTAGCGATCGAAATGGCACCGGACATCATGGAACGCAGGGCGGATGTCCAGGCGGTAGAACGTGGCCGGGTCAGCGTGCCGGAAGCGGACCCCGCGGCCATCGCGGAGGCGGCGCGCGTGATCGCGGAAGCACGCTGTCCGCTTATTCATGTTGGCGGCGGCGCCGCGCATGCCGCGCGCGAAGTGCTGGAGCTCGCTGAGCTCATCGGGGCGCCCGTGTCGTGTTTTCGGGCCGGCCGCGGAGTGTTGTCCACCGAGCATCCGCTGTCGTTGAGTCTACCCGCCGCACACCGCCTCTGGCCCAAGGTCGATGTCGTGATCGGCATCGGTTCGCGGATGGTGGAGCCTCTGCGCAACTGGGGTTGCGACGAGCACCTCAAGATCGTTCGGATCGATGTCGATGCCAGTGAAATGACGCGCCTTGCCGTACCGACCGTTGGCATTCACGGTGACTCGGTAACCGTACTGCGCGCTCTCAACAAGCGCATCAGCGCGCGTCTGAAGCGTCGGACCGCGCCGCACCCGGAGGTGGAGCGCATGCGTGCGCTGCTTGCTCGGGAGATCGAGCGCGTGCAGCCGCAAGTGGAATTTCTCCGGGCGATTCGCGATGTGCTGCCGCGTGACGGTATCTTCTGCGACGAAATCACCCAATGCGGATTCGCGTCATGGTACGCGTGGCCGACCTATGCTCCTCGTCACCACATCAATTGCGGTTATCAGGGCACGCTCGGCTTTGGCTACGCGACCGCACTTGGAGTCAAGGTTGCCAATCCGTCGCAGCCCGTGGTCTCGATTGTCGGCGATGGCGGATTCATGTTCGCGGTTCAGGAGCTCGCCACGGCCGTGGCCTATGGAATCGACGTCAAGACGATCCTCTTCAACAGTAACTCGTTTGCCAATGTGAAGCGCGCGCAACATGAGTCCTATGCCGATCGCTTCATCGGTTCGGATCTGCGCAATCCGGATTTCGTGCGCTTGGCCGAGGCCTTTGGCATGGCGGGCTATCGCGCTCAGTCTCCAGCCGAACTGCGCAAGACGCTCGAACGCGCATTCGGCGAGTCCGGGCCCGCCCTGATCGAAGTTCCGGTCAGAGAAATGGTGTCGCCGTGGGACTTCATCCTACTGCCGCGCAATCGTGGCGACTGTCGCCTGCAGCGTACGGCATGAGCCCGCCAGCCCGCCCCACGCTCGATGGCATCCCCCCTTATATCCAGGGACAGAGCGAGATTGCTGGCACTCCGCGATGCATCAAACTTTCAGCGAATGAGTCGGCCTGGGGACCCAGCCCGGCAGCAATCGCCGCATACCACGCAGCGGCGGTGAGTCTCGCTCGTTATCCCGACGGCACACAGCGCGCCTTGCGGGCCGCGATTGCAGAGACATTCCGCCTCGAGATCGAGCGCGTCGTCTGTGGCAACGGCTCCGACGAGGTCATCCTGCTGCTCATGCGCGCCTTCGTGAACCCCGGCGATGAGGTCATCCTCAGCGAGCACAGCTTTCTGATGTGTCGCATTCACGCGCTGGCGCAGGGTGCTAGGGTCGTGACGATTCCGGAACCGAACTATCGCGTTGATGTCGATGGCATCCTGCGGCGAGTGACGAAGCGCACCCGCTTGCTCGCACTTGCCAGCCCGAATAATCCCTGCGGAACGCATGTTACTCGCGCCGAACTCGCGCGGCTGCATGCCGGACTGCCCCGCGAAACGTTGATGCTCTGCGACGCCGCCTATGCGGACTTCGTCACCGACGACGACTACGATTGCGGCTGGGCGCTGGCAGCCAGATCTGAGAATGTCATGGTGACGCGCACGTTTTCCAAGCTCTATGGCCTGGCGGCGCTGCGCATCGGCTGGGCATATGCCGCACCTGCGATCCTCGGTCCCATTGAGCGCATTCGCACCCCGTTTAACGCCAATGCCCCCGCCATGGCCGCAGCGACTGCGGCGGTGCGCGACGTCGACTATGCAGCTTTGGTGCGCCGTGACAATGCTCTCTGGCGCGAGCGCATGACCGACGGCTACCGGCAGCTCCGCCTCGAGGTCGTTCCCAGCAGCGCAAACTTTCTGCTCGTACGCTTTCCCGGCGGCGCTTCGCGCGCGAGCGCCGCCTTCGACTACCTGAAAAGCCGCGGCATCATTGTCCGTCCGACCGGCTCCGATGCGCTCAGCGATCATCTGCGCGTCACGATCGGCACACCGGCCGAGAACAACGCAGTCCTGGCCGTACTCTCCGAATTCATCAAAGCGGGCTAGAGTGTAGTCATGGGATCACTGAAACCCATTTCCAAAGGGACAACGGACTTCCTCGCCGCGACGCGTCCGCTACTGATCCAGGGCCGTTGGCAGGCGGGCCGCGGTGGCGAGCTCGCAAGCATCAACCCTGCCGACGGGCGCGCGATCGGGAAACTATCCATCGCTTCCAGCGCCGATGTTGACGCCGCCGTCGATGCTGCGCAGCGCGCGTTCCGCGCCGCAAGCTGGCGCGACATCTCCTCGGTTGAGCGCGCGCGACTCCTGTGGCGAATCGCGGACCTGATCGATCGTGACCGTGAATCGCTGGCTGAGCTCGAGACGCTCGACGGCGGCAAATTGTATGGTGCCGCACTGAACGGAGACGCGGCCATTGCCGCCGAGGCGTTTCGCTATCACGCGGGATGGTGCACCAAACTGGCGGGCGAGCAGCTCGACGTCGGGCCACGACGCGATGGGTTTCACTGCTACATGCGCCGCGAGCCGGTGGGCGTAGCTGCATTGATTGTGCCGTGGAACGGCCCACTAGCCATGAGCTGCTGGAAGCTCGCGCCGGCTCTCGCGGCCGGTTGCACCGTCGTCCTCAAGCCGCCCGAGGATGCTTCCCTCTCGGTGCTGCGGCTCGGCAGCGTGTTGATGGAAGCCGGCCTGCCACCCGGTGTCGTCAATATTGTCACCGGGCCTGGCAGACACGTTGGCGCTGCGCTCGCCGCGCACAATGCAGTCGACAAGATTTCCTTCACCGGGTCCACAACGACCGGCAAGGGCATCGTGCATGCTGCCGCCGGCAACCTGAAGAAAGTGACGATCGAGCTGGGCGGCAAGTCGCCGGCGGTTGTCTGCGCTGATGCGGATCTCGAGGCCGCTGCTCGTGGTGTGGCAGCTGGCATCTTCGGCAACGCGGGGCAGGTTTGTGTCGCGAGCTCGCGCCTCTACGTCGAGCGCACGATCCACGACGAAATGGTCGAGCGGATCGTAAAAACGGCCAGTGCCTTGCGCGTCGGACCGGGACTCGATCCCACCAGCGAAATGGGGCCTCTCATTTCGTCGAATCATCGCTCGAACGTCGCAGCGATGGTAGACGGCGCCATCACTGACGGCGCCTTGGTAGCAACAGGCGCAAGAGTGCCAGATGGACCGGGCTTCTTTTATCCGCCGACGGTCCTTCTCAACGTGACCTCCGCGATGCAGATCGTGCGCGAAGAGGTGTTCGGGCCGGTGCTGTGCGTGCTGCCATTTGACGACATCGACGCAGTGATCGCCGCCGCCAACGATTCAGACTATGGCCTCGCCGCGAGTATCTGGACCAACGACCTCAAGAAAGCGCATTACATGGAGCGCGAGCTGCGTGCCGGCCTGGTGTGGATCAACGCGCACGGAGTGCCGAATGTCGCCGTGCCATTTGGCGGGTTCAAGCAAAGCGGCTGGGGCCGAGAGCAGGGCCGCGAATCCATCGAGAGCTTTACGGAGCTCAAGTCGGTGATGGTCAGCCTTGGCTAGCCGCCTTGTCGGCCGCGAACTCACGTCGAGGCGTGGCAACGAGGGCGTCGAGCTCGCGCTGGGCTGCAGCGGCTTCCCCGGTCAACCAGCTGCGAAATTCGGTGACGGTCTGATCGGTCGCACGCACCCGTGTGGTGACCAGGTAGTACGCGTAGACCGCCGGCATGACGAGGTCAAAAGGTTTCACGAGCAAGCCGTTGCGCAGCGCGTCCAGAACCAGTGCGCTGCGGCCGAGCGCTACGCCATCGCCGTTGATGGCGGCCTGAATCACGAGATTTGAACGGTTGAATCTCGGCCCGTGATCGACATCGACATCGCCGACACCTACGGCATGCAGCCACTCCGCCCACCCGGTGCTCATGACGTCGTGCAGAAGCGTGTGATGGCGCAGGTCGGCGGGTGTACGCAGCGGACGCGGTCCCGTAGCCAGCCCCGGGCTGCACACCGGAAACACCGTTTCGGTGAGCAGCGGGACAACATCAAGGTCCGGCCAATGCCCGTCGCCGTATCTGATGTCGACGTCGACCTCGCCGCTCGCGACCGGATCGTCTTCCAGCTCCACCGACTTGATGCGCACGTCGATGTCGGGATGGGCACGCAGAAACCGGCCCAGGCGCGGCAACAACCACAACGAGCCGAAGGAGTCGAGCGTCGCAATATTGAGCGCACGATTGCGTCGCCATTCGACTGCCGCTCTGGTAGCTGCGCGTATGGTGTCCAGCGCGTTGCTGACCAGCGGGAGATACGAGCTGCCGGAATCGGTGAGAACCAAACCCTGTCCGCGACCGAGGCGATGGAACAAGGTCACGGCCAGATATTGCTCGAGCGTCTTGATCTGGTGGCTGACCGCCGCCTGCGTGACAGACAGTTCCTCCGCTGCGCGCGTAAAGCTCAAGTGCCGCGCTGCGGCCTCGAACATCACCAGCGAATTGAGCGGCGGCAACCCACGCGACACGGCAACACATTACCATGAACCGACGCGTCAACTCGAACCGGGGAGAAACAGCATGAAGATCGTCGACGCCAGGGTGATCGTCACCAGTCCGGGCAGGAACTTCGTGACACTGAAGATCGTTACCGACGTCGGTCTGCATGGCGTTGGCGATGCGACACTGAACGGCCGCGAGCTGGCGGTGGCAGCCTACCTGACTGAGCACGTCATTCCCTGTCTCATCGGCCGTGACGCGCACTGCATCGAGGACACCTGGCAGTATCTTTATCGCGGTGCCTACTGGCGCCGCGGCCCGGTCACCATGTGCGCGATCGGCGCGGTCGATACGGCGCTCTGGGACATCAAGGCCAAGGCCGCCGGAATGCCGCTGTATCAGCTGCTCGGCGGCCGCAGCCGCGATCGTGTTCTCGTCTACGGCCACGCAAACGGTGACGAGATTGATGACAGCCTGCGCGAGGTGGCCCGTTATATCGAGCTCGGCTATCGCGCAATTCGAGTGCAGTGCGGCGTGCCGGGACTGGTCTCAACCTATGGTGTGTCCTCCAACAAGATGTTCTACGAACCGGCGGATGGCACACTGCCCACAGAGAATGTCTGGTCGTCGGAACGCTATCTGGAACATGTTCCGCGTCTCTTTGCCGCCGTGCGCCACCAGTTCGGTTCCGGTCCGCACCTGTTGCATGACGTGCACCATCGTCTGACGCCCATCGAGGCGGCTCGGCTCGGGAAGGCGCTCGAGCCATTTCGCCTGTTCTGGATGGAAGACGCGACGCCTGCGGAGAATCAGGCGAATTTTCGCCTGATTCGTCAGCACACCGTGACGCCACTCGCGGTTGGCGAGGTGTTCAACACCATCTGGGACTGCAAACAACTCGTCGAGGAACAACTCATCGACTACATCCGCACGACTGTGGTGCACGCGGGCGGTATCACGCATCTGCGACGCATCGCTGACTTCGCAGCAATGTACAACGTGAGGACCGGATGTCACGGCGCCACGGATCTCTCGCCCATCTGCATGGGTGCCGCGCTACATTTCGATCTCGCGGTGCCGAATTTCGGCATTCAGGAGTACATGCGACACACGCCCGAGACGGACGAGGTGTTTCCGCACGCCTACGCGTTCGAGGACGGCTATCTTCATCCCGGCGAGCAGCCTGGACACGGCGTCGACATCGACGAGAAGATCGCCGCGAAGTTTCCGTATCGGCGCGCCTACCTGCCCATCAATCGACTCGAGGACGGCACACTCTGGCACTGGTGAGGGCCATTGATCGATTTACGAGGTAGTGAGCCCTCGCGATCGATAGCGCCCCGGCCTACGGGCGTGATCAGGCCCACGGATTGTTGATATCAATCCCCGTGGGCTCGGGTTCGCGGGCCGCCCGCCAGGCGAACCAGGGCAGAAACAGCACAAATGCCAGCACCCCGGGGCTTCTGAATACGCGCGACAGTAGCCGCGTGATGTCGCGCGGATGCACGCGGATCGTGGCAGGCACGGTCGATCCGTCGCCGCTCGTCACGATCAACCGATTGCCTTTCCGCCGCACCTCGCCAATGGTCATCTCGAGGTCGGCCAGCGGGCTGCTTACATTCACTGGCCCGCCCTTCGGAGCTACTTGCTTCGCAGGGCGCCGATTTCTTGCGCGTGCTTGATACGCCGTTCGTGAATCTCGGGCATCTCTTCAGCCGTCCTGCCTGCCGGTGGCATGAAGCGACCACTCGAGTAGAACTCGCGAAACACCTGCTTGACCGGACCCATCTTGTCCGCGAGCGTGCGTGGCGGTTTGCCTGAAGGAAACTGGTTCGGCGGATAGATCGGTCGCTCGTAGATCTGCCTGAAGCCCTCGGTGCGCACGTCGACCCACGTAGTTGTGATTGCAGCGCGAACGATGCTCGCGCAGCGCCTCGATGTCGATGGGCGCGGCAATCACCTGTTCGGAAGGGTATGGAGCCTCGCGCACCAGCATGCCCGTGTAGTCGATGATAAATGAGCCGCCAGGGCAGAACGACTGCGGGTAGTACGCGTAGTCGACGCTGCCCCAGTTCGAGCCCAGCAGATAGCACATGTTGTCGTGTGCGCGCGTGCGGCGCGTGAACCGCCAGAAGTCCCAGGGCGAGCTCACGCCTTCCATTTCCTGCAGCGCGGTCGGGTGGCAGATGACTTCGCAGCCGTTGAAACCGAGCGCGCGCGAGACTTCCGGTGTGCAGCCATCGTGGCAGGTCATCGTGCCGAGCTTGCCGATCTCGGTATCGACCACCGGAAACAGCGTTCTTGATGTCATTGCCGAAGACCTTGCCGTATTCCTCGAACAGGTCGTGCGGGCTCGTCCCCAGGCCGATCGAGGCAGGTATGTGCCACTTGTGGTAGCGCAGGATGAGTTCACCCGACGGCCCGATGACGAAGGCCGAATTGAACCAGCGGTCAGGAAACTGCGGGACCTTTTCCACTACGCCGCCGCCGGCGATGTAGAGGCTGTACTCGCGCGCCTTTTCCCCAAGGCGCCGCATTTCCGGACCATCCATGGCGATCGCCTTTTTCATGAACGAGTCGATCCCATGCTCGCCCTTCCCCGGCGTGGTCACGCCCTGCAGAAAATACTCGGGTAGCACCACCAACCTGGCCGGCAGCTCCCAGCAGTAACCGACTCCGAAGTCGATGAGGTTGCAGACCCGCTCGAGGTTCTTGCGAATTTCTTCGCGGTCTTCGGCCACGATCACGTGTGGCTGAATCACGAGTGCTGTGTACTTGGAAATTCGATCTGTCATGCCGATTCTCCGCGTCAATCGATTGTGGCTCAGGATGCCCGCTTGGCAACTCCCAGATCCTGCAGCATAACCTTCGCTGCAATGGTTCCGGCAGCCGAAATTCCCCCGCCGGGATGGCAGTGCGGGCCTGTCATGTACAGCCCCTTGATGGGTGACCGGTAGTGCGCGTATCCCGGGAACGGGCGGAAGTAACCCAGTTGTGCCTGAATGCGCTCCCCACCATTCGTCGTGCCGTCGACAAAGGAGGGGTTGGCCGCTTCCAAAGACTCACGCGCGTCCACGTACGAGCCGAGTATGGTTCGCGTGTTGATGTTCGGCGCGTATTGCTGCAGTTTTGGCAAGAGCACGCGTTCGGCATACGCATGCTTGATTTCCTCCCAACTGCGGCCATCGGCATTCCAGTTGGCGACAAAGGTATCGATGATCAGCGTGTGTTTGCCGGCCGGTGCGCGTGTCGGGTCGAGCAAGGTCCAGCAGGCGCTCCACAAGAACGGATCGGTCGGAGGAATTCCCTGCGCGATCTCGGCGTACTGGCGGATCATCTGCGCCATGGAATCGACGATGCGGTGGAATCCGCACGCGTCCATTTCTGCCCCGTTGGTGAAGCGCGGCGGCTCCGTGAGCGCCAGGTGCAGGCGACAAAGGCTGGTCTTGCCGAATGAGAAGCGCTCGACCTGCTCGACAAACTCATCCGACAGCGCCTGCCGGGGCGTCAGCTTGAGGAATGATTGCTTGGGATCGAGTGCCGAAACGACCGCGCGACGTGCGAGGATCGTTCTTCCATCCTCCAATGTCAGACCCCGCGCCGCCCTGTCCTCGACGACGAATGTCCGCACCGATGCATTGGTAAGAACCGTACCACCTCGGCTCTCGATGTAGCTCTGCATCGCGAGCGGTAGCTGTTGGCTGCCCCCGCGCGGAATGGCCTGGCCATACACATGAATGGCGGGAATCATGATGTAGAACGACTGCCCCGCGCCCTCCTGTTCGGGCAGGATTTGCGGCGCAAGCGCCCAGTTCAGCATCGTGGCGCGCACGAAATCGTTTTGGAAGTTCTCCTCGACCCAGGCCCGAGCGCTGAGCGAGAACTCCCGCAAACGGCGCAGCCCGTCGACGCTGCGCTCCATCGCCTGCGACATCAGGCTCGGCGGCGCGGGAGGTGAAAAGAAGGCCTTGATGAATCCGTCGCGCACCAACTTGAAGTCGTCGTGAATACGACGATAACAGCGCGCGTCACGCTCTGAATAGCGAGCAATGCTGTCAACGGTCTTGTCGATGCTGCGATAGATGACGATGCCCGGCCCACCCTGCCGGTCCGGGTGGCCGGTAATGCGATCCTCGGACCATATGTAGACGAGTCCATTGCGCTCGAGTTCGGCCTTGATCTCCTGGAAATCCGGGTTCGCATGAATCCAGACGTGCGACGACCCATATAAATCGTGCTTGAATCCGGGAATAGTCACTTCGCGCGTGACCGCGCCGCCCCCCACCCACGGGTTGCGCTCAACGACGCACACGGAGAGGCCCGCCTTCGCGAGCAGGCAGGCGCAGGAGAGTCCGTTTACCCCGCCGCCGGCGACGACGATGTCGAATTCAAGTCGAGTCGCCACGCTTCTGTATTGCCTCGGCGAGCGAGAACGTGTAGCCGTGATCACGCAGCCGCGGGCCGGCCGCATCCAGGTACGCCTGATCCGCAACAAGATCCAGAGACGAGACGAGCCGGTTCATGAAATTGAACAGACACGTAACCACGATTGCATCGTGAATCGCTGCTTCATCACAACCATTTGCCCGGCAGGCGTCGAAATCCGCATCCGTCACTCGCGTTGCCTCCAGCGTTACTCGCCGCGCGAGCCCGACAAGAGCCCGCAGTCGCGGCTCGATCGCCGGGCTGTTGGGATCATCGTGCACCGTCTGCACTAGATCCGGTGCGACTCCGTAGGCCCGAACGACCTCGGTATGCACGTCCTGGCAATACTGACAGCTGTTGAGCGACGAAACGTACGCTCCAAGGAACTCACGCTCAGCCGCACTCAGCGCCGATGGGCCGCGCATCAGACGCTCGCAAAACGTCGTGAACGGCTCGAACAGATCCGGACGCTGTACGAAAAGATCGTAGACTCGCGCGTTCTGCGCCAAGCCTTTCAGTCGCATCGATCCCCGACTCCCCGCTACGCGGAGATCCACCTGCGCCGCGTGCGCAGGTGGAGTGTTTCTGCCCTGGCCTAGAACCGGAAGGTAACGTTCGCGCCGTAAGTTCGCGGATGCGGGCGAAGCCGGATTCCACTCAAACCAAAATTTTCCTGCGTACCCGTGTAGTACTCCTCATCGAGAACATTCTGAACGTACAGCGCGAACGACAGCTTCTGCCATTCAAGACCGCCACGCAGATTGACCACGTCAAAAGACGGAACCTTGTAGGGGAACTGATCTGCGGGCACCACGCGCGTCAACCCCTGGTTTGGCGAAGGGCCAAGGGTCTGCTGGTTGGCCAGCGCCTCGATGTCCGCGTATTGGCCGTCGCGATACAGGTATTCGCCTCGGACCCAGCCGGTACTTGTCCCCATTGGCCAGTTGAATTCGGCGTATGCGTTAGCGGTGAGTTCGGGCGTCTTGGGAATGTCGAGTCCCTTGAGATTGACGTTGAAGCCGCCGGTGATCTGCGCCGTCGTGTCACTGGTGATTTCACTGTCGATGTAGCCAACGGCTCCACCTACGCTGAAGTGCTCCGTCGGTCGTGCTTCAAACTCGACCTCCGCGCCCGTGGCCTCAGCGTCCTTCGCGTTGATGGTCTGCTCGAAGTTGGAGGACAGATCCCCCGGCGTGAGGAAGCGGAACGCCTCCATCTGCAGATCAGTCCACTCGTAATAGAACACGGATGCGTTCAAACGCACCCTGCGATCGGCCAGTTCGGTCTTGATGCCCACCTCGTAATTCCACAGCGTTTCCTCGTCGTACGGTACCGTGAAGGACGGCGATCCGGGCTGATTCGTGTTGTTGCCCGTGCTGGTGCCGCCGGCCTTGTAGCCCTTGGAAATCGTGGCATAGACGCTTCCGCTATCGCTCCACTCCCAACGCACACCCACGCGCGGCGATACATCGCTGAATGAAGTGCTGCCGCTCGAATCGGGACGCGTGGTGTTCACGAAGCTTGGGAAGAAAGCGGGATCCGGCGGACCGCAGCCGCAGGAGGGCGCGAGGCCAAAGGAGGTCCGTTCGTTGAGCACGTCGTCGCTCGTATACCGGGCGCCCACGATGACATCCAACGCGCTGGTCGCGTGCCACGTCAGGTCCGCGAACGCGGCTATGCTCTCCACCTCGAAATTCTTGGTGTTGAGCGCAAGACCGAGGCCTGGCGGAAACGGCGGCAGGAAGCCGACGCCATTGAACGTCGCCGTCGGGTCACTCGACACCGCAACATCGTTGAACTGTTCCTGCTGATCCTCGGCATAGATCGCTCCCACCACCCATTCGGCCGCATCGCTACGCGACTCAAGCCGGGCTTCGACGCTCCAGGATCTTCCGTCGTAACGATTGGTACGTGAAAGTACGTCCAGATTGCCGATCAGATCCTGGTCGAAGAGTCGCTCCTGCTTCGAATCGAGAATTCCGGCCACGGCCTTGAATGTCAGGTGATCCGAAATGTCCTGGGCGAAGTTCGCGATGCCAATCTCGGTGCGCATCGTGTTCGATTCATCCAGATCGTGACTCAGCTTGTTCTGATTGTCCGGCCAGAATCCGGTACCGGGGTCGAATGCCGCCCCGGGCTGGAAACCGAAAGTGTCCACAGTGTCCAGGTCAAGAACGCCGGAAGGGACGTTCTCGTCCGTGCCCTGATCCTCATCCGAGTAGATCAGCGTCAAGCCGAAGCGTGTTCGGTCGCTCGGATTGAACTGCGCACGAACGCGCACGTCCCACGACTGATGCCCGCTATCCGGGTTGCCGGTCGGATTGATGTTTTCCACCAGGCCCGAGCTGTCTTCATAGGAGGCAACGGCCCGAAAGGCGAAACTGTCAGTCACCGGCACGTTGAGAATGCCGGTGATGTCGTACATGTCTCCGGCGTCCTCGTAGGACTCGCCGCCCAGAGTGATTTGTCCCTCGAGCTTGTCCGTCGGCGCGCGGGTGGTCAGGTTGAGCGCGCCACCCAGAGAATTGCGCCCGAAGTAGGTGCCCTGTGGGCCGCGCAGGACCTCGATGCGGGCCATGTCGGGCAGAAACGGGTTCGCGATTCCGCTCGGCACCGAGGCGATACTGAACTCATCGAGGTAGATGCCGACCGAGTTGACGAACGCGTTCTCGCCTGAGACGAGATTGTTGACGCCACGGATGGCAATGTTGACCCCGCGCGCGCCGGACTGCGCATCCTCCGTGTAGCTTACGTTCGGAGTCCGCGCGAGATAGTCGGATGCAGAATTGATGTTGAGCTTCTGAATCTGCTCGCCGGTGAACACCGACACGCTGATCGGCACCTCCTGCAGACTCTGTTCACGCCGCTGTGCCGTCACTATGATCTCTTCGAGCGCCGCGCTCTTACCGGCGGTCGCTTGCGCCTGGACCATGAAGGGTGCGGCTACTGCCGCGATGCCGGCAACAACCAAGCAATACGTTTTCATCTGACCCCCCTGAAGCTGACCAAGATTGAAAAACCAGTTAGCGCGAGCTGTAGCCGCCCCGCAACACGGTATCAGGCCCTGGCTTTGCCCGACAGGATAGAACAGTACCGCATGTCAACAAGCTAACGTTTCTAATTCGCCACATGACCAAAAGTAATCGCTCGGGAGGTGCCGACATGCTTGCCGAACATGCCGCTCCACGCCGCGCCAATCGCGAGGCGGCGCCCGCAGCAGTGCCACGAACAACATCGTCCGGATTTGGCGGCGGCGGCCTAACCGGCTGTGCCGCGTCCGTTCGTTTGCGTGGGACCCTTGGTCGCGCGAGACGCGCGCTCGGCGCGCGCGGTGCACTGCACTTCCTGCCACGGGAAGACGCGTGGCACCGCGAGCGTCTTCAGGCTCATGTCCCCCACCATAATCCAGGCGCGTCGCGCGCGACTCGAGCGGTTGGGCGGCGCGTAGTGCAGCGTGCGCTGGCTGTGCACCGTGCAGCCGCCGGCGCGCAACGGACAACTCACGGCGCCGCTCAGGTCGTGCGCACCGTCGACGAGCTCGAGACCGTGAACCCTTGGATCGTTGCCGATTGGCCGGTGCTCGAGCACCTCGCGGCGATGCGAGCCCGGCACGAAATGCATGCAGCCCATGCTTTCGTCCACGTCCTGCAACGCGAGCCATAGACTGAGGCTGCGGTGTTCGTGCGCTGGGGACCAGTACGCCTCGTCCTGGTGCCAGGGCGTCGCGGCGCCGTCAAGCGCCGGTTTGAGGATCGCGTGATCGCGACGACGATCAGGCGCGTGGCCCAGGAGCTGCGTCATGATGCGGCCGGCATTGACCCAGGCGAGCGTGGTGCGCAGTGCGGGTGCGTAGCCGCTGGCATCGAGAATCTGCGGCAGTTTCTCGCGTTGACCATCCTCGTCCACGCCGGCCAGGTCGAATTGGTTGCCCTCCGCGCGACCCGCACGTCGTGCAAACAGATCGTCGTAGATCCCCCGCAATTGTTGCAGTTCGCCGGGCGTGCTGACCTGATCGACCACGAGATAGCCCTCGCGATCGTAGAAGTCGATCTGTTCCTTCGTCAGCTCGACGCTGGGTTCGATGGCTGCCGCGATGCTCATGCTGGTTTCCGGATCGACGTAGCGCCGCGCCACGTTGCGATACTGCACCGGGCAGATGCAGACTCGCGTTCGGAACACGAGGCAGTAGGATTTCATACATGCGCAAGCGGGCCCGCAGCGTCATGCGCGAATACTACGGGCTGCCGGACGAGCGTCTCCTGCCGGAGGTCTCGCACGTCGGGTGGACCGACCTGACGCACTCCCGACCGATTCCGCTCGGTCGCCATCGCCACGAGGAAGCGTTCGAGATCTGTTATGTCTACCGGGGGCACGTTGACTGGTGGGCAGAGAAGAAAGTCTACGAAGTGCCGCACCATCATCTGTATGTCACGCAGCCCGACGAATGGCACGGCGGGGTGGACTCCGTGCTGCATCCCTGCGAGCTCTTCTGGATCGGCGTGGCTGTTCCAGCTCACGGCACCTGGCCCGGGCTCAGCGCGGCCGAGACGCGCACGGTGCACGCACGGCTCAGCGGTATCCGTGAGCGTGTATTTCCGGCGCCGACCGAGATCACCAGCCGTTACCGTGCGATTCTCGCGGAGCACCGCGATCGTGGCACCCACGCCGAACTCGCCGCGCGTGCGGAATTGCATGGGCTGCTCGTCGCCGTACTGCGCGCGTACGACAGGCACGAGGCCGGACGCATCGTTGAGGTTGAGCGGATTTCCGCGGCAACGCAGGCGGCCATGGAATTCGCAGGCAGTCATCTGGCGCAGGACATCGGCGTCAGCGAGATGGCCCGTGCGGCGAAGTGGTCGGTAAGTCGGTTTCATTCGCGATTCGTGCGGGAAACCGGGGAGACGCCGGCCGAGTGGCTGCGCCGTCAGCGTGTGCTTCGAGCCAAGCAGTTGCTGCTGACCACACGGCGAAGCGTGACGACGCTCGCGCACGAGCTCGGGTTTCCGTCCAGCCAGTACTTCGCGACGGTGTTCTCGAGATACACAGGTCTCACCCCCAGCGCCTACCGTGAGCGCGGCGAACAGGCAGGAACCTGAGTCGACGATCGCAGCAGACCATCGCGACGATGTCCGCCGCCCGGGGGCACGATGGATTCTTGGGTCGCGAGAAATCCGGGCCCATAGAGCATCCCTCTCCTTCAATCCGAGATCCTCGAGAATCACATCGCGGTGGTGGTGCCCATCGCTCGTGGTTCGTCTATGACAAGCAGGCCGGCGTCAAGGGCATCAAGCGCCACTTGGGACGCCGCTCCTTCACTGATGAGCCACTCGCGAAATGCCGCGATCACCGGATCACGCCCGGCGCCCCGGGAACACACCACAAAATACGCGAAACGTGACGGGATGCGAAGCGTGAATGGCCTGATCAACTGCCCGCGTCGCACTGCGTCCAAGACCAGCGCGCCGCGTCCAAGCGCCACCCCAGCACCACCAATCGCGGCCTGCGTGACGAGACCCGAATGGTCGAATCGTGGGCCGCGCTCCGTGTCGATTCTGTCAACCCCGGCTGACTCAAGCCACCCACGCCAGTCAGTTACACTGATGTCGTGAAGCAGCGTGTGGTGGCGCAGGTCGTCCGGCGTGCGCAGCGGAGCTGCCTCGGTGACGATGTCGGGACTGCAAACTGGAAATATCGTCTCGGTCATGAAGCGAACGGCCTCGACGTCCGCCCAGTCCCCATCACCATACCGAATATCCACGTCGACGACGCCCTTGGCCAAGCCATCGTCCTCAATGTCGACCGACCGGATTCGGACATCGACTTCGGGGAACTGCCGCGAGAATTCGGTGAGCCGCGGTATCATCCAGAAATAGCCGAACGAATCGAGGGTCGCGATATTGAGCACACGCTTAGGTGTGGAGTCTATCGCGGCCGTCGATGCATGAAGGATGTCGAAGGCAGCGTGAATTCGCGGAAGATAACGGCACCCAGCCTCCGTCAGAGCGAGGCCGTGTCCGCGACCGAGCCGCTGGAACAACTCCACACCGAGCCATTTTTCGATCGCTTTGATCTGGTGGCTGATCGCGGCCTGCGTGACGTGCAATTCATTCGCGGCGCGTGTGAAGCTTAGATGGCGGGCTGCGCTCTCGAACACAATCAGCGCGTTCAGTGGCGGCAGACGTCGTGACATTATCGGTTACCTGCGGGCCGCAGGTTGTGCTTGTACGGGAGATCATCGCCAATGTCTAGGCGCCTGCCTCCGCTCAATGCGTTGGTCGTCTTCGAGACCGCGGCCCGCCATCTAAGCTTCACACGCGCCGCGAGCGCTCTGCATGTCACACAAGCGGCTGTCAGCCACCAGATTAAGGCGCTAGAAGCACGTCTGGGTGTGGAATTGTTTCACAGACTCGGCCCGGGTCATGGTCTGGTGCTGACGGAGGCCGGCCGCCGCTACCTCCCGCGGGTTCGCGCGGCTTTCGATATCATCCGCGAGTCGACCGCCGCAATCGACTCAAATCGACGACGCGTGCTGAACATAAAGACATTCGACTCGTTTGGCTATCATTGGCTAGTGCCACGGCTTGGCGGCTACTCGCGCCAGTTTCCCGACGTCGACGTTCGAATTCTATGGGCCGATTTCGAGGACGATGCGCTCGCCAAGGGGATCGTAGACATCGATATTCGCTATGGCGAAGGGGACTGGGCGGACGTCGAGGCCGTTCGCTTCATGACCGAGACGATATTTCCAGTTTGCAGTCCCGACATCGTCACCGAGGCAGCTCCGCTGCGCACGCCGGACGACCTGCGCCACCACACCCTGCTGCACGATGTGATGGTCACGGACTGGCATGGCTGGCTCGAAGCGGCCGGTGTGACGGATATCAATACCGAGCATGGCCCAGGGTTCAATCACTCGCATCTGGTCACGCAAGCGGCGATTAGCGGTGCCGGGGTGGCGCTTGGGCGCGGCGCACTGGTCTGGGACGCACTGCGTCGCGGACAGCTGATCAGGCCATTTCGCGTTAGTGTTCCGTCCCGCTACGCGTATTTCGTCGTGTGCTCACGCGGGACCGCACGTAACCCAGTCATTGCCACCTTTCGCGATTGGCTCATCAGCGAAGCGGCGGCTTTCCAGCAAGAGATCGATTCCATGGATCGCAACGCGCTAGCCGAACCATGCTGACACATCCAACACACCATTCAATGCTTCGACCGATGCGATACTCGAATTCGATATGGAAATACTCGCAGCTGCAACACTTGCCAAATTCCCTAAAGAACGGCCAGCACGCCGCCATCTACGTAAATTGTTTGGCCATTGACAAAGTCTGACGCGTGGGACGCCAGAAATACGGCCGCACCCTGCAACTCCTCAACTTTGCCCCACCGACCTGCCGGTGTTCGTTTGCACAACCAGGCATTGAACTCTGGGTTGTCGATCAACGCTTGATTCAAAGGTGTGTCGAAGTAACCTGGACCAATGGCGTTGATCTGTAAGCCGTACTTCGCCCAATCGGCGCACATCCCCTTGGTTAAGTTCTTGACCGCGCCCTTCGAGGCCGTATATGGCGCTATCGATGGGCGGGCGGCTTCGCTCTGCAGGCTTGCAATATTTATGATCTTGCCGCGCCGACGTTTAATCATGTAGCGCGCGACGGCTTGGCCCACGAGGAAAACGCTATCCACATTGTTCCTCATGACTTCGTGCCAAGTGTCGACATCGAAGTCCTCCAAGGGCCCTCGACGTTGAATTCCGGCATTGTTGATCAGAATATCAATCGGTCCTATGTCGGCCTCGATACGATCAACGGCCTGCCGAATACTAGAGGAATCGGTAGCATCAAATAGAGACGTTGCTACCGTGATCCCGCGGTGGCGCAAGTGGTCTGCTGCCGCGAGCAACTTGCCTTCGCGTCGCCCATTCAGCACCACGGTGGCGCCGGCCTCGCCCAAGCCGGCGCCCAGCGCCAACCCAATCCCCTGACTGGAGCCCGTAACTAATGCGATGCGGCCGTGTAAGTCGAACAGCGACATGTTGTGAATCCCGCCTGCAGAGCAGCGCATGGC
The DNA here is from genome assembly GCA_963695985.1 of uncultured Gammaproteobacteria bacterium. Taxonomy (GTDB): domain Bacteria; phylum Pseudomonadota; class Gammaproteobacteria; order Steroidobacterales; family Steroidobacteraceae; genus DATBVX01. The sequence continues at coordinate 87,208 of CAVOIC010000006.1, forward strand.
GAATCGTCGGAGGACGATGGCATACGACTAATGCTGTCTAGGCTGATGGTGCCGGGAAGTACATATACTGGGCAATGCGTACGGGTGAATGAAGCTCTATTGATCGCATTCGCATTGTGAGGCGGCGCGCTGTGGCGAGTTCACGAGATTGCCAAGTGAACCTTGATCGCGCGCGTGCGATCGCCAGCAATTGCGAATGCACTCTCGGCCTTCGCCAGTGGAAACTCCGCAGAGAGAATCGGCGTGACATCGACTGCACCGGCGACCAGCATTGCTACCGCCAACTTGAATTCCTCGTGAAATCTAAATGAACCAACCAAGTCAAATTCGCGCGACTGTAGCAGGTTGACCTGCACCGGAGTCTCGCCTGACGGCAACATGCCAAGTTGCACGATACGACCGCCACGTCTAAGGACTTGCAAGATGAGGCCCAAGGCCGAAGGGGCGCCGGAAGCTTCGAGTGCAACGTCAAAGCCGCCACCACGGCCCGCGATCAAGGCGCGCGCGTCGGCGTTGTTGCTCACGTTAACTGCGCGCGCTGCGCCCATAGCGGTGGCGATCTTTAGGGGCGCATCGAAAATATCCGTAGCGCAGACCTCGAGCGCTCCTGCTAGGCAGGCAGTGCGGACGCACAATAAGCCAACCGGGCCGGAGCCCGTCACCAACACGCGTTTACCAAACAAATCGCCGGCGCGTCTTACGCCGTGCATCGCAACCGCAAGCGGCTCGGCGCATGCCACCGCCCTCAATGAAATGCCGTCGGGAACCGGAATGCATTGATCGGCGCGGACCACCAGGCTCTGGGCAAAGCCGCCTTGCACATGCGGTATCACCGCGGCACTGCCAAGGAACCGCATCTTCTCACACAGATTACTTCGCCCGGCGCGACAATAGTCGCAGCTCAGGCACGGTCGGCTCGGGTCCAACGCGACACGGGTACCAACGGCGAACCCTTGGACCGCCGATCCGAGCTCCTGAATCTCGCCTGATACCTCGTGCCCAAGAATCATCGGCTGACGGACCGCGAACTCGCCGACGCGGCCTTTGAAATAGTAAGAAAGATCCGACCCGCATATGCCGCCATACGCGACCTTGAGCCTAACCTCGTCTGGCTCCAGCGCCAAATCACCCACCGGTTCGATGCGCAAGTCTTTCGCACCGTGCAGAACAGCAGCTAACATTGGGTCTCTCTTCTGTGATGCGGCTCGCGCGCGCGTGCGTACTTGCCTAGGATGACTACGAATCCATACCAAGTGCCGACTCAGCACTGAATGCGCTTTCGCGAGCGCATGTAGAAAAAGGGGAAACCAAGGAAAAATACCCATGCAGCCGGGCTCAAAATCAGCTTCCCAAGTAACGTCAGGGCATCGTCGGGACTGATGTAGATACGGCTCTTGAGCGGCTGTTCGGGGTCGCTGTTGATAAGAAGATCATTTTCCTTACGCTCGATCGACCCGACAAGAAATTCCACATCAGCTAGTTTGCTTCTCACTCTCATGATCCGGTTCTCGCTGTACTAGGCGCTTGCGCGTGCGTCACCGGCAGCTAGTGTGAGTTGCACGATCCTTCGACGGAAAACGAGTCCCAAACGGTCCGCGGCCGAGCGCTCGCTCGACAACTCACGGCACAGTCTCTGCGACACTATTCGCTGGCCGCACACAGCTAGCTAGCTCTTGCGAAGCGCTCCGATGGCCTGCGCCCGGCGTATACGCTGTTCATGCAGATCTGGCATCTCCTCCGCCGTGCGCCCGGCCGGGGGTGTGAACTGGCCCCGACGATAAAGCTCACGAAACACCTCTTTGACCGGCCCCATCTTGTCGGCCAGCGTGCGCGGCGGATGCCCCGACGGGAACTGGTTGGGCGGGTAGATCGGGCGTTCGTAGATCTGGCGAAAGCCCTCGGTGCGCACGTCGATCCAGCAATTGTGATTGCAGCGTGAACGATGTTCACGCAGGGCTTCAATGTCGATCGGCGCGCCCAGGACCTGCTCCTGAGGATAAGCCGCCTCGCGAATGATCATTCCTGTGTAGTCGATCGCGAATGACATGCCCGGGCAAAAGGCTTTGGGATAGTAGGCGTAGTCGACCGTGCCCCAATTGGAGCCGAGGAGATAGCACATGTTGTCATGTGCGCGGGCACGGCGCGAAAAACGCCAGTAATCCCACGGCTCGCTAACCCCTTCAACCTCCTGCAAGGCGGTCGGGTGGCATATCACCTCGCACCCGTTGAAACTGAGCGCGCGCGAGACTTCTGGAGTGCACCCGTCGTGGCACGTCATGGTTCCAAGCTTGCCGATCTCTGTGTCGACTACGGGAAACAAGTTACGGATATCCGCTCCAAAGACCTCTCGATATTCATCGAGAATATCGTGCGGGCTGGTGCCGAGACCGATCGAGGCCGGAATGTGCCACTTGTGATAGCGCAGAACGACTTTTCCTGTGGGCCCGATGATGAACGCCGTGTTGAACCACCGGTCGGGAAACTGCGGCACCTTCTCCACGATGCCGCCGCCGGCAATATAGAGGTTGTACTCGCGCGCCTTCTCGCCCAACCGCTGCATCTCGGGTCCGTCGAGCTCGATTGCTTTCTTCATGAAGCTGTCGATGCCGTGCTCGCCCCTGCCCGGTGTTGTGACCCCCTGCAGAAAATATTCGGGCAGGACGACCAGGCGGGCAGGCAGTTCCCAGAAATAGCCGACGCCGAAGTCAATTAGATTGCAGACGCGCTCGAGATTCTGACGAATGCCATCTCGATCCTCGGCCACGATGACATGAGGCTGAATGACGAGCGCGGTGTACTTTTCGATTCTAGGTGCCACGTTAGTATCTCCAAAGTGCTGCTGTCCTTTGACTGTGGGCCTACAGATCCGATGATTCCTTCAATCCGAGATCCTCGAGAATCACGTTGGCCGTAATCGTCCCCATGGCCGAGATCCCTCCGCCCGGATGGCACGATGGGCCCGCCATGTAGAGCTTTTTTATCGGCGACCGGTACTGCGAATACCCTGGAAACGGCCTGAAATAGCCTAGCTGGGCCGCGACGCGCTCGCCTCCGGTCGGCGAGCCTTTGAAAAACGACCGGTTGAGGGCATAGAGATCTTCCGGAGTATGAATCACATAAGCGAGTATGTTGTCGTCACTCATATTGGTCGTATGCTTGCGCAGCTGATTGAGCAAAGTCCTTCCGAACTCCTCCTTAACATCGACCCACCTCCTGTTGCGGCTCAGCTCACAGGGTGGAAACGTATCGATGGTCAGGCAATGTCTTCCTTTTGGAGCGCGCGTCGGGTCGCGCACGGTCCAGCACAGCGAGTGTATGAAGGGTTCCGAAGGCAACTCGCCCATCTCCACTTCCGCAAAGTGTTTCACGACTTCCTTGATAGGTCCGAAGATGCGGTGGAACGGGGCGGAGCTCATTTGCGCTCCATGCTTGAACTGCGGGGCTTCCTTGACCGCGTAGTGAACCCGGAATATGCCGATGTCTCCGAACTTGAAATTCTGCACCATGCGGCGGAACGTTGCGTCCAGGTGTCGGCTGTCGATCAACTGAAGAAATGTCTGTTTGGGATCGAGCGCCGTGACCACGGCACGCCGACCGAGGATCTCCGTTCCATCTTCGAGGCGCACGCCTTTGCATTCGCCGTCGGCGATGATGAATTGGCCGATCGTTGAGCTCGTGAGTACTTTGCCGCCGTGGTGCTCGATCAGACGCCGGCAGGCCAGCGGCAATTCCATGCTGCCGCCTTCCGGAATCGCCTGGCCGTAGTAATGGACCGCCGGTACCATGATGTAGAAGGTCGCGCCCATGCCTTCATGGTCCGGCTTCACGTGCGGACCCATGGCCCAACCGTGCACGAACGCCTGCACGTAGATGCTCTCGAAGTTCTCCTCGACAAAGGCCCGTGTGCTCAGGCTGTACTCCCGCAGGCGTCTGAGGCCCTCTTCGCTTTTCTCCATTGCCATGGCCTGCATGCTGGGAGGCAGCGGCGGCGAGAAGAAATTCTTGATGAAGCCGTCTTTGATCTCAACGAATTCCTCTGCGATCTCACGATAACGCTGCGCGTCATTCTTCGAGTATTGCGCGATACTGTCGCACGTCTTGTCCAGGCTCTTGAACAGGATGATGCCGGGACCTTCCGCCATCGGGTGCCCGGTAATTACGTCCTGGGACCAGAGATATTTCAGTCCGAACTTCTCGAGCTGCGGGCGCAGCGTATTGACGTAGTCGGGATTCACTTGGCACCAGATATGCGAAGCGCCGAACAGATCGTGCTTGAAACCCGGCAGGGTAATCTCACGCGTGACGGCACCGCCGCCGATCCATTCATTGCGCTCCACGACAATGGTCTTGAGTCCGTGCAGTGTCAGGAATGCAGCGCAGACGAGCCCATTGTGTCCGCCACCCGCGATGACTACATCACAATCTGCCATGGCCATGTTCGCTTCCTCATCTTGAGACTCGACCCTGTCGTGCCCTTTGATAACCTCATCTGCATCGTGGCAGCGCGATGTACTGCCAAGGATTGGGCATTTCTCCGAGCGGCATTTCGATCAGTGCCGGACCCCGCTGATCGAATGCATCGCGTAGAGAGTTGGCGAGCTGCCCAGCTGTTTCGCATCGATACCCGGCAGCGCCGAAGCTTTCCGCAAGCTGGACGAAGTCCGGATTGGTCAGGTCAGATCCGATAACGCGCCCCTCGAATCTTTCCATCTGATCCCGCTTGACGTTTGCATATGAGTTGTTGTTAAAGACAACAACCACCAAGTTCAGCCCATAACGGGCCGCCGTTGCCATCTCCTGCACGGCATACATGAAACCCCCGTCGCCGCCCAGCGCAACGACTTTCTTGTCGGGATTTCCGATCTGCGCGCCAAGTGCGGTTGCGTAGCCGTAGCCAAGGTTGCCTTGATAACCGCTAGAAATGAAATGGCGCGCTGCATAGACCGGGAACGCGTACCAGGAAGCGAATCCGACCTGCGTTATCTCATCGACCAGAAAACCATCCTCCGGCAACTCGTGACGGATTACGTCGAGGATTTCGAGAATGGGCCCGATTGTTCGCTGCATTTCGGCGCGCATTGCGGATTTCAAGGCGCGCAATTCTTGCACGCGCGAGGGCCTTCGAATGCTGTGCGTGCTGACCGCCGAAATCAGTTGCTTCAAGGCGGTTCGTGCATCCGCATGGATTCCGACCGCAGGCAGCGCGATCCGATCGATCTCAGCAGGGTCGATGTCTACCCGGATGATTGGCAGGCGGTCGCCGCAGCCCCAGTACATCAAAGGAAGCTTCAACCGAGTTCCCACCGCGAGCACGGCATCCGATTCCGCCCAAAGGCGATGGCCCGCGGGGTAAGACATGCTTAAAGCATGTCGGTCGTCCACGATGCCCCTGGAGTTCCAGAAGGAGACGACCGGCGCCTGCAGTAATTGCGCCAATTCGAGCAGTTCCACGCTTGCGTCGATGGCTCCGCCGCCGATCATGATCATGGGTCGTCGGGCCTTACCAAGTATCGCAGCAGCCCGTTGGATCAGGTCCGGATCGGCCGAACGAGGCGGGGGAATTTGACACGGCCCGGACAATTCCACGTCGCATCGGAGCTCCATGATGTCCGGCGACATTTCCAGTGCAACCGGTCTGGGACGCCCGGACTGCAGATTGCAGAACGCTTCGTTGACGAGCTGGGGAGCAACCGATGGGTGCGGGATGCGCTCGGCCCATTTGGTCAAGCGCTGCAATATTCCCAATTGATCCGGGATTTCGTGCAGATAACCGAGCCCGCGCCCGATTCCAGCGGACGGAATCTGGCCTGCGACGCATAAGACCGGCGTGTTTGCGCCATAGGCGGTTGCCAGTGCCGCAGTCGTGTTCAGAACGCCTGGCCCGGGCACGACGCAGTAGACGCCGACCTTCCCCGTGGACCGCGCATACCCGTATGCCATGTACGCAGCGCCCTGCTCGTGCCTGGAATTGAAAAGCGCAAGCGCACTGCCCTCCTTTTGCACGGCGTCAAAGAATTCATAGGTCTGTCCTCCGGGCAGGCCGAAAATCGTATCGACGCCGTTAATCAGCAGAGACTTGACCAGCGCCTCACCGCCCGAAAGATGTGCCATGGCCACCTGACATGTTGAATCTTCATGCTGATCTTGATCAGCGACCGTCGACGGCGGCGCGGCGGGTCCTTAAATTCTCCTACGCGGCCCGGAGCCTGAATCCGCTCAGCGGAACAATATCTCTTTGTCCGCGATTCGGTGTTGAGTAGTTGTAATGGAGTGCATTAGTTTGCCTCAGAGCTTTGTCGAGACGTTGGCCAGCGCAGTATCTACCGTTCGCTGCAGACAGTGGCAACAGCAAGCTTATCGCGAGGTTCGCGTAGCGCGCTCTCCCTGACTTTCAACTGATGGCCGCCTCTTGACGAGCACCCAATTTAGGAACGCGATTGCTATCGTAATAGCGATCGGCGCAGCCTCCCGCGCCTCGAGTTGCAGCAGCAGCAGCGCAGAGAGACCAACTCCCAGGATTGCCAGGACACGGCCGCCCGGCACTCTCACCGCTGCGGCCTGCGGTTGACGTGCGCGTAGCCGCGGCAGCGATGCACAGACGGCACCGGCGAAGATCGTCATGGAGCCGCCAGTCACCGCCAGTGCCCACTTGAATGTGCCGGAAACGCCGAGAAGTACGATGAGGGCGGCGATAATCATCGTTGCGATCACCGGCGCGCCGCTGCGACGTTGGACGCGAGCGAAGAACTTAGGCAGGTCACCGCGCTCGCCGAGCGCGGCAAGTAACCGGGGCACGGCGAGCACGGTCGCTGATATAGCACCGCTCGTTGAGATCAGTGCGGCCACGGCAACCAGCGTAGCGCCCCAAGGACCGAGCACGACCGCTGCGGCGGCGGCAAGCGGTCGGTCCGTGACGCTCGTGGCATCGAGCGCGGTAGCAGTCACCGACTGGATCAATACGTTAACGATGACGCACACCGCCAGACTGGCAGCCAGTGCAAATGGCACGGCGCGGCCGGGCTCCTTCACCTCGCCTGTCGCCGCGAGAGCGTTCTCGAATCCTCCGAAGTTGAAGACGGCCAACAGGACAGCGCTGAACCAGACGCTCGCTCCAGGCGTCGGGAGTGCTGCCGTCTCTACGTGCCCCGTCGGGTGATGCGTGTACAGGAGGCCGGCGACGATCAGGAGTATCAGCGGCGAAAGCTTGGCAACCACGAGGACACTGCTAAGGCTCTTTCCTGCTCTTGCGCCGAACAAATTCGCAACAACCGGCAGCGCAATGACACCGATGATCACCGCGACGCGCGAGGTCCCTGAACCCATCGAGGGCTCGAAGCCCGCGAGATAACTGACAAACAGGTTCGCCTGTGCTGCCGCTGCCGCCATAGGCGTGAGTGCCGTGAACCACGCCACCTGGATACCGAGGAACCGACCAAACGCCGTCCGGACGTAGAGGTACGGCCCGCCCGATTTGGAGAACTGCGAGCCGACCTCGACGAAGCAGGCAACGATGACGCCGATGGTGAGCCCAGCCAGCACGCATGCCAGGGGGCTGGCCGGCCCCAGGAGCCGCAATAGCTCTCCGGGCACGCCAAATATCCCGCTGCCGATGATGCTGTTGATCATCAGTCCGGTGAGGGCCCATCGTCCGATAGAACGCCTAAGCTGCATGACTGCCCAGAACGTTGCCGAGATAACGTCTGATCGGCAGTGCCTTCACGAGCATGACTATGGCCACGTCGCTGGCGCGCTTGTCATCCCGGTGATGCAGTACTTCTTGCAGTCGGCCATTTCACTAGCCGCGGTGAGCCGCGTGATCAACCGGCGCTAGCCGGGTTCGAGCTCAACCACTTGCAGAGTTTTCGGACAACGCCACTGGGGATCGGGCGGCGATAGAGATTTTTCGGATCATCTCGTCGACCGTCAGTACCTGAGCGAACATACGTCCTAGCGTGGCGCACGTAGCCCTCTTTAGCTCGGCCGCCGAAACGTCTCCGATATCGGAGTTTGCAGTGCCGTCGCTTAGAAAAAACACTCGAAAATCGCGGACCGTTGCCTCACGCGCAGTAGTTTCGCAGCAAACGTTGGTCGAAATGCCCGTGATTATGATGGTGTCGATGCCCCGCGAGCGGAGGATCAGCTCAAGATCAGTGCTGTAGAACGCACCGAAACGCGGTTTGTCGAGAAGAATGTCGCGCGGATCGACGACCAGCCCTTGGTGCAGCGCCGCTGACTCCGAGCCGTGCATGATTATGCCTTGCTTGACAATTGGGGCGATCTCGCCCAGGACACCGGTATTCGAGCCGTCTGGGCGGAGGACATGGCTGACATGGATAACCAGAATCCCAGCGGCACGACATGCGGCGGCTACCCGGTTTATCCGCTCCTCTACGACCAGTCCCTCCGGAGCTGAGATTGGAGTACCGAAGACGAAGCAGTTCTGCATATCAACGTTCACAAGCGCGGCGCGCTCTGGAACTACCGCGAAGTCAACCATGACTTCTCCTACCGGAACGTCGCAATCATCCCAAGAGAGCTATGGTAATCGCAGCGGATGATCATACAAGTCAGTCACGCCGTAGTCGCGCTCAGCACTCGCACCGCTTACCTTGCCCTCCCGAAGGTCGCGAGCAAGGGCGTTGCGATCGCGCTCGCGCGGGTCGCCGAATCCACCACCGCCGGCAGCATCCATGGTGACAATATCGCCCCGCTGCAGCCGTGTCAGTCCATAGGGGTTGCCCGGTCGATCGTTGACCAGAAACTGCGCGCGCGCCCCCGGTTTGCCGCCGAACAGTCCCACAGGCGGTAGCCGAAAGCGGCCGGATTGCATCGCCAGGTTCACCGCGGACGGTGCATGCGCATCGTTCGGCACCCTGAATACTTCGCGCCGACCCAGTGCGCCGCGCTGCTTGCCGGCACCGCCGGAATCCGGCAGCAGCTCGCGCCGCTCGATCACCAAGGGGGCATCGCTTTCCAGGATTTCCACCGGCGTGTTGGCGCCGTTGGCGGGAAAGATGCAACAGCCTTCGCCGTCGCGCATCGCGCCGGCGCCCATCCCGCCGCCCCGGATCAACACCGTGTGAAACGGTTGTCCGCTGCTGCGTTGGCCGTAGAAGATCTGCATCGTGGCCGGTGTACCGCCGCTTGCGGCCAGCACGCGCTCGGGCAGGGCTCCGGCCAGTGCGCGGTAGACGATCTCGGTGAGGAAGTGCCCAATCTGCATCCGCGCGGCCACGGCTGCCGGATGCCTGCAGTTGACGACCGTGCCTTCGGGCGCCACCAGGCGGATCGGGGCTGCAATGCCATCGTTGTTCGGGATCTCGGGATCGAAAATGCTTTTCACCGCCATGTGCACGTAGGCGTAGGTGAAGTTGTACACAACGTTGCCGCCCCAGTGGACCTGGGGCGAGGAGCCGGTGAGATCGACTGTGATGTCGCTGTCGGCAATCGACACGGCGCAACGAATTACGATCTCGGGCTCGCCTTCGTTCTGCTCGATCACACCCTCGGCGTGGTAGGTGCCGGCGGGTGCCCTGGCGATAGCAGCGCGGATACTCTTTTCGCTGCGGCCGATGATCTCCTCGGCCAGATCGTCGAGATCGTCGAGCGCGTACTCTTCCAGCATGCGCACGATCTGCGCGGCACATACGTGGTTGGCGGCGATCTGCGAGCGGATGTCGCCGTTCACCTGGTCGGGCGTGCGCACGTTGGCGCGGATCATGTCGAGCAGGCCCTTGTTGAGGTTGCCGGCGTCGTAGAGCTTCACAAACGGAATGAACAAGCCCTCCTCGAACACCTCGCGGTTGTCCGAGGTCACGCGTCCGCCGATGTCGGAGTGGTGCAGGATGCAGGCGGTGAATGCGGCCAGCCGCCCCTATGGAAGATCGGGCTCATTACGCACACGTCGTTCAGGTGTCCGGCGAGCGCCCATGGATCGTTGGTGATGTAGACATCGCCGGGCGTGAACGCCCCCGGTGGCAAGCCCTGCACCAGCTTCTTGATGCCCAGGGCCATTGCGCCGGACTGGCCGGGTGTGGCGAGCGTCCCCTGCGCCAGCTCGCGGCCGCGCGAGTCGGTGAACATGCAGGTGTAGTCGTGCGCGTCGCGCAGCAGGCTCGAGAAGGCCGTGCGCGCGACGGCCGCGTCGGACTCGTCGACGATCGAGATCAGCCGCCGCCACAGGATCTCGAGGGTGATCGGGTCGAATTTTCGTGCCATCAGCGCCTCACTCATTGCCGCGGATCGATCCACAGGAAACCGAATTCGTCGACCCGCGCGCGCGCGCCCTCGTCGACGATCACCGTCGATTCGCGTTCCTCGACGATCGCCGGGCCGCTGAATTCGGCGCCAGCCATCAGGCGGTAGCGGTCGTAGATCGCGTGGGGGACGAAGTCATGCGCGTGCGCCGACCAGGCTCGGCGCTCGCCCTTGATCGCCTCTGCCTTGCGGCGGTTGCCCTGCGCGGGGCGCCTCGGCAGCACCAGCAACTTGACCGGCAGGCTCGCGCGCACGCAGAAGTTGACGAATTCGACCGGCGACTCCGGATAGGTGCGGCCATAGAGCTTCGCATAAGTGTCGTCGAAGCGGCGCCGCAACTCGGCGGCATCGACCTCGGCGAAATCGCCGCGGCGGAACGGGCAAGGTGGTTTCCGATCCCTGGCCGATGAAGCGCGCCTCGACCGAGCGGGTAAATTCCGATCGGCTCCCTCGGCGCCGGCTTTGCGCAGCGTACGCTCGCCGTCCGCCTCGAGCTCGCGGAACAACGCCTCGAGGCGCTCGAAGTCCGCGGTGGCAAACGGCACCTTGTGGCTGCGCACCAGATCGAATGCGCGCGGCGCGGTGAAGAAGCCGAGCGCCGAGCCAACGCCCGCATTCGGCGGCACGACCAGTCGCGGTGCGTCCAGTTTGTGCGCAAGCCCGTAGGCGTGCACCGGGCCGGCACCGCCGAACGCAGCCACCGTCACGAGCTGCGGGTTGCCACCGCGTTCGGCGATGTGCGTCTTGGCGGCAGCGGCCATCGTCTCGTTGATCAGGTCGTGGATTCCGCACACCGCCTCGATGGCGGAGACACCGAGCGGCCTGGCGACCCGCTCGTCGATGCCACGCCGCGCGGCCGCGGCATCGAGCTTCATCGTGCCGCCGAGAAAGTAGTCCGCGTCGAGGTAGCCGAGCAGCAGGTCGGCGTCCGTCACCGTGGGCTCCGTGCCGCCGCGTCTGTAGCAGATCGGGCCGGGCTCGGCGCCGGCGCTGTCGGGGCCGACCTGCAGCGTCCCGAGTCTGCTCGCGCGCGCAATGCTGCCGCCGCCGGCGCCGATTTCCATCAGGTCCACCACCGGCACCTGAATTGTGAGTCCGCTGCCTTTCTGGAAGCGCTGCACCCGGCCGACCTCGAAGGTCGGCACGACGCCCGCGACGCCCCCCTGGATGAGACATGACTTGGCCGTGGTTCCGCCCATGTCGAAGCACAACATCTCGGGCGTGTTGAACTGGCGGCTGTAGTATTGCCCGGCGATCACCGCGGCGGTCGGACCTGACTCAATGATGCGCACCGGGAAGTCGGCGGCGGTCTCGGCCGATGTCACGCCGCCCGAGGAGAGCATGATGAAGAGCCGTCCACCGAAGCCGATCGAACTCAGCCGTGCGCGCAGCCGCTTCAGATAGCTCTCGGTCAGCGGCTTGACGTAGGCGTTGGTGACCGTCGTGCTGGTGCGCTCGTACTCGCGGATCTGCGGCAGCACCTCATAGGAGATCGAGACCGAGGCGTGGGGCAGTTCCTCGGCGAGGATGCGCTTCACCGCCAGTTCGTGTGCCGGGTTCTCAAAGGAGTTGATGAGGCATACGGCGACGGATTCGACACCTTGCCCTTTCAATGCGCGGGCCGTCGCGCGCGCCTGCGCCACATCGAGCACCGTGAGCACGCTGCCGTCGGCGCGCAGGCGCTCGTCAACTTCCAGCCGGCGCTCACGTGGCACCAGCGGCTCGGGCATCTGCGCGAAGGCGTCGTAGACCGCGTAGCGGATCTCGCGGCCAAGCTCGAGGACGTCGCGAAAGCCACGCGTGGTGATCAAGCCCGTGCGCGCGCCCTTGCGCTCGATGATCGCGTTGATGATGAGCGTGGTGCCGTGGATGATCTCTTCCAGCCGGCCGATGCAGCCGGGCACCTGGCTTTCGAGCGCGTGCAGGCCCTGTTCGATCGCATCGGATGGGTCCCGCGGCGTGGTCAGGCACTTGTAGGTGTTGACCTCGCCGGTCGCGTCGTCCAGCAGAACGAAGTCCGTAAAGGTGCCGCCGACGTCGATGCCGATGCGCATGGACTGATGCCGCTCTGGGATTGTGTTACTATTGTATACTGTATACGGTACACGTCATGCTCAGCTACCGGAATCCCCTCCTGCGGGCGCCCGCACGGCCGTTGCCGAAGCGGATCGCGGTGATCGGCGCCGGCACGATCGGACCCGACATCGGCTACTACCTGAAGAGCGCGTTGCCCGACCTTGAGCTGGTCCTCGTGGATGTCGAGCAGGCGGCGCTCGACCGCGCGCTCGCGCGTTTCGGCGAGTACGCGGCGAAGACGCGCGCACGCGGCAAGATGGACGAGGCACAAGCCGCGGCGGTAACACGTGGCGTCAGTGCCACCACCGATTACGCCGCGATCCGTGGCGCGGACTGGGTGCTCGAGGCGGTCACCGAGGACCTGTCGCTCAAGAAGAGGATCTTTGCGCAGGTGGAGGCATTGATACCACCAGAAGCGCTGATCACCTCGAATACGAGCTCGCTACCGGCGGCGCGCATCTTCGCGGACCTCAAGCACAAGCGCCGTGCCACGATCACGCATTTCTTTGCGCCGGCGTGGCGCAACCCGATTGTCGAGGTGGTGCGCGCGCGTGACGCCGATCCACGCGTGATCGATGACTTGAGCGCGTTCTTCTGCATGACCGGCAAGGTGCCGCTGGTCACCGAGGATGTGGTCTGCTTCATGCTCGATCGCATCTTCGACAACTGGTGCAACGAGGCGGCGCTCTGTCTGCCGCGCGCGACCGCGGCGCAGATCGACGCCATCGCGGGTGAGATCGTGCACGCCGGGCCGTTCTTCGTGCTGAACCTCGCCAACGGCAATCCGATCATCACCGAGACCAACACGCTGCAGGCCGACGAGGAGGGCGAGCACTATCGCCCGTCGCCCATGTTCCGCTCGGTCGCGCGGTGGCACACCGGCGCTGCGGGCGAGCGCGTCGAAGTGCCGGCCGATGTCTCGGCGGCCGTGCGCGACCGGCTGCTCGGCGTCCTGTTCTCGCAGACGGTCGATATCCTCGACCGCGGCATCGGCGCATCCGCGGATCTCGATCTCGGCTGCCGGCTCGCGCTCGGCTTCAGACAAGGGCCGCTCGAGCTGATGCGAAACCTGGGTGACGCCGAGGTGCAAGGTGTCATGCAGCGCTTCGCCGCGGAGCGCCCGGGCATGCCGATGCCGACGCGCGCGCTCGCCGAATACCAGCGGTTCGAGCGCGACGTGCTGGTCGATCGCATCGACGACGTCGTCGTGATCACGCTGCGCCGCCCGGAGGCGTTCAACGCGCTGCACGACGAACTGAACGACGAAATTCTGGCTGTCATCCGGCGCCACGAAGCCGATCCCGCCGTGGCGGGTTTCGTGCTGACGGGCTACGGCACGCGCGCTTTCTGCGCCGGTGCCGATATCGGGCGCTTTCCCACCATGCTGGGCGACGCGGAGGCGTCTGCACAGTACGCGCGCGATTGCGCGCGCCTGCTGGTGCACCTCGACGCGATGCGCAAGCCCGTCGTCGCGGCGCTGAACGGCATGACACTGGGCGGCGGATTTGAGCTCGCGATGCGCTGCCATGCGCTCGTCGCACACCGCGATGCGTGGCTGCAGTTGCCGGAGGTCACGCTCGGCATCGTGCCCGGCCTTGGCGCGATGGTCGTGCCCTACCGGCGCTGGCCTAACGCGGCGAGCCTCTTCCACGGCATGTTGTGCAGCGCGGAGCGGATGGATGCCGCGCACGCGCATGAGGCTGGCATCATTGCCGAGCTCACCGACGATCACAGTGCGTTGCTGCGCCAGGCCGTGGCGCGCGTGCGCGCGATCGCCAACACGCCGCGCCCGACGCTGGATGGCGTTGTGTCGATTGCGCCGCTTCGCCCACGGGTTGCAGGCGCGCAAGCGCTGAGCCGTGAGGTAATCGGCATCATCGAGCGAACGGTTACGCGGGCTGCGGCGGCGCCGACGCTCGCAGCGGCGCTCGAGATCGGCTACCACGCCTTCGGGCACAGCGCCTGTACGGCGGCGGCGCGCGAGGGGATCACGGCATTCGGCGAGCGGCGTAAGCCGGATTTCTTGCGGACGGGCTGAGAGAGTAAAGGACGAGCATGCTGATAAACCTCCAAGCAATCGAGCGGCCCGAGCCGCTCGGCGATCGCGTTTACGCCTCACTGCGCGAGCTGCTGCGCGCCCGTCGCCTTGCGACGGGGCAGCAGTTACAGGAGGCGGAACTCGCGATGCAACTTGGCGTGTCGCGCACGCCGGTGCGCGAGGCGCTGGCGCGGCTGGCAAGCGAGGGACTGGTCGTTGCCGAAGGGCGCAGCTTCATCGTGCCGGCGCTCAGCGTCAGCGACATCGACGATATCTATGCGCTGCGGTTTCTGCTCGAACCCGCGGCGCTGCGCCTGGTCGCATCGAGCAGACCGGACCGCCAGCAGCTTGCGCCGCTGCGTCAGGGGCTGGACGACATGGCCGCCGCACATGCAGCCGGCGACGGTGCCGCTTTCATGGAGGCCAACTACCGCTACCGCGACACCTGGACCAATCTGGTGCCGAACAAGCGCATGGTGCGCGCCATCCAGATCTACGCCGACCATGTGCGCTACCTGCGTGCCTTCACGCTCGATGCGCCGGACGTTCGCGCCGCGGTCCTTAAGGGTCTGAAACGGCTGACGCTCGCACTCGCCGCCGGCGACGGCGCCGCCGCTTCGGCGGCCATGCGCGCGCATCTGACGAAAGCCAAAGCCGTGCTGCTCGAAATGATGCACGGGGCCTGACGATGACCTACAAGGCAGAAATTCCCTACGGTTGCTACTGGAGCACGCCGTTTGCGCGCTGGCAGGGCGCATTCGCCAACCTGCATTCGATCGAGTTCGCTGCGCATGTCGCGCGGAAGGAGCTCGCCAAGCGCAGCATCGACCCGAAGGTCTTCGATCACGGCGTGCTCGGCTTCAGCGTGCCGCAGAGGCATTCGTTCTACGGGCTGCCGTGGCTCGCCGGGCTCGCGGGCGCCGGACAGATCGGCGGCCCGACGCTGATGCAGGCCTGCGCCACCGGCGTGCGCGTGCTGCTGGCGGCGGCGCAGGAGATCGAGTGCGGACTGGCCAGCGTGGCGCTGACGGTGACCTGCGACCGCACGTCGAACGGACCGCACCTCTATTACCCCAATCCGCGAGGTCCGGGCGGCACGGGCGCGGCACGAGGACTGGGTGATGGACAACTTCGGCTGCGATCCGCTCGGCCGGCACGCGATGGTGACGACCGCGGAGAACGTCGCGAAGAAGCACGGCATCGGCACCGCGGAGCAGCACGATATCGTGCTGCTGCGGCGAAGCGCAGTATCGCGACGCGCTCGCCGACGACAGCGCTTTCCTGAAGCGCTTCATGACGCTGCCGTTCGAGGTGCCCGACCCGGCGTTTCGCAAGACGGCTGCGACGCTGGCGGGTGACGAAGGCATCAACTTCTCGACGGCCGAGGGCCTGGCGAAACTCAAGCCGGTGGTCGAGGGCGGACGGTGACCTACGGCGGCCAGACACACCCGGCCGACGGCAACGCAGCGATCGTGGTCGCCAGCGCGGAGCGAGCGCATCGAGCTGTCGCGCGACCCGAAGATCCGCATCCGGCTGCACGGCTTCGGCCAGTCGCGCGCCGCGCTCGCATTCATGCCCGAAGCACCCATCCCGGCAGCGCAGCGCGCGCTCGCGCAGGCTGGCCTGACGATCGATCGCATGGACGCGATCAAGATGCACAATCCGTTCGCGGTCAACGACGTCCTGTTCGCACGCGGCAACCGGGGTCGATGTCGCGCGGATGAACAACTTCGGCTGCTCGCTCGTCTGGGGCCACCCGCAGGCGCCCATGGCCACGCGCGGGATCATCGAGCTGATCGAGGAACTCGCGCAGCGCGGCGGCGGCTACGGCCTGTTCACCGGCTGCGCCGCGGGCGATACGGCGATGGCGGTCGTGCTCGAAGTGGGCCGTTAGTCATGGACCTTGCGCACTGGATCGATCGGCACGCGCGCTTTGCGCCCGACGTGGTTGCGCTGCGCTTCGAAGACCAGACGATCTGCTACTTAGAGCTCGCGCGCAGGATCGAGCGCGCCTCGGCCGTGCTGGCGCGACGGGGCGCAAGGCCGGGCGACGCGATTGCCTACCTCGGTATGAATCATCCGGCCGCGCTGGTGCTGCTGTTTGCCTGTGCGCGGCTCGGTGCGATGTTCGCACCTTTGAACTGGCGTCTTGCGCCACCGGAGTACGCGCGCGCGCTGGCCGCGTGTCCGCCACGCGTGCTGTACGTCGAGCCGGCATTTGCCGGGCACGCCCGTGCCATTGGCACCGCGACCCCGACCGCCGACATCATCGAGCTGGAGCGGGACGGCGCCGGCGAAGTGCCTGTCCGCGCCGGCAGCGAGGATTCGCCGGTGTTGCTCAGCTATACATCGGGCGCGACTGGTGCGCCGAAGGGCGTGGTGCTGACCCAACGCGCACTGCACTGGAATGCGGTCAACAGCGCGCACATGCATGATCTGACCAGCGCCGACCACATACTCACCACCCTGCCGCTGTTTCATGTCGGCGGCCTGAATATCCAGACCACGCCCGCGCTGCACGCCGGCGCTACTGTCACGCTGCACGCGAAGTTCGACGCGCAGGCAACGCTCGACGCGCTGGAGCGTGAGCGCATCACGCTCACCGTACTGGTACCGGCGCAACTCTCCGCGCTGATGGACCTGCCGCGCTGGAACAGCGCCGATCTGTCGAGGCTGCGAATGATCAGCACCGGCTCGACGATCGTGTCTGAGTCGTTCGTGCGCAAGGTGAGCGAACGCGGCGTGCCGATAATCCAGGTGTACGGCTCGACCGAGACCTGCCCGATCGCGGCGTATGTGCGTGCCCCCGACGCATTGCGCAAGGCCGGGTCGGCCGGCCTCCCGGCGCTGCACTGCGAGCTGAAGATCGTCGACAATGCGGGCGCGGAGTTGCCCGCTTGGCAGCGACGGCGAGATTCTGGTGCGCGGGCCGAATGTGGCGAGCGGTTATATCAACTCGCCGCGCGAAACCGCTCAGGCCTTCGTCGATGATTGGTATCGGTCCGGCGATATCGGGCACCTCGACGACGAAGGACACCTGTACGTCGTGTCGCGCAAGAAGGACATGATCATTTGCGGCGGCGAGAACATTTACGCGGCCGAGGTGGAGAACGTGCTGGCCGAGTGCCCATCGATCTCGGAGGCGTGCGTGGTTGGCCGGCCGGAAACGCGCTGGGGAGAAGTGGTTGTAGCTGTGGTCGTGCTGAAGCCCGGCTGCCGCATGACACAGGCCGAGGTGCTGACGCTCTTCGACGGCCGCATCGCGCGCTACAAGCATCCGCGCGAGGTGCGGTTTCTCGATCGGCTGCCGCGCAGCGCGCTCGGCAAGGTGCAGAAAGAGGCCGTCAGGGCGGCCGTGCGTTCCGAAGCGTGAGAGCGACTATGAAAGTCAACAAACTGGACCACATCTGCATTGCCGTCAGGAACCTCGAGGCGGCGCAGAAGATCTGGGAACCGATTCTCGGCAAGGTCGGGCCCGACGACGCCTACATCGACGAACCTGAGAAGATCAAGGTGGCGCGTTACTGGCTCGGCGGCGTCGGCTTCGAGCTGATGGAGTCGGTGACGCCCGATGGCGATGTGGCGAAGTTCATTGACAGGCACGGCGAGGGCGTGATGCTCATTTCGTTGAACGTGGACAACACACGCGCTGCGATGCTCGAGCTGCAGGCGAAGGACTACCCGTTCATCGGTGGGCCGCGGCCCTTCCGCGACTGCGAGTTCGCGTTCATTCATCCGAAGGCGGTTAATGGCGTGCTCCTCGAATTGATCGACTACAAGTGGTGTGAGTTGCAAGGTCAGCGCTGACATGGACTACGAACTGAGCCCCGACCAATGCCAGGTGCGTGACGCGTTCGCCCGCTTTTCCGATCAGCGAATCGCGCCGCAGGCGGCAGCGCTCGATCGGGCGCATGCGTTTCCGCGCGAATTGTTCGGCGAGCTGGCGCAGATGGGTTTGTTCGGCATGCGCTACCCGGAGGACGTCGGCGGCAGCGGCACGCAGCTGACCGAGTTCTGCCTGGCGCTCGAGGAAATCGCACGCGGCTCGCTGTCGCTGGCGGGCTGCGCCGCCATGCAATCGCTGATGGGAACCAAGTTTCTACACGCGCTTGGGAGCACCGACATCATCGAACGCCTTTTCAAGCCGGCGCTACGCGGCGAGAAGATCGGTGCAATCTGCATGACCGAGCCCAACGCCGGCAGCGACCTAGACGGCATTGCCACGGCCGCGACGAAGGTCGATGGCGGCTATGTGCTGAACGGCCAGAAGACCTGGGTCACTTCGGCGCCGGTGGCGGACTTTTTCACCGTCTTTGCGCGCGCGGGTGAGGAGAAGAAGCTCACGATTTTCCTGGTCGAGCGCGGTTTCAAGGGCGTGAAAGTCGGCCGGGAGATCGAGAAGATGGGCGTCTGGGCGCTGCCGACCTCCGAAGTCGCGTTCGATGATTGCTTTGTTCCCGACGGTCACCGGCTGTCGAAGGAGGAGGGCGACGGCGAGGGCCATCTGCGCAAGACGCTGGCCGAGATCCGGATCATCACCGGCGCAATGGCCAACGGCCTGGCGCGCGCCGCCCTTGATGCGGCGGTGCGTTACGGTGGCGAGCGCAAGCAGTTCGGGAAGCCCATCAACCGCTACCAGGCGATCCAGATGAAGCTCGCCGAGATGGCCACGGAACTCGAGGCCGCTCACCATCTCGTTTACTACGCGGCGTCGCTCCGCGACGCTGACAAACCGCATCACCAGCAGGCCGCGATGGCAAAACTGTTCGCCAGCGAGACCGCCGCGCGCATCGCCGATCAGGCCGCACGCGTGTTCGCCTCGTACGGCTACGCGATGGACTATCCGATACAGAGGTACCTGCGCGACGTGCGCTTCACCCTGATCGGCGGCGGTACCAGCGAGATCCTGAAATTGATCATTGCCAAGGAGGTCTGCGCATGAACGACAAGACGCGACGCATTCGGGTCGTGCTGGCGAAGCCCGGGCTCGATGGCCACGACCAGGGCGCCAAGGTAGTCGCGCGCGCATTGATGGACGCCGGCATGGAGGTGAAGTACACCGGGCTCAGACAAACGCCGGAATCGGTCACGCGCATTGCGTTGGAAGAAGCGGCCGACGTGATCGCGCTCTCCAGCATGGCTGGCTCACATCTGCCGTTCTGTCGTAAGTTGAAGCCCCTGCTCGAGCGCGAGGGCCTCGGCGAGAAGCTATGGATCATCGGTGGAAATCTGCCGGCAGGGGATCACGAGGCACTGCGTGCGCTGGGCTTCAAGGGCGTCTTTCCGACGGGCACGCGGCTTGACGACATCGTCAACTTCATCAGGGCCAACGTGTCATGAACCCGAAAGACCCATCCCGCGACCAGCTGCGAGGCGTGCGCAACGAGTCGGGCATCGAAATCGCGCCGCTCTACACAGCGGAAGACGTGGCGCGCACGGGAGGCACGGCCATGGTGGGGCTGCCGGGCGAATACCCGTTCACGCGCGGCATCCATCCGCTGATGTACCGCAGGCAGCCGTGGACGATGCGTCAGTACACGGGCTTCGGCAAGTCCTCGGAGACCAACAAGCGCTTTCATTACCTGATCGCCAATGGTCAGACCGGGTTGAACGTCGCCTTCGATCTGCCGACGCAGTGCGGCTACGATTCTGATGATCCGATGGCGGAGGGCGAAGTCGGGCGCGTGGGCATGGCGGTGGACACGCTGCGCGATTTCGAAACTGCCTTCGCGGGCATCGATCTCGACAAGGTCACCGTGTCGCATAACGATCAACGGCGCGGCGGCGATCCTGATCGCGATGTACCTCGCGATGGCCGAGAAGCGCGGCTACGACCTGAAGATGCTGCGCGGGACTGCGCAGAACGACATCCTGAAGGAGTTCATCGGTCGCGGAACCTGGATCTACCCGGTGGAGCCGTCGATTCGGCTGGTCGGCGACACGATCGAGTACTGCGCTAAACATGCGCCGAAGTACAGCCCGGTATCGGTGTGCGGATATCACATTCGCGAGTCCGGAGCCGACCCCGCACAGGAGATCGCCTATGCCTTCTGCATCGCGAAGGCCTATGCCGACGATGTCCTCAGGCGCGGGCTGCCGATCGACGAATTTGCCGGCCGGCTGTCGTTCAACTTCAACATCTTCGGCAACCTGTTCGAGCAGGTCGCAAAATTCCGCGCCGCGCGCGGGCTGTGGGCGAAGATCATGAAGGAGCAGTACGGTGCCACCCGGCCGGGCTCGATGTGGATGCGGATGCTCGCGGGCGGCGGCGGCAGCGGACTCACCTTCGAACAGCCGGAGGTTAACATCGTCCGCGGCGCCTACTACGCGCTGATCAGTGCGCTCTCCGGTGCGCAGACGATGGCGCTGTGCTGCTACGACGAGGGCTACACGATTCCGTCAGAATACGCGCAGCGGCTGTCCCTGCGCACGATGCAGGTTCTAATCGAGGAGATGGGCCTGTGCGACACGGTCGATCCGCTGGCAGGTTCCTTCTACGTCGAGACGCTGACGAACCAGATGCGCAGGCGCATGGAAGAACACATGGCGGAGGTCGATGCGGGCGGCGGTATCGTCAAACAGATCGCCGACGGCACCATCCAGGCGCGCGTCTCGGCGCAGGCCTATGAGATGCAGCGCGCGATCGAGTCCGGCAAATTTCGCAAGGTGGGCGTGAATTGCTACCGCACCGAGGAAGCGTCACCGGATGTCGAGTTCCACCCGTATGACGAGGCGGGCGCGCGCGAGCAGATCGAGAGCCTGAACAAGGTGCGCGCCGAACGCGACAGCGTGCGCGTGCTGGCCGCGCTCACCAGGGTGCGCGACGACGCGCGCTCCGGTGTGAACGTGATGCCGGCGATCATGGATGCGGTCAAGGCCTACGCGAGCGTCGGCGAGATCACGCGCGAGCTCGTCGGCGTTTTCGGCCACCTGCGCGAGCCGGTGCGGTTTTAGTTCAAGGGGAACGGCCATGGCGGCGATCGAGCGTTACTGCGCGCCCACCTCGCTGGAAGAGGCGGTCGAACTCCTGCGCTTCGGCGACGTCACGATTGTCGCCGGCGGCACCGATGTGATGGTGCAGTCGCAGATCGGCAAGCTGCAGTTCAAGCCGGTGCTGATGAACATCCGGCGCATTGCGGGCATGGGCGGCATTCGCGACGAGGGCCGCACGATTCGCATCGGCGCGCTCACCACGATGACCGAACTGCTCGACAGCGCCTTGGTGCGCGACCGGCTCAGCATCTTGCGGCAGGCGTGCGACCATTTCGCGAGTGACCAGTTGCGCAATGCCAGCACGCTCGGCGGCAACATCTGCAACGCGTCGCCGGCCGGCGATACGCTCGTGCCCCTGCTGGTGCTCAACGCGCGCGTGGTGCTTGCGAGCAAACCGAACGGCAGCGTCGAGCAGCGCGCGCTGCCACTCGCACAGTTCTTTGCCGGCCCCGGGCGAACGCATCGCCGGCCCGGGGAACTGCTAACCGAAATCGAGCTGCCCGCGCCGCCGCCGGGCTTTCACGGCACGTTCTTCAAGTTCGGCACCCGGCCCGCGCTCGACATCGCGACGATCTCGATCGGGCTCGGTGCGGTGCGCGACGGCCGCGTTCTGCGCGACGTGCGCGTAGCCTACGGTTCGGTTGCACCCACTCCGATGCGCGGGCCCCGCACCGAAGCGGCGCTCGAAGGCCGCACAGTCGACACGGCAACCATCGAGGCGGCGCTCAGCGCGGCCGCCGAGGAAGTGCACCCGATTTCCGACGTGCGCGCGAGCGACTGGTATCGAAGTGAGTTGATCCGCAACACCTTGCGCAGGATGCTCAACCATGTCCATCAAAGTTGAAATCGGCTTCAAGTTGAACGGAGTGGCGTGCCGCATTTCGGTGCCGCCCGATCTGAGCACGCTGCGCATGCTGCGGGAGGAACTCGGCCTGACCGGCACCAAGTACGGTTGCGGCGAGGGCGAATGCGGCGCTTGTACGATCGTCGTCGATGGCGTCACGATGAATTCGTGCCTGATGTTCGCCGCCGACTGCGATGGGCGCGACGTGGTAACGATCGAAGGACTGGCCGCGAGCCGGCGCGGGGAACGGCTGCGCGAGGCATTCGTCAAACACGGCGCCGTGCAATGCGGCTTCTGCACGCCCGGCTTCGTCGTGCAGGCCACGCGCTTCCTGGAAAAGCATCCGCAGGCGTCGGCCGCCGAGATTCAGCGCGGCATCGAAGGAAACCTGTGCCGTTGCACCGGCTACTGCAAGATCGTTGAAGCCATCGCCGACGCGGCGCTGCCCGACCAGTGAGGGGAACCCATTATGGCTGCAACTGATCCAGTCGTCGCGCCGCAATCGCTCATCGGCCAGCGCATTCCAAAGCTGGACGCGCCGGATAAGACGAGCGGCCGGACGCGCTATATCGATGACATCGACCTGCCGGGGCAATTGCACGCGCACATTCTGCGGTCGACGCAAGTGCACGCGAAGATCCGCTCGATCGATACGTCGGCAGCGCGCGCACTGCCGGGCGTGCACGCGGTGATCACCGCCCGCGACGTGCCGTGGCAGCGGCCGATCGGTGTGGCCAAGGATCACCTGCCGCTCAAGACCGATCGCGTGCGGAGCCTGCGCGACGAGATCGCCGCGGTAGCGGCCGACACGGTGGAGATCGCCGAAGCCGCGGTGAAATTGATCAAGGTCGACTACGAACCGCTGCCCATCCTGAGCGATCCACTCGATGCGCTGAAGCCGGACGCGCCGCTGATCCATCCCGAGCCGCGCGGTGAAGACGTCGGCCCGCATCTGAAGCCGGGCGCGCCGGTGGCCTTCACGGGCAAGCCGGACAATGTCGCGATGACGTTCGATTATGCGCAGGGGGACGTGGTCGCCGGCGAAGCTGAGTCCGACGTCGTGGTGGAAGACACGTTCAGGCTCCACTACGTGACGCACTGCTGCATGGGCGTGTCCGGCGTGATCGCCGACTTCGATCCGAAGGGCAATCTGCTGCTCTACTCGAACACGCAGGTGCCGTTCCTGCACAAACGCGAGTTCGCGGAACTCCTCGGCATCGATCCGGGGCGCATCCGCATCATCCAGCCGCCGATCGGCGGCGGTTTCGGCTCCAAGCTGGACATTTATCCCTTCGAGCCGATCGTGATCTTCCTCGCGCAGATCACGCGAAGGCCGGTGAAGCTCATGTTCACGCGCACGGAGGAATTCATCGCCTCCCCGACACGCCAACCGGTGCTCCTGAAACTGCGTTCGGGCTGCAAGCAAGACGGGACGCTCACGTTCCGTACCGCCGAGACGCTGCACGACAATGGCGCCTACACCTCGTGGGGCGCGACGACGCCCTTCGTGATGATGCAGACGATCTCCTCGCTCTATCGCGTGCCACACTGCCAGTACCACACCAAGGCCGTGTACACGAACAACCCCTATGCCGGATCGTTCCGCGGCTACGGCAATCTGCAGGCCACCTTCGCGGTCGAAGCGCACATGGACAAACTGGCCGATGCGCTCGGCATGGACCCGCTCGAGTTCCGCCTGAAGAATGCGCAGGACCCGGGCGAGGTCACGCCGCAGGGCATGCACTTCAAGACTTGCGGCCTCAAGCAGTGTCTGAGCACGGCGGCGGCGCGCAGCGACTACCAGCGCAAGCGGCGTGAGAACGCGGCACGCTGGCAGGACGGCAATCCGGTCAAACGTGGGGTGGGCATGGCCGCCATGCTGCACGTCGGCGGCGGCGCAAAGATCTATCCATCCGATGGCTGCGGCACGATCCTCAAGATCGACGACTTTGCGCATGTGACCCTCATCACCGGCGCGTCGGAGATCGGGCAGGGTTCGGAGACGGTGCTGTCGCAGCTCGTCTGCGAAGAACTCGGGCTGCCACTCGCCGCGGTCACGGTAGTCAACAACGACACCGACATCACGCCCTGGGACGTTGGCGTGCACGCCTCGCGCACGACTTTCATCGCCGGCAACTCGGCGATTGGTGCGGCGCGCCAGGCCAAGGCCAAGATTCTGGCGTCGGCGGCCGCGAAAAGCGGGCTGGCCGCGGAGGAGCTCGATCTCAAAGGCGGCCACGTGGTACGCAAGGCGGACGGCGAGCGCGTGATCGAGCTGGGCAAGTTCATCCGCTCGCTGCACTTCTCCGACAAAGCGCAACTCGTGATGACGACGTTTTATTACGAGCCGCCGAGCAAACACCAGGATAAGCAGTTCAAGGGCGATGTGTCCGCTGCCTACGCGTGGGCGTCGCAGGTCTGCGAGGTCGAGGTCGATACCGAAACGGGCATCGTGCGGCTCATCAAGGTCACGGGTGCGCATGACGTCGGCCGCGTGTTGAACCGTTTGGGCATCGAGGGACAGATCGAGGGCGGCGTGGTGATGGGGCAGGGCTACGCGCTCACCGAGAACCTGATGGTCGAGGGCGGCATCACGCGTAATCCCAACTTTCGCGACTACAAGCTGGTAACTGCGCCGGAAATTCCAGAGATGGATATCTCGTTCATCGAAACGATGGACGGCGAGGGGCCGCAGGGCGCTAAGGGTGTCGGCGAGGCGCCGGCGATCTGCATCGCGGCGGCAGTCGCCAATGCGATTTACAACGCGACCGGGACGCGCATCTACGCCGCGCCCTTCACGCCGGAGAATGTGTACCGCGCGCTTCACGGCGCTGCCGAGCCGGTGGCCTGGAATGCTGCATGAAGCGGCGCACCGTGCTCAGCATGGAGCAGGCGTTGTCGATGCCGTATGCGACGCTGCGCTTCGTGCAACTGGGCTGGCGCGTGATTCGCATCGAGGCGCACGGGACGGGCCGGGGATTGCCTGGTGACCCGAACCGGTACATTGGCAGCCGCGTCGCCGATGACGACCGTCGCAGTTACTATGTCGCACCGAACGTCGGCAAGGAGGCGATTGCGCTGAACCTGAAGAGTGCCGAAGGTCGGGCCGTGCTCAAACGGCTGGTGCGCGAACTCGACGCCGACGTTTTCTGCTGCAACACCTTGCCGGAGCGCTATGTGCCGCTCGGCATCGACTATGCGACGCTGTCCTGCCGTGAAGCCGGATCTGATCTGGGCAGGCATCTCCGCGCTCGGCCCCGATTATCCGGCAGTGCCGGGCTATGACCCGGTAATCCAGTCGATGGCGGGCTACGTCGAGTTGACCGGCGAGCCGGGCGGCATGCCGATGCTGTGCGGCGTGCCGGTGATCGATCTGAAGACGGGCGACGAGGTCTATGCCAACGTGATACTGGCACTCGCCGAACGCGCCGAAACCGGCCGTGGTCGCGAGATCCATGTGTCGATGCTGCAGGCTGCCGCCTCGTGGCTGATCACGACGCTGCCACTGCTCGACTTCAACTGCGAACCCTGGGAAGTTGCGCGCGCCGGCAACGAGCATCGCAAGTTCGTGCCGACCAATCTCTATCCGGCGAGGGACGGCTATTTCTATATGGCCATCGGCAGCGACGTGCAGTGGCTCCGCCTGACTGAACTGCCGCGCTTCCGATCGCTCGCGACAGTGGAGCGCACGACCAACGAGGGTCGTATCCACGATCGCGCCGACCTGAAGCGCGCTATCACGGCGATCACCTCGATCGCCGCCACCGAGGAGATCCTCGCGGACCTGCGCGCGGCCGCGATTCCGCACGCGCGGATCAACGGCGTCGCCGTCGTGCGCGACCTGGACGCGCTGCGCGAGCGGCTGACGAGCACCGTGATGCCGGGCGGCCAACGCGTCCGCATGCAGCCGCTGGCGGTGGACCTTCCGGGCACGTCGCGCGAGTTCGCCTTCCCGCCGAAATACGGTGAACACACGCATCCGGTGCTGCATGAAGCGGGTTTTTCCGATGACGAGTGCAGCGCACTCGCGCAGGGCGGGGTGATTCCGCACGTGTGCGCGCAGCGAGGCGCGCGACGTTGACGTGATCCGCACTGCGCCGATCTGGACGAGCGGATTCCGGCCGTTCTTTCTCGCGGCCGCGGCCTACGGCCCGCTGGTGCTGATGTTTTGGTTGGGCGCGCGTCTGGGGTGGTGGGCAACGCCGGTGGCGGGACTCACCTTGCCGCTGCTGCATGCACACGAAATGCTTTTCGGGTTCGCGGCGGCCCTGGTGTGCGGCGTGGTATTGACGGCGGTACCAAGCTGGTCCGGAGCGGCGGAATTGCGCGGTCTGCCGCTGGCATCGCTCGCGCTACTCTGGCTGGCCGGCCGTGCTTCGGTTCTCGGCGCGCCATTTCTCGAAGGACGATCGTGGGCTCCGCTTCTGAGCGGCCTGATTGACTGTGCGCTATTTCCGCTCCTGTGCCTGATGCTGCTGGCGACGATCAGGCGCGCGCGCCAGCGCTTGTTCTGGTGGACGCTGCCGCCGCTGGCAGCGTTCGCCGCTGCGAACATCGCATTTCACCTTGCACTTGCCGACGGCTCGAACTCCGGTGCACAGCATGCATTGTTGCTTGGCGTCCACGCCCTGGCATTCCTGTTCACGCTCTATGGAGGGCTGTTCATTCCGGCTTTTACGCGTCGCTGGCTGCACGAGCGCGGTGAGCATGCGGCCGCGATTCTCATGCCGCTGGAGTACGCCACCGCAATTGCCATGGTGGCGTTCGCGTGCGCCGACTTACTGGGCGCGTCACATGGCTGGATGATCGCGGCGGCAGGTGCGGCGGCGGTGGTGCAGGCATGGCGCTTCGCGCGCTGGCGCGGCTGGAAAACGGCAAGCGAGCCATTGCTGTGGTGTATACATCTCGGTTACCTCTGGTTGATCGCGGCGCTCGCGCTGCGTGCGGCGGCAGAGCTCATTCACAACCTGCCGCAAGACGCCTGGATCCATGCGTTCACGGTCGGCGCCTACGGTATGCTGAAGATCGGGTTGATGACGCGCGTGGTACTCAGGCACACCGGTCGGCCGGTGCGCGTCGGTTGGTTGATGTCGTTCGCGTTTGCTATGGTGTTTGCCGCAGCGTCGCTACGGCTGGCGTACTCGGTGCACGAGTTGGGCGAATCGGCGCTTGTGGGCTCGGCGGTTCTGTGGGCTGCGGCCTTGCTCGTCTACCTCGCGCGCTTCGGTCCGCTTTTGTTGCGTCCCAGCTTGCACCGTCAGCGATCTGATCGTCTGGCCAACCCTGCGCTCGCGTAGCGGATGACCACTCGGCCAGAGACGCGCGCAGCATTCCATGAATGCCGCGCGAGGGCGAGCGGCCGCGGATGTTTGTGCGCGCGCATGTCGTCGCGCACACGTGCGTGCTGTCCCTCGAGTCCGCAGACTCGCTAGGGCTTACGACATTTTTCGATTCACGCGATCGATGCGGCCGTTAGCCCTTGACGTACCGCGCAAGGTCGACAGCATCCTCGCCGGGGATTCGTTTTCGCTCAAATTCCTGCGCGCGTCCCCACGGCATGGTTGCATCGATCGCAAGCCGCCCCCAATGGTCCTTGAAGTCATCTCGATAGAAGCCAGGAATGCGCTCGAGGATAAAGGCGCGCTGATCAGCGGGCCCGCGGGTCAAGTAAGCCCACATCACGTCATTAAGATCGCGGATATCCACATCCGCATCGACAGCGATGCATACCTTGTTGAAGTCCATGTTCGAGCCGAGGGCGGCGAGCAGAGCATGTTTGCCGTGACCTTCGTACTGCTGCTGAATCTTCACTATCGTAATCATGCAGTTTGGCCGTGTGGACACATCCAGAACCCCTCGCACCACACGACTGACGTGCTCATAGACGCGCGCCGCCGTGAGCGCCTCGAGCGGGCATAAGTCTTCCGGCGTGCCACATGTAATTGAATGGAAGACCGCCTCCGTCCGTCGGGTGACCGCGAGGACTTCGAACACGTGATTGAGTCCTTCGGGGACATAGGCACCGAGGAATTCGCCAAACGGCCCTTCCGGCCTGCGTGTGTTTGGCAGGAATCGACCTTCCACGACGATTTCCGCGTGCGCGGGCACCATCAGATCGATTGTCTGGCACGGGCGCATCGGCAGCGGCCGGCGAGCGAGCTTTGCTGCAAGTTCAAGTTCATTCGCCTCGTACGGCAGCGAGTAGCAGGCGGACAGAAATATCTCTGGCGGAACCCCTATGAGCAGCGCTGCCTCCAGTGGCTGGCCACGGAGTTCCGCCTTCTGCTGGTACCGCGCCAGGTCGTGTGACGATCCCAGGCGGACCCTCAGCTCTCGGTCGCTTACAATCATCGACCGGTGAAACGACAGGTTCGGTACGCCCGTATCGGGCTCACCAGCCAGGTAAATGGCGGACGTGAAGTAGGGCCCTGCGTCCTTCTCGTGATAGGTGATCAGTGGCAGCTCGCGAATCGAGCTGGGCACGACGTCCGACGGCATCGCACGAACGTCGTAAGTGTCGTGCGACAACGGCCGTCGAAGTACGTCCACCCACGAGCGGCAGAAGCTGTCGGTCTGGGCGCCAATCAGTCGGCATAACCGTTCATGGCTACCGTAAAGGTTGCTGACGACCGGAAGTGCGGTGCCGGTGACGTTGGTAAACAGAACAGCCTTATCGCCAGCCTTCTGCACACACTTTGTGACGGCGGCGAGCTCGAATCGAGGATCGACCTCCCGCTCAACAACCAGAAGCTCATTGTTGTCCGACAATTGCTTGATTAGGTCCCGCATCGGGCCGCCCTCCAATGGAATAATGGCTCAGGCATAGCAGGAGCGCGCAGGATCCGGCAATCGCGACGCTGCCAGTTCTGAAGACGCGGAGCACTGGCGAGATCGTCGGCCTGTTGGGTGATACCGCCGACGAATCGGGTGTATTGGTATTGACAGTGGCCCACGGATCTACGCAGGGTCATCTCAACACTTATTATCTGCGTTCGATACGAGATTTCCTTCGTAGAATCGGCGGGCAGATTGAAACAACGACAATATTTCTTCGCGCTGACTCTCATCAGCGTAGCTCGCCTGATTCCTGACCCACTTGATCACGTCGTCCACCTGCCGCAGCAGCTCGGATATTGCAGCGTTCGACTTCGCACGCCTGCAATCCAGATTCACGTATACCGGACTGGTGTGCGCGAAGTGGCGTAATGGCGGAGTGATGGGAGGAAACCATTGATACGTAAATCTCCGGTCGGAGTAGGCTCTGCCGGCAATCCATCCGGGCTCATGCAGGCGGACACTTGCCACCAATGATTGATGAGCGAGTTGCTCATCATTCCTCTCTTGAGCGACCATTTGGCCGTTGTAGACGACTTCGATGTATTCGACTGGCAGCATTGAGTCCACCGTTATCTTCACAGCTGCCGTCGAACCGTTGCCGACATTCAAAACCGCGCCCGGCGGCTGTCCGTTTACGGTCATGGTCAACATAGGCCCACTTGTGACAAACGTACGGCCGGCGCGAATCGCCGCTATCCAGCTCGAATAATCGAATTTCCCGTGCACATTTGCGTAGGTACGCACTGCGCCGGTCATCTGGTTATTGAACATCTTGTCCGTGCCGCCCAGGACAGGCACGCGAAATCCGGCATTCAGCAGCCTGTACCACGCCTCGACCGCAGACTGCTGCGTCCCTGGCGCCGGATGTAATGGATCGCCCCAAGTCATCAAGTCAACTGCATCTATCCGGCCAAGTGCAAAGTCGACGGCAATCTCGGCACCCGGATTTGGAAAATGCGCCCAACTGACCAGCGCATTCTGTTGGCGTGCCTCCGCGGCGATCATCGCCATTGCCGGATAGTCGTGACCGCCGATGACACTTTCATTCGATTGCCCACCGCGACCCCATGCCAGCGGATAGACCAGTCGATGCAAATTCAGCAATACGGCATGGCCCAAATAAGGATGTCGCGCCTCTTCATTGACATACACGATGTGGAGCGGATCGGACTCCTTGCTCGGTTCGCCGGTGAACTCTTCGACGTCGGTAAAGGATTCGCTCCACTTGCTCGCCAGAATATTTACTACATTTACATCCTCGGCCCGTGCCTCAAGCAATCCAGTTTGCGGGGAGAGAAAATGCACATGAGTGTCGCCCGAATACCAGCCGCGCGCTTTCATATCGACCCAGCGCTTCAGCCCGAGCTCGATCTGCGGCACAACCCCCGCCTTGACCTCGAATCGCAGCTGTGCGGGTTCATATTCCATGCCCTTCGCCAGTTCCATCGTGTAGGTGCCAGCAGCCAGCGGCAATGTGAACTCGGGTTCGACATACGCAAATCGCCTCTGGTCGACTATTACGTCTCCTCCCACTGAGCTGTTGAAGCCGTACGGAAAATTCTTCATGTGCCCAGCAGGAGGCCAATACTCGCCTGATTCGTCCTGCACATGGACTCGGGTGTACACGGGATCGCCAGTCTGCTGATCACGGGCCCGCACGACAACAGAGTGCAAGCGATATTGCTCAGGCAACGTGGTCGCAAGATCTTGCGGAACGTCGAGACTATCCTCGACGGCCACAACGCGCCAAGCCATCCTGGAACGGGCCAGCCGCAGTGAGAAGGCTCTCGGCTGTTGAAAGACGGCCAAGTAATAGACAATGGGCTCAACCCGTATCACGTCTGGACCCGGAATCGCCACGGCATACTTAACCAGAACTCGATCAAAATTCACGAGCCGGTCCCGCAAGAGAGTCAACAGATTCTGCCCGCTGCCTGGAAAGAGTTGAGCCTTCGACTGGAAATCCGGATGAAGCAGAAGCTCCATCCTGTCAGCATCATGATTTTGCAGGGCGAGGGCCCAGTCCATCAGCACCTGGTGTATTTCATCCAACTCGTCTGGCGGGTGTGCTTGGCTTGGCGGACTGAAATAAGACGTCAGGAAGACAACCAGAAGGAGCTGAAAGGTAGCCACGCGACTGATCAGGCTGCAGGAATTCATGGGCTCGCTGTGGCCGGGTCGGCTCCAGAAGCGTGAATCTTACAGCAACAGTGAGGTGCGACGTGCGACATTGTCGACACGACGACAGCCGCCTGCGGGCGCCCACGCTGGCGGATGTGCTGCGCGCAGGGATCGACGACCAACGGTGTCGCGCGACCTTGCCTCTTGACGTGCGTGTGAACAGAGTTGATGGTAGTGGGAAGTATATTCCTCGTGCGCGGGGGCGCGTCGTGATGTTCCAACACCTGCGGGGAGATTCGCTTGATGCAACCCTGCGTCGGCCGGCTGCAGACCTCCGCGGGACCCACGCCGATCCTCGTATGCAGCGGCCGCGCGATGGATATCGCGGCGTGCACGACGACGACGTCCGATTTCGCAGTGCGATCGCAGGGACAAGGGAAGATCCGAGGTTCCGAGCTCGGCAGTCTCAACGCACTGGTACCGTTCGCGCCTGGCATCCGCCCTCGAACTCGAGGCGGCACCACGCTGGGAATTCGGTTTCTCGGCACTCATGCATCACCTGGCCCTTTGCCGCTCGCTCCAGCGTAAACACAATTCCCAAGGCGCGGCCGCATGAAGGAGAGCACGGTTCGGCCGCGTCGTGCCGGGCGGCGCAGGGCAGATGAGAGCGCGGAATTAATGGCGGCGAACGTGCACCCGCCGCGGCGCTTCCGTTCGCGCGACTGGTTTGCCGATCCCGAGCGAATTGACATGGTCGCGCTCTACCTCGAGCGCTTCATGAATTCCGGTCTGACGTCCGAAGAGTTGCTCGGCGGCAAGCCGATCATCGGCATTGCCCAAACCGGCAGCGACCTGAATCCCTGCAATCGCATTCACCTCGAGCTGGCAAATCGCGTGCGCGACGGTATTCGGGATGCGGGCGGAGTGCCGATGGAATTCCCGATGCATCCGATCTTCGAGAACTGCCGCCGTCCGACCGCTGCACTCGACCGTAACCTCGCGTATCTCGGGCTGGTCGAAATACTTTACGGCTACCCGATCGATGCAGTGGTCCTGACAACGGGTTGTGACAAGACGACGCCGGCTGCGATCATGGCGGCATCTACAGTGGATATTCCAGCTATCGTTCTCTCCGCTGGACCGATGCTCGACGGCCGGTTCGAGGACGAGTTCGTCGGCTCGGGCACGGTGGTCTGGCGCAGCCGTCGACGCCTTGCCGCGGGCGAGATCAACGCTGCGCATCTTTTGAAGGCCGTGGCCGCTTCTGCGCCATCGCTCGGTCATTGCAACACCATGGGCACGGCCTTGACGATGAATGCGGTCGCCGAGGCGCTCGGGCTATCACTTCCCGGGTGCGCGACAATCCCCGCGCCGTACGCCGAGCGCGGGCACATGGCATACGCAACGGGGCAGCGCATCGTACAAATGGCGTACGAGGACGTGCGACCGTCGAAGATCCTGACGCGCTCGGCGTTCACTAACGCCATCGTCACGATCGCCGCCATCGGGGGCTCGACCAACGCGCAGCCGCATTTGACCGCGATGGCGCGTCACGCCGGAGTGGAGCTGGGGACGGAGAGCTGGATGCTACACGGCTTCAGCATCCCGTTGCTCGTCAACATGCAGCCGGCCGGCAAGTTCCTCGCTGAGCGTTTCCATCGCGCGGGCGGCGTGCCCGCCGTTCTGTGCGAGCTGCTCGCGGCCGGAAAGCTCGACGGGAGTGCGCTGACCGTGACGGGCCGTTCGCTGGGCGAGAATGTCGATGGCCGCGAGACGGTCGATCACGAAATGATCGCTCGATACGACAAGCCGTTTAGAGCGCACGCGGGCTTTCTAGTCCTACGCGGCAATCTCTTCGACTTTGCAATCATGAAGACCAGCGTGATCTCGGAGGAGTTTCGGCATCGTTATCTCGATCGGCCCGGGCAGGAACGCGTCATCGAAGGGCGCGTAATCGTGTTCGATGGGGCGGATGACTACCACGCGCGCATCAACGATGCATCGCTTGACATCGACGAGCGCTCCATCCTGGTGATGCGTGGCGCTGGCCCCGTCGGCTGGCCGGGTTCGGCAGAGGTGGTCAACATGCAACCGCCCGACGCTCTGCTCAAGCGGGGAATCACGAGTCTGCCGACGATTGGCGATGGCCGCCAATCCGGAACATCGGACAGTCCGTCCATCGTCAATGCTTCGCCCGAAAGCGCGGTCGGTGGGGGATTGGCGTGGCTTCGCACGGGCGATGTCGTGCGGATCGACCTCGATGCTGGGCGGTGCGATGTACTGCTCCCGGACGCGGAGCTTGCGCGGCGCAAGGCAGCCGGGCTGCCACCGGCGCCAGAAAGCTGCACACCTTGGCAGGAACTTTATCGCGCATCGGTCAGCCAGCTCGACACCGGCGGCGTCCTAGAGTTCGCGCTCAAGTACCACGGCGTCGCGAACAAGTCGCCGCGACACAACCACTAGCTCGGGTCGAAGCGGGAAAGCAAAGCGCGCTTGCTGCCGGATGGATTCCATCGTCGGGCAACTCCCGACGAATTACATCCAGTATGTCGAGGCGCGGCCCGATTGTCCGCTCCATCTCGGCGCAGCGCGGCTTTAGAGGCGCGTAACTCAACCTCCCGAGAGGCTCTTTGGATGCTGAGCCTGTCGGCTACCTCAATCAGTGCTGTAACGGCGGGTTCGCGCATCGCATTGATCACCGCACCCTGCTCGTGCCGCGAGCTAACCAGCACAAGTGCGTCCCCCTCCTTATGCAGAGCGTCCAGAACGTGATAGGCCTGCCCTCCAGGCAGAGCGAATATCGTATCAACGCCATTACGATGCAGAGATTTGACCAGCGCTTCACCACCGGATAGTTTTGTCATCGCTCCCTCACAGATTCGTGGATCATGCTCAGTGCGGCGCAAGTGGTCTGCCACGAGTCTACGTCCGATAGATCAGTCTTGCCGATTCTCTGCGAGCTTGCGCCGCGCAGCAGTGGACCATGAGAGTAAGAAGCAAGCTGGCCGACGTGGAATTTCGTTTCGCGACGATCGAACACAGGGAAAATGATCTCCCTGCGGCGTGGGGCTTTTTCTTCGGTTTTGCGTACTTCTACTTCCGCGCGCGCAAGGGCGACGAGCGTAATCGGCGCTGATCCCACATGTCCACCGCCGCTCCGCTGAGCTGGAAAGAAAAACTGGGCTACGGGCTCGGCGACTTCGGCAGCAATATCGTCTGGGGAATGTCGATCACGTTCCTGCTCTACTTCTATACGGACGTTTTCGGGATATCAGCAGCCGCGGCCGGAACTCTGCTGTTGTTTGCGCGTATTCTCGATGCGGCCCTCGATCCGGTCATGGGTCTTATTACCGAACGTGTCACGACACGCTGGGGGAAATTTCGTCCTTACCTGCTGTTCGGCACGCCGGTACTCGGCATTCTCCTTGTGTTGACGTTCACGACGCCGCACTTCGGGCATCATGGCAAGTTGCTCTATGCTTACGTTACGTACGTTTCGTTAGGCGTGGCCTATACGGTCGTCAACCTCCCGTATGGCGCGCTGGCTCCCACCATGACGCAGGATCCCACGGAGCGTAATGCACTGTCGGTCTGCCGCTCATTTGGTGCCAGAGCGGGCGACGGACTGTTCGTCGGGCTCGCGACGCCATCACTCGTCATCGCGCTGGGCCACGGCAACTCCGCCCACGGATATCAGCTCACTGCTGTGATTTACGCCCTTGTGGGCTGGGCTGCGCTTTGGATCACCTTCAGTACTTGCCGCGAGCGCTACGTCGCGCACGGCAGCCCGAAACTTTCCATTCGCCGCTTTGCCGAGGTGCTGCGGCACAATGGCCAGTTCTTTCTACTGTTTGCCAGCTTCCTGTTTTTTGTGAGCGCCGCGTTTACTCGCAACAGCGCAACCGTTTACTACATGACCTACAACGTGCGACGCCCGGCGCTGCTGGGCTTGCTCCTGGCGAGTGGCACGATCACCTCTCTCATCGGCATTTCCCTCAGCCAACTTGCGGCCCGCCGCATCGGTAAGCGCGCCACGTTCATGTTCGGTCTGTTGGTCCTCTCACTTTGCAGCGCGGCCATGTATCTGACGCCTTACACCTCAGTGCCGATGGTGTTCGCATGGTACGACCTTGCCTACGTGGGCCTTGGCCTGAGCTTCGGCCTGTTCTGGTCCTTGATCGCCGACACGGTCGAATACGGTGAGTGGAAAACAGGTACGCGTGCAGAAGGAGGAATCTATTCGATCGCCAGTTTTCTATTGAAACTGTGTTCTGCCGTGGCGGGCATCGTTCCGGCAACCGTCCTGTCACTGACCGGTTACGTGCCGAATACCACTCAGTCAGAGGCAGCACTGAGCGGCATCAACTGGATCATGACCCTGCTGCCAGCCGTCCTCAGCCTGCTGGCCATTGTGCCGTTGATGCTATATCGGATCGATGAGTCACTGTTCGTCCGTATCGTCGCCGACCTGCACAAGCGAGAGGTTGCGCGCAACCCGTCCTCTTGACGAAGCGCTGGGAAGAGACAATGGTGGGCACCCACTCCAAATATAGAGATTGCTCCTTCGTCGGGGGCCGTCGCGATGCTCCAATACCTGCCGGACGATTGGCTTGATGCAACCCTTCTCGGCCGGTTGCAGACTTCGGCCGGACCGACGCCGGTCCTCGCCCGTCGTGGTATTGCGTTTGATATTGCAAGGTTCGCGCCCACGACGGCCGATTTCGCGGCGCAGTGGCATGGACAGGAAGATATTGAAGGCACCGAGCTCGGCCACCTGAGCGCATTGGGGATCGTTCCCGCCTGGGATCCGGCCTCAAGATCGGCGCCGCTGCACGTGTTGTCACCGCTCGATCTACAGTGCATCAAGGCGAGCGGGGTGACGTTTGCGATCTCGGCCGTGGAGCGAGTGATCGATGAGCGAGCGCGCGGCGACGCCGAGCGCGCACAAACAGTGCGTGACACACTCCAGCAACGCATTGGCATCGACATCGCATCGGTGAAGCCGGGCTCGGCAGAGGCGGCCCGCTTGAAGGATGCGCTCGTCGCCGAGGGCCTGTGGTCGCAGTACCTTGAAGTCGCAATTGGCCCGGATGCGGAGATCTTCACCAAGGCGCCCGTGTTGTCATCCGTCGATTGGGGTGACTGGTTCGACTCGAGGTTCACACTCCGACCTTGTTGAACAAGGTGACGACGTGCGAGGAAGCACCACGTTGGGAGTTCGGCCTGTCTGCGCTCATGCGCAACCTCGCCGCGCGCGATTTGCTCGACCGTCGGTGACATGAGCCTCTCTTTCATCGATTCGCACGTGCACTTCTGGGATCCGCGCCGCTGGGACTACCCCTGGCTGGCAGAGGCTCCGGCAATCGCTGCTCCCGCATGAACCGGAAAATCTACACGCCGATGCGGACGATCAAGTTCCGGACACACTGGTCTTTGTTCAGGCGGAATGTGATCGCACCCGCTGGCTCGATGAAGTCGAGTGGGTCGAGAAGCTTGCCGAGGTCGAGCCGCGCATCGCCGGCATTGTCGCCCACGCCCCGATGGATGCTGGTGTGACCACAACGGACGCCATTGCGCGACTGCGAAACCGCCAATTGGTGCGTGGCATACGCCATCTCATCCAGTGGGAGACCGACCCTGAATTCTGCACGCGTGAAGCGTACGTATCCGGCGTGCGGCAGACGGGCAAGGCTGGCATGACGTTCGATCTTTGCTGCAGGCATCACCAGCTGCCTGCGGTGATCGAACTCGTTCGCCGGTGTCGGGAGACCCTATTCATTCTCGATCATGGTGGTAAGCCTGGAATCCGGGAGCGACAGCTCGACCCCTGGCGCGGCGATATCGAAGCGCTCGCAGCATTGCCTAACGTCGTAGTCAAGTTTTCTGGCCTGGTGACCGAAGCTGATCACACCGATTGGGAAATCGAGGACTTGCGGCCTTTCGTCCTGCATCTCCTTGCTCATTTCGGGCCGAGGCGACTTCTCTTCGGCAGTGACTGGCCGGTGGTAAAACTGGCAGGAGGCTATGTGCGCTGGCTTGTAACGGCGCGCCAGCTCATGTCTCATCTATCGCACGCCGAGCAGCGTGCCATTTTTTCGGACAACGCCCGCCGCATCTACCGACTCTAGTCCCAAGCTTCCATGCACTATTCTGGCAAGGGCTTGCACGCAGCGGCCCTTGCCGAAGAACACCTGCTCGCCCTGCCTTTCCTGCGCCGTCGCGAGCGACGGGTCGAGCCGGCCGAAGACATCGAGCTTCGGCGCCGGCGGGAAGTCGAGCAGCTCCTGGAATTCCGCCAT
The DNA here is from genome assembly GCA_963695985.1 of uncultured Gammaproteobacteria bacterium. GTDB lineage: Bacteria > Pseudomonadota > Gammaproteobacteria > Steroidobacterales > Steroidobacteraceae > DATBVX01. Next base: position 124,673 of record CAVOIC010000006.1, read on the forward strand.
GTCATGCACCTGGCTGCCGCGCTCGAGGACGTTCACCCCCTTCTTGGTGGCGATGACCGGGTCACCGTCGAAGTATGCGGCGCGCTGTTCGAACTCCGTAAAGTCCTCCACGGATGTTCAGGGCGCGCTGCGAGCCGAACAGCCGCTGGATGTTGACGCCTCTCAGGGTCGGCGTGTCGATGCGGTGCCGGAGCGCCTGCGGACGGATGTCGCCCACCAGGTGCGTCGCCGCGTTGGTATGCCCATTCGCGTGACAGTCGAAGCAGGCGACGCCCTGGCTCGGCTTGGCCGAGCGCCGATCCGCCGTCGCATTGAACTGCTGCTGCGGAAACGGCGTGAGCAGCAGACGCAGACCATCGAGCTGCTTGGGGCACCCGCTGTCAGTCGGACTTACTGTTCGGGAACTGTCGCCACGCGCCGGAACTCGACCCGCCATGCCTCGACCCAGGTGCCATTCGCTTCCTGCTCGGTGACGGCACTATAGCCATCGTCTCCCCGACGGTCCCATACCGTGCGCAAGTGCTGTTCCTTGCCGTCGGGACCGATGTATTTCTCGTCGGCGAATTGCAGCTTCGTGCCGTTTGCCACCGCGGTCCCGGTACTCACGCCGCCGGCAGAGTTGAAATACAGGTAGGAAATGCGCCCGGTTCGAGGATCGAGCCAGTAGATGGATTCACCGGAATAATCGGGTTGCTCGCCGTGCACGACATGCCGGTCGCGGACAAAGCGTCCCCCATACACGGATTCAAAGCAGTGAGTGTCCTCGGACTTTCCGTCCGGAAAGCTTCCGCGCCAGCAGTGACCGACCAGAAAGTCGAACGGTTGCAGGGACGGCCCTGGTTCCGCGGAGAACGCCGCGCCGCCAATCAAGACGAGTGCCAGCATTGCGATTCGCATGGTGGTTGCTCCTAATGCCACAGACCCAGCACGAGACCGATCACCGTGAACTGCGCGGTGTGATAACCGCCGTTGATCAGAAACAGCTTGAGGCTCTTGTGTTCGAAGAGGTAGTTGATGCCGAAGCTCGCCGCCACCCAGCACAGACCCGCGCTGAAACCCGCACCCAGCGCGAACCCGATGGCCGGCTTCGGGCCGAGGAACATCGCGAACACGAATGCCGCGATCAGCGACAGCACGAGCGCGCCGCCGAAGATCCGCACGGGATTGCTCTTAGCCACCTTCTCCTCGCTCAGGCCCGCTTCGCGCTGCCACGTCTTGCCGAATATCGGCGGCGCGTACCAGATCCCCCCGATCACGAAAGAGGAGACCCCTGCTGCGAGGATGGCCCAGTAGTTCATTTCAGGCATGACACTTACCCCCGTTGTTGTTGTACTCAGTGATTCTTCGTAGTGCGCGCGCGACGCTGCGGTCGCACTCGCTTCGCCCTTGTTCTCGCCCTGGTTCCGCTCCCTGTCGCCGCCTCGTGCAGCAGATCGAAGTAGTTGCGCAGCTGCGCGACAGCTCGATCGAAATAGCCCACGTCACGAAACGTGCGCGCCTGCATCACTCCACCCTCCATGGTGGTCAGCACGAACTCGGCCAGTTCACGGGAATTGAGGTTGGCGGGCAGAGCCTCACCCGCCTCGATCACGCACCGCTGGACCGCTTCGGTCCAGGCGAGGAAATTCGCGGCCAGGAGCTCGCGCACCACCGGGTCCGGTTCGTGCAGCTCGAGCGCGAGGCTCCCGATCGGGCAGCCGTAGAAGCACTGCGTCTGGACCACGAGCTGACGGTAGCGCGCCAGCAGCGCAAAGATGCGCTCGACGGGATCGGACACATGGCCCCACGCAGGCTGCAGCAGCATCTCGTCGATGCCGCTGCGATAGGCCTGCAGCACCGCGAGCAGCAGGTCCTGCTTGCCGGGAAAGAAGTGATACAGGCTCCCGCTGTTCGCGTCGGAGCGCTTGAGCACATCCGCGATCGAAGTCGAGGCATAGCCCTTCTCCCAGAAGAGCTCCATCGCGGCGAATACGATGCGGCTGCGGGTGTCGTCGGTCACGCTTGTTATGACTGAGTTGAACGCTCAATCAACTTAGAGCAACCAGTGGCAGGCTGTCAAGGAGGCGCCAGCGACAGGCGCATTGCAGCGCCTGGGACGCGGCTCAACAGACCACGAGCGGGAACCGCGCGCCTGCAGCGCCGCGCGGACGATCAGGCTTGATGCGAGGCGCCGGGAGCGGGCACGCCCGCCTCGATCACCATGCGCACGAGGTGTGCGAGTGAGTTCGCGCCCATTTTTTCCATCACGTGCGCGCGATGGATCTCCACCGTACGCTGGCTCAGGTTCAGATCCGCGGCGATGACCTTATTGGCCTTGCCCGCCGTGACTAGCGTCAGCACTTCGCGCTCGCGGGGTGTGAGGTCGGCGATGCGCGCCTGGATGCGCTCGCGATTGCCGAGGAGTTCCCGACCCGCGCGGTCCTTTTCCAGCGCCTTGTTGATGCGATCCAGCAGGTCCTGGTCACGGAACGGTTTCTGCAGAAAATCCATCGCGCCGTGCTGCATGGCTTCCACCGCCATCGGCACATCCCCATGCCCGGTGATAAAGATGATCGGCGCCAGCGCGCCGCGGACATTAAGCTCCTGCTGCAGCTCCAGGCCGCTCATTCCCGGCATGCGGATGTCGAGCACCAGGCAGCCCCGGCGCTGCGGGTCGAACGCCGCCAGGAATTCCTGGGCCGAGCCGTAAGCGAGTACTGGCACGCCCAGGGTCTTGAGCAGTAGTTTCAGGGCGCTGCGGACGGCTTCGTCGTCGTCGACGATGCATACGGTCGCGGATTGATCCTTCATGTGGCTTCTCCGGGCAGCCCCGGAAGTGTGAAGTAAAAGCAGGCGCCGCCGTCCGGGGCCGGACGGTAGGCGAGCTTACCACCGTGAGCCATGACGATGGTGCGGCTGATGGCGAGCCCGAGCCCGGTGCCGTGCGCCTTGGTGGTGAAAAACGGATGGAACAGACTCGTGAGCGCGCGGGGCTCGACTCCGGGTCCGTAATCGCGCACGGAGAACTCGACGCCCTCCGGCACGCGCACGGCGCGCAGCACGATTTCCCGCCTGGCGGCCCCGCTCTGCAGGGTCGCATCGATCCCATTGCGGATCAGGTTGATCAACACCTGTTGCAGCTGCACCGGGTCCGCCATCAGCGCCGGCAGATTGTTCTCGACTTCGACGTGCAGCCGGATATCGTTGGCCCGGGAATCGGGGCGTGCGAGCAGAGCGAGATCGTCGAGCAGGCGCTTGCAGTCGACCCGCTCCTGGCGCACCTCACGATTGCTGACGAACGTGCGCAGGCGCCGAATCACCTCGCCTGCGCGCAGCGCCTGCTTGCTGATCTGCGCCAGCGATTCACGGATCTCCTGCGTGTCCGCAGGCCCCTGCTCGAGCAGGTACTGGCACGCCTGGGCGTAGGTAGCGATCGCAGTCAGCGGCTGGTTGATCTCGTGCGCGAGACCGGCGGCCATTTCGCCCATCGTGCTGAGCCGTCCGACGTGGGTCAGGCGCTCGCGGGCCTGGATGACCTCGCGCTCGACGGCAACCAACTCGGAAAGATCGCGAATGAAGCCGACGAAGCGCCGCGGCTCCGAACCCGCTACTTCGCCGACCGACAGCGCGGCCGGAAACAATGCTTCCCGTCGCGCCGGCGTGCCTGCACCTCGCGGCCGATGCCGATCACGTGTGCTTCGCCAGTCGTGAGGTAGCGTTGCAGGTAGGAGTCGTGCGCACTGCGATCCGGCTCGGGCATCAGCAGGCTCACGTTCTGGCCCAGCACCTCGGAAGCCGCGAAACCGAAGAGCTTTTCAGCGGCGCGATTGAAGGTCTCGATCAGGCCGCGCGCATCGATAACGATCACGGCGTCGACAGCCGCATCGAGCAGCGCACGCAGTTCGCGGGCTGCACCTCCGGGCGCGCCGCCAGTACCCGTCGGGTGCACCATCAAACGAGTCTAAAAGCCGAAACGCCACAGTGGAATGCAACTACGTACATTCCGCAGGGTGCTACGGCAAACTGACGCTACTCGCAACTCCACCCGGCGACCATGATCTTCACAGCAAGAAGGGAGCTTTCATGGAACGCCGCGGCACATTCTCGTCATCATCGATCCCACTGCCGAACAGCATCCGGCGCTGACGCGCGCGCGGGATCTGGCCCTGGCATTCGCGGCACGTGTGGAGTTGTTTATCTGTTACACGCCGCGCGACGGCGAGGTGCGGGCCGACGAGATGGAACTCGAGCGGCTGGCGAGCGGGCTGCGCGAGCTTGGCATCGAGACCTGCACGGACGAAGCATCCGACGCAAGCCTGCACACGGGAATCGTGCGCAAGGTTCTACGGGCACAGCCGTCCCTGGTCATCAAGGAGACCCACCCGCACACGTTGCTACGCCGGTCAGTGCTCGCGAACACCGACTGGCAGCTGATTCGCATGTGTCCGGCGCCACTGCTGCTGGTACGGCCGGGGCACTGGAGTAAGCCGCCCCGGATCGCGGCCGCCGTTGATGTCGCGCGCCCGGGTGAGAAGCCAGCGGCGCTCGATCATGCGCTGCTCGCCGCAGCGGAGACGTTTGCGCTCGCGACCGGGGGCCTGCTGCATGCCGTGCACGCCTACACCTCCGTGACGGAGCTCGCAGCCACGACAACCGTGCGCGCGGTTTCCATGGCGTCGGGCGTCGATCCGGCGCAGGTGATCGCCGATCAGGAAAACATGGTACGAGAGGAGTTCGACGAGTTGCTGGCGTCGCACGATGTGCCGGAAGCGCGGCGTCACCTGATGTCAGGCGCGCCGTCCGATGCACTGGTTGTTTTCGTGCGCCGGAACAACATCGATCTGCTGGTCATGGGCGCATACGCGCGCGGCTGGATGTACAACGTGCTCGTCGGCAGCACCACCGAACGTGTACTCGACCTGCTGCCGTGCGACGTCCTGGTGATGAAGCCGGCGAGCTTCGAATGCCCGCTGCAGCTCGAGGCGCCGATGCCGAAGCGCACAGACCGCGTGAACGAGCGGCGGCTGGCCTGACATACCTGCAGCTCCGAGTACTGACCGCTCTACGCCTATGCGGTCCACACGCCTCGTGTGGCCGCACTCTGTTACGGCTCAATTCGCCGATAGGTACAGCTCACAACAGCCCGCGGCTGGTACGGATTGCGGACCGTACTGCAAGTGCGATCATCTAGCCGGATAAACAGGGCGCACACGAGACAAGAGGAGAAGACTATGAACCTGCTACGATGGGAACCATTCCGGGAATCCGATGAGTTCTTCCGCCGTACGTTGCCGGTGTTCGGACGCTGGCCGAAGATGCCTGATGAGTACGAGTGGTCTCCGACCGCCGACATCAGTGAGACGGAGAAGGAATATCTGGTCAAGGCCGATCTGCCGGGTGTCAAGCGCGAAGACGTGCATATCACGCTGGAGAATGGCGTCATTACGCTCGCGGGCGAGCGTCGCCAGAGCAAGGAAGAGAAGTCCGAGAAGTCCCACCGCGTGGAGAGCTTCTACGGTAATTTCGCGCGCAGCTTCACAGTGCCAGACGATGCCGACGCGCAGAACGTCCGTGCCGAGAGCAAGGATGGTGTGTTGTACCTGCACGTGCCGAAGATCAAGCGTGAAAAGGTGCAGCCGATCCAGATCAAGGTCCAGTGACCTAAGTACGGCAGGCGATCCGGCTGCGGTCGCGGAGGCGCACCACGCGTGCGATGAGCGCGGGGCATGATATTCGAGGGCCCCGCAGCTCAGACTTCGGACGAACCGTACTGGAGTCAGCCAGCCGACCAGCTCCTCGCGCGACTCAATAGTCGGCGCGAGGGGCTGACCGAAGTTGAAGCCGCGGCGCGGCTCGCGCGCGACGGCCCCAACAGAGTAAGCGCCGATTCGCGCGCATCCGCGCTGCAGGTTTTTCTCCGCCAAGTTTCGAACGCTGAGTCGGCATCGCGCTCGCCTGACGTAGCCAGCGTGGCAACTCGCCAAGCGTTGGCTCTATCGCTTCAGCTGACATCGCGCGTCGCCTACGTAGCCAGCGTGGAAATCACCAAGCGCTGGCTCTATCGGTTCACCGAGACCCCACCGAGTGCGGCGTCACTCACGATCTAGACCTGGCATAGCAAGCGGGTGCGAACGATGGACTTCAACACCGATCAACGCGTCGCAGCGATCATGGCGAGCCCAACCTACCGCCTCGCCGAGGATGACACGGCCTTCATGGAGAGCGCCACCGGGCGCGCCACGCGCCTCGAGCTCGAATTCATGCGCGCGGATTACTACTTGCGCGAGCATCGCATCCGCTCGACCGTCGTCGTGTTCGGCGGCTCGCGCATCGTGTCGCCCGAAGCAGCACGCCGCGCTCTGGACGAGCTCAGCCGCTCGACCTCGACGCCGGCAGCCAGCCGCGAACAGCAGCTCGCGCGCGCACGCCGCGATCTCGCCTACAGCCGGTACTACGACGAAGCGCGGCTCCTCGGTCGCGCGCTGGCTGCGGGCTCAAAGACCAATGCCGGCCACGATTTTGCGATCGTCACCGGTGCCGGTCCCGGAATCATGGAGGCGGCCAACCGCGGCGCCGCCGAAGCGGGCGGGCCGAGCATCGGCTTCAACATCCGCTTGCCGGTAGAGCAGCGCCCCAACCCCTACATCACGCCGGAGCTTGCCTTCCAGTTCCATTACTTCGCGCTGCGCAAGATGCACTTCATGCTGCGTGCGCGCGCGCTCGTCGCGTTCCCGGGCGGCTATGGCACGCTCGATGAACTGTTCGAGGCTCTGAACCTGGTGCAGACCCAGACCATCCGGCCGATTCCCATCGTCCTGGTGGGCGCTGAGTACTGGCAGCGCGCGGTCGACTTCGATTACCTGGTGGCCGAAGGCTTCATCGACGCGGCGGATCGCGACCTGTTCACGATCGTCGCGGGCGGGGCCGAGGCCGCACAGCGGATCCTCGAGTTCCAAAGCAGCAGCGGTTGAGTGTTTCAGTTGCGCTGCGCGATGCGCGCGCCGTCGGTCTGAACATCGCAGATTGGCGTTCCAATGAGAAGTCTGATCCTGGTAATTGTCGGATCTTATCGGTAAGCTTCGTCTCCGGCGGTGGTTTAACCAGATAAAGAACTGGCATGTTTTCACCGGAATTTATCCGCGGTGCGCTGGAATCGGCACCGGACGCTACCGTCATCGTCGATAGCGCTGGGGTCATTCTTTTTTCGAATCAGCAGGTTAAGGTACTTTTTGGCTATCAGCCAGAGCAGCTCGCCGGGCTCAACGTGGACATGCTGCTGCCGGAGCGCTATCGAGCGCGGCACGCGGGACACCGGGAGCGTTTCGCCGCCGATGAGCGCCCGCGCCCGATGGGCGCCGGTCTCGAGTTGTTCGCACGCCGTCGCGATGGAAAGGAATTTCCCGTCGAGATTAGCCTCAGCCCGATCCGCGACGGCGGGCGCACCTTCATCACCGCGACCATTCGCGACGTCACCGACCGCAAGCGCATCGAGGCCGAGCTGGTCGCCGCACGCGAGACCGCGGATCGCGCCAACCAAGCCAAGAGCCGCTTCCTCGCCACCGCGAGTCACGACCTGCGTCAGCCTTTACAGACGCTCTCGCTACTCAATGGCATGCTGCGCCGGCTGGCAACCGACCGGGACATCGCCGAGGCGCTGGGCCGACAGGAGCAGGCCATCGCGGCGATGTCGCGCCTGCTCAACACGCTGCTCGACATCAGCAAACTGGAATCGGGTGCGATCAAGCCGGAGCCGACCGACTTCACGGTGGCGGCGCTGTTCGAGGAGCTGCGCGCGGAGTTCACAGAGATCGCCGCGAACAAGGGCCTGCAGCTTCAGGTCGAACCATGCGCGGACCGCGTCTACAGCGACCCATCGTTGATCGAGCAGATCCTGCGCAATCTGCTCACCAACGCCATCAAGTACACACGCGCCGGCTGGGTACGGTTGCGCGGTCTGCACGATGCCGCGGTGGTGCGAATCGAGGTGCTCGATTCCGGAATTGGCATCGCACCGGACAAGCTGCGCTATATCTACGATGAGTTCTACCAGGTCGGGGTGCCGACTAACGCCGTCCGCGAAGGGTATGGGCTGGGCCTGAGCATCGTGCAGCGGCTGGTGAAGCTCCTCGGTCTGAACCTCACCGTTCGATCGGAGCTCGGCAAGGGTTCCGTCTTCACGCTGGAATTGCCGGCCAGTACCGGACAAGTTGATGATCGGTTGACGAAACGCGCGCCCGCTGTGGGTGCCCCGGCTCGCCGGGCGAGTACGTCGCACATTCTGGTCGTGGAAGACGATCCCGCCATCCTGGGCGCCACCCGCATGCTGCTCAAGGTCGAGGGTTACCGCGTTACCACAGCAGCCTCACTGGCCGAGGCGCTGGAGAGGTCCCGTCAGCACAAGGACATCGACGTGCTCATCACCGACTACCACCTCGGCGATGGCCAGACCGGCGCCGACGTGATCGCCGCAGTGCGCCAGATCCTCGACCCGAAACTCAAGTCGATACTGGTCACCGGCGACACTTCGCGCGCGATCAAGGAGCTCAGCGGTGACGATCATCTGCGCGTGACGAGCAAACCCGTCGATGCCGACGAGCTGCTAACGTTGCTGAGAACGCTGGTTGCTCCCTGAGATATGAGCTGAGACAGCAACTCGTCGACGATCTGAGGGCGGGTCGTGTCCGCCTCGATGACCTCGAACCCCTCCCGGGCTTCGATATGCTCGAGATGCGCTTCCTGCCATTGCAGCACTTCGACGCCGGCTTCGGATGCGTCAGCCGCGGTTCGAGCGCGCTCCTTGAGCCGCGCCTCGAGCACATCACGCGGGGCGCGACAATGGATCAACTTCAACGGCTGCTCACGGCGCGCTGCCCACTCGCGCAAGTGCGCCCGATCCGAGCGTCGCAGGAAGGCGGCGTCGACGATCACCGGGTAGCCGCCCGCCAGCACATCTTCCGCGCATTGCGTGAGGTGTTGGTAAACACTCGCACTCACGTCCGGCGCGTAGAGCCCTGCTTCGACGGCGGAGCCCGAACGAGCGCGCTCCTCGAGACCGGCCAGGCGCTTACGCTCGACATCCGAGCGCACGTGCACCGCGCCGAGCGCGAGCGCCAGCCGCTCTGCGAGCCACGTCTTCCCCGAGCCCGATAGTCCCGACATCAGCACGAGGAGCGGTGCGGGGCGCTGTACCAGCAACCGGCGCGCGCAGTCGAGGTAGGTTGCGTGCTGCAGGAGCGCCACCTTTCGCGGCCGAGACTCCTTGGCGTTGAGCGCCTCGAGTGCAGTCACTTTGGCGCGCACCAGCGCAAGGTGGGCCTGGTATGCACCGAGCACACGACAGGCCTGATAGTCCCCGCTCTGCGCCAGATACCCGCCGAGAAACGCCTGTGCGTGCTGCGGGCAGCGGCGCGCGTCCAGATCCATCAACAGAAAAGCGATGTCCTGCGCGACATCGATCCAGCGAAACGCGGGCTCGAACTCGATGCAGTCGAAGGCCTGCAGGCGCCCGCCGTGGCGCACGATGTTGCGTGCGTGCAGATCACCGTGACATTCACGGATCCTTCCTTGCTGCCTGCGCACCGCCATCCACGGCACAGCCTGCGCCAGCCGCGCTGCGAACGCGGCTTCGAGTGCGCGCACTTCGTCGCCGGTATCGATTGACCCGGCAAGATGCGCACACTGCTCGAAGTTTTCGAGCGCGAGCGCACGGATCGAGTCGGGCTCGCCCCAGGTCTGCGAGCTGTCGGCAACGGGGAGCTGTGCGTGGATAGCAGCAAGATCGCGCCCGAATGCCTCGAGCTCCCTCGGCGTAATGTGCTGGGCCGCCAGGAGGCGATCGAGCTCTTCCTTGCGCGCGAACTGCCGCATGCGCACGGCGTGCTCGATGGCCTGGCCCTGCCCCCCCATCCGCGCCTGACCGTCCGAAGCCGTGATCTTGCACACCTCCAGGTACAGGTCGGTGGCAAAGCGCCGATTGAGTCGCAGCTCCTCGGCGCAGAAGAACGCGCGCTTTTCGGGCTCGCGCAGGTCCACGAAGGCGTAGTGCACGGGTCGTTTGATCTTGTAGGCGAACTCTCCCGTCAGCAGCACCCAGGACATGTGCGTCTCGACGAGTTGCACGCGGCCGACGGGGTGCGGATACGCCTCCGCCTTGAGCAGCGAAGTAAGGTGCCTTGCAAGTCCCGCCATGGATGCCTCTCCCGTGGGGGTAAATACCGTCAGGCGCCGGCAGATGCCCATAGTGACTTCTACGTGGTCTGAGTACCGGTCGGGGGATGTACGTATTGTCGCGGCCGCCCGTGAGCACCGATGCTTATCAGGGCGAAGCCGGTTTTGCGAGGCCGGGAGTATGGGCGTACGTATACGAATCGTAGTGGCGGATCAGAGTGAAGCCCGTTTTTACGACCTCACCGGTCCGGACGGGCCGCTGGTAGTCGCGGGCCACCTCACGGATCCCAAGGCACGCTTGCATGATCGTGACCTGAAATCGAGCGCACCGGGCCGCGTGTTCGATCATGCGCCGCCCACGGCGGGACGTCGCGGCGGTGTGGCTCACCATGCCACCGGCAGTGAACACACCCCGCGCAAGCAGGAAGCCGAACATTTCGCGCGTGAAATTGCCCGTCAGCTCGACCAGGCGCGACAGGACCGATTTTTCGACCGCCTGGTCGTGGTCGCAGCACCGCAGTTCCTGGGGCTGCTGCGCGCCGAAATGTCGAAGCCGCTCCACACCTGCGTGGCGGCGGAGGTTCCCAAGGACCTCGTGCACCAGGGCGAGAAGGTCCTGCGCGAACACCTGCCGCGCGACCTGTACGCCGAAGATGTCTGATTGCATGTCCGAACCGCAGTCCCCAACAGTACCGATGCCTGCCGTACGGCGCGACGCGGTTCGAACCGTGGAGCGGGCGCCGATCGTCAGCGTGGTCGATGATGATGAGGGCGTGCGTGGTGCGCTACGGCTGCTCTTGAAGTCCGTCGGGCTCATACCGATCACGCACCCGGACGCGATCGATTTCCTGGCCAGCTATGATCCCGAGCAGCCGGGCTGTGCGCTGGTGGACGTGCGCATGCCCGGCATGAGCGGACTGGAGCTGCAGCACGAGCTCAATCTGCGCGGCGCCATCGTGCCCGTCATCTTCATCACCGGGCACGGCGATGTAGCCATGGCGGTCGAAGCGATGCAGCAGGGGGCGTTCGACTTCCTGCAGAAGCCATTCCGGGATCAGGATCTGCTCGACCGCGTGCAACGCGCACTCGAGCGCGATCGCGACACCCGGGCCCAGTTGAGGCGTATCGACGTCATGCGCGAGCGAGTCGAGTCACTGACGCCGCGCGAGCGCGAAGTGTTCGACCTGGTGACGCACGGCAAGCCGAACAAGGTGATGGGTGCCGAGTTGGGCGTAAGCCAGCGCACGGTCGAGATGCACCGCGCGCGCGTTATGGAGAAGATGGGCGCTTCCTCCCTGGCACAGCTGGTGCGCATGCGGATGGAGATCGACCGCGCGCCGCCCCCGAGTCGTTGAGCCGCGGGGCGGGTAATCTCGCGACAATGCAACTCACGCTCTGCGGCGCCGCCGGGCAGGTGACCGGCTCGTGCAATTATTTCGAGACCGGATCGAGCCGCTTTCTCGTCGACTGCGGCATGTTCCAGGGCAACCGCGAGACCCGGGCGCAGAACTACGCGGCTTTCCCCTTCGATCCGCGGCATCTCGAGTTCGTCATCCTCACGCATGCGCACGTCGATCACAGCGGCCTGCTGCCGCGGCTGCGCGCCGAGGGCTTTCGCGGGCCGATCTATACCACTAGCGCCACGCGCGATCTGTTGGCGGTACTGCTGCCCGACAGCGCCTACCTGCAGCAGATGGAGACCGTGCGCGCGGCGCGTCACGGGGGCGATTTCAAGGCGGTGTACAGCATGGAGGATGCGCGCGCGGTCCTCGGGCAGGTGCGACCGCTCGCGTATGAGGCGAGGCTCACGCCCGCGAACGGCGTCGAGGTCCAGTTGCGCGATGCCGGCCATATCCTGGGCTCTGCGATCGTCGAGTTGTGGCTCAGCGAGTCCGGTCGCACACGCAAGGTCGTGGTGTCGGGCGACCTCGGCCAGCCGGGCCGCCCGATCGTGCGCGATCCGGCCTTCATCACCGCGGCCGATGTGCTGCTCCTCGAGTCGACGTATGGCAACCGGGATCATAAGCCGCTGGCCGAAACGCTGGATGAGCTGGTCGCAGTGCTCGACCGGGCGCTCAGCACCGGCGGCATCGTACTGGTCCCGGCCTTCGCCGTCGGACGCACGCAGGAATTCCTCTACTACCTCAACCGCCTGAGCCGCGAAGGCCGCATTCGCGGGCCCACGGTCTTCGTCGATTCGCCGATGGCGACGGAGGTCACCGCGATCACCGCCCGTCATTTCGAATTGTTCGATGATGAGGCGCGCCGGCTCGCCGTCGAAACGCGGCCGGTGCCAACCTCGCTGCGCGTACACCACACGGCGAGCGTGCAGGAATCGATGGCGCTCAATCGCATCGCCGGTGGCGCAGTGATCGTTGCGGCGAGCGGCATGTGCGATGGAGGCCGCATCCGTCATCACCTGCGACATCGCCTGCCGAATCCGCACACCACCGTCCTCTTCATCGGCTTCCAGGCGGCGGGGACGTTGGGGCGCAGGCTCGTGGACGGCGCCACGACGGTGCGGATCTTCGGCGAGGAGATTCCGGTGCGGGCGCAGATCGCGACGCTGGGCGGATTCTCGGCCCACGCCGATCAGTCCGCGCTCCTGGAGTGGCTGGGGCACTTGCGCAAGCCGCCCGAGCAACTGCTCCTGGTTCATGGCGAGGCGGACACTGCCCGGGCGTTCGCCGAGCGCATCGGAGAGCGTTTGGGCTGGCGGGCACAGGTTCCCGTTCAAGGACAGCAGCTACGGCTCTGACGTGAGCCCTAGCGGTTATCCCGAGTGTCAGTGCCGACTGCGCCGTGATACTTGAACGGGACCGTGCCCTCCTCGCTACAACTCCAGGCGCTGCTCGACGCCGCAGTGGACGGGATCATCGTCATCGATCACCGCGGCTGCATCGACGTCTTTAATCGCTCCGCCGAGCGTCTGTTCGGCTACGCGGCCGAGGAAGTGCTGGGCCGTAATGTCAGCGTTCTCATGACCGATGCAGACCGGGCCAACCACGACGCCCACATCCAGCGTTATCTCACGACGCGCCAGGCCCATGTCATCGGCATCGGCCGCGAGGTCCAGGCCCGGCGCAAGGACGGGAGCGTCTTCCCGGCGTTCCTCTCGATCGGCCTGAGCCCGAATGGCGGGCAACCACACTTCGTCGGCTTCATCCACGACATCACGGATCGACGACAGGCGGAGGACAGTGCGCGGCAGATCCAGGAGCGGATGACCCACATCTCGCGCCTCGCGACACTGGGAGAGATGGCGACCGGCATCGCGCACGAGCTCAACCAGCCGCTCTCGGCGATCACCACGTATGCGCACGCGGGTCAGCGCATGCTCACGGCCCCCGAGCCTGACATAGCCGACCTCAGCGAGGCGCTGGAGCAGATCGCTGCGCAGGGTCTGCGCGCGGGTGAAATCATCCGGCGCCTGCGCAGCCTGGTGCGTGAGCGACCGACGCTGCACGAGGTCGCGAACATCAACGAAGTCATCTACGAGTTCAGGGCGTTCACGCGGCGCGTCGATACGCGGCTCAACGAGATCGAACTGAGACTGGAGCTCACGCCGCAGCCACTTCTGGTCAGCATCGATCGCGCCCAGATCCAGCACGTGCTGCTCAACCTGATCCTCAACGCCATCGACGCGCTGCAGGATGTTTCACCGGAGGACCGCTCGATCCTGATCGCCACCTGCGACCTAAGCACGCGCGATGTCGAGGTTGCAGTATGCGACTCCGGCCCGGGAGTGACGCCCGCCATCATGGGCCGCCTGTTCCACCCTTTCTGCACGACCAAGCCAACAGGCACCGGCCTGGGCCTGGCCGTCAGTCGCACTATCGTCAAGGCCCACGACGGTGAGCTGAATTACCGGCCCAATGTCCCAGCGGGTGCTTGCTTCGCCTTCCAGCTCCCGCGCGTGGACTCCATACCGCGTCCGTGAGGATGGTTCAGAGCCGCGGCCCTTGATGCTCGAGGCGCGAGCCTTCAGTGATCGCGCTTGCGGCTCGATGCCAGATCCGGGCTGAGGCGCGACAGATAGTCCGCGACGCCCTGCCGCTCTTCGAGAGAGAGGCTGCCAATCCGCTGCACATGGTCAGCATCCATGCCCGGCCGCTCACCGGCCGCCGTCTCCCCAAGTTGACGCATCAGATAAATATAGTACTGGCCGGCCAGGCGCGGGCGCATCCGGCGCAGCTCACCCTGCCCGAGCGGCCCGTGACAGCCCTCGCACTTGAGGAAGTAGACATTCGCCCCGCGCTGCAGTGCCTTGCCGTCACCCGTGCCACCTTCGAGTGGCGGCCAACGCTGCAAGCTCTCGGCGTAGGCGGAGACGTCGAGCAGGTCCTGTGCTCCTTCCAGATGATGGTGCGAGGCAAAGTTCTGCATGCGCTCATCCCAGCGGCGATCGTGGCGGAAGTCGACGAGCTGCTTGACGAGCACCGAGACGTGCTGGCCGGCAATCGCCGGCACGCTCCCGTCCCGGGCACCAAGCCCGTCGGCCCCGTGGCACGCGGCGCAAGTGTCGAAGAGCTGCGCGCCATGCTTGAGGTCCGGCTCGAGCGCGAGCGCAGCACGGAACTCGCTGATCGCCGCAGCGGTATCCGCGGCGAAAGTCGGCGACTGGACTGGAATAGTGGTCGCGCCCAGCGCGAACACAGATGCGGCAAGGATCACCACCGTCATTCGAGTCACGTTCCGCCCCTTTTTTTGCAGTCCAGTCCGGCAGGGTCGATGATTCAATACGCCGCGTGAGCCGCTATCCTACCTCCGGCGTGCCATACACTGCATGAGCCTCGCACGCCGGTACGTCAAGGAGCCAGCCCATGGACCGCCCGCCACTTCCACCTTTCACCCAGGAAACTGCCACGCAGAAAGTGCGTATGGCGGAGGACGCCTGGAACACGCGCGATCCGGCGCGCGTCGTGCTCGCGTATACGGCCGACAGCCGCTGGCGTAACCGCAGCGAATTCCTGCAGGGACGCGCGGAGATCGAAGCCTTCCTCAAGCGCAAGTGGCAGCGCGAGCTCGATTACCGCCTGATCAAGGAGATCTGGGCCTGGCGCGAGAACCGTATCGCCGTACGCTTCGCCTACGAGTGGCACGACGACAGCGGTAGCTGGTTCCGCAGCTATGGCAACGAGAACTGGGAGTTCGACGAGCATGGCTTGATGCGCCGGCGCATCGCCAGCATCAACGACCTGCCGATCAAGGAGAGCGAGCGCAAGTATCACTGGCCGCTCGGCCGGCGCCCGGACGATCACCCCTCGCTGAGCGACCTGGGGCTCTGAGCGCAAGAGCACGCGCATGCAGGACTCCGAAGCGGACGCCTTGGTGATCTTCGGCATTACCGGCGACCTCTCTTATAAGAAGATTATCCCGGCGGTCGAAAGCCTGGTCCGGCGCGGCCGGCTGAAGGGGCCCTTGATCGGCGTCGCGCGCGAAGCGTGGACCAAGGAGCGGTTGGAAGAGCGGATGGCGGCGAGCCTGCGCGAGCACGGTGGCGGCGTTGACGAGTCAGCGTTCGGGGCGCTCTGCAGACAACTGCGTTACGTGACGGGCGATTACCGCGATGCGGGCACGTTCCGCAGGCTCAAGGACGCTCTGGGCGCAGCCCGTGCTCCCCTGCACTACCTGGCAATTCCTCCCAGCCTCTTCGGCGATGTCGTGACGCAACTCGGTGCCTCGGGCGCCGCGCGCGGCGCGCGGGTCGTGGTGGAGAAGCCTCTCGGTCGCGATCTCAGGTCCGCGCAAGCGCTCAGCCGCACGCTCGCGCAAGTGTTCGATGAGTCGCGGATCTTCCGCATCGATCATTTTCTCGGTAAGGAGCCGGTGCAGAACCTGCTCTATTTCCGTTTCGCCAATGCCTTCCTCGAGCCGCTGTGGAATCGCGAGTACGTCGCGAGCGTGCAGCTCACCATGGCGGAGTCCTTCGGCGTCGAAGGTCGCGGCCGGTTGTACGAGGAGTTGGGGGCGATCCGCGATGTCGTGCAGAACCATCTGCTGCAGGTCGTGAGCCTGCTCGCGATGGAAGCGCCGGCGAACTACACGAGCGACGCGTTGCGCGATGAGAAGGTCAAGGTGCTCGAGGCCGTGCAGCCGCTCGCGCCCGGCGATGTCGTGCGCGGCCAGTACGCAGGTTATCGCGAGGAGCCGGACGTGGCCGCCGACTCCCGTGTCGAGACCTACGCTGCGGTCAAGCTCGACATCGATTCGCCGCGCTGGAGCGGCGTGCCGTTCCTAGTCCGCGCCGGCAAGCGCATGGCGGTGACGGCGACGGAGGTCATGGTGCGACTGCGCGTCCCGTTACACCCTCTCTTCGACGTGACCCCAGAACCTCCCAACTACGCGCGCTTCCGACTGGGGCCCGATCGGGTGTCGATCGGACTCGGCGTGCGCACCAAGGAACCGGGTGAGGAAATGCGTGGCCGCTCCGACGAGCTGCTGATGTGTGACGAGGCGGCAGGCGCGATTTCAGCCTACGAGCGGCTGATCGGCGATGCACTGCGCGGCGATCCGGCTCTGTTCGCGCGCCAGGATTCGATCGAGGCAGCGTGGCGGATCGTTGATGGCGTCATCGCGGAGCAGTCCACGGCCCCGCTGCCGTATGCAGTGGGAAGTTGGGGACCGTCGGCGGCCGAGGCGCTCGCCGACGATGTCGGAGGCTGGCATAGCCCGGCGGCGGTAGCGGAGTGTCGTTGACGCGGCGGAGCGTTGGCCTCGGCAATGCTCGGATGTGCGCAACGGCTTGCAGTGGTCAACCAACACCTGACAGAAGCGCGCATCCGTCACATGCGCCTTGGGGTGAGGGCGATGGTGTAGGCTACTTCTCGGACCGAACCGGGAGGGCGCCATGTCGGACAAGACGGCGTTCCAGCATCACCGCTGGAGCGATATTCCAGAAGAACCCCTGAAGGGCACGATCACCCGTCGCATGATTACGGGCGAGCGGATGATGATTGCGCAAATCTTCCTCGCAGAAGCCGATTTCGTGCCTCAACATGCGCATCACAACGAGCAGCTGAGCTACGTCATCAGCGGTTCTCTGCGGTTCCTGTTGGGCGCAAGCGGCGAGCATGAGGTTGTCGTGCGTGCAGGTGAGGTGCTGGTCATTCCTTCGAACCTGCCTCACTCGGCCCTCGCGCTCGAAGATACGCTCGAGGTCGATGTTTTCTGCCCGCCGCGCGAGGACTGGCTGAACAAGACGGACGATTATCTGCGCAGGAAGTCCTGACGCCGCGCCCGCTGCGCCGATTGGCGCAGCGGGCGCCTGGCTTCTCCCGTTACTTGAGGAACCGGTCGGTATCGGATTCTTCCTTCGCCGTCTGGTCATCGATGCTGCGCACGAAGGCCAGCAGGTCCGCAAGCTCCTGTGCAGAGACCGTCTGCTCGATCGTCTTGCCGTTGCCGAGCAGGTGACGCTTCATGACGTCATCCAGCGTCTGCGCGGAACCGTCGTGGAAGTACGGTGCCGACAGGCTCAGGCCGAGCAGTGACGGGGAGTTGAACCCGGCGCCGCCGAATGAGGCGAAGCCCTGAGTGCTCTGACCTGCGACCGCCGCTGCACCGCGCAGCTCGAGCGGATTGGCCGCGTTGAACGTGCCGACCTTGTCGAGGAACGTGAGCGTTCCCTTGCCGTCGCGCGTCACCGACGACGATCTGCGGACCGGCTGCGGTCACACCGGTGTCGATCGGCTTCACTCCGGCGAAGAAGTTCGCACCGATCGGATCCTCGGCGAACGTCGGGTTGTTCTGGAATACCGGGCTGGTGCGGCTCTTGGTCCACTTGGCGCCGCCGTGGCAGCCGGCGCACTGCGTGACGAAGACGCCGCGCCCGGCTTGCCCGGTTGCCGCATCCGGCTGTGGCACGATCGGCGCACGCACGCTCGTCACCCACTCCTGGATCGCGTCAAGCGAGTTGCTGATGCCCAGCACCGGCCCGTGATTGAATATTTCAGCCGTGCGGTCGACGCCGTGGACATCGGTGGCGAAGCCCTTGCCGCCCTGGATGCCGCGCGCATTGTTGTTGAAATCCGTGTTTGAGCCGCGCACGGCACTCCAGTTGAGGATGCGCTGGTCGCTGAGGTCGAGGCGCGCGAAGGTGCCTTCGAGCGGGATCGTCTGGCGCGGTCCGGTCTCGAAGATCCAGGTCACGCCGTCGGAGTGGCCATCGTCGTGACACGAGGCACAGCTCGACCAGCCGTTATTGGAGGCCTTGTTACGCTGAAGCAGCGGGTCGATGTCACGCAATGCGACGTCGAATTTGCCGTCACCGTCCTGGTCAATCACGTCGGGAACGCCGAGCGCGGTGAAGAACGCCAGCTTGCCAAAGAGGCGCCGATGTTCGGGAGTGCCAGGCGCCGGCGGTGTGCTTGACTCGATGTTCCGCGCCAGGACCTGCCCATTGGCGAGGTCGATCGCCGTGATCGAGGTATTCAGCTCGTTGTTGGCGTACGCGCGCTTGCCGTCGCTGCTCATCACGACGCCGCTCGGGAGATTCCCGGTCTGGAAGCGCGTGGCCTTGTTGGCCGCATCGAGGATGCTGAGCTTGCCGTCGTTGCCGACCGAGGCGCGCAGCACGTAGTTGGCGCCGCGGCTCACGAACAGGAACTGCTTGCCGCGCCGGTCGGCATCGAGAGCGACGAGATCATTGAGAAACAGCCGGTCCATGCTCTTGGTTTCGTCCCCGGCCGCGGGCTGGGTTTCCTTTGCCACCTGCGCGTTGAGGTTGAGCGAGCGATCGGTTTCGACACCCGTCACCCGGCTCAGCACACCGACCAGGCCCTGCACATTGGTGGTGAATCGCACCGGCGGCTCGGGCTGCGCGCCGACATTGGCAACGTAGAGCGACGAACCGCGCAGCAGCGCCCCGAACAACATGTTCGGGTACACCTTCTGCGGATTCTTCGCGATCGGACCCGCGTCCGAGGCATCGTTCGAGTTCACGTCGGGGCAGAACGTAGTCTGCGCGAGCTGCGAAGCACCATCGAGAGTGCCGGTCGCACCGCTGTTAAAGAAGACGGTGGTACCAGCTGCCTGCAATGCCCGGCGCGTATTGAGGCAGAAGGGGCGCCGATCCGCCGAGAAGCCCGAGGCCAGCGGCTTCAGCACCAGTTGCGAGACCTGTGGATTGCCGTCGACGGCCGCGCCGACGCGGAACGAATCGATTACGCCCTGCTTGGCGTCGTCGAAGCCATCGGGGCGCGCGGGGTCGATCAGCTCGCCGAACAGGCGTGTCACGAACACGCGCTCGTCGCGATCGTTGCGATCGCCGTCGTTGGTGATCGCGATCGAATAGGGATTGCCGCCCGTCTTGATGGAGCGGACCACGGTGAGCGTCGACAGCTGCACGATGGTGACTTCGCCTACGGTGTGGTTCGCGATAAAGGCGAACGTGCCGTTGGGCGTGATGGCGATACCGCGCGGCTCCAGGCCGACCGGCACCGCGGCGCCGACCACCTGCGGAGTTGCGCCCGTAAGATCGATGACGCTCATGGTGCCGTCTGCAGCGTTGGCCACGTAGGCACGCTTGTCGTCCGGGCTCAACGCGACGAAGCGGGGCTCCTTGCCCACCGGCACCTCACCGAGCAGCTCGCTGGCGTCGTTGCCGTCGGCGCTGCGCACGCGAATCACCGACACCGTGTTCTTCTGCCGGTTCACCACCACTGCGCGCGTGTCGTCACGCGTCAGCGCGATGCTGCTCGAACGCCCCTGCCGGAAGAGCGTGCTGAACTGAGCGAGTACCTCCTGGGGGTCGATGAGCGAACGCCCGAGAGTCGCGAGCGCCGCGGACACTACGGGGTCCCTGGCGAAGGCGTCGGCTGGCTGCGCGAAGTCAAGCGTCTTTCCGCCGGCGACTGCTGCGGCAATGGCGGCCTGCGCGTTTGCGTCGATGACGATGCCGTCACTCAGGTCGGAATTCGCGTCCAGCGCGGCAAGCAGGTTGAGGAGATTGCCGAGATAGACATCGGCATCGTTCTGGACCTGCGCCAGATCCTGCAGGCTGAAGGACAGCACGCCACCCGAAGCGGCCGACGGTGTCGCCGTACCGATCATCAGGCGGTCGGTGCCGTTGCCGATGAAGAATTGCACCGGATAGCCAACAGCGAAGCGAAACTTGCCAGCCGCATCGGTCGTGCCGTCGGGCATGCCGGTCGCACTGAATCCGAGACCCTCGATGGTCTCGTCCGTGAACTGGGCATCCGCGAACTGCCCTGTGGAGGGGGTGGGCGGCATGTAGTTGCCTTTTCCTCCGTAGCCACCGCAGGCACTCAAGGAGAGAATCGCGATCTGCAGAAGCATCAGTTTCAGCAGTCGCAGCTTGCGCGCCCGCCGCGCAGCCATATCGTTGGTGGTCATGAATCGATCTCCTCGGTCCGATGAAATGGGCTGATGCGCCATGGCCACGCAGGATGCCGGCGGCGGCAGTGCATATCTGTCAAGCGGTTGACAGAAGTGCGCGTACGGCGCGACTTCAGGTTGAAGGGCGCGGGGAAATCGAATCAGCGAGGAATCAAGTTACGTGCTGAACCGGCACGCGAATTCTGCTCTACGCCACTTCCGCTACCAGCTCGATCTCGACGCACGCGCCGAGCGGGATCTGCGACGCACCGAAGGCGCTGCGGGCATGACGGCCACGCTCGCCGAATACCGCGAGCAGGAGCTCGGAGCAACCGTTCGCAACCAAGTGCTGCTCGGTGAACGTCGGCGCAGAGTTCACCAGGCACATCACTTTCAGGATGCGTTTCACGCGCTTCAGGTCCCCGAGAAACCCGTGCAGCGTGGCGATCAGGTCGATCGCGATACTGCGTGCCGCCACCTGGCCGTCCTCGGTCGAGAATTCACGTCCCAGCTGACCGGCGAGTGGTTTGCCTTCCTTGCGCGCGATGTGGCCCGACACAAATACGAGATTGCCGCCCTGCGCAGCCATCACGAAGGCCGCTACCGGCGTGCCCGCGGGAGGCAGGACGATCTTCAGCCGCTCTAGTTCTTCGTAGGGATTCAATGTGCCCTCTCCTTCAGGTCTCACAAGGTCACGGCATCGCTGTTGCCACCACTGATCAGGACACCGACGCGTTCCCCGGTTCGCGGCTGATAAGCGCCGCTCAACAGCGCAGCCATGGCAGCCGCGCCGCCCGGCTCGGAGACTATCCGCAGGCTGCGCCACAAGGCGCACTGGGCCTCGCGAATCGACTCATCCTTCACCAGTACAACGCGATCAACGAAGCGCTGAGCCAGGGGAAACATGAGCTCACCCACACGGCGCGGCGCCAACGAATCGGCCGCAATTCCACCAGCTTCCGCATCGACGGGGTGACCCGCCTCCAGCGCCCGGTACAGTGTCGGCGCGGCCTCTGGCTCGACGCCCACGATTCGAATTCTTCCGTCGAACCACGCCGCGGTCCCGCCGATGAGTCCGCCACCGCCGACGGCAACGAGGAGCGTGTCGAGCTCCGCGCACTGCTCTTCCATTTCGAGGCCCACGGATCCCTGGCCAAGTAAGGTCTCGCGTTGATCGAACGCATGTACCTGCAGCGCGCCGGAATCCGCGGCGCGTTGCAGGCTCGCCGCCAGCGCCTCGGCATAGCCTTCGCCGGCGACGATGAGTTCTGCGCCAGGAGCGATTCCGCACAGCGATCGAGAATTACTTCATGCAGGTGGAACGCGACCCCGCATTCGTCGAGCTGCTGTTCGTGCAGCCCAGAAATCAGCCGGAGCTCATGCACGAGTGGGAGCGCCTGCAAGCAGAGGCGATCGCACAACTCAAGCCGCTCGTGCGCGCGCTCGCTCCCGTCTCAAGCCGTGGCAGCTCAACGTTGCCGTTCACTTTCTACACCACGGCCTCAACGCGACCGCGGAAGTGTGGCCGGAACGAGTTGCCGCGAAAGACATGGCGGGTCTCGTCGTGGCGCTGCTGTGGAGGGGTTTGGAGAGTGTCAGCTGACCACGTGGCCCAACGTCGCAGAGCAGACCAGCGGCCGCCGCGGTTGGTCGCCCGCATTGCATTGACCGAGGGCTGAAATTGAATCAGCATTCACTCATCGACACCAAGAAAGGCGAGCGCAGCCCACAAGTGGCCGCCCGAGGGAATCTCCGTTTCATGGCTAGAGCAAACGTCAAGAGCAAAGTTGACGATGCGGCGCTGGTGACCAAGCGCCGCAGCCAGGTGCTCGGTGCGGCGATCGAGCTGTTCGGCAAGCGCGGTTATCACGCGACGACGGTGAAGCATATTGCCGAGCGCGCCGGCGTGAGCACCGGCCTCGTCTACCAGTATTTCGGTGACAAGGAAGACATCCTGTTCCTCGCGCTCCAGACTGTCCTCGACACCTACAAGGAGCGCATCCCGCGCGCGACCGAGGGCGTGGAGGATCCGCTGCAGCGCTTCAGGGCAGCTGTGCACGCATATTGTCGCGTCATCGACGCGAACATCGACGCGACAGTTCTCGCCTACCGGGAGACCAAGTCGGTCAGCCGCGCCCGGCGTGAGATCATCAAGCGCAAGGAAACGGAGACCAATGCGCTCATCGAGGCGCACGTGCGCGACTGCATCAGGGCGGGGCTGTTCGAGAAAGTCGACGCGGAACTGCTCACCTACCATATCGTGATGATCGCGCACGCCTGGGCGCTCAAGGCGTGGCACTACGCCGGCATGATGAGCGTCGACCAGTACGTCGACCGCAACCTCGCCCTGCTACTGCACCCGCTGCTCACGGAACGGGGCCGGCGCGAGAATCTGCGTCTCGTCGCCGCTGCCCACTGACTGAAGGCGGCCGCATCACCGCGTCGCCGCCGCCCGGCGCTATGCCCGCCGCGCTCAGTTGCCTTCAAACACGGGACGCTGTTTCGCCACGAAGGCGCGGTAGGCGCGCCCGAAGTCCTGGGTCTGCATGCAGATCGACTGGGCTTGCGCCTCAGCCTCGATCGCATCGTCGATCCCCATGTTCCATTCCTGGTGAATGCATTTCTTGGTCATCGCGTGCGCGAAGCTCGGGCCCTCGCCTAGCGACTTCGCCAGCGCTTGCGCGTCCGTGAGCAAGGCAGCCGGCTCGCAGATCTTGTTGAAGAAGCCCCAGCGCTCGGCCTCGGGCCCATCCATGCTGCGGCCGGTGTAAAGCAGTTCGGCCGCGCGGCCCGCGCCGATGATCCGCGGCAGTATGTTGCAGGCACCCATGTCTGCGCCCGCGAGCCCGACGCGAACGAAGAGGAACGCCACTTTGCTCGCGGCTGTGCCGTAGCGCAGGTCCGAGGCCATCGCGACGATCGCTCCGGCGCCAGCGCAGACTCCGTCAACCGCAGCCACGATCGGCTGCGGGCACGCGCGCATTGCCTTAACCAGGTCGCCCGTCATGCGGCAGAAAGCGAGCAGTCCGCCCATGTCGCCCCCATCCTGCAACTGCACCAGTGGCCCGATGATCTCGTGGACGTCTCCGCCCGAGCAGAAATTGCCGCCCGCGCCGGTGACCACGACAGCCTTGACCTGCGGGGCGTAAGTGAGATCGCGGAACGTATCGCGCAGCTCAGCGTACGACTCGAAGGTGAGCGGATTCTTGCGCTCGGGCCGATTCAGCGTGACGGTCGCGACTTTTCCGTCCAATTGCCAGCCGAAATGCCGCGGTCTGAAGTTGCTGAAATCAACCCCCGCGCGAGTGAAGAGATCCTGCGTTTTCATGACTTGTGTCCTTTGATCGGAGAGATGTGGCTGTGCGGACATGACGGCGCTCACCCGGCCATCGTCAGTCCACCGCTGACGCTGAGCACCTGGCCGGTGACATATTCGGATCGTTTGCTGGCGAAAAAGAAGATTGCATCGGCGATCTCCTCCGGCTTGGCCACGCGGCGCAGCGGGATCGCCTTGACGAAGGCTTCCTTTAGCTTGTCAGGAACCGCCTGCCACAGTGGCGTGTCGGTCGGCCCCGGGCACACACAATTCACGGTGACGCCGAAGCGCGCGCCCTCGCGGGCGAGGCTCTTGGTAAAAGCGATGAGCCCGCCTTTGGCTGCCGCGTACACGGTTTCGCCGAGGCTCCCGACTCGCCCGGCATCGCTCGATACATTAATGATCCGGCCGCTGCGTGCCTCGAACATGCGTGGGAGCAGCGCGTGCGTGAGGCGAATCGGCCCCATCAGGTTGATGTCCATGACCCGTTGCCAGAACTCAGGAGTGTTCTCGACGAATGGCTGAGTCTTGCCCCAGCCGGCGCCGTTCACCAGGATGTCCACGCGGCCGGCACGCTCGAGCACCTCGCGGGCAAAGCGTCCGATCGATTCGGGGCTGGTGACGTCGAGCTTGACGTACTCCGCAGAAAGGTCGGCGGCCTTGGCCTCCTTTTGGACTTCCTGGCCGCGCTGCTCATCGATGTCAGCGAGAAACACGCGTGCACCGGCTCGCGCCAGTTCGAATGCCGTTGCCTTGCCGATACCGGAGGCAGCGCCCGTGACGACCGCAGTCTTGCCGTTGAGATTCATTTTCACTCCTTAACTGACACGCGCAGGTTGCGCTGAGCGGGCGAGGAAGGCTCGCACCCGCTCGCGGGTCGGCGCCTCGCCGTAAAGCTGGCGGGAAGCAGCGATTTCCTCGGCGAATCCATCGCGGCTGGGGTCGCCGGCCGCTGCGATGCAGGCTTTGCAGGCCGCCAGCGCGCTCGCGGGCAGCTCCGCGAGTTCCTGCGCTTTGCGGGCAGCGCGCACCGCGATTTCACTACCAGGAACGGCCCACTGCACAAGTCCAAGCGCCGCGGCGGTTGTGCCATCGACGGTCTCGCCACCCAGGATCATGCGCGATGCTGTAGCTCGGCCGGCCAGCCGCGTCAGCCGCTGCGTGCCACCGGCGCCGGGCACGAGACCGAGCCGCACCTCCGGCAAACCCAGCTTCGCCTCCGCGGCCGCCATGCGCAGATCGCAGGCGAGCGCGAGCTCGAAGCCACCGCCCAGCGCGGCGCCGCCGATTTCCGCGAGGGTTACTTGCGGCAACGCTTCGATGCGTGCGAACAGGCGCTGCATGGCCGCTGCGGTTTCCACCAGGGCTTCCACGCCATCCCGAGCCGCAAATCGTTGCCGCATTTCCCCGAGATCCGCCCCGGCGCAAAACACTTTCTGGCTGCTGCGCAGATGCAGCACCTGCCAGTCATCGCGCCGGCTCAGCTCGTCAAGCCGGCGATGAAACGTCGCGAGCCACTCGCTGCTGATCGCGTTGACCGGCGGCCGCTCAAGCGTCAGGCAGGCCACCCGCTCGTGCAGCACCAGTTCAAGCATGGACCCTCCCGGCACGACGGCAGCTGCCGCGATATTGTAAATTGAACGACCGTTCATTCGTTGACTAATCTGAGCTATTCGCTCTCCGATAGTCAATTACGGCTTTCCACAATCAGCCTTTTACGGGCTTGGCGTTGACTTGCGCATTTGATTGAATCAGTATTCATTTTGAACGCTGGTTCAATCCTGGGGCAGGAACGCCTGCCCACCGCCCGCAAGGGCAGTCGAGGCCGTGGCATGGCGAGCACTACGCTGGCGCACGCAGGGCCTGAGTGGCTTGCCCACCTGGGCTGGCCCTTCTTTGAGCAAGAGCATTCGCGCCTGGCGGCCGACGCTGCCAAGTGGGCGAGCGAAGCACTCGGAGAGTGGACCCATGCGCCCGACGCCGATGCTGTCTGCCGGCGCCTGGTCCGTGAGATGGGCGCTGCCGGCTGGCTCGCCTACTCGGTGCCGCGGGAGGGCACGGGCGCCGAGCAGCTCGATCTGCGCTCGATCTGCATCCTGCGCGAAATCTTCGCATTCCATGGCGGGCTTCCGGACTTTGCCTTCGCGATGCAAGGACTCGGCAGCGGCGCCGTGTCTGTCGCCGGCAGCCCGGCACTGAGGAAACGCTACTTGCCTCCCGTGTCACGAGGAGAGGCCATCGCTGCTTTCGCGCTGTCCGAGCCGGAATCCGGTTCCGACGTCGGCGCCATCGCCGCCACTGCCCGGCGCGACGGAACGCACTTCGTGCTGGACGGGGTGAAGACCTGGATCTCGAACGGCGGCATCGCCGATTTCTACGTGGTCTTCGCCCGCACGGGCGAGGCGCCCGGAACTCGCGGCCTGTCCGCGTTCGTCGTCGATGCCGATACCCCAGGGCTGTCAGCCCAGGAGCGCATCGAGATCATCGCTCCGCATCCGATGGCGACGCTGCGCCTCACGGGATGCCGCGTCCCGGCAGAGAACCTGCTTGGCACGCCGGGCGAGGGCTTCAAGATCGCCATGCGAACCCTGGACATCTTCCGCACCAGCGTGGGCGCGGCGGCGTTGGGCTTCGCGCGGCGTGCGCTCTACGAGGCGCTGCAGCGCGCGCGTGCCCGCCGCATGTTCGGGCAGGTGCTCGCCGACTTCCAGATGACGCAGGCCAAGCTGGCAGACATGGCCACGGCGATAGATGCGGCGGCGCTGCTCGTCTACCGCGCCGCGTGGGCGCGGGACGTGCGCGGCGAAAAGATCACGCGCTACGCGGCTATGGCCAAGATGTACGCGACCGAGGCGGCGCAGAGGGTTATCGACGACTGCGTGCAGATGCTCGGCGGACTGGGCGTGACTCAGGGCCATCCGGTGGAGCGTCTGTACCGCGAAGTGCGCGCGCTGCGCATCTACGAGGGTGCGACCGAGGTGCAGAAGCTGATCATCGCGCGACAGCTCCTCGACGCCGCCCGGAGCGACGCAGGTGAGGCGCCATGAGCTGGACCGCCTACCCCGATACCTTCGCCCGCGACAACCTGCCGCCACCTGAACTGTGGCCCGAGTTCCGGTTCGACCTGCCCGAGTTTCGTTTTCCGGACCAGGTCAACTGCGCGAGTGTCCTGCTCGACGAGCGGGTGCGCTTGGGGCACGGCGGGCGCACCGCGATCATCGGCACGGACGGGCGCTCGACCTACTCGCAACTGCTGCACCAGGCGAACCGCATCGCGCACGTGCTGACCGAGGACATGGGACTGGTTCCCGGTAATCGTGTGCTGATCCCCTCGCTCAACAGCCCGATGATGGCCGCCTGCATGCTCGCCACGTGGAAAGCGGGTGGCATTACCGTACCGACCATAGCGCTGCTGCGAGCCGGGGAACTCGCGCACGTGATCGACAGGGCGCGCATCACGCATGCGCTCTGCGACCGTCGCCTGGCCGTGGAGGTCGAAGGCGCGCGCGCGCGCAGCCCGACACTGTCTCAGGTCCGCTATTTCTTGGACGACGGTCCGGACTCTCTCGAGCATCTCGCGGCCGCCAAGCCCCATGAGTTCGAGAACATCGCCACGGCGGCCGATGACGTCGGGCTGATTGCGTTCACCTCCGGCACGAGCGGCGTGCCCAAGGGAGTGATGCACTGTCATCGCGCCCTGCTCGCAATCTGCCAGGGTTTTCCTCAGCACGTCGTCAAGCACACGCAGGACGACATCGTCGCGGGAACGCCCTCGATCGCATTCACCTTCGGGCTCGCCGGCGTGTTCATGGTGCCGCTGCGTTACGGTGCGACCACGGTCCTCCTTGAGCGCTACACCCCCGAGTCGCTGCTAGAGACGATCGGGCGCTTTCGCGTTACGGTGCTCTACTCGGTGCCGGTGATGTACCGGGCCATGGCCGCGATCGCCTCGAAATACGACGTGTCGAGCCTGCGCACGTGCGTGTCCGCGGGAGAACACCTGCCAACGGCGACGCGCGCAGCCTGGGAACGCGCGACTGGCGTGAAGATCATCGACGGGATCGGCTCCACCGAGATGGGCCAGATCTTCATCGCTGCCGCAGGCGCCGACATACGTCCCGGGGCTACCGGCAAGACAGTGCCCGGCTACCAGGCGACCGTGCTCGACCCGCAGGGACATCCGGCGCCGGTGGGCACCATCGGACGTCTTGCCGTCAGGGGGCCCACGGGTTGCCGGTACCTGGCCGACGAACGGCAGAAGACGTACGTAGTGAACGGCTGGAACGTCACGGGAGATGCTTTTTACATGGATGCGGACGGCTACTTCTTCTACCAGGCGCGGGCGGATGACATGATCGTGTCCGCTGGCTACAACATCGGGGGCCCGGAAGTCGAGAACGTGCTGCTCGCGCACCCCGCCGTGGCGGAGTGTGCGGTGGTCGGCTGGCCTGACGAGGAACGCGGGCAGATCGTCAAGGCGTTCGTCGCGCTGCGGCTCGGGTATCAGCGCAGCGCCGAAATGGTCGTGGAGCTGCAGGAACACGTGAAGCGTTCGATCGCTCCGTACAAGTACCCGCGCGTCATCGAATTTGTCGACTCGCTCCCGCGCACCCACACCGGCAAGCTGCAGCGATACAAGTTGCGGCCCGCGGGAGCACAGCCCGTGCTCGGCAAGCAGGTCGCAGAGCTGACGCCACCGGCGCACTCGACACCGGCTCGGCTGGCGCCGAGCAAGCCGAAGTTCGTGGGAACACGTCAATGAAGCGCCTGATCTCGTTCTGGCTGAATGGCCGCGCGCGTGAAGACGCGATCGCCGACAACGTGCTGCTGCTCGATCACCTGCGCGAGAGCCTCGGGCTCACCGGCACCAAGCGCGGCTGTGACGGCGGCGAGTGCGGTGCGTGCACCGTGCTGATCGACGGCGAGCCACGTCTCGCCTGCCTCACGCTCGCCAGCACCTGCGAGGGGCGCCGCATCGAAACCATCGAGTCACTCGCTTCTCAAGGCCGTCTGAGCCGCCTGCAACAGGCCTTCCACGAGAAGCTCGGCGTGCAGTGCGGCTATTGCACACCGGGCATGATCATGGCGGCCGAAGCGTTGCTGCGCCGAAATCCACATCCCACCGAAGCGCAGATCCGCACGGCGCTGTCGGGCAACCTGTGCCGCTGCACCGGGTACGTGAAGATCGTCGAGTCGGTTCAGGCCGCGGCAGCCGCACCATGAGCGCAACGAAACCGCCAGTCGCAGGCCCCGTCCACGCCGTTGGCATGCGCCAGCCATTGATCGACGGCATCGACAAGGTCACCGGGCGCGCCCGTTACACGGCGGACCTGCCCGCGCGCGAGGCGCTCGTCGGCGCGCAGCTGACCAGCCCCCATGCCCACGCGGAGATCCTGCGCATCGACACCTCGCGCGCGCGCGCGATGCCGGGCGTGAGGGCCGTGATTACCGGAGAGGACTGCGACGTCCCATTCGGCATCCTGCCGATCGCCCGCAACGAATATCCGCTCGCGCGTGGCAAGGTGCTCTACTGGGGAGAGGCGGTGGCCGCGGTTGCTGCTGAGGACGAGCAGACCGCGCGCGCTGCGCTCGACGCGATCGAAGTCGAATACCGGACGCTGCCCTTCTACACGAGCGCCGCCGAGGCGCGCGCCCCGGGCGCGGTACTGTTGCACAATGACAAGCTCGGCAACATCGAGCGCGAAGTGAGCAGCGAGTTCGGCGATGTCGATGCTGGTTTCGCGGCTGCAGACCTGGTGCGCGAGCAGAGCTTCCACTATGAGGAGCTGGCGCACGCGCAGATGGAGCCCGACTGCGCTCTCGCAACCTGGGACTCCGCGACCGGCCGACTGACGCTGCAATCGGTGTCGCAGGTGCCCTACTACGTACACCTCACGCTCGCCGAATGCCTGAAGATGGATCCTGCGCAGATCCGCGTCATCAAGCCATTCGTCGGCGGCGGCTTCGGTCACCGCACGGAGACGCTGCCCTTTGAAATCACCGCAGCGCTGCTGGCACGGGCTGCAGGCGGCACCGTCAAGCTCCAGCTGACCCGTGCTCAGACTTTCACGATCCACCGGGCACGCCCCGAAACCGACATCCGCATCAAACTCGGAATGAAGCGCAACGGGGAAATCACCGCAGTCGACGCCGAGGTGGTGCAGCGCGGAGGTGCATCGGCCGGCTACGGGATCATCACGATTCTCTATTCCGGCGCGCTCCTGCACGCCCTGTACCGATTGCCGGCGGCGCGCTATCACGGCTTTCGCGTTTACACCAACACGCCACCGTGCGGCCCGATGCGCGGCCACGGCGGCGTGGACATACGCCATGCCTTCGACACGATGCTCGACATCGTGGGAGCGGAGCTCGGGCTCGATCCCTTCGCTGTTCGCCGCGCCAATCTCATCGAACCACCGTACCGGACCATCAACGATCTGCAGGTCAATTCCTACGGCCTGCCCGAGTGCCTCGATTGGGTCGAGAAGGCCTCGGGCTGGCGCGAGCGCAAAGGCAGGATGCCGCGTGGTCGCGGCCTGGGCATGGGTTGCTCGCACTTCATCTCCGGTGCGGCCAAGCCCGTGCACTGGACCGGAGAGCCGCACGCGACCGTGAACCTGCGCCTGGATTTCGACGGCTCGATTACGCTCCTGACGGGCGCTGCAGACATCGGTCAGGGTTCGTCGACACTGCTCGCGCAGATCGCCGCCGAAGTGCTGGGCCTGCCGCTTCTGCGGCTGCGCGTGATCGCGGGCGACAGCGCGCTGACGCCCAAGGACAATGGCTCGTACTCTTCGCGCGTTTCGCTGATGGTGGGCAACGCTGCACGCGCGGCTGCCGAAGAGCTCAGGACACTGCTCCTCGCCGCCGCCGCACGGCGGCTGGAGGCGCGACCCGAACAGGTGGAATGCCTCGGCGAGTCTTATCGACTGGCGGGCACCGATAAGGTCGTGAACTATGCAGACGTCGTGCGCGCGGCGCTCGAGACGACCGGGCCGATCACGACCCGCGGTACCTACACTGTTCCGCGCGAGTTGCAGGGCGGCAAGTTCCGCGGTGCGGGCGTCGGACCGAGCCCGGCCTATTCGTATGCGGCGCAGGTCGTGGAGGTCGCCGTCGATGAGGACACGGGCGCGATCCGGGTGGAGAAGGTCTGGGTGGCCCACGATTGCGGCCGCGCGATCAATCCGTCTGTCCGTGGAGGGACAGGTGCAGGGCGCGGTCTGGATAGCCGTGGGCCAGGCGTTGGGCGAAGCGACCGAATTCAGGAACGGCCGGCCGGTGCGGAGCAATCTGCTGGACTATCGCGTGCCGACGAGTCGCCGAATCGCCACCGATCGAAGTGAAGATCGTGGAGGCGCACGACCCGAGCGGACCCTTCGGTGCGAAGGAAGCGAGCGAAGGGGCGGTCGGCGGCTTCGGCCCGGCCATCGGTAGCGCGGTCGCCGAAGCAATCGGCATTCGCGTGCCGGGGCTTCCGCTCTCGCCCGACCGTGTGCTCGAAGCGCTGCACGCGCGGCGTCGGGAAGAGCGGCTGAAGGCAACGTTGAAGGAACGCAGCTGAGAGGTCGCCGCCGATATGGAACTGCTTCCCGCCTTCGCACTGCGCTACCCGGAAACGGCCGGTGAAGCAGCACGCCTCCTCTCGGGTCAACCCGATGCGCGCGTGCTGGCCGGCGGCACTGCCTTCATGGTCAACCTGCGCCTCGGTCTGGTGTCACCTGGGCTGCTCGTCAGCCTCGAGCGCCTGCCAGGGTTCCGGGACATCGCTGACGAGGGCGAGACCGTGCGCTTCGGCGCGGGCGTCACGCTCGCGCGCCTCGCGACCGATGCCGACGTTGCTGCCCGCTTTCCCGCGCTCGCGCAGGCAGCGGACACCGTTGCGGGACCCTCGCATCGCAGCGTTGCCACACTCGGCGGGAATTTATGCCTCGACACGCGCTGCGTGTTCTACAACCAGAACGAGATCTGGCGCCGTTCCAACGGCTATTGCCTCAAGTATCGCGGTGAGATCTGCCACGTCGCGCCGCAGGGCAAGCACTGCCACGCCGCTTTCAGCGGAGACCTCGCGCCAGCGCTGCTCGTGCTCGGTGCTGACGTGCACATCGCTGGCCCCGCCGGCGCGCGCTGGGCGCCTCTCGCCACGCTATACCGCGACGACGGCGCGCAGCACCTCACACTTGCGCCCGGCGAGTTCCTTCTCGCCGTACGCGTGCGAGTGCCGCCACCAGCGAATGCGCGCGGCCTATCGCAAGGCGCGCGTGCGTGGCGCGATCGATTTCCCGCTCGCCGGTGTCGCAGTGGCGCTCGAGACTGTAGATGGACGCGTAAGTGAATTGCGGGTGGCGCTCACCGGTACGAATTCATCTCCGCTGCTGATCGCCGGCACCGAGGAGTTTCGTGGTCAGGCGCCCGACGCAGCGCTCTGCGAGCGGCTGGTCAAGCTGGTGCAGCACCAGGCGAGCCCCCAGCGAACAACAGTCACCTCAGCAAACTACCGTCGACAGGTCGCCGCCGCGCTCGCGCGGCGACTGGTGAACGAGCTCGCAGCCGAGGGTGCGCACGCAATCGCGTCGTAAGCGTCGCTCACTGTCACGACGAAGGAGCAGATCTCAGCTCATCGTGAGCCGTGCCGCGTTCGGGAGCTGCGCGTTGCGCGAGCATGAGCATCGTGTCGAGCGTGATCGACCGGAATGTAGCCTTGGCTGTTTCGTCGATCTCCGCCAGCACCGAGGCGAGCGCGCCCTTGATACCGTTGTGCCCGGTGCCACCCTTCGCGGTGCGACCGCTGATGTTCTCGAAGAGCTCGATCACGTCCATCAGCGTGATCCGCTTCGTGTTGCCGCTGAAGCGGTAGCCTCCGCCCACACCCCGCACCGACTCGAGCAGCCCGGCGCGACCGAGATCGCGCAGCACCTTCGACAGGTGATGCGTCGACACGCCATACTTGTCGGCGATTTCCGCGGCCGTGATCTGCAGACCAGGGTCGGCGGCAAACTCCAGGACGCTGTACAGGGCGAGAAGGGTGCTCTGCTGTAACTTCATGTGCGCGTAAATCCCCGCGGTGCGGCGTTCATCAGTCGAGCGCCTTCTCGAGGACCTTCTCGAGAATGATAGCCGGAGCGGCCGTCATGCCCTGGCTGCGGAAGAACGACAACACCAGGGTATTGTCGCGCGCCACCAATGTGCGCACCTGGTTCACACCCGCGTGGCGCAAACGGTCGCAGACTGCTTGCAGCAGGCGCGTGCCGATCCCGGCCTGGCGCGCTCCGGGCCGCACGCTCAAGCCGAACACCCAGCCGCAGGGCGGGGAGCCGAATTCCCAGTCGCGTACTTCGCCTACAACGAAACCCTGCACTGTGCCTTCCGCCTCGGCGACCAGGAACAGGCGCTGGCGCGTGCGGCTCGCGCCGTAGCGGCGGTAGACCTCGTACCAGTAGTCGGTCTTCTCGATGCCCGTGACCTCCGCGTCGATGGCGATCACCTGGCCAATGTCCGCAGACTCGGTTGCCCTTACGTGCACCGCGAGTTGCGTGGGCACGGGCGTCACAGCGGCGGGCGCGGCGGATGCGGGGGCAGCACGAGCTGGCCGCATGGCTGACGGCTTGCGTGCGGCCGGTGCGGTTCTGGATTTCGTCAAGGAGATGCTCCGTGTGGCGAAGACAGGCGCTTCACGAACCCGAGGCGCGCGCTGGGCGCAAATCCAAGTCGGTAAAAGAAGGCTAGCAGGTCGAGCCCATCCCGCGCGACCTCCGTCTCGATTCGCTCAACTCGCAGCGCCGTCAGATTGACAAGGAGTTGCGAAACGAGCGCTGTGCCAATGCCACTGCCGGCGCGGTCCGGATCCACGGCGAGCGTATCGATGACCGCTGTCGGTTCCGTGCGTCCAGCATCGCCAAAATCCACCTTCGCCGCGAGATAACCGCCAACAGCACCATCGCAATAGAGCCGCGAGCGACATGCGCACCGCGGAGTCGTGCAGCGCCTCCTCGACCTGCCGCGCGATGTACGCGCTGCGGTCGCGACCCGTGAGCCGGCGATCGATGCGAACGAGGTCGCCGACGTCCTCGGGCCGCAGGGAGCGCACGTCGGCGCGATCCCGCGCGAGCGCCTCGAAGTCATTCGCCGGTGGTGCGCTGTAGTCGTTCTTGTCGCCGGTGGGAGGCTGGGCGGAGGTGAGCGCCTCGTCGTCACCGGCAGCATTGATACGGCCCGCGTGCACGTCGCAGTCGATCACGTGATTACGATCCAGTTCGAATCCCGCCCGGTCGAGGAAGCGGAGCATGCCATGATTCTTCCAGTGCGCCTGTGTGCGCAGCAGGCTGATCCCCTGGCGTAAGGCGCACGCTTCCAGCTCGCCGAGCAGGCACATGCCGTAGCTGCGGCGCTGGGCTTCGGGTTCCACGCCGATGACCTGCAGCCGCAAGGCCGGCTCCGTGCGGCCGAACTCCTCTTCCAGCCGGCGCGCAAACAGGAAGCCGCGCAGGTTGCCGCCCTCCTTGATCGCAAGTTGCAGGTGCAGTGCCGGTTCGCGCAGCGCCGCAAGCAGGCGCCGTTCAAAGTAGTCGCGCCGCGAGCGGCCACTCAGCTTCGCGTCGATCTCAACTACGCCGGCGAGGTCGTGCTTCGAGAGCAGTCGCAGGCTCGTCCCGGGCGGCGGCGGAACGGAGGTGACTCGCGTGGTGCGCGCCTCAACCGGTTGCGTGCGCATTCCAGATCTCCATGTCGGTGTCTCGTCGAGCATTTCGTCGACCAATGGCACCAGCGCGTCCTCTTCCATGCGCGCGTGGGAGCCGAGGCGCTCCACCAATTCCAGGCCGCAGACCCGGAACGTGTGCCAGCTCGGCGGATCGAGTTCGCGCTGCGCCGCGCGCGCCGATCAGCCCAAGCAACGCACCGGCGACCTCGCGGATCGACGCGTGTTCTTCCAGCAGCAGATCGGCAAGATCGCCCTCACCGTACTCGCGCAGCCGCGGGAAGAGCTGCTTCTCTTCGAGCGCGAAGTGACGTGTGACTTCGTGCTGGAGCGCGGTTTCCAGTTGCCTCAGGAGCAGGACCCACGTGGCGTCGTCCGGGCCGGGTGGTCCGGATTTCAGGGGCGCGAGCGTCGTTCGAAGCGCTCGAGGAGCGCCAGCACCGCGACGTGCTCCTCGTGCAGGGTTCGGCTCGTCTGGCGTTGCAGTTGCATGATCGCTCTCAGTGTTCGCAGCCGGCCGGCACCGTGCGCTCCTAGCCGTGGATCTGCTGATACTTCGCCAGCAGCTCCTCTTTCGTCTCCCGGAAATCCGGGTTCTCGAAGATGCAGTTCGAGGGGCAGACGAGCTTGCACTGCGGCTCATCCTCGGCGCCGACACATTCGGTGCAACGCAGGGAATCGATCACGTATGGCGTCCCCTTGGTGATCGCTTCGTTGGGACACACCGACGGGCAGGCGTCGCACTCGGTGCAGTCCTGGTTGATCAATAGAGCCATGGCAATCTCCTCCGCACGGATCGATTCAGGGTTCAGGCTGCAGCCCGCTCCTTGAGACGGGCCAGCTTTTCGTGGCGGAATGCACCCCAGATCGCCGCGCCGATGGCGCCCGCGAAGATCGAGTCGGGGTGGTTGAAGGCCTGCAGGCCGGTGACTTTTTCTGTGACCAGCTCCTCGCGCATCGCGGCCAGGAGTCCCGTGTCGAGGGCAAGACCACCGGTGAGCAGCAGCGTGCCCTGTTTGATACCGGTCACCTTGAGGAGCTTCACCAGGCGCGAGGCCATGGAAAGGTGAATGCCCTTGAGGATGTCCTGTGTGGCGATGCCGCGCGACACCATGTTGATCACGTCGGTCTCGGCGAGCACCGCGCAGATCGAGCTGACCTTCTCAGGATTCTTTGACGATTCGGACAGCGGACCGATCTCCTCCAACGCGACGCCGAGATAGCGCGCGATGTTCTCGAGGAACTGGCCCGACCCGGAGGCACACTGGCTCGTCATCTTGTAGGCGAGCACCTTGCCACGCTCGTCGATGTTGATGGCACGGCCGTTGAGTGCGCCGATGTCCACCACCGCGCGCGCGTCAGGGCGCAGGAAGATCGCTCCGCGGGCGTGCGTGGTCATCGAATAGAAGTGACCGGTGGAGAACTTGATGCTCTCGCCTTCGCCGGTGGTGGCGACGTAGTCGACCTCCTCTGGCGTGATGCGGGTCTCCTCGAGCAGCCCCTGGTAGGCATCCCGGGCGAGCTGCAGTGGATCGCGGCGCCGGATCCGCTCGACGCGCTTGGCCAGCCACTCGCTGGTGCCGCCTTGCGTCCGGAACAGCGCCGTCTTGACGGCGCCCGAGCCGATGTCGATACCAGCCGTGATGCTCATGTCCGTGCCTCAATCTGCTTGCCTTCCTCCACCACAGCGCGCCAGGCGAAGGTCGCCGCACCGAGGGCGCCGGTGTAGATGGAGTCTGGGTTGATATTGAGCGTCAGCTCGCCGTAGTTCTCGGTCACGAGCTGCCGCAGCGCCTTGACGGCGGCCTCGTTCTTGGCCACGCCGCCGGTGAAGGTGAACTCGTTCTTGACGCCCCCCGAGCGCGCAAGGATCGACATGGCGCGCAGCACGATGGCTCGGTGCAGCCCGGCCATGATGTCCTCGCGCTTCTCGCCGAGGGACAGTCGGTCGCGCAGCTCTGCGCCCGCGAACACCGTGCAGGTCGAGTTGATGCGCACGGTCTTGGTGGACTTCATCGCGAGCGGCCCCAGCTCGTGCAATCCCATGTTCATCTCGTCGGCGATGTAGCCGAGGTAGCGGCCGCAGCCGGCGGCGCACCGATCGTTCATCTGGAAGCTTTCAACAATACCGCTAGGGTCGACCTGGATCGCCTTGGTGTCCTGGCCACCGATGTCGAGAACCGTCGCGGTATGCGGGTACATGACGTGGGCGCCCAGACCGTGGCACAGGATCTCCGAACGGATGTGCTCCTTAGAAAAGGGCAGCCGCGCCCGCCCGTAGCCCGTGCCGACAACGTAGGTTTCTACGAGATCCGTGTCGAGGATGCCCTGGATCGGCGCGCGTACCGCGTCCCCGCGTGCGGCGGTATCCGGCAGCGCGCGGAATGTCCGCTCGAGCGCCTGCATGAGGTGCGGGCGAATCGATTCGCCGTAGACGCGATTCTCCACCTCGATGATGGACCGGTCGAACACGTTGAGCAGCATGTCGTAGCGCAAGCCCATTTCCTTCGCGACACTCTCGCCGACAGCGAGGTAGCGGCTCCCCGCGATGTCGCGGAAGAAGTCGGACTTGCGCTTAGCACCAGGTGCGAACAGTCCCGGGGCCTCGCCCTGCAGGCGACGGAACACTTCCTCGAGTGCCGCGAGCACGCCGGCACCTGCGTCGCCGAAGCGGGTACCCTCCGCATTCCTGCGACACGTGTCCTGGAGGTCATTCAGCTGCTCGAGGAACTGCTCGAGGCGGAAATCCCGCTCGAGCTGCGCAAGGAAGTCTTCCAGGCGCCCGTTCAGCGCGCCTGAACTCGACAGGCTCTCGCGGAACAAGTAGAAGCGGGCGTTCACCAGCGCCTCCTGCTTCGCGATCGCCGCTGCCGCATCGTAGTTGGAGCGCGAATTCGTGATCCCGCGTCCGATAATTTTTTGCGCCTCGTCCATGACCACGGCCTTGGTGGTGGTGGAACCGAGATCGATGCCGATGAAGGAGCGCATGTTGAGCCTCTCGCTATCAGTGAACCGCTGCCGCGGAGCGCTTCTGCTTAATCATCTGGAAGTACGACTCGAGCCGGTTCTTGATGTTGGCCGCCGAGAAGTAGCGCGGGTCCACGAGATCGGACTCGATGAAGGCCGCCGGCTTGCCGGTGCGCTTTTCCACTTCGCGCAGAATGAGCAGCTGGCCGGCCGAGAAGCTGTTGCAGCTCTTGATCGAATTGATGAGCAGCCCGTCGGCCTGGTACTCCTCGATGTAGCGGCAGATCATGGCAATCCGCTGCGAAAAGTTGAGGTTGGTGTAACAGCCCAGGCAGTAGTCGGCGAGCGATTCCAGCGGGTGGTCCGGATCATGGCGGAAGCCGAAATCGTAGACGCCGCCCACCTTGGAGTAGGTTGAGGCCACGACCACCGCGCCTTCGTCGTAGAACATCTTCCAGAAGTCGCGGAAGCTGGTCCAGTTGGGCGGGCCTTCCACGACCAGGCGGTACTTCTCCTCGGTGAGCTCGCCGTCGGGCGTGATCGGGCCCTTACCCTGGCGCATCCGTTCATCGATCTCTCCGCGCAGCACGGAGTAAAACTGCGTCGCCTCAGGCGTGCCACGGAACGCGGTGAAGATCGGGCCGATGTAGTAGACCGCGCCGAAGTAACCGTCAATCGGGCTTGGGCGGTGCTTCGCCGTCTGCAGCACGTGCACCAGGTCTTCTTCGGCCTTGATCGACTCCTTCATGTACTCGCGCAGGCGATCGATGTCGAACTTGACGCCCGACACCCGCTCGAGCGCCGGAATGACGGTCTGGGTGAGCTGGTGCACAACGTAGTCGCGCATGTTCTTCGAGATGCGGCCATCGCCCTGGTAGGGCACGTGCAGCATCGTGGTCTCGCAACCGTACTTGTGTCGGATCAGCTCGAACCACTTCATGAAGGTGAAGCAGCCCGTGTAGGAGAGCAGCAGCAGGTCGGGGCTCGGCAGCGGCTCCCCGGTCGGGCCGATGTTGCCGTTCAACATCATGCCGAGGTCGGACTTGACGTAGGTGCAGACGTCCTCGGAGTGCCCGTCGCGCTCGGCGTCCATGATGAACTTGCCGGACTTCTTGCGCATGCCGTTTTGCAGCGCGTTGGTTTCCGGGAGGCTCCTCACCATGTCGAAGCACATCACCAGCTCATTGAGGTTGCCGGGCACGAAGGTCGCGCAGATTTTCCGGCCCTGGTCGTGCGCGACCGCGAGCTCGTGATAGTTGCGGTTGATCATCTCCTTCTGCAGCCACATCGCGTCTTCCTTCTGGACCGGCGCGGCGGGTTTCTTCGATGGCTGCGGGGGCATCATCTGAATCGGGGTGTTCATCGGAACCTCTTCCTGCGGATGGCTGGTCCGCTCATGCGGTGCTCCACAGCTTGATCGAATCGGCAAAGGTGCCGGCCTGCTCGCGGATCGGGGCCATCTGCCCGGTGTTCTCCGCATACTTGAATGCGGTGTGCGGGATCTTCTCGGGCACAAGCACGGACTGCAGCATCGGGCGCTCCAGCAGCGCCGGGTCGCAGAACGAGGGCGCGGCGAAGATCACGCCTTCGGCAGCCCTCTTGCGCACCGACTCGACCAGGAACCGGCCCTTGTGCTCGCGTTTCTCGTCGTACTTCGAAGAAGTCGAGGCCGAGCGGTGCAGGAACGCCTTGGACAGCTCCTGCAGCGGATCGCCGGTCGTCGGCACATCGTCCAGCAACCAGCGCAGCGCCAGCATGTAGTCATCGTCCACCACGTAGCAGCCGGCCATTTCGATCGACTTGATCAGGTTGAGCGGCGGCTGCTCACAGAACGAGCCGGTGATCACGACGCGGGCATTGTCGCGCCTCGGCCGCTCCACCGCGTCAGTCGCGGCGATGTAGCTGCGCACGAGCGCAGTGTGCTCTTCGGGCGGCAGTACCATGCCCGCGCGCGACAGCAGGTACACCTCGGAAGTCGGTGCCTGCCAGGGCTTGGCGCTGCGATAGTCATAGAGCTCGCGCATGGCGCGGCGATTGTCGTTGTATACCGCGATCGAGGCGCGCAGCGCTTCGTCGGAGACGGGCTTTCCGGCCAGCGCCGCCAAGTCCTCGCGCAGTGTCTGCATCTCGTGGATGTAGAATTCTCCGCCCACGTCGTCGCGATAGTTCTGCGGCACGTCGAAGTACTTCACGTACTTGTCCTTGAACATCACCTGCCACATGCCGGAGAGATTGCGGATCACGTCGCAGATCGATGGAAACAGCATTCCGTCCAGGCAGTCGAGCCGGCCGGTGAGTCCCATCTCCAGCGTCGAGCGCGGAATGCGGCAGATGTAGCTCTGGTAGTAGGCATCGCCCTGGATCACCTCGAGCTGATCGCCGCCGCCCAGAATGCCGACCGGCAGCATGCCCGCCGCATGGATGAGTTCACAGGGCACGTAGATCGGCATGTAGCCGATCGCCTTGCGACCCGGTGCGGCTTCCTTCCAGGCCTTCACGGTCTCAAAGTGCAGATCCTCGTAGAGCGCCTGGCAACGCTGCACTATCGCTTGCACGGATTCGCTCATCGGTCCTCCTCAGCAGTGTTCCCAGCGTGGCGCGCGCTTGGCGAGAAAGGCTTGCAGTCCCTCGTTCGCATCGCGCGTGCTCATCAGTCCCTGCAAGTACAGTTGTTCGACCTCGTGCAGGCGGCGCCGCATCTCCGGCAGATACCCGCCGCGCGCCGCGGCCACGGCACAACCGAGCGCCGCTGCGCTCTTGTCGGCGAAGTGATGGTCGAAGTATTCCAGTGCAGTGCTTTCCGGATCGGCGGCGACTGCGTGCACGAGACCGAGCGTCTTGGCCTCGGCCGCATCGACGCTGCGTCCGGACAGCAGCAGGTCCTCAGCCGCCGCCTGCCCGATGCGCGGTGGCAACAGACAGGATGCTGCGGGCGCGAAGACACCGAGCTGGATTTCCGGCTGTCCGAACTTCGCGTCGCTCGCAGCGAAG
The DNA here is from genome assembly GCA_963695985.1 of uncultured Gammaproteobacteria bacterium. GTDB lineage: Bacteria > Pseudomonadota > Gammaproteobacteria > Steroidobacterales > Steroidobacteraceae > DATBVX01. The sequence goes on from CAVOIC010000006.1 coordinate 165,127, forward strand.
ATCAGGGTGCCGGCCATGGCGACTTCGAGGCCGCCACCCAGACATTGGCCCCGCACCGCGACCAGGATCGGTGCCGGCCATTCGAGCATCTGCAGGATGAGCGCGTGCAGCCTGCCCAGCATCCCGGCGCAACGTCCGGGCAGGTGCTCCTCGACACTCGCGCCGAATGAAAAGTGCGGCCCTTCAGCATCAAGTAGCGCGGCGCGCAGGCCGCGGCCCGGGCAATGCTCCGCGAAGGCAGTCGCGAGCGCCGCGATCATCGCCTGATCGATGATGTTGGCCTTGGGGCGCGCGAGCCGCAGTCGCAGCAGCGCGCCTTCGCGTTCGAGCCAAACCTTGAGCGGTGCGTCGCTCACTGTTTTCGTCCCGGCTGGATTCGTTCCGTGAGCTCATCCGACCAGCCTTCGCCGCGCGCGATGGCCTGGCGCAGCGCGATGAAGTCGACCTCACGGTCCTCCTTCGTGCCTTCGTGGAATGCGCGAAAGCCAGCGCGTCCTTCGGTCATCATGTTGAGAGCGAGCCAGGCGCGGTGGTCCTCCTTGTTGCGGTTCCACGCCTCGAGCTTCGGTTTGCGCAGTTGCTCGAGAGTCTTGGTCGTGCAGTCGGGGAAAGTAAGCAGCAGCTTCGAACACAATTCCTCGACCTTCGCATCGAGCAGCGACAGGTCCACAGCGCCGCGCGCCAGCAGCGCTTTGCCTTCGCGCGCGGCATCGCCGGTCTTGAAATCACCGAACACGATGCGGCCATATTCGTCCGCGAAGCGTTGGGTCTCCACCAGCGGATTGGCGATGAAGCGACCGTCGACCTTGAGCGCGGGGGTGATGTCCGTGAGCATCCCCCAGAGATAGGCCTTATGCGCCGAGAACGGCTCGCACAGTACGCAGGCGGCCATGGCCCGCTCGGCCCCGATCACGGGGGGAAGAAAATCCGTGGCCCCGCCGATAGGCGCGGATCCATGCTTGGGGCCCGCCTGACCGAAGCGCGCCAGGTCCTGGGCGACCGAGAAGTCGCACGCCATGCCGATTTCCTGCCCGCCCCCGACGCGCAGCCCGTTCACCCTGCAGATCACCGGCTTGTCGCACGCGAGAATTGCCGAGACCATGTCGTTGAACAAGCGCATGTACTGGCGGTATTCCTGCGCACGGCCCGCGTAGTACTCGGCGTATTCCTGCGTGTTGCCACCGCTGCAGAAGGCCTTTTCGCCCACTGCGGTGAACACGACTGCGTTGACGTCGCGCGCGCTCGAGGCGGCGCGGAACGCAAGGATCAGGCCCTTCACCATTTCGGTGGTGTACGAGTTGAACTGCGTCGCGTTGTCCAGCCAGATCCACGCGTTGTAAAGGCCTGCGGCAACGCGCCCGTCGGGCGTCTTCGCTGGACGTTTCTCGTAACGCACGCCCGCCGCGCTCAGGCCTTCGACGAGGTCGTGATCCTTGAGCTCGGCCGGGGCCTTCACGGGTTCATCCTCCTCGCGCAGCTAGTCCTTGACTGAAATACCCGATAATGGTATTAGAGTACCAGATTACCTAATTACGTGTCAACGCCGTTATGAGCCCCTCTCCTGAACCCGCCCGGACATCTGGCCTTACGGACATTTCCATTGCCCTGACCGGCAGCGGCGGCGCCGGCGTCATGACCGCCGGCAACCTGCTGCTCGAGGCCGCGGCCCGCGCCGGGTGGTACGGGCTGATGGTGCGCTCGAGTGGACCTCAGATCCGCGGTGGCGAGGCCGCCGCCCTGCTGCGCATCGCGGCACATGCGGTCGACTGCCTGAGCGATCGCTTCGATGTCCTCATCGGCGTCGATTGGCAGAACGTCCATCGCTTCTCGCAGGAAATTCCGATTGACGCGGCGAGCCTCATCGTTGGCGACCCCGACCAGGGCGAGCCGCCCGAAGTTTTCCTGAAGACTGGCGCGCAGCGAGCTCAAGTGCCATTCAAGAAAATCGCCAAGGCGATCGCGGGCAGCTGGCCCAACATGATCATGCTCGGTCTCGCCGCATCACTTGCTGGCCTGTCGGCAGAGGCTGTCGAGGAAGTGGTGCGCAAGGCCAAGAAAGGTCGCGGTGAAGCACTGGCGGCAAACCTGGCTGCGGTCCAGGCCGGATTCGCGGCCGCGCAGGGAATCTCTTTTGCCGGTGGCGTGGCCGGTGCACAGCGCACCGAGCGCCCGAGGTGGCTCATCACCGGCAACCAGGCCGCCGGCTATGGCGCGCTGCGCGGCGGCGTGCGGTTCGTCGCGGGTTATCCGATCACCCCGGCGACCGAAGCACTGGAGTGGCTCTCGCCGATGCTTACCAAGCTGGGTGGCGCGCTGGTCCAGGCGGAGGACGAGCTCGCTTCTATCAACATGATCATCGGTGCTTCGTTCGGCGGCGTGCCGGCGCTCACGGCCACCGCCGGGCCCGGCCTTTCCCTCATGACCGAATCCATCGGCCTCGCCGTGGCTGCCGAAGTGCCGGTGGTGGTGCTTGATGTAATGCGCGGCGGACCTTCGACAGGCATCCCCGCCAAGTGCGAGCAGAGCGATCTCAACATCGCGCTCAACGGTCTGCATGGCGATGCACCTCACGTCGTGGTCGCGCCGAACTCCATCGCCGACTGCCTGGGCACGACGCAATGGGCCGTGCATCTCGCCGAGGAGCTGCAGGTGCCTGCCATCGTGCTGTCGGACCAGTTTCTCGGCCAGACACGCGCCGTAGTCGATCGCCCCGCGGATTTGCACTTCATAGGCAGGCGCTCGGTGCTCGAGACCGGGTACCAGGGCTACGGCCGCTACGCGCTCACCGAAAACGGTATCTCGCCGATGGCGATTCCCGGCACGCCGAACGCGGCCTACACCGCCGATGGCCTCGAGCACAACGAGCGCGGCGTCCCATCGAGCCAGTCCACTGACCACAGCGCACAGCTCGACAAGCGCGCGCGCAAGCTCCTCGGCTACGAATACGGCAATCACTGGGCCGAAATCGAGGGTGACGGTGACATTGCCGTGGTGACTTTCGGGTCCTGCACCGGGCCTGCCCGCGAGGCGCTGTCGCGCTTGAGCGCGCAGGGTATCCAGGTGCGCCTGGTGTCGCTGCGCCTGCTCGCGCCGGCACAGCCCCAACGTCTCGCCGCGGCGCTGGCGGGCGTGCAGCGCGTGCTCGTGGTCGAGCAGAATCACAGCGGCCAGTTCCTGCATCACCTGCGCGCCGAGTCCGATCTTCCAGGCGAGGTGCGGAGCCTGCGCCATCCTGGCCCCTTACCCATCCGCGCCGCGGAGATCTGCCGCGAGATCACTGAGTGGAGCCGCGCATGAACGCCGCCAGTCCTGCCCCTGTGCCAATCACGCCGCAGTCGTTCAAGTCGGACACCAAGCCGATCTGGTGCCCCGGTTGCGGCGACTACTCCGTGCTCTCCTCGCTCACCAAGGCCCTCGCCCTGCTCGAGCTCAAGCCCGAGAACGTCGTTGTCGTCTCGGGGATCGGTTGCTCATCGCGCATCCCGGCTTACACCAGCTGCTATGGCTTTCACGGCGTGCACGGCCGTGCGCTGCCCGCCGCCACTGGGCTCAAAGTCGCACGACCTGACCTCACCGTCATCACCGCGGGCGGCGATGGCGATGGCTATTCCATCGGCGGCAATCACTTCCTGCACGCGTGCCGGCGCAACGTCGATCTGACGTACATCGTCATGGATAACCACGTGTACGGCATGACCAAGGGCCAGCCCTCCCCCACGACCGAACCCGATTCGGGATTCCAAGCTCTCGCCGGGCGGCACGGGCCTGCGTACCTTTCATCCATTGGTGATCGCGCTCGCCGCCGGCGCCAATTTCGTCGCGCGCGCATTCTCGGGCGACCCGAATGGAACTGCGCGCATCATCGCCGATGCGATCCGCCATCCCGGCTTCTCCTTCATCGAGGTCTTGAGCCCCTGCGTCACGCTGCGGCCCGAGCAGCGCGAGTGGAAGACACAGGTGCACCCCGCGCCCGTCGGCACCACCGATGATCCGGCGCGCGCCGCCCGGCGCATCATGACCGACGACGGGTTCAACATCGGCGTGCTCTACGCCGGTAACCGCAAGCCCTACCACGCGCTGGTGCACCGAACGACCAGGCGCGCGGAGGATCTCGAGACGGAGTTCGCGTTATGAAAGCACGCAAGACCAAGAAGCCCGCCGCCCGTAGCGAATCGCCGGTCGCCGCACCGCCACGCAGCCCTGCGAACGACACCGGCCACCCCGGCGCTGAGAGCGGAGAGGAATCCGAATTCCTGGCCCGCGCCTGGGCCATGGAGGTCGAGGCGGTCGAGCGCTACTCGATGCTGGCCGACACGATGGAAGAGCACAATAATCCCGAGGTGGCGGAGCTGTTTCGCAAACTCGCACGCATCGAGCAGCTGCACGCCGACGGCATCGTGGAACACAAAGAGGCGCTGCAACCGAAAGAGGCGCTGGCAGCGGAAGAGCTGCTGTGGGAAATGAGCGAAGGAATGGAGACCGCCGACCCGGGGGAGCTCCACTACCGCATGAAGCCGTATCACGCGCTGCAGATGGCGCTCGCAGCGGAGCAACGGGCCAATCAGTTCTTCGTAAAGATGGCCCGCGCTGCGAAGTCGACCTCGGTGCGCAAGACCGCGCTGGAGATGGCGGCAGAAGAGGAGGAACACGTGCGCCTTATCGAGGATTGGATCAAGCGCACGCCACGGCCCGACGACGACTGGACCTACGACCCAGATCCTCCTGCAAGTGGGGAGTGACGTCATGAACGCCGGACTCGCCGGTCGGAGCGCGGTCGTAACCGGCGCATCGCGCGGCATTGGGGCGGCGATCGTCGAGGCGCTCGCCCAGCAAGGCGCGGAGCTGGCCCTGCTGGGACGCAACCTCCCGCCTCTCGAGACGCTCGCCAGTCGCCTGCCCGTGCGCGCGTTCGCCATCGCCGCCGATGTGTCCGATCCTGAATCCGTGCGCACGGCGTTCGCACGCGTGCGCGAGCACTTTCCGCGCATCGACATCCTGGTGAACAACGCGGGACAGGCGCAGTCCGCCCCCTTCGCTCGTACCGACTTCGCACTCTGGCAGAGCATGCTCGCTGTCAATCTCAACGGTGCGTTCCTGTGCACGCGCGAGGTGTGGCCGGCGATGGTGAAACAGGACTACGGGCGCATCGTCAACATCGCGAGTCTCGCGGGCCTCACGGGCCTGGCGTACGTCAGCGCCTACTGCGCCTCCAAGCACGGCCTCGTCGGCCTCACGCGCGCACTCGCGCGCGAAGCAGCCGCTACCGCTGTCACCGTCAACGCCGTCTGTCCCGGATACACCGAGACCGACATGGTGAAGAACGCCGTGGCCAACATCGTCGCGAAGACGGGCAAGAGCGAGGCCGAGGCGCGCGCGGCTCTCGTCGCGAGCAATCCGCAAGGACGCTTGATTCAGCCAGCGGAAGTGGCTGAATGCCGTGCTCTGGCTGTGCC